>DASXPJ010000001.1:0-2557 GCA_036493675.1 Casimicrobiaceae bacterium
CGATTTCGACCGGACCATGTCGGTCAATCTCAAGTCGGCCTTTCTGTGCACGCAGGCGGTGGTGCCCTCCATGCGCGCGAAGAAGTGGGGCCGCATCGTCAACATCTCCTCCGGCGCGGCGCGGGGCGCCGGGGCGATCGGACCGCACTACAATGCCTCCAAGGCCGGGATGGAAGGCCTGACCCGCGGCTACGCGGCGCGGCTGGTCAAGGACGGCATCACCGTGAATGCGGTCGCACCGTCCCTGATCGACACCGACATGATGCGCGGCAGAAGCGATCTCGCCGCGCGCATCCCGCTGGGCCGGCTCGGCCATTCCGAAGAGGTGGCGCAGGCGGTGCTGATGGTGCTTGGCAACGACTACATGACCGGCCAGACCATCATGCTCAACGGCGGCATGAACTTTATTTAGCGCATGATCCGGAAAAGTGTGCAGCGGTTTTCCGACAAGATCATGCGCCAACATCAAGCCGCGAGCGGCGCGGTCCACGCGTCATAGCCATAGACCCAGTCGGTATCGGTCTTCTCCCTGAGCCAGGTGTTCTTGCGTGAGGTGTCCTGCACGCGTGAGGTGCGCTCGCGCCTCGTCACCTCGAAGCGGCGGAACGCATCGGCGATCTCATCGCGCCCGACGCCCTCAAGACAGCGCGACAGCACGGCCGCGTCCTCGATCGCCATCGCCGCGCCCTGCGCCATATAGGGCGTCATCGGATGGCAGGCGTCGCCGAGCAGCGTCACCTTGCCGTCCGTCCAGCGTTCCAGCGAATTGCGATCGACGATCGCCCATTTGTGCACGTCGGGACAGGCGGCAAGCACCTTCTCGACCTGCGGATGGAAGCCTTGATAGGCCTTGCGCAGGTCGCGCACGTCGCCCTTCGCCGACCACGACTCGATCCGGAATTCCGGCTCTGGCTGGCTGGTGACGAGATAGACCTCGCTGCGGTCAGGCTTGACGTAATAGATGACGATGTGGCGATCCTCGCCCCACCATTTGGTGCAATCGTCGATCCGCTCGCCATTGAGCAGCGACGCCGGATAGGTGGTGCGGTAGGCGATGCGCCCGGTGAAATTGACCGGCGATTGCCCGAACAGGATATCGCGCACGATCGAATGCACGCCGTCGGCGCCGACCACGGCATCGGCGACGGCGGTCGCGCCATTGGCAAATCTCAGGCGAACACCGTCGGCTGTTTCATCCAGTCCGGTGAGCTTGTGGCTCAGCCGGACGCACTCGTCGGGCACGGCGCTGGCGAGCGCCGCGTGCAAATCGCCGCGATGCGCCAGCAGATAGGGCGCGCCGAATTTCGCTTCCGCGCTCTCGCCGAAGATCATGTCGAACTTGACGTCGCCGCTCTTCCAGTCGCGATTGTTCCAGGAGCGCGGATAGAACGACCCGCTGCGCATCCGCTGCTCCAGCCCGAGCTTGCGCAGCACCTTCATCGCGTTGCAGCCGATCTGGATGCCGGCGCCGAGTCGCGTGAACTGCTGGGCCTGCTCATAGACGGTGACGCCAACGCCGACCCGGCGCAACGCGGCAGCGGTCGCAAGCCCGCCCATGCCGGCGCCGATGACCGCGATGTTGAGTGGTTCTGCCATCGTCCCCGCCCCGGCTTTCTTCTATGCCGGCCTGAATCCTGCGCGCGTCAGCGCAGCTCTTGCTTCGTCCGATCGGAGAACATCGAGAAACGCCCGCACTGCGGGCCGATACCCGCGCGCCTGTACCATCGCGAAATCATAGTGCTCTTCGGCGAACGCAATGAAGCCCAGTCCGGAAGCATGCGCAACAGGCGCAATCGTCATACCCCAGTCGGCGCGATGCTGGGCGACGGCGGCGGCGACCGCATTGTGCGAGCGTGGCTGATTCCAGTAGCCGTCCGGCCTGTTGTCGCCGAGCAGGCGATCGATGAGAATGCGCGTGCCCGCGCCCTGATTGCGGTTGACCATGATACAGGCGGGATCGGCGAGCGCGGCCTGTACCGCTTGCTCGATGCTTCGCCCTTCGAAGCGATCGTCGCCTTTGCGATAGACGATGCCCTGCATGCGGCGCCAGCCCGGCACCAGCTCGAGGCGATCGGAAAGGAACGGCGCGTTGTAGGTCTCGCTGTTATCGTCGAACAGGTGGATTGGCGCGAGATCGCACTCGCCGCGCCTGGCGGCAGCGAGGCCGCCGAGGCTGCCGACCGCGATCGAGCGCACGAACAATCCGTCGCGCGCGAGCTGCGCCGTCACCAGATCGAGCCCGATGCAGTGGCTGCCGACGATCACGAGATCGGGCACGCGGACATGCGGCGTGAACAGCGTAACCTCGGCTTGCGTGCCGGCGGGCATCTGGTCGGCGAGCGCCTCGATCTTCAGGAACCCGTCGGATTGCGAGAACGACGTGATCGCTCCCGAGCCCTTGCCAGTGGGATAGGCAATCAGCCCGTCGGCGCCTTCGACCAGCGACACCATGACGAACTCGGTGCGGCCGAGCTCGGAGGCGACACGCACCGGGATTGTCGCAGACACTTTTGCATCTGCCCGCGCGGGCAATCCCGCCATCCGCCGCAGCACAGGC
>DASXPJ010000002.1:0-3851 GCA_036493675.1 Casimicrobiaceae bacterium
ACCTTGCAGGCGCTCGCCAACCTTTCCTTCTCGTGGCTGGCTCATGTCGGCATCGATCAGTGGGCGTTGGCGCTCGCGATCTGCGCGGAAAACTTCACCAGCGCGATCGGCACGGTGATCTTCGTCGCCTATCTCTCCGCGCTATGCCAGAACCCGCTGCACACCGCGACCCAATATGCGCTGCTCACGGCGCTCGCCGCCGTCGGTCGCACCTATCTGTCGTCGGGCGCCGGCTATATCGCCAAAGCGGTCGGCTGGCCGGTATTCTTCGCGATCTGCGTGCTGGTCGCAATCCCGAGCCTCATCCTGCTCACGTGGCTGCAAAGGCGCGGGCATTTCGACGCGCTGGGACCTGTAAAAGTCTAGCGCTTCACCACGCTCCATTTTGTGACGACCGCTTCGGCCATCTGGCCCGCGTCCTGCGCGCAGGAAACCTCGTCGACCTTGACCGAGATTTCCTTACCGACGAGGCGCTTGAGCTCGGCGGCCTGGGTTTCGCTGGTGGTGATGAGCTGGAACGTTTCCGGCCCGGTCTCGAGATTGCAGAGCCCGTTTGGCGGCGGCAGCAGCCGCGGCTCGCTGGTGATCTGATAGGTCGCAACGCGCTTGCCCTTGGCTCCGCCGCGCACCCGCATCGCCGTAAGTTCTCCCGACAGCACATCGCCGGCATTTATCGGTTTGGCCGCCTTCGGCGCGGGTTGCTGCTGCGGATCGGTCTGCTGCGCGAACACAGACGAGGCGGCAAAGCCCGCCACAATCACGGACGCACAAGCCAAGCGTTTGGCGAATCGGTGTTTCGTCATCAAGTGTTCCGTTTATTGTTTTGGCTAGAACAGCGTGCGCTGGCGCATGGCTGCAGATAGCGTACCTTCGTCCAGATAATCAAGCTCGCCGCCGACGGGAACTCCGTGCGCGAGCCGCGTCACCTTGACATTGGCGTCTTGCAGCAAATCCGTGATGTAATGCGCGGTGGTTTGCCCATCCACGGTCGCGTTCAGCGCCAGGATGATCTCGTTCACCTGCGCCTCATGCGCGCGCGCCACCAGCGAATCGATGGTGAGGTCCTGCGGGCCGACGCCGTCGAGCGGCGACAATGTTCCGCCAAGCACGTGATAGCGGCCGTTGATCGCGTTCGCCCGTTCCAGCGCCCAGAGATCGGCGACGTCGGCAACGACGACGATGATCGAGGGGTCGCGGCGCGAATCGGTGCAGACCGTGCAGGGATTTTGCGTGTCGATATTGCCGCAGGTCTTGCAGACCTGGATCTTGTCGATTGCGACCTGCAGCGCCGACGACAGCGGCGTCATCAGCGCTTCGCGTTTCTTGATCAGGTGCAGCGCGGCGCGCCGCGCCGAGCGCGGACCAAGCCCCGGCAACCGCGCCAGCAGCTGGATCAGGCGTTCGATTTCGGGGCCGGCAACCGCAGCAGCCATCGATCAGGTACCGAGCAATCCCGGCGGCAGGCCGAGCCCGCCGGTCAGCGACTGCATCTTCTCCTGCATCGCGGTCTCCGCCTTGCGCCGCGCGTCGTTGAAAGCGGTGACCAGCAGGTCCTCGAGCACTTCGCGCTCCTCGGCCTTCATCAGCGAAGGATCGATCCTGACCCCTTTCACTTCCATCTTGCCTGAAATGCGCACGTTGACGAGACCGCCGCCGGAGGTGCCTTCGACCTCGATCTGGCCGAGTTCGTCCTGCATCGCCTGCATCTTCGACTGCAGCTGCGCCGCCTGCTTCATCATGCCGAGAAAATCGGGCATCGTTAGTGTCCTTTAGAGGTCGTTGTCGGAATCGTCCGCCGGCTCTTCGCTGAAGCCGTCATCGCCTGCCCCGCCGCTAGCATCGGATTCCGGCGGCTCGGCGGCAAGCTTGCGCACCTCGATCACCTTCGCGCCGGGAAAGCGGGCGAGCACTTCCTTCACCCGGGGATCGGCCTCGGCGGCGCGCTCGCGCTGGCCTTTTTCGACCAGGCTTTGCTCGCGCAAGGTCGGCTGGCCCGCCTCATTGGAGACGATCACGGTCCAGCGCCGGCCGGTCCAAAGCTCGAGCTTGCGCGAGAGCTCGTTGACGAGCGCACGCGCAGCGCTGCGTTCCAGCGCGACCTCCAGCCGCCCATCCTCGATCCGCACCAGGCGCACATCGGTTTCCAGCGCGCCCTTGATTAGGAGATCGCGCTGGGAGGCGGCGAGCGCGACCAGTTCGGGAAAGGTGTTGATCCGCAGCGCCGGCGCCGACGGCGCTTCCACCGCCGACGCAATCGTCTGCGGCCGTGCGGACGCCTCGGTGCGCGGCGCGGCAGCCGCGCGAGCAGGTGACGTCGTCATCGATGATACCGGCGAAGCGGCCGCACTGCGCGGCGCGGGGCTCGACGCAATCACCGGCGAGGCGCCGCCGTTCTGCTCGATCATGCGGATGGCCTCGTCAGGCGTCGGCATGTCCGCGACATAGGCGATGCGCACCAGCACCATTTCGGCGGCCGCCGCCGGACGCGTCGCACCCTGGGCCTCGGTGATGCCCTTCAGCAGCATCTGCCACATCCGCGACAGCACCCGCATCGAGAGCTTCAAGGCGAAGTCCTTCGCACGCGTCCGTTCGGTCTCGCCGAGCGCGACATTGTCGGCGGTGGCCGGCACGACCTTCACCCGCGTGACGAAATTGACGAACTCAGAAAGGTCGGAGAGCACGACGATCGGATCGGCGCCGGTGTCGTATTGATCGCGGAATTCGCGGAACGCGCTTTCGATATCGCCGCGCGTCAGCGCATCGAACAGCTCGATCACCCGCGTGCGGTCGGCGAGTCCCAGCATCTGCCGCACCTGCTCGGCGCGCACGCTGCCGGCGGCATGCGCGATCGCCTGGTCGAGCAGCGACAGCGAATCGCGCACCGAGCCTTCGGCGGCGCGCGCGATGATGCCGAGCGCTTCCGGCTCGATCTCGACCTTCTCTTTCGCGGCGATGCCGGAGAGATGGCGCATCAAGACATCGGCCTCGACCCGGCGCAGATCGAAACGCTGGCAGCGCGACAGCACCGTGACCGGCACCTTGCGGATTTCTGTGGTGGCGAACACGAATTTGGCATGCTCCGGCGGCTCTTCCAGCGTTTTCAGGAACGCGTTGAACGCCGCCGTCGACAGCATGTGGACTTCGTCGATGATGTAGACCTTGTAGCGCGCGCTCGCCGGCGCATAGCGCACGCTGTCGTTGATCGCGCGCACGTCGTCGACGCCGGTGTGCGATGCCGCATCCATCTCCAGCACGTCCATGTGCCTGCTTTCCATGATCGCCCTGCAGTGGACACCGAGGGTCGGCATGTGGATGGTCGGCCCCTTCACCGATCCGTCCGGCAGTTCGTAATTCAGCGCACGCGCGAGGATGCGGGCGGTCGTGGTCTTGCCCACCCCGCGCACGCCGGTCAGGATCCAGGCTTGCGGAATGCGCCCCGTCTCGAACGCGTTCGACACCGTGCGCACCACGGCGTCCTGGCCGATCAGGTCCTCGAAGCTGGCGGGACGATATTTGCGCGCGAGCACGCGATAGGCTTTTGCCTCTGGCGCCGAGCCGAGGTCGAAGCCGCCCTGGTCGCCATCGGGCTGTGAAGGAGGGGCGCCAGCGTCGGTCATCGATCGATCCGCAATTCTCTTTCTCTCAAGGCCGGCTTTTGCGGAAAGGAAAGCGACGGCGCTGATGTCGGCCTGCCGCGCGATTCGCTCGAAAAAAACAGGTAGGAGACTGACGAGCGACCCGATCCGGACCTCGTTAGGGCTGCTTCCTTCCGGACCTGACCCGGTTGGCGAGTGGCTCGTCCACCGCCAATCTCCCGGTCCCTATTTGGGGCCAAAAGGCCCGGAAAGCAA
>DASXPJ010000003.1:0-16067 GCA_036493675.1 Casimicrobiaceae bacterium
CTGCAAAGCCGTCTACGCCGGTTCGATTCCGACCTCCGCCTCCAGAACCTGCATGCTGCATGGTATCCGTGCGATACCGGGGCCGGATGCGTGGATCGGCGCCTGGTGCGCCGTTCGCCACCAACCCTCGAACACTAACCCTCGAAGCGCACCGCGAGTACGAAGTCGCAGGGCCTCCATAGGGTTGGCGGGGGCCCGCCGTCGTCGAGGAAATTTACAAGCCTCAATCGCTACGCGAATCAAACCGAACCAAATCAATGTGTTCAATCCAAGGCACAGAATGTGCCTTGGACTACCGGCTTAAGGGAGGCGGGCGCAATAGGAAACACGAGCGCTCGATCTTGCTGGTTCGGGCACTCCTCGCCCGACCTGAGCTGTACGTAACAAGCCGGTTCGCCGATGTAGGCCGCCACGAATGGCGGAGGCATTCAGCTGCACAGCACGGCCCCCCAGCCGCCACCATCGAGGACACGACGACATTTCATGTCATCGCCACTGAAAATTTTCGGCGGAATTTCGCTCGCCATGACGCTATGCTCATCGGCTCAGGCGCAAGGCTCGGTCGACAGCGAGTGCTCCCAAGCCGGTGTCGACAAGGTGGCCGATCGGCTCGAGTGAGCTGATCGGCGCCTGTCGGCGCCACCGTGAAACCCTTCGGCAGGTCACCGATCGATCCGCCCGATACCCATCGCGCAGCGTTGGTTGCCGCACGCAATGTGCTGATCGTGCTGGCCGTCATCGCGATCGTGGCAATGGCCGCCGTATTTGTGCCGCAACTATGGCAATTCAATGATGCGCCATCGGCGCAACGAAAAGACGTATGGGCGCAGTTCGGCACCTATTTTGGCAGCCTGCTCGGTCCAGTCCTCGGGATCCTCACGCTGTTCGCGGTGCTGTACGCGGCGCGCTTGCACCGCGATGTCCTGGCGGTTAGCCGAGCTCAATTGGAAGGAGCGGCCCGCTCGGAGCTCAAGCAGCGGCTGCTCACCGAAAGAAACGGCTTCGAGACCGGTTTCTTTCGCCTGTTGGAGACCATCGACGACAGCGCGCGGCGGCTTGCGATCACACTTCCTTCAGGGAGGACACAACGCAGGTACGCCGGCACGGACGCCTTTCCCGCCCTGATTCGGGGATTCGATGCGAAGTATCTGCGGCCGTTCGACTGAGGCGAGTTGCTGGAGCAGCCGCGAGGCGTTTATCTTCGCAATGCCGCGAAAAAATTTTTCTTCGAGATCGACCATCAGACCGGACCCTATCTCCGGTCGCTCGGAGACATCTTTCAGTACATCAAGGACTACGAAACGCGCACTACGGCAACCGCGGAGGCTACCGAGCAGCCGGAGGCGTCGGGCGGCCCGATCCTGCGCCACCCAAAGTTCTACACGCGCTTGGTTACGAACAGCCGGACCCGGCACGAGATGAAACTGTTTGCGATGTACGTGGCCAGTGCGGCGTACGCGCCCGCGGAAAGCAGCGCGCCGCAGCTGCGCGCGATTGTGAGCGACTACGATATTTTTGCGGACACCATCGACCGGAGGTGGTGGGGCCGGCGTGCGTTTGTCGAAATGCGTTGATCCCGCTGCTTACGCGTCATCCCGTGCCGCACCTCCGCCTGACGAGGCTCAGGCAACGTAAACCGTCTTGATATTGACGAACTCCCGAATTCCATACGACGACAACTCACGGCCGTAACCGCTTTCCTTGACGCCGCCGAACGGCAGGCGAGGATCGGAACGTACCGCATCGTTGACGAAAACACAGCCGCTTTCGATCAATTCGGCAGCGATGCGCTCGCCGCGTGCAATGTCTCGCGTGATGACCGCGCCGCCCAGGCCGAACGCGGAATCGTTGGCGACTTCGATCGCCTGGGACTCGGTCTTGACCGGAATGATCGCGGCGACCGGACCGAACAGCTCCTCGTCATAGGCAGGCATGCCGGGCCGCACGTCGGTCAGCACCGTCGCCGGATAGTACGCGCCGCGGCCTTCGGGAATCGTCCCTCCGAGCAGGCACCTCGCGCCCTTCGCGATGCTGGCTTCGACCTGGGCATGGAGTCCATCGCGCAGGTCCCGCCGCGCTTGAGGCCCGATCTCGGTCCGGTCGTCGAATGGATCGCCCATTCTCGCGGCCCTCATTCGATCGACGAAAAGCGGTTCGAATTGCGCACGAACCGCCTCGACGACGATGAATCGCTTGGCGGCGATGCAACTCTGTCCGGAGTTCACCAGTCGCCCCTTGGTGCAGATCTTGGCCGCGAGCTCCAAATCGGCGTCCTCCAGCACGAGGTACGGGTCGCTGCCACCGAGCTCGAGGACGGTCTTCTTCAGCATTTCGCCTGCTTGCCGGCCGACAGCGCGCCCCGCCGCACCGCTCCCGGTGACCGTCACGGCGCGTACGAGCGGATGTTCGATCACGGCATCGACCTGCCCGCTGCCGATCATCAGCGTCCGGAAGAGATTGACCGGAAATCCCGCCCGCCGAAAGATGTCCTCGATCGCCAGGGCACAGCCCGGGACGTTCGAGGCGTGCTTGAGGACGGCGGCGTTGCCCGCCATCAGCCCGGGCGCAGCGAACCGGAAGACTTGCCAGAAAGGAAAGTTCCACGGCATGACGGCGAGGATGACGCCGAGCGGGTTGAAGGCGACAAAACTCGAACGCGCCTCGGTCGCAATCGTCTCCCGCCCAAGAAAGCGTTCCGCGTTGTCAGCGTAGAAATCGCATCCTGCGGCGCACTTCTGCGCTTCGGCGATACCGTCGCGCACCGGCTTGCCCATTTCCCGGGCCATCAGGCGCGCGTGATCGTGCGCTTCGGCGCGAAGAAGTTGAGCCGCCTTGCGCATCGGCACGGCACGTTCGGCGATCGGCCTCCGACGCCAGTCGAGAAACGCCACGTTCGCCGCATCAATGATCTTGCTCACCTTGTCGGGCGCGGCCTCCTCGTACGATTCGAACACTTCGCCGGTCGCGGGGTTGATAGCCTCGATCGTCATGGTTGGGACTCCCGTTTTCTTCCTGTCGCAGATGCCGCGGACGCCTTCGTTCAGACCACCCCGGCCCGGACTCGTTCAGAGGCGGCAACCCCCGGCGCGAGTCGCGGCGTCCTACAGTCCGAGCATCCTGGGGAGCCAGAGCGATATCGCGGGAATGTAGGTCACCAGCATCAGCACCGCGAACATGACTCCATAGAATGGCCAGATGTTGCGCATGACCTCTTCCATGGTGACTTTGCCCACCGCGCAGCCGACGAACAAGGTAGCCCCCACAGGCGGAGTCAACAAGCCGATGCCGAGGTTGAGCAGCATGATCATACCGAAGTGGACCGGATCGACGCCGAAGGTGGTGACCACCGGCAGCAGGATCGGCGTGCAGATCAGCACCAATGGCGCGAGATCCATCAGGCAGCCCAGGACGAGCAGCATGCCGTTGATCAGGAGCAGGATCACTTCGCGGTTATGCGACAGCGTCAGAAAGAACGCGGTGATCTTCGCCGGAAGCTGCATCAGCGCCATCACGTAGCCGAATGCCGACGCGCAGGCGATCAGCGTCATCACCATCGCGACCGTCTTCAGCGTCCGGTGCACCAGCGTCGGCAGATCCCGCCACCGGTAATCGCGGTAGATGAACATGGTGACGAAGAATGCCCACAGGCAGGCGATCGCTCCGGCTTCGATCGCGGTGAATATGCCGCCCAGGATGCCGCCGATGATGATCGCGATCGTGATCAATCCCCACAGCGCATCGACACTGATCCTGAGCGCCTGCCGTATCGGCACCGACTCGCCGCGGGGGTGGTTATCGCGGGCGCCGATGTACAGGCAGAGCGCAATCAGTGCCGCACCCAGCAGCAGTCCCGGAACGATGCCGGCCATGAAAAGACTCGTGATCGAAATCAAACCGCCGGTCGCCAGCGAATAGATCACGGCGTTGTGGCTGGGCGGCACCAGTATCGCCTGCACCGATGCGCTGATCGTGACGTTGGTCGCGAAGGCACGCGGGTAGCCGACCTTCGCCATCTGCGGGATCATCACCGACCCGATCGCGGAGGTGTCGGCGACCGACGAGCCCGATATCCCGCTCAGAAACGTCGTGGCGACGATGTTGACCGCCGACAGTCCGCCCCGAACGCGCAGTACGCCGACCAGGACGTTGGCGAACGCGACCAGACGCTGCGCCATCCCGCCTTCGGCCATGATCGCGCCGGCGAGGACGAAGAACGGAATCGTCAGCATCGCCACCTTGCTGACGCCGTCCGAGATCTTGAGCATGACCGCCTCGAGCGGGACGCCGATCCAGAGCGCGCCGGCGATCGCCGCCAGCCCGAGCGAGTAGGCGATCGGCACGCCCAGCGCGAACAGGATGAAAAGGCATCCGAGCAATACCAGGATGTCCATCGGTCGGCTCCTCGAATCAGTCGAACGCGGCGACCGAGTGGGCATCGCCCACCGTGTCCACCGGGCGACCGATCGTCAGCTGCTCGATGACGAACAGGAGAAGGATTGCGCCACCGATCGGAATCGGAAGGTAGGTGACGCCGACGGAGAGCGATGGGAAATCCGCGATGCTGTTCGACCACGTGGCTTCCACCAGACCGATACCCTTGAACGTCATGAACAGGGCCATGACGCCCATGAGGCCTTCGACCGCGATATCCGCGACGCGCCGCCATAGCTTGGGCAGCAAGTTCACTGCCAAGGTGACGTTCATGTGCAGACCGAACCGATAGCACGCCGCGGCACCGAAGAAAGTGAGAACGATCGTCAGCAGCACGGCGGTCGGCTCCGGCCAGGATGCCGCCCGGTTGATGACGTAACGCGTATAGACCGCCCACGGAATGACGGCCGAGATCAGTACCAGCGATGTGCCGGCGATGATCACGCACAACAGATACAGGGCGTCCATCGCCCTGCGGTAGAGAATTGCCATGAAATTCCCCCTCACAACGCTGCGGATCTCGTGCGCGTGCTCCAACCGGTGCGCGCCTCGCGCAAGCGCCGGGACAAGGATCTGCTTGCCCCGGCGCTACCAACTCAAGACCGGCCGAGCCCCCCCGGTAGAGCCCCGGGGTTTAATTTGCGCTACTGCACGGCCTGGATGCGCTTGATCATATCGGCGTATTTGGGGCCGTACTTGTCCCACACTGGCTTGACCGCTGCCTGGAACGGCTTCTTGTCGGCGATTTCGGTGATCTGGATGCCTGCCGCCCTGGCCTTGTCCATCGCATCCTTTTCGTATTTTTCCCACAGCACGCGTTCCTCGAGCTGCGCCTCACGCCCGAACTTCACCAGCAGCGCCTGGTCTTCCTTCGACAGCGTGTCCCAGGTCTTTTTCGAGAAGACGAGCATCTCCGGCACGATCAGGTGCTCATCGAGGGTGTAATACTTGGCCACCTGATAGTGATTGTCGAACACGAAGCTGGGCGGATTGTTTTCCGCGCCATCGACCACGCCGGTCTGCAGCGCGTTGAACACCTGGTCGTAGCCCATCGCCACGCCGTTGCCGCCCAGTGAGTTCATCATGTCGACGAACATCGGATTGCCCATCACGCGGAATTTCATGCCCTTCAAGTCGTCGATGTTGCGGATCGGCTTTTTGGTGTCGTAGAGGCTGCGGGCACCCGCGTCCATCCAGCACAGCGCGACCAGGCCGGCCTTCGGATTGTTGGTGACCTTGTCCATCAATTCCTGGCCGATGGGGCCATCGATCACCTTCTGCATATGCGCGGTGCTGCGGAACAGATAGGGCATATTGAACACGTTGAGCTCGTCGATGACCGGACCCAGCGCGCCGACGCTGACGCGGGCAAACTGGATGGCGCCCACCTGCGCCTGCTCGATCGCTTCCTTTTCCCCGCCGAGCTGCATCGCGGCATACATCTGGATGCTGAGCCGGCCGTTGGTCGCCTTCTCGAGCTTTTTCCCCATGCTCTCCACCGCCGCGACGGTCGGGTACCCTTCCGGATGGACGTCGGACGCCTTCATCACCAATTTCTGCTGCGCCGATGCGAATCCAGCGGGCAATAACCCCCCCAGCGCCAGCAACAGGGCGGCGATGCCGGCCCGTAACGCATTTCGCCTAGCTATCATTTCTCCTCCTTCTGCTTGGTTGGACTGCCGCAAACGCTCATGCCAGAAAATCCTCCTTGCCTTGTATGTCTTCGTAGAAGAAGTCGGGGTTCATGCGGCGGATGTCGTCCATGCTGATACGCAAGCCGTCCAGATGCCCTTCCATCGCCGTCGCGGCGCGGTCGGCGTCATGCCGCTCGATGGCCGTGACCACGGCCGCATGCTCGCGGATGACGCGCGCCATGCGGCCGGGTTGCGGAAGCGTGAGCAGACGGTAGCGGTCGATCTGCGTCTTCACGCCCTGCACCAGTGCCCATATGCCCGGGTAGCCTCCCGCGGCGGCGATGGCGGCGTGAAACGCCTCGTCGGCGCGATGAAATGCGCCGCGGTCGCCGGCGGCCTCGGCTTCGCGCTGGCGCTCGAGGATCGCCCGCAAGTCGGTCACCTGGCTTCGACGCGCACGCTTGGCGGCGGCTCGGGCGGTGACCTGTTCGAGCGCCTTGCGGACCACGATGGCTTCAGGCAGCGCGCTCACCGGAATGCGGGCGACAAACGTCCCGGACTTCGCCACCGTGTCGACCAGCCCCTCGGCGGCCAGCCGCAGGAGCGCCTCCCGCACCGGCGTGCGGCTGACGCTTTGCGCCTGAGCAATGTCTTTTTCGATGATCGGCTCACCGGGTTTGCGGGCAAGCCACAGGATCTCATCGCGCAGGGCTCGATAGATCATGGCCGACGCACTCTCGGCGCGTCGGCGACCTGCCGGAAGCGCCTGGCGCCCCCGCGGCGGGCTTGGCGCGGGCGTCCGTTTTTTTCCATCGCGTGCCACGACTGTTTTGCCCCCCGCGCTTGTTCAGGCTAGTATATCTAATATATTACATCGCGCAAGGGCCAACGCGCGCACCAACCGTGCACCCCCCTGGTCGGCGAAAGGCATCCGATGAATCCAGACAAGAAGTTTGACTACCGCGCTTTGTTCGACCTTTCGGAGCGCGTCGCGCTGGTCGTCGGCGGCGGCTCCGGCATCGGGCAGGCGGGCGCCGAAGCGCTCGCTGCGCACGGTGCGCACGTCGTCGTCGCCGACGTCACGGCTGCAGCCGCGACCGGCGTGGCGGAACGCATCCGGGCCAGCGGCGGCAGGGCCAGCTCGGTGACCGTCGACGTGCGCGATACCGCCGCCGTCGACACCATGGCGGCGGGTGTGGAGGGCGACCATGGAAGACTCGATGTCCTGCTGACGACGCCGGCCATCAATCTGCGCAAGCGCTTTCTCGACTACACCGACGACGAATTCGACCGCGTGGTCGAGATCAACCTCAAGGGCACGTTTCGCGTCGCACGCGCCTGCGCTCGCCTGATGGCGGCGCGCAACCGGGGCAGCATCATCCTGATGGCATCGATCCGCGCCGTCACGGTCGAACCCGGCCAGAGCATCTACGCCTCGACCAAGGCCGGGATCGTGCAAATGGCGCGCGGCCTCGCGGCCGAGCTCGGTGCCGCAGGCGTGCGTGTCAACGCGCTCGCGCCGGGCATCGTTGCGACACCGCTGACGCGGCCGATCATGTCGAACCCGGAATGGAACCGCGCTTACGCCAGCCGCTGCGCTCTCGGCCGCTGGGCCGAGGCCGAGGAAATGGCGGGGCCGATCGTCTTCCTGGCGTCCGACGCGAGCAGCTATGTGACCGGTACGGTGATTTTCGCCGATGCGGGCTGGACTGCGATCGACGGTCGTTTCGAGCCACGGCTCAATGCCTGACGCCCATCGCGCCGGCCGCTAGATCCGGAACGAGGTCAGCGTCTCGGGCGCAAAAAGCTCCTCGGGCTGCAGCCGGCGGGGCGACAGTCCCTGCTCGTAGTGATACCGCAGGAACGTGTCGAGCACGTGTCGGTTCAGCTCGAAGCCGTACGGCCACCAGTCCTCACCCATGTCGCGCCGCACTTCCTCGACTTGGGCGACCTGCCACGGCAGCATCGTCGTCAACGCCGACGTCGTGTACAGGTTTTCGTAGACGCGCTGCTTCGCCTGCCCGAACGCCTTGGACAGCGATTGCGCGATCCAGGGGTTGGCCCGATAGACGTCACGGCGGATCACCACGGTGTGCATGATCGGAAAAATCCTCGTCTTGCGGTAGTAAGCCTTTTCGACCTCGATGTAGTTTTCGAACAGACGGCGCACGGTACCTGGCCGGCTGCGGAAGGTCGACGGTATGCGCGCGGTGTGCAGGGCATCGATCTCGCCGTCGGCCAGCATGGCCGCCAGCGTCTTTCCCGTACCGATACGCGTGACTCTGAACTTCGCGGGCAGGTCCAGCTTGAGCTTTTCCTCCCGCCCCGGCTCCTCCTCGCCGCCGGTGCGGTACTCGACGCTGGCCGGATCGACTCCGTATTCGTCCTGCAGAATGCCCCGAATCCATACCGGCGCGGTCATCTGATATTCGGGCGTGCCGACCCGCTTGCCTATCAGGTCGCGCGGCTCGCGAATCGCGCTTTTCTCCGACACGAAAATGCACGACTGGCGAAAAAAACGCGACGGAAAGACGGGTATTGCGACGAATGGCGACGAATCGCGCGCAGCCGAGATCGCGTACGAAGATAACGACATCTCGGCAACGTCGAACTCGCCGTTGCGCAGCATGCGAAAAAAGGTCTCTTCGACATGCAGGTTGAGATAGTTGAGGTCGATACCCTCGGCCCGTACGCTGCCGTCGGCCAGCGCATGCGTACGATCGTAGTCCCAGCACGCAAGCGAAAGGCGCAGTCGGGTCATGTCGCGTCCGAGCGGAGCACCGGGGGCGGAAGAGGCACTAGTCCGATACGCTGCGCCATGGGCTTTAGGCCTTGCGCAAGCGCCGCGTATGCGCCTGCGTGCGCGGCGGATCCGCCGCCGTGACCGGAGGCGTCATGGCCAGCTCGTCGCGGGCGAGGCGCTCGAGCACGCTCAGCAGCGTGCGGCGAGTGGCGGCGATGTCGCGCACCGGAACGCCCTGCACGGCGATCCGGTTGACGTCCTCGGCAAGCGGCACCAGCTTCCGCTTGAGCGAACGCCCGCTGGCGGTGAGAAAGATGTGGACGTCGCGCAGGTTGCCTGCGACATGCCGCCGCATGACATAGCCGCGGCTTTCCATCGCCTTCAACGCAACGGAGGTCGTCGGCTCCATCACCCCGGCTTCCCGACTGAGCTCGCGCTGGGTCAAGCCGTCGGATTGCCAGAGGATGCGCAGGAACGCCCAGTGTCCGAACGGTACGCCGTAATGGGCGAGCCGCCGCTGCAGCGCCCGAATCAGAGCCCGGGTCGCGTCCTTGACGAGGTGCGCGAGGCGATCGTCGGGGACGCCGTCGCGCCAGTGGTGCAGCAGGCGCAGCGTATCCTCGCCCGCCACGAATGCGGCCGGTGCCGGGCGGAGGCGTCGCGTCTTCGCGCCGCCGTGGCGATCTATCACCCGCCGCTCCAAGGATCGCTCACCGCTCACGATGGCAAGCCGACCTGATGAGATAGCAGGATATCTGTCCGTTCGCGCGACGACTGCAGCATCGCAAGACATACCTCCAGCGTGGCCATGGCCCAGCGCCCGCCGTGCAACGCGGCGCGGCCCAGGACGATCACGTCGTACAGCTCGTCGATCACTTCGGCGCGCGGCACGCGCGGTGCCGGGAGCGGCTCGAAACGCACCCGATCGTCCTCGTAGACCGCCACGCCGGTCGGCGTGGGGCGCAGGTCGCCGCGCTCGCAGCAGACGAGCACCAGGCCGAAATGCTGGTGCCCAACCGGTTGCGCTGACGCCCGGGCGCTCTGATCCGTTCCGCCGTAGTTACGCGCATTCTTCAACGCGGCTTCGTCGACGGGGCCCGCGGCATGGCGCAGGCGGCGACGCGCCGCCCCATGTTCGCGGGCGGTCTTGAGTTCTCCCAGTTCGCCGATATCGCCGCAGAGTGCGTCGCCGTCGAAGTGGCCGTAACCGCTGTATGCCAGCGACGCATAAGCACCGTCTGCAAAGACGAGCAAGGCGGCATATGCGCCTTCGGTTGCACGCGCCGGGTCCCAAGCCCCCGTTTGGGCGTAAACGCTGCGCACCCGTCCTCCGCCAAGCAGCCGCACGATATCGACCTGATGCGCGCCCTGGCTGAAAATGGCGCCGCCACCTTGTGCGGTGATCAGCTCTTCCGGGCGGCGCGGCCGGTACAGGAAGTCCGTGTAGTACTGCGCGTTGATCATGCGGACGGCCCCCAATGCGCCGCTCGCGATGATATCGCGCGCTCGCAGAATCGGCGCGTCAAAGCTATGGCTGTGGCCGACGACCAGTGCGACACCTGCCCGCTCGGTCGCATCGATGATGCGATGGCATTCGTCGAGCGTGATCGCCATCGGCTTTTCCACTAGCACGTGCTTGCCCGAAGCCGCGGCCATCTCGACGTGCTGGGCGTGAAATTGGTGCGGCGTGGCGACGTAAACGACATCGACGAGCTTGTCGCCGCACAACGCCTCGACCGATCCATACGCTTTGCCGCCGAATTCGGCGGCAAAGCGCGCCGTCGCCTCGGGGCGGGGATCGGCAGCGGCAACCAGCTCGATCCGCGAATCGGCAGTGAATGTGGGCAGCATCAGCGTGAATGCGCGCCCGAGTCCCGCCACACCCAGCCGCAATCGCCGCTCAACCATCACGCACCGCGACGCACTGGCGAGACGGCGGCGGCCGGCCTGTCAGGGTGCTCGACATCACGTCCCGGAGTGCCTATTATTTACTTAGGGTCCTAATATTATTACCTTCGCGGCGCGTCGGGCAAGCCGATCGGCGCATCTGCCGGAGCAAGCACATGTTGAACGCCGAAGAAAACGAACTGCTTTGCCGCATCGAGGGGGACGCACCGATGGGGCGACTGATGCGACGGCACTGGATACCCGCGTGCCTGTCGGAGGAAGTCGCCGAGCGCGACGGCGCGCCGGTGCGCCTGCGTCTTCTCGGTGAAGACCTGGTCGCGTTTCGCGACACGGCGGGCCGGCTGGGTGTCGTCGACGAGCACTGCCCGCACCGCCGCGCGTCGCTCGCGCTGGGACGTAACGAGGAATGCGGATTGCGTTGCCTGTATCACGGCTGGAAAGTCGATGTCGATGGCCATGTCGTAGATCGGCCCTCGGAATCGCACGAAGCGGTGCTCGCCAAGCCCGTGGTGCACAAGGCGTACCCATGCCGCGAGGCCGGCGGGTTCGTCTGGGTCTGGATGGGACGACGCGACGACATGCGCGATTTCGAGCCGCCCGCATGGGCATCCTCCTCCGATATTCGCACCAGCATCGTCAAAATCCACGTCGGCTGCAACTGGGCCCAGGTGCTCGAAGGGGCGATCGATTCCGCCCACAGCTCGAGTCTGCACTCGACCGACATGGTGCCAGCCGAGGTCGCGAGCGCAGGCGCGACCGAAAACGAGTGGCTGCGGCCGTCGACCGACAAGGCGCCAAGGTTGCAGGTGCAGCGCACCGACTTTGGCTTCCGCTATGTGGCCATTCGCCGGCCGATCGAAAACGCGGACACCCACGAGTACCTGCGCATTACGCTGTTCGTCGCGCCGTTCACGGTGCTCATTCCGCCCAACGATCGCTATCAGCTGTCGATTCTCAACGTGCCACTCGACGACACCAGCACGATGTTCTACTTCATCGCCTGGAGCGAGGGACCGGGCATCGAGCAGGAAGCGTGGCGCGAATTCTGCCGGGCCCGGGTCGGCGTCGACCTCGATGCCAATTTCCGCAGGATCCGCACGCTGGAAAACAACTATCTGCAGAATCGCGAAGCCATGCGACACGGCAGTCACACCGGAATCGAAGGCATCCCGAACCAGGACATCGCCATGTGGGAGACGATGGGGCCGATCGCCGACCGCTCCCGCGAACGGCTCGGCGCCAGCGACATGGCAATCGTACAATTTCGCCGCATCATGGTCGATGCCGCGCGCAAGGTGCGCGACGGGGGACCGGCGCCGGGCACCGCACCCAGGCACGTCCCGCACGTCAAGCTCAAGTCGTTCGAGGGTATCGTACCGAAAAAGACCGACTGGATGACGCTCGGCGTCGCCGAAGAGGAACGCGAGGCTGGCCACGCGGCTTAAGCTGCCTGGCAACCGCGAGGCCGTCGAGGCGGCTGCATACAATTGACGTCGCGCAGCCCGCACGCGACACTGTTGACCCAGGCGCGCGAGCCGCTGCGGTGGCCTCGTCGCGCTGCGAAACCCGAGGAGGAGTCGATGAAGAAGCCGGCCACATGGTGCGGCGCGATCGCCGCGTTGCTGATCGCGTGCCTGATTCCTGTCGCGCATGCGGAGGACACGCTCAGAGTTGCCGCCGGGCAACGCGGCAACTGGGACACGACGATCGCCGAGACCGGCCAGCGCGGAGGCATCTTCAAGAAGAACGACTTGAGCCTCGAGATTCTCTACACGCAAGGCGCCGGAGAGACGCAGCAGGCGGTGATTTCGGGCAGCGTCGAGATCGGCGTTGCGCCAGGTATCATGGGCGTTTTATCGGCTTTCTCCAAGGGCGCGCCGGTGCGCATCATCGGCGCCGAAACGACCGGCGCGTCCGACCTGTTTTGGTACGTGCCGACGAGCTCTCCCATCAAGTCGCTGAAGGACACGGAAGGCAAGACGATCGCCTATTCGACCAACGGCTCATCGACGCACGGCATCGTAACGGCGTTCATGAGGCAGTACGACCTGAAGGCCAGACCCACCGCGACCGGCGGACCCGCGCCCACGCTGACCCAGGTCATGTCCGGACAGATCGACATCGGCTGGTCGGCGCCGCCGTTTGGACTGCAGCAGCTCGACGAAGGCAAGATCCGCATCATCGCCACCGGCAACGACGCGACGATCTTCAAGGGACAGACGGTCCGCCTGCTGATCACCAACGTGCAAACGCTGCAGAACCGCAAGCCCGTCATCGAGCGGTTCATGAAGGCTTACCGCGAGACGATTGACTGGCTGTATTCCGATGATCCGGCGGCGCTCAAGACCTACGCCGACTTCGTCGGCATCTCGGTGGCCACGGCCAAGCGCACGCGCGACGGATTCTTTCCCAAAGCAGCGGTGGATCCCGACCATGTGATCGGCCTCGAGCAAATCGTTCAGGACGCCGTCACGCTCAAATACACCACTGCGCCGTTGACCAAGGAGCAGCTGGCGGAGCTGATCCAGATTCCCCCGCGGCATTAGCGTGGCGTATCCCGGCTCTGTCCCGGATGGTCGTCCAGGCGCAGGACGATGAAGGCGGAGTCGGATGGCGCTGCGCTGAATGCCGCGACCGGCACCGGACGCGCGTCCAACCTGCTCGATGTCGAGCACATCAGCAAGAGCTATGCGAGCGCGGGCGGCGCGATCAAGGCGGTCGACGACGTGTCCTTCAGCGTCGATCCGAGCGAATTCGTCTCCATCATCGGCCCGTCGGGTTGCGGCAAGTCGACGCTGTTCAACATCATCGGCGGCCTGATCGGCGATTACGGGGGCCGCGTGGCCGTCGCCGGTACGACGGTTTCCGGGACCCACGCGGCAATCGGCATGGTGTTCCAGGAGGAATCGACATTCCCCTGGCGGACCGTCGTCGACAATGTCGCCTTTCCGCTCGAGTTGACGGGCATGGGACGCCTGGAACGACTGGAGCGAGCGGAGTCGTTCGTGGCGCTGGTCGGTCTGCATGGGTTCGGCCACCGCTATCCGGCCGAGCTCTCCGGCGGCATGCGGCAACGGGTTGCGATCGCGCGCACGCTTGCGTCCGAGCCCCGGATCCTGCTGATGGATGAGCCGTTCGCGGCCCTCGACGAGCAGACGCGATTGCTGTTGGGCGACAAGGTGCTGCAAATCCAGCAGCAGCTACGGCAGACGACGCTGTTGATCACCCACAACCTGACCGAGGCCGTGCAGCTTTCCGACCGGGTGCTGGTCATGACCTATCGTCCAGGCCGAATCAAGCGGATCGTGACGATCGACCTCCCGCATCCGCGCGATTCCGAGGTCGTCAGCAGCGCGGCCTTCGGCCGGTATGTCGCCGAGATCTGGCAGGACCTCCGCGATGAGGCGAGCCGCGGAATCCGCGACGACGAGTCGCGCGTGCTGCGGGGCGAGGCGACCAAGTGAGTAGTTCCGCGGCCCCGCCGTCTCTGATCGGACCGCGTACGGTCGGACTCGGCACAACGCTGGCGGTCATTGCGCTGGTCGAGCTGCTGATCCGCGTCGGAGCGATCAACCGGTACATCGTTCCGTTGCCCTCGCAAATCTTCGCGGCGCTACCGCGCATCGTCGCGGAGGAAAACGTGCTGCATCGCTTTGCGCAGACGATGCAGGAACTTCTGTGGGCGAGCGTGCTCCTCGCCTCGACCGGAATCGCGCTCGGGGCCCTGCTCTACCGTTTTCGCCTCCTCCGCGCCGCCTGCGAAACCTGGGTCGCCGCTCTGGCAGCGGCGCCCATCGTCCTGATGTATCCGCTGTTCCTGGTGATCTTCGGCCGCAGCGCGACCACGATCATCATGATCGGATTCGCCGCCGGCCTTGCGCCGGTCATTCTCAAGACGCTCGAGGGCCTTGCCCGGACGCGGCAGGTGCTGATCGACGTCGGCCGAAGCTTCCGGCTCAGCTCCATGCAGGAGTTCCGCAAGATCCTGCTGCCGGCCGCGTTGCCGTCGATCTTCGTGGGGCTGCGCCTCGGGCTGATCTTCGCGATGATCAACATCGTCGGCGTCGAATTTCTGATCAATTTCGGCGGCCTCGGACGGCTGATCAACGAGCTCGCCGAGCGTTACGACCTGCCCGCGACCTACGCCGCGATCTGCTTCGTCATTCTGGCAAGCATCGTATTCTTCGACATCACCGGGCGAATCGAGCGATGGCTGCGGCCCAACGAATGAAGCGAGGCGCTGCTGCCGCGCCGTGGCGACAGGTCGCGCTGGTTCGCATCGTCATCATCGCCAGCATCGCACTGAGCTGGGAGCTCCTCGCGGCGTCGGGCCTGCTGTTCCGCGACGTGGTGCCGTCGCTCGGCGTCATCGGAAGCGCGGTGGGAAGGCTGCTCGCCGACGAAGGCTTCTATCGGAATCTTACGATCACCGTTGGCGAGATCGCCGCGGCGCTTGTCGTCGGAGGATTGGCCGGCCTGGGGGTCGGCATCGTGCTCGGGGCAAATCGTTTCCTGTCTCGCGCCTTCGAATCGCTGATCTACTACCTCGGGCCAACGCCCAAGATCATCTTCTTCCCGGTATTGATCATGTGGTTCGGGGTCGGTCCGGGGTCCAAGATCGCAATGGGTGTCCTCTCCTGCTTCTTTCCCGTGGCGATCAGTGCCGCGGCCGGCATGCGGGAGATCAACCCGGTTCTGATTCGCGTCGGCCGCAGCTTTCGGGCGTCGACTGCGCAGATGATCGCCAAGGTCTATCTGCCGGCGATGCGGGAGCCGGTGATCAACGGCGTGCGGCTCGGATTGGGCGTGGCGATCATCGGAACGCTGCTGGCCGAGACCAAGTTGTCGAATCGCGGTATCGGCTATCTGATCATTCAGGCCTACTCGACCTTCGACATGCCGCGAATGTACGCTCTGCTGTTCGTCCTGTTCGTTCTGTCGATCGGCGCCAATGCGCTGCTTGGCGGGCTCGGACGATCTACGAGCTCCGGACCGGCGCCCTTGGGGGCGAGGATGCCGGTACAATAAATGCCCGCAGTGGCAGACGCGCGCCCGGGTGGTGAAACTGGTAGACACAGCGGACTTAAAATCCGCCGATCTAGAAATGGATCGTGCCGGTTCGAGTCCGGCCCTGGGCACCAACAAACTAACCAATGACCGCCATACCCCCACACTGGCACCCTAACTCCGCAGCCGCCTAGGCTTGCCGTACCCCCAACTATGCTATAGTGTGCCGCACTACTGCACACAACCTATGGGGGTAGCTATGGGGGTAGCCAAGGCAACAAACGGGGGTACCGACCGGCTGGCGGATGCCCAATGCCGCGCTGCCAAGGGCCATAAAAAGCCCT
>DASXPJ010000004.1:0-57464 GCA_036493675.1 Casimicrobiaceae bacterium
CCCCGCTCGAAAGGAGTTCTTCCATGAAGATGATCAGCGTTCTTGTCCTGGCCTTCGCGCTCGCCGGATGCGCCACGAACCAAGGTATGCCAAGCAATGCACAGGCATCGCGCACCGAGATCTGCAAAGCCACCTCGGAGCAAGAGATTGCAGCATTGTTTGATCGTTGGAATCAGTCGCTGCAAACTGGCGATCCCCACAAGGTAGTCGCTAACTACGCGGAGCGATCAATCCTCCTTCCCACAGTATCAAACAAACCGCGCCTTACTCCTGCGGAGAAGGAGGACTATTTCCACCACTTTCTAGAAAACCGCCCGTCCGGCAAGATTGACTTACGTTTCATTGAGCTAGGGTGTAACTCGGCCGTTGATGCCGGGCTTTACACATTCACTTTCGCCAAGACGGGAGCAATCGTCAGTGGCCGCTACAGCTACACATATCGTTGGGACGGGGCGCAGTGGCTCATTACAAGCCATCATTCGTCGGCCATGCCAGAGAAAATGTAACTGGGGCATAACACTTCGTTCCAGCGGATACCTTCGGCAGCGCTGAACTTCAAACGTTAGGCTCATGCCAGTGGCCATGCCGCAATGGACAGGCGTATCGTCGGGTTTCACCAAGATGCCGAGCTTCACTGGGTCGCGGAGCTCGAGTGCGGCCATCATCAACACGTGCGGCACAACCCGCCCTGGACCAGTCGAGGTTGGGTGACAATGCCTGAGGGCCGCGAAGGCATGCTCGGGAAGGTCCTCTCATGCAAAAAGTGTGACGAAGGAGCCCCGCGCGACTGGCCGGCGCCATGAAGGAACTCCATGGATACTGCCGCAAAAGCTAACCGTGTAAGCGCCTTGCATGAGCCCTAAGCTCTCGCGCAACCGGACCGCTCGCTGGCGGCGCTTGCGCGCCGTCCGCTCGCGGACGGTTAGCTTGGTTCGTTAGACGACCTCCGCAGCCTACATGGCTATTTCAGCGCAAGAGGCCTTCCGCCGGCTCAAAGATGGGAACGACCGCTTTGCGGCCGGTGTCCCGTCGACTCATTCTTCAGCAAGTCACTTGCGCCGCATTGCTTTGACCCAGCACCAAGAGCCTTTCGCGATCATCCTCGGCTGCTCGGACTCCCGCGTGCCGGCCGAGTTCGTCTTCGACCAGGGCCTTGGCGATCTATTCGTCATCCGCGTCGCCGGCAACATCGTCGCTCCCTCGCAAGTCGGCAGCGTCGAGTTCGCTGTCGAACGTTTCGGCACTTCACTTGTCGTCGTTCTCGGCCATTCCAGCTGCGGAGCTATTCTCGCCACTCTCGAACAACTATTCCAACCAACCGAGCAGCGGTCACCCCATTTGCGCTCCATCGTCGATCGGGTGCGACCCTCCGTCGCGCCGCTTCTAGCTACCGAGCTTCGCCATGACCACGATGCCCTGGTGTGTCATGCCGTTCGCGCCAATGTGCGCTTGTCCGCGAATCACCTGCGGCATGGATCGAGTATCCTGGAGACGTACATTCAAGCGCGTAAGCTTCTCGTGGTCGGCGCTGAGTATTCGCTCGACACGGGAAGGGTGGACTTTTTCGACGGCATCGAATGGGTCGCCTAACCACGCGCTCAACCGACCCGGGTACGGGCCTTCTTTCTCGTCTCCGCGGGTGGCGGCGGGCCGGTTCAACGTGGTCTTGTTAGCCTTCTTATTTCGAGGAGTCGCTTGTGGGCAAGTCTCTTTATCCTTGCGTCTGCGTTGTTGCTCTCCTGGCCGGAGTAGCCCTGGCCAATCCGGCGTCGCCTTATGCGGGGCAGGAAACGCGCGAAATAAAAGGTCTCGCGCCTGAGGACGTTGAGGCGTACCTCTCAGGCAAGGGCATGGGACTTGCCAAGGCAGCTGAACTCAATGGCTATCCCGGCCCTGCTCACGTCCTTGCCCTGTCCTCGGAGCTTCAACTGACGCCTGACCAAAAGGCGCGCACCCAATCCCTCTTTAGCAGCATGGAAGCCCGCGCCATATCTCTTGGTCGAGCTCTGATTACGCAAGAGCAGCAACTCGATGAGCAGTTCGCTTCAAGAACAATTACGCGGGAATCGTTGGCCGCTCTTCTTAGGAGCATCGGCGAATTGCAATCGCAGGTGCGCGATGTCCACCTGGAAGCCCATCTGGCGCAGTTGACAATTCTCACGCCATCCCAAGTCGCGAAGTACATCGAGCTCCGCGGCTACACAAGCGCGACGAAGCATCAAGGCAGCCATGAGCACGCACATTAGACGGCTGACCTCTTGCTCAATACGGACGCTTCGTTGGCGGCGCTGTCGCGCCGTCCACTCGGCGCCGGTTGGCTTTGGTTCGTAGCTATCACAGAGGAAAGGAGCGAAATATGCGCATCGCGATTGCAGTGGTAGCCGCTGTCCTGCTGTTGGGTTGCCAGAGCATGCGCTCGTCGGAAGGGGCGAAGGCCGAAATTGCGGCAGCGACTCAGGCATGGATTGACGGCATGACTCGGCACGATATCGAGGGAGTTGTGGCCCTATACGATGAAGACGCGGTGCTGTGGGGTACCCGCTCTCCCACACTTCGTGATAACCCTGCGACAGTTCGTGAGTACTTCACTATATTGCGCACCGTTCCGCCATCGTACAAGGCGGTCCTCGGCGAGCAACGCATTCGCATCTACGGCGACATGGCCATTAACACCGGGACCTACACTTTTTCGGAAATCCGCGATGGCAAGGAGATTGTGCGTCCGGCGCGGTACAGTTTCGTTTATCGGAATCGTAACGGACGTTGGCTAATCGTGGATCACCACTCCTCTGCGGTCCCTGCCCAACCGTGATGGCTAACCTCGCGGTCAACACGGACGCTCGCAGGCGTCGCAGTCGCGCCGTCCACTCGGCGCCGGTTGGCTTGGTTCGTTAGGGCGCGTCGGTATGTGCCTTCTGCGTGGCGAACAGTTGGGCGGCGCCGGTTAGCTTGGCCTCGTTAGGTTGCATAATGCACACTGGGCCATCTTGTACGTTGTCCGCGAATCACTTGAACGAGTGTCCTTCCCCGCAACGGAGGCATCATGAGATTTAGCGTCACCGCACTGGCTTTGACCCTCGGAGTATTCTGGGGCGCGGCGCTCCTGATCGTTGCTCTGGCAAATCTGTTTTGGCCAAGCTACGGTCGCGCGTTCCTCGATTTGGTCGCCTCCATTTACCCCGGGTACCGCCCCGGCTCTGGTCTGGGTTCTGTTATCACGGGCACGCTCTACGCACTTGTGGATGGCGCGGTCGCTGGCGCTGTAATCGCCTGGCTATATAACGCGGTGGCAGGCCGCCGCGCCGGTCCCACCCTGCTCGACAGTCAGCCTCGAAAGCTCTAGCGTACGCGCAACAGATGCCACTTGTTCTCGTTGCTCGCGCACGCTGGGCCTAACATCGCCTGCCATCGACATCCCGCATGGGCAACATCGCCGACTGCGTTCTGGCCTACATTCTCGCGAAGGATGGGAATCGCCCTCATCTGCTCGACGCGGCGTTTACCGACGATGTCGAGCTCCGGATGATCGTGCAAACCAACGCCATTTCATTTCCTCCAGTTTCTAAGGGGCGCGAGGCACTCGCCGACACTGTGGTACGCCACTTCAACCAAACGTACGAGAACATCTATACGTTCTGCCTCACGAATCCTCCGCACGAGACGGCAAAGTCGTTCTGTTGTCCTTGGCTGGTTGCAATGTCGGAGAAACAATCGCGCACGGTCCGCGTAAGCTGTGGACGATACGACTGGTCGTTCACCGACACTGGTCTAGCGTGCTGCTTGGTCATTACTGTCCGCGTCATGGAAGTGCTACCTGCGGAGGCCCTCAAGCCCGTCATCGGTTGGGTCTCGCCTTTGCCATATCCATGGTGTATTGCCGCCAGGGCAGCTCAGGGAATTCCCGCGCTCGCCGGCCTCCGTAATTTCGCACTTGCGTTGCATGAATCAGGCGCCTAGCCAGTCGTTCAACCGGAACGATCGCCGGCGGCGTTTGCGCGCCATCCCCTTGGCGCTGGTTAGCTCAGCTCGTTATGTCGCTTCGCAGCGTCATCGATACAAGAGTGCCTCCGTGAAGCCATTCACTACCATCGCCGTCGTTTTCCTGATGGCAATCGCCATCGTCCACTTGCTCCGTCTTTTCGCGGGCTGGCAAGTCAGTATCGTTGGGTTCGTCATCCCGGTATGGTGGAGCATCTTTGGTCTTATCGTTCCGGGTGGGCTGGCGTTCATGATCTGGCGCGAGCACCCACGTGAAGCGGCCTAACCAAACCAAGGGAGAGAGCACGATGGGCATCGGTGCCACGCGCGACGCTCTGTCGCGCATCTTTTACCAGCGCTGCTTCTGGCTGTTTGTCGTGCTGGTCATACTCATCGCCGTGGTGTCGTTCGTCCCGGCGACCGACCAGGGCCGCCTGGTGCTGAATGCTGTCAACATGTTCCTCCTCATCGCGACGGTGGCAGCCGTCGGGCGCACGACGCTATCGTTCGCCATCGCGCTGCTGCTCGCCGTTCCCGCGGTGTGGTTCCAGTATATCGGTCTCTGGCGCGACAGCGACGGCGACCTGGCAGTTTCGTGGATGTTCAGCGCCGCGCTCTATTTCATAACCACTGCGTATCTGCTCCGATACGTTTTCCAGCCCAGGATCATGACCCAGGACAAGCTGTTCGGCGCTGCGGCTGCGTATCTCATGATCGGCGTGCTCTGGGCGTACCTCTACGCGATCATCGGATTCTTCTATCCTCAGTCGTACATGATCGTCGGGCAACCGGGACGGCTGGTGTATGCCGATGCGCTTTACCTGAGCATAACCGTGCTCACCAGCACGGGCTTCGGAGACGTGACGCCGCTCACGCGCCAGGCGCGCGGCGTATGTATGATCGAGCAGATTACCGGGGCTCTGTTCGTCGCGATTCTCATCGCCCGCTTGGCCGGGGTCTACCCGCCGCGAGAGAGTTACATTGACGAGAGATCAGCGTAAGCGGTCGACGACGACTGCTCACCCTCACCGTCTTGCGTAATGGAACCGGTGCCGCGGCAGTGCGCGCAAATCGATCCTACACCGCGCGCGGCATCGCCTTTTCCGTCGTGGTGCGCATCACCTGGTGCGACTCGGGCACCGGATAGCCGGCAGTGGAGAATGTTTCACGAATCACGCGGTTGGTGTCGAAATACACCTGCCAGTAGTGGTCTGTACCGCAGTATGGACGCACGACGAGCACGGTTCCGCGCTCGTTGAACGTCAGAATTTCGACGTCCGGCCCCGGCTCGACCAGCACATTCGGGATACCCGCGACGGCGGCCTTGAGACGCGCTGCGGCGTCGGCGGTGTCGACGCTATGCGCAAGCTGGGCCGAGAGGTCTACCCGCCGATATGGATTGGTCGAAAAGTTTTTGATGTTGTCTCCGAAAATCTTGGCATTACCGACAACGGTGTAAACGTTGTCGGGGGTCACGATGGACGTTCCAAACAGTCCGAGCTGCTCCACCGTGCCCTCCACTCCACCCGCCGAGATGTAATCGCCGACCTTGAACGGCCGCAGGACGACCAGAAAAGCGCCGGCTGCAAAGTTCGACAACAAACCGCCCCACGCCGCGCCGATGGCGATGCCGACTCCCGCAACCAACGCGGCAAAGCTCGTGGTCTCCACCCCGAAGTAGCCGAGGATCGCGACCACCAGGATCACGTTCAGCAATACTCCGACAATCGAGCCGAGGTAGCGCGTGAGCGTAGGATCCACTTTCTGCCGGTTGAGCGCGGCTGACATCAACTTCACCGCGATGCCGATCAGCAGTCTGCCGATGATCCATACAACCAATGCCCCCAACACTTTCAGCCCGAAGGCGAGGGCCACGTCCTGCCAATGCTGCAGATCGATGTTCATGACGCCTCTCGGGGACATTTCTCGAATGGAAAATCAACCTACATCATCGGCAAAGGAACGATCCTGGTCAATCGTGGCCTGAATTATCCGGCCCGTATGAGGGGGTCGGGGCCAACGTCGTCCGACTGAGCGGAAGCTGGCCTTGCGATGACGTGACCCGCGCCCCAAAACAGTCATAACGCATTGCAGCCGGGGGCTTGTTCGGTCAGGGCTCTTTGATTAGCCTGTCATGCGACAGCATGAGCGAAGTCCGCAAATCCGCGCTGGTCGGCTACTCGGCCGAGCGCATTTTCGACCTGATCGAGGGCGCGGAGCATTATCCCGCGTTCCTCCCTTGGTGCGCCGCCGCCACGATTCTCGAGCGCGACGAACAGGTGGTCAGCGCCCGGATCGCTATCGCTTATCACGGTATCCATTTCCATTTCGTGACGCGCAACCTCAAGCGGCGCCCGGAGTTCCTGGCGGTTCATCTGGAGTCGGGGCCGTTCCACCACTTCGAGGGCGAGTGGCATCTCGCATCGCTGGCCGCCGACGCGTGTCGGATCGACTTTGCCCTGCGATACCAATTTCACAGCGCCGTGATGGCAAAGCTTGCCGGCCCCATATTGGACCGCATGGCGAACGCGGTGGTGGACGCTTTCATCAAGCGCGCGGCGCGGGTGTACGGAGCAGAGACGAAGCGCGGGGGGTGAACGCCCTCGCCCCGGCGCGGAGCTGGGACGAAAAAAACCGGCTCGCGCCGGCTTTTTTTCAAAGCAATGGTTCGGCGGTTATTGGGCCAACACCCACTTGACGAGCGACTTGACGTCGTCCGCGCTGGCCTTGACCGCGGGATGGCCCTTGCCGCTCGAAAGTTCGCCGGCGAGCTTTGCTTCCGCACCCGCGTCGCCCTTGTACTTGGCCGCGATGTCCTTGAACGCCGGGCCGATCTTCTTGGTGTCGACCGCGTGACAGTTCAGGCAGCCCGCAGCTTTGGCCTTGTCCTCCTGTGCGTTTGCCGCACCTACCGCCGTCAGGCTGAGGGTCGCTGCGACGGCGATCAGAATCGACTTCATGAAGCCTCCTTTTCCGAGAAATGACTGCCGCGTGGCGCAACCCAGGTCAATGCGCGTACCTTGTCGGCGACAAGCGATCCGCAGACTGGTCGCGCGAGGGCTGTCGCCGCAGCTCGTGTTCGTCCCGAACCGCTTGAACATCGATGAGATCGATGCGGCCTTCGAATTGGCGGTCGGTCTCGGCTGCGGCGCGTTTGTGACCGGCCCGATGATGCGCATCGGGCGGGCCGCGCTGCATTGGGACGAGATCGCCTGCAGCGAAGCGCAGTGGAACAAAGCTGTCGAAAAACTGCGTGAGCTCTCAAGCGCGAACACCCGGACCGCACTGTCGATTTATCCGTGGGACATCGTCACCGAGATGGAGCGTCGTCTCCAGAATCCTCAGGCCATGCTGCTCGTGGTGCCGAACGGCACGGTCAAGCTCCTGAATGCGCTGCCGTTCGCGGCCGCCGACCTGCGGCGGCAATCGCTGTCCGACGCGTGGCGTGCGTACCGGGAATCGTGGCGCGCTCCGGAGGTCCGCGAGTTCGTTGAAAGCTGTCGAACGCGGCCCGCCCTGCTCAGACACGCCAACGAGATCTGGCCTATCGGCCGGCCGCGTCGCTCGCGGATCGAAGTCCGGTCCGATTCCACGCGCTAGCGCACCTGTGCTATGCCGAGACATGCCGCATCTCCGGAAAGATTTGGGCTTGCGCTTGCTGTTCGAAGCCGGAAGCATCCCGCCAAGCGAGCTCAATCATCGGGCGCATCTCCGTCTCGCTATGTCTATCTGATCGAGGGCGTTGAGTACGCGCAGCGAAAGATGCCGGAGGCGCTCCGCTGGCTCAATATCAGTACAGCCGGATCGCCATGTCGAAGTACCACGTCCGGCGGATCTCGATGACGTCGTACTCGCTTGCCAGGCCCGCCGGGAACGCCTGGTAGGGCGTCTGGCTGTGCACGATGCGTCGTATCGCATCGTCGATGGCCGCCACGCCGCTGGACTGAACGAAGGTTACCGACTCCACCGAGCCGTCGCTACGAATGGCCACTGTCACGAGGGGATCGGTGTGAGGCTGCTTCGCCGCTTCGCGGACCATGTCGAACGTCATGTTCAGCTGGATCTTCCGGCTCCAGGCTTCCGCGTACAGGATAATTTCCGCGCTGGGATCGGTGCGACCGAAGAGCCTGTATCGACGTACGCCGCTCGACGAGGGTGACCGACGCGCTGTAGACGTTGCCGCGTCACGCCGGGCGGCCTCCTCGTCCAGCTGTCGTCCTATCGCGCGACGCGCCTCTTCCCGCCTTGCGGCCGCTTCGTCGACCCGTGCGGCTTCGGCCCGTGCGGCTTCGGCCCGTGCGGCTTCGACTCGTGCGGCTTCGACCTGTGCCGCTTCAACTCGCGCGGCTTCGACCCGTGCGGCTTCGGCTCGTGCGGCCTCTTGTAGGGCGGCATCCTGTCGTGTCGCCACTTGTCGCGCCGTCTCTTCCAGGGCTGCCGCCTGCCGTGCGGCCTCCTGGCGTTCGGCCTCCACCCGCGCGTTCTCCGCCCGCGCCGCTTCCTGGCGGTCGGCGTCCTGTCGCGCCGTCTCCTGCAGGGCTGCTGCCTGCCCTGCGGCCTCCTGGCGTTCGGCCTCCAGCCGCGCGTTCTCCGCCCGCGCCGCTTCCTGACGGGCGGCGTCCTGTCGCGCCGCCTCCTGCTGCTCCGCCTGCTGCTGCCTCTCCTGCCTGGAAGGATCGGGCTTGACCAGTTCAACGGCTCGCTCCGACGCCTCCTGGTCGATTCGCGCCGGCGCTGCATCAGCAGCATCTCGAGGCGACGGCATCGCGGTTTCCGGACTCGAAGGGTTTGGCGGTGTCGCGATGGCAGGTGCTGGCATCACCGGAGCGGCGGGCACGACCGGCGTGGCCTCGTCGGACCGGGGCACGGCGATCACAGCGGGCTCGGGGATTGGCCGGCGCGCCATGTCACCGGTTCGATCGCCGCGCAAACGAGTTTTCGCAGGGGCCGTACCGGTCCGGGTGTCTATCCTTGGATTGCCCTCCGTCCTCGGATTGGCCTGCGGTACGATCGCAGCTTTAGTCTGTCCCGCGCTCGGCGCACGGGGCACGGATGGCGCCAGCGCCGGTCCACTGGCAACGGGCTGCTCGATCCGTGCCTGCTGCGACGGCTCCGTGGGCGGCGTGACCGCCGGTTCCGCTGCTGGGACCTGCGCCGGAACGAGCACGAGGTGCAGATCGGGCGCCTCGATCCGTCGGTCCTGCCAGGGGAAGCCGAAGCCCGGGAGCCCGAGTCCGAGGTCACCGAAAGTAAGGCTCAACAGCAGCGTATGGATCAGCAGGGAGAGCAGCAGCGCAAGCGTCAGTCGCCCGCGTTCACGGCTCGTGCCTTGGCTCAGCGGCTGGCCATGGCCGGCGGCGTGCGGAAATCCCGCCGGCTTCGGGTCAGAGGGCGGTGTCGGCGCGTCGCCGGGACCTGTGGAAGTCAAACGTGCTCCGCGGTCGCTGCCCGGGCACTGCTGCTGGCGCGGGGCGGGATGAACCCCTGTCCGGTGCGCCTGTCGACATCATTGGCCCACCGGTCATGACCTTGCGAGAGCACCTCGAAGACATTCGTGAATCGTATCCATAAATTGTCCACACCCGTCGGACTGGCGCGTCGATTATCGCAGTTCCGAACGAACCGTCGACGCGGTGGCGGGCATTGCGCGCTAATTCTACGCGCGGATAAAACGCTGGACCGAGTTTGAAGCGACCCCTAAGCTCTTCCCGCTGCGCCGGACGCTTCACCGGCGGCGCCTTTAACCTGGTTCGTTAGGTTTCATGCATGAGTACCAGGCTCCCCCTTGTCGCCAACCTTACGAAAAAGACCGTTGCGCTCGTTTGTGCTCTAAGGCATCGCGACGGGAATACCGGTGCACATTCCGATCGCACGCAGGCGCTTGCGCTGGAGCTGGGGCGGGCAGCCGCTCTCACGTCTTCGAGCCTTGCCACTCTCGGCCTGGCAGCCCAACTTCACGACATCGGCAAAATTGGCATTCCTGATGCCGTTCTCTTGAAGCCAGGGCGACTCGAGCCCGACGAGCTCGAGATCATGAAGACTCATCCGCAACGGGGTCACGACATCCTTGCCGCGATACCCGATGCGGAGATCGCCGTGGTGGCACAGCCCGTGCTGCATCACCACGAGCACTTCGCTGGCGGTGGCTATCCAAGTCGCCTGAAGGGAGAAGCGATTCCGGTTCTCTCACGGATCATCGCAATTGCCGATAGCTATGACGCCATGGCAACGGATCGCCCGTACCATCGAGCAAAGGCACACAGCGAGATCATGCGGATCCTGTTCGAAGTGAATGGTCACAGGTACGATCCGCATCTGGTCACCAAGTTTGCGGTACTCATCGAGTCGAGCCGGCACAGGTCCACGGGACCGCCGCCCGCCTAGTGCTCTTGCCGAGGTGCCGTTCGATGGAGGTGCGGGGATTCCCGCGTTAGGAAGTTCCTGGGGTTCATGCCTATAAATGCATACCGGGAAGATCTCGCGTACATTCACCACGCAGGTCATGGTGCCCTTGCCGACGCGGCCGCTCGGAGGCTCGTCGCGGAGTTGCGGGGGCTCGGATTCCGTGCAGGAACTGTCGTCGATCTTGGTTGTGGTAGCGGTATATTGGCGTACGTCGTGTCTCAGGCCGGATACCGCGTCATTGGCATGGACCTGTCCGACGCCATGGTGGCGATCGCTCGCGAACGCTCACCAGAGTCGGAGTTCCATGTCCGTTCTTACGTTTCGGCCGATCTCCCCACTTGCATCGCAGTGACCGCCATCGGAGAAGTTTTGAATTATGCTTTCGATGAACGGAGCGGCATGCAAGCAAGGGAGGATCTGTTTCGGCGGGCATACCAGGCGCTCGCAGGCGGCGGACTGATGATGTTCGACATGGCGAATTCCGACCGAGCGACTCCAGGTAACCACCGGACGTTCGTAGAGGGCTCCGATTGGGCTGTATTGGTCGAGTCAGAATTGGACGAAACGACGCATGAGCTTACTCGTCGGATCACAAGCTTTCGTCAAGTCGGAAGCCTCTATCGCCGCGACACCGAGACACATCGGCTCGCCGTGGTTGACCCGAATGACATCCTGCAATCGTTGCGCTCTGTCGGCTTTCAAGCCCAACGGCTCGAGGGCTACGGCGGTGAGCCGTTTCCCATCGGCCTGGCGGGATTTCTAGCGCGGAAGCCTGCGCGCGAGGCGCCTGATGAGCCGCTGGAACGGACCCCCGAAAGGCGGGGCCGCTCAACCGCAGGCCGTTAGCCGCGTACCGGAAAGTCGATACCAACTGTCGAACCACTGGAAAACCCGAAATGGCCCTATCCATCTACCGTCCGCTTGGTAAATATTCTCTCGTCGAGGCGGTAGAACTTATTTCCGCCGCGATCACAGACTGTCGCGCTCATGGCGCGACCTCATTGTTAGTCGACGTATCGGGTCTCACCGACCTTCCGATACCGACACTTGTTGATCGCTTCCTGATGGTCGAGGATTGGGCGCAAAAAGCCGAGGGAACGGTAGTCGTCGCAATGGTGGCGCCGCTCGAGTACATTCATCCGCAAAAGTTCGGAGTTAAGGTTGCACTGCATTTCGGATTGATTTGCGATGTTTATTCGTCCGAGGAAGAGGCGTTGAAGTGGTTGTCGGAAAATGCGATCCATGCCGTCCGTAGTGGTAAATGACATCGGCGTCTCCGACAGTTCGATAGCATCGGCCTGCGGTTTGCATCCCGCGAGATGTAAGCAAGCCACCACGCCGGTTACCTCGCTTCGTCAGGCCCGATACTGACCGGCGCCACACCCCGTCGCGGAGCCGTTTCAAATGGTCACCATTGAGTTTCTAATCACCTCCCTGATCGTCGTCCTCATACCGGGAACAGGTGTCCTATTCACTGTTTCCACCGGGCTGCTCCAAGGCCGCAGAGCCAGCTTATTTGCCGCGCTTGGATGCACAGCAGGCATCGTGCCGCATCTGATGGCAACGGTGCTTGGTTTGGCCGCCCTCATGCACACCAGTGCAGTTGCATTCCAGATCCTCAAATACGCTGGCGTGGCCTACCTGTTCCTCCTCGCGTGCGCGACGTGGAGAGACAAGTCGGCCTTCGCGGTTGAGGGGGCGTCAGGAGCCAGCGCCAGGGGTCTCGTCATCAAGGCGATCCTCCTTAACATCCTGAACCCGAAGCTCACCATCTTCTTTCTCGCTTTCCTGCCACAGTTTGTCGACCAGGGCGCATCGTCGCCGCTCACAGCGCTGATGTTGCTGAGCGGCGTTTTCATGGCGATGACCCTTACAGTCTTTGTCGCTTATGGACTGTTGGCCCACGCTTTCCGTCGGGCCGTGATCGAGTCACCCCGGGTTCAGTCGTTGATGCGTCGCGGGTTCGCCGCCGGGTTTGCTGGCCTCGGCGCTCAACTCGCCCTTTCCGAGCGGTGAGTTAACCACGGAAACAGAGACTGAATGTTCGGCAAGCTGCTCGGAGGCACCCGACAGCTTGGGCGATGTCTAATTCCTCGCCTCGTCTTTCATCGATGCAACCACAGGAGAGCTGATCATGAAGAGCGGTCTTATCAAGGTATGGCGCGAATACAGAAGCTTTGCGCTCTTTATCGTCTTGATGATCATTTTCCGCAGCGCCCTTGCCGACTGGAATGTGGTTCCGACCGGTTCGATGAAGCCCACGATTATCGAGGGCGATCGGATACTCGTGAACAAGCTCGCCTACGACCTGAGGATTCCCTTGACTCGGATCTCGATTCACAAGTTTGCCGATCCCAGGCGTGGCGACATCGTGGTCTTCGACTCAAAGGCTGCCGACATCCGTCTGGTGAAACGCGTGATCGGTCTGCCAGGTGAGACCGTCGAGATGAGAAACAACCGCCTGATCATTGATGGCCGGGAAGCTCGATACTCCGGTGTCGGCCACGCGGCTGATGCGACATTCGCAATCGAATCGTATGACGGCATGACGCACCGCATCGAACTGGCCGGTACTGGAGCGCACCGCTTCAGCACGTTCGGCCCTGTCACGGTTCCGAAAAACCGCTATTTGGTGCTGGGCGACAATCGGGACAACAGTGCCGATTCGAGAGTCTACGGGTTTATCCCCCGTGAGGAGATCGTCGGGAACGCAAAGACGGTCGTGCTCTCACTCGACTATGACCACTATTACGTTCCAAGAGCGGAGAGGTTTTTCCGCGCCCTGTGAACGCGATCGGAGAGAATGTGAAACCGACAAGTCGGCCGAACGGCGAGGCCGCCTCAGCGAAAATCACCAAGCGGATTCAAGAACTGGGGGATTGGAGAGGAGAGACCCTCACTCGCATCCGTCAGCTCATCCGGGATGCCGACTCCGACATCCAGGAGGAGTGGAAATGGGAGAAGCCGAAATCCTCCGGAACCCTTGTCTGGTCGCATGACGGCATCGTCTGTACAGGGGAATCGTACAAGGAAGTCGTGAAGCTCACCTTTGCTCGCGGCGCCTCCATCAAAGACCCGAAGAAGCTCTTCAATTCCAGCCTTGAGGGGAATATGCGGCGCGCGATCGACCTCCGCGAAGGGGAGAAGATAAACGAAGCCGCCTTCAGGCAACTCATCCGCGCCGCGGTGGCGGCCAACGCCGCAGTGCACGCCCAACGGGCCGCCAAGAAGAAATAAGCCCAGCTCGACGAACATACGCCGGAAATCCAGGCACGCCGGCCAATCTTCATCGACGACCACGGCATTTAACTCGCGCAAACCGGACACTGAGGTCAACTGACATGTGCCGAAACATCAAAATCCTTTTCAATTTTTCTCCTCCGGTAACGGAAGAGGAGATTCGGGCCGCTTCACTGCAATTCGTGCGGAAGGTTAGCGGCTTCAACAAACCATCGAAAGCAAACGAGTCAGCATTCCTTGCTGCGGTCGAAGGGATCACGACAATCTCCAGCAATCTCCTTGGCGCCCTGCAAACGAGCGCGCCACCGCGATATCGAGAAGTAGAGGCTGCTAGAGCACGTGAACATTTTGCCCGGCGTTTTGCCAGGTAGCGATTCGCACGTCCGGAACAGACTCGAAGCGCTCATTCAATTTCCTGGCGTTGCACGAAACCCCGGTTTGCGGTCAAACTCCGGCAGTTCCTGAAGGATGGGTTATGGGGCGCCTAGCTCGCTGGGTTGGCATCGCTGCAGGCTGCTTGATCGGGCTGGTCGTCGTCGGGTACGCGGTCGTCTACGCCCTCTCCGAACGAATGCTGCGACGTACCTATGACGTCCCGGCGGTCGTGCTGACGATTCCGACCGACGCGGATTCAATCCGTGAGGGACGTCGGATGGCCATCGTCCATGGCTGCTTCAACGATTGCCACGGCAAGGAGGGTGAAGGCCGTGTGTTGTTCGACGATCCTAAGATTGCGCGGATCGTCGCACCGAATCTGACGGCTGCCGTTCGCCAATACACCGATGCACAGATTGCCGTCATTGTCCGAAACGGCGTTCGGCCGGATGGCCGCAGCGTGGTCGTCATGCCTGCGGAGGCGTTCGCCGCCCTGACCGATGCAGACCTCGGCCGCATCGTCGCGTTCATGAAGAGCTTGCCGCCGATTCCCGGTCCCGGTCCGAATGTCTCGGTGGGTCCGCTCGGGCGCCTCGGCCTGGTTACCGGCAAATTGAATACCGTGGCCCAGCTCGTCGCCGAGGCGGTCCCGCCGCCGGGGGCCACGAATCCAGAGGCGGAGCATGGGCGCTATCTCGCGCGGACTGTTTGTGCCGCGTGCCATGGGGCAAGTCTGCGCGGTGCTGCCAATCCGGATTTCACAAGCCCGGACCTGCGGATAGTGGCCGCCTATCCGTCCGACGCGTTCACCCGGTTGCTACGGACGGGAATGGCCCTTGGCGACCGAAAGCTTGGCGTCATGGGAGAGCAGGCACGCAGGAATCTATCGCATCTCACGGATTCAGAGATTGCGGATCTTTACAGCTATCTGCATGCGCTGCCTGAAGCCGCCCGCAACTGACGCTCAGCGACGTACCCGATCATCAGGCGCGAACGTGCATGCAAACACCCTGCAGCTGGATAGCAACGCCGACACGCGCGCATCGATTGCCATCGCAACTCTCCTTCTCGCACTTGGACTCGCGGGCTGTGCCGCCGAGCTACGCGGCGGACCCGACAGCTCAGCTGCCGAGGGCACATCCTACGTTGGCGTCTTCACCGGAGAGTACGTGGACGGGAAACCACTGTACCGCTTCCCTCGCATTATTGTCTTTGGCTCACGCAGCAGTGTCGACGGCATTTGAGTCGAGCCTGCGCTAGCCATTGTTGATCCGCCCCGTAATGGCGAGCCTCATCCAGCCGTTTCTCGCTTTGCCGGCCTACGGCCTGGCCGCTCTTGTGGTTCTGCTGCTTTACGCGCTCCAATCGGAGCTGCGCTTCGGTCGAAGAGCACGGACCATGTTCGCCGGGCCATCCGATCGTGGGAGCTCGCTGGTCCTCTCGGCGTCAGCAGTCATACCCGTGCTCGGATTCGTCATGGTCATGAAGGCGCCCGCGTGGTCTTTTTTCGATCGACTCCCTTTCTGGCTCTGGGCGCCAGACTCCCTGCCTGGCATGCCATCGGTCGCGTGGGTGGGAGTCGGTCTCGGCATTGCTGGGCTGGGGATGCGTCTATGGGCGGTTCTCACCCTTCGTCAGCGCTACACTCGCACTCTACTCGTCGACGAAGCGCATTCGATCGAACGCGGTGGCCCGTATCGCCTCGTCCGGCATCCCGGTTACCTGGGCTCGCTTCTCTGCCTGAACGGCATCGCGCTCGCAACCGGCAATGCATTCGTCTTCGCCGCCTCGATAGTGGCGACCTTCGCTGCCTATGCATACCGAATTCGCGTCGAGGACGCGATGTTGACCGCCGCGTTCGGCCCCGCGTACGAGGACTATCGTCGCGAGGTAAACGCGGTCATACCGTTTCTCTGAATCGGCGTATCTGACGCAGAAGACACTTGTGCGGCGCGCCGACCCGGCATTCAACCGGACGCGCCACGCGGGCCGTCTTTCTGGCCAACGTCGGTCGCCTCGGTTGACCCGGCTCCGTTAGGGGAAAAGGACCACTTTGCAACTCTAGTTCCTTTCATGCCACCCCATTTCTCGCCCCCTCAGCTCGACCTCACGTTCATGGCTCCGCTGTCGGAAGAGCGTGCGACTAGACTCGCAGGCTTCGTTTCCGCAAACCTCGCCGGCACGGTGACCGACGTCGGCTGCGGGTGGGGCGAGCTCCTGATACGAGTCTTGCAAGTCACGCCCGACGCAGGAGGCCTAGGCATCGATCTCAACCACAATTTCATTGAGTACGGGCGAGCGCTCGCCCGCGCGCGCGGAGTCGACGACCGGCTATCCTTGATAGCAGGCGACGTCAAAGATCATCTCCCCACATGGTCGCAGGCGCTGATCTGTATAGGCGCAAGCCAGATATGGGGCCCGCCCGTCGAGGCCAAGATGCCGCTCGACTATCGCAGTGCGCTGGGCGCAGTCAGAGAAAAAGTGAAACCGGGTTCGCCAGTGATCTACGGCGAAGGCATCTGGGCTGCGGCACCCACTCCCGCGGCCATTGCCCCACTGGGCGGGCGGCTGGACGAGTATGTTTTTCTACCGGATTTGCTGGAGATCGCGCGCGACGCCGGGTTCGCAGTGGTGCAAGTTCACCAGGCCTCTCTGGACGAATGGGATGCCTTCGAGTCGGGCTTCACTGCTCGCTATGCGAGGTGGCTGGCAAACAACCCTGGCGATCATCCTGACGCGCAGGGTGTTCGGGAACAGGTCGAAAGGCAGAGAAACGCCTACTTCCGGGGCTATCGGAGCATACTTGGAATGGCGTACCTGGCGATGTTTGCCGTCTGAGCTTGCCGCAACCGGCTTTATTGAAATAAGAATGCCCCCGACGATTCTCGTTCAACCGGACGCCTCGCTATGACGCTCGGGTGCATCGTCGCTTCCGTGCGCAGTGTCGCGGTTCGCTGGGCGTGCAACGTCGTGCGTTCTGCGTGGCGCGACTTCGGTATCAAGCTGTGCAACTGCACGTGTTGTTTCCCCCGCTAGTGCAACAATCGCCGATCCTCGCATCCGCGCTAACCTGTCCGGTCTGCGGCGTCACGACAGTTGAGAGCATGCCCGTTGATGCCTGCCTCTTCTTCCATGAGTGCGCGGGCTGCCATGCCCGCCTGCGGCCGAAGCCCGGTGACTGCTGCGTGTTTTGTTCGTTCGGTTCGGTCAAGTGTCCGTCGAAGCAGCAGCCGGCGAGCTGTTGTGTCGGCACAGCTCATCAGCCTGCGGAGGGCTAGCGCCGCGCGATCACGCCCCATGCAACGCGTTTCTCCGTCGTCCTCGTCGCGGCCGTCAGCCTGGGCCGTTTGACGTGCCTCAGCGAGACCATCCATGCGCATCGCACTGAACGTGGCCGGCATCGCACTTATGCTCGTCGGCTCGATTTGGTTCTTTCAAGGCATCAATGTCCTGCCTGGAAGCTTTATGACCGGCCAAATCCAGTGGGCCGTCTATGGTGCGGGCACTTTCCTTGTCGGTGGCATCTTGCTACTTGTCGCGTGCCGACGACGCCGTCCGTCAGGTGCGCCTTCCCCAAAATAAGACGCTGGTCCGCCCGGCCTGTTCCACTTCTCCAAAAAACGCACTAAGCTGATGCCCGTTCCGTGACATCCAGAGCAGTCCGACCCAGGGAGACAGGCATGAAACAGGGCGTGAAAAGGAAGATTCCGATGGCGGCCTATATCCTGGCCGGGATGGTGCTGGGCATTGTGGCCGGGTACACGGTCTTCATCAGCTACCCGGACAAGAAGACCGCTTCGGAAGTCGCCGGCTACATCGCGATCATGTCGGATGTCTTTCTGCGCCTGATCAAAATGCTGATCGGCCCCCTTGTCTTTTCCACGCTGGTCGTCGGCATTGCCCATATGGGCGACGCCAGGAGTGTCGGCCGCATCTTTGCCAAGGCGCTTGGCTGGTTCGTCATCGCGTCGATCGTTTCGCTGCTGCTTGGACTGCTGCTTGCCAACCTGCTGCATCCGGGCAGGGATTTGGGTTTGCCGCTGCCGGATATCGGCGCAGCCACCAACCTGAAGACGGCTTCGTTCACGCTCAAGGAGTTCGTCACTCACCTGGTGCCGAGGTCCTTTGCCGAAGCGATGACCAACAACGAAATACTGCAGATTGTCGTGTTCTCGATGTTCTTCGGCGTTGCGTTGGCTGCGCTCGGCGATGTCGGCAAGCCGCTGACCCACGTCATCGATTCCCTTGCGCACGTCATGCTCAAGATCACCGGATACGTAATGAAGCTCGCGCCCGTTGCGGTGTTCGCCGCGATGGCGGCGACGGTGGCAGTGAACGGCCTCGAGATCCTGCTGAAGTTCGCGGTATTCATGGGCGACTTCTACGTCGGCCTCATACTGCTGTGGAGCCTCCTAGTGCTCGCGGGATTTGTCTTCCTGGGCAAACGCGTTTTCAGGCTGGTGGGGCTGATCAAGGAGCCTTTCCTGCTCTCCTTTGCGACCGCCAGTTCCGAGGCGGCCTATCCGAAGCTTTTGGATTCGCTCGACCGATTCGGCGTACAGCGAAAGATATCCAGCTTCGTGCTGCCCATGGGGTACTCCTTCAACCTCGACGGGTCGATGATGTACTGCACGTTCGCGACGATCTTCATCGCGCAGGCATACAACATCCAGCTGCCGATCGCGACGCAGTTGACGATGATGGCGATCCTGATGCTGACTTCCAAAGGCATGGCCGGGGTACCGCGTGCGTCGCTCGTCGTGATCGCCGCGACACTCAATCAGTTCGGCATCCCTGAAGCCGGCTTGTTGCTGATCCTCGGTGTCGATACCTTCCTCGACATGGGACGGTCGGCCACCAATGCCGTGGGTAACTCGGTCGCGGCCTCCGTCGTCGCCAAGTGGGAAGGCGGCTTGATGACGGAAAAGGATGCCGAGGCAAACGCGGCGCGACTCGACGCGGAACAAGGGCGCCACTTGCATCCCGACGCCATGCCGGCGCCGGCGTGATCCACAGGTCCGTTTTCGGCGGTGAGAGAAGGCGACGCGGCATCTCCTAACCATGCGGTAGCGCAAGTGCGACCGCGCTTGGGACGTCAACCATGAAGCAACGTTCGTACGCATGTTTGCCGCTGAGCATCGCGTTTGTGGTGCTTGTCTCGGGTCACGCTGGCGGCCAGGAACAGCCCGAGGGTGTGCTGAGCGGCACCTTGCAGAAGGCGCATGCCAGCGGGAAGGTCGCGGTCGGCTATCGCGAAGCGTCGATCCCGTTTTCCTATTTGAGTGCCCGCAGCGAGCCCATCGGCTATTCGATCGACCTGTGCCGCGCGATCGTCGATGCCATGAGCACGGAAGTGGGTCGTGATCTCGACATCCAATGGGTGCCGGTCACGTCGGAGACTCGCTTCAACGCGGTCGTCGGCGGCCAGGTCGACCTCGAGTGCGGTTCCACCACCGCCAACCAAGAACGAAAGCGGATCGTCGATTTCTCGCCGATCATCTTCGTCGCCGGCACCAAGCTGATGGTAAAGAAAGGATCGCCGATCAGGTCGTTCCGTGACCTGGGTGGCAAGTCCGTCGTCGTAACCGCCGGCACCACGAATGAGAAGGCGCTGCGTGATCTCGTTGCCAAATTCAAGTTGAATACGACGATCACCATCGGCAGGGATCACGCCGACTCGTACGATCAGCTGGTGAGCGGGAAAGTCGACGCGTTCGCAACCGATGACGTATTGCTGTACGGATTCATCGCGCTGAACCGGGCGCAGGACCAACTGACCGTGGTGGGCGAATTCCTCTCCTACGAGCCCTACGGAATCATGTTCCGAAAGAACGACCCTCAGCTGGCTGCGCTCGTGAGCCAGAGGCTGCACGATCTGGCAGCCTCCAGGGAGTTCGAGCAAACGTACAACAAGTGGTTCTTGCGCCAATTGCCGAGCGGACAGCGAATGAACCTTCCCATGAGCGCTCAGTTGACGGAAATGATTCGCATCATGAGCGGCGATGCCGCCACCCAGTAGCGGATACGGCTCCCCCGCGGCGCTTGCGCACCGTCCGCTTGCGGTCGATCATGTTCGTTCGTTGGCCGTCAGTGAGGCTATTCCCATGAGCACCGATGCGCAGGCTATTCGCGGCCTGGTCGCGCTGTGGCACAAGGCGACGGCCAGCGGCGACGGCAAGGTGGTGAAGGGAAGCGACGTCGACGTGTTCCTCGACCCGAGATAGTTGCTCGGCAGTCCGGCGGAACGTGGTTGAAGGAGTTTGCCATGATGAAAGGAACATGCCTTTGTGGCACCGTGAGCTTCGAGGTTGAAGGCGCACTGGAACGCCCGCCCGAGGCTTGTCACTGCTCACAATGCAGGAAGCAAACGAGTCACTTCTTCGTGTCTACGAATGTGCGGCGCAAGGCTCTGACGATTCATGGCGGCGACAAAATCACGTGGTATCGTTCATCGGAAAAAGTTCAGCGTGGGTTTTGCTCGGTATGCGGGTCGTCCCTGTTCTGGAATCCGACCATTGAGGGGTACGAATTCATCGCGATTGCGATGGGCGCGTTCGAGGCACCCACAGGTACTCGCCTGGCGAAGCACACCTTCGTGGGTGACAAGGGAGACTACTACGACATCGACGACGGCTTGCCGCAAAGCCAGAGCTACTGAATCGATGCATCCTCAGACCGTTGCCGGCGAGGCGGACAGACGGAACGGCGAACTGACGGGTGACAAGGCAGGTGCGACGAGCCGCAAGCGACCGGACAAATGATGGAACAGCAATCGGTCAACCGCTATAGTGCGCCCGCCCAGGCTCTGCATTGGCTTACCGCAGTCCTTGTCCTGATGGCCTTCATCTACGGGCCAGGAGGCTCGGAGGAACGCGTCTACTCCGCATCCCGCGATTTCGATCGCCAGCTGCACGAAACCCTGGGAGCCAGCGTCTTCGCGCTGGTCTCGCTGCGGCTCCTTTGGCGAGCGGTCGACATCCGGCCCGAGCCACGGCACCTGGACCGCTGGATGGATGTCACCGCCAAGGTGGTGCAAGGGACACTCTACATTCTGCTCTTCGCCCTCCCGGTCACCGCGATCACCGGCGCCTGGATGGAAGGCCACCCGCTGACGCTGCTCGGAGGGCTGCGGTTCCCTCCACCGGTCGGCGAATCGCACGCGATGGGGGCGAAGGTTGCAACGATTCATACCTGGCTTGGCGACACCATTCTCTGGGTCGCAGGCGTGCACGCGCTCGCTGGCCTCTATCATCATTTCGTGCTCAAAGACGGTGTCCTCAAGTCGATGCTCCCGCGCTGGGCTTCCAAGAACCCAGATTGAGCCGCCATGCTCTTCGATGCGGGAGATAATCAGATGCAGGATAAAGATGCGCCTTTCCATGCCCACGTTTACTACCAGCCGAAGACGCGAGAACGTGCCGCGGCCCTCCGCGATCGGCTAATGAGCACAATGGAGATCGACAAATCTTCGGGTCTGACCTTCGTGGGTCAAATGCGAGATGGCAAAGTGGGACCCCACCCTGATCCGCAGTTCGAGGTTCACTTCCTGCACTCAGGCCTGAACGGCATCGTCCCCCTGCTGCAGTCGTCGGGCTTGACGGTACTCGTGCATCCGCTGACGCAAGACGACCTCGCCGACCACACCACTTTGGCGCGGTGGATCGGCGACCCAATACCGCTCGACCTCGCGACCCTCGACCCGCCAGGCGTCAATCAGGGCATTGCCCGGTTCGGCAAGACTGACGTCTAGATGTGCATTCACGATCCTCGCCGCTATCCTTCGTCGCGCGTTTGCCTACCCGTTGGTCACGATGGAATTCACTTTCCCCAAGGGAAGCGACGATGGTGACTGGCTTTCGCTTCGCTCGAAGCTGTGGCCCGACGTGCCCGAATCGGAACATCTGCGCGACATGACCGACGTGCTCACTCGCGGTCACCTTGTTCTGCTTACGGTTGGGGTTGACGGCACAAGGACAGGTTTCGTCGAAGCCTCAAAGCGAGTCGACTATGTCAACGGCACGAGCAGCTCGCCCGTGGCCTTCCTGGAAGGTTTGTATGTCGAGCCCGAGGCAAGGCGCAAGGGCATTGCCCGTGCGCTGGTTGCGGAAGTTGTGCGATGGGCGGCAGCTGAAGGTTGCAGCGAGCTTGCGTCGGACTCGCCGATCGACAACATTGCCGCGCATGCCACACACCGGGCGCTGGGGTTCGAAGAAATGGAGCGCGTTGTCTACTTCCGCCGGGCGCTCGATGGCGTCTGACGACTCGCGCAAGCGGGCTGCCTCGCCGCTTGCTCTCGCACCCGTCACAGGCGGTCGGTTCGCCTGATCCGCCGCGGCCCTGATGGCGGGTGCAATTGCGTCGCCACCCGATAACGAAAGGAAAATCGATCATGTCCAAAGGTACTGTCAGGCTTCATCGCGTCCTTCGCGCTCCTCCGGAGCGCGTTTATCGGGCGTTCCTCAACGCCGACGCCATGGCCAAATGGCTCGCGCCGTATGGCTTCACCTGCAAAGTTCATCAGATGGATGCCAAAGTCGGAGGTACGTACAGGATGGCGTTCACGAACTTCACGACGGGCGACGGGCACTCGTTCGGCGGAGAGTATCGTGAACTGACGCCGCACCAGCTCATTCGCTATACGGACCGATTCGATGATCCGAACTTGCCGGGAGAAATGGACACCACGGTGTCCCTGAAGCAGGTCTCGTGTGGGACTGAAGTGAGCATCGTGCAGGACGGAATACCCGAGGCCATCCCGGTCGAAATGTGCTATCTCGGCTGGCAGGAGTCGCTCGCACAGCTTGCGCACCTCGTCGAACCCGAGATTCGGGGGTAACGAGTAGCGGCACCCAGTCCCGCATTCACACGCCGCCGTCCGCTCGTCGCCGACCTCATTCAACCGGAGCCGCAGCATGTCACTCGTTGAAGACCGCCTTCGCACCCTTGGCGTGGTGTTGCCGCAGCCTCTGCAGCTCCCGCCCGGCGTCACCCTGCCCTTTCCCTGGGTACGGGTGGTGGGCATCCGTGCCGTCATCTCCGGGCACGGGCCCACCAACGCCGATGGCTCGCTCGCGCAACCGCTCGGCAAGGTCGGCACCCAGGTCACTCAGGAGCAGGCCTACGAGGCAGCCCGACTGACCGGCCTTGCCATCCTGGGCAGCCTCAAGCGCGAGCTCGGGAGTCTGGAGCGCATCGTGTGCTGGACTCGCGTGTTCGGCATGGTCAACTCTGCGCCCGGGTTCAATCGACAACCGGCCGTCATCAACGGATTCTCAAATCTCATCCTCGACGTGTTTGGCCCCGAACGGGGAGCCCACGCACGCAGCGCCGTCGGTCTCGCCGAGCTGCCATTCAATATCCCGGTCGAGATCGAGGGAGAAGTCGAATTGCGGCGCAAGTGATGCCGGATTTATCGGACTTATTCCAGCGCGCCCTGTTATCGGTGCGGTCCAGCGCGAGGCGCGGATTACCGATCCCTTACTGCCGAAGCGTCGCCATGGGTGTGATAAGGTAAACAGATGCGGGCCCCGACCCGCGCGTGAGCCACATGATGGACAACGACGAGCGCAACGTACAGGCAGTGCGGCCCGACCGCGAGATAATGACGCGGCAACGCCTGCCCTATTTCATCGGCATTTCCGGCGAGACGGTCGGGGCACGTGGCCTGTCAATGCATATCGTGGTAATCCCGCCGGGCGCCCGAGCAGAGCCGCATAAGCACCTCGGCTATGAGACCGGCATCTATGTCCTCGAAGGGCGGGTATGCACTCGTTGGGGTTCCGCGCTCGAGCACGAGGTCGTGAGCGAAGCTGGCGACTTTCTGTTCGTGCCGCCCGGGGTCCCGCACGAGGCAATCAACCTGAGCGCAACCGAGCCGGCCCGTGCAGTCGTTGCGCGCAACGATCCGGCAGAGCAAGAGAAGGTCGAGCCCTGTCCCGTAAGGGCGGACCCTTAGGTAAGCAGCCCGATTTTCCGGCCTTCCCGCACTTGGTTCAAGGGCTGCACTCCAAGGCGCCCGTGGCCTTGCGTCCGGTGGTCGCGGCCGCGCCGCGCAAGCTTGTAATGGCTTAGCTCGATTCGTTTGCCAAAATACCGTTGCCCCCAAACCAGTCACGACACCACACGGAGCACTCCAGTGAATCCAAACAAGGCACTTTGGGAAAAAGGCGATTTCACGCGCATTGCCGAGTCGATGCGACAGAGCGGAGAGGCGCTCGTCAATCGACTGGGAATAAAAAAAGGGCTCGAGGTGCTGGATCTCGGGTGCGGCGATGGAACGACGGCAATACCCGCGGCGAAACTTGGCGCCGTAGTACTGGGCGTCGATATCGCCAGCAACCTGGTTGCGGCCGGCAACAGGCGGGCAAAGGAGCTGGGGCTCACAAATTGCAGGTTCCAGGAGGGCGACGCATCCGATCTGCATGAGCTGCAAGATCGGACATTCGACCTCGTCGTAAGCATCTTCGGCGCGATGTTCGCGCCGAGGCCGTTCGACGTGGCCAAGGAGATGGTGCGCGTAGCACGTCCTGGCGGCAGGATCATCATGGGCAACTGGATTCCAAACGATCCGACGCTGGTGGCACAGATTCTGAAAATCAGCTCGGCATACTCGCCTCCACCCCCGGAAGGATTCATTAGCCCCATGACCTGGGGGATCGAGAACAATGTGATTGAGCGATTTACCGGCGCGGGAGTGGAAAGGGAGAAGATATCTTTCGTCAGAGACACCTATACGTTCAACTTTCCCGCGGCGCCATCAGAGCTTGTCGTGGCCTTCAGAAAATTCTATGGGCCGACCATGAATGCATTCGAAGCCGCGGAGAAAAGCGGTCGATCCGATGGTCTGCAGAAAGAGCTGGAGGATCTGTTCAACAGCCAGAACAAGAGTCCGCGCAGCGGTGAAACCTCCATTCCTGCTACCTATCTGCGCGTTACCGTTGCGCCTTGAACAAGCCGCAGTATCGCGCGCTGCGACGACACAAAAGATGCCTGAGACGCCGCTGCCTTGGTTGCACCCGCACGGCGGCCGGTTAACTGACGGAGGATGGCCATCATGGCAGTAAGAATTGATAAGAACGGACCGGTATGGACAGTCATTCACGATCGGCCCGAGGCGCGTAACGCCATGAATCCCCAAAGCGCCGATGCGCTGACCGCCGCGTTTCTGGAATTCGATGCCGACAAGGACGCATCTGTCGCGGTCTTCTACGGTGCGGGCGGTGCGTTTTGCGCGGGATGGGATCTCAAATACGTCAGTACGCTCAATGCCGACTACCCGCTCGGAGAGCTCGATATCCCCTCGGCACGGCCGCGCGGCAATGGCGGCGAAATCCCGCGCGGTCCGCTGGGACCATCTCGCCTTGAATTGGACAAGCCGGTGATTGCGGCGATCGAGGGGCCTGCCGTTGCCGGCGGTATGGAGCTGGGGTTATGGTGCGATTTCCGCGTGATGGCGAAAGACTCCTACTTCGGCGTGTATTGCCGCCGCTGGGGAGTGCCGCTGATCGACGGAGGGACCGTGCGCTTGCCCCGAATCGTCGGACAGGGTCGCGCCCTGGAGATCATCCTCACGGGGCGAAAAGTCCCGGCAGAGGAGTGCCTGAACATCGGCTTGTGCGAATACGTCACGGCCAAAGGGGGCGCCCGTGAGAAAGCGGAGGAACTGGCGCGGGAGATCGCACGCTTCCCGCAGGTTTGCGTGCGCGCCGATCGACGCTCCGCAATCAAGAGTCACGGACTTAGCGTACGCGAGGCATTGATCCAGGAATGGTACAACGGACGCGAAGCGCTCATCGAAGACGGCGTATCGGGTGCGAGCCGCTTCAAGGACGGCCTAGGCCGGCATGGAGATTTCGATAGGATCCTGTGAGTTTCGCTTTGGCGGAACGATCGGTTCTCCCCGACCAGTAAACGAGGCATAACGTGTCGAAACTGCGTGTCCAAAGCTTCGCGATATCCATCGACGGCTACGGTGCCGGGCCGAACCAGGATCTGCAGAATCCGCTCGGCGTCAGGGGCCCCGAGTTGGTGGAATGGTTCTTTCACACACGTGTGTGGCGGAGGATGCATGGCCACGACGACGGAGAGACGGGAGTCGACAACGAAATGGCGGAGCAGGGCTTCGCCGGAATCGGAGCGTGGATTCTGGGACGCAACATGTTCGGTCCCGTTCGCGGCCCGTGGCCCGACGACAGCTGGAAAGGCTGGTGGGGCGACGAGCCGCCTTATCACACGCCCGTCTTCGTGCTGACGCATTACCCGCGTCCGCCGCTGAGAATGGCCGGAGGCACGGAATTTCGCTTTGTGACCGAGGGCATTCGCGCCGCGCTCGAGCAGGCCGCCGCCGCGGCGGGCGGCGGCGACGTACGACTCGGTGGCGGCGTATCGACGATCCGGGAATATCTGCGCGCCGGCCTAATCGACGAGCTGCATCTGGCCATGCGACCTGTCCTGCTCGGCGCCGGGGAGCATCTCCTGAACGATATCGACATGCGTGCGCTGGGGTATGGATGCGCGAAGCATGTCACGGGCGAACGGGCGACCCATGTCTTTCTGCGCAAGTGCGGCGAGCATGAACGTCGCCTACCTCCCCACTGAACCTCTCGCCGTGGATGGTCACGCATCGCTTCCGCCCCTTGACCTGGTTCGCTAGGCGCCCGGCGCGATGACACGAAGCTTCGTCGTCATACTGAGCTACGTCCTCGTCCTGCTGATCGGCGGCGCGGTCGGCTTCGCCATAGGCGACAGACAGACGGCGCCCAAATTCGCCCCCGCCGCCGAACCCGGTATCGCGATGAAGGCTGGTTTCCTGACTGCCAACGAACACCTCTACGGTACCGATGCGACGTACGAGAATGCGCTGCGCGGCTACCTGGTGGCCCTGGACGGCCTGAGTGGTCGCGAAACGTCCGAGGCCGTTCGCCGGATTTACGCCGTGGACAAGGCGCTCTCGCTCATCCGTCTCGCTGACCTCGTGGAAAAGCGCGGCGACTCCGCTGCGGCAACCAGTTTGACCTCTGATGCGTTGGCGATCTGTTCAACGAAGGGGTTTCCCTACTGTTCTTCGGCAGAGCTGCGACAACGAGCGCAAGGAATCGATGCGCTTCCGGACAGCGCCGGGAAGTCGCGGTGACGCGACGTCTCACGGGGGCTCGTGCCGAGCGTGCGCTCATGAACGTGCCGCAACTGAAGCGGTTCTGTCGCGAATTTCCCTGCGCTACCGAAACTTTGTATGGCGAGCCCAGTAACTTTCTTGTCTACTCCGTCGGCGGGAAGAAATTCGCCTACTTCAAAACCAGCAACCCGGAAAAGTGGCGATTCAGCATGCGGGTTACGCCCGATCGATTCATCGAGCTGACCGATGTTCCGGGTGTAAAGCCGGCCAGGTACAGGGGACGCTATCATTGGGTCACGATCGTCAACGTGGACAGCTTTCCTGCCGCTTATCTGACAGGCCTGGTCGAGTGGTCGTACCAGAAGGCCTTTGCCTCGTTGGGCAGGGCAAAACAGGATGCCATCCGACAATCAGGCTAGGCCCTTAACGAACCACTTGCAGCGGCGGCTCACCCGATCTCGACATGGCGACCATCCTCAGTCACCGCGCCTGCGCCCAGCTGGCGCTCGTCGACGAACATGTCCGCCGGGAGAACGCTCACGATTTGCCGCGAATCATGGCGACCTTCGGCGATCGAGCGCGGCATGACGATGAGCCGTTGGGCGAGCAACGCGGCCATGCATCGCGATGACATGCGCTGCATGCCGCCCCATGAAGAGGATCGCATGACAACTCCGACCTATCCTGTCAGTGTCGTCGCGGACCAGGCCCCGCCGAGAGCGAAGCCGTCGAATTACCCGGACCCCTTCGCATCGCAAATGGCGGGCCGGCGGAAGCAGCCCTTGGGCGATTTGTTCGGTCTGACGAACTTTGGGGTAAATCTGACACGGCTCGCTCCCGGGGCCGTGTCGGCGCTCCGCCACGCCCATACCAGGCAGGACGAGTTCGTCTACATCCTGCAAGGACATCCGACACTTCATACCGATCAAGGCCGCACGAAGCTCTCGCCCGGCATGTGCGCCGGGTTCAAGGCGGGTACAGGGAACGGCCACCGTCTGATCAACGAAACCGCGGAAGAGGTCACATACCTCGAGGTGGGAGACAGGACGCGGGGCGATGAGGGCAGCTATCCAGACGATGATCTCAAGGCGACGATGGTCGAGGGCAAGTGGAAGTTTGTGCACAAGGACGGGTCGCCCTACTGACCACCCGCAGTCGCAGCGATCCGTGCCGGCACTTGTATCGTTGGTTTCATTTGTTTCGCTGGCCTTTTCGCGGCCAGTGTCCGCGACTATGCTGTCTCTTTTCAGGGCGATCCGCTCATGAAACCGCCGCAAGTCGGAGGTTGATCCATGAGTCGCGTCGACGACTTGATCCAGTCCGTCTGGTTTTTGGCGCCGATTGATGGCACAAGGGTAGATAGAGCGTGCAGTCCTGCGTCCGGTGTGCGGTGACTGTACGGCGGGCTCCAGTGCGACAGTTAACGCCGACACCAAAGGAGAAGTTATGGCCAAGGGCTACTGGATTGTACGGGTCGACATTGCCGATCAGGAGCAGTACAAGGCCTACGTTGCCGCCAACGCCGAACCCTTCAAAAAGTACGGCGCCCGATTCCTGGTGCGAGCCGGGCGTTTCGAGAATCCGGAAGGCACGAGCCGCAGCCGAAATGCGGTGATCGAGTTTCCAAGTTATCAAGCCGCTCTCGATTGCTGGAAGTCCGTCGAATACCAGCAAGCTATGAAATTGCGGCTACCGGTTTCGACCGCCGACCTCATCGTGATCGAGGGATACGACGGGCCGCAGCCCACGTGACGGCAGTAGCGCCGCTCGTCAGCCTCTGTTTTTCGCACAACCGTCGTGATTTACCTTCGTTGAAAGTTCCAAACATGGAAAAGACGTTTGCCGAACGCTTCGCAGCCGACTGGATCGAGTCATGGAATGCCCACGATCTGGACAGGGTGCTGTCGCATCATGCGGACGACTTCGAAATGTCCTCACCTTTTATCAGCCAGATCGCCGACGAGCCATCGGGCGTGCTACGAGGAAAGACGGCCGTCGCTGCATACTGGAGAAAGGCCCTGGAACTTGTCCCTGACCTGCATTTCGAGCTGATATCCATTCTGGCGGGGGTCTCGAGTATCATGCTCTACTACCGCGGCGCGCGCGGCCGCCTCGCGGCGGAGGTTTTTCACTTCGATGCAAGGCAGACGGTCTCGAGAGCTTCCGCTCACTATGGCGTCTAGCTTGCGCCAGGCGGTTCGACGCACCCGCCGCCTCAACGAGATTGCGAGCGGGGACTCGGCTGACGCCAGTCGCGCAAGCCGGAGACCTCCCAGTTTGCGAGGTACACGACATTGCAGGTAGCGGAAACCGAACGACTTCGACTTCGCCGGCTCGGAGCGGACGATTCCGAGTTCATCTTCGAGCTTGTAAACGATCCTTCATGGATACGATACATCGGCGACAAAGGCGTCAAGACCCTGGGAGACGCGACGCGGTACATCGTCGATGGGCCGGTCGCAATGTATCGGCGGCTGGGGTTCGGACTCTATCTGGTCGAATTGAAAGAAACCCGCGAACCGATCGGCATTTGCGGCCTCATCAAGCGTGAAGCGCTCGAAGACGTGGATCTGGGCTTTGCATTTCTGCCGAGCTTCTGGGGCAGAGGCTACGCCCGCGAGGCGGCCTCGACGGTAATGTCGCACGCGACATGTGTTCTGGGGCTTTCCCGCATCGTCGCCATCCTTTCGCAGGACAACGATCGATCGGCCAATCTTCTCGAGAAGCTGGGGTTCCATCCCGAAGGGACCGTTGTGCTGCAATCGAACGACGAGAAGCTCAAACTGTATGCGATTGCCTTGAGCGCGCCACAACCGGATGCACGGCCAGGATCTTCTGCCTGACCCGCTCGCGACGATGTGCCGGGAGCGGTTTCCTTCACACTTTGTTCGTTAGAGGTCTCATGACGACCGTTCTCCTGATTGTCGATATCCAGAACGACTACTTTCCCGGCGGCTCGATGGAAGTGGTTGGCGCGATGGCCGCGGCCGGTCAAGCCGCAAAGCTGTTATCCGCCTTCCGTCGGCGAGCACTCCCGGTTATCCACATCCAGCACATCGCTACGCGTGCGGGTGCGACGTTCTTTCTCCCCGACACCGCCGGAGCGGAGATTCACGAATCCGTCCAACCCGGCCCCGACGAGCCCGTCTTGCAAAAGCACTTCGCCAACAGCTTCCGAGAGACGCCGCTGCTGGAGCACTTGCGGCGCGCGGACCTTTCTCGGCTCGTCATCGCGGGGATGATGACGCACATGTGTATCGATACGACCACCCGGGCGGCCGCAGACCTTGGCTTTGCCTGCTCCCTGGCACACGACGCCTGCGCGACGAGGGCTCTGTCGTTCAAAGGTATTCACGTGCCGGCCGAGAGTGTCCAGACTGCCTACCTTGCCGCACTGAATGGCCCCTTTGCGAAAGTTCTGTCGGCGAGCGAGCTGTGCGCTGACCTCTGAAGTGGCTTGACCGGGGCGTCCGCCAATCCTCGGATCGATGATGCGGCGATCGTCTACCGTCCGAATCGAAACCTGCTTGTCCGCAAAGCGGTCTGCTTCGGCGAGGCGATGCCAACCGAATCGGTATCCAAGCAGCAAGTCGTGCGAAAATGGCCGGCGATACCGATCGAGTCTGGGCGAAACCCTGGTCTATGGGACTTCCCGCACGCCCGCTCCCGGGTGAGCACACGCAAATGAGCAACGCGCCGCCAAACGATTCATTTAACAAGGGGGACCCCTACGAGTTCTATGTAGGCCGTTGGAGCCGCGTTGTCGCGAACGAATTTCTTGCCTGGTTGGACCTGCCGCCGTCGTTGCGCTGGCTCGACGTAGGGTGCGGGACCGGCGCCTTGACGTCCGCTATCGCGGCGAAATGCCGACCTGCGCAGATCATCGGAATCGATCCTTCCGAAGGGTTTGTCGCGAAGGCACGCGCTAACCTCGGAAACGAAGCGACCCTTGAAGTCGCGAATGCAATGGACATTCCGCTCAAGGACTCGGTGATCGATGTCGTCGTATCCGGCCTGGTGCTCAATTTTGTGCCGGACCCGCCATTGGCCCTCGCCGAGATGAAGCGAACGGCGATTGCGGGTGGAACGATCGCGGCTTTCGTTTGGGACTACGCCGGGAAGATGGAGCTGATGCGACACTTCTGGGACGTAGCCCTGGAGCTCGACCCAGGCGCGCGACCGCTCGATGAAGGCGTCCGGTTTCCTCTCTGTCAGCCGGACGCGCTTGGGAAGGTGTTTCGACAGGCCAACCTCGAGGCGATTGAAGTCGTGCCTATCGAGATCGCCACGCGGTTCCGGGACTTCGACGACTACTGGGCGCCCTTCCTGGGCGGCCAGGGGCCCGCGCCCTCCTACGCAATGTCCCTGAGCGAATCTTCCCGCAACCGGTTGCGGGATCGCATCCACAAGCGACTGCCTGCTGAAGGCGACGGATCAATCCCGCTTGTCGCCCGGGCATGGGCGATCCGGAGTCGCGCACCCGGATGACCGTTTCCTATGCACATCAAGGTAGACGACTTGTCCGGCGCCGGGGTTCACGAACTCTTGCGAGAGCATCTTCGAAGCATGGCGCTGCATTCGCCCGCTGAAAGCATGCATGCCCTGGATATCGAGGCATTGCGAAAGCCCGGAATTACGTTCTGGACCGCGTGGGAGGACGGGGAGTTGCTTGGCTGTGCAGCGCTCAAGGAGCTCGATCGACAGCATGCGGAAATCAAATCCATGCGAACATCGTCGTCGCATATCAGAAAGGGCGTTGCGAAAGGGTTGCTCGCACACATCCTGGATGAAGCCAAACGCCGCCGCTACACCCGAGTCAGCCTGGAGACGGGATCCAGGGAGCCCTTCGAGCCCGCGCGCCGACTCTATGCGCGCTTTGGATTTTCGTATTGCGGACCGTTTGCGGATTATGTCGCCGATCCATACAGCGTATTCATGACCAAGGGGCTTTGAGCTCACCTTCTCCGGCGAAATGGACGTGCCCATCCAACGCAAACTTGACGGTGCAAACCGCGTCCTCGCGTTCGTGCTGGCGTTCGTCTGGCTCGCCGCCGCCATCTCGGCAATCGTGTCAGGCGTTACACGCATGCGGCCGACGCTGGTCGTGCTCGGCGTGCTTGCCCTGGGGTATGCCGTGCTCTGGATGCGCGTCGCGGCGACGCGCCGATTGCTGACGTGGAGCGAACTTGCGGTCCCATGGCGACGGCGCTGACAGGCACTTGCGGGGGCGACGCCCGCCGGACGCCCGTCGACGTTGTCGTTTAACCCGGTGGAATATCGATGCTCGAACTAAGGCCTAGCTGTGAGCACTGCAACAAGCCGCTCTCCCCCGCCTCCCTCGAAGCGCGCATTTGCACTTACGAGTGCACGTTTTGCGCGACCTGCGTCGACGAGGTTCTGGGTAACGTCTGCCCGAACTGCGGCGGCGGGTTCGTTCCCCGGCCGATCAGACCGTCGACCAACTGGAAGGACGATAATTTTCTCGGGAAGGATCCTGCGAGCACGAAGGTCAGGCACAGACCGGTCGACCCCGCCGCGCATGCCCGATTTTCGGCGCAGATAAGGATGCTGCCGCCTGAGCAGCGATAGCGATTGACGGGTTGTTTCAGAAGAGCAAGCGAGGAGGCTTCATGACGAATCGCCAGGAATACGCGTACGCAACGTTTCTCAACATACTTCATCCGGCGCTGAGCGTGGTCGATGTGCCCGCGTTGGTCGAAGCGTGTACGGATCGCTGGTACAACCAGACGCTGTGCAAAGTGAACGACTCCGTCGTGCGACTGGGCGTATTGCAAGGCGAGTATCACTGGCACAAGCATGATAGCGATGACGAGTTCTTCTTTGTGCTCGAAGGTCGATTCTTCATCGATCTGCGGGACAGAAGCATCCAGCTTCTCCGGCAACAGGGCTTCGTCGTGCCGAAGGGCACGGTCCATCGCACCCGCGCTCCGGAACGCGCCATCATTCTCATGGTCGAAACGGGGGCAATCGTGCCCACCGGGGACGCCTGATTCTTCGACCGACCGGGCGGTCGCGCATCGCTTCGCCGTCGGCAATTTTCATTCACCGGGGATCTCAAACAAGGAACATTCATATGCGCACACTCGACGAGGAAATCGCGCGGCGCCTCCAGGAAGCGGCAGACTCCGGCGAGCTTGGTCTCGCCAAGGGATATGGCGAGCCGTTTCCGCCGGACCCGGGCTGGGACGCGACGCCCGACGCGCTCAGGATGCCCATGAAAATTCTGAAGGACTCCGGCGTCATCCCCCCAGAAATCGCCTGGTTTCACGAGCGGGGGCGATTGAAAGCTTCCATCGAGACTGCGGCGGAGCCGGGCGAGCGCCACAGATTGCGCCGCGAGCTGAGCGAGCTCGAGCAGAAGATCGCGCTGCGTCTGGAGTCCCTCCGCCTGAATTCGAATCTGTGAGGGCCGGGATGGATTATCTGCATCAGCTGCAGTGGCCGGCGATGATCGTCACCGTCCTCGCCGCGTGGCTCATCGCGTCGCAGTCGAAACACAGACGCGTCATCGGATTTTGGTGCTTTCTTCTCAGCAATGTGCTCTGGGTGATCTGGGGATGGCATGACAACGCATACGCGCTCGTGGCATTGCAAGTCGCCCTCGCCATTCTCAATTCCCGCGGCGTCTACAAAAATGAGCCGCATTCCGAGACCAAGCCGCAGACTTGACTAGGAGGTGCGATGACAGAGCCGCCGAGCGACGAAGAAACCAGGAAGTGGCATCGACGATTTGCCGTCGACTGCAATAACCGCGCGTGGCGCCTCTCGGAACAATCAGCGCGTTCCGCTGCAGACGACGCCGAGATGATGAACGCCGCGCATGCCGCGGCGCTTCACTGGAGCAAGGTCGGCACGGACCTCCACAACGCTCGCGCCGCTATGGTCTTGGGGCACGTTCATGCTTTGCTCGGGCACGGCGATCTCGCGCTAGGCTACGCGCGGGCATCGTTCGAATATGTATCGTCACATGAGAGCGACGCCTGGGAGATAGCTTTCGCCCACGCCGTGCTCGCCGGTGCCGCATCGAGCGCGAAGGATGGTGCCCTACATTGGCACCACTACGCGCTCGCGAAACAGAAGGGGCAGGCCCTGGAAAATGCCGAGGAGCGAAAGATATTCGAAGCGACGTTCCGCGGGATCCCGATGCCATAGGCCTATCGCCGAGGAGACGTTTTTCCACGGTCCGGCACAGCGCGAACCTCGCAGATCGCGTTTCCAGCTTATACACCGGACCGGTTCGGCATAGTCGATGACGGGATACTCAGCCGGCCTGAAACTCGTTCGGAAGAGACTTCGCTGACCTCTCAAGCGGTTCGCCATGAATATGACTCTTCATACCGGTGGTTGTCACTGCGGCCGGGTTCAATTCGAGGTGCGTGCGCCCTCCGGGCTGGCGGTGTCCGAATGCAATTGCTCGATATGTGCCAGGGCGGGTTATCTGCACCTTATCGTCCCGCAATCTCGATTTCGCCTTCTTCGAGGTACCGAATTCCTGACGACTTACACCTTCAACACCGGTACGGCGAAGCACCTTTTCTGCTCGGTCTGCGGCATCAAGTCGTTCTATGTTCCACGCTCGCATCCCGACGGCTTCAGCGTGAACGCACGATGTCTGGATCCGTCGACGATCGACTCCATGACCATCACTTCGTTCAACGGTCTCGAATGGGAAAAGCAATATCCGGAAGGGCGAGGCAAGCTGCCCGATGAATGACTCTCTGGCACCGACCCGGGGGCTTTCGTGACGCCCGCGCAAGCAATCCGCGGCGAAAAGTTTCGACTGCTGCATGAGCGCGCCGGAATATTCGCCATTCCCAATCCGTGGGATGCGGGATCGGCGAGAATGCTGGCGCTGCTCGGCTTCGACGCGCTGGCCACGACCAGCGCGGGGTTTGCGTTTTCCCTTGGCAAGCCCGATGCCGAGGGCGCGGTCGATCGACGCGACACGCTCGCGCACGTACGCACGATCGTCGACGCCACGAGCCTTCCCGTGTCCGCCGATCTGGAGAACGGTTTTGGCGACGACCCGGAGACCTGCGCCGAGACCATTCGGCTGGGGGCGGGTGCCGGCCTCGTCGGCGGGTCGATCGAGGACGCGACTGGAAAGGCGGACGATCCCATCTATCCTTTCGACTTGTCGGTCGAGCGTGTCGCTGCCGCCGTCCAGGCCGCGCGCGCTCTGCCGTTTCCATTCATGCTGACCGCACGCGCCGAGAACCTGATCAATGGCCGGCCCGACCTGAACGACACGATTCGCAGACTCGAGGCCTTCGCGGCCGCGGGTGCGGACGTGCTCTATGCCCCCGGCCTGAGGACACGGGAGGACATCGCCGCCGTCGTGCGGGCCGTCGCGCCCAATCCGGTGAACGTCGTCATGGGCTTGTCCGGCTCCCCGTTTTCGCTCCAGGAGCTTGCCGCGCTCGGCGTCAAGCGCGTAAGTCTCGGGTCGTCGCTGGCGCGCGCAGCGTATGGCGCTTTTCTCGATGCGGCGCGCGAGATCCGCGAGTCCGGAACATTCACGTTCGCCCAGCGAGCCGCGCCGTACGCTGCCCTGAACGAGATGTTCAAGCGTCCCAAGCGGAGCGATGGGCCGGATTGAATCGAAGACGTTGCGCCTCGAGCCGCTCAGCGCCGCGCACGCCGACGAGATGTTCGGGGTGATGTCCGCGCCGGCGATCTATGCCTTTATTCCGGAGGAGCCTCCGGCTTCGATCGCTGCGTTGCGACAGCGTTACCTCCAGCTCGAACGAGGACGATCGGCCAATGGACAGCAACGCTGGCTCAATTGGATCGTCCGGCTCGATTCCGGGCAATGCGCCGGCTATGTACAGGCGACGATTCATCCGACTCTCACCGCGGACTTTGCGTTTGTCCTCGCGCCCCGATACTGGGGACAGGGCGTTGCCTACGAGGCCTGTGGCGCGGCGCTCCCACATCTCGCCAGCGAATTCGGCGTACGCGCGGTTTTCGCAACCGTCGATCCGAGAAATTCGCGATCGGTCCGTCTGCTTGAACGACTTGGCTTCGGCGAGGTGGCACCGGCCAGCTACCCGCATGGGACGGTCGAGCCCGACGACCGCGTGTTTGCATTGTCCCTATGAGCGCAGCCAGGTCGATCGGCGCGCGGCGGTTTTGCCGTGGAATCGAGTCGTTTTCAAGCGCCTGTATGCCGCAGGCCAGCGTCGGGGTCAACGCGGCTGCCGCCGCACATTGACGAAGCCGCGGGAGGCTTCCAGAATCGTCAGCGCCGGTCAACCATAGGGGAGGTGTCATGACAGGCTTATCCGCATTGCTAGTGCCCATCCTGCTTTCGGCAGTGCTGGTTTTTGTCGCCAGCTCTATCATTCACATGCTGCTGCCGTGGCATAAGAGCGACTGCTCGACGGTGCCGAACGAGGACCGGCTGAGAGATGCGCTGCGCCCACTGGCCATTCCGCCAGGCGATTATATGGTTCCGCGCCCGGCGAACGCCGCGGACATTCGCACGCCGGAATTCGCGGAAAAATTAAGGCACGGGCCGGTGCTGATGATGACGGTCATGCCGAACGGCCCCTTCTCGATGCGCAGGAACCTGATCCTCTGGTTTGTCTATTGCGTCGCGATGGGCCTATTCGCCGCGTACGTCGCCGGCCGCGGGCTGCCGCCTGGCGCGCCGTACCCGCGTGTATTTCAGATGGCCGGCGCCGCGGCATTCGGCGGATACGTCCTCGCGCTCTGGCAGATGTCGATCTGGTACCGGCGCGCCTGGAGCACGACCATCAAGACGTAGATCGACGGACTGATTTACGCGCTGCTCACGGCAGGAACGTTCGGTTGGCTTTGGCCGCACTAGCAGCCGGCACGGCCGCGGTGCGTGGGTGCGAGCATCTGAATGATGGTTGCGGCGAGCGAAGGAGCGCAGAATGAATCTGGGCAATGCGGAAGGACCCGCACCGGTCGGGCCGATGCGGACGTATCGCGGCAGCTGTCACTGCGGCGCAATCCGGTTTGAAATCGAAACCGATTTTCCGGAACTCACCACGTGCGACTGCTCGATCTGCCGTCGCAAGAACGCGCTGATGGTGAAGGTTCACGAGAGTCGGTTCAAGCTGCTATCCGGCGATGACTCGCTGCGGGAGTACCGATTCCACACAATGACCGCGCGCCATTACTTCTGCGGGACGTGCGGCATCTACCCGTTCCACCGCAAGCGGGTCACGCCCGATCATTTCGGTATCAACGTCTTTTGTCTGGAAGACTTCGACCCCTCCGGAATCCCGGTGCGCAAGACGGTCGGTGCGGGAATGAAGTGATCTGACGAGCGGGAAAAGTGAACATGCTGCACCATCTCTCCCTGGGCACGGCAGACCTGAAGCGTTCGACCGATTTTTATGACGCGACGCTTGCCGAGCTGGGTTACACTCGCGTCTGGACGGCCGACGCCGCCGTCGGATACGGTCCTCCGGGCGACGATGACAAGCTCGCGATCAAGCTTCGTTCGGCACCCGCGGTCGCGCCGGGCCCCGGGTTCCATATCGCGTTCGCGGCCCCCGACCGCGACTCGGTGTCCCGCTTTCACCAGGCCGCCCTTCGAAGCGGCGGCAGGGACAACGGCCCGCCCGGTCTGCGTCCGCAGTATGGCGACGATTACTATGCGGCCTTCGTGCTCGATCCCGACGGGTACGCGATCGAGGCCGTGTGCACGGCCGGGATACCGTAGAACCCCTTCGATCGATTACCGAGCTCGCCGATGAACGACGAAAAAATTACCGTCCGCGTGACCGCCACCGGGCAGACACTCGATGTCGTCGTACTGAGCAAACGGGTCGAGGTGATCGAGGTCGTGCTCGGCGAAGGCGTTCACAACGTGCGATGCCAGCTCCATCCCACCCGCAACGCCATGGCCTATGTCGGAAGCGCGATGGGACGCGAAATCGTCTACGAGCGCGGTCGCGCGCAGGTCAAGGCTGATCTCGAGCGAGTCCACGTCGGCCGGGCAGATTTCAAGCGGAGATAGCGCCCCCCCCCCGGTCGATCACGGCCTAAAAAATGACCGATCGTTGCGAACATTTCGGAGAGGTCCGGGAAGTGAAGCCGGCAGCCAACGGCTGCGTCGGTTGCATGGCGATCGGCGCAACCTGGAACGAGCTTCGTCTGTGCCTTTCCTGCGGCCACGTCGGATGCTGCGAAGATTCGGAGCACACCCATGCACTCAAGCATTTCAACGAGACCGGCCACCCGATGATCGCTTCGTTCGAGCCAGGTGAGACTTGGGGCTGGTGCTACGTCGATCGCCGCTACTTCGATCCGATGCCCGGATCGCTGCCGAAGCGGCGCTCGACTCTCGGTGCCCTGTTCGGCCGATTGATCGGTCGATAGCCTGGGGCGTTCTGCCATCGCTGGGACTCTGCTTCAATTTCGCGCCAAATCCGTGCATGATGTCGTCGGACGCAGGAGAGCGCATAGTATTTTCCCCAATCGCCGTCGATATCAGCATGAGCATGCTGCATCAGATAATGCCGATGACGGTCGGACGCGACCGTCTTGAAGCGCTGTCGCTGGAGGCCCAGCGCTGGCTCGCCGGCGCCCGGACGGCTCTTGCCGACCAGATCCGTGCCTATCCAACGCCGATTCCGCGCTGCGACGCGCAGTTCAACCACCTGCTCGAGCAGCGGACGGTGCTGTCATGTCTGCTGAGCGAGCTCGACATCGCGCTCTGTCGCGCCGGCGGCGGCAACGCCTTGCGCGACTTTCTCGCGGGCCTCATCGCATTGCCCTCGTTCGGCGATTCCGTGGACGAGAGGCGTCTGCGCGAGTCGATCGCCGTCGCGCTCCGTCGCAACTGACGTCGATCGATGCCCGACGCCGCATTTCCGCTCGAAGGAGGCTGCACCTGCCGTGCCGTGCGCTATCAAATGATCAGCGCGCCGCTGTTCGTCCACTGCTGCCATTGCCGCTGGTGTCAGCGCGAAACCGGTGCATCGTTCGCGCTCAATGCCATGATCGAGGCTGACCGCGTGATTGTGCTGCAGGGCGAGCCGGAAGTCGTCGCCACGCCTTCGAACAGCGGCAAGGGGCAGAAGATCGTCCGCTGTCCGGCCTGCCGCATCGCCCTGTGGAGCAACTACGCGGGAGCCGGTGACGCCGTGCGCTTCGTGCGCGTCGGAACGCTCGACCAACCGGATTGCCTGCCGCCCGACATTCACATCTTCACCGCCTCGAAGCAGCGGTGGGTCGTATTGCCGCAGGGCACCCCCGCGGTCGCCGAATATTACGATCGCGAGCAGTACTGGCCACCGGCGAGCCTCGCGCGCCGCCGAGTCCTGCTGTCAAACCTGCATCAGCGCTAGCTCGACGCTTCATGCGACTGTTGCTGCGATTGTCGAGGTTGATCGACACCTGCAACGAGCGCATAGGCCGGGCTGCCGCGTGGCTCGGCCTGGCGGCCGTCATCGTCAGCGCCGTCAGTGCTACGTTGCGCTACAGCCTCAACGTAGGATCGAACGCCTGGCTGGAGATGCAGTGGTATCTGAACTCCGCCGTCTTCATGCTGGTCGCCGCCTGGGCGCTCAAGCGCAACGACCACGTCCGAATCGATGTGATCGCGGGCAAGCTGTCGGCGCGCGCGCAGGCCTGGATCGATATTCTCGGCTCTTCGCTGATGCTGCTTCCCGCCGTGTTGATCATCGGCTGGTATAGCTGGCCTTCGCTGGTGAACTCCTATGAGATCAACGAATACTCATCCGATCCCGGCGGACTGATCCGCTGGCCGGTCCGATTATTAATACCGATTGCGTTCGCCATGCTGGCGTTGCAGGGCGTATCCGAAATCATCAAGCGCGCAGCGTTTTTGAAGGGGGTGGCCCCCGACCCATCCGTCGAGCGTTCCCCGGAGATCGTCTGATGCCGCTCGACCTGATGGCCCCGCTGATGTTCTGCGGGCTGGTGGTCTTCCTGCTGCTTGGTTACCCGGTGGCGTTCTCGCTGGCGGCAGTCGGCCTTTTCTTCAGCCTGATCGGCATTCACCTCGGCCTCCTGCACCCGTCGCTGCTGCAGGCATTGCCCGAGCGGGTGCTGGGCATCATGGCCAATTCGACGCTGCTCGCGATTCCATTCTTCACTTTCATGGGACTGATCCTGGAGCGCAGCGGCCTGGCCGAAGACCTGCTGGACACTGTCGGCCAGCTATTCGGCCCGCTGCGCGGCGGATTGGCCTTCGCCGTCGTATTCGTCGGCGCGCTGCTGGCGGCCACCACCGGCGTGGTCGCCGCATCGGTGCTCGCGATGGGACTCATCTCGCTGCCGGTGATGATGCGCTACGGTTATTCCAAGCGGCTCGCCACCGGTGTCATCGCCGCTTCCGGCACGCTGGCGCAGATCATCCCGCCGAGCCTCGTGCTGATCGTTCTGGCCGACCAGATGGGCACCTCGGTCGGCGACATGTACGAGGGCGCGCTGGTGCCCGGGCTCACGCTGACCGCCTTTTACGCGCTGTACGTGCTGGTGATATCGCTGGTCAAACCGGCCGCCGCGCCGGCCTGTCCGCTGGAAGCGCGGACACTGCGCGGCACGCGGCTGCTGGTCAAGGTGTTCACGTCGCTGATTCCGCCGCTGGTGCTGATCTTTCTGGTCCTCGGCACGATCTTCATTGGCGTCGCCACGCCGACCGAGGGGGGTGCCATGGGCGCCAGCGGCGCGCTCATCATGGCGCTGATCAAGCGCAAATTGAGCCGCAGCGTACTCAAACAGGCGATCGAGTCGACCGCCACGATGACCAGCTTCGTGATCTTCATCCTGATCGGATCGACGGTTTTCAGCCTGGTGTTCCGCGGCGTCAACGGCGACCTGTGGGTCGAGAACCTGCTGACCGGCGTGCCCGGCGGCACGCTGGGCTTTCTGATCGTCGTCAATCTGCTGGTCTTCTTCCTCGCCTTCTTTCTCGACTATTTCGAGATCGCGTTCATCATGGTGCCGCTGCTGGCGCCAGTCGCGCTGAAGCTCGGGATCGACCTGACCTGGTTCGGCGTTCTGCTCGCCGTCAACATGCAGACGTCGTTCCTGCATCCGCCGTTCGGTTTCGCGCTGTTCTACCTGCGCAGCGTCGCCTCGAAGGACATCAGGACCTCCGACATCTATTGGGGCGCGGTGCCGTTCGTGATCATCCAGGTGATCATGATAACCGTCGTCATCGCCTTTCCGGGCATCGTCACCAGCCATGTATCGAAGGCGGTCGGCAGCTTCAGCGGCTCGGCGACCGACGAGATAAACAGGCAGCTTGCCAATCCCGGCGGCACCGCTACGCCGGCCTCCCGCGCTCCGGGACAACCGAGCGGCACCCCGAAGGGCGACGATGCCGCGTCGGAGATCGAGCGCATGCTGCGACAGCAATGATCGCAGGCACGAAACCGAAGGCCCCGGGGGACGGGGCCTTGGCAGCGCCAGCGGCTACTTGGGAAACGGATTGCTGTAGGCGAAGTTCTCGTACGTGTACTCGGCGACGCGGTGCCAGAGGAATTCCTCGCTGCGAAACTTCTTCCAGGGCTCGTATATCTTCTTCCACGCCGGGTTCTTCGCGGCTTCGTCCTCATACAGCTCGATCGCGGCCTTCTGCGCGGCCTTCATGATCTCCGGCGAGAAGGCGTGCAGCTTGACGCCCTTCTCCACGAGGCTCCGTAACGCGATCGGGTTCTTGTAGTCGTACTTGGCCATCATGTCGAGATTGGCCTCGTACGCCGCCGCCTCGAACGCCGCCTGATACTCTTTGGGCAGCTTGTCCCATTCCTTGATATTGACGAAGAACGAGTACATCGAGTTCGACTCCCACCAGCCCGGATAGTAGTAGTGCTTCGCTACCTTGTAGAAGCCGAGCTTCTCGTCGTCGTACGGGCCGATCCATTCCGCGGAGTCGATCGCGCCGCGTTCCAATGCGGGGTAGATGTCGCCGCCGGCGATCTGCTGCGGCACGGCGCCGAGCCGCGACATCACTTCCCCACCGAGCCCTGCGATCCGCATCTTCGCGCCGGCGAGATCCTTGACCGTCTTGACTTCCTTGCGCCACCAGCCGCCCATCTGCACGCCGGTGTTGCCGCCGGGGAAGGAAATGATGCCGAAATCGCGAAAAAATTCGCGCACCAACTGCAGGCCGCCGCCGTAATAGATCCAGGCGTTCTGCTGCCTCTGGTTCAATCCGAAAGGGATCGTCGTGTCGAACGCGAAGGCTCTGTTCTTGCCGACGAAGTAGTAGCTCGCCGTATGCGCGCACTCGACCGTTCCCTGCTGGATCGCATCGACCACGCCGAACGCCGGAACGATTTCGCCCGCCCCGAAGACGCGGATCTGGAACTTGCCGCCGGTGATCTGCTCGACCCGCTTGGCGAGCGCCTCCGCACCGCCGTAGATCGTATCCAGGCTTTTCGGAAAACTCGATGCGATCCGCCAGCTTACAGCCGGTTGCGATTGCGCGATCGCGGGCGCTGCCAGCGTACCGGATGCCACGCCGGCGCCGGCGGCAGTCATGAATTTCCGTCGATTCATCATGCGAACTCCTCCTCCAATGTGTTTCGGGTTCGCGCTGGGCGCGAATGCGGAGCCTACTACCGGCTGCGCGATGCCGCAAATCGGCAGGTTCGACACCGGGCCGCGAGTACCGGCGCGGCGTTTGCGGTAATCTATCCGTCTCGGCACCACCGCCGATCGGAACCAATGAACATCGATCGCATCGACCATATCGTTCTGACGGTGCGCGACATCGAAGCCACGTGCGCGTTCTATTCGAACGTGCTGGGCATGCGCGTCGCGACCTTCGGCGGCGAACGCAAGGCGCTGGTCTTCGGCGGGCAGAAGATCAACCTGCATCAGTCGGGGCGGGAATTCGAGCCCAAGGCCCACGCGCCGTTGCCGGGCTCGGCCGATTTTTGCCCGATATCCGCGGTTCCGCTGCCGCAGGTGATCGCCCACCTCGCAAACTGCGGCGTGAAGATCATCGAAGGACCCGTGGCGAAGACCGGGGCGCGCGGCCCGATTCGGTCCGTCTATTTTCGCGATCCCGACTTCAATCTGGTCGAGGTTTCCACCTATGAGTCGGGTTGACGAGCAGGCGACCGGCAGCGCCGGGATCGCCGCCGGCATGGCACCGATCGACCTTCGCTCGGACACGGTGACTCGGCCGACGCGAGAGATGCGTGCCGCCATCGCCGCGGCGCCGGTCGGCGACGATCAGTACGGCGAGGATCCGACGATCAACGCGCTGCAGGATCGCGTCGCGTCGCTACTCGGCAAGGAAGCCGCACTCTGGCTTCCCAGCGGGACCATGGCGAACCAAGTGGCGCTGCGCGTGCTGACTCGGCCGGGCGATGACGTCGTCGTGAGCCGCGAGAGTCACGCCGTCTGGCACGAAACCGGTGCGTCGGCCGCCAATGCCGGCGTGCAGTTCACCGAGATCGGCGCGCTCGGCGTGTTCAGCGTCGCCGAGTTCGTGGGCGCCGTGAAGCCGCGCGGCCATCCGATCTATCCTCCCACGACACTGGTCGAAGTCGAGAACACGCACAATCGAGCAGGTGGCATCGTCTTCGACCAGAGCGAGATCGAGCGACTTTGCGCCGTCGCCCGCGAGCGCGACATCGCGACCTTCCTCGACGGTGCCCGCTTGTGGAATGCCGCGGCCGCGAGCGGCCGTTCGCACGCCGCGCTGGCCGCTCCGTTCGATCTGGTCGCCGTCGCGCTGTCGAAGGGCCTCGGCGCGCCGGCCGGCTCCCTCCTTGCCGGCTCGCGCGCGCTGGTCGAGCGCGCGGTGCGCTACCGGCGCATGGCAGGAGGCGCGATGCGCCAGGCGGGCATCCTCGGCGCTGCCGGTCAGTACGCGCTCGACCATCATCTGGACCGACTGGTCGAGGACCATACCAATGCGCGCCGCATCGCCGAGCGCCTTGCGCAGAGCAAGCGGGTGATTCTCGATCTGGCGACGGTGCAGACCAATATCATCGTTTTCGCGCTCGCCCCCGATGCTCCGGATGCGGCGAGCATCGTCGCGCAGGCGCGCGAGCGCGGCGTCCTGGTGTTCGCGTTCACACCGCGTACCATCCGCGCCGTTACGCACCTGGATGTCTCAGGGGACCAATGCGAGCGGGCCGCGGCAATCCTGGCCGAGCTGATCGACCGGCGCGCGGACTGAGCTCGCAGTCCGTGGACGTGCCCTGCCATCATCCTCGCGCCACGGATCGGCGGAGCAGCGGCGAATCGGGCGGGCAACATGCTCGGCGTCGCCGCGCAATGGCGCAACAATCGAAAGGAGGGGTTCGATGAACACGGAGCTCATGTACCTGGTATGGATCACTGTCTTTACCGCCGTGCTGTGGATACCTTACATCCTGGATCGGATCGGCGTATGGGGGCTCGCCGATACCGTCGGCTATCCGGACAACCCCAAGGTGCAGTCGCCCTGGGCACGACGCATGAGGGCGGCGCACGCCAATGCCGTCGAGAACCTGGTCATCTTCGCGTCTCTGGTGCTCGCGGCGCATATCGCCGGCATAAGCAACGGCACGACCGTGTTTGCCTGCGCACTCTACTTCTGGGCCCGCATCGTGCACGTGCTGTGCTACACGGCAGCGCTGCCGTGGGCGCGAACGCTGGCGTTCGTCGCCGGCTTTGTCGCGCAGATGATCCTCGCCTGGCAGCTGATTATGCACTGACCGACGCGCGCATCGACCGCAGCGGGCATCGCGCCAATGTAGGACTTGGCGTAGGCGAGGTGTCGGTTCCTGTCTGAAAATGCCCTCGACGGTGCGGCGATAGCACGGTTGGCGTTTAATATCGGCGGCGGGAGGGCTCTGCCTGAGGAGCCCGCGTGGATCGACCGTACCCCCACCCGCCGCCCACATCGTTGCGAGCCGCTTGCTTTTGCGCCGCTGTTTTTCTTGGACTCGGGATGACGGCGGCGCAGGCCGACGGCGGCGAATCGGACGACCTTCCTGCGCTGTGGGCGGCGGATCAAGCGCAGGCGCTGATGCCTGCCGACGCCGCAAAGCTCCCGACAGAGCAGCCGGCGCCGCCGGAGCCCCCGAAAAACTACGTGCTGCCGGCCGCCGAAATCGTCGGCTTCAGTTTTCTGCTCAATCAGTACAACCGGCACTTCTCCGGCGACGACGACTACAAGAGCACCATCTCGACGATCCGCCACAACCTGCACAGCAGCTGGGTCGTCGACAGCGACCCCTTCCGTACCAACCAGCTCGGGCACCCGTACCTCGGGTCGATGTATCACGGCTTCGCCCGGTCCGCAGGCTTGAACTACTGGGAGGCGCTGGGCTACACCTTTGCCGGCAGTGCCTTGTGGGAGATCGCGGGAGAAAAGACGCCGCCGTCGCGCAACGACCAGATCAATACCGGCGTGGGCGGCACGTTTCTGGGCGAGGCACTGTTTCGCATGGCGCATGTCGTGCTTGCGCACGACGAGATCCCGCCGTTCTGGCGAGAGCTCGGGGCGGCGCTGATTTCGCCGGCCACCGGATTCAACCGGCTGGCATTCGGCGACCGCTTCGACGGGCTCTTCGCGAGCCACGACCCGGCGCACTACAGCAAGCTGCAGGTCGGCTTTTCCGGCACGGCCGAGAACAACGCGGGCACGTCGACCACCAAGCTTCAGCGCAACGAGGCATTGGTCGACTTCTCGATGGACTACGGCACGCCGGGCAAGCCCGGCTACACATACGACAGGCCATTCGATTATTTCAACTTCCAGGCGACGGCATCGAGCGCCAACGGTTTCGAGAACCTCATGAGCCGTGGATTGCTGGTCGGCAAGGATTACGAAGCTGGTGCGGACTACCGCGGCATCTATGGGCTGTTCGGCAGCTACGACTACATCGCGCCCCAGACCTTCCGGGTCTCGAGCACCGCATTTTCGTTCGGCACGACCGGCCAATGGTGGGCATCGAAGGGGCTCGCCTTGCAGGGTACGGCGCTCCTCGGGGCCGGTTACGCCGCCGCGGGCACGACCCACAGCAGCTCCGACAGCGATTATCACTATGGCGTCGCGCCCCAGGCGGTCCTGGCGCTCAGAGTGATTTTCGCCGACCGCGCCTCGCTCGATCTGACGGGTCGGGAGTACTTCGTGAGCCGCGTCGCCGCGGCCAACCGTGGCGGCCACGACAATATCCTGCGCGCGGATGCCTCGCTGACCGTGCGCGTCTATCGCCAGCACGCGATCTCGCTCAAGTATCTCGGCAATCGGCGCGACGCCTTCTATCCCGACTTCGGCAACAGCACCCAGAGCCGGTCGACGCTGGGCATCTTCTATACGTGGCTCGGACAGGACCGCTTCGGTGCCGTCGACTGGCGCTGAGCACCGGCGGGCCCTCGCGCGGTCCGGGTTTCGGGCCGGACGACGGCGACCGCGGGTAACCCGGCGCGCGCCGCGCCGCCGCGGCTGTGGTAACGTTACAGCGTGGCCGCTAACGCGCCACCCCGCCGCTCCGCCCGTAATGAACAAGGTCACGCTCTACAGCAAATCGCGCCGGGTCCGTGGCGCCAAGCCGTCGGGCCCCGTTTCGGGTGCGCCGGATCGGTCCGCGCCGGCCGATCGCGCGTCGATACGAAACCCGGATCGACCGGCGGCTGCATCCCGATTGCGCAGATTCCTGTCGCGTTACGAGCGCATGCTGCTGGTCGGGGTGGCCGTGCTGCTGAGCATCGGGGCGTTCCTGACCTACAACGGGATGAAGTCGCCGCCTCGACAATTGACCCAGCACGACGTCGACGAGGCCGTGTTGCACACGCTCGACACCAAAGCCCTGCCGTCTCGCGCCGCCAAGGCCTACGAGACCGTGCAGCGCTCGGTGGTTCGCGTACGCCAACTCGAGCACACCGAGGATGCCGACGGCGACCATGTGCGTGGGGTTGGGACCGGGGTCGTCATCGTCGACCGCGGCATCATTCTCACCAATCTGCACGTCGTCGCCGGCGCCGACCGGGTTCAGGTCGTATTCTTCGATGGCACGGAATCCGATGCCGACGTGATCGGCCTTCAGCCCGAAAACGATCTCGCGGTGCTGCAGGCGAAGACGATTCCCGACGACCTCGCGCCGGCGACGTTGCGTTCGACGCGCGACCTCTCCGTGGGAGACGACGTGCTGGTCGTCGGCTTTCCGTTCGGCATCGGCCCGTCGGCGTCGGCCGGCATCGTGTCCGGTCTGGGGCGCGAGCACCGCTCGCGCGAAGGCAAGCGCCTTTTGACCAACCTCATCCAGTTCGATGCGGCGGCCAACCCCGGAAACTCGGGTGGGCCCCTGGCCACGATGGACGGCGAAGTCGTAGGCATCGTCACCGCAATCCTCAATCCGAGCGAACAGGGAGTGTTCATCGGCATCGGTTTCGCCGTGCCGATTGAGAACGCCGCGGCCGCGGCGGGAATATCGCCGTTCTAAAGCCCGACAGTCCTTTTTTCCAAAGGCACCAACGATGAACGACCGCGATCAAGGACGGAGCGATGCCATGCCTGCAATGGAGCGCATCCTCTACGAAGTCAAGAAAGTCGTCGTCGGCCAGGATCATTTTCTCGAACGCGTGCTCGTGGCGATGCTGGCGCAGGGTCACCTGCTGGTCGAGGGTGTTCCGGGGCTGGCCAAGACGCTGACGGTCAAGACGCTGGCGCGAACCATCCGCGGTGCGTTCCGGCGCATCCAGTTCACGCCCGACCTGGTTCCGGCCGATCTGGTGGGCACACGCGTCTACAACCAGAAGACCAGCGAGTTCACGACCTCGTTCGGACCGGTCTTCACCAATCTGCTGCTGGCCGACGAAATCAATCGTGCGCCGGCGAAGGTGCAAAGCGCGCTGCTCGAAGTGATGCAGGAGTACCAGGTCACGATCGCCGGCGAAAGTCATCCGGTGCCGCAGCCGTTCCTGGTGATGGCGACGCAGAATCCGATCGAGACCGAGGGCACTTATCCGCTGCCCGAGGCGCAAGTCGACCGCTTCATGATGAAGGTGCTGGTCGATTACCCGAGCGAGCAGGAGGAGACCGTCATCGTCAATCGGGTCACGGGCGCTCCAGCCACCGTGACCGCGGTGGCTACCACCGATCAATTGGCGCAACTGCAGCGCGAATGCCGCAAAGGCTACGTCGACCCTTCGCTGGTCCAGTATGCCGTTCGCCTGGTGTCCGCGACCCGCCATCCGGACCGCTTCGGCATTCTCAACCTCTCGAAGTACATCACCTACGGCGCGAGTCCTCGCGCGACGATTCATCTGGTCGAGGGCGCACGAGCGCTCGCTTACCTGCGCAACCGCACGTACGTGCTGCCGCAGGATCTGATCGATCTCGCCCCGGACGTGTTGCGGCACCGGCTGTCGTTGTCGTATGAAGCGCTGTCCGATGCGCTGACGCCCGACCAGATCATCCTGCGGATCATGAAGCACATCCCGGCGCCGGAAAAGCCGCTCGATACCCATGTCCGCGTGGACGCCAACGCCTGACGCGATCCTGCGCCGACTCGAGTGGACGGTGATCCGTCGGCTCGACGGCCTGCTGCACGGCGACTATCGCACCCTGTTCCGCGGCTTCGGCGTCGATCTCGCCGATCTGCGCGAGTACGAATACCATGACGATGTGCGTCATATCGACTGGAACGTCACCGCGCGCCTGCAGACGCCTTATGTCCGCGTCTATAACGAGGAGCGCGACATCACCGCCTGGTTCGTGCTGGACCTGAGTCCATCGATCGACTTCGGCTCGCAGGAGGTCAACAAGCGCGCCGTCGCCACCGAGCTCGTCACGGTACTGGCGCGCATGCTGAGCCGGCACGGCAACCGCGTCGGCGCGCTGTTCTACGGCGACACGGTGGACACGATGATCCCGCCGAGGTCGGGCCGCCGGCAGGTGCTCCACATCCTCCACAAGTTGCTCAACCGGCCCGAGCTCTCGCAGTCCGCAGCGACACGCCTCGACGAGCTCTTTCGGACCGCTTACGAGGCCATCCCGAGGCGCTCTCTGGTTTTCGTCGTGTCCGACTTCATCAGCCGACCGGGATGGGCGAAGCCGCTCGCGCAGCTCTCGCGGCGGCACGAAGTCATTGCCGTCCGTCTGTATGATCCTCTCGAAATGGAGCTACCCGACCTCGGCCTGGTGGTGATCCAGGACGCCGAGACCGGCGAGCAGATGCACGTCGACACCAACGATCGCGCCTTTCGGCGCCGCTTTGCGGCGGCTGCCGCGAAGCGCGAGACCGAGCTTCGCGAGGCCTTTCGCAACGCCGGCGTCGACGCCCTGGAGCTCGCGACCGACGATGACTTGATGGATTCGATCATGCGCTTTGCCGATATGCGCAAGCGCCGCAGCCGGCTCGCCGCCGGCGGTGCATTGCCCCAGCACCTCGAGCATCGATGACCTTCCTGTGGCCGGCCATGCTGTGGCTCGGGGTGTTGCTCCCGTTAGCGATAGCGGGGTATCTGCTGGTGCAGCGCCGAAAGAAAGCGCGGGCGCAACGTTATGCCCGCTTCGCGCTGCCGAGGGACGGGCAAGGCGCGCCATCGCGCCTGCGCCGTCACCTGCCGCCGTTCCTGATGCTGCTCGCGCTCGCAATGATGATCATTGCGATCGCTCGGCCTGCGTCAGTGATCAGCCTTCCCTACCAGTACGAAACGGTCATCCTGGCGATCGATGCTTCAGGCAGCATGCGTGCCGCCGATGTTGCGCCGACGCGAATCGCCGCGGCGCGCGCCGCCGCGCGGAGCTTCCTCGCCGCGCAGCCCCGAGACACGCGCATCGGCGTCGTTTCGTTCGCCGCCACCGCGTCGGTCGTGCAGGCACCGACCTTGAATCGCGACGACATCGTCGCGGCCCTCGACCGCATTCAGCTGCAGCGCGGAACGGCGATCGGCAGCGCCATTCTGGTATCGCTGAAGCTCATTTTTCCGGACGTCGAGTTCGACCTGCGCGCGGCCAATCCGCGCCCGGGAGGCGCACGCGAAGCGCAGCGCGGCGGCTCACTCGACTCGCCGGCCAACGCAGCCGGCAATGCGGACCCTGGCTCCTTCAAGTCCGCCGCCATCGTCCTGTTGAGCGATGGGCAGACGACGGCGGGACCGGATCCCATCGAAGCCGCAAAAATGGCGTCCGAGCGCGGCGTCCGTGTCTTCACCGTAGGCGTCGGCACGCTGGGCGGCGAGGTTCTTGCCGCGGAAGGATGGTCTATGCGGGTGCGGCTCGACGAATCGGCGCTCAAGACCATCGCCGAGACGACCAAGGCCGAGTACTTCCACGCCGGAACGGCGACCGACCTCTCGGGCATTTATCAGGCGCTGACGGCGCGCCTGGTATTCGAAAAAAGGGCGACCGAAATCACCGCGCTGTTCGCCGCGGCGGCCGCCGTGCTGGCGCTCGTGTCGGGCGCGCTGTCACTGTTGTGGTTCAACCGCATCCTGTGAACGGTTCGGCGGGGTGAATGCAGTCCGTCCCCGGCCGGCGGCCGCCGCAGCGATTTCCGAGAAAGGAGGAAGTTGAATGGCCGCCGCCCGATCCAGACGCAAACCAGGCAAGCCGCGCAAACACGAGGTCAAGGCCGATCTGGCCAACTTCGAACTGGCCAAGGCGCGGTCATCGCTCAACCTGCAGATCTACGCCGACCAGGAGAAAATCGGCGAACTCGAGATCGGCCGAGGTTCACTCTACTGGTATGGACGGCGCAAGCAGAAGAGCAAACGCATCGACTGGTCGCAGTTCGCCCAGATGATGGATCGACTGGCGTACGGCGAGTAGCTTCGGCGGTCGCCGCCCTCGACGGCGCGCCGGAACTACTTCGCCGCGAAGCAGTAGAGCAGGCCTTCGCCGCCGGTCTTGCGCAAGGCTTCGTCGCTGCAGCCCGGTGTGACGTGCGCCGAGTTCCACGAATACGTGGCCGGCGCGGGGCCCGTGCCGTTCCGATTGTGGTGTCCGACCTGAACCGCGCCGTCGCTGCTGCTGGTCCAGTTGTGGCATGTCTTGTCTTCGCCTGGCGGATACGCGGTGCCGTCGGCCTGCGACCCGGTCAGGATATCGTGCTTGTTCGGCGTATCGCCGCTTGCATTGACGATCTCGCCCTTCTCGGTGAGCGCCGTTTCCTTGTTCAAGTTGTTTTCGCCGTGCAATTCACTGACGTTCTTGGCGATGACCACACCCTTCGCGTTCTGCCAGAGTCCGCTGCCGATGCGGTCGCGGGCGTTGACCGCAGGAGCCCCGCCTGCGGCGCTGGTGCTGAGGTAGGCGTGCCAGGTGCGTCCTCCCGCCCCCGCGGCCGCGGCGAGCGTCTGGCAATGCCGGTCCGCCCCGGCCAGTCCCCCGAAGTCGGCGCCCTTGCCGCTGCCGGTGCTGCTGATGAAAAAACTCATGTCGGCCGGACCGGCGGCCGTTGCGAGCGTCGACAGAAACGCCAGCGCGCTGATCGACATCGTTGGGAAGCGACCGTTTTTGTTCATGCTTTCCTCCAAGGTTTGGTGGCGACTCAGTGCCGGCGTGCGCGAGGGGCGCGAAATGCCGCAAACACCGGCAACCGGCATGATATTCCCGATCGTTTCCCGTAGAGCGGCGCCGGCTCTGGCCAGCCGCGTCCTCCGGTGCCACAATCCGCCTGCACTCAGCCGACGGGCGATGCCGGGTGTCGTCTCGACCGTGCGCCTAAGGGAGGCTCCGATGAAACTTGGCCCAGCGCCGCTGGCGCTTGTAGCGATGTCCTTTGCGTGCGCGGTGGGGGGCGCCCAAGCGCAGGCACCGTCCCCGAGCCCCTCGCCAGCAGCGGCCGTCGCAGCCGGAACATCGCCAGCGCCCACTCCGCCGGCGCCCGCTGCGCGACGCCGCGGCGACGGGCGTGCCGATGCGCGGGTGTGCCTCGAGTTCCCCACCGACCTCCAGGTCGTCGCCTGCGCGGAGAAGTACCGCTGGGCCAAGACACGTTAGCCGGCATGCTCGTGTCGCCGGGAAGGCGCGGAGACCAGCCCATGCCGGGCCGGCGATGACCGCGCCGAGGGCATCCCGCTGGCGCTTCTCGCTGCAAAGCTTCCAGATTCTGGCTCTGCTTTGCGTCGTCCATGCGCTGATCGTTCTGCTCCTGTGGGTCGCGCAGTCGTTCGGCCGCATGGCGCTGATGCCGGGGCAGTTCTGGCTGGCAATGGGATGGCTCTGGCTCGTCTGGCCGCTGCTGCTGGTGTTGCATCCAGCCGGCTCGCCGCGGCGCATATTTGTTCCGGTCTTTATCGGTGTCGTGCTGATCGCGCCATGCATGGCGACCATCTTCCTGTTCACCGCCTGGGCGTTGGATGGCAATGCGCGGTAGCAACGGTGCTGCGACATGCCTTCGCGCTCGCGACGGCGGTCGTTCCCGCCGCCGACAGACGCACGTGCGCCGAGCGCGCTAGAATCGACCCGTGGGCAATCGCGCACTGAAGCTGATGGTTATTCTTCTTTGCTGCATCAATTCGGCCATGTGGCTTTTCTATACCGAGTCGATGGTGATGGCGATGATTTGGGGCGCGGTCGCGCTCGGGTTCTTCTTCTGGATCGTCGATGACATGCGCAGAGGCGTGCCGCGATGATCCCAAACCAGGGGCTGTTCCCACTATGACCGACGTCGAAACCAACGACCAGTTCACCGCCTTCTGGAACGATGTCCTTGCCGAGAAATTCGAGCGCTTCCGCAATATACTGATCGATGGATTGAGCTATCACAGCGCCGTCCCGTTGCGTACGCTTGACCTTCACCCCGGCGCGGCCGCGCTGGACGTCGGTTGCGGCTGGGGCGACACCGCGCTGCAGCTGGCGCGCACCGTCGGGCCGCAAGGCTCGGTTCTCGGGCTGGACTGCTGCGAAGCCTTCCTGAAAAAGGGCCGGCGCGACGCGGCCGACGCCGGATTGCGCAACGTGCGCTTCGTAACGGCCAATGTGCAGACTTATCGCTTCGAGCCGAAATTCGACTTCTGCTTCTCGCGCTTCGGCATGATGTTCTTCAGCAATCCGGTCGCAGCCATGCGCAATATCCGCAGCGCGTTGAAACCCGGCGGGCGGCTGATGTTCGTGACCTGGCGAGCGATCGAGCACAATCCGTGGGCCGCGGTGCCCAAGGCGATGATGCTCAAGTTTCTGCCTCCTCCGGGCGACGATGCCCAGACCTGCGGACCGGGGCCGTTTTCGATGGCGAGCACCGAAGTGGTGAGCGGGCAACTGAAGGCCGCCGGATTCGAGGACATTGCCTTCCAGGCGACCGACGGGCCGGTGATGGTCGGCAGCACGGTCGAGCAGGCGCTCCGGTTTCAACTGGCGCTCGGACCCGCAGGCGAAATATTTCGCGAGGCGGGCGACATCGCAACACGGCGACAGGCGGACATCGAAGATGCGCTGAGCGCCGAGCTCGCGCGCTATCGCGGTGCGAACGGCGAGGTCGTCATGCAATCGAGTTCATGGACGATCACGGCGCGAAACCCAGCGGCATGAGGCGATACCGCAGTTCGACCTTACGACGCAGTGGCAGCTCGAATCCGATCGGTGTGCGGCCGTGGCTGGCAGCCGTTGACGAGAGGCTGCTCGACGTTGCAAAGTCTCATTGCTTGTCGTGAGTCAAAGGAGGGAACATGAGCCAAGGTGTCCGCAAGGTCGATTACTTCCATGTGACGGTGCCCAACACTCCCGGCCGCGGTGCCCGCGTGCTCGCGGGACTCGCGGGAGAGCGCGTCAACCTGCTTGCCTTTTCCGGCTTTCCCAACGGCCGGAAAGGCCAGCTCGATCTGATTCCGGAAAACAGTGCCGCGTTGCGGCGCGCCGCGCGTAAGCTCGACTTGACCCTGAGCACCCGGAAGACCGGTTTTCTGGTTCAGGGCACCGATCGCGTGGGAGCCATGACCAAGGTGCTCAACACGCTGGCGGCAGCGAAGATAAACATCACCGCAATGGACGCGGTCACCGCCGGCGCGGGTCGCTTCGGTGCGATTTTCTGGGTGAAGCCGAAGTCGGTCGCCAGGACCGCGAGGTTGCTGCACGCCCGCTGATCGCGGCGCGCCGCGAAAGCGGGAGCGCGGACCGGGTCTGGATGATCGCGCCATCGGATAGAATGCGGCGATGCAAACGCTGTCTCCCGCACGCCGCCGCGCGCTTCGCGCCAAGGCGCATCATCTGCATCCGGTCGTCATCATCGGTCACCCCGGCCTGACGCCGGCGGTGCTGCACGAGCTCGATGTCAATCTGCTCGCGCACGAATTGATCAAGGTGCGTGTTTTCAGCGACGTCCGCGATGAGCGCGATGCCCTGCTGCATCGCATCTGCGAAGCACTCGACGCCACGCCGGTCCAGCACATCGGCAAGCTTCTGGTCGTCTGGCGGCAGGGGCCGGAGAAGCCGGCAACGCCGCCGCCCCCAAAGGGTACGCCACGCGCGGGCGCGCGCCGCGTCCGTGAGCCCGCCCCCGGCGAGCCGCGCGTCAAGCGGCGCCCTGCAGCAAGACCAGCCCATAAGACGATGGCCAAATCCACTCCGCAAGCCCGCCGTCCCCGCACGCCGACCGCGCGCACGACCGCTCGGCCGCCTGCCGGCGGCAGTGCTCGCCCGCCAGCCGCCAAGCCGCCGGGCGTACGCGCGCGCCGCCGCCGCGGCAACAGCTGAAAAACGCGCACGCGCGGTAGAGCCTAGAATGGCGGCGTCGACCGCGGTCGAGGCCGACGCCTTCAACCTCCGGAGGTACGCATGGGCCCCGTCAAGATCCTCGCCATCATCCTGATCGTCGCCGGCGTACTCGGCCTGGCGTACGGAACCTTCACCTATACCAAGGAAACGCACACGGCCAACGTCGGGCCGCTGACGCTGTCGGTCAAGGACAAGGAGACTGTCAACATCCCGCTCTGGGCGAGCGTCGGCGCGATTGTCGCGGGCGTGGTTCTGCTGGCCGTCGGCCGCAACAAGTAGCCGGGCAAGCGGGACCGCGGGCGGGCCGAAGCGCTCAATGAAGCGTCGGGACTCGGTTCCCTAAACGTAGCGAACGGCAAGAACCTCGTATTCGCGCAATCCAGCGGGCGCCTGCACCTCGGCGGTATCGCCGGCATGCTTGCCGATCAGCGCTCGGGCGATCGGCGAGTTCACCGAGATCTTCCCGGCCTTGATGTCCGCCTCGTCGTCGCCGACGATCTGGTAGCTCACGCGGTCGCCGGAAGCCTGATCATCGAGGTCGACGGTCGCGCCGAACACGACGCGGCCGTCGGCGTCGATCTGGGCCGGGTCGACGATCTGCGCCTGCGCCAGCATCGTCTCGATATCCCTGATCCGCACTTCGAGGAAGCCCTGCCGGTCCTTGGCAGCGTCATACTCGGCATTTTCCGACAGGTCGCCGTGCGATCGCGCCTCGGCGATCGCGACGATCGCCGCGGGACGGTCGACGGTCTTGAGCCGTCGCAGCTCCGCCCTGAGCTTTTCCGCGCCGCTGATCGTCAGTGGAGTCCTGCTCATGATCGCTTCTCGGTTCGCCTAGTGCAGGCGCTGCTGCAGCGCCTGCATCGAATAGGGCACCAGCTCGCGCATTTCCTGGATCCCCAGCGCGGCCGCGCGCGCGCCGGCCATCGTCGTATAGGTCGGAATCTGGTCGTTGAGCGCCGCACGCCGGATCGCGTAGGAATCCTGTATCGCGCTGCGCTTTTCCTCGACCGTATTGATGACCAACGCGATTTCATCGTTGAGCAGCATGTCGACGATGTGCGGTCTTCCCTCGGCGACCTTGTTGACCGCGGCCACCGGAACGCCTGCGGCCGCGAGCGCGGCCGCCGTGCCCCGCGTCGCGACCAGCGTGAACCCGAGTCCGGCGAGGATGCGCGCTACTTCGATCGCGCGCGGCTTGTCGGGGTTCCTGACGCTGACGAAAACCTTGCCGCTTCTGGGCAGGCGTACGCCGGCAGCGAGCTGCGACTTGACGAAAGCCTCGGCGAACGACTCGCCGACGCCCATCACTTCGCCCGTCGATTTCATCTCCGGGCCAAGTATGGTGTCGACGCCGGGGAACTTGATGAACGGGAACACGGCTTCCTTGACCGAAAAATACGGCGGCACGATTTCATGCGTGATGCCCTGGCTTGCCAGCGACTGGCCAACCATACAGCGCGCGGCGATCTTGGCCAGCGGCCGTCCGGTCGCCTTCGACACATAGGGGACGGTGCGCGACGCACGGGGATTGACTTCGAGCACGTAGACCACGCCCTCGCCGTTGCCCTGCGGAAACTGGATCGCGAACTGGACGTTCATCAGCCCGACGACTTCGAGTCCATGTGCCATCGCGACCGTCTGGCGCCGCAGCTCGTCCTGCAGCGCCTTGGACAGCGAGAACGGGGGCAAAGTGCAGGCTGAATCGCCCGAGTGGACGCCCGCCTGTTCGACGTGCTCCATGATGCCGCCGATGACCACGGCCTTGCCATTGCCGCTGTTGTCGACCAGTGCATCGACGTCGACCTCGATGGCGTCGTTCAGGAACCGATCGAGCAGCACGGGCGAATCATTCGACACCTTGACGGCCTCGCGCATATAGCGCTCGAGGTCGCGCTGCTCGTGCACGATCTCCATCGCCCGGCCGCCGAGCACGTACGATGGCCGCACCACCAGTGGATAGCCGATTTCCTCGGCAGCCTTGAGCGCGTCGGACTCGGTGCGCGCCGTGCGGTTCGGCGGCTGGCGCAAGCCCAGACGATGCAGCATCTGCTGGAACCGCTCGCGGTCCTCGGCCATGTCGATCATGTCGGGCGTCGTGCCGATGATGGGTACGCCGTTCGCCTCGAGATCGCGCGCTAGCTTGAGCGGCGTCTGGCCGCCGTATTGCACGATCACGCCGAACGGCTTTTCGACGTGCACGATCTCCAGCACATCCTCCAGGGTCAGCGGCTCGAAATAGAGCCGGTCGGACGTGTCGTAGTCGGTGGACACGGTCTCCGGATTGCAGTTGACCATGATCGTCTCGTAGCCGTCTTCGCGCAGCGCCAGCGCCGCGTGGACGCAGCAGTAGTCGAACTCGATCCCCTGCCCGATCCGGTTTGGTCCGCCGCCCAGCACGATCACCTTGCGGCGATCGGTCGGCTGCGCCTCGCACTCGTCCTCGTAGGTCGAATACATGTAAGCCGTGCGGGTCGAGAATTCCGCGGCGCAGGTGTCGACGCGTTTGTACACTGGCCGTATGCTCAGCGCATGGCGGCGCGCGCGCACCTCCGCTTCGCTCCGCTTCCACAAATGCGCCAGCCTGCGGTCGGAAAATCCCATGCGTTTGAGCGACCTGAGTTCGTCGGCGGCAAAATCGCCAAGCTCGCGCTTTTCTATCGCGAGCTCGGTGTCGACGATTTCCTTGATCTGCGACAGGAACCAGCGGTC
>DASXPJ010000005.1:0-1580 GCA_036493675.1 Casimicrobiaceae bacterium
GAATTCGCTCGCCAACGCGATGTCGATGGGCCGCACGGAAAACAAGGCCGGGGTGCTGCCGCGCCGCGAGTTTTTGAACGAGCAGGGCCTGATCTTCGGCGCGAGCTATGAGTCGACGGCCGTGGTGCCGGACGGTACGCCGGCGGCCGCGCTGGAGGACATGGTCACGCAATATGTGCCTTCGGCGCGGCCCGGCAGCCGCGCGCCGCATGTCTGGCTCAAGCGCGGCAATGAGGAGATTTCGAGCATCGACCTGTTCGGCCCCCGCTTCGTGCTGATGGCCGGCGCGCAAGGCGAGGCCTGGCAGCGCGCCGCGCAAGGTATCGCCATCTCCTGGCCGCCGCTGGTCACTCACGTCATCGGCAAGGACACCGAGATCAGCGATCCCGATAGCAATTGGCACGATGCCTACGGCATCGAGCCAGACGGCGCGGTGCTGGTCCGTCCCGACGGCTATGTCGCCTGGCGCAGCCGCAGCGGCGTCTCCAATTCCGACGCCACCTTGCGCGACGTGTTCGATCGGCTGTTGGGCAGGGTGCCGGCGCTCGCCCGAGCCAGCTAGCGCACCCCGATGGTGTAGCGGAATTCGCGCGCGTCGCCCGGCGGGATGTGCATCAGGCCTGGCTTGTCCGTAAATTCGCCGTCGAAACCGACCGGACTGGCAAAGCCGTGCCATGGCTCGATGCAGAGAAACGGCGCGTCGTCCGGTTTCGACCAGATGCCGAGCTGACCGAAGCCGTCCCATGATACTTCGAGTGCAGGCCCTTTGTCGGCGGCATAGCGCACTGACCTGCTCGCGAGGTGATCGAGAATAACAGCGTCCTCGTCGAACAGGCGCTTGGAGAGAGAGAGCACCCTGCCCTGAATTGGACTCGGGCGCGGATCAGGCAGCAGCAAGCCGTCCTTACTCAAGCGCCGGATCGGCGCGGGCTCATCGTGCGAGAAGGTCAGCCGGTAATCTTCCTTCGGCAGGCCCGGCAGCAAGGGCCAACGCAACGCCGGATGCGCGCCGATCGAACACGGCAGGACGTCGTCGCCGGGATTTGCGATGGCTATCGTGATTTCCAGGTCGGCGCCCCGAAGCGCGTAGCTGAGTATCAGCCGGTAGGCGAACGGGAAATGTGCGCGCGTCTTCGCAGTGTCGGTCTGCAGCAGCTTGCACGACTGCGGCGAGCGCTCCACCCAGGCGAAGTCGTGATCCCGCGCGACGCCATGGCGCTGCATCCTGTAGAGCTTGCCGCGAACGCGGATCTGCTCGTTCCTGACCTCGCCGATGATCGGAAACAGCAGCGGCGCATGCCGCGGCCATTCCGGCCCCGCCTGCCAGAGCAGTTCGAGTCCCTCGGCGGTCTTGAGCGAACACAGCTCGGCGCCATGCGCCAGGATCGTCGCACCGATGCGAGCGCTGCGCAGCGTATGCCTGTCATCGCTCATGTCTCACTCCATTCCGTCGACACTCTATCGCCGCGATGTTACAAAACGCCACCAATAATCGGCCGCTACATCACGACCGGCCTACAACAACAGCAGGGAGCAGCAAATGGCCAAGGCGCCGCCGTCAGCCAAGCGGGACCGCATCA
>DASXPJ010000006.1:0-255184 GCA_036493675.1 Casimicrobiaceae bacterium
AAGAAGGTCCGGCGCATCTACGGCGGCAAGGTGATGGTCGGCTTCGCGGGCGGCACCGCCGACGCGTTCTCGCTGCTCGACCGCTTCGAGGCGAAGCTCGAGAAGCACCAGGGCAACCTCACGCGCGCGGCCGTCGAACTCGCGAAAGACTGGCGCACCGACCGCATGCTGCGCCGGCTGGAAGCGATGCTGATCGCCGCCGACGCGCAGGCGACGCTCGTCATCACGGGCAACGGCGATGTGCTCGACCCCGAAGGCGGTATCTGCGCGATCGGCTCCGGCGGCGCGTATGCGCAGGCCGCGGCGCGTGCGCTGATCGAGAACACCGAGCTGTCGCCGAGCGAGATCGTCGAGAAGTCGCTCGGCATCGCCGGCGACATGTGCATCTACACGAATCACAACCGCGTGATCGAAACGATCGAGTAAGCGAAGGAACCAGGATGAGCACCATGACCCCCGCCGAGATTGTCTCGGAACTCGACAAGCACATCATCGGCCAGGCGAAGGCGAAGAAAGCCGTCGCGGTCGCGCTGCGCAACCGCTGGCGCCGCCAGCAGGTCGCCGACCCGCTGCGCCAGGAAATCACGCCGAAGAACATCCTGATGATCGGACCGACCGGCGTCGGCAAGACCGAAATCGCGCGCCGTCTCGCCAAGCTCGCCGACGCCCCGTTCATCAAGGTCGAGGCGACCAAGTTCACCGAGGTCGGCTATGTCGGCCGCGACGTCGACACGATCATCCGCGACCTGGCCGAGACGGCGATCAAGCAGACCCGCGAATCGGAGGCGCGCAAGGTGCGTGATCGTGCCGCCGACGCCGCCGAGGAGCGCGTGCTCGACGCGTTGCTTCCACCCGCGCGGGAAGTGAATTTTCACGACATGCAGCCGACGGATTCGGCCGCCCGCCAGAAATTCCGCAAGATGCTGCGCGAAGGAAAGCTCAACGACAAGGATATCGAAGTCGAGCTCTCGGTGCTGCCGACCCAGATGGAAATTCTGGCGCCGCCGGGCATGGAGGATCTGACGAGCCAGATCCAGGGCATGTTCCAGCAGATGTCGGGCGGCAAGCGCAAGCTCAGAAAGATGAATGTCGGCGAGGCGCTCAAGGTATTGATCGACGAAGAGGCTGGCAAGCTGATCAATGACGACGAGCTCAAGACCCAGGCGCTCGCCAACGTCGAGCAGAACGGGATCGTCTTCCTCGACGAGATCGACAAGATCGCGAGCCGCCAGGAGATGCAGGGTGCCGACGTCTCGCGTCAGGGCGTTCAGCGCGACCTGTTGCCGCTGGTCGAGGGTACGACGGTCGCCACCAAGTACGGCATGATCAAGACCGACCACATCCTGTTCATCGCCAGCGGGGCGTTTCACCTGTCCAAGCCGTCGGACCTGATACCTGAGCTGCAGGGACGATTTCCGATCCGCGTCGAGCTTGCCTCCCTGTCGGTTGACGACTTCGAGCAGATCCTTACCGCGACCGATGCCTGCCTTACCCGCCAGTACCAGGCGCTGCTTGCCACAGAGCACGTCGACCTCGATTTTCGGCCGGACGGCATTCGCCGGCTCGCCGAAATCGCTTTCGCCGTCAACGAAAAACAGGAGAACATCGGCGCGCGGCGGCTGTATACGGTGATGGAGCGGCTGCTGGACGAGGTTTCGTTCAGCGCGGCCAAGCTCGATGGCCGGACGATCAGCATCGATGCGGCGTACGTCGATGAGCGGCTTGCCGGCGTCGTCAAGGACGACAATCTGGCGCAATACATCCTGTGAGCGCACCCGCCGGCGCGCTTGGGCTACAGCGAGACAGGACCCACGCCGGCTCCGGCACGACGCGCCGGACTATAAGAACAACTAGTACGTCGCGCGGCCGCCCGAAAGGTCGAATATCGCTCCGGTCGCGAATGAGCAGTCCTCCGAGCAAAGCCAGGCGATCTGCGCCGCGATTTCCTCGACGGTGCCGAAGCGCCGCATCGGGATCCGCGCCAGGATTTCCTTTTCGCGCTCCGGTGGCAGGCCGGCGGCCATCGGCGTCGCCACAATGGCGGGCGTCACGGCATTGACCGGAATACCCGATTCGGCGAGTTCCTTGCCGAGCGTCTTGGTGAGCGAGACGATCCCTGCCTTCGATGCCGCGTAGGCGGCAGCGCGCGGCATGCCCTCCTTGGCCTGTATCGACGATACGTTGACGATATGCCCGCGCTGCCCGCGCTTCGGCTCCGGCGCATTGGCGAGAAGCAGGGGCACGATGACGCGACAGCAGATGAACGTTCCCGTCAGATTGATGTCGAGGACGCGGCGAAAATCCTCTGTGCTGTGCTCCCAGGTATTGGACACGGGCCCCAGAATTCCGGCGTTGTTGATCAGGAAATCGATGCGGTCGAAGCGCTTGAGGACCGCGCGGGCAGCGGCCGCCACCGCAACTTCGTCGGTCGTGTCCACGGTGAGGCCCAGCGCGCGCTCGCCCAGCACCTGAGCCGCCGCGGCAACACCCGGGGCGTCGAGATCCCACAGCGCGACCGACGCACCGGAAGCATGAAGGCGAGCGGCGATGGCGCGTCCGAAACCGCCGGCGCCACCCGTAATGATGGCCGTGCGGCCGGTAAAGTCGTAGGAGACCATCGAGGCACCCGCGAGTAAAGGTGGCCGCGATCGGCCAAACGGCGGGACGCCGGGTTGACAGGCGCGGTGGCCGCAATTATACGATGGCAAGCGCCGACGTTTTGCGGCGCGTGAACGCATGACAGCTCGAAGGACCTTGCCGATGGATGCCGCGATCGAAGCCGCTGCGCAGCAACTCGTCGCAGCCCGAAGCGCGCGGCGCCCGGGCGCCAGGCTGCCTGCGTCGTGCCGTCCAGCGGACGTCGACGCGGGTCTCGCGATACAACGCCGCGTCGGCGAAATGCTCGAGCTCGAGATTGGCGGCTGGAAGTGTTCGGTCCCGACAACGGAACGGACGATCGCCGCGGCGGCGATTTTCGCGCCGACGATCGTCCGGGTAGCCCCATGTCCGATCCTGCCGGCGGCCGGCATGGCCCGGGTCGAGCCCGAGATCGCATTCGTCCTCGGGCGCGACTTGCCGGCGCGCGCGGCCCCTTACGACGACGCCGAGGTGCGCGCGGCGATCGGCGAGGCGCGCCTGGTCCTGGAGCTGATGGGCCCGCGATATGCGGATCCTGCGCCGATCACCTTTCCGGAGCTCCTTGCCGACAGCATTGCGAACCAGGGACTGTTCGTCGGACCGGTGCTGTCCAATCCCTTTGGTCTTTCGCTCGGCGCCTTTCCCATCGTGATCCACGGTGCGGACGGAACCCTGGTGACCCGGGAAGGCAGGCATCCGGACGGACATCCATTGCGACCACTGTACTGGCTGGCCAATTTTCTCGCCCGCGGTGGCTATGGCAAGAGCGTGTGGCTGAAGGCGGGACAAGTCGTCACGACCGGTTCGTACTGCGGCATCGTCGAGCTTCCGCTCGAGACGGCGCTGGTGGTTCGCTACGGCGATTTCGGCACGCTCGACGTGCAGTTCTCCGCTGCCGGATAGACGATGAGTCTGGCGGGACTGGGCGCGGTCTGCATCTGGCACGATCTCGTGCCCGAAGCCACCGACGAGTTCTATCAATGGCACAACCGCGAGCACATGCCTGAGCGGGTGGCCATTCCGGGCTTTCTGCGCGGCAGGCGCTACATCGCGATCGCCGGTGCGCCCGCGTACTTCAACCTGTACGAAGCCGACCGTGCCGAAACACTGGGGGGCAAGGATTATCTCGACCGGCTCAATGCCCCGACCCCGTGGACGCAGCGCGTCGTCCCGTCGTTTCGCCGCGTCGCCCGCTCCATCTGTCGAGTCGCGTTCAGCGAAGGTGTGGGCCAGGGAGGCTTCATGCTGACGCAGCGCTTCGAGCTTCCCGCCGTCCATCGCGCCGATGCGCTCGACGCACTGCGCACCCGGCTGTTGCCGCCGCTGGTTGGACGCAAGGGGGTGGCCGGCGTCCACCTCTGCGTTGCCGACGACGCCATCAGTCGCATCGAAACGGCAGAAAGGAAAGCGCGTGCCGATGCCACCGCGGTGCCGAGCTGCATCGTACTGGTCGAGGGAACGTCGGAGGCGGACGTCCGCGATGCCGGCGAGACGCTTGCGGATGGCGTGCGCGCGTTGCTCGGTGCCGCGGCACCTTCGATCGATACCTCGATCTATCAGCTTCAGCACGCGCGCTCGAAGACGCCCTGACCCGCAGCCCAAGCTAGCGCGTCGAGCGTCCCGTCTCGCTTCGCGAAAGCGCGGCGAGCATGGCGTCGATACCGTCCTCCAGTCCGGTCGCGGGCACATAACCTAACGCCGCTTCGAGGCCGTCGTTGCGCACGCCCCAGCCGCTGGGCGGCGTGGTGGCTGCCTCCGTATGCACCTCCACTTCTGGAAAGCGTCGCCGCAAATGTGCGATGGCGTCTCGCATCGGCCGTCGGTCTCCGACGACGTTGAACGCGGCGTAACGAGGCAGCCGCGCCTCGATCGCCCGCATGAGGACCGACACCGCGTCATCGACGTAGGTCCAGTCGATCGCTTCGGCAAAGTCGGGGAACGCAACGCGGCGGTCACCTCGGGCAAATCGCTCGACGACTTCCTGGGCTATCCGCCATCCGCGCTCGCGGCCAGGGCCGTAGACCCATCCGAAGCGCAGCGCGACGCAGGCCGGATAGCCCGGCAGGGCGTTCAGCGCACGCGCCAGATGCTCGCCCGCCGCCTTGGTTGCGCCGTACGCGGTCTGCGGCCGCAATGCGACGTCGTCGCCGCTGCCCTCGACGCACGGACCGACAGCAGCGACCGAGCTCGCGTACACGACGCGGCGCACGCCCGCGGCGCGCGCCGCTGCGAACACGGCGGCGGTCCCGCCGACGTTAACGCGAACCGCCGCGACGGGATCATTGGCCGCCGCATCGGTCAGGATGGCCGCAAGGTGCACGACGAGTTCGGGTCTCGCCCGCGTCATCGCATCGGCGAGGGCGAGCGGATCGCCGATGTCGCAGCGCACGTCGGCACCGGCGGCGAGATCGAGTCCGGTCACCTCGTGCGCCGCTTCGCGCGCACGCGCGGCGAACGCCTGCCCCAGAAACCCGGCGGACCCGGTCACGAGGATCCGCATCGACTTCAGTACTTGATCACGCCCATGCGCAGGAAAGCGCCGTGAATGCGCTCCGCGTAGGCGTTGAAGCTCGAATCCTCGCCGAGCACCGCCGGCCGCGGCCGCGGCAGGTCGATCGCGATTTCGTCGACGATACGGCCGGGATTGGGCGACATCACGAGAACGCGGTCGGATAGCCCTATCGCCTCGTCGATACTGTGCGTGATGAACAGCACTGTTTTGCGTGTTTCCATCCACAGGAGCTCGAGATCGTGTCTAATCTGCGTTCGCGTGATCGCATCGAGCGCGCCGAAAGGCTCGTCCATCAGCAGGATGGACGGCTGGTGGATCAGCGCCCGCGCGATCGATACCCTTTGCCGCATGCCTCCGGACAACTGGTGCGGGTAGCGGTCGCGCGCAAGCTCGGGAATGCCGAGCTTCTCCAGGATGCGGGCCGCCGCGGCTTGCGCGGGCGCAAGCGGCAGCCGACGGATCTGCGCCTGCAACAGCACGTTGTCGAGCGCGCTGCGAAACTCGAGCAGCAGATGATCCTGAAAGACGATGCCGACGTCGGTCAGCGGCCGCTCCAGGAGTTTGCCGCCGACGATGAGCTCGCCGCTGGTCAACGGAATGAGGCCGGCCGCAATCAGCATCAGCGTGCTTTTGCCGCAGCCGGAAGGTCCGATGAGGCTCACGAACTCGCCGCCCCCGATATCGAACGAAACGTCCTCGAGCGCGGTGAACATCCCGCTCTTTCCGGCGAACCGCTTGCCGACGCTGCGGCCGGAGATCGAGGCGCCCCCGGTGGCCGCGACCGGACCGGACGCCTCGATGGCCACGGGCATTGCCATCACCCGCACTTGGGCCCGTTCGGCGGCAGGAAATCGTTGCTGTAGTAGTCGCTGATCGGCTTGTCCTTCGGCAAGTTGAGATACATCGTCAACAGGTCGAAGGTGATCTGCCAGTTCTTGTCGGGCACGCGTCCGAGCGATGTGGCACCCGGCGCGCAGACCAGCGTCAGGTCGACATTGAGCTGCTTGAGCATCTGATCCTTGCCGGCCGACGGAAACTGCTCGGCGACCGCCGCCGCCGCGGCGTCGGGATTCTTTCGCGCGTCTTCCCAGCCTTTGAGGCTGGCCGCGACGAATTTCCGGTACAGGTCGGGGTTCTCCTTCAGACGGTCGTCGCGAGCGATGATCGACAGCCCCACCGTCGGCACGCCGACGTCGCGGTAGAGGATGTCATTGACCTTGAATCCGCGGTCGCGCATCTGGACACTCTGGAAGTCGGCGCCGGCCAGGATCGCATCGACCTTTTTCTCGAGCAGCGCGCCGACCAGCGCGGCCGGATCGATGTTGACGATGTCGAGGCGTCCTTTGTCGAGCTTGTTCTCGGCGAGTATGGCGTCGAGCAAGGTCGTCTGCGCGGTTCCGGGCTGCACGGCGAGCTTCTTGCCCACCAGGTCCTTCGGCGACTTGATGCCGGAGCCTTCGATCGAGATGATCGCAAACCCGTTGGTCTGCAGTATCGGCGCAATGATCTTGACCGGCGCTCCCTTGGAGCGAATCTGCATCGCCGCCGGGGCATCGGCAAAACCGACGTCGGTCTGTCCCGTCGCGACCTGCTGCGCGGTCGTGGCCGATCCCTTACCCTCCTCGATCGTCAGATCGATGCCGGCATCCTTGTAGTAACCCGAATTCTTGGCCAGCATAAATCCTGCCTGCGGGCCGCCGGCCAGGAAATTGAGCGTCAGCTTCATCGGTTTGAGTGGCTGCGCCGACGCTGCGCCAACCAAGCCGGCAAACGCCGCGACCGCTGTGACCATGAGTACTGTTCGATTCATTTTTCCTCCACCCGGTGTCGTTTTGAAAGGACTTCGACTTCAGCGGCGCTGCCAGGGCATGCACACGCGCTCGAGCAATTGTACGGCGTAGCTGAATACGATGCCGATCGCCGATAACGCGACCAGGACCGCGAAGATCAGCGGCATGTCGAGATAGCTGGTGGCGCGCAGCAGCAAATAGCCGAGGCCCGAGTTGGAACCGACGAACTCGGCGACGATCGCACCCGTGGCGGCAAAGACGATCGACACCTTGAAGCCGCCGAAGATGTGCGCCAATGCCGAGGGCAGCCGGACGTAGCGAAAGGTCTGCATGCCGGTCGCGCCCATCGATCGCGACAGATACAGCACGCGTTCGTCGAGCGCGCGGAACCCGGTCATGCTCGCCACCAGCGTCGGAAAAAAACAGAGCATGAAAGTGAGCAGAATCTTCGGGAACGGACCGAAGCCGAACCAGACGACGAACAACGGTGCCACGGCGATCTTCGGGATGAGCTGGAAGAACACGATCAGCGGATAGAGCGAGCGTTCCAGCCATTTGAGCGAGACGATCATGAGCCCCAGCGGCACGCCGATCGCGGCGGCGAAGAGAAACCCGAGGACGACTTCACTCGCCGTCACCAGCGTGTGCTGCCAGATCAGCGCGCGCGACTCGACCAGCTTGGCCAGGAATTCGGTGGGCACCGGCAGGATGTATTCGGGTACGCCGAACAGACGCACCAGGAATTGCCAGGCGAGCAGGAGCAGCGCAAACGTGGCGATCGGAAAAAGCACGGCGGAAATGCGATCGCGCGCCCGGGTTGGCGGCGGGGCCGCGACCGCCAGGCTGTCGGTCCCGACCGCGGCAGCGGCAGCGTGCGCCGGCACGGGAGGCGCGGCCGGATCGAGGCTCACCCGTGGTGTCCGCCGCCGATACCCGGCTCGGCGGGCAATGCCCACGTGCCGTATCCCGCGGGAAGATTGATCTCGATCAGCTCCAGGTCGTCGGAGCGGGCGACGACGTTATGTGCGACACCGGCCGGCTGCGAGAGCGACGAGCCGGCATGCACGGTCACGGGTTCGTCGGCTCCTGCATAGCGAAAAGTCACCCAGCCTTTGAGCACATAGACGAAGTGCCCCGTCATGTCGTGCCAGTGCCAGCCCGTCTCGGCCTCGAACGGACGGATAGCGCGAATGTGCTTGGCGCCGACCGCCCCGCCGGTCGCCTCCGCCCAGCCGAGGTCGCGATATTCGACGTCGGCGCGCGGCCCGTCGCGGGTAAACACCGAGTCGCTGCGGGCAAGTCGCGTCAATGCCTGCGCGAGCATTCGCGGGCCGTCGTAGCGCGGCGGAAAGCTCGTCCCGCTGTCGCCCTGGCGAAACGTGGGGGTGTCAGGAGATTGCATCGACTTGGGAACCGAGGCGGCCATTGCAAGGGCTTCGTCCCACAATAAGCCGCGGCCCCGCGCGCGGTCAAGAAGGAACTAATCGAGCGTGCTGCGGAAGGTCCTGAGCCCGATGCCGATGATCACCAGCCCGAACACGATGATGGGCCAGACATCGGGCCAGATGGCCGCCCAGGCGTTGCCCTTGAGCAGCACGCCGCGCACGATTCGCAGGAAATGCGTCAATGGCAGCGCCTGCCCGATCACCTGCGCCCAGCCGGGCATGCCGCGGAACGGGAACATAAATCCCGACAGGAGCATCGATGGCAGAAAAAAGAAAAAGGTCATCTGCATCGCCTGCAGCTGGTTTCCGGCCACGGACGAAATCGTCAAGCCCAGCATCAGGTTCGCGGCGATGAACAGCAACACCGCCAGATACAGCAGGCTGACGCTGCCCTGGATCGGGACACCGAACAGCAGACGCGCGAGACCGAGGACGATCGAAACCTGGACCAGCCCGATCAGGATGTAGGGAATGATCTTGCCGGTCATCACCTCCAGCACTGTCGCCGGCGTGGCGAGCAGGTTCTCCATCGTGCCGCGCTCGCGCTCGCGCGTGATTGCGAGCCCGGTCATCATGACCATCGTCATCGTCAGGATGACGCCCATCAGACCGGGGACGATGTTGTACTGCGTGATCGCCTCCGGGTTGTAGCGCGGATGCACGATGACGCTGAACGGCGCCGGGCTCGCGGCGAGCGGCGCCAGCGATCCGGTCAGATCGTGGCTCAAGACGGTGTCCGCGAGCTGGCTGACCGCGGCGATCGCATTGCCGGTCGCGGTCGGATCGGTCGCGTCGGCTTCGACCAGCATCGCCGGACGTTCGCCACGGACGAGCCGGCGCGAAAAATCGGCTGGTATCGTGATGACGAATTGCGCCTCGCCGTCCGCCAGCATGCGGTCCGCGTCGTCTTCGTCACGCGCCTCGCCGATGAAATCGAAGTAGAGGCTGTTCTGCAGCCCGGCGAGAATGCTGCGCGAAAATTCACTGCGATCGGCGACCAGAAGCGCCGTCGGCAGACGCTTCGGATCGGAATTGATCGCATAGCCGAACATTACGAGCTGCACGACCGGAATGCCGACGATCATCGCGAACGTCAGCCGGTCCCGCTTGAGCTGGATGAATTCCTTGCCGACGATGCCCAGCCAGCGGGATATCGAAAACCAACCCTCGTTCACGGCGCGCGCTCGTGAGCCGCGCGGCCGCCGTTCTCGTCGGACGGCTCGGGCGCATTGCGCATCAGGTGGATGAAGACGTCCTCCAACCCGGGCGCGACCTCGCGCCACGTCAGTTCGGATTCGCCCATGAGCGGCTGCAGCGCGGCCCTGAGAGCGTCGCGATTCGAGCCCGTGACGTGCAACGCCGTGCCGAACGCGGCGACCTGTTCGACCGCCGGAACGGCGCGCAGCCGCTCGGCCAGTGCCGGGAGGTCGGGTCCGGTGACCTCCCAGGTCGAAAGCTGCTGGCTGGCGATGACTTCCTCGGCGGTGCCTTGCACCAGCAGCTTGCCGTACAGGATATAGCCGAGCTTGTGGCAACGCTCCGCTTCATCCATGTAGTGCGTACTGACCAGCACGGTGATACCGCGCGCCGCGAGCGCATGCAACTCTTCCCAGAAGTCACGCCTTGCCTTCGGATCGACCCCCGCGGTGGGCTCATCGAGCAGCAGGAGCTGTGGATCGTGCAGCAGGCAGGCGGCGAGCGCGAGCCGCTGCTTCCAGCCGCCCGACAGCGCGCCGGCAAGCTGATTCGCGCGCGACGCGAGCCCCAGATGGTCCAACGCCTGGTCGACGCGCTCCGCGCCGTCGGCCATGCCGTACATGCGAGCGACAAAGCGCAGGTTCTCGCGGATCGTCAGGTCTTCCCAGAACGAAAACCGCTGCGTCATGTAGCCGACGTGCCGCTTGATCTGCTTGGTCTGCCCGATGATGTCGTAACCGAGACAGGTTCCTTCCCCGCTGTCGGGGGTGAGCAGTCCGCACAGCATGCGGATGGACGTGGTCTTGCCGCTGCCGTTGGGACCGAGGAAGCCGAAGATCTCGCCGCGTCGCACCGTCAGCGTCAGGTCCCTGACGGCGTGGTTGTTGCCGAAGTACTTGTTCAGGCCGCGTACGTCGATGACGACGTCCTTGTCGCCGGGACCTTGCGCGTTCGTCATCACGGTTGGCCGGTCGGCAGGTACGCGGAAGGCTGCCGGGCGAAGCGCCCCACGCATTCAAGCGAGCAAAACCAGTAGGTTCGCTTGTCGAAGTGAAGATCGCCCGCGGCGCGCCGCTTATCGACCTGCATCTTGCACACCGGGTCGATCGCGTAATCACGGGTGCAGCCGGGCAGACACAATTCGTACAGATCGACCGGCTGCGGCAGGTTCTTGAGGAGGACCGATCCGCGATGCTCGATCTCGACGTCGGACACTTCGGCCGCGACCAGCGCGTCGGCAATCTGCCTGGTGCAAAGGATCTGTCCTCCTACCGCTTGCGCGGCGACACGGGCCGCGATGTTGACGGTCGAGCCGAAATGGACGTTTCCGCGCAGCAAGGCCGGACCGTGGTGCAGTCCCGCCCGCACGACCGGAAAATGCAGGCGATCGGCGATCGACCGATAGAGCGCCGATAGTGTCTGGGTGGCGGAAAGCGGCTCAGCGAACACCAGGAACGCGCAATCGCCCGTCATCGACTGCAATCGACCGCGCGGCCCCAGCGACGAGCGGATCAAGTCGCAAAATTCATCGAGGAGGTCCGCCGCGGCCATGCCGCCGTGCGTGTCGGTCAGCGCGGTGTAACCCGCGATGTCCACAAAGCAGAACGTCGCGTCGATGTCGGTATCTGCGCTCATCGGAGTGTTGCGACCCATCGCGTCGGACGGTCGATGGTGCGGCTAGCCGGACCGGGGCAGCGTCACGTCGACGGGCTGCCCCGCGTTGAGCCTGGCCGCCACGTCCGCCGCGGGCTTCGCCTCGACCAGGTAGACGAGCTTCGCCCGGTTTTCTTTCGAGTACAGCACGGGGGGCGTGAACTCGGCACGGTCGGAAATGAAGGTCACCTTGGCACTCATCGCGGCACCGCATCCGTCGCAGTTGAAATCGACGGTCTGCCCGGGCTTAATGCGCCCCAACTCCGTTTCGGGAACGAAAAAACGGATCTTGACGTTGGCCGCGGGCAGCAGGCTCGCAACGACACCGCCCGCGGGGACCCAATCGCCGACGACGTAATAGGTATCGCTGACATGCGCCGCCGTGGGAGCCGCCACCGCGCGCTGCGACAGTCGCCAGTCGGCCTGCGCGAGCGCGTCGCGCGCCGCCGCGGCGTCCGCCTCGGCTGCCCGGATTTCGTCGGGACGCGCCGGCAGCTTGGCGGTCGTAACGGTCGCCTGCAACTGCGCCACCGCGGCGTCATCGCGCTGCAACTGCGTGCGCACGTCGTCCAGCGCGGCCTTGCTGATGAATCCCGACTTGAACAGCGCCTCCTGCCGTCGGAAATTCGCGGCGGAGAGCTCCCGCGCCGCCTGGGTCTGGCGCAATTGCTCGGCAACCGTGGCAACTTCGGGCGGCCGCTTGCCGGTTTTGAGATTGGCCAGCCGGGCTTCCGCCGCCTGCAACTGCTGCTCGGCCTGGCGCCGCGCGGCGATTTCGTTCTCGCTTTCCAACGCGAACATCGGTGCGCCGGCAGCGATATCCGCACCGCGCTGTACGCTGAGCTTCTGCAGCGTGCCCGCGAACGGGGCGGCGACGCGCACGTATTCGCCTTCGACGTAGCCCTGCAGCGGGCGCTCGGCTGGCGGCCCGCAGGCCGCCAGCGACAGCCCGCCAACGAACGCGGCGGCCCAGCGCCGGCAGCCGCGCGATGCCGACAAGATCAGCGCGCGCGGCCGCGCATCGACGCTGGATGGCCGGGGAGACTCATGCGCCTGCCGGTGTCGACGATCCGGTCGCCATCGACGCGCAGAATCGATACGTCGCTGTCGAGGAAATTGCCCACATAGATGTACTGGCCGTCATCGCTGAAGACGACACCCTCGGGGACGCCGCGAACCTCGATTTCGTTCAGCCGCGTGACTTTCTTGCCGTCGATCTTGAGCGCGACCACGCTGCCGTTGCGATTGTAGAAGAAGGCTTTCCTGTCCGAGAACGATCCGCGCAGTATCAGTGCGACGGCGATTTTTCCGGTCGGGCTGACCGCGAATCCTTCCGGGCCGTCGCCGATGACCACCTTGTCGATGACGCGCGGCGGGTTGGCTTCCAGATCGATGACGCTGACCGTATCGACGTTCCCGTCCGAGGCGCCGGAGAACCCGTTATCGGCCGTGATCGCGAGCTTGCCGTCGGGCGTGACGTCGACGTTATACGGCCACCAGCCGGCCGGCAAGTCACGTTTGCCATAGCTGACATTGTCGCCGGCGATGTCGAGCAGCGCGACCTTGTGGTTGTTGAACTTCGCGGCGACCGCGTGCTTGCCGTCGGCCGTAATGGCGACGTGCGTGACGATCTCGCCCATGGCGACCGTGTCGATCACCTTGACCGACCGGCCGTTGATCTTGAGCACCGAGATCGAGTTGTCGGCGCGGTTCGCCACCAGCGCCAGGTCGCCGTTGTGATTGATCGACAGGCCCGACGGCTGCTTGCCGACGATGACGGTGTCGACCAGCTTGGGCGGGCTCGCCGTCAGATCGATGACATAGAGCTTGTTGTCAGGCACGTCTTTCCAGCCCGCGCCGTCGGCGACCCAGTCGAGCGAATTGGCAACCAGCGCGAGTTTGCCGTCGGGCGTGATCTGCAGGTTGGTCGGCGGGCCGATGATGGTGTTCATCAGCGGCAGCCTGCCGACGATGGTCGGTGCCAGCGGATCGGTGCCGATGTCGACGATCAGCACCTGGTCTCGGCCGGGCGCCAAGTAGATGGCCTTGCCGGTATCGTCCCAGTTGAACTTCTCCTCGCTGCCGATCAGCATCAATTGACGCGTCGGAGCCGCGGTTGAAGTTTGAGTCGGTGGCGGCATCGACGTGCATGCGCCGAGCAGCGCGACAAGGCAACAGAGCGAAAATCGCCAAGGACCAGCAGTGCTCTTCATCTCGATCTCCCTGAGTGTTTGCCTGCCAGAGCAAGCATACCGCAGGCCGGAGAAAATGCCAGCGGACCCCAACTTTGAATCAGGCGCAAGCGGCGCCGGGACGCCCCGCGCTAGCTCGAGTGCAGTGTGCCGATCGCGGCGAGCACTTCCTTCGTGCTCAGCAGCTCCGACAGCAGCAGGGGCTCTCTGTCCGGTCGGTACAGGACGTATACGGGCACGCCATCGCGGCCGAGCGCGGCGAGCGCGGCGCCGATGACCGGATCGCGACGCGTCCAGTCGGCGCGCACCAAGGCGACATTGCCCTGCGCGAACGCCTGGCGCACCGTATCGGTGTTGAGCACCAGCCGCTTGTTGACCTGACACGTGACGCACCAGGCGGCGGTGAAATCGACGAACACCGGCTGTCCCGCGGCGACGAGCTGCGCGACGCGCTGCGGCGTGTAATCCTGCCACGGCGCCGACTCCGCGGTTATCTTCCTGGCGACGTCGGTGGACACGCCGGAAGCTACCGGCCACCCGACGATCGATGCGGCGGCCAGGCTCACGACCGCTGCGACGCTCCATGCCCGTCCGCCGCCGCCGTGCCTCGCCTGCCAGGCCCAGAGCGCGAGGGCGACCAAGAGCAGCGTCGCCGCCAGGCGCGCGACGGCGTCGTTGTCGAGCTGCGCGCCGAGTACCCAGGCGAGCCAGATCACCGTCGCGTACAGCGGGAACGCAAGGAGCTGCTTCAGGCGCAGCATCCAGGCTCCCGGCCTGGGCAAGCGCGCGCGCCACGCCGGAAACCATGCGAGCGCCACGTAGGGCAGCGCCATGCCGATGCCGAGCACGGTAAAGACGAGCCAGGTCGTGGCCTTCGAACCGGTCAAGGCATAACCGAGGGCGGCGCCCATGAACGGCGCCGAGCACGGCGATGCGACGACCACCGCAAGCACGCCCGACAGCGCATCGTTGACGTAGGGATTCTTCGCGTTCCATCCGGCGACCGACGAGGGCAGCAATCGGCCGATCTCGAAAAGTCCGGAAAGGTTGAGCGCAAGCACGAAGAACAGCAGCGCCAGCGCGGCAACGACCGGTGGCGACTGCAGCTGGAAGCCCCAACCGAGCTGCTGTCCAGCGGCGCGCAACGCGACCAGGCCCATCGCCAAAAGCCAGAAAGACACGACCACGCCCGCCGCAAAGGCGAGGCCGTGCCGGCGCATCGCCGACCGATTGCCGCCGTGCGCGGCAAAGCCCAGCACCTTGAGCGACAGGATCGGGAACACGCAGGGCATCAGGTTCAATAACACGCCGCCTATCAGCGCGAAGGCCACGGCGGCGCCCAGCGACAACGCGTTATCCGCGGGAGTAAGCGGCAGCGCTTGAAGCGAGGATTGCGACGGTGCGGCGGCGGCGACGACCGTGCCGGAAAGCGGGATGTCGATGATCGCGGCGCGTTCATTGCCATTGAGTCCGGGACTCGACTCGAGCACCCCGACCAGTCGGGTGAATTCACCGACTCGCTGCACGGCAACCGGCAACGCAAGCGTCCACCCTGCCCCAGCGCGGGTCAGCGTCTGAGTGCCACTGGGCTCGATCTGGCCGGCGCTCTCGGCAAAGAAACGTAGCTTGCCCATGTCGGCCGGCGCGCCGGGTGCCGGCAGCAACGTCAGATCGACGTTGGAACCGTGCGCCGTCGCCTTGACATTCCACCCCTGCAGCGGTTTCGGGAATGCCGCGCGAGTCCTCGCAATCGCTGCGCTCCAGCGCGATTGCGCCGGCGTCGTTGGCGCGGCGCCGGCCGCGGCCGCCACGGGCAAGGTCAACGTCAGGTCGGCGCCTTCCGGAATGCAGATCTCCTTGCACACCAGCCAGTCGGCGCGCGCGGCCAGCGTCACCGTCGAGTCGTGTCCGACATCGCTTGCGGTCGCGATTTCCGTCAGCAGCAGCACTTCGCCTTCGTAGCCGTAGTTGAGCAAGGGGCCCACGGGCAAAGCCTGCGGGGCGGGCCAGAGTATGGGTCCCGCGCGCGCCCCGTCGGGAAGCTTCCAGGCGATCGTCGTCGGCAGCCCTGAGTCGCCGGGATTGCGCCAGTAGGTGTGCCAGCCGCGGTCCATCGCCAAACGCAGCGCGACAGTGATCGGCTCGCCCGGGACGACCATCCCGCGCTCCGGCACGAGTTCCGCTTCGACGTGCGCGGTCCGCACGGGCGCGGCGTAAGCGACCGCGCCCGAAGCGGCGAGGATTGCGGCGGCGGTCAGCGCCTGCAGTAGACGTGGCATGACGGTGTTGTGCCGCCTTGGGTCGCGACGGCGCGGTGAGAGTTCCGCATAGGCTACAATTTTAGCAGTCGCCACTCGTCGCTGCCCTGCGCTGGCGCACGGGAGGCGAGGAGCGGGCCCTCCCGACCGACCGATGGCTCCGCCCTCGGCGGTTCTCACCCAATTCCCTGGCCGCCGTGGAAGCCCTGCTCGCCTCGATCCTCGTCATCGCCGTCGGTGAAATCGGCGACAAGACGCAGCTGCTCGCGCTGATGCTCGCCGTGCGCCTGCGCCGGCCGGTGCCGATCATTCTCGGCATCCTCGTCGCGACGCTGGCCAACCATACGCTGGCCGCTTTCGTCGGCGACTGGGTGCGGCACGCCCTGCCAGGATCTTGGTTGCGCTGGCTCGTCGCGATCTCGTTCTTCGTCGTTGCGCTGTGGGCGCTGAAGGCCGACGAGGCCGAAGATACAGCGCGGATCGCCGCCGGAAATTTTGGCGCATTTGCGCTCACCGTCGGCGCGTTCTTCATCGCCGAAATGGGCGACAAGACGCAGATCGCGACCGCCGTGCTGGCGGCACAATTCGGCAATATCGCGGCGGTCGTCGCGGGAACCACCTTGGGCATGCTGATCGCCGACGTTCCGGTGGTGCTGCTCGGCAACGCGAGCGCGCGCCGTATTCCCTTCAAGCTCGTGCGCATGATCGCCGCCGTGCTGTTCGCGCTGATGGGTGTCATCGCATTGCTGGGACCATTACCTGGCTGACGGGGATAACAGGCTGCTGCCGGTATAATTCCCGCCGAGCTTCCCATTCGCGATGCAACCCTACCGTCCCGCCGAAGTCGAGAGCCGCGCCAAGTCGCACTGGCAGGCAACCGACGCCTATCGCGTCGACGAGGATCCCGCCAAACCGAAGTATTACTGTGTCTCGATGCTCCCCTATCCATCGGGCATCCTGCACATGGGTCACGTCCGCAACTACACGATCAACGACATGATGTACCGGCATCTGCGCATGAACGGTTACAACGCGCTGATGCCGATGGGTTGGGACGCCTTCGGTCTGCCGGCTGAAAACGCGGCGATCAAAAGCGGCGTGCCGCCTGCGCGATGGACGTACGACAACATCGCGACGATGAAGCAGCAGATGCAGGCGGTCGGACTGGCGATCGACTGGTCGCGCGAGGTGACGACCTGCAAGCCGGACTACTACCGATGGAATCAGTGGCTGTTCCTCAAGATGCTGGAAAAAGGCATCGCCTACAAGAAGACCGGGGTGGTCAACTGGGACCCGGTCGACCAGACGGTGCTCGCCAACGAGCAGGTGATCGACGGTCGCGGCTGGCGCTCCGACGCGCTGGTGGAAAAGCGCGAAATCCCGATGTATTACCTGCGCATTACCGACTACGCCGACGAGCTTCTCGACAATCTGGAGCGGATGGACGGGTGGCCGGAGCGCGTGCGCACGATGCAGGCGAACTGGATCGGCAAGAGCGAAGGCGTGCGCTTCGCCTTCACGCACGCCATCCAGGGTGAGGATGGAAAGCCGATCGGCGGCGGTCGCATGTACGTGTTCACGACGCGCGCCGATACGATCATGGGCGTGACTTTCTGCGCGGTCGCTGCCGAGCATCCGCTGGCGGCCCACGCGGCCAGGACCAATCTTGCGCTGGCATCCTTCGTCGACGAGTGCAAGCACGGCAGCGTGATCGAAGCCGAGCTCGCGACGATGGAAAAGAAGGGCGTGCCGACCGGGCTATTCGTCGTGCATCCGTTGACCGGCGATCGCATTCCGCTGTGGGTTGCCAACTATGTGCTGATGGCCTACGGCGATGGCGCCGTCATGGGTGTGCCGGGTCACGACGAGCGCGACGCCGAGTTCGCGCGGAAATACGGACTCCCCATCCGGCAGGTAATCGCGGTGCCCCGCGAGACGTACTCACCCGACGTCTGGCAGGCGTGGTACGCGGACAAGACGCGCGGCCGCTGCATTCATTCGGGCAAGTACGACGGCCTGGACTACGCGCACGCGGTGAATGCGATCGCCGCCGATCTCGAGGCCATGGGCCTGGGCGAGAAGCGCACGACCTATCGGCTGCGCGACTGGGGCATTTCGCGCCAGCGTTACTGGGGTACGCCGATCCCGATCGTGTACTGCGAGGCTTGCGGCGACGTGCCGGTGCCCGAGGCCGAGCTGCCGGTGATCCTTCCCGAGAACCTGGTGCCGGACGGCTCCGGCAATCCGCTGCGGAAGTACGCCGACTTCGTCAACTGCCCTTGCCCGCGGTGCGGCCGGCCCGCCCGGCGCGAGACCGACACGATGGATGTGTTCGTCGATTCGTCGTGGTACTACATGCGTTACGCGTGCCCGGACGCGCCCACGATGGTCGATGCGCGCGACGAGTACTGGATGCCGATGGACCAGTACATCGGAGGCATCGAGCACGCGATCCTGCATCTGCTCTATGCGCGCTTCTGGACCAAGGTGATGCGCGACATGGGTCTCGTTCGATTCGACGAACCGTTCACGCGTCTGATGACGCAGGGCATGGTGCTCAACCACAGCTATTCGCGGCGCGGCGAGGGCGGCGGCATCGACTATTTTTCCCCGAGCGAGGTCGACGCGCAGTTCGACGCCGACGGCCACATCGTCGGCGCGACGGCCAAGGCCGATGGGCTGCCGGTCGAGTACGGTGGGACCGGCACGATGTCCAAGAGCAAGAAGAACGGCGTCGACCCGCAACAGATCATCGAACGCTACGGAGCCGACACGGCGCGGCTGTTCGTCATGTTCGCCGGACCGCCCGAGGACAGCGTCCTGTGGTCGGACGCCGGGGTCGAAGGTGCCTACCGTTTTCTCAAGCGGCTTTGGGCGTACGCGCAGTCGCGCGCCGGCGCGCTCGCGCGCGCGCCGCAAACGATCGCGTGGTCGGACGTCGCCCCGGCGCTGCGGGCGGTCCGACGCGAGCTCCATCTCCAGCTCAAGCAGGCCGATTACGACTACCGGCGCATCCAGTACAACACCGTGGTCTCGGCCGGCATGAAGATGCTCAACGCGCTCGAGGATGCTCCGTTCGACGAATCGCCCGCGGCGGTCGAGCTCGTCCGCGAAGGGCTGTCGCTCATTCTTCGGGTCCTCAATCCGGTGGTGCCGCACGTCACGCACGTGCTTTGGGAAGACCTGGGGTTCGCCGCGGCCCAGGGCGACATCATCGACGCGCCATGGCCCAAGGTCGACGCGCTCGCGCTCGCGCAGGACGAGATCGAGCTCGTGCTACAGGTCAACGGCAAGCTCCGGGGAAAACTCACCGTGCCGTCGACCGCCGATCGCGCCGCGATCGAGCACGCCGCCCGCGCGAGTCCCGAAGTGCAAAAATACGGCAACGGCGCGGCCCCGAAAAAGATCGTCGTCGTGCCGGGCCGGCTGGTCAATGTGGTCGTTTAGTACGCCAACCCACAAGTTTCGCTATGTTCGACGCGCCCGGCATCGCCGATTGCTTTGTCACTCATCCTCGCCATAGCCATTGCTATGGCTGCGGTTCGCTTCGCGCACTCGGTGCGCGGATCCGCGTCTCGGCATGTACGCAAACTTATGCGTTGGCGTACTAGCCGCTGCGTGCGCTCGCTCGCCGCGTTCGTCGCCGCGGGCACCCTCGCCGCCTGCGGATTCCATCTTCGCGGTGAAGCGCACTACGCATTCGACACGGTGTTCTTGAGCGCGCCGGCGGCGCTGCCGATCACCATCGAGCTCAAGCGCTCGCTCGAGGGCATCGGGTCGGCCAAGCTCGTCGCAACGCCACCCGCTGCGCAGGTCGTGCTGGACATCGTCAGCGTCGAGGACAACAAGCAGATCCTGTCGCTGTCAGGAGGCGGCAAGGTCAGCGAATTCCTGTTGATCAAGCGCGTGCTCGTCCGCGTTCACGACAACGACGGCAACGATTGGCTGCCGACCTCCGAAGTGCTGGTCCGCCGCAGCTACACCTACAGCGACACCGAGGCGCTGGCCAAGGAAGCGCAGGAGCAGCGGCTGTGGCGGGAAATGCAGACCGACGCGGTGCAGCAGATCGTGCGTCGCCTGCAGGCGGCCAAGAAGCCCGTCGCGTAGCCGCTCTCTTCGCATTCTTCGCGGCCATTGTCGATGCAGGTCCGTCCCGCCCAGCTGGCTGCACATCTCGCCCGTGGGTTGGCACCGATCTATGTCGTGCACGGCGACGAGCCGCTGCTGGCGATCGAAGCCGCCGATCAAGTCCGCGCGGCGGCACGCGCAGCCGGATTCGAGGATCGCGAAATCCTGGTCGCCGAGAGCGGATTCAAATGGGATGCATTGTCGGCGGCCAACCGCAATCTCGGCTTGTTCGGCAGTCGCAAGCTTATCGATCTCCGCCTGCCGGGCGGCAAACCCGGGCTCGAAGGCGCGCGCGTGCTGGAGGACTGTGCCAGGCATCCGAACGGCGATGCGCTCCTGCTGATCACGCTGCCGAGACTCGATCGCGCCGCCATGGCGTCGGCCTGGTTTTCGGCGCTCGAGCAAGCCGGCGTCACGATCGCCGTTTACCCGCTCGAGCGCAACGAATTGCCGCAGTGGATCGCGACGCGCCTGGCGCGGCAGAAGCAGCACGCTTCCGCCGACACGCTGCAGTTTCTCGCCGATACGACCGAGGGGAACCTGCTCGCCGCGCAGCAGGAAGTGCAGAAGCTGGGACTGCTGCTGCCCGAGGGCGAGCTCGATCCCTCGGCAGTCGAGCAGGCGGTCGCCGACGTTGCGCGCTTCGATGTCTTCGCGCTTTCCGAAGCATGGCTTGCCGGCGATGCGATGCGCGTATGCCGCATACTCGCCGCGCTCGAAGCCGCCGGCGAAGGGCTGCCGCTGCTGTTGTGGCAGCTCGGCGAGGACGTCCACGCGCTCGCGGCCGTGCTCGCCGCAGCGGCTGGCGGCATGCCGGTCGACGGCGCCGTCCGCTCGGCCCGCGTCTGGGGCAAGCGCCAGGCAGCGATGGAGCGCGCGGCGCGACGCGTCGCGCCGGCCGCGATCCCCCGCCTGCTGACACGCCTGGCGCGGCTCGACGCGCTGGCCAAGGGCATCGGACGAGGCAATCCCTGGGACGAATTGCGCGAGCTCGCATTGCTGCTGGCCGGGAAGAAGCTGCCCGCCGCGGCGTGAGCGGCGTCGCGGTCGTCACGACATCCAGCGTGCCAGATGCCGCCGCTGCGAATAACCCAAGGCCCGCGCGGATGGATCATTGCGACCGTCATGCTGGGCACGGTCTCGACGGTCACCGCCGCAACCATCGTCAACGTCGCCTTCCCCGCGCTGATCGCGGAGTTCCACGTCGGCCACGACACGCTGCAGTGGGTGGCGGCGGGGTTTCTCGGCGCGATGACCACCACCATGCTGGCCACGGCATGGCTGGTTGAAGCGCATGGACAGCGCCGCACGTTCCTCGCCGCGCTGCTCGTCTTCCTCGCATCGTCCGCGCTTGGCGCGGCAAGCTGGAACCCGGAAGCGCTGATCGTCTCGCGCGTGCTGCAGGGCGCGGCGGCCGGCATCCTGCAGCCGCTGGCGATGATCGCGCTGTTCGAGGTGTTTCCGCCCGAGCGCCGCGGCAGCGCCATGGGACTGTTCGGCCTCGGCATCGTGCTCGTGCCGGCCATCGGACCGAGCATCGGCGGCATTCTTCTCGAAAGCTTCGGGTGGCGCTCGATCTTCCTCGTGCCGCTTCCTTTTTGCGTCGCGGGCATGGTCCTGGGCTGGCGCGTCCTGCCCGGTCCACATGGCAAGGGCGCGGGGACGCGCTTCGACTGGACCGGCTTCGTGCTTCTGGCCCTGGCGCTCGCCGCCCTGCTCAGCGTGTCCGTGGTCGGGCACGGTGCGGGTTGGGCATCGATACCGCTCGCTGCCATCATTGCGTCGATGCTGCTCCTGGTCGCCGCCTTCATCGCATGGGAGTTCCGCGCCGCGGCGCCGCTGCTGGCGCTGCGGCTTTTCTCCGGCGGCGGCTTTCGCGCCACGGCGCTAGTGGCGCTGGCGTATGGACTGGGTTTGTTCGGTACGACCTACCTGATCCCCGTTTTCGTGCAGGACGTCGCAGGCTACTCGGCTTCGCGCGCGGGTGCGTTGCTCATCGTGCCGGGTCTTGCCCTGGCGGTGACGATTGCGCTGGCGGGGCGCTGGACCGATCGCGTCGAGCCGCGCCGGATCGTCATCGCCGGTCTGGTCCTGTTCGGCTTGTCGAGCCTGCTGCTGGCCTTTGCCGGACGGGACACCGGCTTTGCGCTGCTGGGACTCTGGCTCACAATCGGCCGCGTCGGTCTGGGCATGATCATCCCGGCGCTGAGCGTCGCCGCCGTGCAGGCGCTCGACGAGCGCTATATCGCGTACGCCGCCTCGTCGGTCAATTTCGTGCGTCAGCTCGGCGGAGCGGTCGGCGTCAACCTGCTCGCGGTGCTCCTGGAATGGCGGCTCGGCGTCCATGGCGCGGGCGAGGCGGTAACGGCCTTTCAAGAATGCTTCTGGGTGGTTACGATTGCGTTTGTGGCCGCGACGGTGGCCGCCTGGTCGATCCGCAGGCATCGACCGGACAACGATTAACCGCCCTAGGAGGACGCCATGTACCGCAGGATTCTCGTCGCCTACAACGGCGCTCCGGAGTCGCGTCTGGCGCTCGACGAGGCGGTGCGGATTGCACCCGACGCCTCGGTCGAAGTCCACCTCGCCGCGGTCGTTCATTATCCCTCGGCTTATCTGCTGGCCGGCGAATACGTGCCCGAGGTCGCGCTCGCCGACGAGCGCGAGCACATGGAAGCGGATCTCAAGGCTGCGCACGACCTGCTCGCCGCCAAAGGCCTGAACGTCATCGATCATCTGGTCGTGGGCGAGCCCGTCGATGTGCTGACCAAGCTCGTCGCCGAGCTCGGCGTCGACCTGCTGATACTCGGGCATCCGCGCAGCAAGTCGTTCGCCCTGCGCTGGTGGCGCGGCTCGGTCGATGCGATCCTGATCGAGCGCGTGCGCTGCAGCATCCTGGTGGCCGCCGATCCGAAGCGCTGATGGCGCCGACTTCCGACTCAGCGTATCAGGGCGTCGCAGTGACGATCAAATCGCCGTAAAAGGTCTCGGCGACGCCGCCGGTGTTGTCGGTGTCGGTCATCAGCTCGATCGCGGTCACGTGGCCAGGCTCCTCGCCGAAAACGCGACGGTAATCGTCGGCGAGATTGCGCCGGTAGCTCTGCCATCGGCCTGCGCCTTCCTCGTCACTGGACACGGCGATCATGCGTATGCGCGATGTCAGCGCGCTGACCGTGGTCGATTCCGGCGGAACTTTCGCTCCCCAGATATACATCAGCACCGCGTAAGGCAACGGATGCCCCGAGATCGCCTCGGCCAGTGCGCCGGCGGCGCGGTCGCTGGCCTTGAGCGACGCGGGATTGCCGGAGAATGAAATCATCACGCGTGCCGGCGAGTCCTCGCTGCGGCGCGCGCGTGTGTCGGCACCGGGGATCGGTCGCGCTTTCCAGCGCCATGAAAGCATCGGAAAGGCACGCGGATCGAAATCGGTCCGCCAGGCAAGGATCGACGCCGAGCCCTTCGCGCTCGCCCGCAGCACGACCACGCCTTCGTCGGCGACCAGCGTGTACTCGGTCGGCAGCTTGTTCGACGAAAGCATCACCACCTGCCAACCGGCTGGCGCGGCGCCGGGTGGTGACGCGGAAAAGCGCGGCGGATCGGGCGCCTGCGCCCAGGCCTCGCACATGGCGGCCATGAGCCAGATGGCAACGGCTGCGCGCTTCACCGCGGCTCCGCCGGCACGCACGTCATACGCCGTTCACGCAACGTGCAGCGGGCCGACAGGCGCCCGTCGGCGTTCCATTCGTCGACCTGCCACGGAGCCGCGGTGCCGGCTTCACGCTGCAGCGTCAAAAAACCGAAGGCCGTCGTCGAGGTCATCGTCGCCACGAGGACATCGCGCGCCGGCGTGGCGCCCGGGGGCAGCGGACGCGGCAGCGGCTGGTCGAGGTGGGTGCCACCATTGCCGGAGATGAATTGCGGCGGTTGCCCGCTGGTGAAGCTGACTGCTTCGAACAGATGATCGTGTCCGGACAGGAGTACATCGACGCCGGCCGGAAACAGCGCCGGTCCATAACTCGCCGCCAGGACCGCTTGCAGCGCGGCGTTTCCGGGATAGACGCCCGCCGGGCGCCGACTGCTGTCGGTGGCGAAGCCGAGAACGGGATGGTGGTCGACGAAGAAATTGTGCGCCGTGCCGCGCGCGAGATCGAATGCACCTCGGAGTTGCGCTGCATAGATGGCAAATGCGGGATCGTCCGGGCGCAGCGGCGCGATGCCCGCGCGCGAGGAGTCGAACACGATAAGTTGCGTATCCGCAGACAGCGATACCGCATAGGGATCGCTGTAGTCGCCGCCAACGTCGTTGACCGGGTCGTTGCAATCCCGCCCGGCGACCAGCGGGCGCGGGTCGAGAATACGCCACCAGCCTTGTCCGGCCCGGGCGCAGGATTCGTGGTTGCCGCGTACGAAGACCCACGGCGCGGCAGTGAGAAGGTCGCGCGCCGGCGCAAAGAAATCGGCGTTCCAAACGTCCCAGCCATAACCCCACGGCGAGCCCCGGCACTTCGGACTATCGCCAGGGCAGACATTTTCACGGTAGAGGTAGTCGCCGACATGGATGACCAGATCCGGTTTCTTGGTTGCCGCCGCGACAGCGACGCGGGCGAAGGGCCACGACGCTGCATCCCCGCACCCTTGGGTCTCCTCGCCGGCATTCTGCACGAGGCAGCCGGTATCGCCAATGACGACGATGCGTCGGACATCGCGTCGCAGCAACGGCAGCGCGTGGCCGGCGACGCTTGCACGCGTGGCGCCCGCGGGCAGGATACGCTCGCAGACCAGAACCGGGAAGGCCGACGGCTTGGATTCGGACGGCGGACTGCGCGTCGGCCGCTGTGGCATGGTCTCGGGGACCGCCCGGATCGCCATGCCGAGTCTTCGCCCGTCGACGTCGACCGACGGGCAGGCAGGATCGGTCGTAATGACGCGGACCGTCGACGAGCCGCCCTCGCCCAGCACGACGAAGGCGGCGCGAATAGGATCGCCGGCCGGAGCTCTCGCATCCTGTCCCGCGCAGGCGGCAAGCAACGCGATCGATAGCGCAGCAATCGAGCTCGATGGAAAATCCAGCGCTCGCGTACCCATCGCTAACGCCAATCGCCCCATTGCGCGTTCAGCGCCGCGAGCAGCGCGGGCCCGGCCGTTTCGGTCCGCATGACGCGCGGGCCGAGACGAAGCGCGCGGAACCCGAGGCGCAGCGCCGCCGCCGTCTCATCCGATGTCAGACCGCCCTCGGGGCCGACCAGCATTTCGATCGGCCCGGGCGGCGGCGCCAGTCCGGCGAGAGTGAGCGTGGCATCGGGCGCGAGCAAAAGACGAAGGACCGCGTCCGACGACGTAGCGAGCCACGCTTCGAAGTCGAGCAGTGGATGCAGGCGCGGCAAGCGGTTACGCCCGCACTGCTCGCATGTGGCGATGGCGATTTGCCGCCAATGCACTGCGCGCTTGGACGCGCGTGCCGCGTCGAGCCGACCGACGCTCCTGGCGGTCGTAACCGGCTGGATCGCATGGACGCCCAGCTCGATCGCCTTCTGGATCGCGTAATCCATCCGATCCGCGGCAGCGAGCCCCTGCACGAGGGTCACGGCCAGCGGCGATTCGCGGTCGGCGACCTGCGACGCACCGACCTGTACGCGCACGCCGCGCGGTTCGATGCGCAGGATGCGTGCGGCGAACTCGCCGTCGTCGCCGCCGAACAACGTCACGGCATCGCCCGCAGCCAGGCGCAGCACACGCGCCGCGTGATGCGCGGCGGCATCGGGCAGTGCGATCTCCGCGCCGTCGGCCAACGGCAGCGGACAGTGAAAGCGCGGGGTTACGTTACGGTTATCTCGCATGGGCGCGGTCGTGCTAGGGAACCTCTGAACAGGTCGCACACGAGTCGCGTTTCTGGCACCATGGCCTCAGATGCTAGGCGTCGCGGCGCTGCGAATAGTTCATACTATTCGCAAGCCGCGCAACAACGCAGATGAGGCCATGGTGCCGAAACCCGGATGGGACGGGGCTTGCCGGAGCGATCTGCCGTGTCGCGCCGCTCGCCCATGGGGACGGCCATGGGGCTTCGCGTCGCTTCGTGCATCTCATCCCGGCAAGCCGCCGTCGCGACCGCGCGGGACCTGTTCAGAGGTTCCTTAGCATTTTGCCACAGCATTCGACAGGAAACCGTCATGGCTGCTTCAGAGCAGGTATGCAACTTCGGTTGGGCAGCGCCCGATTTCGAGCTCGTCGGCACCGACGGCGTGCGTCACCGGCGCGATTCGCTGCGAGGCGACAAGGGGCTGCTGGTCATGTTCATCTGCAATCACTGCCCCTACGTCAAGGCAGTCCTGGACAAACTGGTGCGTGACGCGAACGACCTGCGCACCCACGGTATAGGAAGCGTCGCGATCTGCAGCAACGACCCGTCCGATTATCCCGAGGACTCGTTCGACAACATGAGGGCGCTGGCAGCGCGCATGCGCTTTCCGTTTCCTTATCTGTGGGACGAGACCCAAGCCGTCGCGAAGGCCTACGGCGCCGTCTGCACGCCCGATTTTTTCGGCTTCAACGCGGCGCTCGAACTGCAGTACCGCGGCCGATTGGATGACGCGGGCCGCGCCCCGAAGCCGGACGCGCCGCGCGAGCTGTACGACGCGATGCTGCAGGTGGCCCGCACCGGCCGCGGGCCGACGCAGCAAACCGCCAGCATCGGCTGCTCGATCAAATGGCGTGCCGCCGCGTAGGCGTTAGGTGGGATTGCCGATGAACTCGCGCAGCGCGTCAAGCACGAGGTCGGGCGCTTCGGCCATCATGCCGTGGCCGCACTCGGGGAGGGTCACGACCCGCTTGCCGCGCAGCGCGTCAAGCAGCGGTCCCGCACTTTTCGGTGGCACCATCTGATCGCGCTGTCCGAATATCAGCAGGACCGGGCAACGGGTCGCGCTCGCCGCGGCAAGCCCGTCGGCGTAGCCGTGGCAGGCTGCGAGGTCGGCATGCAGCACGCCCGGCCGCGAACGCTCCATCAGCCGCAGCGCGCTGTTAGTCATCCAGATGCCAGGCTGGCGGTTGCCGCCGAGATGGCTGCGCGGCGATAAGCTCCACCCGGTCATCAGTTCGTAGGCCAGAGGGTCGCCGGCCTTCGCCGCGTCGAGCAGAACATCGCTGACGGCCATGGGCGCGGCCGGACCCAGCAGCGCGAGTGCGCGCACCCGCGCCGGCTGACGGGCCGCCATGTCGAGCGACGCCAGCGCGCCCATGCTGTGGCCCACCAGCACGGCGCGATCGATGCCCAAGCCGTCGAGCAATGCCGTGAGCCAATCGGCGATTGCCGGGATGGATGCTCGAACGCTGCCGCCGCTTCTTCCGTGCCCGGGCAGGTCGACCGCCATCGCGTTGCTGCCGTGATGCGCGAAATATCGCGCCTGCAGCGCCCACACGCTGTGATCGTTCGCGGCGCCGTGCACGAACAGGATCGTCGGCCGGAGGCGATCGAATCGGCGCGTTCCCGTGTAGACATAGGCGGAATCGCCTTGAACGCTGACGTACACGGCGTGCCTTCCTAATCGAGCGAGTTGCCGTCAGGCCTTGCCAGCGGCGTACAGGGCGCGCGACAGGTCTTCGATGAGATCGTCCGGATGTTCGAGCCCGACCGACAGCCGTATCGTGCCTTCCGTGATGCCTGATGCCCGCAACTCGGCGGCCGCCATCCGGAAATGTGTCGTGCTGGCCGGATGGATGACCAGCGACTTGGCATCACCCACATTGGCAAGATGGGAGAACAGGCGCAGCGACTCGATGAATGTCCGGCCCTGGTCGCGCGTACCGCGGATCGCAAAGCTGAATACCGCGCCGCAGCCGTGTGGCAGCAGGCGTCGCGCCAGCGCGTGATCGGGGTGATCAGGCAGCTCGGGATAAGCGACCGACTCGACCAGCGGATGCGCGGTGAGGAAGGCGACGATCTGGCGCGTGTTGTCGACGTGCCGCTGCATGCGCAAGGGAAGCGTCTCGATGCCCTGCAGGATCTGGAATGCCGTCATCGGCGCCATGCAGGCCCCGAAGTCTCGAATGCCTTCGCGCCGCGCGCGCAGCAGGAACGCGGCAGTCGTCGATTCTTCCGCGAACACCATGTCGTGGAAACCCGCATAGGGCTCGGTCAGGGTCGGAAATTTGCCCTCGCTCGCACCCGGCCGATCCCAGTCGAACTTTCCGCTGTCGACCAAGAGGCCCCCGATCACGACGCCGTGGCCGGACAGAAACTTGGTCGCCGAGTGGTAGACCAGGTCGGCTCCGTGCTCGAACGGACGCATCAGGTAGGGGGTGGTGAAGGTCGAGTCGACCAGCAATGGAACTCCGTGGTCGTGCGCCAGCGCGGAGACGCGCGGCACATCGAGCACGTCGAGTCCCGGGTTGCCCAGCGTTTCCCCGAACAGCAGCCGCGTTTGCGGGCGGATCGCGGAGCGCCAGCCATCGATGTCGCGAGGATCGACGAAGGTCGTCTCGATGCCGAATCGGGGCAACGTATAATCGAGCAGATTGTGCGAGCCGCCGTACAGCGCGCGCGATGCGACGATATGCGATCCCGCGCCGAGCAGGGTGACGATCGCCAGGTGAAGGGCCGCCTGGCCGCTCGCTACCGCGATCGCACCGACTCCGCCCTCGAGCGCGGCGATGCGTTCCTCGAGCACGGCGCAGGTCGGATTGGCGATGCGCGAATACACGTACCCGGCGCGCTCCATGTTGAACAAAGAGGCGGCGTGGTCCGTATCGGGGAAAACGAACGAAGTACTCTGGTAGATCGGCGTCGCTCGCGCGCCGGTCGCCGGATCGGGACGCGCCCCGGCGTGCAAGCTCAGCGTATCGAAATGGGTCGTCTTGGGCTTGTTCATCGCGTCGCGGCCGCGTAGGACGAAATTCGACGTATGGTAGCGCATCCCTCCGGGGGAGAGGGATGCGCTACTTGGCCGGCGGCGTCGAGCGGAATACACTGCAGTCGCAAAGCTCGCTACAAGCAATCACCGACAAGGCGAATCCCGGAGGAACACATGCAACGCAAGGCATCGGCACGCTGGCAGGGCACGGTCAAGGAAGGTCAGGGCACGATCTCCACGCAGTCCGGCGTTCTCAAAGACGCGCCGTACGGCTTCAATGCACGTTTTGGCGAGGGCAAGGGCACCAATCCCGAAGAGTTGCTCGGTGCCGCGCACGTCGGTTGCTTCACAATGGCCCTCTCGTTCGCATTGAACAACGCGGGATTCACCGCCGAGGCGATCGACAGCGAGGCCGCGGTGACGCTGGACAAGGTTGGCGACGCATGGACGATTACCGCGATACACCTGACGACGCGGGCGCGGGTGCCCAAGATCGACGCCGCCAAATTCACCGAGATCGCCGGCGGTGCGAAGGCGAATTGCCCGTTGTCGCGCGTTCTGAACGCGACGATTACGATGGACGCGAAACTGGTGGGGTGAGCCGTTGAGCGGGGAACCGGGACCGCCGGTCAAGGGCCGCGGCGCGACATTCAATCCAGGCAACCGCTTTCGGCGCGATGCGCGGGAAGCGGTCGACGACGGCTGGGCACCGGCCGTGGAGGACGACGATGCGCCACCGCCGCTCAAAACGACGGTGACCTTGCAGCGTGCGCGCACGATCATCGCGCGCAACGATTCGCCCGACATTCCTTTCACGCAATCGATCAATCCGTATCAGGGATGCGAGCACGGTTGCGTTTACTGCTACGCGCGCCCGACGCACGCCTACCTCGACCTTTCACCGGGGCTCGACTTCGAGACGAAGCTTTTCGCCAAGCCGGACGCCGCCGCGATGCTCGAAGCCGAGTTGGCCAAGCCGGGTTATGTGTGCGATGCAATCGCGATGGGGACCAATACCGATCCTTACCAGCCGATCGAGCGCGACTGGAAGATCACGCGCCAGATATTGGAAGTGCTGGCTGCCTGCGAGCACCCGGTATCCATCGTCACCAAGTCGGCGCTGGTCGAACGCGACATCGACATACTTGCGCCGATGGCGGCAAAGAATCTCGCTCGCGTCTACATCTCGGTGACGACACTCGACCGCGATCTCGCGCGCAAGCTCGAACCGCGCGCCGCCGCCCCGCAACGAAGACTTGCCGCGATCAAGGCCCTGGCCGACGCCGGAATCCCGGTCGGCGTCATGACCGCGCCGATCATTCCGCAGCTGACGGACAAGGACATGGAGACGATCCTCGAAGCTGCGGCGGCCAATGGCGCGCTCTATGGCGGGTGGACGATGCTGCGTCTGCCTTTCGAGGTCAAGACGCTGTTTCGCGACTGGCTCGCCCAGCACTACCCGCTGCGCGCCGGACACGTGATGAGCATCGTGCAGCAGATCCGGGGCGGACGCGACAACGACCCGAACTTCGGCTCGCGCATGCGGGGACAGGGACAATTCGCCGACCTCATCGCCCGGCGCTTCGACATTGCGGCGCGACGGCTGGGCCTGAATCGCGAGCGGACGCCGATGGACACGTCGCGCTTCAAGCCGCCGCGAGGCGTGGCGGAGCGCGCGCAATTGACGTTGTTCTGATCGGCGCGTGCGCTTGCCGGACATCGGGCCGCCGGACGAGTTGAGCCGCAGGCTCGCGCGGTGCTACACCGGCGCCGTGCACGACGTGCTCCGCCTGATGGGGCACGATCGCTGCGTCCTGCCGCCCGCGATCAAAGCGATCGCGCCGGGCACGCGGCTCGCGGGCCCCGTCTGGACAGTGTCCGGGCGCATCGACCGTTCGCGCACGCGCGACCAAACGCTCCTGTCCTGGTGCACGCTGTTGTCGCGCGCGCCACCCGGCCACGTGATCGTATGCCAACCGAACAATCACGAGATCGCGTTGATGGGAGAGCTCTCCGCGCAGACGCTCAAGGCGCGCGGCGTACTGGGCTACGTCGTCGACGGCGGCTCGCGCGACACCGATCTGGTGCTCGAACAGGGCTTTCCCGTCTTCTGCGCTTTCCTGACTCCGGCGGATATCGTCGAGCGCTGGATGGCGGACCGCTACGGCGAGCCGATCGTCATCGGCGAGGTGACGATCGCCACCGGAGACTATATGCTCGGCGATCGCGATGGCGTCGTTATCGTGCCGCGCGATATCGCCGAAGAGGCGCTCGCCCGTACGGAGCAGGTCGTCGCGACCGAGAGCGAAATGCGCCGCGCGCTGGTCGCCGGGATGGACCCGGTCGAGGCGTATCACAAGTACGGCAAATTCTAGATCCATGCCGGGCGTCCACGATCTAGCGCTGTTCGTCGCGTCGGGCATTCTGCTCAATTTGACGCCCGGCGCCGATACGCTTTACATCGTCACGCGCGGCACGACGCTCGGGCGCAAAGCCGGCGCCGTCGCGGCGCTGGGCATCGCCGCAGGCTGCTGCGTGCACATCGTCGCGGCGGGGCTGGGGCTGTCGGTGCTGCTCGCCACCTCGGCCACCGCCTTCACCGCCGTCAAGCTTGCCGGTGCTGCTTATCTGATCTACATGGGAATCGGTTTGTGGCGCAGCGGTCCGCGCGCGCCGGACCCCGCTGCGAAACCCCCGCCGGCGGCACCGCTGTCGCGCATTTTCGTGCAGGGCATGCTCACCAACATCCTGAACCCGAAAGTTGCGCTGTTCTTCGTCGCTTTCCTGCCGCAGTTCGTCGATGCCGAAGCGCCCCACAGGCTCGCGGCATTCCTGGTCCTCGGCACGATCTTCAATACGACCGGCCTGGTGTGGAACCTGTTCGTCGCCTGGTCGTCGGAGGGGATCGGCCGGCGGATGGGTGGGCTGTTCCGCCACATGCACGCGCTGCATCGAATCGCCGGGGCCGTGTTCGTGGCGCTCGGCGTGAAGCTCGCGTTCAGCGTTCGCCCGACCGCCTAGGCAGGCCCATCACGGTGCCGGATCGGTGGATCCGCGGCCCGTTTCTGAAGCCGAAAAACCTTCGGCGCACGAGTGATGTCTCAGCCCGGCGGGGTTTCGCCTTCGACCGGTGGCGCCGCACCCTCGGTCCCGGCTTCGGGTTCGCTCCTTTCCAGCTTGCGTTTGCGCTTTTCTTCCTGCTTTTTCTTCTTTTCCAGTTCCTTTTGCCGCTTCTGGTACTGATAGTTGGGTTTTGCCAAGGGTGAGCCTCCCGTAGGATCGCGTTACGGCGAATTCGGTACGGCCGCGCAGCGCAATGAGGCTTCGCTGCGGCACCGACGCCGCGGATGCCTCCATTGTAGGGGCAATCGGTCCGTCAACGCGAACAAATACCGCCGCATTGCGCGCGGCACTAATGGCTCGGGCGGCCCACTTTGGCGCCGGACTTGCCGATCAGGAATTCGAGGTCGACGCCCCGATCGGCCTGCTGCACGGTATCGCAATAGAGCTTGACCCAGCCGCGATCGGCATGCGGTGGCGGCGCCCGCCATTTCGCTTTGCGGCGCGCGAGTTCGGCGTCGGACACATCCAGGTGAATGCGGCGCTTCGCCACGTCCAGCTCGATGGTGTCGCCGTTCTCGACCAGCGCCAGCGGCCCGCCGGCCGCCGCTTCGGGTGCGGTATGCAGCACGATCGTGCCGTACGCGGTGCCGGACATGCGCGCGTCGGAGATGCGCACCATGTCGGTGACGCCTTTCTTCAGCAGCTTTGCCGGCAGCGCGAAATTGCCGACCTCCGGAAATCCCGGATAGCCCTTGGGCCCGCAATTCTTGAGTACCAGGATATTGGATTCGCGCACGTCGAGCTTCGGATCGTCGATGCGTCGGTGCAGATCATCGATATCCTCGAACACGACGGCGCGACCCCTGTGCTTGAGCAGCTTCGGGCTTGCGGCCGAAGGCTTCAGCACCGCGCCGCCCGGTGCCAGATTGCCGCGCAGCACGGCGATGCCACCTTGTGGCTTGAAAGGCTTGCCGAGAGGCGTGATCACCGCCTCGTTGTAGTTGACCGCGTTCTTGACGTTGTCCCAGAGCGTACGGCCGTTCACCGTCAGCGCTTTTTTGTGGATGAACTTGCTAATTTCGCGGATCACCACCGGCAGTCCCCCTGCGTCGAAGAAGTCCTCCATCAGGTACTTGCCGGACGGCATCAGGTTGACGAGACAAGGCATGTCGCGTCCCAGCCGGTCCCAATCGTCGAGCGAAAGCTTCACGCCGATGCGTCCGGCGATCGCCAGAAGATGCACAACCGCATTGGTCGACCCGCCGATGGCACCGTTGACCATGATCGCGTTTTCGAACGCATCCTTGGTGAGGATCTTCGACATCCGCAGATCTTCGCGCACCATCTCGACGATGCGGCGACCGGCCATGCGCGCGAGCACCTTGCGCCGCGAGTCGGCCGCCGGAATCGCGGCGTTGGTCGGAAGGCCGATGCCAAGCGCCTCGACCATCGAGGCCATCGTCGACGCCGTCCCCATAGTGTTGCAATGGCCGGCCGAACGCGAGTTGCATGCTTCGGCCTGGACCATGTCCGCTTCGGTCATCGCCCCCGTTTTCAATCGCTCGGTGAATATCCAGGTGTGCGTCCCCGACCCGATGGTCTCGCCACGAAATCTGCCGTTGAGCATCGGTCCGCCGGACACGCCGATCGTCGGCAGGTCGCAGGAGGCGGCGCCCATCAAAAGCGCCGGCGTCGTCTTGTCGCAACCCATCATCAGCACGACGCCGTCGAACGGATTGGCGCGGATCGATTCCTCGACGTCCATCGACACCTGGTTGCGGAACAGCATCGTCGTCGGGCGCATCATCGTTTCGCCGAGGCTCATCACCGGGAATTCGATTGGAAATCCACCGGCGTCGAGCACGCCATCGCGAATATGCTGCGCGAGCTCACGAAAGTGCGCGTTGCACGGCGTGGCCTGCGACCAGGTGTTGCAGATGCCGATGACCGGCCGGCCGTCGAACTGATCGTGCGGAATGCCCTGGTTCTTCATCCACGAACGATGGACGAATGCGTCGCGATCGTGACGGCCGAACCACTCGGCGGAACGCAATGCCCGCGTCTTTTTCGCAGCCTTCTTTGCCATGCTTGTCCTGGTCTGTGGGTCGTTGGCCGATGCGCCGGCGCAGCGCCGGGTAACGCGCCGGCGGGAATTGGAATACCTACGCGGCGAGCCGCTGTCCGGTCGCCTGATCGAAGACGTGCACCATCGCCGGATCGACGCGGAGCCCGATGCGGTCTCCCGGCTTGACTTGCGGCCGCCCATGAGTGACCAGGACGATCTGCGATTCGCCGGCCTGCACCAGGAGCTCGGTCTCGGCGCCGGTGGGCTCGACGACGGTAATCTCCGCAGGCACGGCATGCGCGTCTCCGCCCGAGGCTAGCGACAGATGCTCGGGCCGGATGCCGTAGGCCACGGCCTGCCCGTCGGCGCCGGCTGCGGAAGGAAGCGGCCAGCGCAGGCCTGCATCGGCCTCGATGAACGCCCCGTCGCTGCCGCGGCGCAACTTTCCGTTGACGATGTTCATCGCCGGCGAGCCGATGAACTGCGCGACGAAAAGATTGTCGGGCCGGTCGTAGAGGTCGAGCGGCGTTCCTATCTGCTCGATGCGGCCGTCATGCATCACCACGATGCGGTCGGCCATGGTCATCGCTTCGACCTGGTCGTGGGTCACATAGACGGTCGTGGTCTTCAGGCGCTGGTGCAGCGCCTTGATCTCGGCCCGCATCGCAACGCGCAGCTTGGCATCCAGATTGGACAGCGGTTCGTCGAACAGGAACACTTTCGGGTCGCGCACGATTGCACGGCCCATCGCCACCCGTTGTCGCTGCCCGCCCGACAACTCACGCGGATACCGATGCAGATAGGGATCGAGGTTCAGGATCTTCGCCGCCCGTGCGACGCGCTCCTCGATCGTCTTTGCATCGGCCTTGCGCAGCTTCAGGCTGAACGCCATGTTCGCCGCCACCGTCATGTGCGGATAGAGCGCGTAGCTCTGGAACACCATCGCGATGTCGCGATCTTTCGATTCGACGTCGTTGACCACCTTGCTGTCGATGGCGATCGTGCCTGCAGTAATCTCCTCCAGGCCCGCCAGCATCCGCAAAAGCGTCGACTTGCCGCAGCCCGAAGGCCCGACCAGCACCATGAACTCGCCATCCTTGATGTCGAAGCCGATGCCATGGATGACCTTGGTCGACCCAAAGCTCTTTTCGATGTCGTGAAACGATACCGATGCCATGATGGTTGTCTCCAGGAGGCGCGATTCCGGCGGCGTATTGCCTAACTCTTCACAGCGCCGGCTGTCAGGCCGCCGACCATGTAACGCTTGAACGCATAATAGATCGCGGCCGGAGGCAGCGCATAAAGAAGGCCGACGGTCATCAGGAGTTCCCATGGCGAGTCGTCGGCCGCAAGAAAGTTACCCAGGGCGACCCCCAGCGTGATCTGTTTCTCGTTCGACAGCAGCAGGAGAGCGTACAGGTATTCGTTCCATGCCAGCAGCAAGGCGTAGGTGCCGATCGCCACCAGCGAAGGCATCATCAGCGGTACGTAGACCAGGCGGAACAGCTGCAGCGGCGACGCGCCGTCGATCTTCGCCGCCTCGTCGAGCTCGTAAGGCAGCTTGTCGGATGCCTGCTTCAGCACCCAGATCGAGTACGGGGAGGCGATGGTCACCATCGCCAGGATCAGCGCCCACTGGTTGTTGAGCAGCCCGTAGTTGCCCATCGTCTTGTACATCGGCACCGCGAGGAACGCGGCCGGAATGAAGTAGGTGAAAAGCGCGAGGTTCATCACCAGTCGACCGCCGCGAACCTTCAAGCGGCTGATCGCGAAGGCAGCGGCTGTTGCGACCACCAACGTCAGAACGCCTGTAGCGACTGCAATAACCAGCGAATTCCAGAGCTGCAGCCAGAAGTGCGATAAGTAGTAGTGCTGCTCACGGAAGATTACCTCGAAATTGTGCAGCGTAGGATGGTCGGGCCAGAGCTTGCCGCCGAGCGCCGACTCCTTGGGCGAGATCGAGAACAGGAACATGTGATAGACCGGCAACAGCGTCCAAAGCAGCACCGGTATGCCGATCAACAGCAGCTTGGCTTCGGTGGTGACGTCCTTGAGCTTCACCTGGACAGCCGCTTCATCATGAAATACACCAGCGGCAGCACCAGCGGCATCGCGCAGACGATCGCCGCCATCGCGAGGTCCACCTGGTCGAGACGCAGGTAGCGGATGCCGAGCGTGGCGAGCACGTGTGTCAGGTCGGCCGGGCCGCCGCCGGTCAGCAGATAGACGCTGTTGAAATCTCCCAGCGTCCAGATCATCGACAGGATGCTCGACGTCAGATAGAGCGTCTGCATCGACGGCCAGGTGATAAAGCGGAATTTCTGCCAGGCCGAGGCGCCATCGACCGATGCCGCCTCGTAGTGCTCGTGCGGAATCGCCAGCCGGCCGGCGATCAGGATAAGCGTCCAGAACGGGAGCGACTTCCAGATGTGGACCAGAATCGCCATACCCAGCGCGATCGTCGGATCGTTGAGCCAGTTCGGACCGTCGGCGCCGGTGAACTTGAAAATTAGGCTGTTGATGAGTCCCCATTCGGGGTTGAGCATGAAGCGTATCGACAGGATCGTCGGGATCGAAGGCACCGCCCAGGGCAGAATGAACACCAGCGACAACCACTTGATCCACGTCCGCGCCTGAACGAAAAACCCGGACAGGAAGAGCGCGATGGCCATCTTGACGTTGATGCCGACGATCAAAAAGACCAGCGTGTTGATGACCGACCGCGTGAATATCGGATCCTCGACGAGCTTCACATAGCTCGCCGGATGCCGCGCCAGCCACAACCCATAGCCGATCGGATACAGCACGAAAACCAGGAATACCAGCACGTACGGGGTCAGCAGAATCAGACCCCAGGTCTGCCAGGGCGACAATCCTTTTCTCGCCGGGCCGGCGGGGAGCGCGGGCTCGGCGCGCGGAAGTGCGAGTGTCGACACTTGCGCTGCGCCTCCTCTTCGACGAACGAAGCTTGGCGTAAGGAGGAGCCTTAAGCCCCCCTCACCCCAGCCCTCTCCCGGCGGGGAGAGGGCCAATGCCGTCAGCCGGCGACCGCCTTGATGCGCGCGATCATTTCGTCGACGGCCTTTTCGACGGGCACCTTCTCGTTGACGACGCGATTCATCGCCTTCGCCCACACGTTCTCGTTGTTGAGGATCGTGAATTTGTAGTTCTTGGTGAATTCGAAGGTCACCGTGCCGGCGTGGAACTGGTTGTATACCGACAGCCGATGGCGGTCGGCCTTCCAGAAATCGCTTTCTGCCGCTTTCTTGGTCACCGGGTACCAGCGACCGAGCGAGCCCTCCACGTACGGCGTCAGGTTTTCCTCATTCAGCATGAAGGCGACGAACTCCTTGGCCCGCTTCTTGTTCTTGGCGTTGGCGAAGACCACGCCGGTCTTCACCGCCGCGCGATAGACCATCTTCGTACCGTCAGGCTTGTTGGGGAAGCCGGCCGTGCGGATCAATTCGTAGTAGTTCTTCTTGGCCTGTGCGCGCTGTTCCTCGGTCAACGTGGCGTTGTTGGCGTCGTCGAGCCATTTGGCCGCGATCGAGATCGTGGCGTTATGCGTCATGATGATCGTCTTGTTGTGAAACGCGACGTTGTTGTCCGGGTCCTTCCACGACGTAGATGACGGCGGCGTGCAGCCCTTGACGTACGGGTCTGTGTAGTCGCGCAGCGCCGCGACCAGTCCCTGCTTGACCTTGGGGTCGTCGACCAGCAGCTTGCCGTTGTCGTCGACGAGCTTGACGTCGTGCGCGTCCATGAACGTCAGGAACGAGTAGAACGAGTCGCTCGAGTCCACCCCCATCGGAAAGCCGGTGGCGTAGTTGCGCGTGCCCGAGGCTTTCCGGTACGCCGGCTGCACCTTGTCGCACCAGAACGACCAGTAACCTTTCCAGTCGGTCGGGATCGCCGATTCCTGGAATCCCGCGGCATTGAGCATGTCGATCCAGTACTCGATGTGCATCGTCTGCTGCTTGAGCGGGAACGCGTAGTAGGCGCGCTTCTTCGTCTTGTCATCGTACAGGTACGTCGTCTCGACGGTGTTGGGCAGGAAGGTCGCCTTCATCGGGGTCAGGATATCGCTCAAGTCCTCGAGCTTCCCTTCGAACGCCCACTTGCCGGTAACCTGAAAATCGTAGACGTCGGCATAGGAAACGTCGGGTGGGGTTCCGGCATCCAGCGCCGCCACCGTCTTCGGGATCGTGTCCTGCACCGGGTACTGCGACAACTCGACCTTGACCTTGGTCTTGTCCTCGAATTTCTTGATCGCCGCGTAAAGTGCGTCGTCCTCGGACTTGTAAAAGCCCTTGTTCCACCAGACGTTCAGTGTTTCCTGCGCCAGCGCCTGACCGGCAAATGCCAACGCGCACCCGGCAACGACGCCGGCAATGAGCTTGTTCATTTTCCCCCTCCTTCGATCCCTCGATTATGTGTCTGCCGCGTCCGCAACCTGGTCGTGGCAGCCTAAAGTCAAGCCACTTCGCTGTCAATTAAAGGTGGGTCACATGACAGCCCCCAGATACCACGGCACGAACTCGTTCTGTCCGTAGCCGTGCAATTCGCTCTTGCTCTTCTGACCCGACGCGGTGTCGAGGATCATGCGGAAGAAGCGCTCGCCCATTTCATCCACCGATGCGCTGCCGTCGACAATTTCGCCGCAGTTGATGTCGATGTCCTCCTCCTGCCGGGTCCACAAGGCGCTGTTGGTCGCGAGCTTCAGCGACGGCGACGGCGCACAACCGTATGCCGACCCGCGTCCGGTCGTGAAGCAGATCATGTTGGCGCCTCCGGCCACCTGCCCGGTTGCCGACACCGGATCGTAGCCTGGCGTGTCCATGTAGACGAAACCCTTGGCGGTCACCGGTTCCGCATATTCGTACACGGCGACCAGGTTGGTCGTGCCGCCCTTTGCCACCGCACCGAGCGATTTTTCCAGAATGGTCGTCAATCCGCCGGCCTTGTTGCCCGGGGACGGATTGTTGTTCATCTCGCCCTTGTTGCGCGCCGTGTAATCCTCCCACCACTTGATCCGGCTGATCAGTTTTTCCGCCACTTCCTTCGACACCGCGCGGCGCGTCAACAGGTGCTCGGCGCCGTAGATCTCGGGCGTCTCGGAAAGAATTGCGGTGCCGCCGTGGCGCACCAGCCGGTCGACCGCCGCTCCCAGCGCGGGGTTGGCGGTGATTCCCGAATAGCCGTCGGAACCGCCGCATTGGAGGCCGAGCACCAGGTGGCTCGCCGCTACGCGCTCGCGCGCTACCTGATTAGCATGGGGCAGCATCTCGGCGACCATCGCAGCGCCCTTCGCGATCGACTTGCCGGTGCCTCCGGTGTCCTGGATGCTGAACGTGCGCAAGAGCGGACCCTCCTCCAGGCTCTCCGCGCCGAGCAGCGCGTTGATCTGGTTGGCCTCGCAGCCCAGGCCCACGATCAGGACGCCGGCGAAGTTTGGGTGTCGCGCGTAACCGCCGAGCGTGCGCCGCAACACCTGCATGCTCTCGCCCTGCACGTCCATGCCGCAGCCGCTGCCGTGCGTCAGCGCGACCACGCCGTCGACGTTGGGGAACCATGTCAGTGCGCCCGCCTTGAAGGCGTCGGCGATGCCGTGCGCAACGGTCGCCGAGCAGTTCACCGTCGACAGGATGCCGATGTAGTTGCGCGTGGCGACCCGTCCGTCGGGGCGAACGATCCCCATGAAGCTCGCCGGCGGATCGACGAATTGCGTGGGCTTCGCGTCCGCGCCGATCGCGTAGTCGCGCGCGAAATCGCCCATCGCCAGATTGTGCAGATGCACGTGCTCGCCGGCCGCGATGGGCCGCTTGGCGAAGCCGATGATCTGGTTGTAGCGCTTGAGCGGCTCGCCGACGGCGATGGGCCGGGTGGCGACCTTGTGCCCGGGCGGAATGAGCCCCGAGATGGTGACGTGCTCGTCGAGCAGCGCGGCCCCGGAAACCAGCTGCTGCCGCGCGATGACGACGTCGTCGGCGGGATGAAGGCGAATCGTAAGTGACGTCTTGGTCAGCATGGCGGCCTCCTTAGGCGGCGATCACCTGGACCTTGGTGCTGCGGGTCTTGTCCTTCGCCAGCTCGAATGCCTTGACTGCGTCCTGCAGCGGGAACTGCCCCGACAGCAAGGGCTTCACATCGACCCGGCGCGAGGACAGGTAGTCGACTGCCCAGTCGAACTCGATGCCCCAGCGGAACGCGCCCTTCAAGTCGAGCTCCTTGGCCATGATCTCGTTGACGACGAACGGCATCGGCTCGTGCGGAATCGTGCCGACCTGAACGATGGTACCGCCGCGCTTCGCGGCCGCGACGCAGGCCTTCAAGGCGGCGAAGCTCCCGGAAACCTCGAACGCGACGTCGTAGAGCGGTGCCGCCAGTGCATCCGGGTCGCGGTCGGCGCGCAGGGTCCGGTCGGCGCCGACCTCCTTCGCGGTGGCGAGCGGCCGGTCGAGGATGTCGGAGACCGCAATGTACTTTGCGCCCGCGAGCCGCGCCGCGATCACCGTCAGGCATCCGATGGTGCCCGCGCCAGTGATCAGCACCGACTTGCCGAGGAGCTCCGGCCCGCGATTGACCGCGTGCAACGCCACCGCCAACGGCTCGGCGAACGCGATCTCGCCCAGCGAAACGTCGGCCGCGACCGGGTAGCATTGCCGCTCGCCCATCATGAAATATTCACAGAACATCCCCTGCACGTGCGGGTAGATGCTCGCGCTACCCAGAAAGCGCATGTTGCGGCAAAGCTGTTCGCGGCCCTCGCGGCAGTAGTCGCACTGTCCGCAGGCGTGCGAGGGACTGACGGCGATGTTGTCCCCCACCTTGACGCGCGTGACGCCGGGACCGATCCTGGCGACCACGCCCGACGCCTCGTGCCCGGGAATCAGCGGCTCGCGGATGACGAAGCTGCCGTTGCGACCTTCATAGTAATAGTGCAGGTCGGAACCGCAGATGCCTCCGGCGCCAAGGCGGATCAGCACCTGTCCGGGGCCAATCTGCGGCAGCTCCGCGGGCTCGATGCGCAAATCCTCCTTGGCGTGAATGCGACAGGTCAGCATGGTGGTTCTCCATTTCGACCGGAAGGCGCTATTGCCGCGCGTCCCAGCCCGTGTTGAAACGCTTGTAGGCCTTGTTCAGGTGCTTCTGCATCGCGCTTCTGGCTTCATCGGGATCACGCGCGATGATCGCCTTCAGCACATTACGGTGCTCGGCGATCGCCGCAAACCAAAGCTCGGGCGTATCGTAGTGGTGCTCGAGCTGTGCGAACAGCGGCCCCATGCGCTCCTCCCAAAGCATCTTGAGCACCGCGACGAGCGCGCCGTTGCCGGTCGCCTCGGCGACGCGCAGGTGAAACAGGCGGTCGGCGGCCAGCGGCTGCTTCTGTTCGCTTTCCATGCTGCGCTGCATCTGCGCCAACGCATCCTCGATCGCAATGATGTGCTCCTTTTTTGCCGACTTGGCGGCCAGTGCCGCGCACTCGCCCTCGATGATCCAGCGCGCGCGCAGGAGTTCGAACGGTCCCGATGCGGCCTGAACTTCGCCGCCGTGGCCGTTGGCGCCGCCGACCACGTAGATCCCGGAGCCGATACGTACCTCGACCAGGCCCTCGACTTCGAGGGCGATCAACGCTTCGCGAACCGATGGGCGCGATACGCCGAGCTGTCGGGCCAGATCGCGCTCGGGGGGCAGCCGCTGCCCTGCCCTATATTCACCGGACCGGATCAGGGAGCGGATCTGGTCGGCGATCTGCCGATACAGACGGCGCGGCTCGATACTCTGGATGGGCATGGTTGGCGACCCGCTGCGTCTCCTCGGGCGAGCAAGCTCGCAGCAGACAGCGTAGCTAAGCAAAAACCGCCCATTTGGTCAAGTGGTCTTACCAATTTTCAGCCCGGCTTTGGTAAAATCGAGTTCAAACGAGGGGGCATCGCCTTGAGCGGACGATTGGCGGGCAAGCTGGCGTTGGTTACCGCCGCCGGCCAGGGTATCGGGCGGGCGGCAGCGCTGGCCATGGCGCACGAAGGCGCCACCGTCTGGGCGACCGACGTGAAGCCCGAACTGCTCGAGCCGTATCGAGGAGTGGCCAACGTGCACACCCGCGCGCTGGACGTGCTCGATGACGCAGCCGTGCGAGAAGCCATCGAATCGATTGCGCCGCTCGACGTCCTGTTCAACTGTGCCGGCTACGTGCATCACGGCACCGTGCTCGACTGCACATCAAAGGATTGGGCGAAAAGCTTCGACCTGAACGTTCGCGCGATGTACATCACGATCCAGTGCGCGCTGCCCAAGATGCTCGATCATTGCGCCAAGACCGGAGGAAGCGCCAGCATCATCAACATGGCGTCGGTCGCCGGCTCGCTCAAGGGTATTCCGAATCGCTTTGCGTACGGCGCGAGCAAGGCGGCGGTCGTCGGATTGACCAAGGCGGTCGCCGCCGATTTCGTCGCCAAGGGGATTCGCTGCAATGCGATCGCCCCCGGCACCGTCGACACCCCATCGCTGCACGATCGCATCAACGCCTTTCCCGATCCGGTCGAAGCGCGGCGCAACTTCATTGCGCGGCAGCCTATGGGCCGCCTCGCCACGCCGGAAGAGATCGCGCCGGTGGTGGTGTTTCTCGCGTCGGACGAATCAGCGTTCGCGACCGGAGCCGTGTATCCGGTCGATGGCGGAATGACCATATGAGACAGCTTCCTATCAATATCCGTGCTTCGACGGGCTCGGCATGGATGGCGACTCACTCACCCGTTCGTCCTGAGCCGCTCGAAGGACGAGCTCCGATGGAACCAAGAAAATGAAACTCGTACGCTACGGCCCCGCCGGCAAGGAAAAGCCCGGTCTGATCGACGCCGACGGGAAGCTGCGCGACCTGTCCCGCAGGATTCGCGACCTCGACGGAGCGACGCTGGCACCGGCCAAGCTCAAGGAACTGTCGAAGCTCGATCCGCGCCGGCTTCCTCTGGTCAAGGGCAAGCCCCGACTCGGGGCCTGTGTCGCCACTCCGTCGAAGTTCGTCGCCATCGGCCTCAATTACATCGATCATGCCAAGGAAACCGGGGCGCCGATTCCCGAGCACCCGATCGTGTTCTTCAAGTCGCAGACGTGCATCGTCGGGCCCAACGACAATGTGATGATGCCGCTGGATTCGGTCAGCACCGACTGGGAGGTCGAGCTCGGCGTCGTCATTTCACGCACGGCGCGATACGTCGCCGAAAAGGACGCGCTCAAGTACGTTGCCGGCTACTGCGTCGTCAATGACGTCTCCGAGCGCGAGTTCCAGATGAAGCGCAGCGCGTCGCAATGGAACAAGGGCAAGGGTTGCGACACCTTTGGCCCCATCGGCCCGTACCTGGTGACGACCGACGAGGTAAGGGACCCGCAGAACCTCGACATGTGGCTCGACGTCAACGGCGTACGTCGTCAGACGGGCAACACCCGGACGATGATCTTCGGCATCGCTGCGCTGGTGGCTGACGTGTCTCGTTACATGACGCTGCTGCCGGGCGATGTCATCACGACCGGGACGCCGCCCGGCGTGGGGCTCGGCATGAAGCCGGCGCCGCAATACCTGAAGGCGGGGGACATCGTGAGCCTCGGGATCCAGGGATTGGGCGAGCAGCGCCAGAAGATCGTTGCATTCAAAAAGGGACGCTAGGCCCTGGGCCGACCCGACTGTGTCAGGGAACGACGCCACGCGCGGGCTGTCGCGCGACGCATTCCTGTATCCGCCCATCGCGGCGAGCCGAACCGGACGACTCGTGCTCGACGCCCTGCACACGATGTACTGGGAGGAATCGGGCAATCCGCGCGGCGTGCCGGTCGTCTTCCTGCACGGCGGCCCCGGCGGGGGCAGCTCGCCTGACCACCGTCGCTTCTACGATCCGGCGCATTACCGGATCGTCATCTACGACCAGCGCGGCGCCGGCCAGTCGACGCCGCCCGGCGAGTTGCGCGGAAACACGACGCCGCAACTCATTGCCGACATCGAGCGACTGCGCGAGCATCTCGGCATCGAACAATGGCTGCTGTTCGGCGGGTCGTGGGGCTCGACGCTGGCGCTCGCGTACGCCGAGCAACACCCCGATCGCGTGCTCGGTCTTGTGCTGCGCGGCATCTTCCTCTGCCGGCCGCTGGAGATCGACTGGTTTCTGTACCGACTGCGCTTCATGCAGCCCGAGGCATGGCGGAACTTTGCCGAATATCTGCCCGCTGCGGAGCGCGGTGATTTGCTCGCCGGCTACCATCGCCGCTTGACCGATCCCGATCCGGCCGTACACATGCCGGCCGCGCATCGCTGGAGTCGCTACGAAAGCTCGTGCTCGACCCTTTTGCCCGATGCCGGTCTTGTTTCGCATTTCGACGAGGATCCGGTGGCGTTGGCGATCGCGCGCATCGAAGCGCATTACTTCGTCAACCGCATTTTTCTGCCGGATGATGCGCTGCTCGGCGGTGTGGGACTGATCCGCCACCTCCCGTGCACGATCGTGCAAGGGCGCTACGACCTCGTCTGCCCGATTTTTTCCGCCGACGAGCTGCACCGTGCCTGGCCCGAAGCAGAATACGTCGTCGTCGGCGACGCCGGCCACTCGGCGCGCGAGCCTGGCATCGCACGCGAACTGGTCGCCGCCACCGGTCGCTTTCGGCAACGGCTGGGGAATACGCAGGCGCGCTAGCCCGGCGAGCGTCGCCAACGCGAGCAACGCATACGCTGCTCCGCGGCCCCATGCCGCCGTGCCCGCATTGCGCGAGGAGGCTGTTTCACCATCGGTCGAGCGCTATTCCCGGTATGCTTCGATCGGAATCCTGATGCGTATTTCATCACCCGAAGAGCGGCCGATCCCCGTCTTCATTCCCCAGTCGGAGCGCTTGATCGTCGTGGTCACGTCAGCGCCGCACATCGGCTTCTTGTTGAAAGGATTCTCGCCGCACTGGAAATCGGCGACCTTCAGCGTGACCGGTTTGGTGACGCCGATCATCGTCAACTCGCCGTCGACGCCGGTCAGGCGATCGGCATCGAACTGCATCCCGGTCGACTTGAACGTCATCGTCGGATACTTGGCGACGTTGAAATAGTCCTCGCCCTTGAGGATGCTGTCGAGCCGCGGGTCGTGCGACCTGATCGATGTCGTATCGATCGTCACCTCGACGCTGCCTTTTTTTGCTTCGCGATCGAGCGTGATCTTCGCCGTCGACTTGGTGAACTCGCCCCGTTGGGTCGAGAAGATCGTATGCCGGATTTCGTAAGAGGGCTCCGAATGCACCGGATCGGTCACATAGCTCTCTTCGGCGGCGGAAGCGGCACCCACATTGATCGCAAGCACAAGCGCAATTACCGCGCCGGACTGTCTGGGCATGAAATGACTCCTTGAACGCAGAAAGGACGACTCGCGGCAAACCGGGACAACAGCCGCCGCGCCGCGATTATTCCATGTCCGGCGCGCGCCGACCTACCGGACCGGAGGCAGTACCATTCGGAAGCGTACGATAACGTCGTTGCCCACGGTGTCGGGGTCGGCCCAGTCGGCGTCGCCGATGCGGTAGTCGAGGCGCTTGATCGTGAACGACCCCGCGGCGACGCTGTTGCCCGAGGCGTCCTTGGTGAGCGCGATGGGCACGACCGCGTCGCGGGAAACCCCCTTCAGCGTCAGCTTGCCGGCGACCTCGTACTTGCCGCCGCCCACATCTTTGATCGAGCTCGAGACGAAACGGGCTATCGGAAACTTTGCGGTGTTGAACCACGAGGGCCGCTTGACCTCGCTTTCGGCCTCCTCGCTGGCGAGGTCGATGCTGGCGAGCTCTATGTCGAAATCCGCCTTCGAATGCGCCAGGTCGCCGGGCAGGAAAACGATATTGGCTTTCCAGCGGCGAAAGCCGCCTTCGACGTTGACGCCCATCTGCCGAGACACGAAGCGGATCTCGCTCTGGTCGATGAGCACGCCCTCGGCGCCGGCCTGACCGGCGGCCAGCAGCAGCATCCCGAGCGAGGGAATAAAAGAGCGAAGGCGCATTAGGGCGCCTTCGCGCCTTGCGGTCGGCGTTTTCGGCTGTGCAACGCGTTCGTGTCCATAGCGTTAACAGGCACTAGCGTGACCCTTTCCCCTGGTGCGCCGACCGCGAAGGCGGCAACATTCGCTTCAGAACGGAGTCGCGGTCGACGAAATGATGTTTGAGCGCCGCAACCGTATGGACACAGACCAGCACGAACAAGGTGAAGTTCAATGTCAAGTGCAACGCCAGCAGCGCCCGCGCCAGCCCGCGGTTCATCGGCACCAGGTCCGGGAGCGGCACCAGCCCCAGATAGACGACCTGGACCCCGGTCGACGAACTATAGACCCATCCTGACAGAGGAATGACGAGCAACAGCGCATAGAGCGCACGGTGGACGAGCAGCGAAGCCCTCTGCTGCCATGCGGGCATCGTCGCCAGTGGGCGCGGCGGCGGGTGCAGGCCGCGCCAGGCGAGGCGCAGGCAGGTCACGAGGAATATGGTGATTCCGATCCACTTGTGCCACGCGTACCACTGCAGTTTCTGCCGCCCAAGGGGAAGCCCTACCATCGACAGGCCCACCGTGAAACTGCCGACGATCAGTATCGCAGTAAGCCAGTGCAATGCGATGGCCTCAGCGTTGTAAGGTTCGCGGGCCGGATCGGCCGCGATTGCCGGCAGGACGCTGTTCATACTGCGGATCTTGTAATGCGAGCGACGACTATCTGTCAACGCCGGCCAGTCGCCGAGGCTGCACCGCTATAATAAACCGATCATCATGATCGCCAAGCTGCAGTCGACACCGACGGTTGCGCCGGATGGAAACGCCGCGTGGCTCGCCCGCAGCCGCGCCGCAGCGCGACCGTCTGCTGCGCCCAATCGGACGCGCGGTCTACCGGATGCCGCCTTATTGCCTGACCGACGACGAAATGGCGATGCTGGCGGCGCGCACGCTGGAGATCGTTGAATGCACCGGAGGCGCAACGCCGTTCTGCGCCTGGTGATGGCCGTCGCCATGCTGCCGGTCGCCGGGGTCGCCGGCGCCGGGCTGCCGCCACCGGTCGCTCGCGCCTTTGCCCAGGAGCACATCCCGCTCGCGGCCGTGGGTGCCTACGTGCAGGAGCTCGGCAAGTTGAAGCCGGTGTTCTCCCAGCAGCCGGCGCGGCCGATGAGCCCGGCCTCGACGATGAAGCTCGTGACGACGTTCGCGGGCCTCGAGCTGCTCCGGCCCGATTATCGCTGGAAGACCGAGGCCTACGCCGACGGCACGATCGACGCCGGCGTGCTGCACGGCGATCTCGTGCTCAAGGGCTACGGCGATCCGAAGATCACCGTCGAGCAATTCCAGGAGCTGATCGCGCGCCTGCGTGCGACAGGTCTCAGCACGATCAGCGGCGATCTCGTCGTCGACCGCAGCTACTTCGCGCCCGCGCCGTACGATCCTGGGGCGTTCGATGCCGAGCCGCTGCGTCCGTACAACGTCGGTCCCGATGCACTGCTGGTCAACTTCAAGAGCGTGCGCTTTGCCTTCGCGCCAAGCGCCGCGGGCGATGCCGTCGACATTCATGCGGAGCCGGCACTCGTCAATGTCGCGGTGCACGGCGCGCCGCGGCTGGTCGCCGGCGAATGCGGCGACTGGAAGACGGGATTGGTGGCTGCCTTCGACGCACGCGACGATGCAGCCGATGTGAGCTTCGGCGGCGAGTATCGGGCCGCTTGCGGCGAGCGGGACTGGTTCGTCGCGCTGCTCGACGCGCCGCACTATGTTCTCGGCACCTTCGCCCGCATGTGGGCCGACGCCGGCGGACATTTTGCCGGAACCGTGCGCGAGGGCCGCGTCCCACGCGGCGCACAGCCGCTCGCCGTGCTGCAATCGCCGCCGCTGTACGACACCGTGCGCGACATCAACAAGCTCTCGAACAACGTCATGGCGCGGCAACTTTTCCTGACGTTGGCGACAACGCTGCGACCGCCGCCGGCGACCGCGGCCAACGCGTCCCGTGCCATTGGCCGCTGGCTCGCCCGGCGTAAGCTCCACTTCCCCGAACTGGTTCTCGATAACGGTTCGGGGCTGTCGCGACGCGCGCGCATCTCGGCGCGAAGCATGGCGCGACTGTTGGTTGCGGCCGATGCGAGCGACGTGCGCGACGAATACGTAAGCTCGCTCGCCGTCGCCGCAACCGACGGCACCGTCAGGAGGCGGTTCCTGACCGACGAGGTTGCCGATCAGGCATTTCTCAAGACCGGGACGCTGGAGGGGGTGCGCGCCATCGCCGGCTACGTACTGGATCCGGCCGGGCGTCGCTTTGTCGTCGTCTGCTTCGTCAACCACCGCAACGCGATCCGCGCTCAGGTACCGCTCGACCTGCTGGTGCAATGGGTGTACGACCACGGTCGCGACCCTGCCGGTCGCGCTGCGCGCTGACGCTCAACCGGTCACATGCCGGGCACGGGCTTGCTGTCCTTGAACAAAACATAACCGCGAATCAGCCGGTAGAGCACCCAGATGGTCGTCGCGAGCCAGATGCCAATCGCGATCGGTATGCCGATCAAGGTCACCACTGCCAGCCAGCCCACGATGTTCCACAGCACTGAAAACCAGAACGTACGGATCAGCCACCGATAATGCGACTGGAGCCACGTTCCGGCGGCCTCGCCGCGCTTCACGTAGGCGAGAATCAGCCCGATGATGCCGATCAGTCCCAGCAGCGGGGTACTGAGCACTCCCGCTGAGACGAGGCTGGCGATGGCAGCGACGGCGAACACAGCGTAGACGACCAGCGTCGTCGAGATCAGCGACGGCGCCGGGGCGGACGGCGCCGCCGACGAAGCTTGCGGTGCGGGCAGCTCGCTCATGAACGGTCGACCTCCAGGCAGGGAATCCACAAAAGGGATGCGTACGGCAAGTGAACGGCGGGTCGCCGCGGTCGACGGGGGCCGGTCACTTGGAATAGCGGCGGCCATCCTTGTGCGCGCCGTACTCGCCGTTGCCGTCATGGCACCAGATCAAATCGTCGTCGGGATAGAAGCAGTTGTCGCCCTCGATCCGGTTCCCGATCTCGAGATAGGTCGCCGCCACGCGGCCGCGATTGATCAAGTGATGCGCATCGCGCTTGCCCGCCGGATATCCGGCGCACGTGCCGGGTCCGAGCGTCTGCTCGCCGGCGTCGGTCACGAGCACCACTTCGCCCGAGAGGATATAGACGAACTCGTCTTCCAACGTATGCCAGTGGCGCAGTGCCGATTGACCTCCCGGGCCGAGCGTCACCAGGTTGACGCCGAACGTGGTGATTCCGCAGGCGTCTCCCAGGCGGCGCTTGCTGCGCTCGCCCATGCGGCTCTGGAACGGCTCGGGATATCCCGTCCCGGGGCCGCGCTTGACTGCGACGTCGTCCGGATCGATGGCGGGCAGCTCGAGTCGGCTCATCTGGCGGTGCTCCAACAACGGTCGGCGCAACAGGCGCGGCGCTATAATACCTCTCCAGCGGCAGTCCGTCCGGTGAGCGGGCGGAGCCGACGCCCATTGCCTGGAGATAACCATGACCGCAGCAAAGTTCGAACGCAGCCGCGAAGCGCTCGTCAAGGATTTCACCGATGTGCTGGCAGAAGCGGAATCCCTGCTGAAACAGGCGGCCAAGGAGTCGGGTGACAGAGCCAGCGATTTGCGCGGCCAGGTCGAGGCCAAGCTGAGATCGGCCAAAATACGACTGCACGACCTGCACGAGGATGCCAGCGAAAGCGCCAAGGCCGCGGCGCGGGTGACCGACGACTACGTGCGCGACAACCCCTGGCAGGCGATCGGCATCGCTGCGGCCGTTGGTTTTCTTGCCGGCCTCGCGCTGAGCCGTCGCTAAAACCCCGTGACCGATACGCACGCCAGACCCGCCGGGGGGCTGGGCGGCACGCTCGCGCAACTGGGCGCGAGCATGCTCGCCATGATGCGCACGCGGCTCGAGCTCGCCACGGTGGAGTTCTCCGAAGAACGCGAGCGCGCCAAGGAGATGCTGTTGCTCGTGCTCTCTACGGTGCTGGTCGCGCTGTTCGCGCTGCTGTTCGCATCGGTTTTCATCATCGCGTATTTCTGGGACAGCTATCGCCTGACGGCGATAGGCGCCGTGACCGGTTTCTATCTGGTTCTTGCCGTCATCTTCCTGATCCGCCTGCGGCAGCGGATGCAGCAGAAGCATTCGCCGTTCGCCGCGACGCTGTCGCAGCTCGAAGAGGACGCCGAGGCTTTGCGGCGCAGACTATGAGCCAGGGCCTCGACGAGCTGGCTGCGAGGAAATCGCTGCTGGTGGCGCAGTTGCGCCTGCAACGGATGGAATTCGCATTGCACGCGGACGATGTGCGCAACGCATTGCGTCCGGCGGGGCTGATTGGCAGCGCCGTCGCGCAGCCGGCGGCGATCGTCGCGCTGGTCGAGGCGATCGCACCGGTATTCGGCTTGCAGCGTTACGCGCGGTGGGTGCGCCTGGCCTCGATCGCGTTCGCGGTGACGCGCATCGCCCGCAAATGGCGCCACTCGCATGACTGAGTTCGGTCAGTCGCCCGCTGTCGCCGCTGCCGCCGTGAAGCCGCCGACAGGCTAAAGCCCCAGCGTCTTCCACAGCGCGTCGACACGACGCGTGACCGCTTCGTCCTTCGCGATCGGCCGGCCCCAGTGCCGTGCCGTTTCACCGGGCCACTTGCTCGTCGCATCGATCCCCATCTTGGCACCGAGTCCCGCCACCGGCGATGCGAAATCGAGATAGTCGATCGGCGTGTTCTCGACGATCAGCGTGTCGCGCGCCGGATCGACCCGCGTTGAAATCGCCCACACTACCTCTTTCCAATCGCGAATGTCGATGTCGTCGTCGGTGACGATGACGAACTTGGTATACATGAACTGGCGCAGGAAGCTCCACACGCCGAACATGACCCGCTTGGCGTGCCCCGCATACTGCTTGCGCAGACTCACGATCGCGACCCGGTACGAGCAGCCTTCCGGCGGCAGATAGAAGTCGGCTATTTCCGGAAACTGCTTTTGCAGCAGCGGCACGAAGACCTCGTTCAGCGCGACGCCCAGGATCGCCGGCTCGTCGGGCGGCTTGCCGGTATACGTGCTGTGATAGATCGGGTCCCGGCGCATCGTCATGCGCTCGATGGTCAGCACAGGGAAGCGCTCGACGTCGTTGTAGTAACCGGTATGATCGCCGAAAGGCCCTTCGGACGCGGCCTCGAAACCGGTCGCATCGGTGGAATCCGGGAGGATGTGTCCCTCGAGCACGATCTCGGCCGACGCGGGCACACGAAGCTCGTGACTCAGGCACTTGACGATTTCGGTCCTCGCGCCGCGCAGCAGCCCGGCGAATTGATATTCGGACAAGGTATCGGGCACCGGCGTCACCGCGCCCAGCATCGTCGCGGGGTCGGCACCGAGGGCCACCGCGACCGGAAACGGCGTGCCCGGATGCTGCTGCGCGTGATCGCGAAAATCGAGCGCACCGCCGCGCATGCTGAGCCAACGCATGATCACGCGATTGCGCGAGAGCACCTGTTGCCGATAGATGCCGAGGTTCTGTCTCGCCTTGAGCGGGCCGCGCGTCACCGTCAGCCCCCAGGTGATCAGCGGTGCGACGTCGTCCGGCCAGCAAGTCTGCACCGGCAGGCGAGCGAGATCGACGTCGGTGCCCTCCCATACGATTTCCTGACATGGCGCCGACGAGCGCTCCTTCGGCGCCATCTGCATCACCTGCATGAATACCGGACGCGCGCTCTGCCAGGCGTCCTTGAGGCTCCGCGGCGGCTCGGGCTCTCTGAGAAACGCAAGCAACCTGCCTACTTCGCGCAGCGCCGCGACCGGATCTTCGCCAGCGTCCGCGCCCATGGCTCGGGCGACGCGCCGCGGCGTGCCGAACAGATTGCAGAGCACGGGGATCGAGTGACCTTTCGGCGCCTCGAACAACAGCGCGGGGCCGGCCGCCTTGAGGACGCGATCGCAGATCTCGGTCATCTCCAGCCGGGGATCGACCTCGGCGGCGATGCGCCTGAATTCGCCGTCGCGCTCGAGTTGGGCGATAAAGTCGCGGAGATCGTGGTATTTCATCATCGCACCGGCAGGGCGCGGCCGCGCACCCCTGCCCGATCTTAGCAAACCTCGCAGGGCCTCCCACCTCCTCGGAGGGCGACGAGGCGTTGCGCCACCTCCTCGGAGGGCGACGAGGCGTTGATGCTGCGCGTCGTTGGCTGGCGCTGATTCGCGGACGCTCGCACCCCACTCGCTTCGCGAGCGGGACCTGGCTCGCTGCTCACAGCGCCGCTCGGCCGGGAGCGTCCAGCGGACGACGCCCCGCTGGGATCAACGATGGTTCTTGTGGGCAACAGGCAAACATACGGCTGATTTGTCGTGGGGCGGCGACAGTGAGCGTCGCGCGGATACCACACTGCGCTTGATTGGCGATACTATCGCTACCCGTCGCTGGACCTGAACGAAGACTGGCGGCTATGCTGGGTTCGACCGACTCGCATCGTTTCAGCGCGACGCCGGTCCCGCCGGGAGATTTCCGTTTGCGAAACTCAATGACGACGCTTAAGGCGATGTTGGGGACGTTTGCCCTGTTGACGGCAGGCGCCGGCATCGCCTTGCCCGCCGCGGGCACCGATGGCGCGCGACCGCTGGCGAACGCGGTGGTTGAGGCTGACGTGCTGCCTTCGATCGACATCCTGCCCAAGCAGCTCAATCTCGCCAGCCGCTGCAACGGCTCGGCCTTCGACCTGAACACGTTCATCAACACGACGGCGCAGACATCCGCCAGCGTGCTGGTTTCGTCCCGCGCCCTCAATCCGAGCGTCCTCGAACAGTTCACCGATAACACCGGGGCCAATGTCGGCATGTTCAACGACAACTATCCGACCTTTCACATCCTGGCCTTCGGTGGCGGCCTCGCCCCGAACACTCCTATTACCATCACCATCGCGACCTACACGGGCCCCAATCTGACAGGTACCGTCACATTCACGAGCACGATCACTTTCAATTGCACGACCGGGCAAATTGCCCGGCTCGCACGTGCGCCGCCCTTGGTGACCGAGGTCCCGGTGCTCGAACCGGCGGGCCTTGCGCTGGTGTCCGCGTTGCTCGGATTGCTCGGGATGGCGGCGCTGGCGCGCCGTCGCGCCGGTAAGCAGTCGCAGCGCTGAGCACGCCGGCGGGCGCTCAGGCGCGCTTGCTCATCGGCGCGCGGCAGCGTCATCCGCAAAGATCCGGCGGGATGAACGGCGCACGCGCGCGGCATCGCCGAGTGCCGCGCGCCACATCGCAAGCTTGTCGGGAAACGCCAGCGTGTATGCAGCGCTCGACGAGGGCAGCTCGCGTATCGCATACCCCCGCTGGCGCCACACCGGCGCCGCCCGGGCCGCCTTCCTTCCATTGAAGCAGACCAGCGCGAGCTCGGGGGCGCGGCGCTGCGCCAGCGCGATCTCGCCCAGTTCCGCCCTGCGGATGGCGGTGTCCGCGCTGCCGACGCGGGCGCAGCACACGATGCTGTCCCACAAGCCGATACGGTGCGCGCGCAGCGCCGCGAGCCGCCGAACGTAGGGCAGCTCCGCCAGCGGCAGGCCCAGCAGCTCCGCCATGAGCGGCCAGAAGTGATTGCGCGGATGGGCGTAATACTGCCGCGCGGCGAGCGACGCGACGCCGGGGAAGCTGCCGAGGATCAACACCTGTGTCGCCGCATCGAGCACCGGCCGCAGACCGCGTTGGAGCGGCGCAGGCCCGCGCGCGCCGCTCACTGCGGCCACCACGGTGTCCGGTGCAGCCGCACAACGTAATCGGCCACGACGCCGGCGAATACGGCGAATCCGAGCCAGTGGTTGCCCAGAAACGCGCGGAAGCAGCCGGCACGCTCGCGCTTGCGTATGAGAACGTAATGCCACAGGGCGATCAGCGACGCCGTCAACACGCCGACGAAGAACAACGGCCCCATCTGGTGCTCGCTGCCGATCCAGGTCAATCCCGCCAGATATACTGCGTAGCAGAACATGACCACCAATATATCGAACCGGCCGAAGGTGATTGCCGACGTTCGCAACCCGAGCTTCAGATCGTCGTTGCGGTCGACCATCGCGTACTCGGTATCGTAGGCGATCACCCAGAAAAGGTTGATCGCAAACAGCGTCCAGCCGAGAACCGTCACATCGCCGAAAACCGATGCGAACGCCATCGGAATCCCAAACGAGAACGCGATGCCCAGAAACGCCTGCGGCAGCGCGAAAAATCGTTTGCAATACGGATACGCGATCGTGATCAGCAGCGCCGGTATCGAGAGTAGGAGCGTTTGCCTGTTCAGCGGCAGCACCAGCAGCAATGCACAGCAGGCCAGTACTGCGGCGACGGCGAGCGCTTCCCATGGCGCGATCTGGCGACGCGCCAGCGGCCGATTGGCGGTGCGCTCGACGTGCGCGTCGAAGTCGCGGTCGGCGTAGTCGTTGATCGCGCAGCCGGCCGAGCGCATCAACAGCGTGCCCAGCGCGAAAATGCCGACAACGACCCAAGACGGCGATCCGAACGTCGCAAGCCATAGGGCGGACAATGTCGGCCAGAGCAGCAGCAACGTGCCGATCGGCTTGTCGAGCCGGATCAGCCGCTCGTAGGCATCGATCCGCGCCGCGATCGCCCGCCAACGGGTCGGCACCGCCATCTTCGAGCCGGGCTCGCCGGCGGTCATCGCGCAGCCAACGGCAAGGCAAGCTGCTTCTTCAGCGCGCGTGGCGCGACGGCCGCCAGCATCGTATCAGGCGTCGGAAACTCGAGCCGTACCCGCAGCTCGCGCTTCATCCTTGCGTTGGCGAGTCTCCTGGATTCGCTCATGAACGAGAGCAGCATCGGCGCGATCTGCGCCTCCGCCTCTTCCCACGAGACCCTTGGCGGCCGCGGCAGACGAAACGCGTCGGCGACCATGTCGAACCATCCGCCAAGCTTGAGCTCGGCGTCGTCGCTGACGTTGTACGCTCGGTTGGGCCTTCCGCGAAACATCGCCGCGACTGCGGCGCGCGCCAGATCGTCGGCATGAATGTGATTGGTAAACACGTCGTCCTCGGGCCGCAGCGCCGGCGTTGCCTGTCGGATCCGGTCGAGCGGCAGGCGCGTCTCGGCATAGATGCCGGGCGCCCGCAACAGCGACAACCTCACGCCATGCCGCCGCGCCCAGCTTCGCAGGCGGTCCTCCGCCGCGACGCGCCGCCGTGCCCGCGGCGTTCGCGGGTTGCGCGGACGCGTCTCCGTGACGCGCGCGCCGGCGCAATCGCCGTAGACGCCCGTCGTGCTGATGTAGACCAGACGCTGCGGTATAATTCGCGCTTTTGTCAAGGCCGCGAGCAGCTTTGCCGTTCGCTGATCGTCGCGGCCGTCGGCTGGCGGCGGTGCGAAATGCAACACCGCGAACGGCGCCGTACGCAGGCGCTCGAGGCTCCGATAGCGATCGAGGTCGCCGATGATCGGCACGATGCCGCGGCCGCGCAACTTCGGAATGTCGTCGGGTCGACGCGTAAGCCCGTACAGCCGCACCCTGCCGCGCAGTAAGTCGGCGGTGCGCAGCGCGATATCACCACAGCCAATCAACAAGACCCTGTTCACCGCCGTCCATACGCCGCGCGACTGGAACCGATGCCGCACCAGATTACCATAAAACCCAGCGAGCACTCGTTCGCCTGCGACGACGACGAGACCGTGCTGGCGGCGGCAATGCGCGCCGACCTGATGATTCCCTACGGCTGCCGTAACGGCGCCTGCGGGACCTGCAAGAGCCTCCTGGTCGATGGCATCGTCGATTACGGGCACTACCAGCCGGGAACACTTACCGACGCCGAAAAAAAACAGGGTTACGCGCTCCTTTGCGTCGCCCGCCCGCGGACCGATATCGCCATCGAAGTGCGCGAAGTGCGCAAGGCTGGCGACATCCGCATCCGCAAATTGCCGTGCCGGATCGAAAAGATCGACAAGGTCGCCGCCGATGTCGCGATCGTATCGCTGAAGCTTCCGGCCAACGAAAGGTTGCAATATCTTGCCGGGCAGTACGTCGATTTTCTGCTCCGGGACGGCCGGCGGCGCAGCTTTTCGATCGCCACTGCGCCCGAGGACGATGCGCTGCTCGATCTGCACATCCGGCACGTCCCCGGCGGCTATTTCAGCGGGCAGCTGTTCAACGAATTCAAGGGCAGGGAGATCCTGCGCATCGAGGGTCCGTTGGGCAATTTCTTTCTGCGCGAAGACTCGGACAAGCCGATCATCTTTGTTGCCGGGGGCACGGGCTTCGCGCCAATCAAGGCGGTGATCGAGCACGCGTTCCATCATGCCTCCGACAGGCAGATGGTCCTCTACTGGGGCGTGCGCTCGCGCTCCGATCTGTATCTGCCGCACCTTCCGGCTCAATGGCAGCATGAGCATCCCGACTTCAGCTTCATCCCGGTGCTGTCCGATCCGCTGCCCGATGACCACTGGCCCGGCAGGACAGGGTTCGTGCACAAGGCCGTCATGACCGACTTCGCCGACCTCTCGGGCTACCAGGTCTATGCTTGCGGCGGCCCCGCGATGATCGACGTCGCGCGCCGCGAATTCACCGGGATGCGAAACCTTCCCGCCGAGGCGTTCTACGCGGATTCATTCACTTACGCGGCGCAGCCCGACGCGCCGGCGTAGGGACCGAGCATTGCGCTGACGAACCGACGGCCGCCATGACGTTCGATTCGCTGACATTCGTCGTTTTTCTCGCCGTCATTTTCGGCGGCTACTGGGCGGTTCCATCGTGGACGGCGCGCAAGATTTTCCTGCTCGCCGCCAGCTACCTGTTCTATGCGGCCTGGAACCCCTTCTTCGTGCTGCTGATCATCGCGACGACCGGGTTCGACTGGCTCGCATCGCACTGGATGGCGCGCATGCAGCGGGAATGGTATCGCCGCGCAATCCTCGCGTCGTCGATCGCGATCAACCTGGGCGCGCTCGGCTTCTTCAAATACGCGCAGTTCTTTTCCGATACCGCGATCGACCTGCTGCACGCGTTCGGCATTAGCTTCGAGCCGGTGTCGCTCGGGATCCTGCTGCCGGTCGGCATCTCGTTCTACACCTTCGAGAGCCTGTCCTATGTGATCGATGTCTATCGCAGGCGCATCGGCGTATCGAAAAGCCTGCTCGACTACGGCCTTTACGTAACGTTCTTTCCCCATCTCGTCGCGGGCCCGATTCTGCGCTACGGAGACTTCTCGCCGCAGTGCGCACAGCCGAAGTCCTGGCCGTCGGCCGAGGTGGGCAAGGGCCTGGCGCTGTTCGCTTTCGGACTGGCGCTCAAGGTATGCCTGGCCGATCTGGTGTTCGCGCCGGTCGTCGATCGCGTGTTCGCTGCCGGCGCGCATGCGGGCTTCGGCGAAAGCTGGCTCGGCGCAGCCTCGTTCTCGCTGCAAGCATACTGCGACTTCGCCGGCTACTCGCTGTGCGCGATCGGCGTGGCGCTGATGTTCGGCTTTCGCTTTCCGATGAACTTCGAAAGCCCGTTCGGCTCGGTGGGCATGGCCGAGCTGTGGACGCGCTGGCACATGTCGCTGGCCAGCTGGATCCGCGACTACGTCTTCCTTCCTCTCGGTGGCTACCGGCGCGGCCGACTGCGCGGTGAAGCGAACCTGCTGTTCGCGTTCCTTCTGGTCGGACTTTGGCACGGTGCCGCGTGGACCTTCGTGATCTGGGGCGGGCTGCAGGGGGTGTTCATCTGCGCGGAACACCTGGTCAAGCGCTACGTCTGGGATTTCGGCAAGGTCAACGACCGCTTTGTCCGTGCCGCGCTCGCATTGGCCACGTTCGGCATGTTCAGCATCGCCGCCGTCTTCTTCCGCGCACACTCGATCGGCCAGGGCTCATCGATACTGGCGGCGCTGTTCGTTCCCGGCGTGCACTCCGCGCTGGTGCCATTCAGCGAGACCGTCGTCGCGACCGCCATCGGCGCGTGTGTCGTCGGATCGCACATTCTCTTCGGCCACCTGCGGCGCTGGGACTGGCTCGATCTCTGGCCTGTCGCGCCGCGTGCCCTGGCGATCGCGGTCGCGCTGGCCGCGGTCATGTTCTCGCCGGGATTCAATCCGGCGTTCATCTATTTCCAGTTCTGACGATGAATCGCCAATGGCTTGTCGCCTGGCTCGCCGCCCTGCTGGTCTGCGCGCTGCTGGCGGTCGGATACGAAGGGCGGTTGCGGCAGCTCGGCTATGTTCTCACCGTCCAGGACGACGCCGACCTCTGGTCGATGCAGCTCGATCGAATCCGGAATTCCCATCGTGCGGTGGCGCTCCTCGGTGCCTCGCGCATCGAGTTCGGCATCGATCCGGCGTTGCTTTCACAGCAGCTTGACGGCCGGCCTGTCGCGATGCTGGCCGTCAACGGCAGGTACCCGCTGGGGGCACTGCACGCACTGGCCGACGACCCATCCTTCGTCGGACTGGCGATCGTCGGGGTCGATGCGCGCGGGATGCAGCGGCGGCACTGGGACATGCAGCAGAGTTATTTCGATCACTATCGACATCGCTGGACGCTGGCGCGCCGGGTCCACCGCAAGCTCCTGACTCTGCTTCAGGAACATTTCGTGTTCGTTCGCTCCGGGTTCGCGCTCACCAACATCTTCGAGCGCTGGATCTCCGGCGAAGGGCCGCCGGTGAACGACCACGTCGTCGTGCGTGCCGACCGGGCCGGCTTCATCGACTATCACTGGCCCGACCTGCCCCGGATCCGCGCATCCCGCATCGCGGACCTGGAGCGCTATTATCGCGAGGAGCCGCCGACCGCTGCCGGCACGTGGCTCCGCGACCTCGATACGGTATCGACGTGGGTGGAAAAGATCCAGAAGCGCGGCGGACGGGTCGTCTTTTTCCGGGAGCCGGCCGCCGACGAGAGCCTGGCGCTGGACGAGGCCCATTTTCCTCGCGACCGGTACTGGGACGCCTACGCGCGGCACTCGCCCGCGACAATGGTCGATTTTCGCGACGTTCCGGAGATGAGGGGCTTCGTATTGCCCGACACCTCGCACATCGACGGCACCGAAGTTCCCCGCCTGACGATCGCGCTCGCGACGCTGCTGAAAAGCAGGCACCTGGTCGACTGAACGGCCCGCCGCGGTGCCCGGGTAACCGTCAGGCGCGCCGCAATTCGCCGGTCGCCAATTTGAGCGCTGCCACGAAGTGGGCGTTCGCCTCGTCATCGCGGTTCAGATGACCGAGCATTTCTCCGAGTGCCAAATGCGCCCGCCAGCCATTGTCCAGCGCCAGACTGGCTTCGAAGTAGGTCTGCGCCTTGCCCCAGAGCTGGCGCCGTTGGCAGAGCGTGCCGAGAACCCGCAACAGGACGGGATCCTGGTTGTGCCGCATGAGCCAGCGCTCGGCCTGCTCCAGCTGACGCGTCGCGTCGGCGGGGCGACATTCGCCGTAGAGATCGACCAGCTCGGAATTCCACTCCCGTTCGAGACTCTCGGCAAGGATGTCGACGGCTTCGCGATCGCCGCCGAGCTGCAGGAAGCTGCTCGCCGCGGCCCGCGCGACCTTCGGGTGGCGTTTCGCCGCATCGGACAGACGGCTCCAGTATTCGCGCAGTCCCGCGGCGTCGTGCGCCAGCGCCTTCAGCTGCTCGCTTTGCGCCGTCACGCGCACGTGCTCGGCCTGCGTGCTGTCGAAGACCTTGCGCTTGACCAATTGCTCGAGTAGCGGCGCCACGTCGGTCCAGCGCCGGGCCGCCTGCAGGCAGCGCAGCTCCAGTCGGAGCGCCGCCGTGTGCATGCCCGCTTCGCGGCGCAGCTCACGCAGGATGTCGAGCGAGCGCTGCGGCTGGCCGTGCTCGAGCGCGATCTCGGCGAGCAGCATCAGCCGGGGGACCGCGAGGCTCGCCACCTGCGCATCGGGCCGATTCAGCAAGACCTCGGCCGCGTCGAAATTACGCACGTCGATCGCCGCCCGCGCACCGACGATCGCGTTGAGTCCGCTGGAGCCCGGAATGGCCAGCGCTTCCAGCGCACGTTGCTGTGCCTTGCCATAGCGTCCTTCCAGCAGAGCGACCACGGCGGCATCCTGGGCCGATCGGGCCCGTTCCACTTTCTGCCGGCGGCGCCATTCGCGCACCGAAGCCGGCAGACGCAGCGTGCGGCTGATCAGGCGGATCGCTCCGTAAAGTACGCCGAAGGCGATCACGATCAGCAACAGCACCAGATTGAGGGAGAGCTCGACGCGGTAGGGCCGCGCCACCAGCAGCGCATACCCCGCATTGAGCTTGACGGCCAGCGCGGCAGCCACCGCCGCCGCGGCAAGCAGCAAGAACCAGAAGAGGACGCGCATCGGCGGGTGCCAGCGGCCCGCTAGCGCTGCGGCTTGTCGCGCGCGATCTGCAGAACGCGCACGGCATCGAGGCTCGCTGCCAATCCGGGCAACTCGGTCGCCAGGTCGGTGCCCTTCAGCTGTCTTAGCAGCGTCTGCAATGCCTGCACCGCCTTTGATCGCACGTCGAAATATTTGGCGAGCCCTGCGTCGACTGCGGTGAGGTCGGCACGAAAATTGGCCTGGTCTCGAAACAGCAGCGCAAAGCGCGCGGATAAAAGCCTCAATTTCAGGCTTTCGCGGAGGAAGAACTGTTCCTGCGACGACAACAACGGCACTTCCGGCCGATCGATGTTCTCGATGCGGACGAGTTGCCGGAGTTCGCCCCAGACGCTCCGCAGCAAGCGGCGCCATCCGGCCTCGCCCGGCGGCGGGATGGGCGGCGGCGTGGCATCGAGACGTTCGTCGACCGCCAGCGGCAGCGCGTCGATCTGTGCGATCGCTTCGTCCAGCCTGAGCGACAGTCCGGAGACGTCGACATAGGGCACGGCTTTGAGACGATCCATGTCCCGCGCCAGCGCGCGACGCAGCGGCACGAATTGGGGCCGGTCGAGCCGCTGCAGCTTGCTGTCGGCGACCTGGAGCGCCGCAAGGGCGCCCCGGACGTTGCCCGCCAGTTGCAGTTGCTGGCTGGCAAGCATCAATACCTGCTCGACCTCGGTCAGAGCCCACTCGTCGCGCGATGGCGAAAGCTCGCGATACAGCGCCTCGAGAGCCGCCTGCTGCGTCTGCGACTCGCCCAGACGATTTTCCAGCAGAGCCAGCTTGGCCTGCATGTCGCGCACGCTTTCCTGCGCATCCTTGGCGACGGCGCGCGTCGACTGTTGGGCCGCGTCGATTTCGGCGAGCCGTTTCGCGATCTCGCCGCGCAATTCGCGCTGCCCCCGGTGCGCGTCCAGCGATACGACCGCAATCGCTGCTGCGATGACGACCGCGGCGACTGCCAGCCAGAGCGTGGGACGCATCGATGCGGGCGCAACGGCAGGCCTTGGGGTCGATGGCGGGAGGGGGGAAGCGGAGCGGTCCGCCACCGGTTCGGGCATGGGTGTAAACGCGAGCGCGAGACGCCGTCGATTGTAGCAGGACGGCGGATGCGCATTTCCGGCGGGTAGGCACAGGCAGCCTCCACTAGCAGCCTGATACAGAACCCTGCGCGGCGGCTCGTGAGGGGTTTTGCATCAGGCTGCTAGAATGCAGCACCTCCACCGGCACCGCTTCGCGACCCGCGGACCTCGATGCTCATCCTCTCAATCATCATCATCGTCGCGCTCGCGGCGCTGACCGGTTATGCCTACGGATTGCGCCGCCGCCAGCCCCGGTTTCCCGGAGAATCCACCGGCGTGACCATCGCGCCTCTCCCGCCGGCGAGCGGCGCCGCCGACCCACGCAACGCCACCGCGGCGGAGATCGAGCGAATCGGCGCGGAAAAGGCGCGGATCATACGCAGCGGCGAGGGCGAGGCCGCCCTGCTGCGGCACAAGCTTGCCGACGGCGAGGCGCTCCGCTATCAATCGAGCGAGTTCCGCGACGAACGCGCGCGATTGTTCCGCGTACTGGCCGACCTTCGCGGTGAAAACGCCCGCTACCGACAGCTGGTGATCGATATCGAGAACAACGCTCCGCCACCGATCCTGGCCGGCGCCACCGGACCCGATGACCTCAAGCTGATCGTCGGTATCGGTCCGGTGCTGGAGCGCATGCTGCACAACCTCGGCATCATGAGCTTTCAGCAGATCGCTCGATGGAGCGAGCGCGACATCTCCGACTTCGACGCGCGGCTGCCCGAGTTTCCTGGTCGCATCCGCCGCGATCAATGGGTCACGCAGGCGCGTTCGCTGCATCAGGCGACCTATGGCGATGGCGCTTCCGACCTGCGGTCGGACGCGCGCCGGCCGTGAACGTGCGCGCCGACGACCGATGACATCGGTTCGCCGTGGGCATCCCCGTCACGTTCCTGGCTCGGGCCTGTTCCTGGTCGCGATACTGACGCTGGTCTGGGGTTGCAACTGGCCGGTGCTGAAGCTCGGCGTGACCGAACTTCCGCCGCTGACGTTCCGTGGCGCGACGCTTCCGTTCGCCGCCATCGGCTTGCTGCTGGTGGCGCGACTGGCGGGCGAGTCGATCAGGATCCCGCGCGCGCTCTGGGGCAAGGTGCTGGCGCTTGCCTTGTTCAACATCGCGGCGTGGAACGGGCTGATCCTGTTCGGCGTGCAACAGATGCCCGCCGGCAGGTCGGCCATCCTGGCGTATACGATGCCGGTCTGGACCGTGTTGTTCGGCATGGCGCTGCTGCGCGAGCCGCTATCGCGGCGAAAGATCGTCGGACTGTCGCTCGGCATGCTGGGCATGGTCGTGCTGCTCGGCGAGGACGTGCGACACATCACGCGCTCGCCGCTGGGAACGCTGTTCATCATCGCGGCAGCGATCTCCTGGGCATTCGGGACCGTCCTCCTGCGCCGGTGGCAGCCGGTGGTCCCCCAGAACGCGCTAAGCGGCTGGATGATGCTTGTGGGCTGGCTGCCGATCGCGGTGTGCGTACCGCTTTTCGACCCACATCCGTTGAGCTCGCTTGGCCACATGTCGCCCATGGCATGGTTCGCCGTGCTCTACAACATCTTTCTCGCGGGGACTGTGGCACACTGGGCGTGGTTCAACATGGCGCGCAAGCTTCCGGTCGCAGTGAGCTCACTCTCGTCGCTGCCGGTGCCGGTCGTTGGTGTGTTGTCGGGAATCCTGTTCCTGGGCGAGCGGCCGGGACCGAGTGAATACGTGGCACTCGCGCTCGTGCTGGCGTCGTTGGGCGCCGTGCTGCTCGCGCCCGCAGCGAAACCGGTCATCGCACCCGAGTAGATGCGCCGCGGGGCTCGCGGAGCGCGCTATTGCAGCTCGGGAATAAGCGTCAGTATTTTCTTTTCGGCGAACCAGGCATCCAGGTTCGCCTTGCACAGATCGCCCATCGCCTGCCGTGTTTCGCGCGTCGCGCTCCCGACATGCGGCAGCAGCACGACGTTATCCATCGTCAGGAGCTCCGGCGGAATACGCGGCTCGTCGGCGAAAACGTCGAGCCCGGCCGCCTTGATCGTGCCGGACTGGAGCGCCTGGACCAGGGCCGGCTCGTCGACGATCGAGCCGCGTGCGATGTTGATCAGCGTCCCGTTCTTGCCGAGCGCGGCGAGCACTTCGGCGTTGACGATGTTCCGGGTCGCTTCACCGCCAGGGCAGGCGACGACCAGAAAATCGACTGCGGCAGCCAGCTTGGCCAAATCGGCGAAGTATTCGTAAGGGACTTGCTGCGGCTTCCGTCCCGTGTAGGCGACCTTCATGCCCATTGCCGAGACGCGCTCGCCGATCGCCTTGCCGATCCTGCCCAGGCCGAGAATCCCCACTTTTCTGCCGCCAAGCTTGGTGGTGAGCTCGGGCCCGCGCTTGGTCCATTCCCCGGCGCGTGCAAAGCGGTTCAGTCGCATGAAACCGCGGCCGGTCATCAATATCAAGGCGAGGGCGACGTCGGCAACGTCGTCGGTCAGCACGTCCGGCGTGTTGCTGACCTTGATGCCGCGCTGCCGGCAATAGGCGATCGGCACGCCGTCGTAGCCGACGCCGAATACCGAAATGATCTCGAGCTTTGGCAATGCATCGAGCAGCGTCGTCGCGGTCGCGGTCTGCCCCCCTTGCACCAGACCGCGGACGACCGGTCCCGCCGCGGCGAGCAGGGGCTGCTTGTCGCCTGCCTGGTAATAGTCGTGGCACCTGTAGTCGGCCTTGAGTGGATCGTAGAGGAACGGCGGCAGCGGTGCAGTCACGAGTATGTCGGCGGGCATGTGCGTTGACCCTCAAGATTCGGCGGTGAAGTATTGTAGCAACGACGCGAGCAGCCCTGCGTCGGTCGGCTCGGCAACGACAATTCGAGCGATGTTGAGCGCACGCGCGCGCTCCGCGATGCGCCGATGCGAGACGAACGCCGGCGTCGCGGCAAGCGCCTTGCGGCCATGCGCATCGAGCATGCTCCAGAGATTGTCCAATCCTTCGCTGCTGGTCAGAGTCACCGCGTCGATGCGGCCCTCGCCCCACGCCGCGACCAGCCCTTCCGCGCCAGTCTCGGGACGGGCCCTGCGATAGCAATCGACGTGCGTGACCTGCGCACCGCGCACGGTCAGCAACTCTCCGAGCAGATCGCGGCCGCCGCCGCCGCGGAAGACCACGACGCGCTTGCCTGCGGAAGCGACGAACTCGGGAAGCGCCAGCAGCCCTTCGCTGTCCATCGTCGTGGTCGGCAGCCGGACGTCGACGATGCCGGCCGCCGAGAGCGCGGCCGCAGTGCCCGGCCCGGGTGCGAACGCTGGCAGCGTCGCGGGCCACTTGGCAGGATCGCCGACGCCGAATTCCGCGGCGTTTGCACTGACGAACACCGCATAATCGAATTGCGCGAGACGTTGGTGCACGTCGTCGAGCGCGCGGCGGTCGTTCGGCGGCACGATGACAATCGTCGGGAAGATCAGCGGCGTTCCGCCGAGTGCCGCGATCTTCTGCGCCAACTGGCCGGCCTGGAGCGCGGGGCGGGTGATGACGATGCCCGCTCCGCGCAACGGTGCGTTCGCGTCTGCGCCAGACTGCCGGTCGACTTCGTCCGCCGCGCTCATCCGCCAGCCTCTTTGGCCGACAGCCGCTCAACAACCCTCGAGTGTCGGCCTACGCGCACTCCCTCGGCGACGGCCCTTCGGGTCTTCAAGCTCCCGCCTCGCTCATGCGCCGGCCAGCATCGCGGCGGCGCCACGCTGCAGAAATTCGCCGCCGAGCGCAGCGCCGAGCGCCTCGGCATCGGCGACGGCGGCTGCCGCCGCGGCCCGCTCGCCCCGAAGCACCTGGCTGCCGTCGCGACTGGCGACCAGGCCACGCAGCCACAATTGCGCACCGCGTTGCGTCGCGTACGCCGCGAGCGGCGTACGGCAGTTGCCCGCGAGCACGCGACCGAAGGCGCGTTCGGCCGACGTCGCTCGGGTCGTCTCCCCGTCGGCCAGCGGCGCAAGCGCGGTAACGACGTCGGCGCGATCGGCGCGGCATTCGAGCGCGAGCGCGCCCTGCCCGATCGCGGGCAGACTGTCGGCAGGATCCAGCAGCGCCGCGATGCGCTCTCCCAGTCCGAGGCGCCGCAACCCGGCGGCGGCGAGAATGATCGCCGCGTACTGTCCGGCGTCGAGCTTGTCGATCCGCGTATTGACGTTGCCGCGCAGCGCTCTGACAACGAGCTTCGGATGCCGCTCGCGCAGCTGCGCTTCCCGTCTCAGGCTCGACGTACCGACGACGCTTGCCGGCGGAAGCTCGGCCAGCGACCGGTACCGCGACGACACGAGCGCATCGCGCGGATCCTCGCGCGCCATGATCGCGGCCAGAACAAAGCCGTCGGGCATGTCCATCGGCACGTCCTTGAGCGAGTGCACTGCAAGATCGGCGCGGCCCTCGCGCATCGCCTGCTCGAGCTCCTTGATGAACAGCCCTTTGCCGCCGATATCGGCGAGAGGCTGGTCGGTAACCCGATCGCCTTGCGTGGTCAGCCCGAGGAGCTCGATCCTGCAGGATGCATAGAACGCCGACAGCCGCGCGCGAACATGCTCGGCCTGCCACATCGCGAGCGCCGAGCGGCGCGTCGCGATCACCAGTCGTGCCGGCGGGGCGGGCGCGGCGGCCATCTTCAGGGCGGGACGTGGCTGGCGAAAGGCGGAAGGTCAGGCGTCGACGCGATGCAAGTGCCCGGTCGTACGTGCGCGATTCTACCATGCGCGCAACGCGCGTTCGGCAGTGCGGGTCGCGGCTTAGCCTCGGCGGCGAAACCATCCGCTCACTGCCAGGCGCTCGCGACGTGACGGCAGAACTTCATGTTCGAAACGTTCTGCCTCGAAGCATACGAGCGTGCCGCCTGCCGGCAGGACTTCGATCCCGCCTTCGTCAAGATGGATATGCAGCGCCCCGCCGTCGTCCGGCGACCAAGCCTCGTTCAGGTAGAGAATGCACGAGACCACGCGCGCATCGTCGTCGCGAAAGCGATCGCGATGCCGACGGTAGAACGCGCCGGGCGGGTATACGGCATAGTGCCCCTCGAACGAATCGAGCCCGAGGAAGAGCGTCTGGTTGAGCGCGGCGCGCAGTGCCGTCAATGCCTGCCATAGCGGCATCTCCGCGGCGCAGCGCTCGTTCTCGTCGAGCCATCGGATGCGATCGCCGCGAATGTCATCGCGCTCCACGCGTTCGCGAGCGCGACCGATACCCGCTGGATGAAACTCGCCGGCGGCATCTCGCCGGCGCGCCTCGCCGCGAAGCGAAGCGGTCAAGGCATCCGCCAGGAACGCGGTTTCGATCGCCCAGCCCCGAGTTTCGAGCGCGGCGCAAATCCGGCGACGGATCGAATTCGACATCGCGACGGCCTCGCCGAAAGGCTGCATCTTATAATGCCATGCGGTGGCGTCGCACCACGGCGCCGTTCAACGCCCTGAACGCATGGAGCCATCGATGCGCGTTGTCATCACCGGAGGCGCAGGTTTCCTCGGCAGCCGCCTCGCGCGGACGCTCCTCGAGCGCGGAAGCCTGGTCGATGCTTCGGGCAAGGCCCGACCGCTGCGAGAGCTGATCCTGCTCGACGTGGCCGAGGCGGCGCCTGTCGATTCTCGCGTCAGCGCGGTCGCCGGCGATCTCGCCGATCCTGCCGTCATCGAGCGGGTTGTGACGGCCGACACGGACTCCATATTTCATCTGGCCGCGGTGGTAAGCGGCCAGGCGGAAGCGGAGTTCGACACTGGTATGCGAGTCAATGTGGATGCGACGCGCGCGCTGCTGGAGCGCTGCCGTAAGCTGCACCGGCCGCCGAAGTTCGTGTTCGCCAGCTCGCTTGCGGTGTTCGGCGGTCAATTGCCGGACCCGGTGCCCGATGATGCGCCAGTGACGCCGCAAACCTCGTACGGCGCGCAAAAAGCGATCGGAGAACTGCTCGTCTACGACATGACGCGCAAGGGGTTCATCGATGGCCGAAGTCTTCGCCTGCCCACGGTGACCGTGCGGCCCGGCAAGCCGAACAAGGCGGCGTCGTCGTTCGCGAGCGGCATCATTCGCGAACCGCTGTCCGGCGTCGATGCGGCTTGCCCGGTCGCGCCTGAAACCCGGCTGTGGGTGACCTCGCCGCGGCAGGTCATCGACAACCTGATCGTCGGGCATGACGCGGCCGCGACGATGTTCGGCGAGACGCGTTCGGTCAACGTGCCCGGACTGCGCATTTCGGTAGGGGCAATGGTCGACGCATTGCGACGGGTCGCCGGCGACGACGCGGCGTCACGGGTCCAGTGGCGGATCGACCCGGTCATCGACAGGATCGTCAAGACCTGGCCGCCGAATTTCGCGCCACGCCTCGGACCATTGCTGGGAATGAAGGGCGACACGGATTTCGACGCGGTCGTGCGAGCCTACATCGCGGACGACATGCCTCGAACGTAGCGCCGACCTACGCGGCGCTCGCGGCGGCCGGGTAACTTATTCGCCGGATTTGTAACTTCTTCAATCGCGGCTCGGGATTGGACCCTGCCGGACCGACCGGCTGGTGCAGGCCCGCGATGGCTATCTCGTGCAAGCCGTCCCCGCCCTGGCGGTGGGCACATTCCGTGCTTACCTTCCCTTCGCGATTCGAGGTATCCAAGCGCGCTGCCTTTGCTACCTTGCCGCCGCTCTACGCAGCGCTGCAAGAACAACGACACATTGGCAAAGGAGGACCTATGCGCACCCCCGCAAGCGTCGCCGGGCATCCACTGCACGCGATGTTGATCGTCTTTCCCGTTGGCCTGTTGATTTTTTCGCTGATCTGCGACCTGTGCTCGCTGGGCAGCGCCAACCCTGCGACCTGGGCGACCGTCGCACTGTATACGATGGTCGGCGGATTCATTGGCGCGCTGGTCGCCGCCGTGCCAGGACTCATCGATCTGCTGTCGTTGAGCGATCCCAGCGTCAAGAAGATCGCGATCACTCACATGTCGATCAATCTGGTTGCCGTCGCGCTATTCGCCGTGAACATCTGGCTGCGCCTCGGCGGCGCGGGTAACACCGGAACGCCTTTGATCCTGTCGATCATCGCGATCGCCATTCTCGCGGTATCGGGCTGGCTCGGCGGCGAGATGGTGCATCGCCACGGCGTCGGGGTCGATACCACGCCCCGACCGTAGGCATCGACGGCCAGGCGCTCGACCTCAAATTGCCGCGACTGGCGCGGGCTCGACCTCGCGCAGCGTTGCGAGCAGCAGGTCGGCGTCCCCGTCGCGCAGCAACGCGGCATCAGAGAGCATCCGCCGCCAGGTCCGCGCTCCAGGCTGACCGTGGTACAGGCCCAGCATGTGCCGGGTGATCGCGCGCAGGTGCACTCCCTGTGCGAGCTGCGTTTCTACGTAGGGCAGAAGCGCTGCGACGATCTCGGCGCGCGAGCGAACGCTACCGCCGCCCCCGAAACACAGGGCGTCGGCATCCGTCAGCGCATAAGGGTGGTGATAGGCGGTGCGACCGAGCATCACGCCGTCGACCCGCCCGAGTTCGCGTGCAATGTGTTCGGGCGTCGCGATCCCGCCATTGATCACGATGGTGAGCGCGGGAAAGTCGCGCTTCAACCGGTGAACGAATTCGTACTTGAGCGGCGGAATTTCGCGATTTTCCTTCGGTGACAGTCCCTTCAGGATCGCGTTCCTGGCATGGACGATGAACGCGCTGGCGCCGGCAGCGGCCACCTCACCGACAAAATCGCGCACGAAGGCATACTCCTCGACTGCGTCGATGCCGGTCCGGTGCTTGACCGTCACCGGCAGCGCCACGGCGTCGCGCATGGCCGCGACGCAGTCGGCGACCAGTGCGGGTTCCGCCATCAGGCATGCGCCGAAGCTCCCGGTCTGCACGCGTTCGCTCGGACAGCCGACGTTAAGGTTGATTTCGTCGTAGCCCCAGGCTTCGCCGAGCCGTGCGCAGTGCGCCAGCGCCTGTGGATCGCTGCCGCCGAGCTGCAGTGCGACCGGATGCTCCGCCGGATCGAAATCGAGATGGCGCGGCACGTTACCGAACATCACCGCGCCGGTCGTCACCATTTCGGTATACAGGCGCGCGCGCGGACTGACCTGCCTGAAGAAGAACCGGCAGTGCCGGTCGGACCAGTCCATCATCGGGGCCGTGCATAAGCGATGCGAAAACTCTTTGACTTGGCCTTTTTTTTCAATGGCCAAGTCGTCCAGCCCATCATTTGATGGACCGGCCATTTTATTTGCCAATGACTGCTCCCGAAAACCTGCGTTGCGCAATCCCTCGGGTGAGGCTGGATGCGAGCGGACTATAGACCGAACCGGCTGAGCGTACAAAGCGCATCGGGAATAAACCACGAGGCATGTCGGTATAGACGGGTACAGGCATTACCGCCATCACCACGAGGAGTCGCGAATGACCAAATACAACTCGGCCATACCCGGCCATAACCCCGCTCGCCGCCAGGCGTTGAGTTGTCTCGCCTCGTGGACCGGCGCTGCGGTCGTATGGACGGTTGCCGGAGGCGTGCCGCGCGCGCTTGGCGCGACCGGCGGCAGGATCCCCACGGCACCCGCCACGAATGCGCTGACTTTTGTGCAGATCAGCGATACCCACATCGGGTTTCGCAAGCAGGCCAACCCCGACGTTGTCGGCAGCCTGCGCCATGCGATCGCCGACATCAACGCTCTACCGCAAGCGCCGGCCTTTGTCGTGCACACTGGCGACGTGAGCCATTTGTCGAAACCTGAGGAATTTGGCCAGGCCCGCGAGATACTGCAGGAAATCCGGGTGGATCGCGTGCACACGGTCCCGGGCGAGCACGACACCATCGACGAAGGCGTGACCGGCTACCTCAAGCATTTCGACCACGACGGCAATGGCAGAGCCTGGTATAGCTTCGATCAAGGCGGCGTGCATTTCGTCGGTCTGAACAACGTGCTCAACTTCAAGGCAGGCACCTTGGCAGCGCTGGGCGACGAGCAAATCACCTGGATGAAAAGCGATCTTGCGCGTGTCTCGCACTCGACACCGGTCGTGGTCCTCGCGCATATTCCGTTGTGGACGATTTGGGAGCCGTGGGGATGGGGCACGGCCGATTCCGCCCAGGCAATGGCATTGTTGCGCCCCTTCGGATCGGTCACGGTGCTGAACGGACATATCCATCAAGTCCTGCAGAAGGTCGAAGGCAATGTCGCATTGCACACCGCGATGTCGCTCGCCTATCCGCTGCCCACGCCGGGACAAGCAGGCATCGGCGAGCCCGGTCCGGTCACGGTGCCTGCGGGCGAACTCGGTAAGCTGCTCGGTACGCGCCAGGTCCGCGTTGTACGCGGAAGCCATGCGCTTGCGCTGATCGACACGCCGCTCGTCAGCTGACTTCGAATCTACGAGGAAAATACCATGAAGAACGCCCTTGCCCGTTACACTACGCGCCCCCTTCGCGCCTGTGCCGCGCTCGCGCTAGCCTTCTGCGCGACCTTCGCGGTGCCAGCGATTTTGGCGGCGGCCGCCGCACCCACGGTCGATATCGACATCGCAAAGTTCGCTTACGGGCCGAAGGAAATCACGGTCGACCCTGGCACCAAGATCGTCTGGACAAATCGCGACGAAACGCCGCATACGGTGACCAGCAACGACAAGAGTTTCGCTTCGAAAGGATTGGATACGGACGACAAGTTCGAGCACACTTTTTCCAGCGAAGGGGACTTCGGCTATATCTGCACGGTGCATCCGTTCATGACGGGAGTCGTGCATGTGCACAAGAAGTAGTCCGACCCCGGGCTCGAGCGTCGCGCCGAGGCGCGTAGTGGGGTGTCCAGGTCCGCGTCACCGGACGGATCGCGGGAATAAATCGGCCAGCCTCGCGGTAGGCCAGCAATGCATGGGGAGTTTAATTGTCTGACCGCACGCGTTTTGAAGAGTTGGTCTTGCCGCATTTCGACGCCGGCTATAACTTGGCGCGTTGGCTGACGCGAGACGTCAACGATGCCGAGGACGTAGCCCAGGACGCCTGCGTTCGCGCGCTCAAGTACGTTGGAACGCTGCGCGACGGTGATGCCAGGGCATGGTTCCTGACCATCGTGCGTCACGCCTTCTACGACTGGTGCGGCCGCAACCGTCCTGCGGAGATTGTCAGGGATGACGGCACGACGATCGATATGACGGCCGACGAATCGGCCGTCGGTCCCGAGCAGGCCGCGCTGCGCAGTGCCGAGTCGCGGGTGCTGGCCGATGCGGTAGCGGAGCTCCCGCTGGGGTTTCGTGAGGTGTTGGTTTTGCGCGAGCTGGAGGAACTCTCGTACAAGGAAATCGCGCGAATCGTTGACATCCCCGTTGGCACGGTCATGTCACGGCTTGCGCGCGCCCGCGGCCTATTGCGACGCTCGCCGCTGTTGCACTCAATCCGCGGACGAGCCTCCGGAGGTGAACAATGAATTGCAATGAAACTGGAACGCTGGTGGCGAGGTACGCCGACGGCGAAGTCGACAGCCTGGAACGGCGTTCGATTGAACAGCACTTGCGCGGCTGCGCGGCCTGTGCGGCGAAGCACCGGGACCTAGTGGCGCTACGGGCGCAGATTCGCGCGGAAGTCCCTCACTTCGCGGCGCCGCCCGCACTGCGCGAACGCGTACGCGCGATGCTCGCCAATGCGCATGACACCGCGACGGCTCGTCCGCGCTCCCAGCGCGATCGCTGGCGCTGGCTCACCGGGGGCGCCCTTGCCGGCTGCGCGGCAACCATGCTCGCCTGGGTCGTCGGCAGCGCCGTTGTCGATTGGCGGGCGAACGAGGATGTCGCCGTGGAGGCCGTAGCCACCCATGTTCGGGCAACGCTGAACAACCATCTCATCCAGGTCGCATCATCGGACCAGCACACGGTCAAGCCATGGCTCTCCGCGCGGCTCGACTATTCACCGCCGGTGCAGGACCTGGCCAGCGAAGGCTTCCCGTTGAGTGGAGGTCGCCTTGATATGCTCGACAAGCAGCGGGTCGCCACTCTGGTGTACACCTATCGGTTGCATACGATCGACGTCTTCGTCAGACCCGCGTCGGGCCATGCGCCGTCGTCATTGCGGACGGTCCGTGGTTTCAACGTCGTACACGTAGCCGGTTCGGGCATGGATTGGCTTGCGGTATCCGACGTCAGCGCCGATGTGTTGACCGAATTGGTCCAGCGTCTCGCGACCGAAGCAGCGTCGCAGTAGACGACCCGCTTCTCCGCGCTGTCTCGCCGGGCTTCGCCGGGATCGAGTCTCGCGTCCGCATCTCCGGCTCGACCGGGATTAGTCATCTCCGGACTGCTCTACCAGGCGTGCAACGCTGCACGCCTGCACATCCTGCCGTCGACTTCGGTTCTCTCGGCCCGTCGCGGCACGCGGCAGTCATACCTCGCTCCCTCTGCGTTTGTTCCCTGCTGAATAACGTCGCCGCTATCCGAGTACTCATGCCAGACAAGCAGCATTGGCGAGTCTGACTGCGCTCGTTTCGACGAGCCCGAAGAGACAAAGGACCGGCGGTTTAACGGAAATCATGAGCGGAGGCAACGACCGATGGAAACGAGGAAGTTACTTAGGGCAAAGGCCCTTGCATTAGGCATTGCAGTCGGCTTGGGCGGCCTGTCAACCGCGGCTGGCGCCGATACGCTGGACGAGCTAAAGGCGCAAATCGAGGCACTGCAGAAGAAGATTGCGGCGCTGGAACATAAGCAGGACAAGACAGAGCAAACGCAGCCGGCGGCCCCTCCTGGCAACGTCGTGACCGGCGGGGCAACCAAAGGGTCGTTCAAGCTACCCGGATCCGACACGTCGGTCACGCTCGGCGGATACGTCAAGCTCGACGCGGTCTTCAGCAATCCAAGCACCGGCGTGGATGCCAAGGGCGACCTCTTTCTGGATCCAAACACCATCGCCGTCGGACCGAGCGCTGCCAACAACGAAGGCAGTCAGCTGAAGTTCGGCGCCCGGGAATCGAGGCTGTTCGTGAAGACGAACACCCCGACCAAGCTGGGGGACCTCAACACGCACGTCGAATTTGATTTTTATGGCGCCGACGGGAATGAAAGTGTGAGCAACTCGCACGGCCTCAGACTCCGCCACGCCTACGGAACGCTGGGCAACCTTCTGGCCGGACAGACGTGGACCAACTTCATGAATCCCGCAGCACTGCCCGAGACGGTTGATTTTGGCGGCCCTGTCGGACAAATCTTCGATCGCCAGGCGCAGGTTCGATGGACCCAGCATTTTGGCCCCTTCGCATCGAGCGGCGGCGGACAATGGTCGGTCGGGCTCGAGAACCCCGAAACCGTCGTGCAAATCCCCGGGGGCGCAAGTTTTCGCGCCGACGACGACCGCTTGCCTGACGTCACCGGACAGATTGCCTTCAATACCTCGCGCGGCAAGATCTCCGTTCATGGCCTGCTGCGGCAAATCCGGGTCGACTCCGCGGCGGCGCCGGAGACTGTCGACCAGAAGTTCGGCGGCGCGCTAAGCGTCGCCGGCGTCTTGCCGACAATCGGCAAGGATGATTTCCGCTTTACGGCAACCGCCGGCAATGCAATCGGCCGCTATTCGAATGGATTCTTTCCGGACGGGATCGTCGGCAGCGATGGGCGGATCAGTCTGCCCAGACAATGGGGCTGGTTCGCTGCGTATCGCCACTACTGGTCCGACCAGTTGCGATCGAGCCTGGTGTTGTCGGCAGCCGATGAGAACAATCCTGCAGGCGCTCCTGCCAATACAAACAAGAGCACACACTCCGCGCACGTCAATCTGATCTGGAGTCCCGTTGCGAACAGCGACCTGGGAATCGAGTACATCTACGCGGATCGCGAGACCGAGGACGGACTTAAGGGGCATTTAAAGCGACTCCAGGCCTCCGCGAAGTACTCGTTCTAGGATCGCATTCGAACTTTGCATGCGTTTTTATTCCCCCAGGCATAAGCAACACGCCGCCGCGGTCTGACAGGTATGCGAGTGCGCGAGATGGATGGCCAATCGTTTTTTGGTCCTGGTGCAAGGCCGGTAAGGTTAGGCCATTCCACCCCGCGTAATCGCTCGGCATCGTGATTGCATCGAACAAACCACGGTTACCGCAGAAGCATCAACGACTGATCTGCACCGAGATCATCTTTCCACTGCAGCAACTTTTCAAGGAGCAAACTATGTCTCGTAAACAATACTCGCTGGCCACGCGCCTGGCGATCGCGACCGCACTAGCCATCGGCACTTCGGGAGTCGCGCTGGCGGACGACAGCAGCATGAACCCATTCACTGGAGATTTTTATCGCGAACTCCATGGCGGCCAGAGCCTCGGCAACTCGAACCTGGCGCGTGCAACCAGCATGCCGGCAACCGACACCATCGCCGAATGCGCCAAACCAGACGAGCAGAAGATCGCGCAGCAACGGCGCTGGCTGGTCCTCACGCCGACCCCGATATTCAGCGACAAGGGGGCGTGAGCCGCGCTATCCAGGTACTGGCCACGACGCAGTGACGGGGCGGCATTAGGCCGCCCCGTTTCATTTTAGCGGAGTCGTCGAGTCTCGACCTTAGTGCCGCACATCGGTGAACCCACGCTCCTCTGGCGGGCCGATCGGCTGGCTCCGGTTTCGATCTCGTCCGTTGTGGAGTCGATCGTTGTTCCCTATGATGAGAGCTAGCATTTTGCGGAAAGCCATTGTGCGCTACATCGGCGCGAGGCTCGAATTCGCTCAACGGGGCTACGGGTACGGCGGCGCGCACTGCAACGATGACCGGGAAAAAAGCGATTTGAAGCCTGATTGGAGTGGCGTTTTTCCGGCAGTGACGACACAGTTTCGCGAAGACCTGTCGCTCGACGTCGACGCCACGGCACGCGTGATGGATGCGCTGGTACGCGACGGCGTGTCGGGCCTGATCGTCTGCGGCACGGTGGGCGAGAACTGCTCGCTCGCCAAGGGCGAAAAGGTCGCCGTCATGGAGGCGGCGAAGGCGGTCGTGCGCGGTCGCGTTCCGGTCATCAGCGGCATTGCCGAATTCACCTCCGCGTTCGCGATCGACATGGCGCTGGAGGCATCGCGCATCGGCCTCGACGGCGTCATGGTCATGCCGGCGCTCGTCTACTCGTCGAAACCGCACGAGACGGCCGCGCATTTTCGCAGCGTCGCCAAGGCGACCGATCTGCCGGTGATGGTCTACAACAATCCGCCGATCTACAAGAACGACGTCACGCCGGAGATCCTGGCATCGCTCGCCGATTGCGAAACGATCGTCTGTTTCAAGGAGTCCTCGGGCGACACACGGCGCTTTACCGACCTCCGCAATTTGGTCGGCGATCGCTTCGTGCTGTTCGCCGGCCTTGACGACGTCGTCGTGGAGAGCATCATGGTGGGCGCGGTCGGTTGGGTCTCGGGCCTCTCGAACGCATTCCCGCGCGAAGGCGAGACCCTGTTCCGGCTCGCCGCCACCGGCCGGTACGACGAAGCGATGAGCCTCTATCGATGGTTCATGCCGCTCCTGCATCTCGACGCGCGCCCCGATCTGGTTCAGTGCATCAAGCTGTGCGAACATATCGTCGGACGCGGCACCCACCGCACCCGGCCGCCCCGACTGCCGCTCGGTCCGAAGGAAGCAGCCGAAGTCGAAGCGATGATGAAGCACGCCCTGGCGACCCGTCCCAAGCTGCCCGACGTGGGTCTTGAGCGCGCGGCGTAAACCGCGGCGCGCTCGGAGTCGATCAGCAATGCGCGTGCGGCATGTTGCAGGCGCTGTAAGCGTTACGCCACAGCGTCGCCAAGGGCCTGCGCCGACGCGCGCGTCGTCGGGCCCGGCTCATGATGTCAGGCCAGCCCCCATGCGAAGGCGTCGGCAGGGTCGAACACCAGATTCGCGTCGAGGGTCACATGCGCCCGGCCGTGGATCAGCGGCAGTACAGCGTTCGCGGGCAGATCGGCAAGCGGTGCCGACGGGCGCAAATAGCGCGCGGTGAACACCGTGCCGATCACGCTCTCCTGGCGCCAGGGCGCATCCGGCTTCAGCTTGCCCTCGGCGGCGAGGCATGCGAGCTTGGCGCTCGTGCCCGTGCCGCAGGGCGAGCGGTCGTAGGCGCCGCCCGGACAGAGGACGAAGTTGCGGGCATCGTTGTCCGGGTCCGCCGGCGGTCCGACGAGCTCGACGTGATCGATTTCCGCGCCGGCATCACCGGTCACGCCCTGCTGCCTGAGCGCATCCCGCACGCTCGACGCGAACGCAGCAAGCTCGTCGACCCGACCTGCTTCCAGGATCAGGCCGTGGTCGCTGCAGAGGAAAAACCAGTTGCCTCCCCAGGCCACATCGCCATGTACGACGCCGCGCCCCGGGATGTTCACGCTCACCTGGGTCGCGTGCCGGTATGACGGTACATTGGCCACGGTCACCGCCCCGTCGGTATGCAAGGTGGTACAGACCGTTCCGACCGGCGTCTCGATCAGGTGATCTCCGGGCTCCACGCGGCCGAGATAGGCCAACGTGGTGACCAGGCCGATCGACCCGTGTCCGCACATGCCGATGTAACCGACATTGTTGAAAAAGATGACACCGCACGTTCGGGCGGGGTCGACCGGGGCACAGAGCAGCGCTCCGACCAGGACGTCCGACCCGCGCGGCTCGTTGACGATGGCCTTGCGCCACGCATCGTTGGCGTCTCGGAACCGGTCCCGGCGCTGGGCCATGCTTCCGTCGCCGAGATCCGGGCCGCCGCTGACGACCACGCGGGTCGGCTCGCCGGCGGTGTGCGAATCGATAACGCGAGTCGGCACGGTTCGATCGGGGATCACGTCTTACGAGCGGTGCAAGCGCGAGGGTTCGATTATAGTGGAGGCACGCCGATGCCATCGCGGCGCCTGCTTCCGATTCTTGAATGATCGCCGCGATGTCGATAACATAGGCGCGAAGCCTTTCGGGGATGTTGGCAGACTCCCCGGTTCAAGACGCTTTCGGCGTCCAAGCTCTGCTCCTGTTCCGGGCTCAACACCCGAAAGGAGGATCTCTTGGACGACCCGTCGAATCGCACACCGCTTCGGTTTCCCGATTTCGATGCTGCGCGACCGTACATAGCGCTGACCGACGAGTATCTCGCGGCCGGCATCGAGACCAAAGCGCATAGCGCGACGCCGTTCGCCGATTTTCGCCGCGCTTTGGCTGCCCGTCGATGAATTCGCCGGACGTTCGGCGTCTGTTGTGGGTCCGCGGCCTGCGCGCCTTCGGCGACGGCTATGTCAGCCTGCTGCTGCCCGTTTATCTCCTTTCGCTGGGCTTGTCGCCGTTCGACGTCGGCGTGATTACAACCGGCACCCTGATCGGCTCTGGCGCGCTTACGCTCGCCGTCGGCCTGCATGCTTACCGCTATCGCTATCGCACGCTGCTGCTCGCGGCAACCGCCTTGATGATCGCGACGGGCCTGGGCTTCGCGACGGTCACGCAATTCTGGCCCTTGCTCGTGGTCGCGTTCGTCGGCACGCTCAACCCGTCGAGCGGCGACGTCAGCGTGTTTCTGCCGCTCGAGCAGGCCGTGCTCGCCCGCATCGTGCCCGACGGAGAGCGGACCGCCGTGTTCGCTCGCTACAGCCTCGCCGGCGCGCTGGTCGGCGCGGCGGGGGCCCTGTTCGCCGGTTTTCCCGAATTGCTGGCCCATACGTTCGACACATCGATGCAATCGGCCATGCAGGCGATGTTTGCGCTCTATGCGCTCATCGGCGTCGCCTCGGCGCTGATCTATCGCCGGCTGCCGGCCGCGCTCGCCAGCGAAAACGATGCGCTGGCCGCGCCGTTGCTCCAATCGAAGCGGATTGTCTACCTGCTTGCGGCATTGTTCAGCCTCGACGCGTTCGGCGGGGGTTTCATCGTTCAATCGATGCTCGCCTTGTGGCTGTTCGAGAAATTTCAGCTTTCGACGGCGGTCGCCGGCACGATCTTCTTCTGGACCGGTGTGTTGACCGCCTTCTCCTACCTCGTGGCTGTGCGCATCGCCAATCGCATCGGACTGATCAACACGATGGTGTTCACCCATCTGCCGTCGAGCTTGCTGCTGATGATGATGCCTTTCGTACCCGACTTGGGCTGGGTGATCGTGCTGCTGCTGGTGCGCAGCGCGCTGTCGCAGATGGACGTGCCTACCCGGAGCTCTTACGTCATGGCGGTCGTGTCGCCGGGCGAGCGCGCCGCGGCAGCGAGCATCACCTCGGTGCCGCGCAGCCTTGCATCGGCGACCAGCCCCTTGCTCGCGGGCTGGATGCTCGGCGTCTCGAGTTTCGGCTGGCCTCTCGCGATCGGCGGAGCGCTCAAGATCGTCTACGACCTGTTGCTTCTGGCGACCTGCCGCACGGTGCGTCCTCCGGAGGAACGCAGACCCGGGCGCTGAGCGCCGAATCGCGACGCGCAGCTTGAACAGCGTGTGGCGAGAAGGCCATTACGGCGCCGATTGCTCGACGATGCCGGTTAGCACGAGATGGTCGCCGCAGAGATCGAAGTAATAGTCGTTGAAGAATTTCTTGCCGTTGGATTTCAGGCCTTCGCCCCGCACTTGGCCGGCACCGGGCTTGTTCCAGGGGTCGCCCGGCGTGCCCGGGGTGAGAAAGCGGTCGGCGAAAACCAGGAAGTCCGCGTCGATGCCGTCCATGCCCCGAATCGCGGCGCTTTGCTTTGCGTCGAAGCCGAGCGCCGAAAGGGTCGCCTTGAGGTCCTTCTTGAGCGCCGCATCGCGCAGCGACGTGTACGCAGCGAGCACTGTCTGCGCGGTGGGCTTGGGCGTGGCCGGGGCGAGGCGCCGCTTCTGTTGCCGATCGCCATCGCTGATCTCATCGAACCTGGGACTGGACAACGGCAGGTCGAACTCGAATTTGCCGTACTGGCGATGCGCGATGTTGCCGCTCACCCGGCCCGCGTCGGTCTTCAGCGTGGTCGACCAGTCGCGAGGCGTCAAATCGGTAAGAGCTCCCCCGAACGAGCTGCCGGCAGCAAAGTATTTCGACCGCGCGGAAGCGTCGAGGGTCACCTCGGCGTAGCTGGCGTTGCGCAGTTTCGACAGGGCGCGCGCCTGCGTCAGCGGGCAGACCGACTCGGCCAGCACCGGCGAGGCGATAGCTCTGCTCGCGACATAGACGACCGTTCCCGCGCCGCTGGACGACGGATACGCGATGCCGTCGACCAGGTCGAACTCGCCGATGTTGACTTCCCTGATGTGGCCCTTGACGGGAGCGGCGTACGCGAACGGGGGGACCTTCTCCGCCGCGGGCTTGGCCCCGAGCTTTGCGCTAGCCTTCTCCGGCACGTCCCGTGCCGCGTCCTCCCTGCCGCAACCCGCCACGGCGAGCGCGATCAGACACGCCGCGGCGGCGCTACGACGACGAATGCTCATGGGATCTCGCTTGGTCATTATTTCCCGGTTGCGCGCTTGATGATCGTCTTGCTGCGCGCGTCGGTCGCCGAAGGCTGCCGCGGCGATCGCCATTCTCGCGTTCTTCATCTGCTCGCTCCACGCCAGAGATGCTGGGATCGCGACCTGTGCGTGGTGCCGGCGCGCGTTTTTTGGCCGCGCTGTCCGCAGCTTAGCGAAATTGGCGATAATCCGCTCGGATGTGTCGGGCCGCCTTGGAGAGCCCGCGACCATGACGAGCTTCGTCGCCGGCCGTCCTGGTGGACACGATGCTGATGCTGCCGGGTATCCGGCTCGGGACAAGTCGACTAAGATGGGTTCCGACCGATAAAGACCTCGGAGGACCATGACTACCACCCCGATGCCGCTTTCCGAAGCCGCGCCGCGCTGGACTTGGCTGCCCAAACCGGGGACCTGGAAATATTACGCGCTGCTCGGCGTCGTCGGCATCCTGATCCTCGGACCGCTGGGCGGCGTTGCCGCCGCGTACATGAACTTCTCGCTGGGATTCTTCATCGGCGGGCAGGTTCTCGCCGGAATTCTGGGCTCGACGGTGACTTTCGGCTACGGCGCCGCGGGACGTCACGGCGCCAACTACATCCAGACGACCGCCGCGTCGGTCGCCGGCATGAGCGGGATGGCGGTCGTCATCCAGGCGATGGCCTGGCTCGGATTGCCGCAACCGCCGATCTGGCAGCTCATGCTGTACATGCTCTGCATCGGCATGTTCGGCGTCGGCGTCGGCATGCTCTACACCCCCATCCTGGTCGACCGACTGCAACTCTCGTTCCCCTCGGGACTTGCCGTCGCCAACATTCTGCGCGCGCTGACCGATCCGATCCTGCTCAGGAAATCGGTTTCGCGCCTGTTCGGCGGCATGGCGCTCGGCATCGCCGGAGGCATCGGCGCGGACAAGGTCGCCGCGCTCGGCGCGATCAATCTGTCGACCTCCACGTTCGGCGCGGGAATGATCGTCGGTGCCCGCATCGGCATCGCCGCGCTCGTCGGCGGCCTCGCCGGCTGGGCGATGATTCCCTATTTCGTGTCCATCGGTTGGCTGCAGCCCGGCGATCCGTTTCGCAAGATCACGTTTCTGATCGCGCTGGGCATGATCATGGGGGCAGCGCTGATCGATGTCTCGCTGATCCTGTTCCAGGCATATCGGCGCGCCCGGCAGGGCGGCGCGAAGCCGGTGGAACCCGAAGACTGGAAGCGCACCAACACGCGGCGGCTGGTCGTCTGGGTCCTTTTCTGGGGTGCCGCGATCGTCGCGGTGGGCTCGCTCGTCCTGGACCAGCCCGTCGGCTATCTGGTCATGGCCGTGCTCCTGGTGTTCATTTTCGCAATGGTCAACGGCATCTCCGTCGGCATGGTCGACCAGAACCCGATTTCCTCGGCATTCGTGGTCACCGTCATCCTGATGGCCGCCGTCGGACTGAGGCAGCCTATCGTCGGACTGATCGCCGCGACCGTGTTGCTCGTCTCGACATCCGAAGCCTGCGATATGCAGCAGGACCGGTCGACCGGCTGGCGACTGGGAACCAATCGCACGATCCAGTTCCGCTTCCAGGTGGCGGGGATTGTCATGGGCGCGATCATGGCGGTCGTTTTTGCCAGGCTGTTCATGAGCGCCTATCCGGTGCTGTTGCAGGACCAGACGGCTCTGTCCGCCGGGCAGCAGCCCGATCGATGGGCCTCGGCGATGACCTACAAATTCGTCGGCATCCTGAAAAGCATGACCGACGTGAAGCCCTATCAACGCACGGCGATCTGGATCGGAATCCTGATCGGGTTCGCGACGGAGCTCCTGCGCAAGATCATCAAGTCGCGCGCCGGCTACAAAGCGTTCGTGCGCTCCGGACGGGTCGGCTTCAGCACCGATTTCGTGCTGGATGCGGTGATACTCCCCTCGCCGTACGCCTCGTCGTTCGGCGGCTTCCTGAATCTGCCGACGACATCGTGGTTCGCGGCGGGTGGCGTCCTTGCCAGCCTCATGAACAGCCTGCCCAAACGCAGGGACGCGCAGGCCGCGCTGCCCAGCGATATGAGCACGCCCTCTTTGGTCGGCGGCGGCCTGATCGCCGGCGACGCTCTCGCGGCGCTGGGCCTGGGCATTGCCGGCCTCATCGCCACGCTCCTGGGCTGACGGTAGCGGGGGGTCCACCGCGCCCGCCACGATCTTTCCGCCATCCTTCCGCGGCAACAGATCATGACCGTCCGCCGCCCGACATCGCCGACGGCGTTTCATCCAGGCCAACTCGTGATGGTCCGGGTGCGCGGCAAAGTGCTGGACGCTGCGCAGTCGGCGTTCCTGCGCAAGCACCGGATCCGCGCCGTCGTGCTCTTCCGTGCCAATCTGGGCAGCGAGGCGGAGGTGCGCGCGCTGACCGCCGCGTTACGCAAAGCGATGGGGCCCCGGGCGCTGATCGGCATCGACCAGGAGGGCGGTGCGGTCGTCCGCGCAACGTTCCTGCCGCATCCACCGGCGGCGATGGCGCTCGGCGCCGCAGGCTCCGCGGCACTGGCCGAGGAGGTCGGAGCCTCCGTGGCGCGAGGTCTGAAGTCTGTCGGCTTCAACTGGAATTTCGCCCCGGTCGTCGACGTGAATAACGATCCGGCCAATCCGGTGATCGCCGAGCGCAGCTTTTCGTCGAATCCCTCCGAGGTGACGCGCCTGGCCGGTGCCTGGATGCGCGGCGCACTCCGCGAGGGCGTCGCCTGCTGCATCAAGCATTTTCCGGGACACGGCGATACGCGGGTCGATTCTCATCTGGAGCTGCCGATCGTCGACAAGTCGAAACGACAATTGAGCGCGCTCGAACTCAAGCCCTTCCGTGCCCTGCAGAAGTCTGCGCCCGCGATGATGACCGCCCACATCGTCTATCCGCGGATCGATCGCGACCGCCCGGCGACGTTGTCGCGGAAGCTCCTCCACGGCCTGCTGCGTGCTACCTGGGGCTATGACGGAGTGATCATCACCGACTCGCTGTCAATGAAGGCGATTCACCAGCGCTATCGGCACGATCGTGCCGCGGTGCTGGCGCTTCAGGCAGGGGCCGACATGGTGATGGCGCTGGGCGACCCGGAAGAGCAGCGCAAAGCGATCGACGCGATCGGGGCCGCGCTCGCCGCCGGCGCGCTCGTCCGCGCCGAAATCCTGCGCTCGCGGGCCAGGCTCGATGCTCTTGCCCGGCGTTACGCGATCAGACAGAAACGCTACGCGAAAGGACGCCGCGAGGCGGACGAACGGTTGATGGATCGCGCGTGGTCGCTTGCGCTGACCCGGATCGGCGACGCACGACCGCCGTCGCTCGATGCGCCGCTGCGCGTGATCACGCAACGCCAGGCTCCGAGCGATAGCGTGTCCGAAGCGGGGCCCCCGGGCGAGGTGGTGGCCAGCCTGTTCGAAGCCTTCCGCACCGTGGAGGTCGTGCAGGTCGAAGACCTGCTGAAGCTGGACTGGGACCGGCTGCCGCGGGACGGCCGCGCGACGGTGCTGGTTTCCAATCAGCGTGCGCGCTACGGTCACGCCTCGCGCCGGTGGCGACCGCAGCTGCATCTGGCGCTGTGGAACCCTTTCCAGGTCCTCGACGTGGCCTCACCGGCAGTGGTCACCTGGGGCTTCGCCGATGGCGCGCTGCGAGCGCTCCGCGGCTGGCTCGAAGGCCGCACTCCGGCGCCGGGCCGCTCGCCCGTAACGCTGATCCCGCCAATCCTCTAGTTCCTCCCTATGTTCCTTCTTTTGTAAAAATTACATTTCATCCGGCGCCTGAGTGTCCCCGGGCCGCTGCGTCGCCGGGGGAAACATCGAATTTTGGCGCCGGTAAAATCGCTCGCCGAGGCAAACTTGTGCATAATTTATCGATTGCTATTGCGCGGGGCGCGCTGATGCAAAGCGCCATCCGGCCATGGGAGAGTTGTCATGAAAGTCATTGAACGCTCGATCACGCCGACCAGTGAGATGACGGTCATCCTCGGCGCGTTGAATGCGCTGCGCCGGGGCGATGCCGGGGTCCGGCTGCCGCCCAACTGGCTCGGTGTATCGGGACGCGTCGCCGACGTGTTCAACGAGGTCGTGGAGCGCAACGAACGGATGGCAAGCGAGCTCGAGCGGCTCTCCCGTGTCGTCGGCAAGGAAGGCAAGCTCGGAAAGCGCGGCACCCTCGGCGACGTCACCGGCTTCTGGCGCGACTCGATCGGCGCCGTCAATGTGTTGATCGACGATCTGGTGCATCCGACCAGCGAGACGGCACGAGTGATCGGCGCGGTCGCGCAGGGCGATCTGTCGCAGACGATGGCCCTCGAGGTCGACGGCGCGCCGCTGCAGGGCGAATTTCTGCGCACGGCGAAGACCGTGAACAAGATGGTCGACCAGCTCGGGTCGTTCGCCGCGGAAGTCACACGCGTCGCGCGTGAGGTCGGAACGGAAGGCAAGCTTGGCGGCCAGGCTAAAGTCAAGGGTGTCGCGGGAACCTGGAAAGACCTGACCGAGAGCGTCAACTCGATGGCGAGCAACCTGACCGCACAGGTGCGCAATATCGCCGACGTCACCACCGCGGTCGCCACCGGCGACCTGTCGAAGAAGATCACCGTCGACGTCAAGGGCGAAATCCTCGAGCTCAAGAACACGATCAACACGATGGTCGACCAGCTCCGCTCGTTCGCGGCGGAAGTCACGCGCGTCGCGCGCGAGGTCGGCACCGAAGGCAAGCTTGGCGGCCAGGCGGACGTCAAGGGAGTCGCCGGCACCTGGAAGGACTTGACCGAGAGTGTCAACTCGATGGCCAGCAACCTGACCGGCCAGGTGCGCAATATCGCCGACGTGACCAAGGCGGTGGCGGGCGGCGACTTGTCGAAGAAGATCACGGTCGATGTCAAGGGTGAAATCCTCGAGCTCAAGAACACGATCAACACGATGGTCGACCAGCTCTCGTCGTTCGCCTCGGAAGTCACGCGGGTGGCGCGCGAGGTCGGCACCGATGGGCGTCTGGGCGGCCAGGCGGACGTGCAAGGTGTCGCGGGCACGTGGAAGGACTTGACCGAGAGTGTGAACTCGATGGCGAGCAACCTGACCGCACAGGTGCGCAACATCGCCGACGTGACGACGGCGGTGGCCACCGGCGACTTGTCGAAGAAGATCACGGTCGACGTCAAGGGCGAGATCCTCGAGCTCAAGAACACGATCAACACCATGGTCGACCAGCTGCGCTCGTTCGCGGCGGAAGTGACGCGCGTGGCGCGCGAGGTCGGGACCGAAGGCAAGCTCGGTGGCCAGGCCGACGTGCAGGGCGTCGCGGGCACCTGGAAGGACCTGACCGACAGCGTGAATTTCATGGCCAGCAACCTGACCGGCCAGGTGCGCAATATCGCCGACGTCACGACCGCGGTGGCGACCGGCGACCTGTCGAAGAAGATCACCGTCGACGTCAAGGGCGAAATCCTCGAGCTCAAGAACACGATCAACACGATGGTCGACCAGCTTTCGTCGTTCGCGTCGGAAGTCACGCGCGTGGCGCGCGAGGTGGGTCCCGACGGGCGCCTCGGCGGCCAGGCGGACGTGCAAGGCGTCGCCGGCACCTGGAAGGACCTGACCGAGAGCGTGAACTCGATGGCCAGCAACCTGACCGGTCAGGTGCGCAATATCGCGGATGTGACCAAGGCGGTGGCCAGTGGCGACCTTTCGAAGAAGATCACGGTCGATGTCAAGGGCGAAATCCTCGAGCTCAAGAACACGATCAATACGATGGTCGACCAGCTGCGCTCGTTCGCGTCGGAAGTGACGCGTGTGGCGCGCGAGGTCGGCACCGATGGACGCCTCGGCGGCCAGGCCGACGTGCAGGGTGTTGCGGGCACGTGGAAGGATCTGACCGAGAGCGTGAACTCGATGGCCAGCAACCTGACCGGCCAGGTGCGCAACATCGCGGATGTGACCAAGGCCGTGGCGAGCGGCGACCTATCGAAGAAGATCACGGTCGACGTCAAGGGCGAAATCCTCGAGCTCAAGAACACGATCAACACCATGGTCGACCAGCTCCGCTCGTTCGCCTCGGAAGTCACGCGCGTGGCACGCGAGGTCGGCACCGAAGGACGCCTCGGCGGCCAGGCGGACGTGCAGGGCGTCGCGGGCACGTGGAAGGACCTGACCGACAGCGTGAACTTCATGGCCAGCAACCTGACCGGCCAGGTGCGCAATATCGCGGATGTGACCAAGGCGGTGGCGAGCGGCGATTTGTCGAAGAAGATCACGGTCGATGTCAAGGGCGAAATCCTCGAGCTCAAGAACACGATCAACACCATGGTCGACCAGCTCTCATCGTTTGCTTCCGAAGTCACGCGCGTGGCGCGCGAGGTAGGCACCGAGGGAATACTCGGCGGTCAGGCGGATGTCAGGGGCGTAGCGGGAACCTGGAAGGACCTGACGGACAGCGTGAATTTCATGGCAGGCAACCTGACCAGCCAGGTGCGCGGCATCGCGAAAGTCGTGACCGCGGTGGCCAACGGCGACCTGCAGCAGAAGCTCACCGTCGACGTCAAGGGCGAGATCGCGGCGCTGTCCGACACGATCAACAGCATGATCGACACCCTTGCGACGTTCGCCGATCAGGTGACCACGGTAGCGCGTGAAGTCGGCGTCGAGGGCAAGCTTGGCGGCCAGGCGAAGGTGCCTGGTGCGTCGGGTACGTGGAAGGGTCTTACCGAGAACGTGAACCAGCTCGCGGCGAATCTGACCACGCAGGTGCGCGCGATCGCCGAAGTGGCGACCGCGGTCACGCAGGGCGACCTGACGCGTTCCATCACGGTCGAGGCGCGCGGCGAAGTCGCGGCCCTCAAGGATACGACCAACGAGATGATCCGCAATCTGCGCGACACGACGCAGAAGAACACCGAGCAGGACTGGCTGAAGACGAACCTCGCCAAGTTCAGCCGCATGCTGCAGGGGCAGAAGGACCTCAATACGGTCGGCCGGCTGATTCTTTCCGAGCTCGCGCCGGTCGTTGCCGCACAGCACGCGGTGTTCTATGTGCTCGATTCGAGCCGCGAGCAACCGAGGCTCACGCTGCTGGCGAGTTATGGATCGAAAGGTCAGAGTGCGATCGGCAGCCAGATCGAGGTTGGAGAGGGCCTCGTCGGCCAGTGTGCGATCGAGAAGGGAAAGATCCTGCTGGCCGATGTGCCCCGCGATTACATCACGATCGTCTCGGGTCTGGGCGGGGCCTCGCCTCAGAACGTCCTCGTCATGCCGGTGATCTTCGAAGGCCAGGTCAAAGGTGTGTTCGAGCTGGCCTCGTTCGAGCGCTTCAGTCCGACCCACGAAGCCTTTCTCGACCAGCTCGCGGAAAGCATCGGCATCGTGATCAACACGATCGAGGCGAACACCCGCACCGAGGACCTGCTGACCCAGTCGCAGTCGCTCGCGCAGGAGCTGCAAAGCCGGCAACAGGAATTACAGCAGACCAACCAGGAGCTCGAGGACAAGGCCGGCCTGCTGGCGCACCAGAACCAGGAAGTGGAGCGCAAGAACCAGGAAGTCGAGCAGGCGCGCAAAGCGCTAGAGGAAAAGGCAGAACAGCTTGCGCTAACCTCGAAGTACAAGTCCGAGTTTCTGGCCAACATGTCGCACGAGCTGCGCACGCCGCTCAACAGCCTGCTGATCCTGTCCGACCAGCTGTCACGCAATACCGAGAGCAACCTTTCACCGAAGCAGGTCGAATTCGCCAAGACGATTCACGCGTCGGGCAACGACCTGCTGACCTTGATCAACGACATTCTCGACCTGTCGAAGATCGAGTCCGGCACCGTGCTGGTCGATCCGACCGACCTGATGCTCGAGGAGCTTCGCCGCTACGTCGAGCGCACGTTCCGCCACGTTGCCGAGGCGAAGAACGTCGACTTCTTCATCCGGCTCGACCCCAAGCTGCCCAAATCGATGTTCGCCGACAGCAAGCGGCTGCAGCAGGTGCTGAAGAACCTGCTGTCGAACGCCTTCAAGTTCACCCACGAGGGCCACGTCACCCTGAGCATCGAATCGGCCGACAGCGGCTGGCATCCGGAAAACGAAAGCCTCAACCGCGCTCCCGACGTGATCTCGTTCTCGGTGACCGATACCGGCATCGGTATTTCCCCCGAAAAGCAGCAGATCATCTTCGAGGCATTCCAGCAAGCCGACGGCAGCACCAACCGCAAGTACGGCGGAACGGGCCTCGGGCTGGCGATCAGCCGCGAGCTTTCGCGTCTGCTAGGTGGAGAGATCCGGCTGGTGAGCGCGCCGCGCATGGGAAGCACCTTCACCCTGTACCTGCCGCAGGTCTATACGTCGCCGCGTCCGCGCAAGCCAGCGGCGGCGCGGGCGGGCGGGGAGCCTTCACTGTACGGCAAGGCCTCCGGCATCGGCTCCGAGCTTCCCGCCGACAGACCGGAAGAGCAACCGGCCGTCGAACTGCGGGCCATCGACGACAACCGAACGCGCATCGATGCGGACGACGCCACGCAGTGGTCGCCGCACCTCGTCAACGAGGTCGGCGACGACCGCGACTCGATCAGCCTCGGCGACAAGACGCTGCTGATCGTCGAAAACGACCTGGCGTTCGCGCGCTTCCTGCTCGATGCCGCGCGCGAGCAGGGCTTCAAGGGCATCGTGACCTCACAAGGCGTGGCCGCGCTTGCGCTCGCCAGCCAGTTCCGTCCGTCGGCCATCAGCCTCGACCTGTTCCTGCCGGACATCAACGGCTGGCGCGTTTTGAACCGGATCAAGAACGACAGTGCGACGCGACACATTCCGGTGGCCATCATCTCTACCGACGAGTCGCGCGAGCAGGCGCTCAATGCCGGCGCTTATTCGTTCGTCGCCAAGCCGGTGCAAAGCAAGGAAATCCTCGACTCGCTGCTGGCGAGCCTCAACCGCTTCGCGCAGCGTGCCGAAAAACTGCTGGTCGTGGCATCGGCCGACCCGCAGATGCGGGACCAGGTGGTCGGCTACCTGAATGCCGACGACATGCGCATCGTATCGGTCGGCGATCGCAGCGCGGCGGCGGATGTGGCGGCACGCGAAGGCCTCGACTGCCTGGTGCTGGACGCCAGGCTGTCGGCGGGCAATGGCGCCTCGCCGATGGAGGACATCGAAGGCGAGCCGAGGCTCGACAGCCTGCCGATCCTGCTGTACGGCGGCGAAAAGGGCGCGAAAGCGCTGAACGGGTGGCGCAGCCTCGCCCGCAATGTCGTTGTGCGCGACGTGCATTCGCTCGAACGGCTGCTCGACGAGGCGAGCCTTTTCCTGCATCGCGATCCGGCGCGGATACCCGAAGCGCACCGGTCGGTGCTGCGCCGGCTGCACGATTCGAACGACGTCTTGAAGGATAAGCGCGTGATGATTGTCGACGACGACGTCCGCAACATATTCGCGCTGTCCTCGCTGCTCGAAGACCACGGCATGGCGGTCGCATCGCACGACAACGGACGCGATGCTATCCGCCATCTGCAGGAGCAACCGAACATCGATGTCGTGCTGATGGACATCATGATGCCCGAGCTCGATGGCGTCGATACGATTCGTGAGATCCGCAAAATTCCGGCGTGCCGGGATCTACCGATCATCGCGGTCACCGCCAAGGCAATGAAGGGAGACCGCGAAAAGTGCATGGAGGCCGGCGCGTGGGATTACCTGTCGAAACCGGTCGACACCGAGCTGATCGTCGGCGTGCTGCGTGCCTGGCTGTCGCGCTGAGCTTAGGACCGCCGCAGTCGACGCCGTGCAACGCTCCCTTCCGCCAGCTCGAGGAGGATGCATCGCGTGAGCGAAGCGACCAAGGCGAACATCCTCGTCGTTGACGACAGGCCGGACAAGCACGTCGTGTTCCGGGCGATTCTCGACGAGCTTGGCCAGAACCTGTACACGGCCGGATCCGGGGACGAGGCGCTGCGGCAGGTGCTGCAGCGCGATTTCGCCGTCATCCTGCTTGACGTCAATATGCCGGGCATGGACGGCCTCGAGACGGCCGCTTTGATCCGCGGCCGCACGAAGTCGGCACACATTCCGATCATCTTCATCACCGCGGACTACGCCGACGAGCTTCGCATCAGCAAAGGCTATTCGCTGGGCGCCGTCGACTACCTGAACTCGCCGGTGCTGCCCGAGATCCTACGCTCGAAGGTCAAGGTTTTCGTCGACCTGTACGTGCTCGCCGAGCAAGCGAAGCGCCGCGCCGAGGAGCATATCGCGCTGGTCGAGGAGCGCGCCGCGCGGACGGCGGCCGAGCGCGCCAACGCGCGCTTCGCCTTTCTGGCGCAGGCAAGCGCCGCGCTGTCCCGATCGCTCGAATTCGATGCTACCGCACGCGAACTGATACAACTGGCTATTCCTTTCCTTGGCGATGCGGCGGCACTTACTTTCCCCGGCGAGGAGGGAATCCACGCGCGCACCGAACTGGCATGGCGAGGCGCCATGAGCGGAGAACAGGTCTGCACCGAATCGATCCCGGAGGTCGAATGCGGCTGGTGGCGCGATGCGATCGCTCGCGTGCTGGCCAACGGCGTCAGCGAGTCCTTTCCGGACCTGCTCGGCCAGCATTCCGGCAACGGTTTCCGCGGCACCGGGACCGGCCAACCGGAGATTCCGCGCGGCTTTCCCCTTCATTCGCTGGCGATCATTCCGCTGCTCGCCCGCGGACGAACGATCGGCGTCATGTCGCTGGGAACGACGTCCGGCGGACGCGCGATCGACGCCGACCTGCTCGCGGTCGCCTCCGACGTCGCCAGCCGCGCCGCCATCGCGCTGGACAACGCGCTGCTCTACCAGAAGATCCACGATCAGGATCGGCGCAAGAACGAGTTCCTGGCGATGCTCTCGCACGAGCTGCGCAATCCGTTGGCGCCGATCACCAACGCCGTTCACGTGATGCAGACCAACGACCCGGATGCCCGAAAAAACGACTGGGCGCGCGAGGTGATCGGTCGCCAGGTGAAGCAGCTCGCTCGCCTGGTCGATGACCTCCTCGACGTATCGCGTATCACGCAGGGCAAGATCGAGCTCAAGCTCGAAGCGGTCGACGTGGCCGAGGTGGTCGCGGTCGCGGTGGAGACCGTACGACCGCTGATCGAAGCGCAGCAGCATGCGCTGAGCGTGCTGCTGCCCGAGCAGCCGATGCGAATCCGCGGCGATTTCGCACGGCTCGCCCAGGTGCTGGCGAACCTGCTGAACAATGCCGCCAAGTACACCGATCCCAAGGGGCGTATTTCGCTGACCGCCGAACAGGAGGGGGCCGAAGTCGTCTTTCGCGTGCGCGATTCGGGCATTGGCATCCCCGGATCCGCCGTTTCGACGATCTTCGATCTGTTCACCCAGGTCGCGCAATCGCTCGATCGCTCGCAGGGCGGCCTCGGCATCGGACTTACCCTGGTCAAGCGACTGGTCGAGATGCAGGACGGGACCGTGACGGCCTTCAGCGCCGGCAAGAATCTCGGCAGCGAATTCATCGTGCGTCTGCCGGCGATGCCGGTCGATCAGCGCGTTGCGGCCGGACGCCGTGCCGCGGACCGATACGCCGCGTCGAGTGCCGGTGAATTCGCTATCCTGATCGTCGACGACAATCGCGACGCCACAGACAGCATGGCCATGCTGCTTAAGATGGAGGGTTACGACGTCCGGGTCGCGTACGACGGACCGCAGGCCCTGGAGGCGGTAAAGAATGCCCGGCCCGACGTCATCCTGCTCGACATCGGATTGCCAGGCATGGACGGTTTCCAGGTCGCGCAGCGCTTGCGCGCGGAGCCGGATAACAGCGCGATCATCATCGTCGCGGTTTCCGGCTACGGCCAGGAAGAGCACCGCACACGATCGAACCTTTCCGGATGCGACCACCACCTGGTCAAGCCGATCGAGCCTGCCGTCATCAGCGAGCTCCTCGCTTCGCTCCATTCGAGCCGGCGCGGCGCATCGACCGAAAACATCATCCGACTGCGCCGGAACGCGGACTAGGGCCTGGCGTCGCTCGCTCGACGCGCGTCTTTCGCGGCGGCGCTCGGACCAGGCGGCCGTCCATCTGATAGTCAATAACTATCGCCCCCATTCGATAAATAAAATTGAACTATCGACTTCGATCGGCGATCCTACCTTCGCCAACCCATAACCGGAGATCGACAAGATGTCTGCCAATCGCCATCGCTTTCCCAACCGCGAGGGTCAGCGGGTGCCCGACGTCTCGCTGCGCATTCGCCGCAACGGCGAATGGGCGACGCTGACCAGCGCGGATCTGTTCGCGAACAAAAACGTCGTCGTCTTCTCGCTGCCCGGCGCTTTTACGCCGACTTGTTCCTCGAGCCACCTGCCCCGCTATAACGAGCTTGCCCCGGCGTTCAACGCCGCCGGCATCGATGCTATTGTCTGCCTGTCGGTCAACGACCCGTTCGTCATGGAAGCATGGGCAAGGGACCAGGAGGCCGCGAACGTCACGCTGCTGCCCGATGGTAACGGCGAATTCACGCGCAAGATGGGTCTGCTCGTCGACAAGAGCGATCTCAACTTCGGCCAGCGCTCGTGGCGCTACTCGATGCTGGTGCGCGATGGTATCGTCGAGAAGATGTTCATCGAGCCCGATGAGCCGGGCGATCCGTTCGTGGTCTCGGATGCCGATACGATGCTCGACTATCTGAATCCCAGCGCAAAAAAGCCGGATCAGGTGGCCATCCTGACGCGCGAAGGCTGCTCCTTCTGCGCCAAGGCCAAACGCCTGCTCGCCGAATCAGGGATCGCCTACGCTGAAGTTCCGCTCGATCATGCGATCCGGACCAGGGTTATTGGCGCGATCACGGGCGCACAAACGGTACCGCAGGTCTTTATCAACGGCCGACTGATCGGCAATGCCGAGGATCTCGAGCGGCATCTCAAACGCGCCGCGTGACCTGCGCGTCGGCGGCCTATCATCGCCCGGGAGGGCGACGTGCCCATGCAGATAACCGACACCGACGTTGCCATTATCGGCGCCGGAACCGCCGGGCTGGCGGCTTACCGGACAGTCAAGGCGGCAGGACAGCGCGCGCTGTTGATCGAGGGCGGTCCCTACGGCACGACGTGCGCGCGCGTCGGCTGCATGCCGAGCAAGCTGCTGATCGCGGCCGCGGAGGCAGCGCATTCCTGGTCGCGCCTGCCCGCGTTCGGTCTGCGGACCGCGGGACCCGTCGCCGTCGACGGCAAGGCGGTGATGGACCGTCTCAAGAGCGAACGCGATCGCTTTGCCGGCTTCGTCATCGACGACATCGAAGCCTTCCCGGCGGCCGACAAGATCCGGGGTCATGCCCGATTCATCGACGATCACACGCTGCAGGTGGACGACGCCTTGACTATCCGTGCGTCGCGGGTCGTCATCGCCACGGGATCTTCGCCCGCGCATCCCATCGCATGGGACGCGCTGGGAGACCGGTTGATCGTCAACGACGACGTGTTCCAGTGGTCCGCGCTGCCGGAAAGCGTCGCCGTGTTCGGTCCGGGCGTCATCGGCCTCGAAATCGGGCAGGCGCTGCACCGCCTGGGCGTGCGCGTCAAGATTTTCGGCCGCGGCGGAGGCGTGGGGCCGTTGTCCGATCCCGCGCTGGTCGAATTGGCGCGACACATCTTCGGCGCCGAGTTTTACCTGGACACGAATGCGCACGCCGAAGTGGCTCGCCACGGCGATTTGATCGCGGTCAAATACCACGCGCTCGACGGCGGCACCGCGACCGAGTCCTTCGACTATCTGCTCGCCGCGACCGGAAGGCGTCCCAATCTGTTCGGGCTCGGGCTCGAAAACACATCGCTCGCCCTCGACGGGCAAGGGGTACCGCTGTTCAATCGGCGCACACTGCAATGCGGCCGCTCTTCGATTTTCATCGCGGGTGACGTCAACAACGAGCTGCCGCTGCTGCACGAGGCCGCCGACGAGGGTCGCATCGCCGGCGAGAATGCCGCGCACTATCCCGACGTGCGGCCGGGCTTGCGTCGCGCGGGCATCTCCGTCGTCTTCACCGATCCGCAGATCGCGATCATCGGTGGCGGTTGGCGCGAGGCGCAGCGCGCGCCCCACGTCGTCGGTGAGGTATCGTTCCACAATCAAGGACGCTCCCGCGTCATGCTGCGCAACAAGGGACTGCTGCACGTCTACGTCGCGATCGAGGACGGTGCCTTTCTGGGCGCAGAGATGCTCGGTCCCGATGCCGAGCACATCGGCCACCTTCTGGCGTGGGCGCTGCAGATGAAGCTGACGGTGCCGCTGATGCTCGATATGCCGTTCTATCATCCGGTCATCGAGGAAGGCGTGCGGACCGCTCTGCGCGACGCGCGCTCGAAGCTCGCCGTCGCCCAGGCCGAGCGGCACGCCGCCTGAACCCACCGCCGCTGCTAGAGGCGGTAGCTGTGGTCGCCGTCGCGAAAACCGGTGAGCTCGCCATCGACCCCGCGGACGAGCGCCAGAACCTTGAACAGCTCGCCCATTTCGGCCGGGGAGAGAAGCTTCTGCACTGCGGCAGATTGGCGCAGATAGCAGGCGGAGGCGGGATCGCCGCAGGTCGCCAGCGCATCGAGGATGCCGCAGTCGATCAGGAATCGTGCTTGCGTGGTATAGCCGCCTACGTTCATGCCGGCGGCGACACCGGCGCGCGCCATGGCGCTGAAGTCGACGTGCGACGAGAGATCGCTCAAGCCCGGCAGGAACAGAGGATCGTGCACGGCGTGATGGCGATAGTGCGCGACCAGCGTGCCGTTCGACCGCTGCGGATGGTAATACTCGTGCGCGGGAAAACCGTAGTCGATGACCAGCAGCACCCCTGCGTCGCAGCGCTCGGCGAGGCTCGCGATGAGCGCCTGCGCCGCCGGATTGATTTCACTCATGTAGTCGCCTTCGGGCGGAAACGCGGCTTCCGCCGCGTCGCGCAGCGCGCCCGCCGCCAGCGGCCGGTCGGCGAGTGCAAGACGCCCGCCGGCGAGCGAAACGCCGCGCTCGAACCAGGCGCCTTGCTGGCGGGCGATCAGGTGCGGGGGTACCGCGTCGAGGACTTCGTTGGCGATGATGAGGCCACGCCAGCGCGCGGGAAGCAGCTCCATCCACTCGATGCGAGGCAACAATTCCGGCACGCGCTCGCGCAGGCAGTCACGTTGCCTGGCTGCGAGATCGGCGCTCACCTCGAGCAATCGATAGCGTTGCGGAAGCCGCTGGCGCGCCTCCAAAGCACTCAGCAGATCTGCGGCCAGTCGGCCTGTGCCGGGGCCCAACTCGATCAATTCGGCGCCCGGCAGGCGGTCGATGATCTCGGCGGCCAAGGGGCCCAGAGCCGCGCCGAAGAGAGGCGTTAGTTCGGGCGCGGTGATGAAGTCGCCGGCGGCGCCGAACTTGCGTGTGCCCGCCGAGTAATAACCGAGTCCCGGCGCGTAAAGTGCCGCACCCATGTAATCAGCGAACGAAATCCAGCCGCCGGCCTCGCTGATCGCCGCGGCCAGATGTGTCTGGACTTCCTCGCCGTGCGCGCGCGCCTCGGGCGAAGGCGGCGGCAATCCTGCGGCGCCAGCGCCGTGTGGAGCAATGGTCATATGTGATAGATTGGCGAGTTCGAGGGAGTGTAGCCGGAGCGCCGCGTGCAGGGCAAAGTGGTCTTGATCACGGGGGGTGCCAAACGCGTCGGCGCGGCGACTTGCCGGCGCCTGCATGCCGCCGGCGCTAAGCTGATGCTGCACTATCGCGACTCGGCCGGCGAAGCCCGGCTGCTGCAGGCGGAGCTCAACCACCAGCGCAAGGATTCGGTCGCGCTGATCCAGGCTGACCTGCTCGACCTCGGCAAGCTGCAATCGCTGATCGACCAGACGGTGCAGACGTTCGGAAAGCTCGACGCGCTGATCAACAACGCATCGTCGTTCTTCCCGACGCCGGTCGGAGAGATCACCGGAGAGAGCTGGGACGACCTGATCGGCACCAACCTGCGGGCGCCGCTGTTCATCGCGCAAGCCGCGGCCCCGGCCCTGAAAAAGACGCAGGGCGCCATCGTGAACATCACCGACATCCACGCCGAGCGTCCGTTGAAGAACTACGTCGTGTACAGCGTCGCCAAGGCGGGACTGGTCGGACTCACCCGATCGCTTGCGCGCGAGCTGGCGCCCGAAGTGCGCGTAAACGCCGTCGCACCCGGCCCGATCCTGTGGCCTGACGACGAGTCGTTCGACGAACTGTCGCGGCAGCGGATCATCTCGAGCACGCCGCTCAAGCGCGAAGGAACGCCCGAGGACATCGCCAAGGCCGTGCATTTCCTGCTGTCCGAGGCGACCTATGTGACCGGCGAGACCATCAACGTCGACGGCGGGAGGCATGTGGCGCTGTGAGCAGCGAGCCAGGTCCCACTCGCGAAGCGAGTGGGGTGCCAGCGACCGCGAATCAGCGCCGGCCACCGACACGCAGCGTCAACACCTCGCGCCCTTCCAGGAGGTGGCGCTGTGAGCAGCCGATACCGCCCCCGCTAGCGGCGCCGCTTGCGTGTGGACGGGTTGCGGCGCGCGGTGACTCGCAGCGCGAGCGCTTCCAGGTACGGGTCGACGATCCCGTGGGTGATCAGCGACACACGCGCACGCTCGAGGTAATCGGCCGACGAGCCGAATGCTCCGGCCGCGCTCGCCAGGACCTCTACTTGTCGCGCCATCGCCAGCTTGCCCGCGTACTGCGGGTGCCGGCGATCGACGACAAAGGCGAGCGCGGTCAGTGCATGCCTGCCCGCGCGCACCCGCAGCCAGCGCGGATGATAGGCGCCGACGACCATTTCGCGCCGCCAAAGCAGCGCGAGTTCAGCGTGCGCGCATTCCGCCGGCAGGCGATAGACGACGCCGTGGCACGAACCTCCCTGGTCAAGCCCAAGCACCAGGCCAGGCGCGCGGGTCGTGCCGCGCGACGCAAGCGACCAGAGGCAGAACCGCCGATGCTTGCCGCGCAATGTCGCCGGCTTCGCGTCGGTAAACGGAAACAGCGGATTCCATAACAGCGAGCCGTACGCGAACACCCACCAGTCGGCGTGCGCCGGCCGCCTCGTCAGCGCGGCTGCGAGCGAAGCGGCGAGCGCATCGTCGGAGAGCGCGCGATGCGGCTCGAGCGCTTCGACATAGACGGCGCGCATGCGACCTTCCTCGAGATCGCGGCGAGAAAGCGTCATCGGTGCGCGCGGGACGCTGGCGCAACGTGCAGCATGCTGACCGCCGCGGTCGCGCCGGCCGGCGGCAGGAAAATGGCCTGGAGGTCGTTCAGGAAACGCTGCCCCAGCGGCGTCGGCCGAATGCGCTGATGATCGCGCTCGAGCAGGCCGCGCTTTTCGGCTTCCTCGAGCGCGTCTTGCACGAGGGTCAGCGCGAAACCGGTCCGCTCCGCGAACAGCGCGACCGGTACGCCTTCGGTCAAGCGCAACGCATTGAGCATGAACTCGAACCCGATTTCGTTGCGCTCGACGGTTCGATCCTCGATCAACGGCGAAGCGCGCTCGGTCTCTTCCATATAGCGCTGCGGCTGCTTGTGCCGAACCTGGCGCACGACACGGCCCGGAAACGAGAGCTTGGAATGGGCGCCGGCTCCGATCCCCAGATAATCGCCGAAGCGCCAGTAGTTGACATTGTGCCGGCATTCGAAGCCGGGCCGGGCATACGCCGATGTCTCGTAGTGGGCGTAGCCGGCTTCCTCGAGGGTGCGCGCCACCGCATCCTCGATGTCGGCCGCGGTTTCGTCGTCGGGGAGTGTCGGCGGATAGCGATGAAACAGCGTGTTCGGCTCGATCGTCAGATGATAGAAGGACAGGTGCGGCGGGGAAAACCGCAGGGCTTCGGCGAGATCGCGGTTCGCGTCGGCCGGCGTCTGCCCGGGAAGGGCAACCATCAAATCCAGGTTGACGTTGCCGAAAATCTCGATCGCCGCGGTCGCGGCCGCGCGTGCTTCGTCGGCGTCGTGCACGCGACCCAACGCGTGCAGCATTCGTGGCTCGAAGCTTTGAACGCCCAGCGAGAGCCGGTTGATACCTGCCGACTTGAAGCCTGCAAAGCGCGCTCGCTCGAACGTGCCGGGATTGGCTTCCAGCGTGATTTCCGCGTCCGGCACAACCGGTACCCGCGCGCGCACGCCGGCGAGTATGCGGTCGATCGATTCCGGCCCGAACAGGCTGGGCGTGCCGCCGCCAAGAAAGACGCTGTGCACGCGCCTGCCCCAGATCGACGGCAGAGCGAATTCGAGATCGGCCAGCAGGGCATCGACATAGCGCGCCTCGGGGATCTCGCCGCGCCGCTCGTGCGAATTGAAATCGCAGTACGGGCACTTTTTCAGGCACCAGGGAATGTGCACGTACAGCGCGAGCGGCGGCAACGCGGCGAAATGCGGCGCCTGCGGCGACGCCGGGGTTGACGCATGGGTACGCTCGGACATCTGGCAGGCGAGGCCCTAGTTGAACGACCGCAGCCGGTCGAGCAGCGCCCGCATCGCCTTGCCTCGATGAGACAACTCGTTCTTGCGCTCCAGCGGCAGCTCGGCGCCGGTCATGCCGGTCGCCGCATCGAGGAAATGCGGATCGTAGCCGAAGCCACCGGTACCGCGCGGCGCATCGATGATCGTACCGTCCCATCGGCCTTCGACCAGCATCGGCTCGGGATCGTCGCCATGACGCATCAAAGCGAGCATGCAGTAGTAATGCGCGCGACGGTCGGCGACGCCGCGGAGTTCGGCGATCAGCTTGTCGTTGTTGCGCCGGTCCGAGCGTGGCTCGCCGGCGTAGCGCGCCGATTGCACGCCGGGTGCGCCGTGCAGCGACTCGACGCAGATGCCGGAGTCGTCGGCGAGCGCCGGCAGGCGGGCCCATCGGCTCGCATGACGCGCCTTGGCCAGTGCATTCTCGACGAAACTCGCGTGCGGCTCGTCGGCTTCGGCAATGCCGAGCTCGGTCTGGGCGATCGCCTCGATACCGAGCGACATGAGCAGACGCCGGAATTCGGTGAGCTTCCCCGGATTGCTCGACGCGATGACCAGGCGACGGAATTCGCTCACGTCTGGCATCCGGGCTTCACGGCGGCGCAGGCTTCAGGCGATGCCGAGCGAGTGCCTTTGCGCCGCGACCAGCTCTGCGATGCCCGCTTCGCCCATTGCGACGAGCGTCGCCATCTCCGCGTGCGTAAAGGGCGCGCCCTCCGCCGTTCCCTGGATTTCGACAAACCCGCCGGTCCCGGTCATCACGACGTTCATGTCGGTGTCGCATCCGGAATCTTCGCCGTAGTCGAGATCGAGCATCGGCACCCCGTCGACGATGCCCACCGACACGGCAGCGACGAAATCCTTGAGCGGCGAACCGGTGAGTAACCCCTGCGCGCTGCACCACGATACCGCGTCGTAGAGCGCGATGCAGGCGCCGGTGATCGAAGCGCAGCGGGTGCCGCCATCGGCCTGCAGGACGTCGCAATCGATTCGGATCGTTCGCTCGCCCAGCTGCGATAGGTCGGCGATGGCGCGAAGGCTCCGGCCGATCAGGCGCTGGATCTCCTGGGTGCGCCCCGACTGACGCCCCTCGGCGGCCTCGCGTCGCGTGCGCGTGTGCGTGGAACGCGGCAGCATCCCGTATTCCGCCGTGAGCCAGCCCTGGCCCTTCCCCTTGAGAAACTGCGGCACGGTTTCCTCCACCGATGCGGTACACAGGACGCGAGTCTGACCGCATTCGATCAGGGCCGATCCTTCCGCGTGTCGGCTGTAGTGCCGCGCGATCGACACCGGGCGCAGCTCTTCGGCGCGGCGGCTTCCGGTTCTCATTGCGATCTCATGAAGGAAAAGGGTTCGATTATAGCCGCGCCGCCGGCTAGAGCCGATGCCGCAGCATCCACCACGCCGCGGTGGCACGAAGACCGACATCGACAGTGAACGGCGGTGCCCAGCGCGCGATCTCGCGGAAGCGCGTCGTGTCGACTTCGAGATTGCCGAGCAGACGCTCCACGATGGTGCGCCTCCCCAGGAGCATCGCCGCCGCGCGCATGAGCGCCGCCGGCACGTGGTACAAGTGCGGTGCGACGTCGAGCTCCCGCGCCAGGCGCTCGATCAACTCGCTGGTCGACATGGCTTCGGCATCGGCGATCGGAAGCGTCTCTCCAGCCAGCGCCGGCGCCGAGATCGCGGCCTCGATGGCGCTCAGCGCGTTGCCCAGATACAGCAGCGTGCGGCGGTTGGCGATTCCGGCGAGCGGCAGCCGGCGCTCGGCGGCGATCGCTTCGAGGAGTCGCTCGAAGTTGCCCTTTACGCCGGGACCGTAGGTCAGCGGCAGTCGCAATACGACGCCTTCGATCGCCCCGGTGCGGCAGGCCCGCCACAGCACCGCTTCCGCCGCGGCTTTGCTGTGCGCATACGCATCGCGCGGCGCAGCGGCATCGCCCGCGCGAAACGGCCTTCCGGCCGGCGTCGCTTCGCCGTAGACCTTGATCGTGCTCGCGAGGACGACGCGACGCACGCCCGCCCGCACAGCCGCGTCGAGCAGGCGGCGGGTCACGTGGACGTTGGCCACGACGAACGGGGTCGGCGCATTCGACTCCCGCGTCGTGCGCACGTGCGCGCGTCCTGCGAGGTGGACGATCGTATCGATGCCGCGAAGCGCCTCGGTCCAGTCGGCGGCGGCGAAATCGCCGAGCGCGACGATGCCGTGCGTTTCGGCGTCGCGCGGCGCGATCGTGCGCACCGCACCGACATACGGCACGTTCGCGGCCGCCAGTCGCGCGCACAGCGCCCGCCCGATGAAACCGCCGGCTCCGGTGACCAGCACGCCACCGGTGACAGGCGGCGCCGATGTCCCGCTCACCACCAGCGCCAGCCGTTCTTGTTGAAAAAACGAATCGCGCTGCGGACGAAATACGCGATATGGCGCCAACCCTTGCCGGCGGCGCCGCCGCCGTGGTGCATGGCGCGCACGGCGGGAACATACGCGCTTTGGGTGACACGATTGAGCCGGACACTCCAGTCGAAATCCTCGAAATAGAGAAAGTATCCGGGGTCGAACCCGCCGGTCGCCTCGATCGCCTTGCGCCGCAGAAGCATGCACGAGCCGCTCATCACCGGCACAGGCGACACGGCCCCGTCTGCCGGCGCCTGATCGATGAAATCGCGCATCTCGTAGCGCTCGAGACGCCGGCGAAACAGGCGGCGCACCCACGACGATGCGAGACCGCGCACCGCAAGGTCGGCGACGCTCGGGTAGCGCTTGCACAGATATTCGCGGGTTCCTGCGCTGCTGGTCACCGCCGGCGCGATGACGCCGACCTCCGGGTGAGCGTCGAAGTAGCGCAACGCCTCGGACAGGGCGTCCGCGTCGAGCTCGACGTCCGGGTTGAGCACCAGATGAAAATGGGTGTTGCCGCCGTGCATGACCAGGTTGTGCGCCGCGCCGTAGCCGATGTTGGCGTGTCCGTGCAGGTAGCTCATCGTGAACTCCGAGTCGCGAAAATTCTCCTGCGCGAGCTTGATCACCGCCGCGGCGATGCCGCGCTCCTCGCTGTTGTCGATCAGCGCGACGTTAGCCACGCGCAACAGGCCCTGCTCGCGCGCCGCCGCAAGCGATCCCGCGAGCGTGTGCAGCGTCCGGTCGAGCAGCGCAAGGTCAGGTCGATACGTGACGATGCTGATCGTCAGCGTCGAAGCAGTCACGTCGGGAGGGAGGGAAACGAAACGATGGGTTAGAATCGTCGTCGATTGCCCCAGCGCCGTCAACCTCGCCTTCGCGATCCCGCATGGATGCCAACCCGCAGCAAGCCGCGCGCTTTCGCGCCAATGACCTGCGCGCCTTTGCGCGCGCCCTGCTCGATCGCGCCGGTGCACGCGACGACATCGCCCGCGATGTCGCCGACATACTTCTCGACGCCGATCTGCTCGGACACACGACGCACGGGCTCGCGTTGCTCGCGCCGTATCTTGCCGAAATGGACAGGGGCGCGATGGCGAAATCAGGAGAGCCGCGGGTCATCAACCGCCGCGCCGCGGCGGAGACCTGGGACGGCGCGCGGCTGCCCGGTCCCTGGCTCACGCTGCGGGGAATGGATCGCGCCGCGACGATGGCACGCGAGGCCGGCACCGGAACGGTGGCGATCCGGCGCTCGCACCACATCGCCTGCCTCGCCGCGTATCTCACGCGCGCGACCGAACAGGGGCTGGCAGTGATCATCGAGTGCTCGGATCCGACGGTCGTCGCGGTCGCGCCGCACGGCGGCACGACGCCGTTCATGACGCCAAATCCGATCGCCGCCGGATTGCCGACATCGGGCGATCCGATATTGATCGACGTCTCGATGTCGATTACGAGCATGGGCTACGCCAAGCAGCAGATGGACGCCGGCAAAACCCTGCCCGGGCCGTGGCTCATCGATCACGACGGTCGCGCCACGGCGGATCCCGGTGCGCTGTTCCGCGAGCCCAAGGGTGCGCTCCTTCCCCTCGGCGGTCTGGATGCGGGCCACAAGGGTTTCGGGCTCGGCCTGCTGGTCGAGGCGATGAGCGGCGGACTCGCCGGACACGGGCGGGCGGACCCGGCCGAGGGCTGGGGCGCGTCGGTATTCATCCAGGTACTGGATCCGGAAGCATTCGGGGGCGTGGTTGCGTTCAGGCGCCAGATGGATCATCTCGCCGACGCCGCGCACGCCAGCCGTCCGCGCCCCGGCGGCGAGCCCGTCCGCCTCCCGGGCGAACACGGCTTGCAGCGTTATCGCCGATCGATCGCCGAAGGGGTCGCGCTCTATCCGGCGATTCTGCCGGCGTTGCAGCCCTGGGCGGAACGGTACGGGGTTGCGCTGCCGCGGTCGCGGTCGGCGTAGCCACGTGTGCAAGGCCCGCGGCCGCTGAGCGCGCGGTCAAGCTCGCCCATGAGTCACGCGCAAAATGCCGGCGAGATCGCGCGCCGCGCCGACGTCGACAAAGCCGGCATCGAGGAACAAGGTGGCCACCGCGTCCGCCTGATCGTGTCCGTGCTCGAGCAGCAGCCATCCGCGCGGCATGAGATGCGCCGGCGCCTTCGACACGATGGCGCGAATCGAATTCAGGCCGTCTCCGCCGGGCGTGAGCGCCTGCGGCGGTTCGTGGCGAAGATCGCCTTCGACCAGATGCGAGTCGCCCGCGGCGACATAAGGCGGGTTGCCGGCGATGAGATCGAAGCGCTCGTTGCCCAGTGCAGCGAACCAGTCCGAGGCGAGGAAGGCAACGTTGTCGATCGCGAGCCGCACGGCGTTGCGGGCCGCCAGAGCGAGCGCGCCGCCGGAAATATCGGTGCCGACGACATGCGCCGCGGGGCGATTACGCGCGATCGCGAGCGCCACGGCACCTGACCCGGTTCCCAGATCGAGCACGCGCGCACTGCGATCCGCGGGCAGCCGCGCGAGCGCGAGATCGACCAGCAGTTCCGTCTCGGGACGCGGGATCAGCACGTCCGGCGTAATCGCCAGATCGAGCCCGTAGAATTCGCGCCGTCCGACCAGATACGCAACCGGCTCGCCATTGCGTCGCCGGCGCGCAAGCGCATCGAACGTTGTTGCCTGCGCAGCGCTGATCGTTTCGTCGGCATGCGCGCCGATCCAGGCGCGGTCGCGACCCAGCACGTGGGAGAGCAGCAGCTTTGCCTCGAACGGCACGAGGCCGCTTGAGGCGAGCGCGCGGGAAATCGTTGTCGGAGCACTCATTGCACGATAGCAGCCGCGCGTCTTGCGAGAGTTGGCGCGGATGCGCATAATGTCGGCAGCCCGCCAGGCCGTCAACGAACGGGCACAAGAAACGTCCAACATCTCGCCGGAGGAGCCATGCCGTCACGACGCGATATTCTGAAGGCGACAGGCGGCCTGGTACTTGCAACCGGCGGCTCATGGCTCGCCAGCCATGCGCATGCCGCCGAGCTCAATCCGCCGGGTCTGGCACCGTTGCCGGCGGGCGCTGTTGCCTCGGGCGATCTGGAAGCACTCGCCGGCAAGCTGCCGCTCATCAAGCGTGCCTGGCGTCCTCCCAACTACGAAACGCCGCTTTCGTATTTTTCCGAGGACATCACGCCGAACCGCGCGTTTTTCGTGCGCTACCACCTGGCCGCGATACCCGAGGTCGCCGCAGCCAGTTGGACCCTCAAGATCGGCGGGGATGCGGCCGCGACTGCGTTCGAGCTCAACCTCCAACAACTGAAACGCGACTTTCCCGCTACCGAAGTCGTCGCCGTCAATCAATGCTCGGGCAACCGGCGCGGGCTGTTCCAGCCGCACGTCCCGGGGGTGGAATGGGGCGTCGGCGCGATGGGCAATGCGCGCTGGAAGGGCGCGCGGCTGAAGGACATCCTCGCCAAGGCGGGCTTGAAAAAGGAGGCACTCGAAATCGCGTACAACGGCGCCGATGGGCCCGTCTTGCCGACGACCCCCGACTTCGAGAAATCGATCCCGGTGTGGAAGGCGCTCGACGAGAACACGCTGGTCGCCTACGAAATGAACGGCGAGCCGCTACCGCACTGGAACGGGTTTCCGGCACGTATCGTCGTGCCCGGCTGGACCGGCACCTACTGGATGAAGCACGTGATCTCGATCAGCGCGATCAGCAAGCCGTTCGATAATTTCTGGGTCAAGACGGCGTATCGCATCCCCACCGGAAAGTTTCCGCTGATCGACCACTTCGCCTCGCAGGTGACCGAGGCCAACGAGCCCATTACCGAAATGGTGGTCAATTCTCTGATCACCAACGTCGCTGTCGGCCAGCAGGTTGCCGTAGGCCGCCCATTCGAGGTCAAGGGCATCGCATGGGATGGAGGCCGCGGCATCGCAGACGTCGATGTATCGGCCGACGGTGGACGCTCGTGGCGCAGCGCGACGCTCGGCACCGATCACGGCCGATTCTCGTTCCGAAGCTTCAGCCAATCGTTCACGCCGACGGAGCGCGGCACGCTGACCGTCATGGCGCGTGCGAGCAATCGCGCTGGCGCGACGCAGACGATGGACCTCATTCTCAACCCCGCGGGCTATCACCATAACGTGGTGCAGCGGATCGCCGTCAATGCCGTTTAGGGGCCGCCCGATGAAATCTTTCACGCTGATGCTGGTGCCCTCGATGGCCGCGGCGCTGATCGCGGGCATCGTCCTGGCGCAGGAGCGCCGCCTCGATCTCAAGGACGGGCCCGGCCGCGACAAGGTCGAGGCGAATTGCGCCTCCTGCCACAGCCTCGATTACATCCAGGGTAATTCGCCGTTCATGAATCGCCAGGTCTGGGGGGCCGAGGTCACCAAGATGATCAAGGTGTACGGGGCGCCGATCTCCGATGCGGACGCCAAGGAGATCGCCGACTATTTGGCGACGAACTACGGCCAGCCGTAGACGCAGCTAAACCACCGACCTTACGCACGCTCCGGCCACGACCTTGTCCTGGCCCGCTAATCCGCAGCGCGCTCGCACGCGAACAGGCGCAGCCGCCTGTCGTAATACCTGCCCCAGCCCTGGTCGCTCAAGCCCGCTTTCATCAGCACGTGCTGCGACGCCTTGTTGCCGGGGTGTGTAACACCGATGATCCGCTCGACACCCAGATCGTCGAAGCCGAAATCGACCAGGGCGCGCGCACCTTCGGTCGCGTAGCCGTGGCCCCAATGGGCATGCAGCAGGCGATAGCCGACCTCGATGTCCGTTGTCGGCGGACAATACTTCAGGCAGTACCAGCCGATGAATTTCCCGCTGTCGCGCAGCGACGCCCGCCAGACGCCGAGGCCGGGATAAAGCGGGTAGTAGCGCGTCACCCGTCGCATCGCGGCGTCGACCTCGCGGCGCGGCATCGGCTTGCCGCCATTGATGTATTTCAGCACCCGGGGATCGCTGTCGAGCCGCACCAGATCGCCGATGTCATCCGGCGTGAACTCGCGCAGCTCGAGCCGCATCGTCTCGAGCCACGGCGGCGGTGTGTGCGTCATCGGGTCGACGCGCCGACAGCATCCTCGCCACCGAGCGCGGCGAGCTGTTCGGCCTGAAATTCCTGCGCCAGCGCCTGCGTCAGCTCGAACAGATCGCCATCCATGATCTGGTCGATCTTGTAGAGCGTCAGGTTGATGCGATGGTCGGTGACCCGGCCCTGCGGAAAATTGTAGGTGCGGATGCGCTCGGAGCGATCGCCGCTGCCGATGAGGCTCTTGCGCGTCGCGGCCTCTTTCTGCTGCCGCTCCTGCCGCTCGCGATCGACCAGCCGGGACGCGAGCACGGCCAGAGCCTGCGCTCGATTGCGATGCTGCGAGCGATCATCCTGGCACTCGACGACGATGCCGGTCGGCAGATGTGTGATGCGCACCGCCGAGTCGGTCTTGTTTACGTGTTGCCCGCCGGCGCCCGACGCGCGGAAGGTATCGATTCGTATCTCGGCGGGATTGATCGTGATGTCGGCGACCGGGTCGGCCTCGGGCAGCACCGCGACCGTGCACGCCGACGTATGGATCCGTCCCTGCGCTTCGGTTTCGGGGACGCGCTGCACGCGGTGGCCGCCTGATTCGAACTTGAGCTTGCCATAGACGTCCTGCCCGACGATGCGCGCAATCACCTCCTTGTAGCCTCCCATGTCGCCAGGACTCTCGGAGATCACCTCGACCTGCCATTTGTTGCGCTCGGCAAAGCGCGCATACATGCGGAACAGCGCGCCGGCAAACAACGCCGACTCGTCGCCGCCGGTACCGGCACGGATTTCAAGGAATACATTGCGTTCGTCGCTGGCATCGCGCGGCAGCAGCGCCCGCTGCAGTTCTTCCTCGAGCGCGACCATACGCGCGCGCGCCGCCTTGGTCTCGTCGTCGCCGAAAGACTTCATCTCCGGATCGTTCAGCATGTCCTGCGCCGCGGCGAAATCCCGTTCACCCTGCAGCCAATCCCGGTACAGCGCGACGACCGGCGCGATCTCGGCATGCTCGCGCGACAGCGCGCGATAGCGGTCGAGGTCGCGAGTGACGTCCTCGGCCGCGAGCAGACCGTTCAATTCCTCCAGCCGTGACGTCAGCTGGTTGAGCTTGATGGACAACGACGGTTTCATTTCATGTCATTTCGCGTTAGCAGTATCTGCGTGGCGCAGCGGCCTTTTGGCGATCGCCTGGACCTAAGCCTGGCGCGTCGGCCGCCTGCGTCGATTCGCCTGGTCGCATCCCCGCACAGCGGGGCCCCTGCTTCCGGCTCACGCCGCGGCCTCCTTCACCATCACCGCAACGGACCCTTCTCACGTCGGCCGCAAGCGTCGATTCGCCTGGTCGCATCCCCGCAGGGGCCCCTGCTTCCGGCTCACGCCGCGGCCTCCTTCACCGTCACCGCAACGGGCCTTCTCATGTCGGCCGCAAGCGTCGATTCGCCTGGTCGCATCCCCGCAGGGGGCCCCTGCTTCCGGCTCACGCCGCTAAGGCTCGTCGGGCAGCTGGTAGATGTGGTGCAGCAGTGCGAGGAGCTGGGCGCGCTCGGCTTCGCCTGCGCGGGTCAACGCCTGCGCGGGCGCATGCAGAAACTTGTTGGTCAGTCCGCGCGCGAGTTGATCGATCACCTGCTCGGGAGGGGCGCCTCCGGCAAGAAGCTTGCGAGCGCGCTCGACTTCGACGGTGCGCAGGCTTTCGTGATGTCCCTGCAGCGCCGTCAGCGTGGGAATCACGCTGCGTCCCTCCAGCCAGCGCAGAAAGCTTTGCGCCTGCTCGTCGATCATGGCCTCGGCCTGCGCCAAAGCTTCGACGCGGATTTGCAGATTGTCCTTGACGATGTTGGCCAGATCGTCGACGCTGTAGAGAAAAACGTCACCGAGCTCGGCGACTTCGGGCTCGACGTCGCGCGGCACCGCGAGATCGACGATGAACATCGGCGCGTGGCGGCGCAGCTTGATCGCGCGCTCGAGAAGCCCCTTGCCCAGAATAGGCAGCGAGCTCGCCGTCGACGTCACGATGATGTCGAACTGGGCCAGCCTGTCATTGAGCTCGTTCAATGTAATTGCCGCGGCGCCGAAACGTGCCGCCAGCTGCTCGCCGCGCTCGAGCGTACGATTGGCGACGGTGATCGATTTCGGCTTCTTGGCGGCGAAATGCGTTGCCGCCAGATCGATCATTTCACCCGCGCCGATCAGCAGCAGATGCTGATCGCCAAGTGACGGATAGATCCGCTCGGCGAGCTTCACCGCGGCCGCAGCCATCGAAATCGAGGCGCTGCCAATGTCGGTATTGCTGCGAACGTCCTTCGCCACCGCGAACGTACGCTGGAACAGCCGATTGAGGACGAGACCCAGTGACCCTGCCGCTTCGGCGCTGCGGACCGCCTGCTTCATCTGGCCGAGAATCTGCGGCTCGCCCAGCACCATCGAGTCGAGGCCGCTAGCGACGCGGAAGGCGTGCGAGACCGTACGATCCTGAGGCAGCGTGTAGACATACGGACGCAACGACGCCGAGGGCACGCGATGGAAGTTTTCCAGCCAGCGCTCGACAGGCGTTGCGTCGGCGCCGCTGAAATAAACCTCGGTTCGGTTGCAGGTCGACAAAATCGCGGCTTCCTTGACGCTCGGCTGGGTTAGGAGGTCGCGCAGCGCGACAGCCAACGTGTCGGGCTGGAACGCAACCTGTTCCCGCACCTTGACGGGCGCGGTCGCGTGGTTCAGGCCGAGGGTGTATAGAGGCATGGCGATCAGTTGCAAGTGCCTGATATGTTAACGCAATACGACGCTCGCTGCCGAACGGATGCGAATTGAGGGTGCCGGCGCGGTGTCGGTGTTCATGCCTTGAAGAATTCCTGCTTGCCGCCGAGCCAGCGTTCGAGGTGCGCCCGGGCGGCGACAGGCTCGCGCCGCAGCAACTCATCGGCGGCGTCGCGTGCGCGCTCGATCAGCGCGACATCGCGCTCCAGGTCGGCAAAGCGCAGCAATGGAACGCCGGATTGGCGCGCGCCCAGGAATTCTCCCGGGCCGCGAATCAAGAGGTCCTGCCTTGCTATCTCGAATCCATCCTTGTTCTCGTAGATGACCTTGAGCCGCGCCTTGGCGAGCTCCGACATCGGCTCTTCGAACAGCAACACGCAAACACTCTCGTCGGTACCGCGCCCGACGCGACCGCGCAGCTGGTGCAGTTGCGCGAGCCCGAAGCGCTCGGCGTGCTCGATCACCATCATCGAAGCGTTCGGCACATCGACGCCGACCTCGATGACGGTCGTCGCCACCAGCACGTCGACCTCGCCGCGGACGAAGCCATCCATCGTCGGCGCCTTTTCCGAGGGCTTCATTCTGCCGTGCAGCAGGCCGACCCTGAATTCGGGAAGCGCCGCCGTAAGCTCGGTGTGCAGTGCGACCGCCGTCTGCAGCTCGAGCTTTTCCGATTCCTCGATCAGCTGGCACACCCAATACACCTGCTGGCCGGCGGCGGCGATTTTGCGCACGCGCTCGATCACCTCGCCGCGCCGCTTCTGGCTCACGAGCCTGGTCGCCACGGGCGTGCGGCCCGGCGGCATCTGGTCGATCACCGACACGTCGAGATCGGCATAGAAGCTCATCGCCAAGGTACGCGGGATGGGGGTCGCGCTCATCATCAGCTGGTGCGCGTCGCCTATCCCTTTCTGGCGCAACGCGAGGCGTTGCGCGACGCCAAACCGGTGCTGCTCGTCGACGATGGCGAGCCCCAGCTTCGGCAGCACGACCTCTTCCTGAAAAAGCGCATGCGTGCCGATCGCGAGCTGGGCCTCGCCGCCGACGATAGCGACCAGCGCTTTCTTGCGCTCCTTGGCGGGAAGCCCTCCTGACAACCACGCGATCTGCAGTGGCAGCCCGCCAAGCCACGCGGCGAGCTTTCGGTAGTGCTGCTCGGCCAGGATTTCGGTCGGCGCCATGAACGCGACCTGGTAGCCCGATTCGATCGCCTGCAACGCTGCCAGTGCGGCGACGATCGTCTTGCCGCTCCCGACGTCTCCCTGCAGCAATCGCTGCATCGGCTCGCCGCGGGCAAGATCGTGGTGGATTTCGCCGACGACCCGTTGCTGCGCCCGCGTCATCGTGAAAGGAAGGCGTGCGAGGAGCTCGCGCGAGAGCGACCCGTCGCCGGGCAATCGAGGCGCCCTGCGCCGGGCCCGGGCACGCCGGTGCATCTTGAGCGATAGCTGCTGCGCGAGGAGCTCGTCGAACTTCAATCGGGTCCAGGCAGGGTGCGTGCGCTCGTCGAGCGTCGCCTGCGCAGCCGCGTTGGCAGCTTCGGGCGGCGGCTCGTGCAGAAAGTGTACGGCTTGCGCGAATCCCCAGAGGCGCCGCGGCTCGCGGGTCCACGGCGGAAGTGTCTCGGCCAGGTATGCGGGATTGGACAGCAACGCGCGTCGCACGAGCTTGCGCAATGCGTCCTGCGAAAGCCCGGCCGTCGTCGGATAGACCGGCGTCAACCTGTCTGGCAGCGGCGTGCCGGGTGCGACGATCTGAAAGCCGGGATGCACCATTTCCAGGCCGAAGTGCCCTTCGCGGACTTCGCCGAAAGCGCGTATGCGCTTTCCCGGCGCGAGCGCCTTCTGCTGGCTCGGGTAGAAATGAAAGAAGCGCAGCACGAGCTGCGCGCCACGCTCGGCGCTGTCCTCGATCAGACAGACCAGCTGGCGGCGGCCGCGATATTGAATTTCGGTGTTGGCGACAATTCCCTCGACCTGCCACGCTTTCCCGGGCTTGATCGCCGACAGAGGGCAAAGATGCGTCTGGTCTTCGTAACGCAACGGCAGGTGAAGCACGAGATCCTGCTCGCGCGCGATACCGAGGCGCGAAAGCTTGTCCTGCAGCGTATTGCCCGGCTTGGGCTCCTTCGCTGCCGCCTTTTTTGCCACGCGTCCCTAGGGCTTATCCGAGGGCGAACGTCCACCCGGCCACGTGGCCTCGGTGACTCGTCCCAGCTCGAGCACCCCCTCGACTTCGATGCGCGCCGCCTTCGGCAGTCCCGCTACTTGGTAGGTAGCGCGCGCCGGATACGGCGCTTCGAAGCAGCTGGCCATGATGTCGTTCACTTTCGCGAAGTCGGCCAGATCCACGAGCAGGATCGTGAGCTTGACTATGTCGTCGAGAGATCCGCCGGCAGCTTCCGCAACCGCACGAAGATTGGCAAAGACCTGTCGCGTTTGCGCCTCGATGCCTTCCTGCAGAATACCGCTCGGCGGATCGATGCCGAGCTGTCCCGAAAGGTAAACCGTGTATCCGACACGAATGGCTTGCGAATAGGGGCCGAGCGCGGTCGGCGCCTTGCTGGTCTGGATCGCTTGCTTGCTCATGCCGCCTCCGCTCGTGGAAGCGCCAATCTAGCACGACGCAGACACCGGCACCGAGCCCTTCTCCTCCGAGGGTCTGCCGCTAGCGCTCGACTGCGTTGCCGGCGCCTATCCAGGCATCGATGCCGCCGTGCAAGGGACGAATGCGCCGGAACCCCAGCTTTCGGAGCTGCTGGGCGATCTTGACCGCCGTCGCCTCGTTCGGACAGGCGCAATAGACGATGACTTCGTCGTCCTTGGCCACGCCATCGACGCCCTTGGCGATGTTCTTGATGTCGATCGTCCTGGCGCCGGGGATTCTTCCGGTCGCGGCTTGCGTCAAAGGCGATCGCACGTCGACGATCGCGCTGACCTTGTTCGCACCGATCAGATTGCGAAGCTCGTCGACCGAAACGCGATCCATTCGCAGCTGCCGAATGAACAGGCGTCGCCGCCACCACTTGAGCAGGATCCAGGCGACGAAGGCGAAGATCACGAGCAGCAGGCCGTATCTTCCGAGCGAAGCGAGCTTGTCCATCACGTCGCCGATCGCATCGCGGAAAACGTAGCCCAGCCCGACCGCGAGACCGACCCAGAGTCCGGCGCCCACGGCGTCGAACAGCACGAAGACCCAATAGCGCAGGCGCAGCGCTCCCGCCAGCGCAGTCGCGACCGACGCGAATCCCGGCACGAACTTCGCGAACAGCATCGATGCCGGTCCGAAACGCTGGAAGATCGTCTCGGTCTGACGAACGCACGAATCCTGCGACAGCGACACGCGGCAGAGCGTGTTCAGGATGCGCAGGCCGAACCTGCGACCCGCGGCATACCATCCGGTGTCGGCGATCAGCGCGGCGGCGATGCCGACCGCGACCAGCGCCCACAACGGATTGCCACCGCTGGCCGCATACGCCCCGGCGACGATCAGCGTCGGATACGCGGGTAACGGCAATCCCGCCTGGAGCGCGAGCACGTTCAGGAACACGAAGCCCAGACCGTACTGCTGGATCATCGCAATAAGATGGCTCATCGGGTACCTGGCCTGTGGACCCCTGTCGCGCGGTGGGGAAAGCTTACATGGTGTCGCCCCGATGCGAATCAAGATGAGATCGGCTATAAGCTCATGCCGCTCCACGCCTCTCCGGTTTGCCCCCTCTTGACTCTGCCGCTATAATTTCGCCCCTGTGGGGACGTAGCTCAGCTGGGAGAGCGCCGCGTTCGCAATGCGGAGGTCGAGGGTTCGATCCCCTTCGTCTCCACCAGATGCTCAGGCCGACATCTCTCGACTGACATGGTTGTTTCCGGTTCGCGCCGGCAGACGCGGAACAGCACTCAACAGCAAATCCTGGTCATTCCGCGCATTCAGCCGCTCATCGCGGCCGGATGCTTTCCCTAGCATGCCGTCATCGCCCCCGTGCGGGGCCGCTGGATGGCGGGTGCGTCCAAGCTAGCCGACTCGCTCAGGGAACTGGTTAGAATCGGGCATGGCTGCCTGGACCTGGCTCGTTCCCGCGCTTGCCGCACTGCTGCTCTTCGGGGCAGTGCTGGCGGGCGTCGGGCCGTTTCTGGCAGTGCTTTCCGTGATCGCCCTGATCGGCGCGGTGATCGCCGCGGTCCACCACGCCGAGGTCGTAGCACATCGGGTTGGCGAACCTTTCGGGACGCTGGTTCTCGCCGTGGCTGTCACGGTGATCGAAGTATCGCTCATCCTCTCGATGATGCTCACCGGCGTTGGCGAGGTGGCCACCCTTCCGCGCGATACGATCTATGCCGCGGTGATGATTATCTGCAACGGCGTCGTGGGGGCATGCCTGCTCGCGGGCAGCATCGCCCATCGCGAGCAGTCCTTTCGCGTGGAGGGCGCCGGCGCGGGTCTCGCGGCGCTCATAGCAATGGCGACGCTCTCGCTCGTGCTGCCCACCTTCACGACCACCACACCGGGCGGCACCTACAGCGGAGCGCAGCTCGCGTTTGCCGCCGTGGCGTCGGTTACGCTCTGGGCGGTTTTTGTCTTCATTCAAACCATCCGGCATCGCGACTATTTCCTGCCGCCCGTGGACGCGGCCAATCCGGAAGTACACGCCGCGCCGCCCACAGCCGGCCAGGCGTGGACGAGCTTCGGGCTGCTCATCGTCTCGCTCGTGTCCGTTGTCGCTCTGGCGAAAGTCCTCTCGCCCTCGATCGAGCGGACGCTCGCTGCAGTGGGCGCTCCCGAGGCCGTGATGGGAATCGCCATCGCGATGCTGGTTTTGCTTCCGGAGACGTGGGCCGCCGTGCGGGCGGCACGAGCGAATCGCCTCCAGAGCAGCATGAACCTCGCCATCGGCTCGGCGCTCGCGAGCATCGGCCTCACGATTCCCGCCGTGGCGCTCGCGGCGATCGTCTTCGGCTTGCCGCTGGTTCTCGGTCTCGAGCCCAAGGATCTGGTCATGCTGGCACTGACTTTTCTGGTGAGCACGGTGACCCTGGGTACCGGCCGCACCCATATGATGCAAGGCGGGGTCCACCTCGTGATTTTCGCGGCGTTTCTTCTCCTCGCCTTCGCGCCCTGATGCGGGACGGCGGGGAACCGCTCCCGTCGGGCGATCCCTGTAGGACATCTCTTACAGCAAAATCGGCGGATGTCCGATAGCGGGCCCCCGGCCGGGGCAGCTATTGTCTCAACGATTTCTGCCACCCGCCAAAAGAGGCGAAAATGGACGACCACTCATTGGACGACCACTTATCGCAGAGCGCGGCGTGCGATGTGATCAGCCTCGACGCGCGCTACACCAGCCCGCTCCGGAGCAAACCGGCTGCATCAGCGTCGTCGACTGAAAAAACGGCGAAGGCGCTGCGTCCGGTGCTCGATGCGCTCCTGGTGGCTCAGTTCGAGCTTTGCGGTCTCGATCCGCATCCGACGCGGGCAGCGCTGAGCGAGACGCGGTTTCGCCAGGCGCGCGAGGCGCTCGCCACCGGCATCGCGTTACTATTGGAGAATCTGTCGATCGCATCGAGCTATGCGGCGCCAGCGAGCTCGTCACTGCGCCGTCGCGACGACGAGGTGCGCGCCGCAGACTGACCTTCGGCAGGCCCGCCACAGGATCTGATTGACCTCGCGTCAGCGCAATCTGCGCTGACGCGGGTATTATCGTTTGCTATTTATCGATCGTCGCTGCCGGACTCGCGCCGGGATTTGGACCCGTGCGACGGCTCGGCGTCGCGGCCCCCCTGCCCCTCGCGTCCACCTTTGCCGCCTTCGCTTCCTCCGGTGGTTTGATCGCCCTGCTGCCCGCCACGGTGCGACTCACCGGACTGTTGCCGCCGCTGGCTTTCCTGGTTGTCCGACTGGCTGCCGCCGCCTTGGCTCGGTTGGCGCGACTGCCCTGTCGACGATCCGGTGCCTCCGCTCTGGTTGCGACCGCCCTGGGCGGCACCTCCCTGCTTGGGATCTTGCAGAGAGCGGTCCTTGTTGCGTAGGTCCTCTTTGTTTGCCATCTGATACTCCGTTTTCAACGGTCAGGCGTTGACGGGCATCCGGGCGGTGACTGCCGGGATATGTCCGCCCGGAGATTCGTACCCGCTCCGTCTGACCCATAGCAGCACTGCGCCGGATGCAGTATCTGTGCCACGCATCCCTACACCTGCATATTCCGCAACATCACAACGGACGCGACGCAGCGGGCGTTCAACTCTTCCATGGCCAGCTGTAACTCATGCAAATGCAAGCGTCGAATTACAAACGCGTGGTCGAGGCGGTCTCCCCGGTTATTGCGCAGCCCCGGAGGTGCCGCTGACCGCGCAGGGTGCCTACGGGGCTTGACATCGTCGCCCGCTTGCGCAACACTTAACCTAATGGTTAAGTATTCGGACCCACTCGATGCCACCTTCGCCGCGCTTGCCGACCCGACGCGGCGCGCGGTTCTGAGCGATCTGCAAGGTGGCAGCCGCCGGGTGAGCGACCTCGCGGCGCGCGCGGACATGTCCTTGCCCGGATTCCTGAAACATCTGCGAGCGCTGGAAGATGCCGGCCTGATGCATCGACAAAAAACCGGCAGGGTGGTGACCTGTACGCTCGATGCCGAGCCCATGAAAGATGCTGTCAGTTGGCTGGCCAAGTACGAGGCGTTTTGGCGCGAACGGCTCGACGCGCTGGCACGATTTCTTTATCACGAGGAGGAAACCAAACCATGGCCGAAATCGAGCAAAAACCCGCGCTCTCCATCGTCCGCAAATTCAGCGTCGCGCCGGAAAAAGTCTGGCGCGCATGGACGGACCCGCAAGCGCTGAGACAATGGATGGGCCCGAGCGATGCGTTTTCCGTTTTGGTCGCGGAAACCGACGTTCGTGTCGGTGGCCGCTACCATATCGTCATGAAGTCGCCCGATGGCGAAGAGCACGACGTAAGCGGCGTCTACCGCGAGGTCGTTCCCAACCGGAAGCTCGTGTACACGTGGGCCTGGAAGAGCACGCCGGAACGAGAATCGCTGGTGACGATGCAACTGCGCGCCGTCGGCGACGGCACGGAACTCTCGCTCAGGCACGAAAACTTTGCCGACGAGGGGGCGCGCGACCGGCACAACCAGGGCTGGATCGGATGCCTTGGACGACTGGAATGCCTTTTCGAATGATCGTCCGGACCGCGGGGCTGTCTCTCGACAGACCGATTCAAGGAGATTGACATGAAGCTCTACGGATTTCCCCCGTCACCGAACACGCGCAAGGTGCAGGCGGTCGCCGCGCACCTCGATATGCCGCTGGAGTTCGAGTTCGTCGACCTCACCCAAGGCAAATCGCACACGCCTGACTTCCTCAAGATGAATCCGAACGGCCGGACGCCGGTCTTCACCGATGGGGATTTCACGCTGTGGGAGTCCAACGCCATCATGCAGTACCTCGCCAGCAAGCGTCACAACAGCCTCTGGCCGGATGACCCGCGCACGCGGGCCGACATCTGCCGCTGGCAGCTCTGGCAGGTCGCGCAGTGGCACGAGGGCTGCGGCGGGTTCCTTTGGGAGAACCTGGTCAAGAAGGCCCTCGGTCTAGGCGATGGAGATCCTGCGGCGCTGAAAAAGGCCGAGGAGACATTTCATCGCGACGCCGCGGTCCTCGATGCGCACCTGGGCAAGCACCCCTACCTCGTCGACGGGGCGCTGACGCTCGCCGATTTTTCGGTCGCGTCGTATCTTCACTACGCCGCCGCCGCGAAGCTGCCGTGGGAGCGCTACAAGAATATCCAGACGTGGTACGCGCGCATCGACGCGTTGCCTGCCTGGCAGCAGACCCGGCCGCCGATGTGAGAACGGCTTCGGTCGAGTCCGGGCAAAATTCCTCAACGTCCGGAACGGTTCGAAGCGCGCGCGCCGGGTGTGCGCTGGTCGAGCCGCAGCAGGCGGTCCGTGCCGAGGTCCGAAAGCCGCGAGACGCCCAGCATGGCCATGTCGCGCTGAATCTCCGCGGTCAGCAGGGCGATGGCGTGGTTCACGCCCGCGATTCCGCCGATGGCCGCGGCGTAACCGAACGGGCGCCCGATGAAAACGAATTTCGCGCCGAGCGCCAGCGCCTTGAGCACGTCGGTGCCCCGGCGTACGCCGCCGTCCATCATTACCGGAATGTCGGGACATGCCGCGACGATCTCCGGCAGCACGCGCAGCGGCGACACGGCACCGTCGAGCTGGCGGCCGCCGTGGTTCGAGACCACGATCCCGTCGGCGCCGGCTTCGCGGGCGAGGCGTGCATCGTCGCGGTCGAGGACTCCCTTGATGACGAGCTTGCCCTTCCACAGCCGGCGTATCAGCGCAAAGTGCGTCCAGTCGAGCTGGCCGCGCTCGGACCATTCGCGAACGACAGTGGGCGACAGGATCGGCGCCCCGCGGGTCGCGAAGTTGTTCTCGAAGTGCGGCATACCGTGGCGAATGAGCGTGCGCAAGAACGTGCCGAACAACCACCGGGGCCGGACGAGGCCATCCCATGCGAGGCGGAGCGTCGGACGAAGCGGCGCGGTGAATCCCGCTCTGAGATAGTTCTCCCGATTGGGCGCGACCTGCGAATCGACGGTCACCACCAGCGTGCCGAAGTCAGCGCGCGCGACGCGCTCGATCAGCGCCGTGATCTGCGTCATGTCACCCGGAAGGTACGCCTGGAACCACGCGTCGCGGCACTCGCTCGCGACGTCCTCCAGGCGGATGAGCGACGATCCGCTCATGATCATCGGGATCTTTGCCGCGGCCGCCGCGCGCGCCAGCACGAGGTCACCGCGGTACGCATAGAGTGCGCTGATGCCGAGCGGCGCGATCCCGAAGGGCGCCGCGTACGTCTGCCCGAACAGCGAGGTCTGCTGCGATCCGCGGGAGATATCGATCAGCACGCGCGGCACGAACGCGAGCTCGCGGAAGGCCGCCCGGTTGTCGGACAACGAAGCGTTGGTTTCGGCGGCGCCTGCGACGTAACCGAACACCGGCCGCGGCAGATACGTTCGCGCCGCCGGCTCGAAGTCGTCCAGACAGAGCAGTCGGCGCAGCCGGCTCTTCATGCGTCGCGGCTCACGCGCCGGGCGGCGGGAGGACTCGTTGCCGCGACGGTTCGTTCATGGGTGGGCGGCCGATTTTTGCAAAGCGGCCATCATAGTGCATATCGGGCGCCGGTATAATGGCTGCGCTCCGATGCGCGTGAGAGTGATGGACATCATGCCGCCGATAACCGAGGGGCGCGAGCGCGCACACTCGTATCGTCAGGGGCCTCTCGGCGGCGGATACGGCGCGATGGACCCGTACAATTTGAACTGCCGCGCGCGATATACTACCCGTGATCGTCATGGCCCGAACCGGATTCGCGCATCTTCCCTTGCATGGCGGCAAGGCGCCTCGCTATTTGTTCGAGCGGATGGTGCCACTTTCCCGCGAAATCATCATCTTCATCGCGCGCGAGTTTGGCCGGGAGGATGTACTGCGGCGCTTGTCGGATCCCCACTGGTTTCAAGCCTTCGGATGCGTGCTCGGCTTCGACTGGCATTCGAGCGGCCTCACCACGACCGTCTGCGGTGCGGTGAAAGAAGCCTTGCGCGACGTCGGCAGCGAACTTGGCCTCTTCGTCGCCGGGGGCAAGGGCGCCGCCTCGCGTAAGACGCCGGTGGAAATCGCGTCCGCTTGCGAGCATCTCGGACGCGACCCCGAACGGATGATCTACGCTAGCCGCATTTCGGCGAAGGTCGACAACTCGGCCGTGCAGGACGGCTACCAGCTCTACCACCACTCGTTCGTGTTCACGGAAAAAGGGCAATGGTGCATCGTGCAGCAGGGGATGAACGATGAAACGTCGATGGCTCGCCGCTATCATTGGCTTTCTGACAACGTCAGGGACTACGTCAACGAGCCGCACGCGGCGATCTGCTGCGATAGCATGGCGCCGACGCTGAATCTGGTCGCGGCGGAAAGCGCCGAAGTGCGGGCGGCGTCCGCTTCGCTTGCCGGCCAGAAGCCCGAGCTCACCCTCGATGCGCTCGGGCACCTGCCGACACTGGACATGCCGCGAAGGCACGAGGTCGAGAGCGGCGACATCAACCCGAAATACCTGGCAAAAATACTGTTGCGAACGTATGAAAGCGCACCCGCCGACTTCGAATCGCTCTTGTCGATCGAAGGCGTGGGGGCCAAGACGTTGCGGGCACTCGCGCTCACCTCGGAGCTGATCTACGGCACCCGGGCGAGCCACAGCGACCCTGCTCGCTATTCCTTCGCCCACGGAGGAAAGGACGGGACGCCCTATCCGGTCGATCGTCCAACCTACGACAAGACCATCGATGTCATGCATCGTGCGCTGAACGGCGCCAGAATCGATCGCAACGAAAAGATTCACGCGTTCCGGAGACTGTCCGCTTGGAACGAACGAAACGCCGTTGTGGCAACCGAGTGATCGTCCGAGCAGTCGCTCACCCTTAAGGAGCAACATCATGGCCAATCCGTTTGTGCATCTCGAACTCAACAGTACCGATGTCGCGTCTTCAAAAAATTTCTATGGCAAGCTCTTCGACTGGAAGCTCGAGGACGTTCCGATGGACGCCGGCTTTGTCTACACGATGATCGGCGTCGGGGAGGGTACCGGCGGCGGCATGATGAAGCAGATGATCCCCGGAGCGCCGTCGTCGTGGCTCGCCTACGTGCTGGTGGACGATATCGTCGCGGCCACGCAAAAGGCCGGATCGCTCGGCGCAAAGATCATGAAGGACGTCACCGAAGTGATGGGCATGGGCAGGCTTTCCATCCTGGTCGATCCGACGGGGGCGATGTTCGGTTTGTGGCAACCGAACAGGAAATAACAGCATCGTCTGCCAAACTCGTCCATCGCTCGCGCCCCGGGGACCGGAAAACAGCGGCATCCGCCGGGCAATGCTCGAATGCCCGGCGATGAGGCTTGCGGCTGGGAACGAATTACAAACGGGGCGGGACGCAGGGAACGAATTACACCAGAACCAGTAATGGGTATCGGTAAGCCATTGGACTGCATGCGCCGTTGGGTCTGGCATGCGGGTTGCTCCGCTAGTGCGTTGCGAGGAATTCGACCACATCGCGGAAGCGTGCCGGGAAGGCGTTACCGCCTGCCCCGAAGGAGCAGCCCATGGAGCGGAAAAAAGCAACCGATTTCCCCCCGGCAGTTCTGAAGCTTTTCGACGGCTACATCCACGGCCTGATTACGCGGCGCGAGTTTCTGGAGAGCGCGACCAAATATGCGATCGGCGGCTTCACCGCGGCTGCGATGCTCGAGAGCCTCACCCCCAACTACGCGCTCGCGCAGCAAGTCGCCAAGGACGATGCCCGCATCAAGACCGAATACCTGAGCTACCCGTCACCGCAGGGCTCGGGCACGGTGCGCGGCTACCTCGCCCGGCCTGCCGCGTCCGCCGGCAAGTGGCCCGGCGTGGTCGTCTATCACGAGAATCGCGGCCTCAATCCCTACATCGAGGATGTCGCGCGGCGACTCGCGGTGGAGGATTTCGTCGCCTTTGCGCCCGACGCCTTGACGCCGGTCGGCGGCTATCCCGGCAACGAAGAGAAAGCAGTCGAGCTATTCGGCAAACTCGACCCTATGAAAAGGAGCGAAGACCTGCTGGCAGCAGCGCCGTTCCTGAAGTCGCGCCCCGAATGCACGGGCAAGATCGGCGCGGTCGGTTTTTGCTACGGCGGCGATGTCGTGAACATGCTGGCGACGCGCATGCCGGATCTGGCCGCAGCGGTGCCGTTTTATGGACTGCAACCCAGCGCGGCGGATACCGCGAGGATCAAATCGCCGATGCTCCTTCACTATGCTGCCCTGGATCAACGAGTCGACGCGGGGTGGCCGGCGTTCGAGGCGGCGCTCAAGGCGCACGGCATCAAGTATCAGATGTTCATGTATCCGGGCACGAACCACGGCTTCCACAACGACACGACGCCGCGCTACGACGAGGCCGCCGCCAAGCTGGCGTGGTCGCGAACGCTGGCCTTTTTCAAGGAAAACCTGAAAGCCTGATCCGCTCTGGCGCGGCAAACCGCGGGCTGATTCGCGCCCGCGGCGCGCGGCGCCTGCCTTCCGCAGAGTGGGAACGTGTCCGCTCAGCGGACGGCCTCCTGAATCAATGAAAGGTAGGGCCGAAACTTTCCGCTCCGATGCGGCGGAAAGCTGTCGACGATGCTCAAATCGAACTCGACGTCGGCACCGAGGATGCCGCCGGCCCATCGGCGCAGGCGGCCGAGGTCTTCCGATTGCGGTGGGCGCCGCGGCTGGATGTTCAACTGGATGCGGCCAACGCCGGTCTGCACGATCTGATGTTGCGCGACCCATTCCGCTTCCCTCTCGGCCAGATGGCCGGTGATCGCATAAGGATGCACGCAGCGTCCTCCCGGCAGACGCAGATAGTCGGCGGCCCGCCCCTGAACCGCGCGCAGCGTGGAGAATGGCCGCCCGCAACGGCAAACCTCCTGCCCGCGGACGGCAAGGTCGCCCGTGCGATATCGAACGAAAGGCTGCGTGTAGGAATGCAGAGCAGTCGCGACAACCTCGCCGACCTCGCCCGGCTGAACCGCCTTCCCGTCATCGCCCAGGATTTCCACGATCACGTTGTCGTCGCAGACGTGATAGGCATCTTCCTCCGGACATTGCGATGCAAGCAGGTTGAATTCGTGGGCGCCGTAAAAATCGACGAGCGGGGCGCCGAATGCCTGTTCGATCGTGCGCCGCGACGCCGCGTCGAGAACCTCGCCGCCGGAAAGAACCAGGCGCGGTTGCGCCCGCCACAGCGCGCTCCGCGGTGCGCTGGCTGCCACATGTCGCAACGTCGACGGGTAGCCGCAAACCACGTCGGGCCGATATCGCTGCAGGTTCTCGAGCATCGCCTGCGCTGGCGCCAGGCCATCGTACTGCTGCTCCCGCCGGATGCCGAGCGCCTGGCGGATGCGCCCGGGCCAGCCGCGTCGGACCTCGTCGAGCGGCAACTGGCTGAAGCGCGCGATGCGATCGAAGGCGCGCACGCCCGCTTCGGCGGATGCGCGCCAGCGAAAGAGGCCCAAGAGGTGCTCCTCGCGCGGCAGGCGGTAAATGGTGAACGGCTGCCCCGACGATCCGCTCGTCGTGTGATGCACGAGCCGTCGCACATCCACACCCTCGGCGAGAGCCTCCCGCACCGGCCGGCTGCGCAGATCGTTCTTGCCGATCGTCGGCAAGGCCTCGATATCCCGCGGCGTCGCCACGTCCGACGGAACGAGGTCCGACGTCGACCAGTGCTCGCGGTACACTGCCACCCGCGCGCGGCAGTGCGCGAGCAGCACGCGGAGCTTGCGCACCTGGAATTGCCGCAACGCCTCCGGATCGGTCCGTCGGTGACGCCACACGCGGTAGAGCGTGTCGGCGTGCTCGCTGGCCAGCATGCTCCGGCGGGACATCAGGGCAACGCGTGCGCCTTCGTCGGCCGGTCGCGCAAGGGATACGCGATCGGCCGCATCATGCGAAATATCGAATCAATGCTTTGTCCCCGGCACGGGCGGCAGATGACGACTGATCTTGCTCACCGTGTAGCGCGTCACCTGGGCGGCCCACTGCGAGTCGACCGTCGGGAAGCCGAAGACCGGCATGCCGAGGTCGAGCGCCAGATTGGTCACCAGCACGGACTCGCCGCTGAACACGAGGCTCGCCGGAAAGAGAAGACCGCGCGCAGCGCCGTTCGGGTCGATGCCGTCGAAGTCGCCGAGCTTTGCGATGACCTTCCCCGTCGGGTCGAGCACCGCGATCTCGTCGGACTGGTTGGCGGCAACCCAGATGTTGTCGCTCGAGTCGACGATCAGGCCGTCGGCGCCGTTGATGCTATAGGCCAGGATCGAGGCCTGCCCCGCCGCACCGCCCGACACGGGGATCTGGACGACGGAATCGTCGCCCGTGTTGGCGACGTAGAGCAAGGCGCCTTTGCTGTTGAACGCCAGGCCATTCGCGCCGAACGGTGGCACGCCGGTGGTCACGAGCAGCGGATCGCTCGCCCAGGCGACGGCGGCGCCGCCGTTCGGCCCGGTTTGCCAGATGATGCCCTGGAACGAGTCCGAGATATAGACGTTGCCGGCGCTGTCGAAGGTCAGCGCGTTGAGGCCGGACGTCGGCCCGATATCGCTGAACACCTGCGAGGCGCCGGACAAGGGATCGACGCTCAGGACCTTGCCTGCGCCGAAATCGGCGACCAGCAGTTGCCCCGTCACTGGATTGACCCCGAGTCCCAGCAGGTGAGGGCTCGCGCCGCTGACGATGAGCTGACGCAGCAGCTTGCCGTGCGAATCGAACACGACGATGCGCCCGGGCTCGATAGACGGCTTCGGCTCGGGAAAACCGAACGTCGAAACGTAGACGTTGCCGCTACCGTCGACGGTGATGCCCTCGGGCGTCGTCGCGCCGCTCGGCAGCGCCGCAAACGTCGTCGCGGGGCTGCGGTTCCACGCGAGCGTTGGCAGCGAAACCAGAGCGAGCAGGAACAATACGGATAGCGCAAAGAAGCGTTTCATCGATGGTCTCCTCGAAGGGGCCCGATCGGGTGTGCGTGCACCTGATGGGCGAATCGGCAGGGCCGGCGTCACGGCGGTCCCACTCTCGCGGCCGAGCGGTCCGTCATCGGTCGCAAACAGTAATAATCATCTTCGGATTCCGGCGCAAGCGCAAGCACCCGCATGCTCGCGGGATGGGATTGAACACGACCCGCCCGCGTGGCAGCATACCAACCTCGCGACGGCGTCAGGCATGCGTTCGCAAGCCGACGGACTTTCGCAGGGAGACCGCGATGAAACTCTACTATCACCCCGTCTCGACGACGAGCCGGCCGATCGTGCTGTTCGCCACCGAATCAGGCATCGATCTCGACTACCAGCTCGTCGACCTGTTCACCGGCGCGCAATATCAGCCCGAGTACGCGGCGGTCAATCCGAGCCGCCAGGTGCCGGTGCTGGAGGACGGGGACTTCAAGCTGACCGAGAGCTCGGCGATCCTCAAATACCTCGCCGAAAAAACGGCCTCGCCCGCGTACCCGTCGGACTTGCGAAAACGTGCTCGCGTCAACGAGCGGATGGACTGGCTCAACACGGGCTTTTACCGTGACTTTTCCTATGGCTTCCTCTATCCCCAGATCTTCCCGTTCATGCGCCGCCCGGACGACAACGTGCAGGCGGGAACGGTGGCCTGGGGCAAGGAAAAGGCGCTGAATTGGCTCAAGGTGCTGGACGAGAACATCATCGGTCCGCGAAGCGCCTACCTTTGCGGCGATGCGATCACCATTGCCGACTACCTCGGCGCGATGATGGTCCTCGGCGGCGAGGCGATCGACTGCAATTTTCGCGCGTACCCCAACACGTCGCGCTGGCTCGGCAACATGAAGGCGCTGAAGAGCTGGCCGAAGGTGAACGAAGCGTTCTACAAGTACGTCGTCGATCCGAACAAGGGCAAGGAATTCGTGCGAATCTAGCGCCGGCTGCGGACGCCGGGAAGGGGCCGACCATGATCAAGGGACTGCATCACAACGCCTACCGATGTCGCGACTCGGAGCAGACGCGTCGGTTCTACGAGGATTTTCTGGGGCTGCCGCTTTCGGGCAGTCTGCAGATCCGCGAGACCAAGAGCGGACGCAAGACCGACGCGCTGCACACGTTCTACCGGCTCGACGACGGCTCGTATCTGGCGTTCTTCGAAGCGCCGGGCATGCCGTTCGAATGGAAGGCGCAGCACGACTACGACCTCCATATCGCGCTCGAGGTCGAGCCGAAAGTGCTCGACGGGATGCTCGCCAAGGGACGAGCGCTGGGGATGGAGACGCGCGGCATCTCGGAACACGGATTCGTGCGCTCGATCTACTTTCGCGATCCAAACGGATATGTCATCGAGCTGACGGCGAAGACGCCGGATCACGCGCGTCTGATGGATCCGGCGACCAACGCGGCGCGTGCGATCCTGGATCGGTGGCAGACGGAGAAGACGCCCGCGCCGCGGGCATAAGGCCTAGCGCACGATCTCGCAGCGTACGGACAACGCGGTCAACGATGACGCGCCGTGATCCACGAAAATGCGCATTTCCGCGATCGCCACATCGCACGAGAGTTCGGCGTTGAGGATCGTCTTGAGGAGCGCCGGGCCGCCAAGCTCGGCGATTACCCCTTCGGCCCAGGCGTAGCGCGAACCGGTCTTGTCGTCCGGACCCACGGAGCGTGTCTGATCCCCCGCGAGCGACGAGAGCCTGTGCGCTGCACGACTGCTCACGACTGCCTCGCTCGACCGGCGCGCTGCGTCGGTCGCGTTTTCGGCGAAGTGGTCGCGCGCGGCATCGCTATGGCGCTGGGCCGCGAGCTCGTGGGCGACCGCGGCTTCGGCGTGGCGCGTTCCCGCCATTTCGTCGTATGGAAACATTGCCTGGACTTTCCGGTCCGTCGCGACCGCTGGCGCCTGCGCCGCGCCGGCCCTGGAGTCGCGATCTGTTCGCTAGCGTACATAGTCCTTATGTGCTCATTTCGGCGCGTTGTCAAATCCGGATGGCGACCGGATGACTCGACGCATCGCGAACTTCTGCCCGCGCCTACTGGACGGGCACGGTTCGCCACCGCACGAACTTGACCGACCGGATATGTAATTCCTACAATCGGAGCAGCAATTAGCAATCCGGGCGAGGAATCCGGCCATGTCGGACGAACGCAAGACCGTGTCGAGCTATGCCCGCGCCGAAAGGCGCTTGTGCGACGACGCCGGGCCCCTGCTCATCGATGTGGTCCGCGAGATCGAGCAGACCAGCGGGATCAGGGTGCTGGAGATCCGGGTGACGATCGAAGCGCCCGACGCCGAGCACGGCTGGGCCGGAGCGAATTGCGTCATCGTGCGGGAAGCCACCGATGAGGTCGGTCCGGTGGAACCGCCAGATCCATCTCCCCTGCGCCGTAACGGGAAGACTAAGGCTGCTTCGCCTCAGGCGAGAAATCGTTCGTAGACGGCCTTGTCCGCTTGGTAGCACGAGCAGGCTGCCGCCTCCAGGCCGGCGCGGTTCAGTATGGTCACCTGGCCGCGCACGTAGCTGATCAGTTTCTTCCTCTGCAACTCGCCCGCGGCGTTGGTCACGCCGACCCGGCGCACGCCCAGCATCCACGCCAGGAACTGGTGCGTGATGTGAAAGAAGTCGGCGTGCGCGCGGTCGCTGGTCATCAGCAGCCAGCGCGCGAGGCGGGCTTCGATCAAGTGGAATCGCGCGCAGACGGCGGATTGCGCAAGCTGGCTGGTCAGTACGTACAAGTAACGGTTGAGCTGCTTCTGCAGCGCGACACTTCGCGTCTGCTCGAGACGGAAAGCGGCTGCGCTCATGCGCAGGCATGTCCCGCCGCCCTGCACTAGCGAACGTAGCGGCGACGAGTCGACACCCAGGGCGAGCGTGATGCCGTGCATCCCTTCGTTGCCGACCATGCCCACTTCGAGGCTCGCGTTGCCGTCGAGCGGCGTTATCAGCGAGATAAAGCTCGAGACCGGGAAATAGGCATGCCGAAGGGGGCTCCCAGGCTCACCGAGCACTTCGCCGATCGCCAGATCGATCTGCTCGCAGTTCGACATCACCCGCGCACGGTCCCTGGAGGGAAGCGCGGCCAGCAGTCGATTCGATTTCGCGCCGCCGGGCCTATGCGGCACGTCGTTGCTCTTCGCCGTTGCGGTCGATCGTGGTCCTCGGGTCAAGGAAGGCGCCGTTCTTCGCTGACGCTGCCATGCCAATGCACGAGCAGGTTCGTACGCTCGCTTATACAGGATTAGGTTGGTCGCCCCACTGTCTGTGCGGTCGCGAACATTCGGGCAGATGGATCGGCGCGCGAAATTCGACGGCGCGCCCGATCGACGCCGCGCTCGGCACAGTATTTGTTCGCTACCGTACAGACTTGACAGAAAAAAGCGCCGCGGAAAAAAATTTGACCGTACGCGTTTACTTTCGGGAGTGTTCGCTATGTCGATCGCCAGCGACAACTTCGCGCCGTATGCCCAGGCCGAAAAGGAGCTCTGCGACAAGGCCGGTCCGCTGCTGAGCGGAATCCTCAAAGAAGTCGAGGAGCGCAACGGCATCACGATCAGGGAAATACGGGTGACGTTCGAAAAGCCGGCGCCGACCAATCTCTGGTCCGGCGCGAATTGCGTCATCGTCCGGTAGAAACGCGCGACGCGAGCTATCCGGCCGCAGAAGAAGGAAGGCGCTGCGGCGGGAAGGCGCTACTGCGCGTTCGCGGGCCGGCCCGCCGCTATAGGATCCTGCGCGGCGCGGCAACGGACGCTGGCTTGTGGGTAACTCCGTCTCCGAGCATCCTGTCATAGACGTTTCGGTCGGCTTGATAGCAAGGGCACGCGGCGGCTTCGAGGCCGCGCCGATCGAGGACGGTGATGTGCCCACGCACGTAGTGGATCAGTTTTCTCCGCTGCAGCGCGCTTGCCGCATTGGTGACGCCGACCCTGCGTACACCGAGCATCCAGGCGAGAAATTTGTGCGTGACGTGGAAGGTGTTCGCGTGCGCACGATCGTGCGTCATCAGCAGCCAGCGCGCCAGCCGCGCGTCGATATGGTGGAAGCGAGTGCACAGGGCCGATTGGGCGAGCTGGCTCATCAGCACATACAGGTAGCGGTTCATCTCGCGGCGAAGCGCCGAACTCGCCGTATATTCGGCGCGAAACGACTGCGCGGTCATCCGGTACGCGGAGCCGCCGCCCTGGACCAGCGCACGCAGCGGAGACACGTCGATGCCGAGCGCCAGGGAGATCCCTTGCATGCCCTCGGTGCCGACCAGCCCGACCTCCAGGCTGGTCGCGCCCTCGCTCGGTGTGATCAGCGAGACGTAGCTTCCGGTAGGAAAGTAGACGTGGCGAACTCGATCGCCCGGCTCGCCAAGCTCGTGGCCAAAAGCGAGATCGACCTCATCGCAGCGGGCGAGCAGGCGCTTTCGGTCCTTGGGGGGTAGGCGCGCGATCAGCCGATTCGGCTGCGCGGTACGACCAGTGGCAGGCGCCATGAGCGCCTCCTTCGCTGTTGGGACAGGCCCAACACGCGGCACCAGGCGCCTTTAAACGCGAGTCTCGATGTCGAATGCTGTTTGGCTGAGATAAAGAGTGGCTATATCAGTCCGTTATACGCTCCATTGTGCGCTGGCGTACAAATAATTTAAATATCTGATTTATATACGTTTCTGGCCGCCAAACCCAAGCACGCGCAAGCCATGGAGGCCAGTCGCCTCAGAACACCCCAGCGGTTCGATTCGCACTGCGAGTCAGGCTGGTGCGGGCAAACAATTCGTCGGCTGACGGGTCAGCGCGAAGTCCGGCGAACGGCGTCAGCGGGCAATGTGGGCTTAGACCTCAGTCGGCCGAGTACGCGCTTTTGATGCACGTGGGGAATTCCGCACTCGACAGGGTGCGACACAGTTTGTCCATTTCCGCGTACTTGGCGGCTAGCTCCGCCCGGCGGCAGGCTTCCTGACCCGCACTCTGGGTGCGGTCGCAAGGAGCCTGAGCTTGGGTGTCGCGATAGCCGCGCACGACGGTTGGAGGCATGCGTTGTACGGCGGGTTCTTCGGCAATTCTGCCAGCGGCCGCGCCGTTGGTCGCGGGGACGGCAACGATGAATCCCTGCGACGGCTCCACGGCGTCGCGCGCTGGGACGCTGGAGGCGGGTCGGCTTTGTGCCCCGACGGCTCCGGAAAACGCGACCGCAGCGCTCAAGGCCAGACAGCGGATCAGGCTGCGACGCATGTCGTTTCCTTACGGCCTGGATGGACGGGTTCATGCTGCGCCGCGCGCGCCGTTGCGGCTATAGGCGGCGGTCTGTTTCGGGGCCCCGATCGCGGCGTCCCGGCCTTAGTCCCGCGTCCTACGTGCCGCGGACCCGCTGAAATCCCCGGGCGGAGCGGACCGCCGGCATTGGTCCTACGTTCGAATCGGAAGGCGTCCGATATTTTCCGTTGCGCCTCGGGAGGATAGTTCACAGGTAAGTCATGGGAGGCAACGGCGGCGCCGCGGCGCGGCTACCCACTTCGATGGAGGTACCACATGATCAGTCCCACTTCCCGATTGCTGCTGGGCGCGAGCCTCGCATTGTTCCTTGGCGCGGCCGGCGCGCAGAACGCTCCCGACAGCACCTCGCGCATGCCCGCGGCAAAGGGCACGACGAGCACGATGCCGGCACAACCGTCGGCCCAACCGACCGACAAAATGGCTGCCGACCCCAACGCCACGACGCAGGGAACCGCTGCCGAGAAAAACGCGGCGTCGAACCAGCAAGCCGCTGCGGCCAAGCCTGCCGCGATGCACCACGCCCGCAAGACGGCCCATTCGCACGAAACCGTCTCGCCGCAGGAAAAGAGCTACCGGCAGGCATTGCGGCAATGCGTGCAGGAAAACAGCGAGTCCCAGCGCGACAACTGCATCGACAACGCGATCGAACAGCACCAGCCCAATAGCTGAGCGATCGCGAAAAAACCCCGCAACGCGGGGTTTTTTTTGGTGCCGTCGCAGACGGCCGAACGGCGTCGCCTCAGGCGCTTGCCGTCGCGGCGCCGGTCAGCGTGCCGCCCTGGTAATCCCGCACTGCCTGCTCGATCTCTTCGCGCGTGTTCATCACGAAGGGTCCGTATTGCACGATCGGCTCCAGCAGCGGCCGCCCTGCGAGGAGGATGACCCTGCCGCCTTCGGGACCGCCCACGAGCTCGACCGCGTCGCCGTCGGACAGAATGCCGGCGTGATGCGTGGCGAGAGGCCGCCGCGCGGCTTCGGCACCGACGGCAACCGACCCCTCGAACGGGTAGACGAAGGCGTGGTACCCGGCCGGCAGCGCATGGCGAAACGTCGTGCCCGCAGGAAGCTCGACATCGAAATAAAGCGGATCGGTCGACAGCCCCTGGATCGGACCGGGCGTTTGCCGATCCCCGCTCGTCAGCGTTCCGGCGATCACTTTGACCCGCGCTCCGCCCGCGAGCTCGACCACCGGGATCTCGCTGCCCTGAATGTCGCGGTAAGCGGCGGGCTTCATCTTCTCCTTCGCCGGCAGGTTGATCCAGAGCTGAAAGCCGCGCATGCGGCCCGCTTCCTGCTGCGGCATTTCGGAATGGATGATGCCGCGTCCGGCGCTCATCCACTGCACGCCGCCCGCTTTCAGATCGCCCGTATTGCCCAGGTGATCCTGGTGGCGCATGTGACCGTCGAGCATGTAGGTCACCGTCTCGAAGCCTCGATGCGGATGCGCCGGAAAGCCGGCGATGTAGTCGTCCGGGTTGTCGGTCGAAAAGTGATCGAGCATCAGGAACGGATCGAGCCGGGCCCAGTTCGATTGGCCGAGGCTGCGCCGGAGCTTGACGCCGGCGCCGTCCGAGGTGGGTATCGCTTCGATGACGCGCTGCAGGCTGCGAATAGGCATGGTCGTGGTCTCCTGAAACACCGATATGGGGGCAGCGGCGCTTAACGACAAGATCGCTGCCGTGCACGGCCAAGCCTTCACGGTACCATTACGCAATGACTCGGTCGACCGCCTGGCGGCTGGTGCCGGCGCTCGGCGTGACGCAGATCATTTCCTGGGGCACGCTCTACTATTCGATCGCCGTTCTCGGCGCCAGCATGCGCGCCGATCTCGGCATCTCGGCGGCAACGCTGTTCGGCGCGTATTCGCTGGCGTTGCTGATCGCCGCGCTGACGGCGCCCTTGGTGGGACGAGCGATCGACCGGCGCGGCGGACGGGCGGTGATGAGCGCGGGATCGGTCTGCGCCGCAATCGCGCTCTTCCTCATCGCTCACGTGCATTCGGAGATCGCCCTTTACCTCGCCTGGTCGGTCGCCGGCGTCGCGATGGCGATGACGATGTACGACGCGGCATTCGCGACACTGGCCCAGCATGCCGGAACCAGTTATCGCAAGACCTTGACCGCCCTGACCTTGATGGGCGGACTCGCCAGCACCGCGTTCTGGCCGGCGTCGCTCCAAGGCCTCGAATGGTTCGGCTGGCGCGACACGATGCTGATCTTCGCCGCCCTCGAGCTCGCCGTCTGTCTTCCGCTGCATGTCTTGTTCGTCCCGCCGAGCACGGGCACCTCCGAGCACGGCAAGGCGGGCACGGCGGAAGGACACGGCAGCCTGCCATCGGTCAAGCGGCGCACCGCGTTCGTGTGGCTGGCAATCGCTTTTGCGCTGAACGGCTTTATCGTCTCGGTCCTGACCGTGCATCTGATCACCATCCTTCAAGGCAAGGGTTTGAGCCTCGCGACGGCCGTGTGGGTCGGATCGTTCTTCGGACCGATGCAGGTGGCCGGACGGCTGCTCGAATTCGGCGTCGGACGCCGGTTCGCATCGAGATCGGTCGGCATCGTCGCCCTCGCGCTGCTGGTCCTGGCGCTGCTCGTGCTGCTCGCGTTGAACGGTCAGGTCGCGCTGGCGCTGCTGTTCGCCGTCCTGTTCGGCGGCAGCAACGGCGTGGTCACCATCGTGCGCGGGACGGTACCGGCCGAGCTCTTCGGACGTGCCGGCTATGGCGGCACGCTCGGCAACCTTGCCGCGCCGGCGCTGTTCGCCCGGGCGATCGCGCCATTCGCGTTCGCGCCGCTCGCCGTCGCGCAATCAGCGATGGTCGCGGGCGTGCTGGTGCTGCTTACGATGGCAGCGCTCTCGGTCGCGAGCTTCGCGACTGCGGTGAAGCGCTAGTATGCTAGCGTCCCGGAACCCGCGGGGCCGCGGAGCCTCCAATCCCTTGAAGGACTCGCGGAGGGCCGGGCCAACGATGCTCGGCATGATCCGGACCGGCAACGAGCCCGCGAAAGGTGCGACCTCATGACTGCGCAAGACCTCGGCTATCTCCCGCTCACGGAGCTCTCGCGCCGCCTCGACGCCGGCGAGACGTCGTCGCGAGAGATCGTCAGTGCGTGCCTCGATCGCATCGCGGTGCTCGACGGCCGGCTGCATGCCTTCATCGAGGTGTATCGCGAGGCTGCACTCGACGGCGCGAAGGCGGCCGACCTCGAGCGCAAGGCAGGCATGGTGCGCGGCCCACTGCACGGCCTGCCGATCGCGCTCAAGGATCTGTTGCACGTCAGCGGCCGCGTCACGACGGCCGGCTCGAAGACCTGGCATGGCCGCGTCGCCAAGGAAACGGCCACCGCGGTCGAACGTCTGCTTGCGGCGGGCATGATTCCGCTCGGTAAGACGCACATGGTGGAGTTCGCTTTCGGCGGCTGGGGTCGCAACGAGCCGATGGGAGCGCCGTGGAATCCGTGGGACACGCGCACGCACCGCGTCGCCGGCGGCTCGAGCAGCGGCTCCGCGGTCGCCGTTGCGGCGGGCCTAGCGCCTGCCGCGATCGGCTCGGATACCGGAGGCTCGATACGCATACCTTCGGCGCTTTGCGGATTGACCGGCCTCAAGCCGACGTACGGCACCATCAGCCTCGCCGGCGTCGTGCCCCTGGCAACGACCCTCGATTCACTCGGTCCGCTGGCGCGCACCGTCGAAGACGCGGCGCTGCTGACCGCGGCGATGGCCGGTCCGGACACGCGTGATGCGGCCACGCTCGGCGTGCCTCGCCTCGATTTCGCGGCCGTCCTCGCCGGCGCCCCCGACGTGCGCCGGCTGCGGATCACGGCGCTGCCGGCCGAGCAGCTGCCCGCCGATACGCTGCCGGACGTCGCGCGCGCATTGCAGCAGGCGATCGCGGTGCTGCGCGAACAGGGCGCGCTGGTCGACGAAGTGCGGGTTCCGATCGATTTCGAGGAAGTGATGGTGCGCAACGGCAGGATCATCGCCGCCGAAGCATGGGCGCTGCATCGCGAGTACATCGAGGATCCCAAGCTGCCGATCGATCCCTGGGTGCGCAAGCGAACGATCGGCGGAAAAGCGACCAGCGCCGCCGACTATATCGACGAGCTTTCCCACCGCAGGCGGGCCGCGGCCGCGTTTGCCGACTGGATGCAGGGCCGCGACATCCTGCTCACGCCAACGCTACCGATCACCGCGACGCCCGTCGACGAGGTCGACGAGGTAGCGACTCCGCTCGCCACCTTCACGCGCATCGCCAATTACCTCGGCATCTGCGGGGTGTCCTTACCGGCTGGCATGTCGGCCGACGGACTGCCGGTGGCCGTCCAGCTCCTCGGCGCGCCCTTCGCGGAGGCGGCGCTCGTCCGCGCGGGTCGCGCATTCCAGCAGGCCACCGAGTGGCATCAGATGCGACCGGACCTGACAGCGTGGGAAAAGGTCGCGCGCGAGGAACGCGTCTGATCGGCGTCTTCGTCGGCAACCCTCGACAAGCGCTTACAGCGCCAGCGCGACTCGCGTTCCCTGGTCGATCGCGCGCTTGGCGTCGAGCTCAACCGCAAGGTCCGCTCCGCCGATCAGACGGTGGCGAATGCCCGCCGCTTCGAGCTCCGCGACCAGATCCCGACGCGGCTCCTGTCCGGCGCAAACGACGATCGTGTCGACGTCCAGCAATTGAGGCTCGCCGTCGACACGAATGTGAAGTCCGGCATCGTCGATTTTGTCGTACTCGACGCCCGCAATCATCACCACGCCGCGCCGCTTGAGCAGCGTCCGCCGGATCCAGCCCGTGGTCTTGGCCAGTCCGGCGCCCACCTTGGCCTGCTTGCGCTGCAGCAGCCACACCTGGCGTGGCGGCATCGGCTCGTGCGCGGGCTTCAAGCCTCCGCGCGAAGCATAGGCGGAGTCGATCCCCCATTCGTCGCGAAATGCGGCGATCGCCGGATCCTCGGTGCGACCGTCGCTCAGATGACCGTCGGCCGGCTCGCCGGCGGTGAGGAGCTCGGCGACGTCGAACCCGATCCCGCCCGCTCCGATGATCGCGACGCGTCGTCCGGCCGGTCGCCGTCCCTCGACGACGTCGACGTAACTCGCCACCTTGGGATGCGCGATGCCCGGAATAGCGGGCGTCCGCGGCGTGACGCCTGAGGCCAGGATGACCTCGTCGTAAGCCGAGAGGTCCGCGACGACCGCGCGGTGGTTGAGGTTCACCGAGACACCCAGCTCGGCGAGCCGGACACGGAAATAACGCAGCGTCTCGGCGAATTCCTCCTTGCCTGGGATGCGGCGCGCGAGATTGAACTGGCCGCCGATCTCCGCCGCGGCATCGAACAGGCTCACGTCGTGCCCGCGCTCGGCGGCGGTCAGCGCGCACGCCATGCCCGCGGGACCGGCGCCGACGACCGCGACCTTGCGCCGCGCGACGGCGCGCGTAAAGACAAGCTCGGTCTCGCGGCAGGCGTAGGGATTCACCAGGCAGGTCGCCGTCTGCCGCTCGAAAATCTGATCGAGACACGCCTGGTTGCAGCCGATGCAGGTGTTGATCGTCTCGGCGCGTCCCCGCATGGCCTTGGCGACGAAGTCGGCGTCGGCCAGGAACGGGCGGGCCATCGACACCATGTCGGCGTCGCCGCGCGCGAGCACTGCTTCGGCGGTGGCCGGATCGTTGATGCGGTTGGTGGTGATCAACGGCACTTTGACCGCGCCCTTCAGTCGCCGCGTCACCCAGGTAAACGCCGCGCGCGGCACCATCGTGGCGATGGTCGGTATGCGGGCTTCGTGCCAGCCGATGCCGGTGTTGATGATCGTGGCACCGGCGGCTTCGACCGCCTGCGCCAGCGCGACGACTTCGTCCCACGAGCTGCCACCCTCGACCAGGTCCAGCATCGAAAGCCGATAGATGAGGATGAAGTCCCGACCGACCGCCTGGCGCGTGCGACGCACGATCGCGACCGGCAAGCGAATCCGGTTGAGGAACGATCCGCCCCATTCGTCGTCGCGTAGATTGGTCTGCGGCGCGACGAACTGATTGATCAGGTAGCCCTCGGAGCCCATGATTTCGACACCGTCGTAACCTGCGCGCTGCGCGAGGACCGCGCAGCGCACGTAGGCGGATATCGTCCGGCGCACTCCCCAGCCGCTGAGCGCTCGCGGACGAAACGGCGTGATCGGCGACTTGAGCGCCGAGGGTCCGACCGCCAGCGGGTGGTAGGCGTAGCGGCCGCCATGCAGGATCTGCATCGCGATCTTGCCGCCTGCGGCGTGCACCGCTTCGGTCACCGTGCGGTGCTTGGCCACCTGCCAGGGGAACGACAGCTGGGAATGGCGCGGATCGATGCGGCCGCTGAAATTGGGCGCGATACCGCCGGTGACGATCAGCCCGGCGCCTCCCTTCGCGCGCGCGGCGTAGAACGCGGCGAGCTTGGCGAAGCCGTTCGGCGCCTCCTCGAGCCCCGTGTGCATCGAGCCCATCAGCACGCGATTTTTGAGCGTCGTGAATCCGAGCGAAAGCGGAGCCAGAAGATGCGGATAGGGAGCCATGGATGCCGGTCTCGCGCGCCGAGCGCGCCGTCGAGGCCGACAGCGTAATCGATTCGACGCGGTTCGCGCGAGCGGTCGCGGCCGGCGCCCGCCCGGACCGCGTACTCAGACGACGCGGCGCAGCAGTCCCGGGTCGCGCGCGGCGCGCGTCCAGACCGAGCCGCGCATCCAGGCGATGATGTCTTCCGCGCCGAGCGGCCGGCTCAGCAGGTAGCCCTGGACCATGTCGCAGCTCAAGCCGCGCAGCCTCTCGACTGTCGCTTCGTCCTCGACGCCTTCGGCAACGACCGTCAGACCCATGTGGTGCGCGAGGTCGATCGTCGAACGCACGATCACCGCATCGCTCGAGTCTCGCGCCATGCCCAGGATGAAGGTCTTGTCGATCTTGAGCTCGTGCACCGGCAGCCGCCTCAGGTAGGCGAGCGACGAATAGCCGATGCCGTAGTCGTCGATCGCGAGCCGGCATCCCAGCGCGTGCAGCCGGCGCAGGTTGTCGATGGCGTGATCGGGGTCGTCGAGGATGGCGCTTTCGGTGATCTCCAGCGTGATCCACTGCGCGGCGCAGCCGTGTTTGTGCAGCAGCGCCTCGAAACGGTCCGGCAGCTCGAGGTCGACCAGGTCTCGCGCCGAAATATTGATCGACACATTCATCGGCATATCGGCGCTGCGCCACGCCGAGCATTGCGCTACGGCACGCGACATCACCCACTGCGTGATCGCGCGTATGTACCCGGTCTGCTCGGCGAAAGCGATGAACTCGACCGGCGCTACCAGTCCGCGCGTCGGATGGCGCCACCGGACCAGCGCCTCCGCGTGGAGATCGCTGCCGCCGCGCAGCGGAACCTTGGGCTGATAGAAGAGCACGAGCTCGTCTTCGTCGACCGCTTTGCGCAGACCGCTCATCAGCGACAGGCGCTCCTTGCTGTGCTGGTCGTAGCGCTCGTCCCAGAGAGCGATACCCAGATTCCTGCGCTTGGCCGCATACATCGCGGCGTCGGCGTGGCGGAGCAGGGTGGACCGCTCGCTGCCGTGCCCCGGATAGACCGCGATGCCGATGCTGGCGCGCACGTCGACGACATGACCTTCCGGCGTCATCGGCATCTCCAGCGCGTGCAGGATGGTCTTGGCGACGCGCTCCGCCTTCGCCGCATCATCGCCCGGCAGAAGTATCGCGAATTCGTCGCCGCCGAGCCGCGCGACGGTGTCGGTCGGCCTCTTGAGCAAAAGCTCGAGCCGCGACGAGACCGCGCGCAGGATCAGGTCGCCGATCGAATGGCCGAGCGAGTCGTTGACATCCTTGAAATGATCGAGGTCCATCAGCAGCACGGCGACGGGCAACCCTTGGGCGGCTGCAACAGCGAGGGCTTCATCGAGACGATCGTTGTACAGCGCCCGATTCGGCAATTGCGTCAATCCATCGCGGTACGCCAGATCCATGATGCGTGATTCGCGCTGCGCGATGTCCTGTTGCATGTTGCGGAAGGCATTGGCGAGGTCGCCGATCTCATCGGCGCGCGAGACCGGCGGCGCCGTCGAATAATCGCCGGCGGCGATGCGCTGCGCGATGCCGGCCAGATCGTGGACCGGCCGCGCGATGCTGCGCGCGATGAAAATGCTGGCGAACACTGAGATGAGCACACCCAGAAGCGAGATGAGCGCCAGCTGCCGCTGCAGGTGGCGGAAGGGCTCGAGAGCCGGATACAGCGGTTGCTGGAGCACGGCGACCACGCGCACGCCGGCCTGGGGCGGCAGCACGATCATGCGGGTGATCGCATCCTCGCTGTAGACCGCGTTGCCGTCCGCGTCGCTTTCGGCAAACCGGTCCGCGGCCATGTCGGCGCGCAGGCTCGTGCGCTGGGCAGGCGCCAGCGTGCTCGCCTGCAGCTTCCAGCCATCGTTGGCGCGCCTGCTGAAGAACGTGATGTCAAGCCGCGTCAGTCGACGCAGCTCGCTGGTCAGAGCGTCGTTGACCCGCTGCCCCACGACGGCCCATGCGATCGGCACCGGCGCCAGCACCGGAACGACGACCAGCTGGTAGAGCTCGCCTCGCCATACGGCCAGGGTGGAAGCTTCCTCCCAGGCCTGAGCCTGTTCCAGCAGGTCGGGCAGTGCAAACGGTTTGCCGGCGCCGCTTTCGAGCGTATCGCCGAGCACTTTCTTGTCGAGCCCAACGATCATCACCAGCGGCGCATCGATGCGCTTGCCGTAGTTGACGAGCACCGAGCCGATGGTCTCGTGATCGCCCGTTGCGATCACTTCGCGAAATGCGTAGTCCGCCGCCATCAGCCGAGCGCCCTGCACCAGTCGCTGCGCGTCCTGCTCGAGCAACCGATCGAACACCCGCGCCCCGGCAACGACGTCCGCGCCCACCGTGCTGCGCGCCGATTTGCCGCCCACGGTGTTGATGAGCACGAAGCCGCCGATCTGGACGACGAAGGTCAGCAGCAGGAAAAGCGCGAGCATCCGCGTCTGCAGACTGCGCATCGGGAGCGCCCGGAGACGATGGAGCGTCATGGTCATCGCGCGCCCAGTCCCGTCCGATTGGTGGTTCGATCGCATCCGATTCGCCGCGGACGGACTGCCGCCCGCCGGCACATCGACGTCAAACCCGGACGCCGCGGGGCGGAGACGAACGACTGGCGTCGGACTTTTCAGCCCGGTCCGATCGCCCATCTTCGCTTTTAATGTCATGTTATTCAATAAGTTATGCATGACGAAACGATGTCGCTCACTCCCCCGCCCTGCCGCTCGCACCAAAAATGCTTGTGCACCACGCGTTGCGAGCCGACGACAAAGCAAGTTCCCTGCCGCCACCTCGATGAATACCCATTGGACGCTGCATCCGCCACGCCGCGCACGCGGCACCGCGTGCCATCGCCGGCGCCGGGCGACCCTATGGTTTTGCCTGCTGGCATTCGCCGCGCCTGCGCGCGCCGAGTGGTTCTACGACGCGCGGATCGCTGGCCTGTACGACGACAACCTGACACGGGCGCAGCAGGCGGCCGACGAGCGTGCCGATGGCGCCGTGACGCTCGGTGCCGGCGCAGGATGGTTTTACGCCCCGTCGGGCAACGACGGCCTCACCTTGTCGCTCGAAGCGAACAGCGAAGCGTATGCGCGCTTTCACGGGCTCAACCTGGTCTCGATCGGAGCGACCGCCGCGTACCGCCACAAATTCGGCCTCGGCTATGCGGCGCCGTGGGTATCGGCGGCGGTCAGCGCGGCACAGGACAAGTATCGCGGCGATATCCGCGACGGCGACCGGTTCGACGCGTATCTGGAGTTCGGGCGGCGCCTGACCGAAAGTTTCGATGCCTCGGCCGGCGTGGCGATCGATCGACGGCGCGCCCGGAACGACAGACCGGTCGTGCCGGGAATCTCGGGCAGGGTGTTCGATTTACGCGGCCAGAGCGTATTCGCGCGCGCGGCCTACGACATCACCGACCGGCTGCAGCTCGGCGGCCACGTGTCGGTTCGTCGCGGCGACGTCGAGTCGACCACCCGGCAGAATCTCGACATCTTTCTGGCCTCCGATGCGATCGCCGCCGATCCGACCTTCGGCAGCGACTTTTACGCCTATCGCCTGCGCGGCACCACCCAAAGCGCGCGCGCCAGCCTGAGCTGGGCCCTGTCCGATCGTTCGTCGCTCAACGTGAGCTATGCCTTCGCGCACACCGCGTCGTACAACGACCTCGTCTACCGCAGCCGGGTCGGCACCATCGTTCTGGCCTACCGTTATTGACCCGCGCATCCACCACGGAGATCCCCGCATGCGAATGCTCGTTGCCATCGCCCTGATCGCACTGACTGCGCACGCGGCGCTTGGGCAGAACCAGATCGCAGCGACCGTCGTCGACGACAAGGGCAATCCGGTCCGCGACGCCGTCGTCGTCGCGGTCCCGGCCGACGGCGCAATCCGTCTTCCGATGCGGCGCGACGCCGTCATCGACCAGGTCGACAAGGAATTCACGCCGAAGGTCAACGCGATCCTGGTCGGCACGCCCGTGGTCTTCCCCAATCACGACAAGGTGCGTCACCAGGTCTATTCGTTCTCGCCGGCCAAGCGGTTCGAACTTCCACTCTACGCCGGGGTGCCGGCGCAGCCGGTGGTGTTCGACGCGCCAGGCGTGGTCGTGCTCGGCTGCAATATCCACGACTGGATGGTCGGCTACATCTACGTCTCCGAGTCGCCGTATTTCGCCAAGACCCGCGCCGACGGCAAGGCGGTGATCGCCGAGCTGCCAGCGCGCAGCTACCTGGTGCGGGTATGGCATCCCCAGCTCGAAGGTGGCGAAGCCGCGACGCGCCGGAGCGTCGACCTGACCACCCGGCGGCGGGCCGATGTGGAATGGACGCTCAAGCTCAAGCCCGAAGTGCGCGTGCGCCGGTCGCCGGTCGGCGAGCACAACGGTCACTATTGACATGAGTGCGCCGTGATACCAAACTCGCGCCCCGATCAAACGCAGAAACCGGAAAGGCCGACGATGGACCGCAGGCTGGATTGGATCGTCTCGAACGGCGTGCTCGCTGCGGGTTTGTACTTCGCCATCGTCGTGCAGATCGGATGGGTCCAGTACGCGATTGCGGCGTTCACCTGGTGGACCCTGGCCAACTGCGCAACAGCGCTCATCGGCGGCCCGGGCGCGCGCCCGCTCACTCTCCCGACGGCCCCGCCGGCGCAGGCGATGGTCTTCGATCTCGGCGTGCTGGCGGTGATGTTCATCGCGCATTGGTACTGGACTGCGTGCGCTTACGCGGCGATGAGCGGGTGCGCGGTGCTGATCAGGGAGCGCGCTCCAAGCAAGCGCTGAAGCGCCGGGCGCTTCGCGCGCCGGCGATCGCCATTGACGCGATTCGCGTCAGGGGAAACAATCCACAGGTCCGGCCCGCGCGACCGGCACCGTCCAAAGGACTTTCCCGATGTCTCCGACCTCAGCGGCCGCACGCCGCGACCTGTCGTTCCACCTGCATCCATCGACCAACCTGCGCGCGGTTCAGAAAGACGGGCCGCTGGTCATCACGCGCGGCGAAGGCGTCTACGTCTACGACGACCAGGGCCGTCGTTATCTGGAGGGCATGGCGGGATTGTGGTGCGCGTCGCTCGGCTTTTCGGAGCGGCGTCTGGCCGACGCGGCGCACCGCCAGATGTGCGAGCTGCCGTTCTATCACAGCTTTGCCGGCAAGGTTCCGGCAATCAGCACCGAGCTTGCCGAGCGCCTGATCAGCATCGCGCCGCACGGGATGGGCAAGGTCCTGTTCGCGAACTCCGGATCCGAGGCGAACGACACCGCGATCAAGCTGGCCTGGTACATCAACAATGCGCTCGGCCGGCCGCGCAAGAAAAAAATCATTGCCCGGCAGCGCGCCTATCACGGCGTCACCGTCGCGACCGGCAGTCTGACCGGACTCGCCTTCGCACACGACGATTTCGATCTGCCGATCGCCCGCATCCTGCACACCGACGCGCCGTACCATTACCGTGGCGCCCAACCCGGCGAGAGCGAAGAGGCGTTCTCGGCGCGGCTGGCCGCCAATCTGGAAGCCATGATCCTGCGCGAGGATCCCGACACCGTTGCCGCGTTCTTCGCCGAACCGGTGATGGGAGCGGGCGGAGTCATCGTACCGCCGGCGACCTACTTCGATCGCATCCAGCCAATCCTCAGGAAGTACGACATTTTGTTCGTCGTCGACGAGGTCATCTGCGGTTTCGGTCGCACCGGCAACCTGTTTGGCTCGCAGACCTTCTCGCTGCAGCCGGACATGGTCACCGTGGCCAAGGCGCTGTCGGCGGGCTACCTGCCGATCTCCGCCACGCTGGTCTCGAATGCGCTTTACGAGATCCTCCTGGGCCAAAGCGACAAGCTCGGCATCTTCGGGCACGGCTACACCTATTCCTCGCATCCGGTCCCGGCCGCGGTCGCGCTCGAGACGCTCAAGATCTACGAGGAGCGCGACATCGTCGGAGCGGTGCGACGCGTCGGTCCGCGGCTGCAGGCGGCGCTGCGCGGCTATCGGGATCACCCGCTGGTCGGCGATGCGCGCGGCATAGGGCTGATCGGCGCCATCGAGCTCGTTCGCGATAAGACGACCCGGGAAAGCTTCGCCGCCAAGGCCGCCGTGGCCGCCCACCTGGTGCGTCGCGCGCAACACCACGGCGTAATACTGCGCAACATGCCCGGCGACATCGTCGCGTTCAGTCCGCCGCTGATCATCGGCGAAGCGGAAATCGACGACATGATGGCGTGCTTCGGCAAGGCGCTCGACGATACCTGGGCGATGGTGAAGGAAAAAGGTCTGGCGTAGTACGCCAACCGATGGTTGGCGCACCAGCGTGCGTTGACTGGAAGGCCGGCGAGGGACGATGATTGCTGCATGCAAGATCCCCCGGCGCCAATGACCCCGTCCGAGCCCATCGTCCGCTTCGTCGGCATCGAGAAAAGCTACGACGGCATCACGCGCGTCGTCGACGATCTCAATCTCGATATCGAGAGGGGCGAGTTCCTGACGCTGCTGGGGCCCTCTGGCTCCGGCAAGACGACGACGCTGATGCTGCTGGCCGGCTTCGAGACGCCGACCGGGGGGCAGATCCTGCTCGAAGGCAAGTCGCTGTCTCACATGCCGCCGTATCAGCGCAACATCGGCATGGTGTTCCAGAACTACGCGCTGTTTCCCCACATGAGCGTCGGGGAGAACATCGGCTTCCCGCTGTCGGTGCGCGGCGTGCCGGCGACCGATCTCGCCAAGCGCGTCGACCGCGCGCTCGACATGGTGCAGCTCGCCGGCTTCGGCCATCGCCGCCCAGCACAGCTCTCCGGCGGCCAGCAGCAACGCGTCGCGGTCGCCCGTGCGCTGGTCTTCGAGCCCAAGCTGATCCTGATGGACGAGCCTTTGGGGGCGCTCGACAAGCAGCTGCGCGAGCAGATGCAGCTCGAGATCCGGCGGTTGCACCAGCGCCTGGGCGTGACGATGGTCTACGTCACGCACGACCAGTCCGAGGCGCTGACGATGTCGGATCGGATCGCGGTTTTCCACCGCGGCAGGATCCAGCAGCTCGATACGCCGAAACAGATGTACGAATACCCGAAAAGCGCCTTCGTCGCGCGCTTCATCGGCGAGAACAATCGCCTCGAGGGAACGACCGTCACGGCGACCGACGGCCGCTGCGTGATACGGATCAAGGACACCGACACGAGCATCGAAGGGACGCTGGTCGAGCCGGTCGGGGACGGCGGCGCCGTATCCGTTTCACTGCGTCCCGAGCGGGTGCAAATACACCCGGCAGGGCATACAATCGATGGGCGTGGCGGTTGCCGCCTTGCGGGTATGCTGCGCGAGATCGTCTACCTCGGTGACCATGTTCGTGCGCGCGTGGCGCTCGATGGCAGCGCGGAATTCACGGTGAAGCGTCCGATCAGCGAGGCGCACGCGATACCGGATGTAGGGGCGATAGTGGAGGTGCTCTGGAACCCGGAGCACTGCCGCGTCTTTGCGCAGGAAAACTAGGATCTGTTAACCAGATCTCAATTCAGCGGAGGCACCATGTTGAGCAATAAACTGGCCGTCGTTGCGTTTGCCGCGGCGGCATCGATGCTGTCGGCGTCGGCGCTTGCGCGCGACCTGGCCGTTGTGTCATGGGGCGGCGCCTACCAAGACGCGCAGCGCGAGGTCTACTTCAAGCCGTTCATGGAAAAGACCAAGATCAAGATGACCGAGGAAAACTGGGATGGCGGCGTCGGCACGCTGCGCGCCAAGATCCAGGGCGGCAACAACAACTGGGACGTCGTGCAGGTCGAATCCGAAGAGCTGCTGCTCGGTTGCGAGGAAGGTCTGTACGAGAAGATCGACTGGGCGAAGCTGGGGGGCAAGGACAAGTTCCTGCCCGACGCGGTCAACGACTGCGGGGTCGGCGCCATCGTCTACAGCTTCATCCTTGCCTACGACGGCGACAAGATCAAAGGCGATACGCCAAAGTCATGGGCCGACTTCTGGAACGTCAAAAAATGGCCGGGCAAGCGCGCATTGCGCAAGGGTGCGAAAACGACGCTCGAGATCGCGCTGATGGCCGACGGAGTGGCGCCGAAGGATGTGTACAAGACGCTGGGCACGCCTGCGGGTGTCGACCGCGCGTTCAAGAAGCTCGATCAGCTCAAGCCCGATCTCGTATGGTGGGAAAAGGGCTCGCAGCCGCCGCAACTGCTCGCCTCGGGCGAGGTGGCGATGACCGATGCCTACAACGGGCGGATCGCCGCCGCGAACGAGAAGGACAAGAAGAATTTCAAGATCGTGTGGACCAACAACCTGTATACGATCGACTCGTGGGTCATCATGAAAGGCTCGCCGAACAAGGCGGAAGCCGAGACCTTCCTGAAATTCGTCAGCGATCCGCAGTACCAGAAGAACCTGCCGGAAAAGATCACCTATGGGCCGACCGCCAAGGCGGCGACCCCTCTGATCGACAAGAAGGTGCTGCCCGAGCTCGCGACCGCGCCGCAGAATATGGCTTCGGCGCTGCCCATCAACGACAAGTTCTGGCTGGAAAACCTGGACAAGCTTTCGCAACGCTTCAACGCCTGGGTCGCCAAGTAGGCGACTGACGGCAGGACGAACCGGATGCTTCGCGGCGCGGCGGCGGCGGTCCACGCCGCGCTGGCGAGCGTCGATCCCGACGCGGCGGGCTTGCGCCGCGCCCTGCGCAGAAGCCGCCGCCGCGAGCAATTTCGCGCGGCGGCGCTGGTGCTGCCGCTATTCGTCTTTCTCGCGGCCTGTTTTGTCGTGCCGATCGGCGCCATGCTCGCCCGCGGCGTCATCGACACCGACGTCGCGCATATCCTGCCGACAGTCACGGCGGCGCTCAAGAGCTGGGATGGCAAGGCGCTCCCGCCCGAGCCCGCATACGCGACGCTCATCACCGACATCCGAGCCGCACGCGCAGCGGGCACGCTCGCAAGCGCGGCGACCCGGCTGAATTACGATCAGCCCGGTTTCCGGACGCTGCTGTTCAATGCGGGCAGGCAACTGCCGGACCAGCTGTCGCAGCCGGCGCGCGACACGCTCATCGCTATCGACCCGGCGTGGGGCGAGCGCGACACGTGGGCGGCGATACGCCGCGCCGGCGGTCCCGTCACCGATTTCTATCTGCTTGCCGCGCTCGACCTGCAGCGCGACGCCGACGGTTCGATCATCGGCGCTCCCGCTGAACAACGCGTCTTTCGCGATGTCCTCGGTCGCACGCTGTGGATCGCGGCAGTCGTGACGCTGATCTGCCTCCTTTTGGGCTATCCGGTCGCCTATGTTATCGCGGCCCAGCCGCCCGGCCGCGCCGGCGTGCTGCTGTTTCTGGTGCTGTTGCCCTTCTGGACCTCGCTCCTGGTGCGCACGGTCGCGTGGGTGGTCCTGCTGCAAAAGGAAGGCGTGCTGAACAGTCTCTTCCTCTCGCTCGGCCTGGTGCACGAACCGCTCAAGATGATCTACAACCGCTTCGCCGTGTATGTGGCGATGGTGCACGTGCTGCTGCCGTTCATGGTGCTGCCGCTCTACAGCGTGATGCGCGGCATCCCGCCTTCGTATGTGCGTGCGGCATCATCGCTCGGAGCCAGGCCGTTCACCGCGTTCCGCCGGGTCTTCGTGCCGCAGACGCTGGCCGGTATCGGTGCCGGTTGCCTGATGGTATTCATCCAGGCGTTGGGCTACTACATCACGCCGGCGCTGGTTGGTGGCGCCGAAGACCAGATGATCAGCTACTTCATCGCCTTCTACGCAAGCAAGACGGTCAACTGGGGCATGGCCGCGGCCCTTTCGATCATGCTGCTGACCGCGACGCTCCTGCTCTATGCGGTCTACAACCGCATGGTCGGCGTCGAGCGGATGCGTCTGGGCTAGCGATGCACGATCCGACCGCGACGCTGGGCGAACGTTTCACCCGCATCGGGCTCATCGTGCTCACCGCCGCCGTGCTGGTATTCCTGGTCGCGCCGATCCTGACCATCGTGCCGCTGTCCTTCTCTTCGGGTTCGTTCTTCTACTATCCGTTGCCCGGCTTGAGCCTGCGTTGGTATCAGGACTTCTTCACCTCGTCGTTCTGGCTGTTGTCGCTGAAGAACAGCCTCATCATCGGCACGTCGGCGACGGTGTTGGCGACCGTGCTCGGCACGATGGCGGCGCTCGGCATCTGGCGCGCGCGCTTCCCGGCACAGGCGCTCGTCCTGGCGATGCTGATTGCGCCGATGGTCGTACCGGTGATCATCATCGCGGTCGGCGTCTATTTCGCCTTCGCGCCGCTGGGGCTTACCGACGGCTATCTCGGACTCATCCTCGCGCATGCGACACTGGGGGTTCCATTTGTCGTCATCACGGTGCTGGCGACGCTGTCGGCGTTCGATCGGACGCTGCTGCGCGCGGCGGAGAGCCTGGGCGCCTCGCAGATCACGACGTTCCGCCGCGTCATGCTGCCGCTGATCCTGCCCGGTGTAGCGTCCGGTGCGGTATTCGCGTTCGCCGCCTCTTTCGACGAAGTGGTCGTCGTCCTGCTCATGGCGGGTCCCGCCCAGCGCACGCTGCCGCGGCAGATGTTTGCCGGCATCAACGACAACATCAGCCTGACGATCACCGCCGCGGCGACGATGCTGATCGCCATCTCGCTGGGACTGATGATCGCCGTCGGCGCTTTGCAGCGGCGAAGCGCGCGGATGCGGGCGCCGGCCCGATAAGCCTGCGCGTGCGTGCGGGCCAGCCTCGCCGTGCCGATATCCTTATCGCTTCGATGACAGCTCGGCCCTTTCCCGCCGTGGTGACGTGCTGCGCGGTGCGCGTACGCTCGCGCTGGCTTCCTGCATCAGCGCCCGGCAGTCGGCGTCCTTGCCGCCTCCGGGGTCGATCAGCGGCAGCAGGGCCGCGAGCGGGTTGAGCGCGCCCAGCGCGACCGAGCTCGCGACCCGCGCGGCGATGGGCCCGACCGCCGGGTGCACCTGGGGCGAATTGAGAGCGCCATCGACGACGATCGGCCCGCGCAGCGCCAGCACGCTCGGGTGCTTCGACTCGGCATTGAGGGTGAGGTCATAGCGCTCGTTGGCGAAATCGATGCTGCCTTCGCCGAGGATTTTTTCGGCATCGGTATCGATGACCAGCGTCTTGGCCAGCATTCGACCGTTCTCGGCGACGAAGTCGGCCACCACGCAGCGGATCGGCGCATTCTCGTCGCCCTTGACGAGCAGCTGCGCGGCGCGCGCGAGATCCAGATTGGTGAGCACGATCGACAGTTCGCTCGCATTTCCTCCCCAGCTGATCAATGCAACCTCGCCGTTGCTGGTGGCGAGCATGTCGGCAATGGAATTGCCGGTCGCGACAAAGCGGGCCCGGCCTCCGACTATGCCTGCACTTCCATGCGGCGGCTTGAGCTTCGGCAGGATTTTGCCGAGATCGACGTTTCGCACCTCCATCTCGCCCTGGGTCTTGAACACCTTGTTGCGCGCGTCCATCACCAGGGTCGACACGACGTGCCCACCCGCGATGCCGAAATCGAGCGGCTTCAGCGTCACAATGCCGTCGCGCAGATAGAGTACAGCGTTCAGATCGTCGAGCGGGAGCGTCGAGGTCATGAAGCGCTTGCCCCTGAGATGCACATTGGCGTCAACCGCCCGCAGATGCGCCGCCTCGTATGGCTTGGTCGGCAGCGCACGTCCGCTGCGCAACCGCTTCGCGGTCTCCGTCCTTTGCGCGGAGCTCTTCACGCTCGGCGTTTCGGAAGCCGGCGGCAGCCCGACCAGGCCGCCCAAATCGTCGAACCTGAGCGACTGCGAGGCAAGATCGGCGTCGACGCGCACGCGCTGCGCGCTCGGATCCACGTCGAACCTGCCCGCCAGATCGCTGTCCCCGACCTTGCCGGTGAATTTATCGAACGACCACAGGGCTGTGTCGTGCTTGAGCCGGCCGTTCAAGCGATACGGAGGCGTCCATGGAAACGGCACCGGAATGATCGGATACAGCTGCGACAGGTCGCGGCCCTGCAGGGTCAGCACGCCGTCGGCACGGTCCAGCCGCGCCGGGAGCACGCTGCCGTCGAAGTGCGCGCTGGTATCGCCGGCGCGGGCTCTGACGTCCAGTCGATACGGTTGATCGGGTTGCTCGAGCGACAGCAGCGTCTCGGCCTTTCCTTCGATCGTGAACTGGTTGTTGCGCAAGAGCCCGCCACCGGAGAAAAGGACCGGCGTCGCGCCACTCGCCGATGACCCGCTCGAGACAACGTTCACGCTGACGTCGGTGGCAGCCTCCGGATCGCGGTAGCGGACAAGGCCGTCGTCGATTTTCAGGCGGGCCACCCGTGGAAGCGCCACTGCGCCTCCAAGGTCCCAGTTATTCTGGCCGCCCGCGCCCTTTTCGAGCAGCAGTTTCGGCCGCAACAAGGCCAGCTCCTCGAAGACGATCGGGCCGATGAACAGCGAGCGCAGCTGCAGGCGGAGGGAGACGCGCTGTGCGGCAGCCATCAAAGGGTCGCTGCCCCAGCCAGCATTCGCGACCATCAGATAGTCCGCGCTCAGCAATGGGTGGGTCGAAAGCGCGACATGAAAATTGCCCTCGATCCGGACCGGCCGCCCAACTTTTGCACTGAGATAGGTCGCCAGCGGACCTCGCAGCCAGTTCCAGTCGAAGAACACGAGCGCCATCCCAACGATCGTCGCGACGGCGATCGGTAACCATATTTTTTTTGACATAACCCTCTTCCGCTTGCGCCCGAGGGTTTGAATCGCCACAAATGCTAAAGTTCTTCCGATGCTCCGCAGGCCAGGCGGATGGTCGTCGCCGGCGCGCTGCAGCGGCGAAGCGCGCGAATGCGGCAGGTGGCCAGATGATCACGACGGTGCCCAGCGAAAGCCGTCGCGAGCAGCCCGACCCCCTGCCGATGTGAGACGCATGTCGCGCGGGACAAGCGCGCGGTGCGCTTCCCGACGAACCTATCCCCCGAGCGGCGTGAACGGCCGATCCGCGGGGATCCCATTCGCCAGCGCGCGCGTGGCGACCTTGCGCGCGATGACGTATCCCTCGTCAACATCGATCCGGTAGTGAATGCCACCGTAAATGCGCGATTCGCCGGCCTCGCGCGCCATCGCGAAGTAGCGTCCTCCCTCATCCGGGAATTGCGCGTCCAGGACTAGTCCGGTCGCACCCGAAATACACGCGTGATTGCTGGGGTATGACGGGTGATTCGGCACGGCGATCGCTAGATGAATTTCCGCATCGAGCTGCGTCGGACGGGCGACCCAGTAGACGTATTTCGAATCGTGGCAGGCGATAGTCGCATCCACTGCGGCCATGTGGACCAGTGCCAGCACGCGTGCTGATTCCGACTCGCCGAGCCCGTGCGACGTGATCGCCCTGCGCGTGACGTCGTTCCAATATCCTGCGTTGAACGAGCCGGCCAGACCCTCCCAATATTGGGCAATTCGCAATTGCTCGTTGGTGCGGCGATCGGAGACCTCCCGCACTTCTCGCAGGGTCGCCCGAAATGCCGGCGAGTCGTAGCTGGGCGGCGGCGGGGCCCTGTAATCGGCGCCGCTGGCAAGAAAGAAAGTCCGCATCTCGCCCAGACGTGGACCCAGCGGCGGGCGAGCCGGCTGCGCGCGACTCGACCAGACGTTGGCGCCTGAGGGCAGCGTCCCGGCCCACAAGAGATCGGACCGATCGGTCTTGGCCGCAGCAATGACATACGCCGCGGCAGCGCGGCCGATTTCCACACCGGCGGCGAACTCTGCCCGCCGATCGATCCCCGTCGCTGCCATCTCGCCCGCCAGCCGCTGTCCAATCGCCCCTTCCTCTTTGGGGAAATGATAGGTCAGCAACATGGCGGCGGCGCCTGCAACGGCGCCGTCGGGCGCGCGACCCTGCTGGCGGGCAAGGACGATGGCATTGTTGATCGCCAGATTCATGTAAGCGAGCGTCCGCGCGGCGGGGAACTGGCCGGCCTGATTGCGCGCGATGACGTCACAAGCATATTCGTTCCAGCGCATCGTGGATGTGTGCAGCGCCCAGGGTAGCGCGCGCGGTGCGGAGACTCCTGCCGCCATCGAGGCGCGTTCCCGTTGCTCCGCGCAGCCCGCTGCGAGCACCGCGATCATCGCAAGGATCGCCACTCGCCGCACGGCGATGACGCCAGATCCAATTTGAACGAGATATTGCCTTGGTGTCCCCATGTTTTTCTCCTTGGCAGGTTGATCGACATGCGGTAACGCACAACGAACTTGGGCAACCGGGCAGTAGCGCGGAGGCGCGGAGGCACAGAGGCACAGAGGCACAGAGGCACAGAGGCGCTGCCCAAGGCTGAAATCAGCCTACGCCGTTAGGGGCGACATTACCAGTACGCTTCGGCGACTTGAGCTGCCACGCCAAGCGAGCGCATATCAATGACGCTAGCTGGCGGCAAGGAAAGGCATTGGACGCCGCCGCGGCAACGGTGGAAAATCTCCTTCCCATTGCGCGACGGACCAGCGCTTCCCGTATCGACCGTTCGATGAAAGCCTGCGTCCGATTCCAACGAAGCGCAATGGCAGGCCTTGCGGCCGCGGCGGTCCTCGCCGCGGCGCATGTCACGGAGGGCGGCGCTGCAACGCCGACGCTCAACGTCGGCTCCAAGCGTTTCACCGAATCGTACATCCTCGGCGAGATCCTGACGCAGACCGCGCAATCGGCCGGCGAAGCGGCGGCAGTGCATCGTCAGGGGCTCGGCAACACGGCCATCGTGCTCGGTGCGCTAACGCAAGGAAGCATCGATGTCTACCCCGAATACACCGGGACGATCGCCAAGGAGATACTGAAGCTCGATGCGGTGCCGCCGCTGGCGGAGCTCAACGCCAAGCTCGCGGCCATGGGGCTCGGCGTCGCGGTCCCGCTCGGATTCAACAACACCTACGCGCTCGCGATGCGCGCCGATGACGCCCGCGCCAAGGGGATATCCCGGCTGTCCGACCTCCGTTCGCATCCGGAGCTTAGGTTAGGACTGTCGCAGGAGTTCCTCGGCCGTGCCGATGGCTGGCCGGGACTGAAGCGGGCCTACGAACTTCCCTACGAGACCCCGCGCGGGCTCGACCACGGCCTGGCTTACGAAGCGATCGCCCAGCATCAGGTCGACGCAATCGACATCTATTCGACTGACGCCAAGATCGACAAGTACGCGCTCACGGTGCTAGCCGACGACCGCGATTATTTTCCGCGCTACGACGCGGTGCTGCTTTTCCGCGCCGACCTCCCGCAGCGCCTGCCGCGCACCTGGGCGGCCTTCCGGCGGCTCGAAGGACAGATCGACGATGCCGCGATGCGGCGAATGAACGCCGAGGCCGAGCTCGAAAACAAGAGCTTCGCCGCCGTCGCGCGCGGGTTCCTCGCGCAAAGGAGCGCAAGCGGCGCCACGGCACCCGCGCCGCCTGCCGGCGCGCCGGGTAATGCGGCGCAAACGCCCGCCGCGCAACGGTCGGCGAATAGCGACTTCTGGCGCAAGCTCTTCGGACCCGACTTCGCGCGGCTCAGCCTCGAGCATCTGATGCTGGTGTTCGCTTCCCTCGCGGCGAGCATCGCGCTCGGCATTCCGCTCGGTATTCTCGCCGCACGACGGCCGGCCAGCGAAGGCCTGATCCTGGGCGCGACAGGCGTCGTGCAAACGATCCCGGCGCTGGCGCTGCTTGCGTTCCTCATCCCCGTCACCGGGCGCATCGGAGCAATTCCTGCGTTCATCGCGCTCGCGCTGTATGCGCTGCTGCCGATCGTGCGCAATACCCATGCGGCGTTGACGCAGATCGCGCGGGGAATGAAGCAGGCGGCGCAATCGCTGGGCCTCCGCGACCGGACGATTCTCACCCGGATCGAGCTTCCCCTCGGCGCGCCGACGATCCTCGCCGGCATCAAGACATCCGCGGTCATCAACGTCGGCACGGCGACGATCGCCGCGTTCATCGGCGCAGGCGGCTACGGCGAGCGCATCGTCACCGGCCTCGCGCTGAACGATCACGCGATGCTTCTGGCGGGTGCGATCCCGGCGGCGGCGCTGGCGCTGCTGATCGAAGGCGCGTTCCGGTTCGGCGAACGGTGGTTCGTACCCGCGGGCCTGCGGCTGGCCGCACTCGACGCGCGCCAACGCGGCTGACGCGCCTCGCGCGGCGCTCACTCGACCCGCAGCACCCCTTTCATGGTGGTGTGCAGCGTACAGATGTAGGCGTATTCGCCCGGGACGCGCGCGACGTACGTCCACGACCCGCCGGCCGCGATGTCGTGCGAATCGAACTTGCCCGCCGCCGTCACCGTGTGCGCGAACGGGTCTTTGTTGGTCCAGACCACGGTGTCGCCGCGCTTGACCGTCAGCGTCTCGGGTTCGTACTTCAAGCCGTCGATGACGACGCGGTGCGTCGCGGGCTTGCCGGCGCTCGCACCGGTGCCCGTCCCGGCGGCGAAGGGCGCGCCCGGTTGAAGCAACAGCGCGCCCGCGCATGCCAGCGCGAGCGCGAGCCTGTGAGTGGGCACTCTCACATCTTCATCGAGGACTGGATCATCTTGGCGTGCTCGAGGTGCGCGACGAACGCCGGACGAACCTTGGTGATCAGCGCCTTGAGCTCCTCGTTCTTGGCGCTCGGCAAGAGCGTCTTGTCGATGGCGTCCAGCACTTGCTCGTGGTACGCGACCTCGTGGTCGATGTAGGCCTTGTCGAACGCCTTGCCCTTGAGGGTCTTCAGGTTCTTCACGTTCTCTTCGCCGCCGGACTTCAAGCTCTGGCTGGTCGGATTGTCTTCCGGCTTGACCTTGAGCTTGGTCACCAGCGCGACCGCCTGCTTGTTGACGCCGCTATGGTCGGTGACCATCTGCTTGCCGAAGTCCCTGACCTCCTTGCTGGCGCCCATCTTCTCGGCCAGCTTGCCGGCATCGATGTCGACCTGGTTGGCGGTGACGACGATGTGCGCGATCTGTGCGTCGTTGGGTGCCTGCGCCGCGACGGGGCCGGCCGCCAGGAATAAGGCGCTTGCCAACACGATTCCGATGTTCTTCATGGCTTGTCTCCTAAGGATGACTACGTTGCCCTGCATGGCCATATACGCGGCCCCGGCCCGGCTGGATGCGCCGGGCGTCTACTGATCCAAATTGCGAATGCGCGCCAGGACACCGGCGACGATGCGGTCGCAGCGTTCGCCGGCGAAACCGAAGGCATGGACGGTCGCGATGTCGACCTCCCGCGCCATGGCCTCGCGCAGCAGCGCCCGCGCGCGAAACGCCCTGCTGCGCACGGTCGCGGCGGGAATGCCCAGGCATGCCGCTGCCTCCTCGACCGACATCTCCTCGACTTCGCGCAGGATGAACGCCGTCCGGAACTGATCCGGCAGCGCGTCGATGTTGCGCTCCAGCAGCCGGCGGACTTCACCGCGGCTCGCGGCGTCCTCGGGCGGCTCGGCACGGGTGTCGGTCATGGCTCCCTCCTCGGCGTGGGGTTCACCGGTGTTCCACGCCGCTGCCTGCGCATCGAAAGGCAGCACGACGCCGCCCCGTCTGCGCTTGCGCAACCGGGCGTACGACTCATTGATGGCGATGCGAGCGATCCAGGTCGACAAGCGCGAGCTGCCGCGGAACCCGGCGATGTTGCGAAACACGGACAGGTAGGCTTCCTGCACGGCGTCTTCGGCCTCGGCGTCGTCCCGGAGTATCGAGCGGGCGATGCGGTAGAGCATCTGGTTATGGCGCCGCATCAGCGACTCGAACGCCTTTTCGTCGCGCTGCCCGATACGGCGCGCGAGTTCGACATCGTCCGGCGCGTCGGTCGCGGGGATAGGGGCGAGGTTGGTCTTTTTCACGGTCGCAATCGGTCCTTGCTCGTTAGATGAAGGCATCGCGGCGGGCGTTCCCGCTGCCATTTCGCCCGGCTGCCGCGGGCGGGGATGCGCGGCCGGGAGCGCCGGGACAAGCCCATGGTTCAGGAGGGATAATCGCCCTGTTTGCCTTTAGACACGAGCGATGAGCCTGCTTATTGTCGGCTTGGTTATGTTCCTTGGTGCGCATTCGGTGCGCATTTTCGCCGATCCCTGGCGCAGCGCGCAGATCGCCCGCATGGGCGAAGGTCCGTGGAAGGGCGTCTACTCGCTTGTCTCGATCGCAGGATTCGTGCTGCTCGTCTGGGGGTACGGAACGGCGCGAGCCGCAACCGTCGTACTCTGGCAGCCGCCATCATGGACACGGTATCTGGCTGCGGTGCTCACGCTGGCTGCCTTCGTGCTGATCGTGTCGGCCTATGTGCGCGGCACGCGAATCAGGGCCACCCTTCATCATCCGATGATCCTGGGCGTCAAGTCGTGGGCTTTCGGACACCTGATCGCCAACGGAACGCTGGTCGACATCGTCTTGTTCGGAAGCATTCTGGTCTGGGCGATATTGGATTTCGCCGCGCTGCGGCGCCGCGATCGCATCGCGGGAGCCGTCTATCCCTCGGGCACGGCCCGACGCGACGCGCTTGCCATCGCGATCGGCGTGGCAGCCTGGGCCCTCTTCGCCTTCTATCTGCACGAGCGCTGGATCGGCGTGCGGCCGCTTTAGCGCCTGTCACGCGATGTCTACGATTACGAACAGGCCCTAGCTCAATGCCGATGGAATTTTCAGGTGTGGTTCGTGCGATCGCCTCGGCACTCTGCGTTGCCTTGCTCGGCGCTGGATGCGCCGGCGTAAAGCAGCCCACCACGCCCACCCAGGGGCCGGCCGCGGCGGTCGAACCTTCCCGTCCCAACCCGCCCGCGGTGCGCGCGCCGGAGACCGCGACGCCATCGAAGCCCGCTGAACCGACGACATCATCTCCTGTGCCGACACCATCGCTGGCTGGCGCTGTACCGTCGGCCGCCAACCCGACCGCGAAGCCTTCGGCGCCGGAAACGAAGCCCTCGGCAAAGAGCGCCGTCGCCGCGGCGGTTCCTCCGGCCAAACCTGCCCCGGTGGCTGAAGCCGCGAAGCCCAAGGCGCCGACGCTGGATCTGAAAGCGCTGGAGACCCAGCTCAAGCAGACCAAGGCCATCGGCGTGCTGACCAAGCTTTCGCTGAAAAACCAGGTCGACGACTTGCTGAGCCAGTTTCGCGCCTTCTACCAGGGCAAGCTCAGGACCACGCTCGGCGAGTTGCGGCGCCCGTTCGATCTTCTGGTGCTCAAACTGCTGTCGCTGCTCCAGGACAGCGATCCGACGCTGGCGGCGGCCATCGTCGCCTCGCGCGAGGCGATCTGGGGCATCCTCTCGGATCCGGTCAAGTTTGCATCCCTGGATGGAGGCTGAATCGACATGAGTACACATGCATTCCATGGTTGGTTCGCGATCGCCGCGGCGTTATACGCCGGCGCGGCGCTTGCCGCCGACGACGCGGCGGTCAAAAAGGACTTGACGGCGGTGATTGCGTTGCAAGGGCTGCCCTGCGGTCAAGTCACCGAGGTGAAGGCGCTGGGCGAGAACGACTACCTCGCGTCCTGTCAGGATGGCAACCGGTATCACGTATTCGTCAATGCGCAGGGCCGCGTCGTCGCGCAAAAGCAATAGTGCGGCGGCATCGAAATAAACGCATCGACCCGCTGTTTACCCATCGGCCGCACGGTCTTGTGGCAGCGCCGGCGATCCGACCCACCGGAGAAAACAACCAATGCGGCTGCGCCGATCCATTCTATGTATTGCGGCCCTGATCGTCACCATGACGACCGCGCAGGCGCAAAACGCCGTCCGCGTGCGCGGGACGATCACTGCGCTCGACGGCAACGTGCTGTCGGTCAAATCGCGCGATGGGCGCGATCTGAAAATCACGCTCGCCGATAACGTAGGCGTTTCGGTCGCCCAGGCAATCCGATTCGAAGACATCAAGCCGGGCGACAAGCTCGGCGTGACATCGATGCCCGGTCCGGACGGAATCCCCGTCGCCATCGAAGTTCATTACCTTCCGCCGGGCATTCCCGAGGGCCAGGGGCCTTGGGACCTCCAGCCGGGTTCGACGATGACCAATGCCAGCGTCGCATCGATCGTCGCCGGTACCGGCAGGCACGAGCTGACCCTGCAATTCAGGGAGACGGTGCAAAAGGTCATGGTGCCCGAGACGGCCGCGCTGGCGCGCACGGTGCCGGGCAGTCGCGCCGATCTGGTCGTGGGCGAATACGTATTCCTGGTCGCACCGGCCGCGAGCGATGGCGGCTTGCGCGCTGCCCGCGTTCAGGTTGGGAAAAACGGCGTGAAGCCGCCGCTCTAGGGGCGCGGCAAAAGGCTGGAAAATCTAGCCGAACGTTCCGCCCATCAGGTCGACGAGGAATTCCGCAACCCAGACCCGCCCCGGGCCGCCGAGGTAGGTCGCGCCTCGCCCCGTCGGGAGATGCCAGACCGTCACCGATAGCGTGGCGGCCGGCGCGTACACCGGGCGCTTGCCGGGCAGACGCTTGACGTCGAGCAGAAACTCGTCCGGCCAATAACCCTGTCGCGCGACGGCGGTCGTGAACGCGCGCTGATCCTCGAGGCCGAGGTAATGCTGCCCGCCTGGATATATCGTCGGCCGCAGCTGCCCCCTTGCCCCAGGTGCGACCGGATCCATCATGGCTTCGATTTGGCTCTCCTTCGGCGCGACGTCGCGCCCCACCCCGGCCAACACAGGCGCGGCCGGAGGGATGCGACAACTTAGCAACCTCCGAGCCAAGGCTTGCAAATCATGGCCTTAGTGCTGAGCGATCGATATGCCGCGCCCCCGATTGTAAGAATGCGCGCCAGTAGGCAATTTGTAGCGCACCGGCGCGCATGGGACCATACGCATGCGTTCCCCTTGGAGAAACACCGATGAGCCTGACCTTGACCTCCAGCGCCTTCGCGCACGGTGCCGAGATACCGTCGCGCTATACGTGCGAAGGCGAGGATGTGTCGCCGCCGCTCGCCTGGAGCGGGCTGCCGCCGGGCGCCAAGAGCCTCGCGCTGATCGCCGACGATCCCGACGCACCCGATCCGGCCGCGCCCAAGATGACTTGGGTGCACTGGGTGCTGTATGGCATCCCCAGCGAGGCGAAGGGCCTCGCGGAAGGGATCCAGCCGTCCGCGCTTCCGGCGGGCACGCGGGAGGGGACCAACGATTGGAAGCGAACCGGGTACGGCGGTCCCTGTCCGCCGATCGGCCGCCATCGTTACTTCTACAAACTCTATGCGCTCGATAGCGTCCTGCCGGATCTGAAGCGTCCGGACAAGCCTGCGCTGGAAAAAGCGATGCAAGGGCATGTCCTGGCGCAGGCGGTCCTGCTGGGCACCTATCAGAAGCGCAAATAAGCGGACCGGCCTCGCTCGCGGGCGGTCCGTCGCGCTCGCGCCCATCCATGCCGCCCCGCCTTAAATGCGGTGTGCCCGCGGACTCTGTCGACGCGTGTCGGGGCATCCGCGCCACGCGTACGAACGGCTCGTCCGTCCCATCGAACGGTTGATCCTGGCCGTGGCTTGAGAGTAGAGTCCCCCAACAGTCGGTGTGGGAATCGCTCGAGGGTCACGCATCGAGCCTACGGTCCGGTGGCACGGTTAGTGCATGTCGCTCTTCACGGAGGCAGATACCAATATGGATTCCGTCATCGCGCTTGCGGGCCTGCAATCGATTTACTCGGTCGCCGAAGTCGACCGGGCGCTCGAGGACGGCGCGGCTCGCCGCAATGAAGGGCTGAAGAGCTGGTACGACCGAATGCGCGAGCTCGGCGGCTCGCGCTACATCATCAAGCCCTCGACGGCGGCGGCGGTCGACGACCTGCACGAGACCTCCCCGAATTTCGCCAACGTCGTCGACGACTTGCGCAAGCACCTGGCACTCGCCATCGCAGGCAATGAAGCGGTGCAATTCACGCCGCTCCTGCTGCTCGGCGAGCCGGGGCTCGGCAAGACCTATTTCGCGAAAAAGCTGGCGCAGGCGCTGGGCACCGGCTTCGAATTCGTTTCGATGAGCTCGCTCACCGCCGGCTGGATCCTGACCGGTGCCTCGGCGCAATGGAACAACGCGCGACCGGGCAAAGTCGCGCACACGCTGATCGACGGGGAATTCGCCAATCCGGTGGTCGTGCTCGACGAGATCGACAAGGCCGGGGGCGACGCGCGCTACGACCCGATGGGCGCGCTGTATACGCTGCTCGAGCGGGACACAGCGGCGCATTTCAAGGACGAATTTATCGATGTCGCGATGGATGCTTCGCACATCCTGTGGATCGCCACCGCGAACGACGAGACCGTGATTCCGGAACCGATCCTGAACCGGATGAACGTCTATTTCATCGAGCGGCCGGACGCGGCGGGCGCGCGCACGATCGCACTCGCCGTCTATCATGAGATTCTGGACGCCCACCACTGGCCGTTTCCGCCCGAGCCCTCCGAGTCGGTGCTCGAGCGGTTGGCCGCGGTTCCCGCGCGCGATATGCGTAAGCTTCTCGTTGACGCGTTCGGCACGGCTCAGCTTGCCGGCCGGGACTACCTGGTGCCCGAAGACATCGACGCGACCAAGCTTTGCGGCCGGAAGGCGCGCGTAGGATTCTGATCGCCGTCGGCGCGAGCGCGTTCTAACCGGCGCCGGCCGACAACCGCTGAGCACGGATGAGCGCACGAGAACGTATCGGCGCGATCATGGCGTCGGCGGGCTGGTCCGCCGTGACGCTGGTCTGGGTCAGCGGGACCATCCTGCATTTTTTCACCACGATCGTGGCCTTCGACCTCGCCGGCCAGGGCCTCAGACGCTATATCGCCGCCATCGGCGCATTCGTCTTTCCGCTCGCCGGTGAGGTTGCCGTGATGGTCGGGGCGTGGAAAGCCTCCGGATCGATGATCAACAGCTATTCAATCTGGGTGCTCCTCTGGGTGTCTTTCGGGTTTGCCGTGTACTGCCTGATCGCCTTCGGCAACTGGCTGACGCGGCGACAGAAGGAGTGACCGGCGCGTTGCGCGCCGCCAGTTATGCGGGAGCCATGCTAACATCGCCGCCGTTCACGCGCCCAGCGTGAACGCAAACACCAGGGAGGTGTGATGAAAGTCCTGATCGCCGCCGTGATGGCGGCACTGATGCTGCTCGCATTTCCGGTTTCGGCCCAGAAAACCGGGCAAACGGCGACCCAGTTCTACACCGAGTATCGCGCGGCGTGGGAAAAAGCCAAGACGATGGACCCGCTGCTGCCGTACATGAGCAAGGAGTCGAAGGGCCAATACGAGGCGACCCCGAAGGCGCAGCGGCAGCCGATGTTCGAGATGATGAAAAGTTTCGGCGCCCTCAGCAACGTCAAGGTGGTCAAGGAAACCAAGACCCCAAGCGGGTATACGCTCGAAATGACCGGCGTCAATTCGGAGAAGAAACCGGCGCGCGGCACTGCCGAGATCATCATCGAAGACGGCGCGATGAAGCTCAAAAAGGAAAGCTGGAACTCGTAGCGCGGCGTTGCCGGGTCTTCGCGTCTGCGCTACAGTCTGCCGGCGATGAAGACCGGTAAGACAAGGCGGATCGGGCGGCCCGGAAAGAAAGCGGCTCGCGCATGAACGACGCGACCCGCGTTGCGCCGAAGACGCAGAGCGCCGCGGGTTGGGGCAGCGATGCAATCGCCGATCTGCTGCGAGTGCTCGACATCCCGTACATCGCGCTGACCCCGGGCGCGAGCTTCCGCGGCCTGCACGACAGTCTGGTCAATCACCTCGGCAACACGCGGCCGGAGATGCTGCTGTGTCTGCACGAGGAGAACGCCGTTGCCCTCGCGCACGGCTATGCACGCGTCACGGGGCGTCCGCTCGCCGTCGCGCTGCATGCGAACGTCGGCCTCATGCACGCGACGATGGCGATCTTCAATGCCTGGTGCGACCGCATCCCGATGCTGCTCCTGGGCGGGGTCGGCCCGATCGACGCGGTCAAGCGGCGACCATGGGTCGACTGGATACACACGATGCGCGATCTGGGCGGCCTGGTGCGCGGCTACACCAAGTGGGACGACCAGCCAGGCTCGGTCGCGGCGGCGCTCGAGTCGATCCTGCGGGCGCATCGTATCGCGCTGACCTTGCCGCATGGGCCTGTCTATGTGTGCCTCGATGCCGCGTTGCAGGAAGAGGCGCTGGCCGCGCGCGTGCCGCTGCCGGCGCTCGAGCGCTACCCGGAGCCGGCAGCCGCTGCGCCCTCGCCAGAAGCGGTACGCGAGGCCGCAGCGCTCCTCGGCAGCGGGAAACGGCCGTTGATGATGCTCGGCCGCATGTCTTCCGACCCGGCGGCGTTCGCGCTGCGCGTGGCGTTGGCCGAGCGTCTCGGCGCGGTCGTGCTGACCGACATCAAGACCGGCGCCAGCTTTCCGACGCAGCATCCGCTGCATCCGTTTCCGCCAAGCCTGTACGTCGGCAACGAGGCGGCCCAGGCGATCCGCGAGGCCGATGTCATCCTTTCGCTCGACTGGATCGATCTGGGCGGCACGTTATCGCAAGCGTGTGCCGGCGCGTTGCCTCTGGGCCAGGTGATCCAGTGCTCGCTCGACCAGTACGTGCACAAGGGATCGAACATGGATTATCAGGCGCTGCCGCCGGCCGATCTTTCGATCCTCGCGCCGCCCGACGCACTGGTCGAAGCGCTGCTTGCGGCGATCGGGCCTCGCGCGGCTGCGCCCAAGTCCTCGTGGATCGCCCAGCCCGCCGCCCGGCCGTCCGTCGAGCGGCGCAGCATCGCCGCCGATCGCATGCCCCTCGAGGATCTCGCACGCGTGACGACAGACACGCTCGCGCCCCACCGTCCCTCGTACATCCGGCTGCCGCTCGGCTGGCCGGGCGAATACTGTCGGTTCGCCCACCCCAGGGACTACATCGGCTTCGATGGCGGCGGCGGCATCGGGTCGGGCCCCGGGATGGCGATCGGCGCCGCTCTGGCGATGCGTGGCGGCGACCGCCTGCCGGTGGCGGTCCTCGGCGACGGCGACTATCTTATGGGCCTCACCGCATTGTGGACCGGCGTCCACTACCGGGTGCCGCTGCTCGTCATCGTCGCCAACAACGAATCTTTTTTCAACGACGAGCTGCACCAGGAGCGCATGGCGCGCCTGCGTGGCCGGCCGGTGGAGAACCGCTGGATCGGGATGCGCATGAGCGATCCGGCGATCGACCTGGCTGCGCTCGCCCGCGCCCAGGGAGCACAAGCGCACGGGCCCGTGCGCGACGCGGAGGCCCTCGCCGCAGCAATCGCTCAGGCGGTCGACGCCGTACGCACAGGCGCGCTGGTGGTGATCGACGCGCGCGTCGCACCCGAATATTCGCGAGCGGTTTCGTCGTCGCTGCTGAAGCATCTTCCGGCGCAGAACTGACGCGAATCCATGCTCCAGCCTGCCGAGAGCGCGCTCGACCCGCGGCTGCCGCGCCACCGTCAACTCTATTACGGAGGCGCGTGGCATGCGTCCGTCGGCGGGCTCGACAGCGCGCTGTCGAGCCCGGGAACGGGCGAGCCCCTCGGCGCGGCGGTCGAAGCCTCTGCCGTGGACATCGACCGCGCGGTCAGCGCGGCGCGGCTGGCGTTTGCCTCGTGGCGCGATACGCCGGCCCAGGAGCGCGCCAAGACGATCCGCCGGGCCGCCGCCATCCTGCGCGAGCATGCGGAGGAGTTGGCATGGCTCGATGCCATCGACGGCGGCAATCCGCTGACCGCGATGCTGTTCGACGTCGGCATCAGCGCCGACTACATGGACTATTTCGCCGGGCTCGTCACCGAGATCAAGGGCAGCACGATCCCCATCGGCTCCGGCACGCTCAATTACACGGTGCGCGAGCCGCTGGGCGTGGTCGCGCGCATCGGGGCGTTCAATCATCCGCTGCTCTTTGTCGCCGGCAAATGCGGCGCGCCGCTCGCGGCGGGCAACGTGCTGATCGTCAAGCCTGCCGAGCAAACGCCGCTCACGGCACTGCGCATCGCCGAGCTTTGGCACGGCGTGTTTCCTGCCGGGGTGTTCAGCGTCGTCACCGGGGGACGAGACGCGGGCGCGGCGCTGGTTGCGCATCCACGCGTGGCCAAGATCGGCTTCATCGGCAGCGTCGGTGGCGGCCGCGCGGTCATGCAGGGAGCGAGCGCCACGCTCAAGGCGCTGACCTTGGAGCTCGGCGGCAAGAACGCGCTGATCGCCTGCGCCGATGCCACGCCCGACGATGTAGCCGAGGGCGTCGTGCGGGGCATGAACTTCCGCTACGTCACGGGCCAATCGTGCAATTCGACCAGCCGCGTGTATCTGCATACCGACATCCACGACGCGACGCTGCCGCAGATCGTAAAGCGTGTCGCCGCGATCAGAATCGGACTCCCGACCGAGCGCGACACCGAGATGTCGTGTCTTTCCAGCCAGGCGCAATTCGACAAGACGATGAGCTACATCCAGCTGGGCGTGGAAGGCGGCGCGCGACTCGCCTACGGCGGCAAACGGCCCGCCGATCCGGGGCTGGCGCGCGGATTTTTCGTCGAACCGACGGTGTTCGCGGACGTGACCGACCAGATGCGCATCGCCCGCGAGGAGATCTTCGGGCCGGTGGTCAGCATCCTGCGCTGGTCCGATGAGGACGACGTGGTCTCGCGGGTAAACGCGCTCGACGTCGGCCTCACCGCGTCGATCTGGACGCGCGACCTGGACCGGGCGCATCGTCTCGCCTCGAGGATCGAGGCCGGCTACATCTGGATCAACGGCGCCAGCACTCACCATGTCGGCGTTCCGTTCGGCGGTTACAAGCAGTCGGGCATCGGCCGCGAGGAGTCGATCGAGGAGCTTCTCGCCTGCACCCAGATCAAGAATGTGAACGTCACTCTGCGGCCGTCCGCCGTATGATGAAGCGGACGCGACTTGCCGTTGCGAAGGTCTTCGCCTGACAATGCGCGTCGGGGCGGCGGAGCCCGGTCGTGTTCGAAAATATCAACAGGAGGCTCAAATGCGCAATCGTCAAAGCCGGCTGCTCCTTGCGGCGATCATTCCCTTGGTCGGGGTGCTCGCCGCTCCCGGCGCGGCCATCGCCGAAAACATCGCCGTCGGAAACTACGGCAGCTCGGCCAACGGCATGCCGTTCGCCGTTGCGCTCGCCAAGGGCTACTTCAAGGAAGAGGGAGCCGACGTCACCGGCATCATCGCGTCGGAGGGCGGTGGGACGTCGGTGCGCAACGCGATGGCGGGGGTTGCCTATGGCGAAGCCAATCCCGGGGCAATCGCAGTGGCGATCCAGCAGGGCGCGGAGATCAAGATCGTCAGCGACAACGTCCTTACGATCGCCGAGTTCGCCTGGCTCGTGAAGAAGGACTCGCCGATCAAGACGATCCAGGACCTAAAGGGCAAGAAGATCGGCTACACCAATCCCCGCTCCACCAGCCAGGCGCTCGACATCCTGATGCTGCAGAAGGCGGGGTTGAAGCCCGAGGACGCGGAGCTCGTCAAGACCGGCGGCTTTGGGCCGATGGTGGCGGCGCTCGAGCTCGGCCAGATCGACTGCGCGCCGGTGACCGAGCCGCTGTGGTCGAAATCGAAGGACAAGTTCCGCGTGCTCATCACCGGTGCCGAGGCGCTGCCGCCGCTCGACAATGTGGTCGGCATGGCGACCGCCGAGGCGATCAAGAACCGCGGCGACTTCATCCGCGCCGTTATCAGGGCGCGCCGTCGCGCCGTCGAGTTCATGATCGCGCACCCCGACGAGGCCGGCGATATCGTGGCCAAGCCGTTCAACATCACGCCGGAAGTCGCGCGCAGCGCGGTCCGCAACCTGACGACGAGCTACACGCAGGGCGTGCCGTACTGGGGCGATGGCCGTTTTCACCTGTCCGGCATGAAGCGGATCATCGAGGTGCAGAAGAGCGTAGGCGCGCTCACGGGCGACATCGACGTCACCAAGATGATCACTACCGAGTTCCTGCCCGACGATCTGAAGAAGTCCGTCGAATAGCCCGCTTTCGCGCGGGATGACCTCAGCCCACGTTGCGCTGAAAGGCGTCACCAAACGCTTTCCCGCGCGCGCCGGCGGAAACGCCGTGCACGCGCTCGGCCCGCTCGACCTCGCGATCCGCAAGGGAGAATTTTTCGCCGTCGTCGGGCCGTCGGGCTGCGGCAAGTCGACGCTGCTCGAGCTCATCGCGGGGCTTTCGCCGGCAACCGAAGGCGCGATGGAGTTCGAAGACCACCCGATCGACGGCGAAATTCCGGACGGCATCGGCGTGGTGTTCCAGGAGGATGCCTGCTTTCCGTGGCTCGACGTCGGCGACAACGTCGACTTCGGTCTGCGCCGCGCCGCGGTGACGCCGCAGGAGCGGGCGCGGCGCGTCGACGACGCGATTGCCATGATGGGACTCTCCGATTTTGCGCGAAGCTACCCAGCGCAGCTTTCGGGCGGCATGCGCCAGCGTGTCTGTATCGCGCGCACGCTGGTCGCGCAGCCACGGCTCATCCTCCTCGACGAGCCGTTCGGCGCGCTCGATCAGCAGACGCGCCTGCTGATGGGCGACGAGGTGCTGAAGCTGTGGCGCGAGACCGGCGCGACGGTATTCCTCATCACTCACGCGCTCGACGAGGCAGCGATGCTCGCCGATCGCATCGCGGTGATGTCGGCGCGCCCGGGCAAAATAATCGACCTGGTCGAGACCGGCTGGCCGCGCGAGCGCGACAGCCGGATCGTCGAGCATTCCAATTTCGGCGCGATCACGAGCCGCCTGTGGAAGACGCTGCGCGACGAGTCGATGAAGACGATGGGCCGCGGGGCCGCGCCATCGTGAGCTGCGTGCGATTGGTCCAGGCCGGCGTCGTGGCCGGTTGCGTAGCGCTTCTCGAGGTGCTATCCCTTGCGGGCGTCATCGACAGGATCACGATGCCGCCGCCGCATCGCATCGCCATCGACTTCGTCCGGCTGATGGCTTCCGGCAAACTCAATGGCGAGATCGCCAAGAGCATGGGCAACGTGCTGCTAGCCTTCGCGCTGGCCTACGTCATCGGCGTGATCTTCGGCACGCTGCTGCACGCCCACAAGACGGTGCGCGACACGCTCGACCCGTTGTTCGCGACCTACTACGCTATTCCGATCTTCGCGTTCTATCCCCTCTTCATCGTGATGTTCGGGCTCGGCGATGGACCGCAGGTGCTGATCGGCATCCTGCTCGGCATCGTCGCCGTCATCGTCACCGTGCTTAACGGGCTCGACCGCGTTCCGCCCGTGCTCCGGAAGACCGCGCAGATCGCGCGTCTGGGTCCCCTGCGCACCGCGCTCTCGGTGACGCTACCTTTCTGCGCGCCTTACCTACTCGGCGCGGCCAAGCTCGCGCTTGCGTACGCGTTCATTGGCGTGATCGGATCCGAGTTCATCATGGCGCGCAGCGGCATGGGCTACGAGATCGGTTACGCATACACGAACTTCGACAACGCGACGATGTACCCGCTGATCCTCCTGATCCTGCTCCTGTCGATCGTCGTCAACAGCGCGCTCTCCTACTGGGAGAAGGTGCTTCTGACGCGGCGCGGCCTGCGCTGATGGGCGACACGCGCCGGCCATTGCTTAACACGCTGGTGCTGATCGCGACGCTCCTCCTGCTGTGGGAGGCGGCCTACCTCGTGGTCGGCGACGTCGCGCTGCGCTCGCCGCTGCAGACGGTCCGTTTCACCGCGGCGCTGGTGCAGACCGACTTCTTTCGCGAGCACGTGACGAATACGCTCGGCGCCTTCGCGCTGGCGCTGGCGATCGCCGTGTCTCTGGGCCTTGCGATCGGCTTCTCGCTCGGCCTCAACCGTCTGTCGGCGGATGCGATGGAACCTATGCTAGTCGCGCTGTATTCGATCCCCAAGATCACGCTGTATCCGATCATCCTGCTCGCGTTCGGCCTCGGCATGTCCGCCAAGGTCGCGTTCGGCGCGATCCACGGCATCATTCCGATCGCGCTCTTCACACTGGGAGCGGTGCGCGGGGTCAAGCCGATCCTGCTCAAGACCGGTCACGTGCTGAAGCTCGGTCCGGGGCCGATGGTGCGCTCGATCCTGTTTCCGGCGGCCGTGCCGGAAATCTTTACCGGCTTGCGCGTCGGCTTTTCGCTGACGCTGATCGGGACCGTGCTGGGCGAGATGTTCGCGGCCCAGCACGGATTGGGCTACGTGCTCATGAACGCGATCGGGCTATACAACGTCGACGTCATCATGTCGGTGACGTTTCTGCTGGTCGTCTTTGCGGCCGGCGTGAACGGTGTCCTGCTCGCCATCGACCGCCGGCTGCACTTTCGCACGTAGCTCTCGATCCTAAACCGCAGGTCCCGCGGGGGCAATCGATGCGCCTTCGGTGCGATGTCGCGCGAACGCGCGCGCCACGAATCCGGAGCTTTTCATCTCCTCGACGAAGGCGGCCAGATACCTTGCCCCGGCGTCGCGGCCGCGCGGGGTGCCCATCGCCTGATTGATGGCCATGAAGCGTCTGGCCAGCAAACGCACGCCGGTCATGCGTCGCGCGGCTGCTTCGAGCTGCGGTTTGACGCCGGCGATGCAGTCCAGCCTGCTCGCGGTCCAGAGATCGAGGACGGCGTCGAACGAGCTCGCGCGAACGATCGTCGCCTGCTTGAGGGTGCGCGAAAGGAACAGATCATAGGCGCTGCCGACAATCACGCCGATGCGCGTGCCGGGCTGATCGACCTCGTCGTTGTCGGCGACCATCGAGGCGGCAGCCACCAGGTAGACGCCCTCGATGACGACGTAGGGAGCGGTGAAGCTGATCTCGGCCGCGCGCTGCGGGTCGACCGCCAGGAAGCAGAGGTCCCATTCCCGCGCTGCGAGGGCAGCGACGACCTTGCCGGCCGCATCGTACGGCACGAAGTCGATCGGCACGCCCAGACACCGCGCGAGCTCACGCGCGAGATCGGCCGAGATGCCACTCGCCTCGTTGGTCGACGGATTCCACGCCGCGAGCACCGGATTCCCGTAGTTGAGCGCGGCGCGCAGCCTCCCGGCCGGCGCGAGGTCGGCGACGACCGCAGCCGGAGCGAGCGGTGTCATTCGTTCAGACGCAACGGCGCGAGGTAGAGCTGCCGGTACGCTTCGAAGGGTATGGTCTCGGACGCTTCGATCTCGCGTTGCTCGATGAGCGATTCGTCGGCAAGCCGAGCGTAACGCGCCACCACGTCGTCGGCGAGCGGGAGCCTGAGGATCGCGTCGCGATGCGCCCGCGACTGGGCGAGGACGAAATGGACGTACGAATTGCCATGGTCGCGCGCGACCGCCTCCAGCACCCGCGCCGACGGCGTCGCGGCCGGATCGTGCAGCGCGGCGACCGCCGACGCGAGCGCCTCGCGGTGAGCCACTCCGCCGTTGGCGGCATCCAGTGCCGCGGCGATCGGGGCGCACTCGGCCAGAATCTCGTCGCCCCAATCGACCAGCGCCACTTCCTCGGTGCCCCGCGCCAGACGCAAACCGGGCTCGCGACCGCGCGAGGCGACGCGCTGCTTGTTGCCCACGACAGCGGCGAGCTCCGTCGGCGTATCGAATGGACTCGCGGCAAGCGCGCAATGCAGCAGGAACACGTCGAGCATCCGCACGGTGGCCGCCGTGATGCCGACTGGCTGAAAGGGATCGAGGTCCATCAGCCGCACTTCGACGTATTCGACGCCGCGATCGCGCAGCGCATGCAGCGGGCGCTCTCCAGGGTTGATCACCCGCTTCGGACGAATGGTCCCGTAGAACTCGTTTTCGATCTGCAGCAGCGTCGTTCCGAGCTGTCGGTAATCGTCGCCGTCGCGTATGCCTATCTTCTCGTAGGGAGGGTAAGGTTTGGTCATGGCTTCCTGCAGCGAGGCCGCATAGCTCTTCAGATTGTTGTAGCTGACCGCCAGCGAGCCCTGCGCGTCGCTTTGGTACCCCAGCCGCCCCATGCGCAGCGATGTCGCGTGCGGCAGATAAAGCGTGTCGTCGGAGAGACGCTGCAGCTCGTGCGAGCGGCCGGCGACGAAGGTCGAGCAGACGGCCGGCGACGCGCCGAACAGGTAGAGGAGCAACCAGGCGTTGCGGCGGAAGTTGCGGATCAGCGCGAAATAGTCATCGTTGCTGCGCGCATCGGGCAAGGAAAAATTGTAGTGGATGCCGGAGATTGTTTGCATCCTGCGGCCATAACGGTGCGACAGGCCCATGCGGTAGACGGTCTTGGCACGGCCGACGTTCGACGTGCCGTAGCGGCCGAGGGGAATGTCGTCGTCCGGGGGCAGGCGGCAAGGCATGCTCGCGGCCCAGAGCAGTTCGTCGCCCATCGCCCGATAGACGATCTGATGAATCTCGGTCAGCTCGTCGAGACACGCCTTGGCGCTGGTATGGACAGCGGTGATCAGCTCGACCTGCGATTCGCTGAAGTCGGTGGTGACGAAGGGATGCGTGAGCGCGGACCCGAGCTTCGCCGGGTGCGGCGTGGTCGCGAGCATGCCATCCGGACGTACGCGCAGGCTCTCTTTTTCGATACCGCGCCGCAGCTCGCGGAGCACATCGTGCGGCGGTATCGGCATCTCCGCGCGGGCGCGGGCTGACGCTTCAGCCGCCATTCGCGCTGGCCGCGACAGCCGCCCGCACCACCAGCGGAGTGCCGTGACAGGTACAGTGAGGCGCATGCGGCGTGCGGAGGGCGGCAAATATCGAGCCCATGTGAATTCCGGAAGAACGCGGGTCGCGCAATTGTAATCGCATATCGCGGACCGGCGGTCGCATACTGCGCTGCACAAGACGTGCTGGACCACATAGTGCTGCCAAGACGCGAGCAAGGTGATACCTTTGCGAACGGCACGAGTTCGCGAGCGGCGCGATTGCAGCCGCCTCCGCGCGTCGCGACCGGCGAGCGCCGAATTGCCCCGATGCACCCCTCGTTCCGGCCCAGTCTTGACGACAGGAGCGTCTATGTCAGATCGGAGGAAGCACGGCTTGCGCGCGCTATTCGTGGCGCTCGCCGCACCGCTGTTGGCGGTGCCGGCGCTCGGCCAGACCGCCTCGGCCGATTATCCGAACCATACGATCAAGATCATCGCTCCGGTTCAGCCGGGCGGAGGCGTCGATCTGGTCGCCCGCACGGTCGCCGATCGGCTGGGCCGCGCACTCGGCGTATCGATCGTCGTCGACAATCAGAGCGGTGGCGGCGGCGTCGTTGGATCCCTCGCCACTGCACGGGCGGCGCCCGACGGCTACACGTTGATGGTGGGATACGTGGGAACGCACGGGACCAATCCGGCGGTGCGCAAGCTGCCGTACGACGCGGTGAAAGATTTCACTCCGATCGCGATGATCGCCGGAACGCCGAACGTCCTCATCGTACCGCCGTCGGTGCCGGCCGGCACGGTGCAGGAGTTCGTTGCTTATGTGAAGGCCAACCCCGGCAAGCTCTCGTACGGCTCGGCAGGCCCGGGAACGCTGACGCACCTCGCGATGGAGCAGCTCAAGGTCGCCGCCAATCTCGACATCGTGCACGTTCCCTATCGCGGCATCGGGCCCGCGATCACCGACATCCTCGGCGGACAGACGCAGGCACTATTCCCGGGACTCGCCGCCGCGCTGCCGCACATCAAGGCCGGCAAGATGAAGCCGCTGGCGGTCACCGGCACGCGACGGCATCCGCTGCTGCCGGACGTGCCGACGTTCGAAGAGTCGGGCTACAAGGGCTTCGACGGCGTGCAGTGGTACGGCATCGTCGGGCCCGCGAACCTGCCGGCGCCGATCGTCAAGCGTCTGAACGAAGAGATCGACAAGCTGCTGCAGAATCCCGACCTGGCCGAGCGGCTGTCGGGCGAGGCCCTGCAACCGATGCCCATGTCGCCGGAGCAATTCGGCCAGTACATGAAGGACGACATCGCGAAGTGGTCGAAGCTCGCGAAGGATCGCGGTATTCAGATCGAGTAAACCGATGGCCAACGACACGAACATCGTCGCGCATACCGTTGCCCCGCCGATCACGCGGATCCTCGCCGATTTCGTCAGTACGCACCCCCCGCGCGGCTGGGATGCCGGCGTCGAGCGGGAGGCGCATCGAAGCCTGCTGAACTGGGTCGGCTGCGCGATCGGCGCGTCGCGCCATCCGGCTGTCGAGGCAGCGCTCGCCGCGGTGTACGATCTGGTGCCGAGCCCGCAGGCGATGATCCTCGGACGCGGCGAGCGCGTCGACGCGGGCAGTGCCGCCCTGTTGAACGGCATCGCCTCGCACACGTTCGATTTCGACGATACGCATCTGAAGACGATCATCCACCCGGCCGGCCCCGTAGCTTCCGCGGCATTGGCGCTGGCCGAGCTCCATCGGTCTTCTGGCCGGGAACTGGTGGACGCCGTCGTCCTCGGCATCGACATCGAGTGCCGCATCGGAAATGCGATCTATCCCGACCACTACGATCGCGGCTGGCACATCACCGGCTCGACCGGCATGCTCGGCGCCGCCGGGGCTTGCGCGCGGATTCTGAAGCTCGATCCGCACAAGACAGCGATGGCGCTCGGCATCGCCGCGTCGCAGCCGATCGGCGTGCGCGAGCAATTCGGCACGATGACCAAGGCGTTTCATATCGGTGGCGCGGCACGCGCCGGACTCGCCTCGGCCTTGATGGCCAAACACGGTTACACGGCGTCGGTACGCGCTCTCGAGGCGCCGCGCGGCCTCATGCGGACCTACTCGGACAAATGCGATTGGCGCGCTGTAACCGACGAGCTCGGCCGGCGGTTCGAGGTCTCCTTCAATACCTACAAGCCGTTCGCCTGCGGCATCGTCATTCACCCGAGCATCGACGGCTGCCGCCAGTTGCGCGAGACGCATCGCCTGCGTGCCGACGAGATCGACCGCGTCGACCTGCGCGTCCATCCGCTGGTACTCGAGCTGACCGGCAAGCGCGCACCGAAGAGCGGTCTCGAAGCCAAGTTCAGCGTCTATCATGCGTGTGCCGCCGTCATCGCGACAGGCACCGCGGGCGAGGCTGAATTCTCCGACGCCGCCGCTACCCGCTCCGATCTGGTCGCGCTGCGTGACCGCGTGCATGCCAACGTAGACCCTACGATTGAAGAATCGGCCGCCGACGTGACGATAAGCTGCACCGACGGCCGCCGCTTCCATCTGCGCGTCGAGCACGCGATCGGGAGCCTGCAGCGCCCATTGAGCGACGGCGAGCTGCAGCACAAGTTCCACAGTCTGGTCGACCCCGTGCTTGGCGCCGCCCGCGCTGACCGCTTGATCGAGCTGTGCACGGGCTTGGCCGGCGCCGACGACGTCGACGGGTTGAAAGCCGCGGCGACGCCATAACGACAGGAATTTTCCCGGGAGAAGCGATGTCACGATGGGCGCGGGTCAAGCACGGCGGTCGCGAATGCTTCGGGATGGTCGACGGCGATGTGCTCCGAGTTCACTCGGGGGACATGTTCTCGCATCCGACGGCCACCGGAGCGTCGATTCCGTTCGCCGACAGCAGGCTGCTGACGCCCGCCGTACCGGGCAAGATGGTCGCGCTCGTCGACAATTACCGCGCCTTGGTCGCCAAGCTCGGACACGCGGTTCCTGCCGAGCCGCTCTATTTCCTCAAGGCGCCCAGCTCGTTTCTCGCGCATGGCGAGACGATCCGCACGCCGCCCTCGTACGGAGGCAAGGTCATCTACGAAGGCGAGCTGGGAGTCGTCATCGGCAAGCGGCTCTGCCGGGCGAGCGAAGCCGAAGCGTCGGATGGCATTTTCGGCTACACCTGCATCAACGACGTCACCGCGATCGAGATCATCGCCAGGGATTCGGGATTCGCGCAATGGACGCGCGCGAAGAGCTTCGACACCTTCGGCGTTTTCGGACCGGTGATCGCGACCGGCCTCGACCCGACGACGCTGGTCGTGAAGACGATCCTGAACGATCAGGAGAGACAGAACTACCCCGTCGCCGACATCATCTTTCCACCGGCACGCCTCGCGAGCCTCATTTCGCAGGACATGACACTGGAGGCGGGCGACGTCATCGCTTGCGGCACCTCGGTCGGCGTCGGCTCGATGAAGCCCGGCAGCACGGTCAGCATCGTCATCGACGGCATCGGCACGCTGACCAATCGCTTCGAATGAGCGATCGCGATGTCGAACATGTTGCCGTGAGCGTCGCAACCCCGACGTCGATCCACTGCGGCAGCGCGGACGCGTCCAACAGGAGACATTCATGCGAATTGCGGTGATCGGGGCGGGCGCGATCGGCGGCATGCTCGCGCTGCGGCTCGCGCTGTCGGGTCAGACCGTCACGATCGTAGATCAGGGCGCGCATCTGGAAGCCATTCGGTCCAACGGGCTCCGGCTCCTGCACCACGACGGGCGCGAGGAGCTGACGCGCGACGTGCGCGCCGTGGCGAGCTGCAGCGAGGCGGGCGTGCAGGATCTCGTCTTCCTGGCGCTGAAAGCCTATGTCCTCGAGGTCGTCGCACCGCAGATGCAGCCGCTGTTCGGCGACGAGACACCGGTCGTCCCCCTGCAGAATGGCCTGCCGTGGTGGTATTTTCAGAAGTTCAGCGGCCCCCACGCCGGCTATCGGCTGCAGACGGCCGATCCGAACGGGACGATCGAGCGAAACATCGAGTCGCGGCGCCTGATTGGCTGCGTCGTCTATCCTGCCGGAGAAATCGCGGCGCCGGGCGTGATCCGTCACCTGGAAGGCGATCGCTTTCCGGTGGGCGAGCTGGACGGGAGCGAAAGCGCCCGCGTCAAGAACGTCTCGGAAGCGCTGACCGGCGCCGGGCTCAAGTCACCGATCCTCGCCGACATCCGGTCCGAGATCTGGCTCAAGCTTTGGGGCAACATGAGCTTCAATCCGATCAGTGCGCTCACGCACGCGACGCTGGTCGACATTTGCGAGGAGCCCGCGACCCGCGAGCTTGCCGCCGACATGATGCGCGAAGCGCAGGCGATCGCGGCGAAGCTCGGCGTAACCTTCCGCGTCCCGCTCGAAAAGCGCATCGAAGGTGCGGCGAAAGTCGGCAAGCACAAGACCTCGACCCTGCAGGACATCGAAGCCGGCCGCGACGTCGAAGTCGACGCATTGATCGGATCGGTGATCGAGCTCGGCGAACTCACGACCACGCCCATCCCGGCGACCCGCGCCGTGCACGCGCTGCTCAAGCTTCTGGTCAGGACGATGCGCGAGCAAAGCGCCCGCGTCGTTCTGCAGCCGGTTTGACCGCTTTAGCCTTCGAGAGCCCGCCAGACGCGCTCGGGAGTCAGCGGCATCTGCAGGGCCTCCGCTCGCGCGCCGGCGCCGGCGCTGGCCAGCGCATCGACGACGGCGTTGACGACGGCCGGTGTGGCACCGATCGTGCCGAGCTCGCCCACACCCTTGACGCCCATCGCGTTATTGCGGCATGGCGTCGATTCGTCCATCGTCATCGCGAAATGCTCGATCATCGACGCGCGCGGCAATGCGTAGTCGAGCAGCGTCGCCGACAATGCCTGCCCCGACTCGCGGTCGTAGACGAACTGCTCGCACAGCGCCTGGCCGATTCCCTGCGCGGCGCCGCCCTCGAGCTGCCCCACGACGATCATCGGGTTGACGACGCGACCGACGTCGTTGACCGACCAGTACGCGACGACCGAGACCGCGCCCGTTTCGGGGTCGACCTCGACCTCGCAGATGTGGCAGCCGTTAGGCCAGGTCGCGTCGGCGACCGAGCTGATCGAATCCAGCACGATCCGGTGCTGCGGCTGCCGCCGGGCGAGCTCGAACAGTCCGATGCGCCGATCGGTGCCGGCGATGCTGAACACGCCGTCGCGAAACTCGATATCGCCGACCGCGGCTTCGAGCTCCTTCGCCGCCAGCGCCTGCGCGGCGACGACCGTACGCTCGGCACCCACCTTGACCGCGGAACCGCCGACGAACAGCGAGCGCGACCCCGCGCTGCCGAAGCCGGTGCCCCGGTCGGTGTCGCCCTGCACGATGCGGATCGTCTCGATCGGCACGCCGAATACATCCACCGCGAGTTGCGCGTACGTGGTCGCCAGGCCCTGTCCCATCGCCTGGGTCGCGGAAAAGATTTCGATGGTGCCTGCGCCGTCTGTGCTTTCGACGGTTACGGTGACGCGTTCCTCGAACACGTCGGCGCCGGTCCATTCGAGAAACGCCGCCATTCCCCGCCCGCGAAGCCGCCCACGGCGTGCCGAGTCGACGGCGCGCGCGTCGAAGTCGTGCCAGCCCGCGAGCGCGGTCGCACGATCGAGCATCCATTCGAATTGCCCGCTGTCGTAGATCTTGTCCATCACGTTGCGGTACGGCATCTGATCCGGCCGGATCAGATTGACCCGGCGCAGTTCCACCGGATCGATGCCCGTCTGGCGCGCCGCGGCGTCCATCAATCGCTCGATGATATAAATTGCCTCGGGCCGACCCGCGCCCCGATACGCGCTGGTTGGCGCGGTGTTCGTCAGCACAGCCTGAATGCGGAGGTCGATCGTGCCGATGTCGTAGATGCTGGTCGACACCCAGGGCCCGATCAGGAGCTGGATGACGACGCCGGCCGGCGTCGTGCACGCGCCAACGTTGGCAAGAGAATCGACGCGCAGCGCGAGCACGCGCCCCTCGCCGTCGAGCGCAAGCTCGGCATGACTGGTGACGTCCCGTCCGTGCGTCGCGGCCAGAAACTCCTCGATGCGGTCGGCCCGCCATTTGAGCGGCACGCCGTACTTGCGGGCGCCCCAGGCCAGCACCACGTCCTCCGGGTAAATACCGGTCTTCATCCCGAAACCGCCGCCGACGTCGCCGACCAGCACGCGTACCTTGTTCGTCGGAATGCCGAGAACGACCTGGCACAGATCGTCGCGCAATCCGGTCGGCGTCTGGCAACTGACGCGCAGCGTGATGCGGTCCGTTGCCGCGTCGTAGCTGGCGAGCACGGCACGCGGCTCGATCGGACAGGCCGCGACACGCTGGTTGACGAGCTGCAGCGACACGCGATGCGTCGCGCGGGCGAAGGCGGCGGTGGTCCCATCGGCGTCGCCGTGCTTCGCTTGGCACGCGATGTTGCCCGAAGCGGCGGCCCAGACTTGGGGCGCCCCCTCCGCGATGGCGTCGGTGACATCGACCACCGCCGGCAATGGGTCGTAGCGGACGTCGATCGCCTCGACCGCGTCGCGCGCCTGTTGCGCGCTCTGCGCGATCGCCGCCGCCACCGCTTCTCCGACGAAGCGCACCGTTCCCACCGCCAGCGCGTGGCGTGGCGGTGATGCCGTCGGCGATCGGTCGGCGCGTCTGAAATCGGCCGACAGCGGCAGCGAACCGACGTTGTCGCGGACGAGGTCCTCGCCGGTGATGATCCCGATGACCCCGGGCATGGACGCGGCGGCGCGGCTGTCGATCGCGTCGATCTTCGCGTGCGCATGCGGCGAGCGGAGGAAGCACACGTACGCCTGGCCGGGCAGCGAAACGTCATCGGCAAATCGGCCGGCGCCGATCAGCAGCGCCTCGTCCTCGACGCGGCGCACGGCCTTGCCACTGCCAAAGCGTGCGTATTGCGGTTCAGCGGTCACGATCGTTACCTTTCGTTGGGCGGTGCGAATCCAACCGCCAGCCTCGATGTTAACGCGCTGTTCGCGCCAGCGCCCGTTCCGAGCCGGCTTGACCATCGGCGCCGCCGGCCACACAATCCCAAGAAACATGGCGCACGCGAGCTTTTCGGGCGTAGTGCGCGTAGTGCGTTCCCCCAGGAGGCAGCATGAAGCTCGCACGTTCCATTGGTCTCGGCGTCACGGCGATTGCCGCCGCTATCGCCTTTCCCGTCGCCGCGCAGCAGGTCACGATGATGACCGGTCCGCAGGGCGGTTCGTGGATCCCGCTCGGCGGGGCGCTGAAGCACATGTGGGAGGCGGCGGTCCCCGGGCTGCAGATCCAGCAACAGCCCGGTGCCGGCATCGCCAACGTTCGCGGCATCGACGAAGGCAAGGCGCAGATCGGCTTTGCCAACTCGGCGACCACCGTCGACGGAATCGAAGGCCGGGCACCCTATCCGAAAAAGGTCACCAAGGTCTGTCAGGTGGCGAATCTCTACCCGCAATACTTCCAGGTCGTCGCCTTGTCCGACGCGAACATACACTCGTTCGCCGACCTCAAGGGCAAGACGCTCGTCACCCAGCCGAAGGGCAATACTTCCGAAATCCTGACCGGGGAGGTGCTCAAGCTCAACGGCATGAGCTACCAGTCGCTGAGCAAGGTCAATTATCAGGCGGGATATACCGACGCGGTCGACATGATGAAGGACGGACATGCGCAGGTCTTCACGCTCGGCACGACCGCACCAGCGTCGGCGATCATGGACCTCGCCAGCGCGCGCGACGTCGTGATGGTGCCGGTCGACGACAAGACCATGGGTGCGCTGAAAAAGGAGAACCCCGGCTACAACAAGCTCGTCATCAAGGCGGGAACCTATCCCAAGCAGGACAAGGACGTTCCCGCGATCGGGTACACGACGCACATCGTCGCGGCCTGCGACCTGCCGGAGGACGTGGTCTATCGGATGACCAAGACGATGGCCGCCCACGTCGACGACATGGCGGCGGTGGTGAAGCCGATCGCCGGCCTGACGGCCAAGGACATGGCAGTCGACATCGGCGTGCCGTTCCACAAGGGCGCAGCCAAGTATTACAAGGAAGTGGGCGCGATGTAGCGTGTCGACGGCGCGCATCCACCGACGGGGCGACGCACGGTCGCCCCGTTCGCTATTCGGCGGCCCCATTCCCAGCGTCGGGCAGGTGTCGCATGGGACGGCCCGCTGCTTGCCGAAGGGCCACTGACTTGTCCGAAGTAGTGCCCGCCGTCATCGTCTCCGACGAGGCGCAGGCGACCACTCCCGGCAGTATCGCGCTGCGCTGGATGATCAACGCGGTCGCGGTAGCGATGTCGCTCTACCACATGTACGTTGCCGCATTCGGGCCGCCCGAGGCGATCATCTTCCGCGGTACCCATCTGCTGTTTGCGCTGACGCTGGTCTTCCTGCTCTATCCGCTGCGTCCGCGCGGGGCGGCTGCGTGGCGAAGCGTCGATTTGCTGCTGCTCGCGCTCGGCTTCGGCTTCGTCCTGCACATTTTTCTCAACTACGAATACTTCATCAACCGCATCATCTACATCGACGATCTGACGGTCGCGGACAGGATCTACGCGGTCATCGCGGTGGCCATCGTGCTCGAAGCCACGCGCCGGGTGATCGGCCTCGCGTTGCCGCTGACGGCGCTCGCTTTCCTCATCTACGCGATCGGCTTCACTCGCATCACGCCGCAGGTGCTGATGGAGCAGCTCTACTTTTCGACCGAGGGCATTTTCGGCTCGACGCTCGGCGTCTCGGCGAGCTACGTGATGCTATTCGTGCTGTTCGGCTCGTTCATGGAACGAAGCGGCACGGGGCAGCTTTTCATGGACTTCTCGATGTCGATCACCGGGCACACCGCAGGCGGCCCGGGCAAGGTCGCCATCGTCTCGTCGGCGCTGTTCGGCACGGTGTCCGGCAGCGCCGTCGCGAACGTCATGGTCGACGGGCCGATCACGATTCCGCTGATGAAGCGGACCGGCTTCCGTCCGCCGTTCGCCGCGGCAGTCGAGGCCGTCGCGTCGACCGGAGGCCAGATCATGCCGCCGGTCATGGGCGCCGCCGCGTTCGTGATGGCCGAGTTTCTCGCGGTTCCCTATGCGCAGGTCGCACTATGGGCGGCGATCCCCGCGCTGCTGTATTACGTGTCGCTCTTCTTCGCCGTGCATTTCGACGCCAAACGCTACAAGCTGGCCGGCGTGCCCCGGTCGGAGCTGCCGCGATTCTTCCGGGTGATGGCGGTGCGAGGGCACCTGTTCGTACCGATCTTCGTCGTGCTTTTCGGGCTGATGCTCGGCTACTCGGCCCCCCTGTGCGCGCTCGCGGGCGCGCTGACCTGCATCCCGATGGCGCTGCTCCGGTCAAGCACCCGCGGCGGCATCGGCTGGCGTAACGTATTCGACGCGCTGGTCGATGGTGCGCGCAATACGCTGTCCGTCGCCATGGCGTGCGCCTGCGCCGGCATCGTGATCGGTTGCGTGACCATCACCGGGCTCGGGATCACGTTCACCGAGTTCGTGATCGTGCTGGCCCAGAGCTCGCTCATCGCCGCGCTCGTGCTGACCGCGATTGCCGGCATCGTCCTCGGCATGGGCATGCCGACGACGCCGTCGTACATCGTCATGGTGTCGCTGCTCGTGCCGGCGATCATCAAGCTCGGCGCGATCGCACCGGCTGCACATATGTTCGCCTTCTATTTCGCCATCCTGTCGGCGATCACGCCGCCGGTCGCCCTTGCGGTTTTTGCCGCGGCCGGCCTCGCCAAAAGCGACCTGTGGGCCACCGGCTGGCAGGCGGTGCGCATCGCGGCGGCGACCTACGTCGTGCCGTTCATGTTCATCTACGAACCTTCGCTGATGCTGATCGGCAACTGGTTCGACAGCCTCACCTCGTCGGCGTCGGCGGTCATAGGCGTCATGTGCCTCGCCGCAGGCCTCCAGGGATACCTGATGCGCGAGGCGCGATGGTGGGAACGCGCGGTACTGGTAGTGGCCGCCCTATTGCTGATCAAGCCAGGCTACATCAGCGATGCCATAGGACTCGTGCTACTGGCCGCCGTGATCGCTGCGCAAAAGCTGGATCCCGGGAAAACGGCGGGCAACTCTCGTTGAAGGCGGACTGTCTCGGCCCGCCGGCGCGATGGGGCAGGCAGAAGGGCGAACTTCTCCCGACGGGCATGGACCAAGGCATTGACCCCGCGCCGCATCGCCAGCCAGCGGCTTCGGGTTTCAATGGAACGGGAGGACTCACGATGGCTTATCCATCAACAGCCGACGAGCGACATCGGATCGGTGCAGTCGGCGAGCCGGCATCGGGCGACGCGCCTTTCGCCGCCGACGCGGATACGCGTCCACTGCGCGCGCCAAGGCGCGGCGGTGCGGCTTGGGTGGTTTGGATCGTGCTTGCGCTCGCGGCCGGCGGGGTCGGCTACTATCTATGGCAGCAGCAACAGGCGCGACAGGCCGCCGTGACCCCGCCTGCTCCACCAGCGGAGACCGTCGCTCCCGCGGTCGCTGCTCCACCCGGCGTCGAGCATCCGATCGAGGAGGCGAAAGCCAGCGTGCCGCCGACGGTCGAGCAGAAGCCATTGCCCGCGCTGATGGTGAGCGACACGACGATGCAGAACGCGCTGGCCGATCTGTTCGGACAGGCGGCGTTGGACAGGATGTTCTACGAGGACTCGATCGTTCACCGCTTTGTCGCGACGGTCGACAATCTTCCGCGCAAGACGCTGCCGTTGCGCTACCTGCCTCTCAAGCCCCCGGGAGGGGCCTTTGCCGCCTCGGGCGACGATGAGGCGCTGGCCATCGCCGGGGACAATGCCGGCCGTTACGCGCCGTACGTGGAGCTGGCCGAAGCGGTCGATGCAAAGACGCTGGTCGGCATCTACGTGCATTTCTACCCGCTGCTGCAGGAGGACTATCGCGCGCTGGGCTACCCGAACGGCTACTTCAATGATCGCCTGGTGCAGACGATCGACGACCTCCTCGCGGCGCCGGAAGTCTCCGCTCCGCCGGCGCTGGTCCGGCCCAAAGTCTTTTATCAATACGCCGATCCGGACCTCGAGTCCCGCTCCGCCGGACAGAAAATCATGACGCGCATGGGCACCGAAAACGCCGCGAGAATCAAGACCAAGCTGCGCGAGATACGCGCGCTGGTCGCCGGTTCGGGAGTCAGCGCGATCACCAAGAAGTAGCCTGCCTCGCCCAGCCCACTGCCGATATCGCGCGCGGAATGCACGACGACGATTGCCGACCCGATAGCCTGCGCAGGCGCCGCCGGACGCTGGCGCTGCTCGGGAGCTCGGCCGCGCTTCTTGCCACGCGTCGCGGCCTAAGCTGGGCTGCGGATGCTCCGCGGCCGGCATGCATCGCCCGCCCGCAGCAGACCGAAGGTCCGTTCTTCGTCGATGGCGATCTCGAAAGGTCCGATCTGCGCAGCGATCCGCGCACGGGCGCGGTCAAGCAAGGCGTGCCTCTGCGGCTGGCGTTCCACGTCTCTCGCGTCGGCGATTCGTCTTGCGCGCCGCTCGCCGGGGCACAGGTGCACGTCTGGCATTGCGACGCCGCCGGGACTTATTCGGCAGTGCGCGACCGGCGCGGATCGACCGCGGGGGATGCCTTCCTGCGCGGCTTCCAGACGACCGAAGCAGATGGCATCGCGCGCTTCGCAACCGTCTATCCGGGCTGGTATCCGGGCCGCGCCGTACACGTGCATTTCAAGATCCGCACCACGGAAGGCACACGCACGGCCGAATTCACGTCGCAGCTGTATTTCGACGATGCGCTGAGCGAGCGGGTGTTCGCTGCCGCGCCGTACGCAAGGCGCGGACGACCGGAGGTGCGCAACAGCGACGACTTCCTGTTTCGCCACGGCGGCAGGCAATTGCTGGTCGATGCCACGGCCGACGGCGAAGGCTACGCCGCCGTCTTCGACATCGGTCTGCAGGCCTGACGATTACGCGACGCGGTAGGGATCGAGCTGAAGCGATTCGACCCGGGCCCCGAGCAGCACGACCCGGCCGGCGCGGCGGGTCATGCCGTCATCGGAGAATTCGAAGGAAAAGGTACGGCGCAGGCGGAGCAGCCCCTCCGCATCCCTTGCGAAGCGAATTCGCGCACCGTGCACGGTATCGTCGAGGAATTGCAGGCCCTGAGCGCGGCACGCGTCGCGCGCCGCGACCGTCGCCGCTTCGCGCGCCCGCAACGCATCGAAGGCAAACCAGCCGCCCATTGCCACGATCAGAAGTATGACGATTTCGGACATGCCAACCTGCCTTCATCACGCAAAACCACGCCCGGCGGTCCCTGACGTCGCAGTTTGGGGCTGGCAACGGGCAACGCAAGCCGGCCGCACGCCGCCGGTGAACCCAAGCTTCGCGCGGCAGCAGGGCGTCTATCGCCGATCGAGGGTCGGAGGACGCCAGGTGTGCGCCACCAGCCCTGGAGGGCGCAGCATGCGCATCATGAAAATCGCCGTTTCGCGTCCGCGATAGTAGCCTGGTGCGCGGAGCATTTCGACGAATCCGAGCCCGCGATAAAGCGCGTAGGCCGCCGTATTGTCGCTGCGCAACTCGACCTTGATCGAGGCGATTCCGCCGACCGCTGCAGATTCGAGCAGCCATTCGGTCATGCGACGCGCTATGCCGCAGCGCTGGTGCGTTGCCCGCACCGCAAGCAGCACGAGGTGCGCGTGCTCGTCGCCGAAGCTCATGATCGCGAATCCGGCCACGCGCTCGCCGTCGCAAGCGGCCAGCGCCACGCCGTTGACGTCGTCGATCAACTGCCGGATGCGGTCGGCGCGATAGTGCCATCCCAATCCGGCCTCGACCAGGTCGCGCGACATCAAGGCGAGCGTCGGCGCTTCGCTTCTTTTTGCGAACCGCAGAGTGATTGCCTTGGCGTTCATCTTGCGCGATTTTGCCACGACTTGCGCTGCGTACGGTGCTGGCAGCTCATGAGGCCGCTTGGCGCAAGCGTCAGCGCGTCAGCCCGAGGGCGAGCTCGGCGACCATCGATACGGCGGCGTGCGGGCTGGCAACGTGATGCACGCCGTCGACTTGCGCTGCGCCTTGCAGCCCGATCACGAGCTTGCCAAACTGGCGTCCGAGCGCGACTTCGGACAAGGTTCCGAAGCTGTCGCCGATCGCGACCAGGCAAAACGCCGCGCGCGCAATCAACGCGTTGCGTGCCTCGCCGATCCCGGTCGCGATCGCGATACCCACGAAGGGATTGGCGAGCGCAGGGTCGGCGTCGGGCAACACCCCGATCGACAGTCCGCCATTGCGGGCGGCACCCTCGCACGCGGCCTGCATCACGCCCTGGCGTCCGCCGCAGATCACGGCAAAGCCACAGCCGGCGAGCAGCGCCCCGACCTCTTCCGCTGCCGCGCATTGCGCAACCGTCGCTTCTCGCGGGCCGACGACGCCGATCGGCACGCGCAGCGGTCGGCCGCTCTCGCGCTGCAGCCACGTCGCCGCGGCGATGGCATCGACCGACTCGGCCTCGTCTTGACGGTCACGACCGGCTGCATGGGCTTCGTCCGCTACCCAGACGCGGCGTGCTGCGTCGAAGCGCCGGCCCTTCGCATCGGACAGAATGCCAGCGCCTCGGTCCAGCCTAAAGGTGGCGTTCATGCCGGGCTCCCGCCCACTCACCGACGGCGATGACTGACGAGCAGACGGCGGTGATGAGCAACGCCAGCGCCGCCGCCGCCGGAAAATCCGACCCCGTTTCCGAAATCAGGCTGTAGAGGCGCAGCGGCAGGATCGGGAGCTGCGTGCCAACCAGCGCCAGCGCCGTGCCGTACGCGCCAAACACCACCGCCGCGACCAGGCAGAACGATGCGAGCGCGGGCGCGGCTATCTGTGGCAGGAGCACGTGGAGAAAGGCCTGGGCCGGTGTCGCCCCGAGCGATTCGGCGGCCGCGAGCTGCGCACGGTCGAAATTCACCAGGACCGGCAGCATGCCCATGACGATCCTCGGGATCAGATAGTACGACGAGGCGAACGCGAGGCCGACCGGAGTGAAAAGCGCGCCGCCGAGGGTCGCCGGATCGAGACCGGTAAGCGCCAGCAGTTGCGTGACGAAGCCTGCGCGTCCGTATCCCAGAATAAATCCATACGCGACGATCAGGCCCGAGAAGGTCAGTGGCAGCGCGATGACGAACGACAGCACGGTACGCGGGCGCGGCGTAAGCCGCGACAGATGCAGCGCGACGGCGAGTCCCACCGCCGTCGAGAGCGTGGCGGCGACGAGCGTCAGCGCAGCGCTTCCGCCGAGAGCAGTCCAGAAGCCCGGCGTCGCGAAAATGCGCCCAAACGCCTGCGAGCCTTCGCGCAGCGCGTCGACCGCGACGGCGATGACCGGGACCGCGAAAAAGACGCCGATCAGCAGTACGCCCGGCATCGCCATCGCGATGTTGGCGTTCGTGCGCTTCACCGGTCGCGGTCCGGATGCGCCGCAACAAGCCTCACTGGCTCCCGGTCGCCGCCGACCAGCCCTTGTCGATATCGGATTTCTTGGCAGCCGCCGCCTTGACATCGACCGGGTGGACCTGCGGCGCCGCGGGCAACTTGTCGGCGACATTGTCGGGAAGCTTCACGCCCGGCACCGACGGCCGCACGAATCCCTGCGCGAAGATGCCCTGCCCCATGTCGGTCATGATGAAGTTGAGCCACAGCTTGCCTGCCGCCGGGTTGGGGCCTTTTTCGACGAGGCTGATCGCATAAGGCGCGGCCGCCGACGCCTCCTTCGGGATCACGACCGCGACCGCATCGCCGAGGCCGTCGATGTACTTTGCCTTCAATCCATCGTTCTCGTAGGAAATCCAGATCGGAATCTCGCCCTTGACGAACTGCGCGTACGGCGTGGTTCCGAGAACGCGCAGGACATTGCCCGTCCTGTGCAGCTTCCCGAGATAATCCAGCCCCGGTTGGACGTTGTTCATGTCCCCGCCCGCGCCGAAGTTGGCGGCTAGCGCGACGACCTGCCCGACGCCGGTCGAGCGCGGATCGAGATAGACGACGGCGTTCTTGTATTCCGGCTTCAGCAGGTCCGCCCATGACTGGGGAACGTTCTTTACGAGCTTGGTGTTGACGATGAACGCAACCGTCAGCGTATGAATCGTGAACCACTTTCCTTCCGGATCGCGGAATACCGGCGTCAGCTTGTCGAAATTGACCGGCTTGAACGGCGCCACCACGTTCTTGGCGACCGCGTCGATCCCCGAGGCCGCGAAATAGTATGCGGTGTCGGCCTGCGGCCGGTTGCGCGACTTGTCGAGCGCAACGACGGTGGCGGCCGAGCCGATGTCGTTGTAGACGATCTCGATTTCCGGATAGCGCTTCTTGAACGCCGCGAACTCTGCAGCCCAGTTGGCCCACGTCGGCCCGGTATCGAAGCTCACGACCATGCCCTCCTTCCTGGCGGCATCGTAGGCGGCCTTCTCGCCCGCGTAGAGCTCGGGCGAATCGAGCACCGTTTGCGAGAATGCCGCGGCAGCGAACAGCGCCAGCGCGAATTGAGCTGCGACGAGCAGCGAGCGACGTTGCAATGTCTTCACGGTCCCTCCCTTTAGGGCCTGTTCACACTATGTCTACGATTGCGAACGGGTGGCCTGGGGCGCCAATCAAGGCGCTTGACGAAGCTAAGACCGGGCGTCTTCGCGAGGAAAGCAACGCAGAGTGGCGCCCCAGGCCGCCCGTTCCCTTCGGGTTGCGGCGAAAATGGCTCTGCGCTTTGTTGCAAAAGCTCGCCGGGCTCTCGGCCCGCCTTCGCTTTCGCGCCTCGCGCAGAGCCATTTTCGCTCGCAACGCATTTCGCAGACATAGTGTGAACAGGCCCTAGTTGTCGATGATGAACTGTATCGCATCGCGCGGCACCCGCACGCGGTCGACGCGGCCGCGCGCCGCGGTTTCGATCTCGAGCCGGCCGTTGCCGGCGGCAACCTCGATCTGTCGCGATGCCCCGAAGAAACGGTCACGCAGCACGTTGGCGGCAAAGACGTTCTCTCCGCCGCCGGTGGCAGCAAGCTCGATTCGCTCGGGGCGCACCAGCAGCCGGATCGGGGTACCAACGTCCCGTCCGTGACGGGGCGTCGCAAGGCGGCCGATCGAACTATCGACGGTTTCGACGTCGACGACGGTGGCGTCCAGAACATTGGCGCGGCCGACGAAGTTCGCGACGAAAGCGTCGAAGGGGCGATCGTAGATCTCATGCGGCGACCCGGACTGAACCAGTCGTCCATCGCGCAATACGATCACGCGATCGGCGAGCGACAGGGCTTCGTCCTGATCGTGGGTGATCAGCAGGGATGCGATGTTCTGTTCGCGCTGGATGCGACGGATTTCATCACGCATCGTCACACGCGAAGCCGCGTCGAGCGCGGAGAGCGGCTCGTCGAGCAACAACGCACGCGGCTTGAACACGAGAGCACGCGCGAGCGCGACCCGCTGCTGCTGCCCGCCCGACAGCCGCGCCGGCAGGCGATCGTGCAGGCCGGAGAGGCCGACCAGTTCCAGCATTTCGCCGGCTCGCCTGCGCCGCTCGGCCAGATCGACCTCGCGTACTCGCAGCGGATAGGCGACGTTTTCCCAAACGCGCATGTGCGGAAACAGCGCATACGCCTGGAACACGACGCCGCATTGCCGCGTGCGCGTCGGCAGACGGCTGACGTCCTCGCCATTCAGGCGGATGCTGCCGGTATCGGGCGTCAGAAAGCCGGCGATCAGACGCAGCAACGTCGTCTTGCCGCATCCGCTCGGACCGATGCATACCACCAGCTCGCCCGGCGCAATATGGAGCGCGATGTCGTGCACGCCGGAATTCGTACCAGGATAACGATAGCTGACGCTCTGCAGCGCGACCGCCTGCGCCGCCGGCGCGGTCATGCCAGTGCCGCCTTCATGCGCGCGGCCCCGCCGGTGGACAAGCCGCCGGCGATGCCGGCGACGATCGCCAACGCGAGCAGGATGACGGTCGCGGCGCAGGCGAAGCCCGTGGCGCCGTAGAACGCCTGCAACAGAACGATCGGATACGTGCGGTTGAGAAAGCCCGCGATGAGGTTCGAGAACTGGAACTCGCCGAGCGATATGGCGGCGACGACGATCAGTCCGGCGAAAATGGAATGCCGCAACGAAGGCAGCACGACGTGCACGAAGCGCTGGGTCGCGCTGCTGCCGAGCGATTCGGCCGCTTCTTCGAGGACGTGCAGACCGAGGCGCTGCATGTCGGCAATCACCGTGTGCAGAAAGTACGGCAAGGTAAGAACCAGATGGCCCGCGGCGAGCAGCCAGATGCTGCCGAGCCACGGCAGCGCGTCGGAACTGAAAACCAGGATGAAGCCGAACGCGAGCACCAGCGCCGGCAGGGCGACCGGCAACTGATAGAGGACGCGCGCCAGGGCGCGCACCTTTTGGCTCCGTGTGCGGAAGATTGCGTAGCCGAGGGGGAGACCGACCGCGGTGCAGGCGCCGCAGCACAACGTTGCGACGAGGAGACTCGAGCCGAAGGCGCGGCGAAAACTGGGATCGTTGGCGACGTCCCGGTACCACTGCGCCGTCACGCCGGTCGGCAACACCGTGTTGAGCCACAGCTGTCCGAACGATCCGATGATCAGCAGCGCGATCGGCACGGCCAGGTAGACCAGATAAATTGCCGTGATCCAGCGCAGCAGCATGGTGGCCGAGGTCAGAACGAGCGAGGCCGTAGGTCGCCGGCCCGAGTCGCCGCAGGAGCTGGCATCATAACCGGAGGGGCCGTGTTGCGGTATGGGCCTTTTCGGAAGGTGCGGAGTGCAGCCAAAAAAAAGCCCGGGCACGAGGGCCCGGGCTGATTCTAGGTCGCTCGTGCCGTCAGCCGTGACTACCCGCATCGTGCTGTACGACGACGCGGTTGGGGCGCGCCGCCCTCGAGGCCTGGTGCCTGGTCGGCGCCGTGCTGCGAGTCGTGCGGGAAACGCGAGGCGAGGTCTGGACGCTGCTACTCGTCAGCGCGTTGTGGCGCCACGCACCGCCCTGGCTACTGTGGTGGTCGCGATCGCTGAATCGAAAGCTCCCCGCAATGGCCGGTCGCCCGTAGTAGTAGTGGGGCCCGTAATCGTAATATCCGTAATAGCCGTAGTACGCCGGACCCGAGTCATAATAATAGTAGGGCTGCTGATACCCGTACGCATACGGACCCCCGACCGGGGCTACTGCGCAACCGGCCAGCATCAGCGTGCCGGCCAGAGCCGCAAGACTTGCATTCAGAATCGATTTCATCGTCAGCCTCCTGCGTTTTATCCAGCCGTAAAAACAAAACGGACCGGTCTCCCGGTCCGTCCATCTCCTCGCCGTTCCGTCGGGATCGGCTTGGAGGAACCAACGTCTTTCTTGTTTTTTCTTTCGCTCGCTCTCTTTGGGATGCTGGGGGTAGGGACAAGTGCTGCCGTCGCGTCTAATCCGAATCCGGCCTCGACACTTCGACTTGTTGTCCCTACTTGATGCTATCTTGCCCAGCCGTGGCGCCTGCGGGAATAGGAATTTGTCTGAATTTCATGTAAGACAAACACCCTCACCAACTTGCGCGCCGCCCTATCGCTGCTGGGTCCCGCCCCTCGGGGTGTCGTCTCCGCCCGAATGCATGCCGCCTGCGCCCGACTCGTCCTTTATTTCGAGCGACCGGCTGGTCGACCGCGCCTGCGGTGCCTGCAGCGTGATATGCAATACGCCGTCGCGGAAGGTCGCGTTCGCCGTGGACGGATCCACCCCCTCGGGCAACGGTATCGTGCGATAGAAGCTGCCGTAGCTGCGCTCGCTTCGATAGTACCCCTGCTCCGGAGTGCTCTGCTCCTGACGGCGCTGCCCCTGGATGACGATGGCGTCCTGGTCCACTTCCACTTTGACGTCTTCTTTTTTCACGCCGGGCAGGTCGGCTGTCACCGTCAGCTTGCCGTCGCGCTCGTACATCTCGAGGCGTGGAGACCAAAGCGATGCGCCTTGCTCCGCACCTGTGGGATAGGCGGCCGGCCAGCCTGACTCTGCGTCGAGTCCGCCACGACCGAAGCCAAACCCTTCGAACAGCCGATCCATCTCGTCGCTGATGCGGCGCATAACCGAGAACGGGCCGCCGCCATAGGCGCCGTAATTTGTCCAGGGCGACGCCTGGCTGCCGCCGCGACTTTGCAGCGGTCCGCCGTATTGAGTCCTGGCGCCCGGGGCGCCCGTCGTACGCGGTGCTTGTCCTGTACCTTGCTGCCCGCGCCCAGCCAGCCCCATGTCGGCAGATTGCTGGCGCCCTTGCTCACGTCCGCTAGTGTGCTTGTCGTTAGCCATCCTGATATCTCCTGCAAGATCGATTGTCGATTACCGCTGCCTCTTGCTCCCGCGGTGCACCGTCGCCCGCCTCGAAGACGAGCGCGGCGCCGCCCGCGGGAGAAAACAAAACGGGCCGGTTGCCCGGCCCGCCACACTCCCCGCGCCCGCCCGGTTTCAGGACGAACCCGGGGAATCACATGCGTTTTTTAGAAAGAGTCGTTGCCGGTCGATTGGATGTAGGGATAGGACTGCCTGCGATGCCGCCCGGGGAAGGCACGACGCCATCGTTACTGGCTCGTCCTCCCTACACGATTCCATTCTGGCGCAACGACAATGCGGAAAGCATCGGAGTCTGTCTGATTCTTCTGTAGGACCGAGAAGAAGCGCCGTGCGTTCAGGTGGTCGGATCGCGGCGGCGCCGTGGCGGCCGTCCGAAGCAGAAAAGCACGCTCGCCAAGGCGAGCGCGATCACCAGTGGCGAGACAAGCAGGGTCGCAAGCCAATTCCAGGTCCCGGTCGGGTCGAAAACGTCAAGGCATAGATACATCAGCAACGGCGCCGCCAGCGTCGCGGCGAGCGTTGCGCGGGTCGTATCGCGAAACAGACGCTCGGACGCGACTCCGATGAGCACCGGCAGTACGAAGAGCACAAGAAAGGCGCGCATGATCCGAACCCGCGGACGGCGGCTCACTAGGACCTTCGCCTATTCTGCAGCTTGCGTCACGGCGGTGCAATCGTGCGTCGGAGGGCGTCGCCCCGTGCGGAGCCTGCGCCGCCAGCCAGTGGAATTACGGAACAGGACGCTAGGCCGCCGAGGCGGCCTCGTCCTGGGCGCGGGTCCGAAAGGTGATCGAATAGCGCAATTCCCTCGCGGGAAGCATGCTGTGTTGCCAAAGCCAGCGGATTGGCCCTTGCATCATGTAGAGAGAGCGTGGCTCGAGTTCCAGCGCGTAGGTCTGCCTCGGCTCGACGCGGGCGTCGAGCGGGCGGAAGCGCATCATGCCGCGCCCCTTGAGCGAAATCCCGAAAACAACGCCATACGTGGGTTTGTCCCTGTGCCATCCGATCGGCGCGCCGGGCGGGTACTCGGTAACCAGCGTGTGAACGAACGACAAGCGCGTCATGCCGAAAGCCTCGGCCACGCGGTGCTGCAACGCCGCCATGAATGGCGGCACCGGCCCAAGCGAAAAGGACTCGCCGTCGTCGTACGACTCGTCGGTGTCCACGTCGCCATCCGCATGGAAATGCACGACGCGCCGACGTGCCACGTATTGCTGAAAACGCGCCTGACGAAACGGCAGCGGGGCGATCGCCGCGAGCAGCGCGGCTTCCTCGGCCCGGCTAATGAAATGGGCCCGGTATACAAGCCCGTGCGGCAGGCGCGGCGGCAACGCGAAGAGCTCGATCTGGCTTTCTTCCGCCAGCGTGGCGATCGGCGCGCGAAACGCTGCCGCACCCGCCGGATCGGCCGTGCGCGTCGGCCGGCCCATCAGATCGGACTACCACATGAAGACGACATGCCGTCGCGCGCCCTCGGGGAGATCGACGTTGTGCTGCTTGCGCACGCCGTTCCATTCGGCGTCCACCGTGTAGTCGCCCGGAGGCAGACGTACCAGCAGCAGGGGCCCCTCCGAGGTCGTGTCGAGCATCGCGCGACCCTGCGAGTCGCGAATGTCGACCTTCACATCGGACAGGTACGCGCCTGGGCTGACATCGCCTTCCGCGGTGCGCGACGAGGCGAACTCGAGCGTCAGGGCAAAATCCGCCGACTGCTGCTTGAGGGCGTCCGCCTCGTCCTTGCCGACGCCGCCGGATACGTAGTCGACGCCGCCGTTGTTACGCAGCTGGGGCTCATCGGCGGCGCTCGCCACCGGCGCCGAGAACATCGCCATGACCAGGAGCAGCAGCGTCAATACGATGATCGCCGCCAGCTCGTGGCGCACTCGCGCCCAGGCGTTCACGACTTGGTGCTCCGTGCCGCCGCGGCAGGCGTAGCTGCGGCGCGCGACGCGGACTTGGAAAGCTGCTGGACCAGCTGCAGGTGATCCTGCAAGGTCGGCAAGGTCGAGGCCGCAAAGCCCTTGAGCTCGCTGTCGTTGCCGCTCTTCGATTCCTTGTCGAACAGCGCGACCGCAGCCTTGTGCGCGGCGAGTTGCGATTTGACGTATTCGCGGTCGAAGCTCGCGCCTTCCAGCTTGGTCAATCGGTTGAGCTCGGCCTGATCTTGGGCCGACAGCTTGTCGTCGACCTTTACGCCCTTGTTCGATGCGATCTTGTCCAGCTCGTCGCCCGCTTTCTGGTGATCGGAAACCATGCGGGAGGCGAAGTTCTTGACGTCGGACGACTCGGCACGCTCCATGGCGATTCGCGCCATCTCGACCTCGGCCCCGCCGGCCTCGCCGGCGATGGCGACGAATTTGCGGTCCTGCGCACTCAGGGCGCGGGTCACGGCCATCGGTGCCTTGCCGGCCGGCGCCATACCGTTGGCGGCGGGCGCCTGCGTGGTTCCGGCCGCCGCGGACTGCGCGAAGAGGGCGCCGCTTGCCAATGCGCCCAAGACCATTCGACAAGCAAGGATTCGGATCGGTGGAATAATCATCGTAAGCTCCTTCTTGTGGCTCGCGGCGAAAGATCCGCCGCTTGCGACCACATGAGCAATTCTCAGCTTGCGGGCCCGGGAAGTGAATCAGCCCGTGTCTGAATCACCTGTAGGACGAAGGCGAGCACGTTGGCCCCGCTCCGCGACGCTGGCATAATGGGACAGTGACTCCGCGTCTTCGATGATGAACGCCAGACAGATCGCCGCATTCGCGGCCGTACTCGCGGTTCTCGGTGCGTGCCAAAAGGCGCCGGATCCGACCGCCGCGCCCAAGCCGAAGACCGATGCGCTCGCGACGACTGTCGGTGCCCCGACCAACGTAGCGGCGGAAGGGCTGCGTCCGGCAGGTGGCATCGCCTGGCAAAAAGGCGACGTCGACGCGGCTTTCGCATCAGCGAAAACGCAGAACAAGCCGGTGTTCCTGTATTGGGGCGCCGTCTGGTGTCCGCCGTGCAACCAGGTCAAGGCGACGATTTTCAACCGCCAGGATTTCATCGAGCGCTCGCGCTTTTTTGTGCCGGTATATATCGACGGCGATGGCGTCAGCGCTCAGAAGCTCGGCGACCGCTTCAAGGTCAGCGGCTATCCGACGATGATTCTGTTCAAGCCCGATGGCAGCGAGATCACCCGCCTGCCGGGGGAAGTCGATGCAGAGCAGTACATGCGGGTGCTGGCGATGGGCATCAACGGAGCGCGGCCGGTTCGCGAGACCTTGGCCGCGGCGCTTTCTCCGATCGGCGATAGGACCGCGCTGTCGGCCGAGGATTGGCGCATGCTCGCGTACTATTCCTGGGACACCGATGAGCACCGTCTGGTCGCCGCCAAGGCACTGGCTCCAACCTTGCGGCGTCTCGCGCAAGCGTGCCCTGCGGATCAACCCGACACGGCGGCGCGGTTGCGCCTGCGGGCGCTGGCCGCCGCCGCGACGGCCAAGGACGTCAAGCCACGCGAAGACCCAGCTGCGGTGGCCGATCTGCGTCGCATTCTGACGGACGCGGTGCTCGCGCAGGAAAACTTCGACCTGCTGACCTACTACGGCGACAAGGTAGTCGCCTATGTCACGCGGCCGCATACCGCGGCGCGAAGCGACCTCGTTTCGGAGTGGAACGCCGTACTCGAGCGCTTCGTGGCCGACCCCGCGATCTCGACCGCCGACCGGCTCTCCACTTTGAGCGGGCGCATCGCGCTCGCCAAGCTCGATCATCCGAAGGGTGCCTTGGCCGACCCGTTGCTGCAGAGTGTGCGCGACGAGGTCACCCGCGCCGACCGCGAGACGACGGATCCCTACGCGAGGCAAGCAGTCATCAGCGCGGCCGCGGATGCCCTCGCCGAGGCCGATCTGATGAACGCCTCCGACGCGCTGCTTCAGGCCGAGCTCAAGCGCTCGCATGCACCTTACTATTTCATGCTCGACCTCGCCGCCAACGCGAAAAAGCGCGGCGACAAGGCCGCTGCGCTCGACTGGGAGCAGAAGGCGTATGCCGCGGCCGATGGTCCGGCGACGCGCCTGCAATGGGGCGTTCATTACGTCAAGTCGCTCATTGATCTCACCCCCCAGGACGAGGCGCGCATCGAGCAGGCAGCAACGAGGGTTATCGGTGAGCTCGATCCGACACCGGACACGTTCTACGAACGCAATCGCGTCGGCCTCGAGCGCCTCGGCGACAAGCTCGCCGCATGGAACGCGGGCCGACAGCACCAGGCGGCCCTGGCGCGGATACGCGCGCAAATGGATACCGTCTGCGCCAAGCTGCCGTCCGACGATCCGGCGCGATCAATCTGCGACGGCGTCATGCGGCACGGGAAGCGCACGAGCGCGTAGTGCGGCGCCTATCGACGGCGGAAGGAATCCGCCGCGTCGTCGTGCTCGCGCTGGCGGCCTCGCTATCGACGGCTACCGGCGGCGCCGAGCCCGGTGGCGCTTCCGGATCGATAAGCTACCAGAGCAAGGCCGGCCTCGTCGTTGTCAAACCCCAGTACGCGTACCTGGTCAAGGGTCCCGACACCGTCACGGGCAATGTCGTCCGACGTATCGTGCTCTCCGGCACCGAGCTCGCGTCGAAGCTGCGTACCTGTGCCACGATGATGTGCGGTGACGGAGACATGACCGAGGGCCTGACGATCGACCTCGATGCCGGCGCGCGGATCAACTACTGGCTCGTCGCCAATGGACAGCGGATCCAGTATTCAGGAACCGCGGCGCCTTCGTCGTTGCAGCTCACCACCGACACGGCCCAGCGCGTTGCAGGAGTCTGGCGCCTGGACGCCCGCCAGGCAGGGGGCCCTCAGGCGCAGATCGAATTCGACGCTCCGCTTCTCAAGGTCTTCGCCAGGGCGCATTAGCGACGGCGGTCAAGGGCCGAGCCCGCCCCCGTGCATCGTATGCGCCTTCGGCGGTGATCCGCTGGCCAGCCCGAACAGCTCGCTGAGCGCGTGCCGATACTCGGCGACGCCGGTGCGCATGCTGTTGTTATGCGTGCCGCCGTCGATCACCAGCAGCTTCTTGGGGCCCGACGCCGCGCCGTAGAGTGCTTCGCTGAAGCGGACCGGCACGAAGCGATCAGCCGCGCCGTGAACGATCAGCACCGGCATGTGCACGTTCGCCATCTTGCTCATCGAATCGAATTTCTGGGAAAGCAACAGCCCGACGGGGAGCCAGGGATAAGTTAGCGCCTTCGCCATGTCTTCAAGCGTCGTGAACGAGGATTCGACGATCAGTCCCGCCGCTGCGGGCCTGCGTGCCGGCACGGCGTCGGCGCCGTTCAGCGAAGCGGCCAGGTCGATGGCGACCGCGCCGCCCAGCGAGTGGCCGTAGATATAGCGCTTGCCGGGATCAGGCTGGCGCGCAGCCAGCCAGTTCCACGCCGCATGCGCATCCTCGTAGACAGTCTTTTCGGTCGGCATGTCGCCGTCGCTCTTGCCGAAGCCCCGATAGTCGATAGCCAGCACCGAAAAACCGAAATCGCGCAGTTCCTCGATGCGGAAGAGCTGACCGGTGAGGCTCCACCGGGAGCCATGCAAATAGAGGATCGCCGGCGCGTCGACCTTGCCGTTCGGTGCCGGCCACCACCACGCATGGATATGCTGGGCGGGCTGAGCGTCCGCTACCGGGATGTCGAATTCCTGCACGCCGTCCGGCATCCCGGTATACCAGCGGGGCGTGTCACGGACGACTTGGAAAGTGAGCCGGGATTCCTCGTGCTGCAGGGCGGCGGTGCCGCAGGCGGTCAATGCGCCCACGACGGCGATGCCGATCGCCAGTCGTCGCAGGAACGGTTTACGCGGCGCGAAGTCCATGTACGGTATGCTCAAGGCTGATCCGATGGAACTCAACAGAACGCACCGTCCGGGGCTCGCGTTGACTTGCGCACTCCTGGCGCCGCGCGCCGGTCGCTTCCCGCTGTCGAAAACCGGCGACCATGGTCAGCCCTCATGACTTCCGGAGACGACCCGCGCCCACCTGCCTCCCGCGAGATCGACCGTTTGATCCAGGAGCTCGAGCAGGCTGAAGCCTACGAACAGACCTTGCGCCAGCTGATCGTCGAGGTCCGGGACCAGCTGGCAGCGGGTCGGATCGAGCAGGCGCTGTCGATGCTCAATACGGCACTGAATGACATCGACAGCGCGACCGACGTCGTCGTTCCACCGCACCGCGCAAAATAGCAACGGGCCGGCGTCGGTGCTGCCGTCCACCCATACCAAGAAAGGAATGCCATGAGCTCCGCCCGCGACGTCGCCGTCTTTGTCGGCAGCCTGCGCAAGGAATCGTTCAACCGCAAGATGGCCAAAGCCCTGATCGCGATGGCGCCAGCCTCGCTCAAACTCGAGATCGTCGAGATCGGACAGCTGCCGTTGTTCAACCAGGATTTCGAAGCGAGTCCCGCGCCGGAGGTTACGGCGTTCAAGCAGCGGATCGAGCGCGCCGACGCGGTGCTGTTCGTGACACCCGAATACAACCGGGGCGTGCCGGGCGTTCTGAAAAACGCCATCGACGTCGCCTCGCGGCCCTATGGCAAAAGCGCATGGAACGGAAAGCCCGGCGCGGTCATCAGCGTCTCACCCGGAGCGGTAGGCGCCTTCGGCGCCAACCACCAGCTGCGCCAGTCGCTGGTCTTCCTCAACGTCCCGGCGTTGCCGCATGAAGCCTATATCGGCAACGCGGCGAAGCTCTTCGACGACAAGGGTGCGCTGGTCGCCGACGACACGCGGGAATTCCTGAACAAGTTCCTGCAGCGTTTCGAGAACTGGATCGAGCGCAACGCCGCGCCAGCGTGACGCGATCGACTTTTAGCAAGCCCTAGTCGAACAGGTTTCGCGTCGGTTCCTCGGCGATCGGCGCGACCGGCAGTAGCGCGTCGGCGTGACGGAGCGCGCCCACCTTGACGCCCAGAAGACGGATGCGGCGGTCCAGCGGCACACGTTTGAGGCACTCGCCCGCGGCGCGCCGGATCGTTCGCGCGTCCTGGGTGGGGGCGTCGATCGTCTGGTCGCGCGTCACTGTCTTGAAATTGTCGTAGCGGAGCTTGAGCCCGATGGTCTTGCCCACGTAGCCCTTGCGCCTCAAATCATCGCTGACGCCTGCGCAGAGCTCGCTGAACACGGCCGAGAGCTCGTCCCGGTCGCGAGTCGGATGCAGGTCGCGATCGAATGTCGTCTCGCGGCTGATCGATTGCGGCTCGCTGTGCGTCACCACCGGTCGCTCGTCGCGGCCGTGCGCCGCTTCGTGCATCCAGGCTCCGTAGTGCGGCCCGAAATGCTCGACCAGCATGGCGATGTCGGCGGCGGCGAGCTCTCCGATGGTGCCAATGCCCAGGCCTTCCAGCCGCGGGCTGGATTTGGGCCCGATGCCATTGATGCGGCGCGCCGGCAGCGGCCAAACCCGTCGCGCGACGTCCGCCAGCGGCAGGAGCGTCAGCCCGTCGGGCTTGTCGAGCTCGGAGGCGATCTTGGCCAGCAGCTTGTTCGGCGCAATCCCGATCGAGCAGGACAGCCCCGTCGCGCCGCGCACGGCCTCCTTGAGCGCAAGCCCGACCTCGCCCGCCCGCACCCACGGATCGTCTTCCGGTTGCATTCGCGGCAGCGTCACGCCGGTGAGATCGATGAAGATTTCGTCGATGCCGCGGTCCTCGACTTCCGGCGCAATGGCACAAACGGCCGCCTTGAACAGGCGCGAATACCGGCGATAGGCGTCGAAATCGACCGGCAAGAGCACCGCCTGCGGGGCCAGCTGCGCGGCTTTCATCAAACCGAGGGCAGAGTGCAGCCCGAAGCGGCGCGCTTCGTAGGTCGCCGTGGTGATCACGCCGCGCCCGGTATAGCCGTGCAGCGTCGCGAAGCGCCTGTGCGTCTGTCCGGTGTCCGGATCGACGAACTCTTCCGGCTGATGGCGCCCGCCGCCACCGATGACCACCGGCTTGCCTTTGAGCTCAGGATAGCGCAGGAGCTCGACCGACGCGTAGAACGCATCCATGTCGAGATGGGCGATCAGGCTCAGTGGTGCGGCGGACATCGGACGACGTGGCAGATCCGGCGACAGTGTAAGCGATGCGCGATGTCGACACTCGCGCCTTCGCGCCTGCGTCAGGCTTGGAAGCCGCAGCGCCGGCGGAGCTCGCGCGAAGCCGGTCCCGAGAGGAGCGCTGCGAACCGACCGGCGGCTTCCTGCTGCCGGGCGCGGGTCGCGACGGCGACGCCGTAGTCGGTGGCGAGGTCGAACTCTCCCGGCAGGGGTCCGAGCAGCTCGACGCCGGGCGTGAAGGTGATCTCGGTCGCCTGCGTGCATCCGATCGGACGGGTGGCCCGGCTTCGCGCAAGCTCTCGCATCGCGCTGACGCCGTTCGGCCAGGGATGTAGCCCGGGCCCCGTCTCGGCCTGAATGCCCATCGCCCGGAACATGGCCGCGCAATGCGCACCCGCGGTCGAACGCTCTACGTCCGGCAGATAGATTGCATCGGCGGCGAGCAGAACGGCGCGCAGCGCTGCGGTCGTCGACACGTCGGGCGCGGCGTCGCCCGCACGCATCGCGATCGCGGTGTGTACGCGCCCGAGCGACGCGATCGAGGCAGGCTCGATATCTCCGCCTGCGGCCAATTCGCCGAGCAGTGGCGCGGTCAGCACGACCACATCGCAGGGCTCGCCCGCCAGCAGGCGCTCGATCGTGACACCGACCGGGTTGAAGCTCGCGCGAAGCTCGATGCCTTCGCCGGCTGCAAATTCGCGCTGCAGCGACTCGATCAGGCCTTGCGCTGCGCCCGCGCTCAGGACGTGTAGTGTTGGCATCGGCGGCCGGAGGGCGCTGCGAGCGCTGTTGCGCCCCGAGCGACGGACACCGGGATCCTACCGGTCCGGCTTGGCGCCGGAAATCGCCACGATGCGCTGCCACTTGGCGATGTCATCGGCGATGTAGCGGCTGAAGTCCTCGGGCGACATCGTCATCGCCACGGCGCCCTGCTTCGCCCACTCGCTGCGAACCTCCGGCTCGGCGACGATCTTGGTGATCGCTGCGTTGAGCCGCCGCACGATGGGTTCGGGCGTGTTCTTCGGCGCGATCACGCCGAGCCAGATGACCGACTCGTAGCCCGGAACGCCGGCTTCGGCGAGCGTCGGCACTTCCGGCAGCACTGACGAGCGCACTTTGCCGCTGGTGGCAAGCGCCCGCACCTTGCCCTCGCGGGCGAACTCGCTCATCGTGGTGACGGCGTCGAACATCATGTCGACCTGCCCGCCAAGCGTGTCGGTGCGCGCCTGCGAGCTTCCCTTGTAGGGAATATGGACGATGTCGACCCCCGCCATCGCCTTGAACAACTCGCCCGCCATGTGGTACGGCGTGCCCGGTCCGGAGGATGCATAGTTGAGCTTGCCCGGTTTCGCCTTGGCGAGCGCAATCAACTCGCCGAGCGTTTTTGCCTGCACCGACGGATGCACGACCAACACCAGGTCCGAATAGTTGATCGGCGCGATGGCAACGAAATCGCGCTGCAGCGCGTACGGTTTGTTCGGCACCAACGATTCGTTGACCGTCTGCGTGTTGGACATCACGAGCAACGTGTAGCCGTCCGGCGCACTCTTGGCGACCGCGTCGGTGCCGATCAGCGAACCCGCGCCAGGCCGGTCGTCGACGATGAACGGCTGGCCGAGCGCGACCTCGAGCCGCTGGGCGAGAAAGCGCGCGTAGATGTCGGCGGGACCTCCGGCTGCGAACGGCACGATGAACTTGACCGGTCGGCTCGGATAATCCTGCGCGGGCGCGGCGGCGGCAAGGCCGAGCAGCAAGGCGCAGGCGAGAAGCCTGGCAAACGTTCGCGGCATGCTGATGCTCCTCGTGTAGATGGATCGGCAATCTACCGGAACTCGCCGGTCGCCGCCACTGATGCGCGAAGCACGTTCAGAAGCCGTACAGTCGCGCCGGGTTGTCGACGAGAATCCTGCGGCGCGCCGACTCGTCAGGTGCCCAATCGAGCAGCAGATCGAGCATCGCGGCGGTCGGTGGCGAAGGCGTGATATTGGGATGCGGCCAGTTGCTCGCCCAGACGCAGCGCTCGGCGTGCGTCGCTGCCAGTGCGCGAGCGAGCGCGCTCACGTCTTCGTAGCCGGGCGGGCCGGATTTCGACGTCTCGTAGGGCGCCGACAGCTTGACCCAGCAGCGGCCTGCGTCGAGCAGGGCAAGGAGCGCGCGAAACGCCGGGTCCGTAGGCGGCACCGGCTCGAGGAATTTACCGTTGTGATCGATGACGGCCTCGGCCGGCAGCCGCGCGATCCGAGTGGCGTGGACCGGAAGCTCGCGGCCGTCGAGCTGAAGCTGCACGTGCCAGCCGATCGGCGCGATGCGAGCCGCAATCCTGTCGACGTCGTCCCAGGACAGAAGCCCGCCTTTGAGCATGTAGCAGCGCGCACCGCGAAAGCCGGCTCGAATCAAGCGCTCGAGCTCGACATCGTCGATATCGGGACGAATCGTTGCGACGCCGCGCGCATTCGCGCCGAACCGGGCGACCGCGTCCTCGGTGCACGCATTGTCGAAAGCGTAGGCGTTCGGCTGCACGACCACGCAGCGCGTCAGGCCCAGCTGCCGCTGCACGGCGCGATAAGCATCGACTGGAGCGTCGGGTGGCGGAAAAAGCGATGTCGGCGCCGGCGCGTAACGCCGATCGTACACGTGCATGTGGCAGTCGCAGGCTTGCGGCGGCGGCTCGAGTGCTGGCTGTTCGATCACGCCGGCTCCTTTGTTTCGTTACGGAACGCAAAGCCGACACGAGCCGGTATCGCGAGGAAGGGTGAATTGCCGCCAGCGGCAGCCTCGATGAGGCCGCGAACAAGCTCACCCGCATTGCGCCCGCCGACTGCGCATGCCCGCTTTGGGGCCCCATAGGGAGCAACCGATGGACGTCTGGCTACGGAGCCTTCGGCGGTAGCTGCGTCCGCATTTGGAGCTCCCGCGCGGCCGTTTCAGCGTCGGTCGATTTGACCTCGCTGCCCGGACTCCGTGGCACGTTGCTCCCGGTGTGGTACTCCTTGGGCTGGTACGGCTCGGCGGCATTGCGCTCAGGCGTGGCCGCGCACCCGACACACAGCAGCATGACCAACATGGCGAAAGTCGCTTTCATAAGAGTTCACCTATTTTGAGTTCGTTCGATTTGAACCGATGCGGCGGCGAGTCGCGAGCCGCCTTACGCACAACTTCCGCCCGCGGCGATGGCACGACGAGTGGCGACGAATTGTACCTGCAGTCGACGCCGTGAACAATTTGCCGCAAGCGCCTCTGAAGGACTCTAGCGACCGCCATCAAGATCTGCGATCCAATGGATTCTCGCCAGCATCGACGGCGATCTACCGCGACGCGAGCCCGACCCAAAATAAAACGGGCCCGAAAGAGCGGGCCCGTTAAGACGGCAGCTCGCGCGTTTCAGCCGGTCGGGCCGTAGTACGGAGACGGCCCTCGGTAGGGCGCAGCACCGCGTACCGGGATCTGGTTGCCCTTGGCGTACATGCACTGCATATAGGCGCCGTCGTATCGCCGTTGCACGTCGTAGTACCCATAGTAATAGGCATTGCTGCTGGCCGCGCTGCCGAAAAGAAGCCCGGTTCCTGCACCGATCGCCGCGCCGGTGCCGGCGCTGCCGGTCGCCGCTCCGATGGCCGCGCCTGCGAGGGCGCCAACCGCCGTGCCGGCGACCGCATTCGCCGCCGCCGTGTTGTTCGCCTGGTCGGCGGAACCGCCGATCAATTGCTGCGCGAATTGCTGACAGGCGAAGGAGTCGGCCTGGAACTGGTCGAAGCTCTTGCTCGTCCCTGGAAGCACCATGACGCTTGGGCCCGTCGGCACAGTGACGCAAGCGCCAAGCAGCAGCGCTGCAGTCAGCGGTACGGTGTATTTGATGACGTTCATGGTTCCCTCGCGGTCAATGCGGCCCGCCGTTCGGCACGACCTTCAGCCAACCGCTCGGGCAAGTGCCCACCTGCGGGTAGTATCCCGCCGGGTTCGTACAATAATACGAGTACTGCGGCTGGGAAGACTGCGGCTGAGAATACTGGCCCGAAGGCGGCGGCGCGACTGCGTCACCGGTATCGCGCTGGATGTAGGACTGCGGCGCGCCGTCCGAATAGCCACCGGAATAGCCGTCGTAGTAACCGTACGGGTAGGGGTAGCCGTACGCGTAGTACGGGTATCCGTAGGCATAGGGGTAATACCAGCCCCAATACGGGAAGCCGAACGAGAACGAGACGCTCGAGTGGCCGCCATGCCAACCTCCACCGTGCCACCCGCTACCGCCGCCATGCCATCCGCCACCGCCACCATGCCAACCGCCGCCGCCGCCGCCGCCATGCCAGCCGCCACCGCCGCCCATCGATCCACCGTGACTATGTTGGGCCGAGGCCGTGACTGCGACGCCGGATAGCGCGAATCCTGCGGCGATTACGAGTGCTAACTTTTTCATGAGACCTCCATATCCAACCTGCACTTTAGACTTAAACGTACAGGACGAAGTTCGGCTGACTGCAAGGTGCATTTTCTCTCTGAAGGTTCTCTCCGATACGCGTCTGCTAGTGTAACAGTCTGTAACGATCGCGCATTCCGCGAGTGAGCGTCGCGGGCTGTCACGCGCGCCCGCCGGCGGCGGCACAGGCCCGCGGTTTTTAGTATCCTTGAGGGTACGGATCGAAGACAAGGATATTTTGCCATGGCCAGCGACCCCGGATTGCGCACGGCAGACATGAAAATGGACGCAGCCGCGCTCTACCGCGAAGAGATCTATACCGACCGCGCCTCCGGTACGATCCGCGTTCTGGTGCCGGTGACCCGCGATGGAGGGCCCGATGCGACGCGGGCGACGATCTATACGGGAGAGGCGCAAATACTGACCAACGTAGGCCCCCTGCCGATCAGTTTCGAGATCGCCGCGGCGAACCTCGGCGAGGCAGTGCGAAGTTATGGGGACGCCGCCAAGGAAGGCGTCGAGCGGGCGATGCGCGAACTCCAGGAAATGCGACGGCAGGCGTCCTCGTCGATTCTTGTCCCGGGATCGACGCCTGGCCTGGGCGGCGGGCTGCCGCCGGCGCCGGGCAAGATCAAGCTTCCCTGAGGCGGTCCGCCCGCGCATCCGCCTGTTGCCCACGGGCCGTCCCCGCCGGATCCAGCATCCATTCGGCCTGGGTCAGGCGTTCGCGCAGAAAGTCAGCGAAAGCGCGCACCTTGGCCGACAGATGCCTGCGGCTCGGATAGACGAGCTGTACGGTCGACGGCGGCGGCTGGAAGGCGCGAAGGAGGGCGACCAAGCGACCTTGGCGTACTTCCGGGCCGACGATGAAATCGGGCTCGCACGCTATGCCTCGACCTTCGATCGCCAGCGCCTCGAGGAACCGGCCGCTGTTGGCGCGCACCGCGCCCGACACCTTGATCGGAAGCGCGGAGCCGTTGCGCTCGCGAAACAACCACGTGTTCCGCTGCGGCGCATATTCGTAGATCAGGCACTCATGCCCGGCCAGCTCCTCGGGCCGCTTGGGCTCGCCGTGCCGCGCCAGGTACGCGGGCGCCGCACAGCAGACCATCCGGGTTTCTGCGATCCTGCGTCCGACCAGACTTTGGCTGCCGATCGCGCCGATGCGTACCGCGGCATCGAATCGCTCATCGACCAGGTCCACGGCGCGATCGGATAATTCGACGTCGAAGCGCATGTCGGGATAGCGAGCGATGAACTCGCTGATAGCCGGCGCAAGATGCCGCTCGCCGAAGGTCACCGGCGCGGACAGCCGCAGCGTTCCGCGCGGCGTGACGGTCGACGCGCCGGCGGATTGCTCCGCCTCCTCGAGATCAGCCAGCAGCTGGACGCTTTGCTCGTGAAAAATCTGGCCGCTTTCCGTCAGCGACACGCGGCGCGTCGTCCGGTTGAGCAGGCGCGCGCCGAGATGCGTCTCGAGCTCGGCGACGTGACGCGAGACTGCGGACACGGATACGCCGAGGCGGTCGGCCGCGGCCACGAAGCTGCCGCTCTCGACGACCTTGGCGAATGCCGCGATGGCCTGGAAACGGTCCATGACCAATTATTTCACATATCGCAATAATATATTGCGATTTGGCATATTTATCTTGTCCAGTAGAACCCTCATCATACCTCTCATCGCGCCGGTTTGGCGCGGCTTCGAGGCTGGATTAGCGCACACCGGCCCCGTAGCCCGTTCCGCTGCAACGCGCCGGCTGCGTACGGGTCGAACTTGAGTAGCTCCTCAATCACTTGCGAAAGGATCAATGCCATGAAACTTTATTACTCCCCGGGCGCGTGCTCGCTCTCCCCGCACATCACCTTGCTCGAAGCCGCGCTGCCGGCGACGCTGGTCAAGGTCGACACCAAGACGCACAAATTCGCTGACGGCGGGGATTTTTACGCGGTGAACGGCAAGGGCTATGTCCCGGTGCTCGAGCTCGATGACGGCCAGCGGCTGACCGAAGGCCCAGCCATCGTCCAGTATCTCGCCGATCGCACTCCGGCGGCACGTCTTGCCCCCGCGGCGGGAACGTTCGAGCGCTACCGCCTGCAGGAGTGGCTGAACTTCATCACGTCCGAGTTGCACAAGCAGTTCGGCCCTTTTTTCGCGCCGACGACGCCGGCTGAATACAAATCGATCCTGCGCGACAAGCTCGGGCAACGCCTTTACTGGCTGGCCGGCGAGCTCGACGGCAAGGACTACCTGATGGGCGAGCAATTCACCGTGGCCGACGCCTATCTGTACACGATCCTGCGCTGGTCGCCTTTCGTCGGAATCGACCTCGCCAAATGGCCGGTCGTCGCGGCGTACAAGGCGCGAGTCGAGGCGCGTCCTCATGTGCAGGAGGCGTTGCTTGCCGAAGGCCTGATCAAGGAACCGGCGGCTGCGGCGGCGTGATGCTTCGGGCACGGCGTAGTACATCCGGGGCGGCGGCATGAGCGCACGGCTCCCGACGCTGTTTCTTTCGCACGGGTCTCCGATGCATGCGGTCGATCCGGGCGCCGCAGGCCGCGCATGGACCTCGCTGGGCCGCACCCTGCCCCGTCCGCGCGCGGTGCTGATCGCGTCGGCGCATTGGGAAACGTCGGTGCCGATGCTGACCGGCAACACGAAGCCGAAAACGATTCATGATTTCGGCGGCTTCCCCGAGGAGCTTTATCGCCTGCAGTACGACGCGCCTGGCGATCCCGCGCTCGCAGCGCAGGCGGTTGCCCTGCTCAAGAGCGGCGATATCACCGCCGGCGTCGATGGATGCCGCGGACGCGACCACGGCGCGTGGGTGCCGCTACGCTGGATGTATCCGGACGCCGACCTGCCCGTCGTGCAGCTTGCAATACAGCCGGCGTTCGGCGCGGCGCATCACTTGCGCATCGGACGCCTGCTCGCCCCCCTGGCCGACGACTCGGTCCTTGTCATCGGATCCGGACACACCACCCATAACCTGCGCGACTGGATGTCGAATCCCCGAAGGCACGAACCACTGCGTTACGCCCAGGCGTTCTCCACCTGGTTGCGCGATCGACTTGCTGCACACGACATCGACGCGCTCGTCGATTACCGCGAGCTTGCTCCCGAGGCGCAACGCGCGCATCCGAGCGAGGAGCATTTCCTGCCGCTGTTCGTCGCACTCGGTGCCGCGGAGGACCATGCCGACGTCGAGCGCATCGTGGACGGTTTCGAAGCGGGCGCGTTGTCGATGGATTCCTACCGGTTCGGTCCGCACTGATTTTGTGTCGTCGTCCGGAGACGGTTTGGGCAACCGTCGGAGCGCGTCTTACGCGCAAATCGGAGAGGCGCCGATTCCGGCATCGCCGCCGCGGTCCTAGAGTGAAGCCGTCTTCAACATTCGAAGCGGAGTCACCGATGGATGCGAACGTGACCAGACTGCAACAGACGGCTCCATTCGCCGCGGGGGTTCTGATTGGCACATCGATCGTAACGCCGGTCTTTGCGGCGACATCGGACTTTCCCGCGGAGTGGCAACCTTTCCTGCTTGTCGGATCGGTGGCCCTGCTGGCGCTTGCCCTGATGCTCAAGGCCCTCGGCTCACGTCGCCCGCGACGCGGCGACACGGATGAGTTCGTCGATATGCGCAATCGCAACCCCGTGGAGAGGGTCGACGTCCCGCTGCACCAGTAAGGATATTTGCTGTTCAGCGGCGAGCGCGGGGACGCTCGCCCGCGTTCGCCGTCGGATGCCTGCCGCTAGTGCAGACGCTGGCGGCCCTTGCGGGATGTTTCGCGCCGCTGCGCGCGCCGCTCGGCGCGGTTCGCGGACTCGGGTCGATTCCGCTCCTGCCAGAAGCGATAAATGAGCACCGCCGCGATCGGCAGCTCGTCGATCATCCCTTGCCGCTTTTCTTCGGTATCGACCCAGTCGAGGTACTCGGGGTCGTGGTCGCCATACGCAAGCGCCTCGATCGGCAGCATCCAGTCGCGGGCGTCCTCCTGCGTATACATCGGCTCCCATTCCGCCTCACGCAACAGCACACCGGTCATGTAGCCTTCGCACCACGCGCTGGCTTCCGGGGGTGCCTTGTCGCCCTTGACGTTCTCTTCGCTATGGTAGAGAAGCGGCTTGAAGCGGGTCGGCGATTCGCGCAGCGTCCGGGCGATGCTGTTTTGGACGCGCAAAACCAGCGACAGGATCCGGCTCGCCTGCTCGTTGTCGGCGAAGACCGGAGAGACGCTGCGCTGGCTGTCGCTCCAGACGACCGGCAGCCATTCGGACGGCTGGATCATCTCCGGGCCGCTGACGATCGCCGTGAGGAAACCGTCCAGCATCTCCAGGTCCATGCAGTCCTGCGGGACGCCGTTTGACGCAAGAAAAGCCTCGAGCTCGTCATAGTCGGCATCGGCCAGCGGTTCGTCGAGCTTGGCGGGCTCAGTCATGGGGGACTCGCTTTTGCATCGGGCCGTCATGATCCCCCCTGCGCAGGCAGAATGCAAATGCGTTCACGTTCGCGGCTGCCGGGGGACGGAATGACGCAGTGCATGCGCTGCGTTGATCGCCGCGGCGAAGAGCAGCACCGCTCCGGCCTGATGCGCGGCGGCGAGCGGCACCGGCACGACCAGGAGCAACGTGCCGATACCGAGCGCGACCTGCACGGCGAGCGCCACGAGCAGCAGCCGCATCGCGCGCCAGACGATCTCCGATGGCGCGCTGGCGCGGACGCGGAGCCAGAAGCCGGGAATAAGCAGCGCGAGAACCCAGGCGATCGTGCGGTGAACGAATTGGACCGTGGCCATGTTGTCGACGAAGTTGCGGTACCACGGTTCGAGCGACAGGATTTCCGTCGGTACCCATTGCCCGTTCATCAACGGAAAGGTGTTGTACGCCAAGCCGGCGCGAATCCCCGCGACCAGGCTGCCCGCCAGAGCCTGAACGAACACGAGGGCGGCGATCGCCAAAGCGAAACGCCGAAGGCTGGCATCGTCGCGAGGTATCGCACTGCGTCGGAGGTCGGCGGAAGGTCGCAGCAGCGACAGCGCGAGCCAGAACATCGCCGCGAAAATGAGCAGCGCCAGGCCAAGATGAGCTGCCAGACGCAGTTGCGACACGCGCGGATCGTCGACCAGACCGCTTTGCACCATGTACCAGCCCAGCGCACCCTGCATGCCGCCGAGCACGAGAATGAGCAGAAGCACCGGAACGAGTGGCCGCGGCAATTTTCTTCGCACCACGAACCACGCAAGGGGCAGCGCGAACACGGCGCCGATCGCGCGCCCGAGCAGCCGATGGGCGTATTCCCACCAGAATATCGACTTGAACGCGGCGAGGCTCATTCCCTTGTTCACTTGCCGATACTCGGGTGTCGCCTGGTATTTGGCGAACGCCTCGTCCCAGTGCGCCGTCGACAGCGGCGGCACGGTGCCGACGATCGGCTGCCATTCGGTAATCGACAGCCCAGAGTGTGTGAGTCGAGTCACGCCGCCGACGACCACGATGGCGAACAACAGCGCGCAGCAAACCAGAAGCCAGATCGCCACCGCGCGCGGGGCCGCGTGCGCGCGTTCCCTCGAACCCTCCGACCGGGCAGCCGCCGTCGCTTGAGTCGCGTTCATGTCGCAATTTTACCGGAGCGCCGAACGCGGCCCCGGCCTTGCCGAACATGGTCAGTGCGCGTGGCCATGGGACGGCGTGGGGCGGGGGCTTTCGCGGTCGGCCATCGAGGCTGCCTCGACGATTTCTACGTCGCGATCCATGCACCGGCCGGGCACGCCGACCCAGCGCGCACGAAAGCGCCCTCTCCGGTCGATCAGGAATTCCGCATGCTCGGGCGAGGCAGCGCCGGGTCCCGCAAACATCGCGTAGGCAGCCGCGACATCGCGACCGGCGACCGCGACCACCGACTCGCCGCCGGACACTTCGGAGCTCGCCGCGCGTGTTTCGTCCCTATCGGAACCTATGGCGACCACATCGATGCCGCGATCGCCAAGTACGGTCCGCTCGGCCGCCACGCAGCGAAGGCGCGCAAGCGATCCCGGCAACGCATAGAGGACGAGCAGCGTATCGCGCGCCGGCTTCCGTCGCAGCAAGGTCTGCTGTCCGCGGCCCGGCAGCTCGTAGCTGAAGTCCGGCGCCGCCACCGGCGCGCCGGCGATGGCGTCACCACTGGCAGGAGAAAAGGAAGCGGCGTCCGACAGCGCGCGCAGAAATTGCACGACGCGCCAGATATCGTCGTTGTCGAGCGTCGCTGAAAACGGTGGCATCGACGTCCCGGTGCGGCCGTGCGCGATCCACCAATACAGATCGCCTGGCGGATGCGTTCCTGCATGGCGCACCAGGTCCGCCGGCCGGGAGGCCAGTCCTGCGGCGGCCGGTCCGGAACCCGTGCCGTCGGCGCCATGGCAGGCAGCGCAATGTCGGGCGTACAGCCCCGCTCCATCGACGATTGCCATCGTCGTATATGGCACCGGCGAGGCCGCATAGGAAGTCGGATAGGCTGGAACCGCGAGTAGCCGTGTGCCCATGATCGTCGCGGCACCGACGACGGCCAGACCGGCCGCAACCCATGCCCGCGCATGCCGACGCATCCCGGCGACGACGATCGGGAGGCCGCCCGCGGCAGCAAGCGACAAAGCCAGCACCAGCGAGCGTGTCGTGGCCGATTCTTGCAGCGGCACCAGGCTCAGCGAGTGAGCGAACGGCCAGACCGGCGATTGGTGCGCGGCAGGGATCGTCGTTCCCAGCACGCCCACGACCAAGACCACCAGCAGCCCCACCGTGATCTCGAGCATCGTGTTCCGCCGCAGTCCCCGCAACGCACGCGGATCGCCCGCCGCGAGCCGCGGCGTCCACACCCACCGATTCAGCGCGGCAATGCCCAGCATGAGCGCGAGCAGCGCGAGTTTCGCCAAAAGCAGCGACCCGTAGGTGGTGCCGAAGAGCGCCGGAATGCTTCCCACCAGAAACCAGCTATTGCCGATGCCGCTCAGCACCAGCGCGATGACGCATGCGACCGCGATCGCGGAAAAACGCCGCGTCGCCCAGGCCGCACCGCTGATCGGCTGCGGGATTCCGAGCGCGTAGATGAGTGCCGGCAGCGCACCGAGCCACGCGCCGGCAGCGAGCAGATGCACGACGTCGCAGGCGAGCTGCTCGGATCGCGTCGCGGCTTCGCCGGCAGCCGCATGCCCGCTCCAGGCGATGGTTGCCAGATAGATCGCGGCAACCGCGGTGGAGCAGACGAGCGCCCGGCGGGTGTGTTCCGCGTTCAGGCGGCGCGAGGCGAGCAGCAGTACGAGTGCCAAGCCGAGCCGAAGGATCCAGACCTTGCCGAACAAGGTGCCGCCCAGAACAGTGGCCAAAGTCGACGGCCCGATTCCCGTGAACCACGACAAGCCGCTCATCGTCGCGGTCACGGCCGCGAGCCATGCCACGGCCGACACGATGGCGATGACAACGCCGGTCCCTACGACCAATGGAAGACGAACGCGCAAGGTATCCCCTGGCCCGGGCGCGCCGGGTCCGGCGCGCCTAATCATTGCGCAGGCGAACGCGAGCTCGCCGAAGACCCAGAGCGCGGCCGCGAAATGGACCGCGCGGGCCGAGGCGAGCAGCTCGTTCACGCCGATGATCGCGCGTCCCCGCCGCGACAACGTTCAGCGTTCGACATTGAAGCTGAAGTCCCCTTCGCTGGCATGCGTGTCGACCGAGAGCACGCGCCAGGTCACTCGGTATCGGCCCGGCGCGAGCGCCGGCACCGACACGGTCAGCAGCGTCGCGTCCCTGTCGTCGACTCGCGCATCGCCCTGGTCGACGCGCTTGCCGGTCGCATCGGACACCTGCACGGTGCTGAACGCCGGCTCGAGCTCCTGCGTGAACCAGAGCCTGACCTGCGACGGCGGCGCGTGCACGGTGCTGCCGACGGCGGGCACGGCGTGATCGAGGAAAGCATGCGCCGAGACCGCCGAAGCAAACGCCAAGGCGCACACCGCCGGGAGCAGCAGCCGGATTCGCATGTCAGCGCGCGATGATCGGCCGGCCGATCGTTGTCGGAAAGAGATCGTCGAGAAAGAAGTGCAGCTGGGCGACCCATCCCACGCGGCTGCCGCTGCGGTTGTTGACCGGAATCACGGCCTCCACCGCGACCTGCGCATAGCGTCCCGCCCAGATGACGCCCGGATTCACCGTGCCGGTGGTGCCGCTGGCGCCGCGGTCGAGCGCGGTCGACATCGCGAACTCCACGACCGGGATCAGGCGGTTGAAGGGTGCGCGCAAGCCGACGTCCTGCACGAACGACTGCAGATACGGCAGGCTGTACTCGACCGCGAAACCCCATTCCAGCGTGTGCGGATGGCGCTCGACGCTGGGCTCGCCCTCGTCGTTGACCGAAGTCGTCCCGGAGCGGGTGGGGACGCCCACGCCGACAAGCCCGGTCACGGCCAGCGGCCGGACGAATTTCATCGATTCCGGAAGATCGCCGAAGCCCTTGCCGAAAAAAAGAGCAGGCGTCAGCGTGCTGAACGATTCCGCACCGACTCGCTTCGAACCCGTGCCGCCGATGTCCCAGTCGACGCCGGCGGAAAAGATCGTCTCGTGCTCGTCGCTCTGGTAGAACTTGTACTTGACGCTGGCCGCGAGGTTGTCGAAGCCGCGCTGCGTATCGCCGCCTTCGGGCTGCAATACCTTGTACGTCGCGCCGAAGCCGATACCCAGGTTGTCGGTCACCCGCTTCGATACGTCGACCGAAACGCCGGTCTCGCGCGTCGCGGGCTCGTCGCCGCTGGCGGGCATTTTTTGGCTCGTTATCGTTGGTAGCGACAGCTCGTCGGCGACGAAGGGATCATCGGTCGCGAGCGTCGCGGGGAAGAAGCGTTTGCCCGCGATGCCATGTGCCGCGACGGTGCTTGCCGCCAGGAAGCCGGCACATGCCACGGCCAGGGCCAACAGCGCAGCCGTGAACCTGACTCTTCGCTTGATCTTCACGGCGCTTCCTCCCATGGCACGCCGACGGTGGCCAGGCGCAGCGCCCATCTCAACGGTTGCCAGGCGGGTGCATTGCACCGGCCGCCATGTTCTCGACTTCGACGCTCACCTCGATCGATCCTGCCTTTTCGAACGCGAGCGTCAGCGGAAAACGATCCCCCTCGCGCAAGGGTCGCTTCAAATCGCCCAGCATCAGATGGTAACCGCCCGGCTGCAGCATCACGCGCTCGCCCGGCTTGACCTCGAGGCCGGCCACCGCGCGCATGCGCATGACGCCGGCATCCATCACCATTTGATGCAGCTCGGCGGTTCCGGCCGCCGGTGTCGATGCACGCAGCAACCGGTCGGCCTGCGGGCCCTTGTTCTCGATGCTCAGGTAGACACCGCCGAAGCGTGCGCCCGGTGGCGTCGCTCGCGCGAACGGATGATCGATCAGCAGCGCCTGCAATCGATAATCGTGGGCCGACGCCACGCCTGTCGCGGCGAGCGCGGATACGACGATGGTGAGCAGGATTTTCGTCATGACGATTCCATTGGATGTTCGAACCGGCCAAAATGTGCGCGCAGCACGCGCGACGTGCGATGCCGAGTACCGCGACCGATATTGCCGGCCGCGCTCGACTCAGTTCAGCGGATGAACGAAGGAGGGCCGCGCAGCGGCGGCAGCTGCACCGAGCCCGGGGCGATATCATCGCCTGCGGACGCGGCCGCGGCCCGCGCAAACGCCACCGGCCGGACGACGAACGGTGTCGCCGCAGGCAACATCGCCGCAGCCACCGAACCGCCCGAGCACGACGGACAATGCGAATGCGCGGGGTGTCTCGGCGACGGCGCAGGAGCACTGGAGCCGGCAAAACCGACGCGTTGCGGCTCGAGCACGCGGTCGTCGGGCGGCGCGGCTGACTTCGTCGCCGCCGAGCAGAAGTCGCCCGATGCGACCGTCGGCACCGCGGCGTAGGCGCCTAGGGGCACGAGCAAATGCATCGCCAGCGTGAGCAGCGTGATGGCGAGGCGGCGGCTGGTCATTGTTTCATATTACACCGTGCCCCGCATCGTCCTGGCGCGGCATCGGGAGGCGGCCGGTACGCGCCCATTGACACTTCGTCACGCGAAGCGTTGAATGCGGTCTGGCCACCTTACCAGATGGTCGTTTTCGCACCGACGACAGACGACGCAGACGGAGCGTCGGCGCGCAGCAGACCACAAACCCGCCGGAGGAGAAAAGATGTCCGCATTCATTCGCGCGCTCGCGCGCTGCGCAGTCTTGTTGGGTCTCGCGCTTTCGTTCAACGCGATGGCGCAGCAGCCGATCACCTTGCATGGCGCCGTCCAGTTCGACGATACGCACCCATTCAACAAAGCGCTCCTCAAATTCGAGGAGCTGGTCAAGAAGTACTACGGCAAGCCGATCAATTTCGTTCTCCACCGCAACAGCGAACTCGGGCTGGAGAAGGATTATTTCGCCTACATGAGCCAGGGCATATCGGTCGATTACGGCATCGTATCTCCAGCGCATATGTCGACATTTGCCAAAGCCGCGCCGCTGCTCGACATGCCGTTCCTGTTCCGTGATCTCAATCACTGGAACAAGGTGCTGGATTCCGATGCTTTCCAGCCGATCGTCGACGACGTTTCGAAAAAGGCGGACGTGATGATCATCGGCTACGCCGGCGGCGGCACGCGGAATCTGATCGCCAACAAGCCGATACGCAATATGGCGGAGCTCCGCGGCTTCACGATGCGCGTCATGGGCGCGCCGATCCAGACGCAGATGTTCGGCGCGATCGGCGCCAAGCCGTCGGTGATCGCTTATAACGAGGTCTACAACGCGATCCAGACCGGCGTGATCCAGGGCGCAGAGAACGAGGCCGCGGGACTGGATGCGATGAAGTTCTACGAAGTCGGCCCGAACATCTCGCTGACGCAACACGCGATCACCGTTCGGCCGGTATGCTTCTCGGGCAAGACGTTCCGCAAGCTTCCAGCGGACCTGCAGGCCGCGATCCTCAGGGCGGGCAAGGAAGCGGGCAAGCTCGGTCGCGACATCGAATCGGGCGGCGATTCGGCGCTGCTCGCCAAGCTGGAAAAGGAAGGCAAGCTCAAGACCTGGGTATTCACCGACCGCGCCAAGTTGCTCGAACTGGCCGAGCCGGTAAAGCAGGCGTACGCGAAGGAAATCGACGCGACCGCGATCCTCGACAAGGTCAACGCGATCAAGTGATTCGGGTCCCGGCCTCTGCCGGGTGACGTGTCCGCATGAGCTGCCGCCGACCCTTTGTCGGCGGCAGTTTCGCGAAATCCATTCGGAACGACGATGCGCTCGCTGAACGCACTGATCTACCGCGCGCTGCAGATCGCCATTACCCTGCTGATCGCGGTGATGCTGATACCGGTGACGCTGCAGATCTTCTCGCGCTTTTTCGAGTTCATTCCCCGCTACATCTGGACCGAAGAGGTCGCACGCTTCTGCCTGATGTGGCTCATCATGCTCGGCGCGACGATCGCGGTCCGCGACGGCACGCACTTCGATGTCGACGTGCTACCGACCCCGCGGACCAATCACGGCAAGGCCATCGCGCGGCTGATCGTCCACGTCCCGATGCTGCTGGTCGCGCTGATCTTCATTGGCTTCGGGTGGCGGTTCGCGCTGTTCGGCTACGAGCAAAGCTCGGAAATGACCGGCATCAACATGCTGTCGATCCATATCGCGTGGCCGCTCGCCGGCATCTGCTGGCTGCTGTTTCTGATCGAAAAGATCGTCGACGACATCAGGATCTACCAGGGCGAACGCCGTGGGCCCCGTTGAAGTCGCACTGATCCTGTTCGGCATCTTCGCGGCACTGATCATCCTGCGGGTGCCGGTCGCGTTTGCGCTCGGGCTTGCCTGTGTTCCGGTTTTCTTTATCGACGACCGCCTCACGCCGTTCCTGCTGCTGAACGAAATGCTGAAGTCGTACAACTCGTTCCTTTTGCTGGCGATCCCGTTCTTCATGCTGGCTGCGAACCTGATGAATACGGCAGGCATCACCGAAAAGCTGATCAAGCTCTCACGCGCGCTGGTCGGGCATCTGCCCGGGGGCCTCGGCCATGTCAGCGTGCTGGTGTCGATGCTCTTTGCCGGCATCTCCGGCTCGTCGACCGCCGAAGCGGCCGGTGTCGGTGGCGTACTGATTCCCGCGATGAAAAAGCAGGGCTATGACACCGAATTCACCGTCGCGCTTATCGCCTGCGCGGCCGTGATGGGCGTGATCATTCCGCCGTCGATCCTGATGGTCGTCTGGGGCGGAGTGATATCGGTATCGATCGGCGGCCTGTTCCTCGCCGGTGTGGTGCCCGGCGTACTGATGGGCCTCTCGCTGATGGTCGCCGTCTACATCTATGCCAAGCGTCGCAATTATCCGGTATACCCGCGCTCAACCTTGAAGGAATTCGTATCCGCGTGCGGTCAGGCGGTCCTGCCCATCCTGACTCCGGGCATCATCGTTGGCGGCATCGTGTTCGGCTTTTTCACCCCGACCGAGGCTTCGGTGATCGCGGTGCTCTATGCGATGCTGCTCGGCGGCCTGATCTACCGCGCGCTGCCGCCGAAGGTGCTGCTGCATACGCTGTACGATTCGGCGCGATTCGCGGCTATAGCGCTCTTCTGCATCGGCACGGCCTCGGCCTTCGGCTGGATACTGGCCTACTTCCACATTCCGCAACTCGTGGTCAACGCGGTCTCGAGCTGGGGCGGCGGCCTGACCAGCGTCGGCTTCATCACCGCGGCGGCGTTCCTTTTCATCGGCTGCTTCATCGACGCGATTCCGGCGATCATCATCGTCGGAACGATTCTCGCGCCGCTCGCCGACAAGGTTCACATGCATCCGATCCACTTCGCCATCATCGGCGTGATCTCGATCGCCTATGGTCTGGTGACGCCCCCATACGGCCTTTGCCTGATGATCGCCTGCTCGATCGGCGGCATCAAGATAAAGCAGGCGGTCAGGGACACGGCAATCCTGTTCATACCGATGTTGCTGGTGCTGCTGATCGTGATATTGTTCCCGCAACTGATCCTTTGGCTGCCGCGGCTCCTGATGCCGCAGTTCGTCAAGTAGTTCTTGATGCAGGGTCGACCATGCTGAACACGAAACCGCTTTGTCCGGGTTTCGGTCTCGAAACCCCGGACGTGGACGTCTCCGGCGCGCTGTCGGACACCGCCTTCGACGAAATCGCGCGCACGTTTTTCGCCGCTCAACTGCTGGTGCTGCGCGGCCAGCGCCTGACACCCGCTCAGTTCGTCGCCTTCGCGCGGCGCTTCGGTCCGCCCGAGCCGCATGTGATCGACCAGTTTCACCACTCGGAAGAATCCAACATCCTGATTCTTTCGAACCGGAGGAAGAACGGGCAGCCGATCGGCTTGGCCGATGCCGGAACCTACTTCCACACCGACTATTCGTATCTGCAGGTGCCCGCCCGCGCGACGATGCTGTACTCGATCGAGGTGCCTAAAGCCGGCGGCAACACGCTGTTCGCCAACCAGTACGCCGCGTACGACGACCTATCCGATGCGATGAAGCGCCGGATCGGGCCACTGATCGGCGTCCATCATTACGGCAACCGCAAGGTGGCCGACGAAATGAGCCGGGTCGCGGCCTCTCCGCTGACCGACGAGCAGAAGGCGAAGATGCCACTGATCTCGCATCCGCTGGTTCGTGCGCATCCGGTCACCGGGCGCAAGGCACTGTATGCCGTATCGGGCAGCTCCTACGGCATCGTCGGTATGCCGGAGGACGAAGCGGTCGCCCTCCTCGATGAGCTGGCGGCTCACGCGACGCAGGCGAAATACGTCCTGAGTTATGCGTATCGCGTCGGCGATGTCGTGATCTGGGACAACGCATCGCTTCTGCATTCGGCAACGCTTACCGATCCCGACGATCCGCGGACACTCTGGCGAATCACGATCAAGGAGCCGTCGACCAAGCTCGATGCGCGCGAAGTCCTGGCGCCGACCTTCGCTTCCCCCACGATGTAACCAACGTGCACTGGAGTCGGTTCCATAAGGCCGAACTCTTGAACGACTCCTCTTGCACGAAACGTTAATTCCGCGAATGTCGGCTTCATTAAGCTCGTAGGATCGGTTCGGGCCGATAGCAGCCTTGATCAATGTCTGCGATCCACCATTTTTGCCGTTCACAACCTCTCAGAATCCACCGAATTTGTCGGCAATCGATGCGACCGATCGGAGGATAGTTGTCGGCGATGGCCGTTTGGCGGCCGAAACTAACTACGGAGCAGCAGGTCGAATTTCGGTGTTATTTTTGCTAGTAGGACCACAGCCATGGACCAGTACCCGTATGATCTCGGGAGCACCGCATCCCTCAAGACATGCTCGTTGCGGGACAGAACACGTGTAAATCAGCAACCTCACCGGTCTTGGGTGCTGCTGATCTCGGCGATGGCCGTCGCAGTTCTGGCGCTCCCGCCCGCGCCAGCTTTGGCGCAGGCTAAGTATGTCGTCAAGCCGGTCGCGGAGCTAAAAACCAAGCAGTTGCCCGCGGGTCCGCTCTATTGGCGGATCGAGAATTTCCCGACCCTCGAGCAGGCGAAGGCGGCCGCCGGTCCGCCCCGCTGGAACCCCGACACGGTGTCGTACGACGGTTCGCCGTCGCTTGCCGCAGAGATCGACGGCAAGGCCTGGCTGTTCACGCTCGGCGCCAAGGGTGGCCAGACCGCAGGCGGCGCCCTTGTTGCCGAAGTAGGGCCGGTACCGCCGATCAGCGCGTCGGAGTATCTACTGCGCATCAACCACGGATTCGGACCACCCGGATCTACGACCCCTGTGCACATGCATCCTGGGTCGGAGTCCTTTTACGTCGTTTCGGGTCGACTCGGCCAGAAGACGCCTAATGGCGTTAGATACGTTGAAGCCGGCAAGACCGTGAATGGCAATAGCGCCGACACGCCCATGGAGGTGTTCAACGCCGGAACGACCGACCTGACCGCGATCATCATGTTCGTGGTCGACGCCAGCCGGCCGTTTTCTGTGGCAACCGAGATGCCTGGTACCGCGGTGGTCGTCGCTCAGTCATCGCCGCCGCAGTCGCCAAGAGAACAAGAGGTTGAGGCGCTAGTGAACAAGGCCGCGGCGGAGATCGATGCGAAGGGGAAAGCAGCTTTCTCCGAATTTAGAACCAAGGGAACCGAATGGTTCCACGGAGATACTTATTTGTTCGCCTATGATTTGACGGGCAACGTCTTATTGAACCCTGCCTTTCCGGCGCGCGAGGGAACCAACGTCAGTGGTCAAAAGGACGCGAATGGGAAGCTATTTCACGATGCCATCATTCGTACCGCCGAATCCAGGGGATCGGGATGGGTTGACTACATGTTTCCCAAACCCGGTCAGAAACAAGCGTCGGAAAAATGGGCTTTCGTGAAAGCGGTAAAGATCGACGGTGTCCCGGGTTTGGTCGCTTCGGGCTTCTACCCTGAGTAAGCCGGAGCTGCTCGAGTCAACGCTTGCTGTAGGGGCCCCAGGGGTATTTCCAGCGGCGGCGTGGGTGGGCGTCGCGTCCAAGCGGGCAATCCGTGGCGCCGCCTAGACGCTATCTTCGAAGGGCCGCGATGCCGCGCTGCAGTCCGTCGAGCGTCAGCGGAAACATCCGCGGGCCGAGAACATTAAGCACCATTTGCGTCGAGCGGGTGTATTGCCACGTGCGTTCCGGCTCGGGGTTGAGCCAGATGGCATGGCGATAGGCGGCAATCAGGCGCTTCAGCCATACCACACCAGGCTCGTCGTTGCTGTATTCGATGCTGCCACCAGGCTGCAGCAGCTCATACGGACTCATCGCCGCGTCGCCGACGAAGATCAGCTTCCAGTCACGCCCGTACTTGTGCAGCAGGTCGAAGGTCGCGATTCGCTCGTTGCGGCGGCGCGCATTCTCCCGCCACACGTGATCGTAGACGCAGTTGTGAAAGTAGAAATACTCGAGGTGCCGGAATTCCGACCTGGCGGCCGAAAAGAGCTCTTCGCAGACCTGGATATGCGGGTCCATCGAGCCGCCCACGTCGAGGAACAGCAGCACCTTGATGCGGTTGCGGCGTTCCGGCCGCAACTGCACGTCCAGCCAACCGGCGTTGCGCGCCGTGCGCTCAATGGTCGTATCGAGATCGAACTCGTCGGGAACACCTTGCCGCGCGAACCGCCGCAGCCGCCGCAGCGCGATCTTGATGTTGCGAGTGTTGACCTCCACCGAGTCGTCCAGGTTGCGGAACGTGCGCTCGTCCCAGACCTTGATCGCGCTGCGGCTGCGCCCGCCATGCTGTCCGATCCGTATGCCCTCGGGGTTATAGCCGTACGCGCCGAACGGGCTGGTTCCCGCCGTGCCGATCCATTTCGAGCCGCCCTCGTGGCGTCCGCGCTGCTCATCCAACCGCCGGCGCAGCGTCTCCATCAGCTTGTCCCAACCACCGAGTGCGGCGATGAGCGTCTTTTCCTCGTCGGTGAGGCTCCCCTCGATCATCTTTCGCAGCCATTCGTCCGGCACATCGCCGTGAATGTCGAGCACGTCCGCTACACCATTGAAATAGGCGCCGAAGGCGAGATTGAACCGGTCGTAGAGCGCTTCGTCCTTGACCAGGCATGTGCGCGCCAGGAAATAGAAATCGTCGATGCTGGTCGACACGACATCGTGCTTGAGCGCGTCGAGCAGGGTCAGGAACTCACGCGTGCTGACCGGCAGCTTGGCCGACTTGAGATGGAGGAAGAAGTCGATCAGCATCGGATCACTGGCGCGGGAGCCACGCGCAAATGACAAGTGAGGCGAACGGGCGGTACATCGGAGCGTCGGAGGAGCATCGCTCTATCGGGGCCTGTCGAGCTGGAATCTCAAGTGCCGCCGCACGGCCGGCCATTCGCCGTCGATGATGCTGAACACGACGGTGTCGCGCTTCGCGCCGTCGGGCAGCAGTTGATGATTGCGCAGCACCGCATCCTGCTTCGCGCCCAGCCGCTCGATCGCGGCGCGCGAGGCCTGGTTGAACCAGTGGGTGCGAAACTCGACGGCGATGCACTGCAGAGCCTCGAAGGCATGCGTCAGCAGCAGCAGCTTGCATTCGGTGTTGATCGCCGTTCGCTGCACGCGCCTCGCGTACCAAGTGTGTCCGATCTCGAGGCGTCGGTTCGCCGCATCGACGTTGAAATAGCGGGTGCAGCCGACGACCTCGCCCGTGGCATTTTCGCGCACGGCAAAAGGCATCGCCCCAAACTGCTCGCGCATCTCGAGGGCGCGCGCGATGTAATCACCCATCTTGTCGGGAGGCGCGACCGAGGTGTACCACAGCCGCCAGAGCTCACCGTCGGCCGCCGCCTGCCTTAGGCCGGCCTCGTGTACCGTCGTCAGCGGCTCGAGCGTCGTATGCTCGCCCTTGAGGCTGATCGGCTCGATGAAGGCCATGACGCCCCGCGTCACCGTCCGGTCCGCGCCATGAAAGCGACCCGCTCGAACAGATGCACGTCCTGCTCGTTCTTGAGCAGCGCGCCGTACAACGGCGGCACGATGACCTTCTTGTCGCTGCTGCGCAGCGCTTCGGGCGGAATGTCCTCGGCGAGCAAAAGCTTCAGCCAGTCGAGCAATTCGGAAGTCGACGGCTTTTTCTTCAGTCCTGGAATGTCGCGCAGCTCGAAGAACACCTCCAACGCCTCCTGCAGCAAGGCCTTCTTCAATCCCGGGAAATGGACGTCGACGATCCTCGCCATCGTCGCCTTGTCGGGAAAGCGGATGTAATGAAAGAAACAGCGACGGAGAAAGGCATCGGGCAGTTCTTTTTCGTTGTTGCTGGTGATGATGACGGTCGGTCGATGGCGCGCGCGTATCGTCGCCTGCGTCTCATAGACGTAGAACTCCATCCGGTCCAGCTCGCGCAGAAGATCGTTCGGAAATTCGATGTCGGCCTTGTCGACTTCATCGATCAGTACGACGGCGGGCGTCTCCGAATCGAACGCCTGCCACAGGACTCCTCGCTTGATGTAGTGCGCGATGTCGGCGACGCGCTCGTCCCCCAGCTGAGAATCGCGAAGACGCGACACCGCATCGTATTCGTACAGTCCCTGCTGCGCCTTGGTCGTGGATTTGACATGCCACTGCACCAGCGGACGCCCGAGAGCGCGCCCGACCTCCTCGGCCAGCATCGTCTTGCCGGTGCCCGGCTCACCCTTGACCAGCAGCGGCCGCGCGAGCGTGACCGCGGCGTTGACCGCCAGCATCAGGTCGGGCGTGGCGACGTAGGTGTCGGTGCCCTCGAACCGCATGCTCATTTCTTCCGGCGCAATCGGCTGCATCGGCGTCTCCTGTTTCGATATTAGCTCACAAAACGCTGCAGCAGCCAGAGCGAGACCATGCCGACGCCGATGGTCAGCAGCGTATTGCGCCAGCGCCACGCGACGATGCCGGCGGCGAGCGCTGCGAGGAGCTTGACGTTGCCGACATCGATGCGCAACACGCCGGGCGCCCCGAAGACGATCGCCGGCACGACGATGGCGGTGAGCATCGCCGCCGGAACATGGCGCAGCGCCCGAGCGAGGAGCGGCGGCATCTCGCGGCGGGCAAACAGCGCGATGAACGACAGCCGCGCGGCGAAATTGATCGCCCCGACGACGATGATGAGCGCCCAGATCATGAGCTGGCTAGGGCCTGTTAACACTCTGTCTAGTTTCCAGGTCCGGCCGCCGTCGTCGCGGTGCGACCCGACAAGCGGTCGGAAAGGACTCCGGCGGCGATGCCCGCCAAACCCGCGCAGATCATCGACAGTCGCATCGGCATTGCGTCCAGAGCGATCGCCGCGACGCCAGCGGTCGCAAACACGATGAGTGCCACGCGATCGTGCAGCAGCGGCGCGAGCAACGCGAGGAAGCAAAGCGGCACGGCGAATTCGAGCTGCCACGAGGCGGGGATGATCGCACCGGCGAGAATGCCGGCGACAGTGGCGATTTGCCAGGCAAGCCAGAGCACACCGCCGCCACCCACGAAGTACGAGACATTGCCGCGCAGGTCCGGCGAATCGCGAAACCGTCGTATGGTCGAGGCGAATGCCTGATCGGTCAGCAGGAATGCAATCAGGTTGCGCCAGCGGTGATCTACCGGCTTCAAATAGGGCGCGAGCGCCGCGCTGTACATCAGAAAGCGCAGGCTGATGACGAAGCACGACAGCACGATCACGGCGAACGGCGCGCCGGCGGACAAGAGCTGCGTGGCGATGATCTGCGCCGCGCCGCTGAAGATGATCATCGACATGGCGATCGCCGTCATGGGTGAGGCACCCGCGCTGATCGCACCCACCCCGCACACCACGCCGAACGGGATCAGCCCGACGGTCATCGGCAGCATGTCGCGCGCGCCTGCGAGCAACGCCGAACGAGAGAAATGAGTGCGCATCTCGTGTCCTGTTCCGTAAATTCGCTCGATAGTTCGCGGCGGAATCGGGCGCCATGCGGCGTTGCGCGGCCTCACCGTAGCACGGGGTACGCTTTCGGCCGCGTGCCTTGCCTCGCACCCGATTTCATTCGCTCCCTTACCTTCGGAACCTACGGAACAGGACACGGTGAAAAGCAAAGGGCCTGCGGCCGACCATCGCTCTCGGCCGCAAGCCCTGGCACTTCGCGCCGATTATAGCGCAGCCGTCGCGGCTCGACAGCCGACAGCGGCCGTGGTCTGCGATCGACCGTGTCGGGTTCGGCCGATTCGCATGACCGCCCGCTCGGCGGCGACTACAATAGGCGATCGCTGTCTGCGGTGCCGGTCGGTACAGCGGTTACAGCGCGCTTTTTGCCCGCGCCAACCCGAACGAGGAGCTTCATCGGTGGATTTGCCGACCAACCATTTCAAGCGCGCAATCTCCTCCAGTCGCAGGCCACTCGGTGCGTGGCTCGGTAGCGGCGCCCCGTCGACCGCCGAAGCGCTCGGCTGCGCCGGCTTCGACTTCCTGGTCGTCGACATGGAGCACACGCCGATCGACACGCCGCAGATGATCGATATTCTGCGTGCGATCGCCGGCACTCCGGCGCAGGCGATCGTGCGGCCGCCGTGGAACGACATGGTGATGGTCAAGCGCGCGCTGGACGCGGGCGCGCAAACCCTGCTGCTTCCTTTCGTGCAGGATGCCGACGAGGCGCGGCGCGCGGTCGCCTATACGCGCTATCCGCCGGAAGGCGTGCGCGGCGTCGCCGGGACGCATCGCGGCAGCCGATACGGGACCGTGCCAAACTATCTCAAGGTCGCGAACGCGGAAATCTGCGTCATCGTGCAGATCGAGACCCTGCCCGCGCTGGGCAGGCTCGACGAGATCGCCGCGGTTCCCGGCATCGATTCGATCTTCGTCGGCCCGAGCGATCTGTCGGCCTCGATGGGCCATCTGGGCGACGTCGGCCACGCCGCGGTACAGGAGCATCTGGCCTCCGCCGCGAAGGCCTGCAGGCGCGCCGGCAAACCCTGCGGCATCATCGGACCGACGCCGGACATGGTCGCGCGATTCATCGATTACGGGTACAGCTGGATCGCGATAGGTTCTGACATGGGTTTCATGGTCGGGCGCGCACAGGAGTATCTCGGCCGGTTTCGAGACGCGAGCCCTGCTGCAGGCCAACCGGCACACGCCCGCTGACTCCGGGGGGGCCGCCGCGAAGTTTTCTTGTAGGATGCACGTTTCGGCCAGCGGGGGCCCCGTGATCGATTCGCCGTTCGAGTGTGTGCTCGACGCCAGAGCTAGCCTCGGCGAGTGCCCGGTGTGGTCGATCGAAGAGCAGGTGCTCTACTGGATCGACATCAATGCGCCGTCGCTCAATCGCTTCGATCCGAAGTCCCGCTCCAATCTGGCGTGGCCCATGCCTTCGTCGATCGGATCCTATGCGCTGCGCGAACAGGGCGGGTTCGTCGCCGCTCTGCGCGACGGCATTTGGCTCATCGATCGCGCCGGCCGGCTCGGCGACCGCATGGCGGAAGCTCCATACGATCCGTCGCATCACCGTTTCAACGACGGCCGAGCCGATGCCGCCGGCCGGTATTGGGCCGGCACGATGAACGAGCGCCGCGAAGCGTCCAGCGGCGCCCTCTATTGCATCGATCCTTATTTCACGCTGACCCGAGTGCTGGATGGCATCATGATATCCAATGGGCTGGCCTGGAGCCCCGACGGACGGACGCTCTACCACGCCGATACGCCCACGCGTACCGTGAACGCCTACGATTTTGACGCCACGAGCGGCGCCGTCGGCGGCAAGCGGACCTTCGCGCACTTCGACGGCGAAACCGAGCGACCCGACGGCGCGGCGGTCGACAGCGAAGGCTGTTATTGGATCGCGTTCTATCGCGGCGGCAAAGTTGTCCGCCTGTCGACACGAGGCGAGCGGATTGCCGAATACGCGGTACCGGCGATGTGCCCGACGATGTGCGCGTTCGGCGGACCGGACCTGCGCACCCTCTATGTCACGACGGCGCGCCAGAATCGCGAACCGGACGAGCTTGCGCGCCTGCCCCAGTCCGGCGGCGTCTTTGCAATGCAGGTCGACACGCCCGGACGGCCGGAGCCCAAATTCGCCGGCTGATCGGCGGAGCGCTCGAGCAATAGGGCATCGATCGCGACGTTGCGGACCACCGGCCCAAAGATCATGCGACTCGACAACAACGCTTACCAGCGGATTGATGCATCCAGCAGCCTCGGCGCGTCGGCCTCCGGAGCTTCGTTCGCCACCTCGACCGGCGACATGCTCGAGATCGGAAGCTTCGGGCCCGGCGTCTTCCGCCTGCGCGTTGGTCCCAATACGCGCCCCGACTACGGTTTGATCGCCGCCCGCGCGCAGCGGTGCGACGTCGCGCAGCCCACGCGCGGCACATGGACGTTCGCGGCAGGCGAGTCATCGCTCGAGCTCGTCGGCACGCCGCTCGCGCTTCGCCTGATGCATGCCGGCAAACCCGTGCTCACCTCGATCACTGACCAGTCCCGCGACGGACAGACGCGATTGCCGGCGATCGGTCGGGTGCGACAGGGACACTCATGGGTCGCTGCGTTCGCGCTCGCTTCCGGTGAAGCGGTCTACGGACTGGGCGCGCAAACGGGAACGCTCAGCAAACGTGGCCAGCTGGTGCGATCGCAGATCGAGCGCGACGGCGCCGGGACGGACGCGTCGAGCTTGAATGCGCCGTTCTGCTGGAGTCCGGGCCCCGGGGGCGGTGCCTGGGCCGTGTACGTCCACACGCCGTCGCGCGTGCTCCACGGCGTCGGCTACCCCGACTGGTCGCAGCGTTCGTACGGGCTGGTCGTCGACGACGAAGCGCTCGATCTGTTCCTGATCGCGGGCCGCGATCCGGCTCAATTGCTCGAGCGCTACGCCGCGCTCACCGGCCGCGCGCCCGACGTGCCCGCATGGAGCTTCGGTGTTTGGATTGCGCAAGGCGATCATCGGAGCGCCGAAGACGCGGCTGCGGCAGCCGCCGACCTGCGCGCGCGCCGCGTACCGTGCGACGTGATGGCGCTGGAAGGCACCGCGCCATGGGACCCGTGGACGAACTTCGACTTCCGGTGGGATCCGAGGCGCTATCCCGATCCCGCGCTTGCCCTCGCGAAAATCAAGCAGCACGGATTCAAGGTCTGCATCTGCGAGAGGCCCACCATATCGATCCACTCGCCGCTGTTCCACGACCTCGCCGCGAGGCAGTTCCTGCTGACCGACGACAGCGGAGGGCCGTACCAGCACAGTCCCGACGCGATATCCGTCGCGGACGCGCCGGCGGCGCCGCCGACCGGAACCATCGATCTGACCAACCCCACCGCGTACGCGTGGTGGTGCAACGCTCACGAGCCGCTGTTCAAGGCCGGCGTCGACGTGATCGAGATCGACGGCGGCGATGCCGTCCCTAGCGAAGCCAACGCATCCAACGGCGACGATGGAAATCGGCTGCGCAATGTCTACCCGCTGCTTTTCAGCCGTTGCGTGCTCGACGCCGCGGGAAAGTTCGCGCCGGCAGACCAGGCACCGCCACTGGTCTGGAGCAGCGCCGGATGGAGTGGAAGTCAGCGCTACCCCGTGCAGGCGAGCGACGAGATGCAAAGCGACTGGGAAGGTCTCGCTGCCGGCATCCGCGCCAACTTGTCGAGCGGGTTGACCGGGATGGCCTATCAGGCCAGCGAGGTCGGCGGCGGTTACGGCTCGGTGCCGGCGTCGCCCGACCTCTATTTGCGCTGGCTGCAGGTTGCTGTCTTCGCTTCCCATCTGCGCCTTGGTGCGAGCGGAACGGCCAATCCATGGCCGCTGGACCAGGATCAGGAAAAAATCGCGCGGCAGTGGCTGGAATTCCGCTACCGGCTGCTTCCCTATCTGCTTACCGTTGCGGCGCAGGCGACCCGCACCGGGATGCCGGTCATGCGCGCGATGCCGCTCGTGTTTCCCGGTAACGCGCTGACCCGCGCCTACGACACGCAGTTCATGTGCGGCGATGCCTTGCTGGTCGCGCCCATCATCGCCGCCGGCGGTGAAGTCGATGTCGCGCTGCCGCCGGGCGCCTGGTACGACCTGGCGACCCGGCAGCGCCTGGCCGGACGCCAGGTGATTCGCTATCGCGCGGGACTCGAGCGCTTTCCGGTATTCGGCCGCGAAGGGTATGCGTTGCCGCTGGGGCCGGCCGCGCAGCATACCGGCGAGCTCGACCGCGAACATCCGCTGAACGCCCTTTGGCTGTTCGGCAAGCCCACCCACGCGCTCGAAGGCTTTGCCCAGGCGCGGATCGCACTCGACGCGGAGGGCGCAAGCGTCAGTGCAGCGTCGAGCGTTCAGGTCGAAGGTTTCGGCGACGCGGCCGGCATGCGTATCGACGCACTGGCCTGAGCGTGGGTCGATGAGCGCGCCGACGATCGTCGTCACGATAGGCGAGCCAGCCGGCATCGGCCCCGATCTCGCGGTCCGCCTCGCGGAACGTACCTGGCCGGCGCGGCTGGTGCTGGCCGGCGATCGTGAGCTGCTGCGCGAGCGAGCGCGAAGACTCGGCGCCGGCGTGCGTCTGTTGCCCTATGTGCGCGACGCTGGCGCCACGCCCGGCGCGCTCGAGGTCGCGCACTTTCCCGTCGTGGCGCCAGTGCAGGCGGGCAAGCTCGACGCGGCCAACGCCAGGACGGTGATCGCCTCGCTCGATGCGGCGCTGTCGGGTTGCCTGTCGGGCGAATTCGGGGCGATGGTCACCGCGCCGGTGCAGAAAAGTGTCATCAACGACGCAGGCATCGCATTTACCGGACACACCGAGTTCCTGGCGCAGCGGACAGGCGCGGCCGGCGTGGTCATGCTGCTCGTCGGCGCCACGCCGTGGGGCCCGCTGCGGGTCGCCCTCGCGACGACGCACCTGCCGCTCGCCGCCGTGCCTGCGGCGATCACCCGCGAGATGCTGGCCAGGACGCTCTCTATCGTCGCCGCCGACCTCGAGCGCAAATTCGGCATCGCCAGACCGCATGTGGCCGTGTGCGGCCTCAATCCGCATGCCGGCGAAGGCGGCTACCTCGGCCGCGAGGAAATCGACGTCATTGCGCCGGTAATGGCGACGCTTCGCGCCGAAGGGCTGGACCTCGTCGGCCCGCTGCCGGCCGATACCGCGTTCGTTCCGGCGAAGGCGCGAGAGTTCGACTGCATCGTCGCGATGTACCACGACCAGGGACTGCCGGTGCTCAAGCACGCGAGCTTCGGGCACGGCGTCAATGTGACCCTGGGCTTGCCGATCGTGCGTACATCGGTCGATCATGGCACCGCCCTGGACCTCGCCGCGGAGGGCGCGTCGGCCCGCGCCGCCGACCCGGGATCGCTGTTCGCCGCGGTGGACCTGGCGATCGATCTCGCGGCGCGGGTGCGCGCGTCGCGGCGTTGACGATCACCCGGCATCGAGCGCGCAAGAGATTCGGCCAGCATTTCCTGGCCGATCCGCACTATGTCGAACGCATCGTCGAGGCGATCGCGCCCAAGCGCGGCGATCGCGTCGTCGAGATCGGCCCGGGGCTGGCCGCGCTGACGCGCCCGCTGCTGGCTCGCCTCGATCGTCTGACGGTCGTCGAGATCGACCGCGATCTCGCCGCCGGGCTCGCCGCCGAGTTCCCGCCGGAACGGCTTGTATTGCATGTCGCCGACGCGCTGACGTTCGACTTCGCGACGTTGGGCCCCGAGTTGCGCGTTATCGGCAATTTGCCCTACAACATTTCATCACCCTTGCTGTTCCATCTCGCCCAGTTCGACGCGGCGCTTCGCGACGTCACGGTCATGCTGCAAAGGGAAGTCGTGCAGCGCATGGCTGCCGCACCGGTGAGTCCCGACTATGGCCGCCTGTCGGTCATGCTGCAGGTGCGCTTCAAGGTCGAGCGGCTGTTCACTGTGCCGGCGGGCGCGTTCCGGCCGCCGCCCAAAGTCGAATCCGCTCTGGCGCGGCTGGTCCCGCTCGGTGCCGCGCGGCCGGCGCTTGCCGACCCGGCGCTATTCGCCCAGATCGTGGCCGCCGCTTTCGGTCAGCGGCGAAAGACGATGCGCAACGCGGTCAAGCCTTTCGCCGATGAGGCCGCGCTGGAGGCTGTGGACATCGCGCCCGGCGCGCGCGGAGAAACGCTGGCGGTGGCCGATTTCGTGCGCCTCGCCAATGCACTGGCGCGGCGCAATGTCCACTCGCGATCCTAAGGCCAATCGGCGTCGGGTCGTCGCACGGGCGCGGTGATGCGAACCGTCTTGGCGCGCCCCGTATTGCCGCGATGGAGATCGACGTTGCGCAAACCGACGCCGAATGCTTCGGCCAGAAACGCGCGCAGCGCGGCATTGGCCTTGCCGTCGACGGCAGGCGCGGCGATCCTGATCTTCAGCCTTTGCGCCGCGCCTTCCCCGTGGACTCCCGCGATCTGCGTGCGCTTGGCGCCCGGTTGTGCATGCAACTGCAGAATGAGCGACCCGTCCTCGCTCGCACGGCACCAGCATCGATCCGGGACGTTCCGGGCCGGCACGCTATCGAAGGAGCTGGCCGACGGCCTGTTCGAGCCAGGCGACGGGCAGCATCAGCGCCAATTGCGCCAGCACGATCACGATCAGCGGTGAAAGATCGAGAACGCCGCCAAGCGGCGGGATGGCACGGCGTATGGGCGCCAGAAAGCGAAAGGTCAGCGCGTTGAGTACGCCGGCGAGCGGTCCGTCGGGCGCAACCCAAGACAAGAGCGCCTGCAGGAAGACGGCCACGATCAATATCCACAGCGCTGCCTTGATCAATTCGACCACCGCCAGCGCGGCAAGCATGCCCGCGAGCGTGCCGGAGAATGCCGCGTCTCCGAGCGCCGCCAGCGCCGCGAGCCACAGCCATTGCATGAGCCAGGCAACCAAAAGCGATGCCCAGTCCAGGCCGCGGAACCCGGGCAACAACCGGCGCAAGGGCTTGACCGCCCAGTCCGTCATCGCGGCGACCGCCTGCCCGAGCGGATTGCGAAAAGGCGCGCGCAGGCACTGCATGATGAATCGGAGCAGCGCCGAATAGACGATCAGCGCGAATGCGGTATTGAGCAGGAATCGCAGCGCGTTGGTAAGCATCGGCTATGCTTCAGGGCTCGGATCCGAACCGCTCGCCCATTTCGCGCGCGCGGTCCGCCGCGGCCTTGACCGCGGCAACGATCGCCTGCATCACCTGCGCCTGGTCCATCGTCTCGATCGCCCGCTCGGTGGTGCCGCCCTTCGAAGTGACCTGCGCGCGCAGCAATGCGGGGTCGGACTCGCTCTGCTCGGCCAGGCGCATCGATCCACTGAAGGTTGCCTGGGCGAGTCGACGCGCTTCGGCCGGCAGGAATCCCAGTTCCCGCGCCGAACGCTCGAGCGCCTCGAGGAAATAGAAGACGTAAGCCGGACCGCTGCCCGACACCGCCGTGACGGCGTCGAGCTCGTCCTCGCGCTCGCACCAGAGCGTCGCGCCGACCGCCTCGAGGATGGACGCGGCGCGCGCGCGTCCTTCGCTGTCGACGCCGGACAGCGCGTACATGCCCGCGATGCCGGCGCCGATCAATGCCGGAGTGTTGGGCATCGCCCGGACCAGACGGCGATAGCCCAGCAGCCACCGCGACAGGTCGGACAGGCGTATCCCCGCGGCGATCGTCACGACGACCTGTCGCTTGAGCAGCGTCGCCATCGCGCGCGCTACGGTTCGCACGTGCTGCGGCTTGACGGCAATGACGATCAGGTCGGCGTGGCCGATCGCCGCCGGCTCGATCTCGGCGAATGTCGCGACGCCGAACCGCGCCGCCACCGTGGCGCGCGTGTCGGGACTGATCTCGACCACCGACAGTGCCTTCGATGCGTGACCGCGCGCGATCAAGCCGCCGATCAGCGCGCGCGCCATGTTGCCGCCACCGATGAACGTGGTATTCACATCATCACCCTCGCCGCATCCTCGCGCGGCCGCCGCGCCGGCCCCGGACAAGACGCCTCCTGGTCATCGCATCGACCTCGGACGCGCTCCGAACAGCGCACTGCCCACCCGAACCTGGGTCGCGCCTTCGGCGATCGCGCCTTCGAGATCGTCCGACATGCCCATCGACAAGGTGTCGAGGATAAGCCCTTCCGCCCGCGCGGCGGCGAGCATTTCGCGCAACAGACGAAATTGCGCGCGTTGCCGCGCCGCATCGACCGCTGGCGCCGCAACGCCCATGAAGCCGCGCAAAACGAGCCGGGGCAATACGGCGATGCTGCGCGCGAGCGCGAGAGCCTGATCCGGTTCGATGCCGTGCTTGGTCGCCTCGGCGCTGATATTGACCTGGACGCAGACCTCGAGCGGATCTTGTTGTGCGTCACGTGTAGCCGACAATCGCTCGGCGACCGTAAGACGATCGATGGTTTCGACCCAGGCGAATCGCGCGGCCGCCGCGCGCGCCTTGTTCCCCTGCAGCGGTCCGATCAGATGCCATTCGATATCCCGCAGGTCGGCCAGCGCCGTCATCTTGGCCGCGGCCTCCTGCACGTAGTTTTCGCCGAATGCGCGCTGACCGAGCGCATGGACAGCCCGGATCGCCTCCGCGGGCATGCTCTTGCTCACGGCAAGCAGGCGCACGGTCGCCGGATCGCGGCCCGCGGCGCGGGCGGCCTCTCCGATGCGCTGCCGCACGGCTTGCCACGCCTTCTCGTATGGGCTCATAATCGAATGACGCCGGCATAGCCAGTCCGGGCCCCACGACCGACGGCGCACCAAGGTGGCCGATAGGCAAGGCGCACACCGGGCGCACGCCGCGCCCGGGCGCGGCAGCTGGGATTATAAATGGACATTGCCGAACTTCTCGCTTTCGCGGTCAAGAACAAGGCGTCGGACCTGCATTTGTCGGCCGGGCTGCCGCCGATGATCCGCGTGCATGGCGACATCCGGCGCATCAACCTGCCGCCGATGGAGCACGAAGACGTGCACGCCATGGTGTACGACATCATGAGCGACGCGCAGCGCAAGACGTACGAAGAGATGCTCGAATGCGACTTTTCGTTCGGCATTCCCAATCTGGCGCGTTTTCGGGTCAATGCCTTCAATCAGGAACGGGGCGCCGCGGTCGCGTTCCGGACGATCCCGTCCAAGGTGCTGTCGCTGGAAGAGCTCAACGCACCGAAGGTGTTCGCCGACCTGACGACGCGGCCGCGCGGACTGATCCTGGTCACCGGGCCGACCGGTTCCGGCAAGTCGACCACGCTCGCGGCGATGATCAACCACGTCAACGAGAGCGAATACGGCCACATCCTCGCGATTGAGGATCCGATCGAGTTCCTGCACGAATCGAAGAAGTGTCTGATCAACCAGCGCGAGGTGGGCCCGCATACGCTGTCGTTCGCCAATGCGTTGCGCGCCGCGCTGCGCGAGGACCCGGACTACATACTGGTGGGCGAAATGCGCGATCTGGAGACGATCCGCCTCGCGCTGACGGCCGCCGAAACGGGCCACCTGGTTTTCGCTACGCTGCATACCAGCTCGGCGGCCAAGACGATCGACCGCATCATCGACGTGTTTCCGGCCGCGGAAAAGGACATGGTCCGCGCGATGCTTTCTGAATCGCTGGTGTCGGTGGTCTCGCAGACGCTGCTGAAGACCAAGGACCAGCAGGGCCGCATCGCCGCGCATGAGATCATGATCGGCACTCCGGCGATCCGCAATCTCATCCGCGAAAACAAGGTCGCGCAAATGTACTCGTCGATCCAGACCAGCCAGTCGGCTGGCATGCAGACGCTGGATCAGTGCCTGACCGAGATGGTCCGCCGCAATCAGATCGCCCTCTCCGAAGCGCGCGCACGGGCGGTCAACAAGGATCTGTTCGGCGGCTGACCGGCCGGCCCGCGGTCGATACCACGCAAGCGAGGGGACGACGCATGGAACGAGAAACCGCGACCAAATTCATCCACGAGCTGCTCGACCTGATGGTCAAGCAAAAGGGCTCGGACCTGTTCATCACCGCCGGGTTTCCGCCGGCGATCAAGGTCGACGGCAAAATCGCGCCGGTGTCGAAGACCGCGCTGACGCCGCAGCATACGATCGAGATCGTCCGCAGCGTGATGAACGACAAGCAGGCGGCGGAGTTCGAATCGACCAAGGAATGCAACTTCGCGATCAGCCCGCCCGGAATCGGCCGTTTCCGCTGCAACGCTTTCGTGCAGATGGGCCGCGTCGGCATGGCGATGCGCACGATCAACACGACGATCCCTACGTTCGACGAGCTCTCCCTGCCGCCCGTGCTCAAGGACGTGACGATGAGCAAACGCGGCATCATGCTGTTCATCGGAGCGACCGGCGCCGGCAAGTCCACCTCGATGGCGGCGCTCCTCGGCTACCGCAACGAGAACAGCTATGGCCATATCATCACCATCGAGGATCCGATCGAATTCGTGCATGAGCACAAGAATTGCATCATTACGCAGCGCGAAGTGGGCGTCGATACCGACGGCTGGCAGATCGCGCTGAAGAATTCGCTGCGCCAGGCTCCCGACGTCATCCTGATCGGCGAGGTCCGCGACCGCGAGACGATGGACTACGCGATCGCATTCGCCGAAACGGGCCACCTTTGCCTGGCGACGCTGCATGCCAACAGCACCAACCAGGCGCTTGACCGGATCATCAACTTCTTCCCCGAAGAGCGGCGCGCGCAACTGCTGATGGATCTCTCGCTCAATATCCGCGCCTTCGTCGCGCAGCGGCTGATAGCGCGCCGCGACGGTCGCGGCCGCGTGCCGGCCGTCGAAGTCATGCTCAATTCGCCGCTGATCTCCGATCTCGTGTTCAAGGGGGACGTTTCCGGCATCAAGGAAATCATGAAGAAGTCGCGCGAGCTCGGCATGCAGACCTTCGACCAGGCGCTGTTCGACCTCTACGAGGGCGGACTGATCACCTACGAAGACGCGCTGCGCAACGCCGACTCGCTCAACGACTTGCGCCTGGAAATCAAGCTCCACGGCAAGGACGCGAAGAACCGCAACGTCATGGCCGGCATCGGCAACCTCGATATCGTGCAGTAGCACACCTGAGCGCGGAGCAGGGGCCCCGCTTGCGGGGATGCGACCGCGAAGGCGGGCAGGCGGGCGACACGACGCCGTCCAAACTCGCTCGATTCTGCGGAGCCCGCGGAGGCGAGCCACTCGACGCGTGCCACGCGCAGCGCATGGGGGCGACCCGCGAGAAGGCCAGGCGGGCGACACGACGGCGGTTCGCGCGTCCAAGCAGTCCAAAGAGGCCGCGCGCGGCGCCGGCGAAGTTTACAATAACGCCATGGCCGGCCTCGACGCACGCAGCCCGATCCCCACCGAGATCAAGCTCCATCAGTCGTCACGATTGCTGGAGCTGACCTTCGCCGACGGCAGGAACTTCCGCCTGTCTTACGAATTCCTGCGCGTCTATTCGCCTTCGGCCGACGTGCGCGGGCACGGACCGGGCCAGGAAACGCTGCAGGTCGGGAAGCGCAACGTGACGATCACCGATGTCGAGGCGGTCGGCCATTATGCGATCCGGCCCAAGTTCTCCGACGGCCACGATACGGGTATCTATTCGTGGGAATACCTCCATGAGCTCGGCGAACGCCAGGAGCCGATGTGGCAGGAGTATCTCGAGCGCATGCGTGCCGCCGGCACCAGCCGCGATCCGGACGCGAATGCGGCGCCGCCTCCCGTCACCGCGCATTCCTGCGGCCACCGGCATTGACGCGCTGAAAGCCGCGATGACCGGCCAGACGCATTTCGGCTACGAGCAGGTGACGCCCGAGGAAAAGACCCGGCGCGTCAAAGGCGTGTTCGATTCGGTCGCAACCCGCTATGACCTGATGAACGACCTGATGTCGGCGGGCCTGCACCGCGCCTGGAAGCGCTTTGCCATCGAAGCCGCGGGCGTTCGCGCCGGCGCGCGCGTTCTCGACGTCGCCGGAGGGACCGCCGATCTCGCACGGCTGTTCGCCGACCGCGTCGGCCCGACGGGCCGCGTCGTATTGACCGATATCAACGGCGCGATGCTCGCGGCCGGACGCGATCGGATGCTCAATGCAGGTCGCCCGACGTCTGCGGTGCAATGCAACGCGGAGGCGCTCCCGTTTCCGGCTCGCAGCTTCGACTGCGTCAGCATCGCCTTCGGCCTGCGCAACGTGACGCGCAAGGAAGCTGCACTCGCCGAAATGCGCCGCGTGTTGCGCCCGGGAGGGGTGGCTCTCGTGCTCGAGTTCAGTCACGTCTGGGCACCGCTCAAGCCTGCGTACGACTGGTACAGCTTCAATGTCCTGCCGTGGCTGGGTCGGCTCGTGGCGAACGACGCGGCGAGCTATCGCTATCTTGCCGAATCGATTCGCGTGCATCCGGACCAGCAGACGCTCGGCGCCATGATGGAAGCCGCCGGCTTCGAGCGGGTCGAGTGGTTCAACCTGAGCGCGGGCGTCGTGGCCCTTCATCGCGGCTACGTCTTCTAGCGGGCCGCCGGGAATGCATGCCGCTGCCGTTTTCGCCAATCGCGCGCTCGAGCGCGAGGACTGGGCGCGCCAGCGCCTCGTGGCACATGCCGGCCGGTCGCTTTCCATCGTCGTCGGGCCCGCGGCGCTGCTGCTCCAGGTCAATGCCGACGGCAGCCTGGGAGACGCCGAAGGCGCGCCCGACCTCACACTGACGATTTCGCCGCTGCGCGTGCCGGCCCTGCTGGCGCGCCCCGAGCGCTGGAGCGAGCTGGTGGTCGCGGCGGGAGATGTCGAGCTCGCGGCGACGGTTGGCGAACTGGCGCAAACGCTGCCATGGTTCGTCGAGCGCGCCTTCGCGCGCGCGTTCGGGCCGATCATCGGCGTGCGCCTCGCCGATGCCGGCCGCCGGTTGCTCGCGCTGCCTGGCTATGCGGCCGAACGCGCGGGCGCGAGCTTGGCGAGTTATGCGACCGAAGAGGCGGATCTCGCCACCGGCGGCCGCGCCGCCGCCGGCTTCGCCGCCGAGGTGGCCGCCGTTGCGGCAAGAGTGGACGCCCTTGCCGAGCGGGTCGAGCGCTTGACTCGGCCTGCGCCGACCAGGCGGCGCTGACTTAGACGACTTGGACTTGTCCGCGCGCGCTCGAGTGCGGGCGCCCGCTCGATCGCCGGCCTGCGGCGGCCCGGTACGCTTAGCCGCCTTCAGGGAATGCGATGCGTGCCTCCGGTGACCGCGAGAAACACTTCGCGCAGAAACATCGCCAGGCAGGCGACGATGGCGAGCATCGCGAGTATGAAGAACACCGCGACCGCCTTCGCCAGATCGACAGCCATCAGCGCGCCGACGAACGCGCCGGCGACGACCAGGCAGATCAGCAAGCCGCCCAGGCCGGCCGCGAGCAGCGCGAAATAGATCAGGCGTATCCGGCGCCCCAGGAGTGCCAGTTCGGCGCGGTCGTCGTCGCTGCGCAAGCCGGCGTTGCCACGCACGCGACCGAGAACCAGTCGGCGGCGGTCGATGCCGCGTCCGAGCCGGATATTGAGCGCGTTGATCAGCGTCGCGATCGCAGTCAGCAGAAATACCGGCGCCACCGCCAGCTGGATGACGTGGGTGATGTCGGTCAGGTGCGACTCCAGGCCCATGCGCGCTCCCACGCCGCCAACCGAGGCGACGAACCGCGAATCTACGCCCCCGCGCTACGCCCATCAATCGGCGCGAGCAGGGGCCGACCGTGGCCCGGCGCACCCTGTCTAAAACACTTGTATTTCTCTTGGCGTCGGGTGTAACGTTCGTTACATGCCGCCCGAAGCATCCCCGGTCGTCGCTCCCGACGTGTTCAAGCGCATCCGGCGCGATTTCGATGCGCTGACCCCCGAGTTGCAGCGCGGCGCGCGCTGGATCGCCGATCACCCGAGCGAGGCCGGTCTGTTGTCGATGCGACAACAGGCGCGCAGCGCCGGCGTTTCGGCCCCGACGATGTTGCGCCTTGCGCGTGCGCTGGGTTTTGCCGACTATGCGGCGCTCCGCCGGCCGTTCCAGGATGCAATGGCGGGACGCTCGCAGCAATTCGGCCGTCGGGCCTCTGCGCTGCAGGCGGCGCCGGAAGGGCGCCGTCTCGGTCGCCTCGCGCAGGAACTGGCCGATTCGCAGATCGAAGACGTGCAATCGGTGCTGGCGCTCAACTCCCCAGCCCTGGTGGAAGCCGTCGTCGGCGTCATCGCTGCCGCGCGGCGGGTCGGGTTTCTCGGCGTGCGATCGAGTTTCGGCATCGCCTTCCAATTCCGCTATGCATACAACCTGATCGCGCGTAACGGTGTGCTGTTCGACGGGCTCGGCGGCACGGTGCACGACCAGGTCGATACGCTCGATCGGGGCGACGTGCTGATCGCGATAAGCCAATCGCCGTACTCGGCGCCGACCGTCGAGGCGGTCGACGCCGCGGTCGAGCGGGGTGTCAGTGTCATCGCGCTGACCGACAGCATCGTGTCACCGCTCGCCCGGCGGGCGAAGCATGCGTTGCGCTATCGCGCAGATTCGGTTTCGTTCTTTCCGTCGATGATCGCGCCCCTCGCACTGGTCGAGCTGCTGCTCGCGCGGCTCGCGGCCAAGGGAGGCAAAGCGGTGCTCGAGCGATTGACCGAGGTCGAGCGGCGATTGGCTGATCAGCGGGCGTATTGGCAGCCGACGCGACGGGCCGGCGCATGACGCATCTGATGCACCGCAACCTGCACGCCGTGCCGCCGCTGGCCGCCGGCGGCCGTGGCATTCGCATCGTCGACACTGCCGGCCGCGAATACATCGACGCGTCGGGGGGCGCCGCGGTGTCATGCCTGGGTCATGGGCATCCCGAGGTGCTGGCGGCGATGCACCGCCAGATTGACGCGCTTGCCTACGCGCATACCGGTTTCTTCTCCTCCGCCGTCGCCGAGGCGCTGGGCGACCACCTGATCGCGCATGCGCCGCCCGGGATGTCGCACGCGTATCTGGTCTCGGGCGGCTCCGAGGCGATCGAGGCGGCGCTGAAGATGGCGCGCCAGTATTTCGTCGAGATCGGGCAGCCCCAGCGCCGCCACTTCATCGCGCGTCGGCAAAGCTATCACGGCAACACGCTCGGAGCGCTCGCGGTCGGGGGCAACGAATGGCGGCGCCGGCAGTTCGCGCCGCTGCTGATCGAAGTCGCGCACGTCTCGCCCTGCTACGAGTATCGCGACCGCCGGCCGGACGAGTCGGCGGAAGATTACGGGGCAAGGCTGGCGGCCGAGCTCGAGCAAACGATCGAGCGGCTCGGACCGGAGACCATCATTGCTTTTTGTGTCGAGACCGTCGGAGGCGCGACTGCCGGCGCAATCCCGCCCGTGGCGGGCTACTTCCGGCGCGTGCGCGAGCTCTGCGACCGGCACGAGATCCTGCTGATCGCCGACGAAGTGATGTGCGGTATGGGACGCACGGGGACGCTGCACGCGGTCGAGCAGGAGGGAATCGCGCCGGACCTGATGACGATCGCCAAGGGACTGGGCGGCGGCTACCAGCCGATCGGAGCCGTGCTGGCGCAGCGCCGCATCGTCGATGCGATTGCGCAAGGCAGCGGTTTTTTCCAGCATGGGCACACTTATATCGGCCACCCGGTTGCCTGCGCCGCGGCGCTTGCCGTGCAGCAGATCGTGCAGCGCGACGGACTGCTGGCGGCCGTGCGCAAGCAGGGTGCGCAATTGCGCGCCAGGCTCGATGCGGCGCTGGGCGCGCATCCTCATGTCGGCGACGTCCGCGGCCGCGGCCTGCTGCTCGGCGTCGAGCTTGTCGCTGATCGCGCCGCCAAGCGGCCGTTCGATCCCGCGCTGCGGCTGCACGCGCGCGTCAAGGCTGAGGCGATGTCACGGGGATTGATGACCTATCCGATGGGGGGTACGATCGACGGCCGGCTGGGCGACCACGTCCTGCTTGCGCCGCCGTTCATCGTCAGCGATGACGAGCTCGGCATCATCGTCGACCGGCTGACGGCGGCCCTCGATGCCGCCATCGCCGCGACGAAACGACCGCGGTCGACGTCTGCGATTCCGAACAACGTTGAGTCCTGAGTCAACCTGAAGGAGGGAGGCACCATGCAATTGCGACATCGATACAACATCGGCACGCTAGGTTCCGTCAGCGCGAGTTTGGTATTTGTGTTGTCGCTGACGCTTTCGCCGGGCGTATCCGCCCAGCAGAAGTTCGTCACGATCGGCACTGGCGGCATCACCGGCGTCTACTACGCGGTTGGCGGCGCGATCTGTCGTCTCGTGAATAAGGACCGCGCCAAGACAGGACTGCGTTGCTCGGTGGAGTCGACCGGCGGCTCGGTCTACAACGTCAACACGATCAAGGCCGGCGAACTCGACTTCGGCATGGCACAGTCGGATGTCCAGTACCAGGCTTACAACGGCACCGGGCCGTTCAAGGAGGCGGACAAGGACCTGCGCGCTGTATTTTCCGTGCATCCTGAGCCGTTCACGGTGGTCGCGCGAAAGGAAGCCAACATCAAGCAGTTCGCCGACTTCAAGGGCAAGCGCTTCAACGTCGGGAATCCGGGCTCGGGGACGCGCTCGGCGATGGAAGAGCTGCTCGCCGCAATGAACATGAAGATGTCCGATTTCGCGCTCGCTTCGGAGCTCAAGGCTGACGAACAGGGCCAGGCGCTGTGCGACAACAAGATCGACGGCTTCTTCTACGGCGTCGGCCATCCGTCGGCCAACATCCAGGATCCGACGACGACTTGCGGCGCCAAGCTCGTATCGCTGACCGGTCCCGCGGTCGATGGTCTGGTGAAAAAGTATTCCTACTACGCCTACGCGACGATTCCCGGCGGCATGTATGCGAACAACCCGGAACCGACCAAGACCTATGGCGTGCTGGCGACGATGGTGACTTCGTCGAAGACTCCGGCGGATACCGTGTACGTGATCACCAAGGCGGTATTCGAGAACTTCGACGAGTTCAAGAAGCTGCACCCGGCCTTTGCCAACCTCGATCCCAAGGACATGATCAAGGACGGCTTGTCGGCGCCGTTGCACGAGGGCGCTGCGCGCTACTACCGTGAAAAGGGCTGGATCAAGTGACGCAAAGCGTCGACGTCCTCGAGCTGGTACAGGAGGCCGACCTCGGCCGGCGCAAGCCGGTCGGGGCCGCGCGGACGGTCCTCGCCGCGACCTGCGTCGTCTGGTCGCTGCTGCAGCTCTGGTACGCCTCGCCGCTGCCGTTCACCTTCAACGTACTCATTCTCAACGACACCGAGATGCGCGCGCTGCATCTCGGAATCGGACTTTTTGCGGCATACCTCGCCTACCCGTTCCGCAAGACGTCGCCGAAGGATCGTGTGCCCGTGCCGGACTGGGTATTCGCGGTCGTTGCGGGCTTTTGCGGTGCGTATCTATTTCTGTTCTATCGCGAGCTTGCGACCCGCCCCGGGCAACCGACGCCGATCGACTTCCTTACGGCGGTCGTCGGCATGCTGCTGTTGCTTGAAGCCACACGGCGCGTCGTGGGCCCGCCACTCGCCATCATCGCGACGCTGATGCTGGTCTACGCCTTTGCCGGGCCGTGGATGCCCGAGGTGATTCAGCACAAGGGCGTGTCGCTATCCAAGGCGGTCTCGCATTACTGGCTGTCGACCGAAGGCGTCTTCGGCGTGGCAGTAGGTGTGTCGGCGAGCTACATTTTCCTGTTCGTTCTGTTCGGGTCGCTGCTGGAAAAAGCCGGCGCCGGCAACTACTTCATCAAGGTCGCTTTTGCGTTTCTCGGGCATATGCGCGGTGGGCCGGCCAAGGCGGCTGTCGTGTCGTCGGGATTGATGGGAATGATCTCGGGCTCGTCGGTCGCCAACGTCGTCACCTGCGGCACATTCACGATCCCGCTGATGAAACGCGTCGGCTACACCGCGGAGAAGGCCGGCGCGATCGAAACCGCAGCTGGTGTCGACGGCCAGATCATGCCGCCGGTAATGGGCGCAGCGGCGTTCCTGATGGCCGAATACGTGGGCGTGCCGTACGCGGAGATCGCCAAGAACGCGGCTCTCCCCGCCATCATTTCCTACATCGCGCTTTTCTACATCGTGCACCTCGAGGCCCTGAAGGCGGGGATCAAGGGGCTGCCGCCGCGTCCGGGCAGCTCACCGCTGGGCCGGGTCGCCGGCATCCTGATGACGCTCGCCGGTCTGGTGGTCTTCGCCAACGTGATCTATTACGGCCTGGGGTGGATCAAGGATGTTTTCCCCAACGCGGCACTGCCTATCGTGCTCGGAATGATCACGGTGGCATATCTCGTCCTGCTGCGCATCGTCGCCGCGGAGCCGGATCTGACGATTGACGATCCCAACGCCGCGGTCATCGAGCTGCCGGCATTGAAGGAGACGCTGCTCTCCGGTCTGCACTTCCTGCTGCCGGTGGTGCTGCTGATCTGGGTACTGATGGTCGAGCATCTTTCACCTGGGCTGTCGGCGTTTTACGCGACGGCGCTGCTGATTGTGATTCTGCTGACGCAGAAGCCGTTGATCGCGATGTTCCGTGGGCAGTCTTCGTCCTTGTCGCGCTTCCTCGCCGGATTCCACGACCTGGTCGACGGACTCGGTACGGGCGCGCGCAACATGATCGCCATCGCGGTCGCGACCGCCGCCGCCGGCATCATCGTGGGCACGGTGTCGATTACCGGCTTCGGACTGGTGATGACCGACCTGGTCGAGACGATCTCGGCCGGCAACATGATCGGCATGCTGTTCCTCGTCGCCATCATCTGCCTGATCCTGGGCATGGGCATGCCGACGACGGCGAGCTATATCGTCGTCTCCACATTGATGGCACCGGTCGTCGTCGAGCTGGGGGCGCAGAGCGGACTGGTCGTGCCGCTGGTCGCGGTGCATATGTTCGTCTTTTATTTCGGCCTGATGGCGGACGTGACGCCGCCGGTGGGGCTCGCGGCGTTTGCCGCGTCGGCTATCTCGCGCGGCGACTATTTGCGCACCGGCTTCACCGCCTTCTGGTACAGCATCCGCACCGGCATCCTGCCGTTCATGTTCATTTTCAATCCGCAGCTGCTGCTGATCGGCATCGATTCGTGGCCGCACCTGGTGCTAGTCATCGCCAGCGCGATCACCGCAATGCTTGTGTTCGCCGCCGCGACGCAGGGCTGGTTTATCGCGCGCAGCCGGTGGTACGAATCGGTCGCGCTGCTGCTGGTCACGTTCACGCTGCTGCGCCCCGGATTCTGGCTCGACATGGCCCTGCCCAGGTTCGACACCGTTCAGGCAACGCGGCTGACCGAGCTCGCCACGGCCGCGCCGGCGAACGCCGGCGTGCGCGTTCAGCTCGAAGGAACGACGGTCGAGGGCAAGGACGTTCACAAGACCGTGTTACTGCCGCTGGGCGCCGAAGGCGACGGCGCGCAGCGTATCGCCCGGGCGGGCTTGAGCACTGCGGCGCTGCCCGATCGCGTGCAGGTGATGGCGGTCGGGCTGAAAAGCCCGGCGGCGAAAGCCGGGTTCGAGCAGGGATTCAACGTCACCGGCATCGAAGTCGAGCGCCCGCGACCGGCGAGGGAGTGGCTGTTCGTTCCCGCGCTGTTGCTACTCGCCGGCATCATGTGGCGGCAGGACCGCCGCCGCCGCCCCGCGACCAAAGGACGGACGCAGCCCGCGATCTCCTGACGGGCTTCGCGACCCCGCGAGTCCAGGATCGCCACCGGTCCGGCCCCGTTCGGGGCGTGCACGGCAGCGATCCCTTACAATCGGCGCCATGCGCTCGCTCCGGCTCGTCAAAATCCTGCGCGTCGCACTCAAATACGGGCTCGACGAATTTCTGCTCGGCCATGAGCGATTTCACTGGCTGCGGCCCACGGCGCGCGCGGTCACCTTCTGGCGCGACGTGTCGACGCCTCGCGCGGAGCGGCTGCGACTGGGGCTGCAGGAGCTCGGGCCGATCTTCGTCAAGTTCGGTCAGGTGTTGTCGACGCGGCGCGACCTGCTTCCGGCCGACATCGCGGACGAGCTGGCCAAGCTGCAGGATCAGGTGCCGCCCTTTCCGTCCGATCAGGTGACGGCGACGCTCGCGCGCGTCTACAAAAAGCCGGTCGAGCAGGTCTTCAAGTCGTTCGATCGCCAGCCTGTCGCCAGCGCGTCCGTCGCGCAGGTCCACCTCGCCGAGCTTCCCGACGGCACGCCTGCCGCGGTCAAGATCCTGCGGCCCGACATCGCCGTCACGATCGACAAGGACCTGGGCCTGATGCAGATGGGCGCGGCAATGATCGAGAAGCTCTGGTCCGACGGCAAGCGGCTCAAGCCGCGCGAGGTCGTCGCCGAGTTCGATCGCACGATCCACGACGAGCTGGATCTGTCGCGCGAAGCGGCGAACTGCTCGCAGCTTCGCCGCAACTTCCTCCATTCACCGCTGCTGCTCGTGCCCGAAGTCTACTGGGATTGGTGCAACAGCGAAGTCATGGTGATGCAAAGGATGGAGGGAACGCCGATCAGCCAGCGGGCGCGCCTGATCGAGCAGGGCATCGACATCAAGCGTTTGGCGCGCGCCGGCGTCGAGATCTTTTTCACCCAGGTCTTTCGCGATGGGTTCTTTCACGCCGACATGCACCCCGGGAACATCTTCGTGGCGGTCGATCCGCCCAACCGGGGCAAGTACATCGCGCTCGATTTCGGCATCATGGGCACGCTCTCCGAGCAGGACAAAAGCTATCTGGCGCAGAATTTCCTTGCGTTCTTCCGCCGTGATTACCGCCGCGTCGCAACCGCGCACATCGAATCCGGGTGGGTGCCACCCGATACGCGCGTCGACGAACTGGAGAGCGAGATCCGCGTCGTCTGTGAGCCGATCTTCGACCGGCCGCTGAAGGAAATTTCGCTGGGCCGAATCCTGGTGCAGCTATTCAAGGCATCGCGCCGCTTCAACGTGGAGATCCAGCCGCAGCTCGTCCTGCTGCAGAAAACGCTGCTCAACGTCGAGGGTCTGGGCCGGGAGCTCGATCCCGACCTCGATCTCTGGGTGACCGCCAAGCCGTTCCTGGAACGCTGGATGCACGATCAGATCGGTTGGCGCGCGATCGAGCGGCGCCTGCGCGACGAGGCGCCGTTCCTGGCAAGCACGCTGCCCTTGCTTCCCCGACTGCTCTACCAGCGCCTCCGCGATCCGCCAGCGGCGTCGGATGCGATGCGGGAATTCGCGGCGGCACAGCGCAGCCGCAATCGCTGGCTGGCTCTGATCGCGCTGCTGATAGCGATCGCCGCGGCCGCGCTGATCTGGCGCGCCTGGTAGCCGACGCGACGACGCCGGCGCGGCGTCGTCAGAGGGCAACCGGGGAGCGCAGCATCGTCTCCCCGACACGCGATTACTTGGGCGCGGGCTTCGCGGGCGCCGCAACCTTGCCCGCGGGCGCCGCCGTGGTTTCTGAAGCAAGCTTGTACCGGCTGCAGGCCGCTTCGTTGAACGGCCGGAGCGTCTTGTGCTGTTCCTTGGCACGCGCCTCGACCGTCGCCTGATAGTCCTGCTGGTACTTCTGGCACTCGTCCAGCGTCTTGAAGGTCTGCAGCTTTTTGCGGTGTTCGGTACGCTCTTCTTCGGTCATCAGGCTGCCCGGCCGCACCGGGCCATCCGCCGCCGCCTTCGGATCGCCACCCTTGGCGGCGGCTTTCTTCGCGTTGGACGCCTTCCTTTTCTCCTGCGCCTTGTTGTACTGCTCGGCGGCGAACGTTTTGTCCGTCGTGCCGACGTTCCTGGCGCTCGCACCCGTCGCCGGCGCCGGCTGATTCACGACGGGCTTGCTGTTCGGATCCGCGGGCGTCGTCGATTGCGCCAACGCGCCCTGGGCGGCGAAAACAGCCGTCGCCGCGAATATCAGATATTTCATCTTTGCCTCGCCATTCTGGTTGAAAAACTGGTTTATTTTGCCCCACTCGGAGGATTTGTGACTGGCCCCGCGCGGGTTTCGTTCCATACCAACGCAACATCCTTCTGACGCCGAACCAGCCGCTCCAATGCGCGCTTCTGAGCCGGGGTGCGCACGCACCCTTGCAGCGTGACGAATTTGCGCATCGTGGTCACCCACACGCTCGCGTCGCGAAAACGCGCATCGCTTCTTATTGCCGCGGCGACCCGTGCATTGATTTCCGGGTCGCGCTTGTAGGCGCCGCCGCACTCGCAGGTTCCCGCGAGGCAGCACGACGTTCCTCGCTCGGCACGCTCATGCGCCTGCGTGCGCATCTGCTCGATCGTCAGCGTCGGCGGCGTCACCGGAGGACAAGCCGCAAAACCCGATACCGCCTGCGTAAACGGATCGAGCTGATAGCCGGTGCCTTCCTCGGCCGATGCCGCCGCCGGCATCGCCGCGGTAACCGCAACCAGCAGGGCGAGCATTCGCATTTCGTTGTCTTGCATCGCAAGCCGCCGTCGGCCATCAACGTTCGCGCGCGCCGATCGGTTGACACGGACAGCGCGTTCGGAAGACGCCCGGGCCGGCGCCCTCCTTTTGCTACAATCGACCGTCTCCCGACATGGCAGATTCCGTCCGCGATGGCGCTGCTCGAAATCCAGAACGTGACGCGCCGGTTCGGCGAGTTCACTGCGGTCGACGGCGTAAGCATCGATATCGAAGCGGGCGAGTTTTTCACCCTGCTCGGCCCGTCCGGCTGCGGCAAGACGACCCTGCTGCGCATGATCGCCGGATTCGAGTTGCCCGACGGAGGACGCATCATGCTGAACGGCGAAGACCTGGCCGACCGACCGCCCGAGGCACGCCCGGTTCGAACGGTGTTTCAGAGCTATGCGCTGTTCCCTCACATGACCGTCGAAGGCAACATCGCGTTTCCGCTGCAGATGGCCAGGACACCGGCCGACACGATTCCCGCCAAGGTGCAAGAGGCGCTCGAAGACGTGCGCCTGACAGGCTTCGGCAAACGCTACCCGCACGAGCTGTCCGGCGGTCAGAAGCAGCGGGTTGCCATCGGCCGAGCCCTCGTTACGCATCCGACGGTTCTGCTTCTCGACGAGCCGCTGGCCGCGCTCGACGCGAAGCTCCGTGAGGAGATGCAGATCGAGCTGATCAATCTGCAGAAGGAAGTCGGCATCACCTTCGTCTACGTAACCCATGACCAGACCGAGGCGCTCGCGCTGTCACACCGCATTGCGGTAATGAACAAGGGGCGGGTCGAGCAGATCGACGAACCGTCGCGTCTGTACAGCTTCCCAACCTCACGCTTTGTCGCCGATTTCATCGGCACCTGCAACCTGCTCGAAGGATCGATCGTGTCGAACACGGATGGCGTCGTGGCGATCGCCATCGATGGGCTCGGGACCGTGCGCGTGGCGGCCACGGCGCGATCTCCTGCGCCGGCCGCAGGGACGATTGCGTTGCGCCCGGAAAAGATTCGCGTTCAGACTGCGACGGCGGCGCCCGCGCGCTCCGACGGCACGCACAATTGCTTCGCCGGCACCGTCACCGAATACCTCTATCTGGGTGAGGTTACCGTATACATCGTGACGACGCCGGGGGGACGCAAACTCGAGACGCTTCTGGCGAATTCGGGCGCCGGCCGCACGAAGTTCCTCGAGGTCGGAGACGCGGTCGAGCTAACCTGGCCGGTCGACGCCGGTCACTTCATCGGCCGATGAGCCCGATCGCTCATCCGACGATCAGGGCGCGCGAACGCCTTGGCCGGTGGCTGGTCAGCGGCCCGCCGGTCGTCTACCTGCTGGTGTTCTTTGCCGCCCCGGCACTGATCATGGTGCTTGCCTCGTTTCGGACACCGGGCGATTTCGGCGGTCTTGCGCCGCTGATCGAGGACGGCAAGGTCGACCTCAACCTGGACAGCTACGCGCGCTTTTTCACCGAGTCGGTCTACGCGCAGATCTTCGTGAAGTCGGTCTGGTACGCGCTGTTGACGACGCTGTTCTGCCTGCTGCTCGCGTATCCATTGGCCGCGCTGATCGCCCGCAGCGCGAAAAAGCACCGCGACCTCCTGCTGCTGCTGGTGATCCTGCCGTTCTGGAGCAATTTTTTGATTCGCATCTACGCCTGGATGATCATCCTCGGGCCCAATGCCGCGCTGGCGAGGACGGTCAACGGCGTGTTGCACTGGTTCGGCCACGAGCCGGTGCCGCTCCTTTTCAGCTCGTTCGCGGTGCTGGTCTGCCTGGTGTACGTGCACCTGCCATTCATGGTGCTGCCGTTGTACGCCAACCTCGAGAAGCACGACCTCGCGCTGCTCGATGCGGCGCAGGATCTGGGCGCCGGCGCCTGGCAGCGCTTCTGGCGCATCACGTTCCCGCTGTCGCTGCCCGGCGTCTACGCGGGTGCCGCGCTGGTGTTCATTCCGGCGCTCGGCATCTTCGCGATTCCGGACATTCTCGGCGGACCGGAGGACAGCCTGATCGGAAACGTGATCAAGCAGCAGTTCCTGGAGACCCGGGACTGGCCGTTCGGCAGCGTGCTGTCGATCGTGCTAACCGTGGCCGCCCTGGCGCTCGCCGGCGCGGCGGCGTGGGTCGCTCGCGGCAACCTGGGGACGCCGTCGAGCCGGGAGCAGGCAGGTGCGTAGAGGCCGCATCGGACTCTGGACGGCCGCGCTCGCCGGGTACGCCTTTCTCTATGTGCCGCTGCTGATCGTGGTCGTCTACTCGTTCAACGACTCGCGCCTGAACGCGGAGTGGGTGGGATTCACCTTCGACTGGTACGACCGGCTTTTTCACGACCAGGACATGCTGCTCGCCGCCGGCAATTCGCTGCTGATCGGATTGACCGCGAGCGCCATCGCGACGATCCTCGGAACGATGGCGGGGCTTGCGATGTACCGCTACCGGAACCGGCTGTTGTCGATTCTCGTGCTCGCACCGATCGCCATCCCCGAGATCCTGATGGGAGTCTCGTTGCTGATCTTCTTCGTACTGCTGAACCTCACGCTGGGACTGGTCTCGGTAGCGCTCGCCCACATCGCATTCTGCATCGGCTTCGTCGCCATCGTCGTGCGCTCACGGCTGGCCGGAATGGACGAGAGCCTGACCGAGGCGGCGCGCGACTGCGGTGCGTCGCCGCTGAATGCCTTTCGCTATGTCACCCTGCCGCTTATCATGCCGGGCGTGATCGCCGGCGCGCTGATGGCGTTCACGCTGTCGATCGACGATTTCGTCATCACCTTCTTTACCGCCGGCGCCGGCACCGTGACCCTGCCCTTGCAGATCTACTCGATGATCAAGATCGCCGTCACGCCCGAAGTCAACGCAGTGTCGACCCTATTGATGCTGTTGACTTTGGCGCTCATCATTGTCGCGTCGAAGTTGTCGCCGAGCCTGCTCGGCGACAACGAGGAGAACCCGTGAAAAAGCTGATATTGCTGGCTGCCGCCGCGCTGGTCGCCCTGCCGGCCGTCGCCAAGGACCAATTCCATCTGTACAACTGGAACAACTATATCGCCCCCGAGACGATCAAGCGCTTCGAGGATTCGTGCAAGTGCGAGGTCGTGCAGACCTACTATTCGGACAACGAGGAGCTGCTGGCCAAGCTCGCCGCCGGCGCCAAGGGCTACGACATGCTGGTGCCGACCAGCAATGCGGTGCAGGCACTGATCAAGGGAGCTCAGCTCAAGCCGCTGGACAAGTCGCAGCTGCCGAACCTGAAGAACATCAATCCGATCTACCTGAACACGCCGTTCGATCCCGGTAACAAGTATTCGGTGCCGTATGCGATGTCGACAACGATCATCGGCTACAACGACGTCAAGATGAAGGAGCTCGGTCTGCCGACCGATACCTGGGCGGTGATCTTCGATCCCAAATACCTCGCCAAGGTCAAGGGGCGCGTCACGGTGCTCGACAGTTCCGGAGAGCTCTTCGCGGCGGCGTTCAAATACCTCGGCTACTCGGCCAACGACGTCGATCCGAAGCACTGGGACGAGGCGACTGCGCTGATCAAAAAGGCCAAGCCGTACTGGGCGGCGTTCAACGCGTCTTCGTACATCAAGGAGCTGACCGTCGGCAACATCTGGCTCGTGCATGGCTATTCGAACGACATCTTTCAGGCCAATCTCGACGCCCAGGCGGCCAAGCGTCCGTTCCATATCCTGCAGGGCATGCCCAGGGAAGGCGCGGTGCTCGCGGTCGACAACATGGTGATCCACAAGGATGCGCCGCGGCCGGACCTGGCGCTGAAGTTCATGAACTTCATGCTCGAGGGAAAGAATTCGTCCGAGTTGACCAATCTGATCGGTTCCGGCAACCCGAACCTCGAGGCGGTCAAGTACATCAAGCCCGAGATCCTGAAAAACCCGGCGATCTTTCCCGACAAGACCGTCGAAGCCAAGCTCGAGCAGCTGAAGGAGCTGACCTCCGCGCAGCGGCGCTTGCGGAACCGGTTGTGGACCGAGATCAAGGCCGGACGCTGAGCGGTTACTCGACCGGTGCGTTGACGCTGCGCCGGGTCGCGGGCGATCCGGCGCAAATGGCGGCGCTACAGAGCGTACTGGAAGCGGCGCCCGCGTATTTCCAGGCGATCGGCGCATGAATGGCCTCGTCGTCAAGCCGCTCGGCCCTGCGCTGGTCGACGACTTCCTGCGTTTTTTCGATCACGAGCGCGGGCCGGCTTTCGCCGACAATCCGGAGTGGGCGAAGTGCTACTGCCATTTCTACGAAGTCCCGGTCGCGATCGAATGGCCATCGCTGTCGGCCGCGCAGAACCGCGTCGCCATGCGATCCCGGATCGAGGTCGGCGAGATGGAGGGCTTCCTCGCGTTCGCGGGTGACGAGCCGGTCGGTTGGTTGAACGCCCAGCCGCGCCACAAGCTGCCGCACTGCTTCGACCGCATGCGTGTCGCGCCTGCGCCGCTGCCATGCGCAGCCTATGAGGCGGCTGCCATCGTCTGTTTCATCATCGCGCCGGCGTGGAGGCGCCGCGGCGTCGCCCGGGCCTTGCTGGCCGAGGCATTGTGCTCGCTCGCCTCGCGCGGTCTCAAGCTGGTCGATGCCTTCCCGTTCAAGGCGGGTGACAGCCTGCGCGGCGCCGATCATTACCACGGCGCGCGATCGATGTTCGCCGCGGCCGGATTCGCACCGATCGAGGAGACCGACGCGATGACCGTCATGCGCAAGTTCCTGAACTAATCGCTTAAGTGTCCGCGAGCGCCCGCGCCTCCCGTCTGCCCGAGCATCTCGCCGGCCTCTATGCGCTGCTGGTCGTCTATACGAGCCTCGAATCATTCTCCGCCTGGATGGCGCCGCTGCCCGGCACGCCATTTTTTCTCTTCGCGGCATGGCCGCCCCGCTTCACGCGGTTCGATGTTGCGGTCAACGTCCTCGCCTATGCTCCGTTCGGATTCTTCGTCGGTCTCGCGGCTCGCCGCACGAGCGTCGCGCACCTCGCGGCGGCGACCGGCGCCGGCTTACTGCTCTCGTTCACGATGGAAACGTTGCAGATGTTCATTCCCACGCGCGATGCCAGTGCGATGGACCTGGTCTGCAATGCCGCCGGCGCCGCCATCGGCGGGCTGGTCGCAATTGCGTTCGAGCGCACTCCCGGGCTGCGCGCGAGCGTCTCCGCCTGGCGCCGCCGCGTGTTCGTCGCCGGCAGCAGCGCCGACTTTGGGCTCGCGCTGCTGACGATCTGGCTGCTCGCGCAATTGAACCCCGGCATTCCGTTGTTCGCGGCTACGTTCGATCCGTCGCTCGAGCTCACGAGCGATCTGCCGGGCACGCTGCTGCAAGCGGCGGAAAGCGCGTTCAACGTACTCGGCGTCGGGCTTTTCCTCGCGTTGCTCTTGCGGCAGCGCCGTTTCGTCGGCGGCGCAGTCCTGGTGCTGATCGGGATTGCGCTGATGCTCAAGGGCATTGCCGCGAGCATCCTGATCCGGCAGACGGTGCTGGAGACGTGGATCAAGCCGGGCGTTTCGCTCGGCGTCGCGGCCGGTGCGCTGGTGCTGCTGCTTGCCGTCTGGCTGCCGCGGCCGGTCCGAACGACGATGTGCGCGGTGGCGCTCCTCGCATCGCTCGTCGCACCCTTGCTCGCTCCCGACATGTGGCGGGCGCGCGCGCCCCTGGCGCTGTTCGACTGGCCTTACGGGCAGCTGCTCAACTTCAACGGACTGACGCACGCGGTGCTCGTCGCCTGGCCGATTCTCGCGAGCCTGTACGTGTTGTCCGTCGCCGCGAGGCGCACGCCGCCCGACACCGAAGATTAGCGTCATGTCACGCCGCGTATAATTCGCCGCTTGCTTTAGTCGAGGATCACTATTCGATGGCGCGCGGAGAGAAGCGTATGTCGACCGCCGGCCCAGCCGGCGCGCTCGAGCTCGCGCTCAACCTGCCCGAGCAATCGCCACGCGGCATCGCGCTTGTCGCCCATCCGCATCCGCTGCAGGGCGGAACGATGGACAACAAGGTCGTGCAGACGCTGGCCAAGACTTTCGCGGCGCTGGGCTATATCAGTGTGCGCTTCAACTTTCGCGGCGTTGGCGGCAGCGTCGGCGCATTCGACGACGGTGTGGGGGAAACCGGTGACGCCATGGCGGCGCTGGCGTACGGCCGAGCCGACTACGGGGATCTGCCCGTCGTCCTTGCCGGCTTTTCGTTCGGATCGTTCGTACAGCTTCGGGTCGCGCAGCAGGTGCCGGCCGAGCGCATGGTGCTGGTCGGCCCTGCAGTTACGCGCTTCGAGGGAGCAGTCGTCGCCGCCGATACGATCGTCATCCATGGCGAGGAGGACGACGTGGTTGCATTGCCGGACGTGTTCGCCTGGGCGCGGCCGCAGCAGCTGCCGATCGTCGTCTTTCCCGGCTGCGGCCATTTCTTCCACGGCCGGCTGCCGCAACTGCAGCGGGTGATCACCGGTATGTGGCGGTGATCGCCGCGCCACGCCCGCGGGAAGTCCAGCGGCGGGGTGTTCCCGACGACGGCGTCGTCCTCGCCGTCGCCGGCCTGCGCAAGTTCTACGGCGACAACGAGGTCTTGCGCGGACTCGATTTCGCCATCCGCCGCGGCGAATGCTTCGGCTTGCTCGGGCCCAACGGCGCAGGCAAGACGACCACACTGCGCTGCTGCCTGGGGCTGACCGACCCCAACGCAGGAACGATCACCCTGGTGGGCGAGCCGGTCCCCAAGGCCGCGCGCGAAGCGCGCATCCGCGTCGGCGTCGTCCCGCAGATGGACAACCTCGATCCCGACTTCACCGTCGTCGAGAATCTGCGCATTTACGGCCGCTACTTCGGCATCCCCGCGGCGACGCTGTCGGAGCGGATACCGCGCCTGCTCGACTTCGCGGGCCTGGCCAGCAAGGGCGGCGCAAGCATCCGCACGCTGTCCGGCGGCATGAAGCGACGGCTGACGCTGGGCCGCGCGCTGATCAACGATCCCGAGCTGCTGGTCCTCGACGAGCCGACCACCGGCCTCGATCCGCAGGCGCGGCATCTGATCTGGGATGGTCTGCGTCAGCTGCTTTCGCAGGGAAAGACGATCCTGCTGACCACGCATTTCATGGACGAGGCCGAGCGGCTGTGCTCGCGCCTGGCGGTGATCGACCATGGACGGATGATCGCGAGCGACGCGCCGCGCGCGCTGATCGGCGCGCACGTCGAGGCGGAGGTGGTCGAGGTGTACGGGGACGAGGTGCGTTCCTGGGCCGAAGCGCACGGACGCGTGCTGGCGGATCGGATGGAAATCGCCGGCGAAACCGCGTTCTGCTACGCGCGGGATGCCGCCCCGCTGCTCAATGACCTGAGCGGGCGTACCGGCGTGCGTTATCTGCACCGGCCGGCGAATCTCGAGGACCTGTTCATCAAGCTCACCGGGCGCGAGCTCCGCGACTGAGCCGAGGGGAGGCTGGATGCAGCGCGATGCCTTGCGCTGCTCCGTCCTTTCGCGGCATCCTTCGCTACCCGGTCATCGGACGCGAAGAGAGTGCAGCCGATCCTCCTGCGGTTCGCCGCGTTTTGCCTGCTGGCGCTGTGCGCATTCGCCGCTTGCGCCGACAATTCCACCTTCGTCATCACGCCCGAAACGCGTCCTCGCGGCATCGAGCTCGAGCCCTCGCAGCGCGTGTATGAGGACGCTTCCGGGACGTTGACCCTGGAAAACGTTCGCGCGCTCGGCGATGAAAAGTTCGTCGCCGCCAACACAGTTGGCAAGCTGCATCTCTCCAGCGCCTACTGGACTCGCGTTACGATCAAGAGCGAGCTTCCCACCGACATGCTGTACGCGCTCATCACCAACTGGTGGGACTACCAGGATATTTACGTCCTGAAGGCCGACGGCAGCGCGACTAGCTCGAGCGCCGGCCTGTTGAGAGAGCCGCAGGACAGCACGGAGAACTTCCAGCCCACCTTTCTCATTCGAGCGGGCGAGACGCTGACGCTTTACGTCCGCTTGAAAAGTACGGGCACGTTCCATACGCCGGACTCGGCCGCGCTGGTCATATCGCAAGCGGCGTCTATGTTCGAAAAAAGACTGCCCTACTTCTATCTTCAGGGGACAGTGTTCGGCATGCTGCTCGCCCTGTCGCTCTACAACATGTTCGTGGCGCGATCGACCCGGGACCGCGCCTATCTTCTTTATAGCCTCTACCTGCTGGCGATGTCGCTGAGCCTGATCGGCCTGATGTCACCCAACCCATCGGTTCTGAACCTGATTTTCTTGCGGCACTATCCGTGGGCCGCGATGTGGGTTAAGCGGCTCGCGGACCCCCTCCTTTGGATTCTCCTTTTGTTTTTCGATCGCGCATTCCTCGAGACTCGCCAGTATCTTCGGGCGTGGGACAAGGTGCTCGTTGTCATGATCGTCCTGGTTACCATCCAGGAACTGATTTTCTTTATCGGCCTGCAGCCGCAAGAGGGCGTCTGGTCGTGGGTCCTGGGATTTCCCGAGACGCTTGCTCCCATCCTCGGCGTCGTAGTGGGCATCCTTCGCTACCGTCAGGGATTCGTCCCGGCACGATATTTCGTCATTGCCCAAAGTCTCCTTGCGCTCGGGACGCTGGTCCTAGGAGCGGAAGGTGAGGCTTGGAATCCGCTGACGTATCTCCCGCAGGGCCTCTTCTGGCGATACGTTCAGGGCAATTCGTTGTGGGTCGGCGCAGCCGCGGAGGCCATCATCTTTTCCATGGGCCTGGCGTACCGCATCAACATACTACGAGCCACGGTGGCAAACAACGCTCTCGAAGCGGAGCGGGAGCGCAGGCGCGTCGCAATCGAGACCAAGGAGCGCCTGGAGGTCGAGGTCGCTGAGCGCACGCAGGACTTGCGCGTGGAAAAGGAAAAGACCAGCCTGCTGCTCCATAACATTCTGCCGGTCGAGATCGCGAACGAACTGATCGCCAACGGGTCGACGCAACCGCAGCGCCACGAGGAAGTCTCGATCCTGTTCACCGACTTCAAGGAGTTCACCAGCGCCGTCGCCTCGCTTCCCGCGAAGCTTGTGGTAGAAGAGCTCAACGATATGTTTCAGCACTTCGACGACATCATCGATGCATGCGGTATCGAGAAGATCAAGACCATCGGCGACTCGTACATGATCGTCGGAGGCTTGCCCAATCCCGTACCGGACCACGCCGAACGCTGCGTCGAGGCAGCATTGCGGATGTTGGCCTATCTGGACGATCGCAACGAGACCTCCGCGCTCAAGTGGCGCATGCGGGCGGGCATTCACTCCGGTGCGGTCATCGCGGGCGTCGTGGGCAAGCGCAAATTCGGGTATGACGTGTGGGGTGATACAGTCAACGTTGCGAGCCGCATGGAAAGCGCGGGCGAGGCGGGTCGCGTCAATGTTTCTGCATATACCTACAACCTGATCAAATGTCGCTACCGGGGCGAATACCGCGGCAACCTTGCCGCCAAGGGCAAGGGTGAAATCGAGATGTATTTCGTGATTCCCGAAGCAAAATCAGTCCTGACTTCGGGCTGAGCCACGAAACGCACACTAAAGTGCGTGATGGCTGAAGCAGGGAGAATGAGTTTGCCAAAGACGAAACGTAGGCCAGACATTGCAGCCTTCGCCTGGTGTTGCTCCGCGCTGGCTGTGCCCGCATTGGCGCAACAGGATGCGCCTGAACCGGCGGCGCGTTTTCAGATCACCGTTACCGGCAGCAATATCCCCCGAACTGACATCGAGGGCGCGCTTCCGGTCCAGGTGCTGACACGCGAGGACATCGATCGCAGCGGCGCCGTCACGGTGTCCGAACTGCTCAACAATGTCTCTGCAAATCTAATCGGGCAGAACGACGCACTCGCGATTGGAAACAGCACCAATCCCGGTGTCGCGAGCGCCAATCTGCGCGGTTTGGGAGGCGGATCGACGTTGGTGCTCGTCGATGGCCGACGACTGGCCAACTACGCGTTCGACGGCTATTCGGTCGACCTCAACTCGATTCCGCTCGCGGCGATCGATCGCGTCGAGATCCTCAAAGATGGCGCGTCTGCCATCTATGGCGCCGACGCGATGGCCGGAGTGATCAATTTCATTTTGCGCAAAGACTTCACCGGCTTCTCCGCGACCGCGTATACCGGCGACACGCAGCATGGCGGCGGCGGCCACCAGCAGGCGACGATGACCGTCGGGGTCGGCAATCTCATTAGCGACCGCTACAACGCATTCGTGACGGTCGACTGGCAGAAGGATCAGCACCTGGCGGCAAGCGCACGATCGTTTTCCAAGACCGTCTATCTGCCCGACGAAGGCATAAACGGGCTCAGCCGAAATACCTTTCCCGCCAACATCGTGAGCCAGGGAGTTTTTTACAACCCGAGTCGCGATTCGGGCTGTGCTCCTCCGCAGTCGATTCCGGCAGCTCCGACCAGTCCACGCTGCGGGTTCGACTACGCGAGCGTCGTCGACTCGTTGCCGCCGGTCGAGCGCACGAGCGTGCTAGCCGGCGCGACCTGGCAGATCAATGCCAACTTGCAGCTGTTTGCGCAATACGTCTACGCCCACGGCAATCTGTCCCTGACTATCGCACCGACCCCGGCGTCGGAGCAGACGACGTTCGATAACACGCCCATCCTGTATCCAGTCGGGGGACCCTTCTATCCGACGCAGTTTGCCGCCGCGAATGGGATCACCGGTCCGCTCGATCTGTACTACCGGACGAGTGCCTTGGGTCCACGGACGGACCAGGTCAAGACCGACTCGCACTTGCTGACGGTCGGCGCCGAGGGCTTCACCTCAGGCTGGACTTACAACATCGCGTTCATCTACAGCGCGAACCTGGAAACGGATTCGTACGTGAGCGGTGTCGTCTCCGAGTCGCAGTTGATTGCAGCGCTTGCCACCGGGCTTATCAATCCATTTGGCCCATCGAACCCCGACGGAGACGCGCTACTCGCGAGCACACAGGTGACCGGCACCGTCCGCGCCGCTTCGGGAATCACGCGGTCGATCGAGGCTAAGGTGTCGAAGGAGATCTACGAGCTTCCGGCCGGACCGCTCGCGATGGCACTGGGCACGGAACTTCGCCGCGAGAACTTCAGCGACAACGCCGACTTCGATCTCGCGTCGGGGCAGATTCTCGGCGGCAGTCAAGTGGGATCCAAAAGCGCGAGCCGCAGGGTGGGTGCCGCGTTCGCGGAGCTGAGCGTCCCCGTTGTGGAGAGCGTGGAGGCCCAGCTCGCGGCTCGCTTCGACCACTACAGCGATTTCGGCAGCACGACCAATCCCAAGGTTGCAGTGCGCTGGCAACCCGCACCGCCCCTCCTCCTGCGCTCGTCGTGGGGCACCGGCTTTCGCGCCCCGACACTCTACGATCTGTTCACTCCGCTGAGTCGCGGGAACACCGGCAACCCATTCGACGATCCTTTGCGTTGCCCGACCACCGGTTCGCCCCAGGACTGCGGGAGAAATTTTCGGCTGCTCACTGGGGGGAACCAGAATCTCGGGCCTGAAAAATCCAAACAGCTCAATGCGGGCGTTGTCTGGGCGCCGATCGCTGGCGTTTCCGCCGCCGCCGATTATTGGAACATACGAAAGGAACATACCATCGGGAACCTGACCTCCGATGCAATCTTCGCAAATTATGACTACTACGCGCCGAGATTCATTTTCCGAGGACCGGTCGACCCAGCGTTTCCGAAGTTGCCGGGCCCGATCGATTATGTCCTCTCGGAAGAAGAAAATCTCGGTGCTCTCCGCACGTCCGGCGTCGACATCGATCTTTCTTATCACGGCCCGACGAGCGCTCTCGGAAAATTCGGCTTTAATCTCAACGGGACGTATATTCTTAACTGGCAACAGCAGCTCGACGGCGTTCATTACACTTCGGGCTTGGGCGGAAACGTCGATCCTTTCGGCGTGGGCGCGGTTCCCCGCTGGCGGCACTACGCGACGTTGAACTGGAACCGGGGCCCATGGGGTGCGACGGTGGCGGAGAATTTCTCCCTCGGCTACACCGACGCCAACCTGAACGCGCAAGAGAGTCTGCGTCGGGTCGGCTCCTACGAAACCTGGAACGTGCAGGGAACGTGCGCGTATCTTAAGAACACGCTACTCACGCTCGGTGTCAAGAATGTGTTCGATCGCAACCCGCCGTTCAGCAACCAGACTGCGTTTATGCAACGCGGGTACAACCCTCAGTACGGCGACCCTCGAGGGCGTCTTTTCTACGCGAGCGCGACGGTCGCGTTCAAGTAAGTTACAAACAAATTCCTCCATCGCGGTTCCGACTCATGACTTCCAACGCGCTGCTTCGCATGCCCGACCTTTCGCTGCGCTGGATTCCCGTGTGGCGCCGCAACCTGCTGGTCTGGCGCAAGCTCGCCATCGCCTCCGTGCTGGGGAACATCGCCGACCCGCTGCTCTACATGCTGGCGCTCGGATACGGCATCGGCAGCTTCGTACCCGAGGTCGGCGGCATGAAGTACATCGCCTTCATCGGAACCGGCATGGTCTGCCAGAGCGCGATGTTCACTTCGTCGTTCGAGGCGATGTATTCGGCGTTTTCGCGCATGCACGTGCAGCGCACCTGGGAGGCGATCATCAACGCCCCGCTGTCGCTCGATGACGTCATGCTGGCCGAGTGGATCTGGGCTGCCACCAAGAGCGTCATGTCGGTGTTGGCGATCCTGGCGGTCGTGCTGCTGCTGGGATTCGGCCACTCGTGGCTCGCGATCTGGGTGCTGCCGCTCGGCTTCCTCGTCGGCCTGACATTCGGCGCGTTCGGCCTGGTGATGAACTCGCTGGCGCCAGGGTACGACTTTTTCACCTATTTCTTTACGCTCGTGCTGACCCCGATGCTGCTTCTGTCCGGCGTGTTCTTTCCGGTCGAGCAGATGCCTGCCGCGCTGCGCGGCATCGCACAAGTCCTGCCGCTGTCGCACGCGATCGACATCGCGCGGCCACTGCTGGTCGGGCGCGTGCCCGACGGCATTCCTCTGCACATCGCGGTGCTGCTCGCGTACGCGGTCGTCGCGTATTACATGGCGCTGGTGCTCACCCGCCGCCGCCTGCTGAAATAATCGACATGCTCTGGATCAAGTCGCTGCACATCGTGTTCATGGTCAGCTGGTTCGCGGGGCTGTTCTATCTGCCGCGCCTGTTCGTCTACCATGCGATGACCAGCGACGCGATCGGCAACGAGCGTTTCAAGGTGATGGAGCGCAAGCTCTACGCGGGAATCATGACGCCGTCCGCGGTGCTGACAGTCGCTTCCGGGCTGTGGCTGTGGCTCGGATACGGGATCGGTGGCGGCTGGCTCTACGCCAAGCTTGCACTGGTGCTGATACTGATCGCGCACCACGTCTGGCTCGGCAAGCTGATGCGCGATTTCCGGCATGACCGCAACCGGCACGGCGACGTCTTCTATCGCTGGATCAATGAAATCCCGGCATTGCCCGTATTGATCGGCATCGTGCTGCTGGTCGTACTGAAACCGTTTTGAGCTCCGCGGTGCTTTCGTGACCGAGCACTTTTTCTCGCCATGTCCGCGAGGCCTCGAGGCGGCTCTCGCCGCCGAATTGGAGGGGCTTGGCGCAGTTGACGTCACGACGACCGACGGCGGTACAGCGTTCGCCGGGCCGGTCGAGCTCGCGTATCGGGCGAATCTCGAAAGCCGGCTCGCGAGCCGCGTGCTGTGGCGAGTCGGCCAGGGCGCGTACCGCGATGAAAACGATGTCTACGAGCTCGCCAGGACTCTGGATTGGCCACGCTGGTTTCGCGTCGACCGAACGCTGCGCGTCGACGTCGCCGCCACGCGCTCGCCGCTGACCAGCCTCGAATTCGTCACGCTCCGCATCAAGGATGCGGTGTGCGACCGCCACCGCGCCGCCGGCGGCGTTCGGCCCAGCATCAGCAAGGACCGTCCGGACGTGCGCGTGCACGCTTACCTGACCGCGACCGATGCCAGCTTCTATCTCGACACCTCGGGCGAGCCGCTGTTCAAGCGCGGTTACCGTCGTGAGACCGCCGACGCGCCGTTGCGCGAGAATCTCGCCGCGGGCCTCCTCCGTCTTTGCGGGTGGAAGCCCGGGACGCCGCTGCTCGATCCGCTGTGCGGCAGCGGCACCATCGCCATCGAAGCCGCACTGATGGCGCTGGATTCAGCCCCCGGACTCAAGCGCACGTTCGGCTTCCAGAAGCTCGCCTGGTACGACGGCCCGACGTGGCAGCGGATCAGGCAGGCCGCGCGCGACCGCGGGCGGCCGGCGCCGGCCACGCCATCGATCTTCGCGAGCGACATCGCCGATTCGGCTGTTGCGAGAACAGCGGCAACCGTCGCGGCCACGGAGGTGGCGTCGTTCGTGCACATCGAAACCGCCGACGTGCTCGCGCGGAGCGCACCGGCGGCGGAAGGCCTGCTGCTGGCCAATCCGCCGTATGGCGTTCGACTGGCCGAAGCTCGCGCGCTGGAAGCGTTCTATCCGCGCGTCGGGGACGCGCTGAAGCAGCGTTTCAGCGGCTGGACCGC
>DASXPJ010000007.1:0-1657 GCA_036493675.1 Casimicrobiaceae bacterium
TGCGCGGCTGGCGCAAGCGACAGCACCCGCGCCGCGGCCCTGGCGCGGACGGCGAGTTCGTTCATCAGGGCCGGCAGATCGGTGTCGCCGTCGATGGCTTTCAGGGGCGCGGTCATGGCAGCTTCGGTTCGTCGTTAACGCGATGTCCTAGCACGGAAATCGGGACGTTGGCGAGGCGCGGAACCGGCATGGCAGCTGGCCGGATGTGCGCCTGGTCGAGGAACGCGAGGAGCGCCGCAAGGCAAAGCTCGATGCGCTAGGCGCCGAAATCCAGAAGGGGTTTGACGGCGGGCCGGCCGAGGACGTCGGTGATATGTTCGAGCGCATCAAGAGAGAAGGCCGCAAACGCCTCGCGGCCAAGAATGGCAAATAGGCGCAAACGACCGCAAGCCGAGATGGATGTGACGTCTATCTGGGCATTCATCGCAGATGACAGACGCCACTCGCCGGACGAGCAAGACCGGAATTGGGACAGGGCTTGCGCAGCTTTCCCGTCGACAACGACATCATTTTCTACATCCCTCTTCCGGATGGCATCGAAATCGTCCGCGTGATGAACGGACGGCAGGACATCAATGCCGACGATATGATGTCAGTCTCACGCGGGGTCCGTCTGCCGCGGACCGCCCACCACCAGATCATCGCGGTGGATCATCTCGGCGCGCCCGCCGATTCCGATGATCGCCATGATGTCGGACGAGGAGCGGCCCTTGATCTTCTCGGCATCCTCGGCGTCGTAGGCCACAAGCCCGCGGCCGACCTCGTGCGTGTCGGGGCCGCGCACCACCACGGCATCGCCGCGGGCGAACTGACCGTCGACCCGGATCACGCCGGCCGGCAGCAGGCTCTTCCCCGCACGCAGGGCGCTGACGGCACCGGCGTCGATCGTCAGCGTTCCCTTCGGCTCCAGTGAGCCCGCAATCCAGCGCTTGCGCGCGGTGACGGGATTGGCGGGGGTCATAAACCAGCTGCAGCGGCCGCCGTCGGCGATCGCAGCCAGGGGATGGGCGATCTTGCCGGAGGCGATCAGCATATGGGTGCCGCCGGTGGTGGCGATCTTCGCTGCCTCGATCTTGGTGCGCATGCCGCCGCGCGACAATTCGGATTCGGCCTCGCCCGCCATCGCCTCGATCTCGGCAGTGACGCTGTCGACCACGGGAATCAGTTTCGCGTTCGGGTTCTGCGCCGGCGGTGCGTCGTAGAGCCCGTCGATGTCGGAGAGCAGGATCAACAGATCGGCGCTCGCCATGGTCGCGACGCGCGCGGCAAGGCGATCATTGTCGCCGTAGCGGATTTCGTTGGTGGCGACCGTGTCGTTCTCGTTGATCACGGGCACCGCGCGCCAATCCAAGAGCTTGGCAATGGTCGAGCGCGCGTTGAGATAGCGGCGGCGCTCCTCGGTGTCCTGCAGCGTCACCAGAATCTGTCCGGTGCCGATGCCATGCGCCCCCAGCACCTCCGACCAGATGCGCGCCAGCGCGATCTGTCCGACCGCAGCTGCCGCTTGGCTCTCCTCGAGCTTCAGCGCGCCGCGCGGCAATTTCAGTCTGCTGCGCCCAAGCGCGATCGATCCCGACGACACGATCAGGACGTCGCGGCCCTCGCCGTGCAGCTTCGCGATATCGTCCGCGAGCGCCGACAGCCACGGCGCGCGCAC
>DASXPJ010000008.1:0-45461 GCA_036493675.1 Casimicrobiaceae bacterium
GAGCGACTCCGGAAGAACAGCGGCGTATCGCGGAAATTCTCAAGCGCGCCGCCGACCAGGTTCGCGGCAAATGACACCGGCCTGGGTGAAAGGATCAGGCAAACCGCCTGATCCTCGCGTTGTTGGTGGCGAATCAGGGACTCGAACCCCGGACCAAAGGATTATGATTCCTCTGCTCTAACCAGCTGAGCTAATTCGCCGAAAGGGGCGTGATTATAAGGGATCGCGTCGGCGGCGGTCAAAGAAACGCGCTGGCCGCGCAGCAGGCGATCATAGTCCGGTGGACTTGCGGACCAACGCAAAATACCAGCGGTAAGGAAGCGGGCACCGCAGCTTCAGCGCACACTTGAACCGGCGCGGGAAGTGGATCTCGAAGCGGCCGGCAGAGAGTCCCTCGATGGTTGCCGCGGCGGCGGTTTGCGTATCGGATCAGCCCTCGGGCGATGCAGCCCGGTCGGCCAGGAGCCTTTCCAGCGCCGTGACCAGCGCGCTGTCGTCGGGCTCGATCTTGCTCGCGAAACTTTCAACGCGGTTGCCGTTGCGGTCGACCAGATACTTATGGAAGTTCCATTTGGGCGTCTGACCGGTGCGCGCGAGCAGGGTCGCGTAAAGCGGATTGGTCTTGAGGCTCGTCACACTCGATTTTTCGAACATCGGGAATTGCACGCCGTAGGTGAGCCGGCAGAATTCGGCGATCTCCTTGTTGCTTCCCGGTTCCTGTTCGCCGAAATCGTTGGACGGGAAACCGACCACCACCAGACCGCGTGACTGGTAGCGGCGGTACAGCGCCTCGAGCCCTTCGTACTGATGGGTATACCCGCAGTAGCTGGCCGTATTGACGATGAGCAACACTTTGCCGCGAAACTGGCAGAGCGATTCGGGCTTACCGGTCTGCAGCCGGTTGAACGTGTAATTGAGCAACGCCGGGCAACCGCTCGCTTCCACGGAAGGATCGGCGGCGGGCGTCGGCGTGGCGAACGCCAGCGCGAGGACAGCGCATGAAACGGCGAGGAGCGAGGTGAGGAAACGAGGCATTGCGTCATCTTACTCCCGTCTACGGATTCTGGTCCAGGGTGTCGTGGACAATCTGAGCTAGCGGCGCATACAATCGCACCGGCTAACGGCTTCGCCGGCACCTGTCCTGGACATACATCGATGAACGAAGCTTCCGGATTGGCGCTTAACATCGGTGCGGTCGAACGCGAGACCGGCCTGTCGAAAGACGTCCTCCGTATGTGGGAACGCCGCTACGGCTTCCCCGATCCGGTCCGCGACGAGAACGCCGAACGACTTTATCCACCCGACCAGGTCGCCAAGCTGCGTACGATCAAACGGCTGATGGATACCGGGATGCGGCCGGGCAAGCTGATGCGTCAGACGCTGGGCGAGCTCAATGCGCTCGCCGATGCGCGCGCCGGGCCGCGCCGCGAAGGCGCCGCGCCCGCGCTCGAACGCGATGTCATGGCTTTGGTCAAAGCGCACCACGCGCCAGCCTTGCAACACGCCCTGGCCAATCTGTTGATGCGGCAGGGGCTGCAGCGCTTCGTACTCGATACGCTGGTCGCGCTCAATCGCGCCGTCGGTGAAACATGGATGCGCGGCGACTTGCAGGTGTTCGAGGAACACCTGTACACCGAGCAGATCCAGGTCGTGCTGCACGCGGCGATCAATGCTTTCCCGCGGCAGACGGGCACGCCGAGGGTCCTGCTGACGACCTTTCCCGGAGAGCAGCACGGGCTGGGCCTGCTCATGGTCGAGGCGCTTCTGGTCCCGGAAGGAGCCCAGTGCATTTCGTTGGGCACGCAGACGCCGATCGAGGATATCCGCGCTGCCGCGCTCGCCCATAAGGCGCACATCGTCGCGTTGTCGTTTTCGGCGGCGTTTCCGGTGCGCCAGGCGGGCGAGGGCCTGGCGACGCTGCGGCGACACCTGGCGGCGCCGACCGCCTTGTGGGCAGGCGGCGAAATGACGCAGCGTCTGCGCAAATCGCTGCCCGGCGTGCGCCTGATCGCCGATCTGGCCGACGTCGGGTCGGCGTTGAAGGCCTGGCGCGCCGAAGCGGGATAAGCACGCGTTGCGTGATACGACCCGCGCGCCGGCGCCTGCGGGGGCGCGCATCCATTGCTCGCGCTCGTACGCAGCCAGCACCAGACCCGACAATGCCGGCGACGGTGACTTCGGCGCGTTCATGTCGATCTGGTTTTATGAGGAGCATGCAAGCGCTCAATCGTTTTCGCCACGCGCGCCGTCGCTGCGTAAGAACGTCGCCGTCCGGTATCATCGGACGCGATGACGGCATTTTCTCTACTCCTGTTGCTGACGGCCGGTGCGGCCGGCTACGTCTCGTGGGCAGGGTACCGGATAGCGCACGGCGCCCCGGCGTGGTGGTTCGTCGCCGGCGTCCCCATCGCCTATTTGGTTCCGGTGCTGTGTCTGGCGACGGTCTGGTTCACGCTGAGCTGGATCTGGCGCACGCCGCGCCCGGCGGGGCAGCGCCTCGGGTTGGGGGCTTCCGCGCGCCTGTTTTTCGGCGAGGTCCGCGCTGTCGCGGTGTCGTGGCCGCTGCTGATCCTGCACCGGTGGCTGATCGTCGATCCGGTGCCGCGTCACGCGCGACAGCCATTGCTGCTGATACACGGCGTAGCGGTCAATGACGGCGTCTGGTTCGCCATGCGCCGCGACCTCGCACGGCGAGGGCTCGGCCCGGTGTATACGATCAATTACGGGCCGCCGCTCGCCAATATCGAGCATTTCGCGGGCCAGCTCGAGACGCGGATCGACGCGATTTGCGCGGCGAACGGCGCGCCCCAGGTCGCGCTGGTCGCGCACAGCATGGGCGGCCTGGTCGCTCGCGCGTACCTGCGGCGCTTCGGTGCGGCGCGCGTCGCGAGGCTCGTCACCATCGGCACGCCGCATCACGGCAGCGTTCTGGCCTGGACCTTCATCGGGCGCTGCCTGACGCAGATGCGCCCCGGCAACCCGTGGCTCGCCGCGCTCAATCGGACCGAAGGCGAAGTCGCGCCGGTTCCGATCATGTCGATCTGGTCGCGGCACGACAGCATGGTGGCGCCGCAATCCAGCGCCGAGCTTGGCTGCGCGCAGAATGTCGCGCTGGTGGGCATCGGCCATAATGCGCTGCTCAACCATCATGGCGTGATCGACCAGGTGGCGCGGGTGATCGCGAGCGCGGACACGAACCGGGAAACGGGCATCGCCGTCGACGCCGCGCGACATGGTTGAAGCCCGATCAGTGACGGTAGACTTCACGCACTAGCGAGGCGCACTGGCGTGCAAGCCCCATCCGGCGTCACGACGTTCCTGTTCACCGACATCGAGGGCAGCACGGGCCTCTGGGAACGGGACCAGCAACGCATGGAGCTGGCGCTCGCGTGCCACGACGCAATCGTGCGTGCCGCCGTCGAGGACAATCACGGCGTGATCGTCAAGATGAGCGGCGACGGCGCGCACGCGGCGTTCGACGATCCGGTCGACGCACTCGGCGCTGCATTGCAGCTGCAGCAGGGGCTTGCCGATCCTCGCGCAACGCACGCTATCCCGCTGCTCGTGCGATGCGGTTTGCACGCCGGCGTCACCGAACGTCGCGACGGCGATTTCTTCGGTACCGCCGTCAACCGTTCAGCTCGCATCATGAGCGTCGCGCACGGCGGCCAGACCCTGCTGTCGGAAGCCGTGGCGACGCTGATCGGCGAGCGCCTGCCGCCCGGCGTCATGCTGCGCGACGTGGGCGCGGTTCGCCTGCGGGGCCTCGCCAGCCCCGAGCGCGTCTTCCAGCTCCTTCATCCGTCGTTGCGGCAGGACTTTCCTTCGCTGCGTTCGCTCGAATCGACGCCGAACAACCTGCCGCAGCAGTTGAGCTCATTCGTCGGGCGCGAGCGCGAGGTGGTCGAGATCAGGAAGCTCCTCGGCGAAACCCGGTTGCTGACGCTGGTCGGCGCGGGCGGTCTCGGCAAGACGCGCCTGACGCTGCAGGTTGCCGCCGCCGTGCTCGACGCCTACCCCGACGGGGTGTGGTTTGTCGAACTTGCGCCGCTTTCGGACGCGCGACTGGTGCCGCAGGCAGTCGCTTCGGTGTTGGGTGTTACCGAGGAAGCAGGCCGACCGGTGATCGAGGCGTTGATCAAGCTCGCCGCCGACCGGCGCCTGCTGCTTATTCTCGACAACTGCGAACACCTGGTCGACGCATGCGCCGACCTTGCCAGGCGATTGCTCCAGGCGGCCCCGCATCTGGAGATACTGGCTTCCAGCCGCGAACCACTGCGCATGGCGGGCGAGACCATTTGCCCCGTGCCGGCGCTGGCGACGCCCGACTTGTTGCAGCCGGTCACGGTCGAAGGGTTGGAGCGATTCGAGGCGGTGCGTCTGTTTGTCGAACGTGCCGCCGCCGCGCAGCCATCATTTCGATTAACGACGCAGAATGCGGGGGCGGTAGCCGATATCTGCCGGCGCCTGGACGGCATTCCACTCGCCCTCGAGCTCGCCGCGGCCCGCGCGCGCACGCTGTCGGTCGAGAGCATCGCGGCCCGCCTGGGCGATCGCTTCACCTTGCTGGTCGGCGGCGACCGGACTGCGCTGCCGCGACAGCAGACGCTACGCGCCTTGATCGACTGGAGTCATGAATTGCTGAGCGAGCGCGAACGCTTGCTGTTCCGGCGCCTCGCGGTCTTCGCCGGCGGATGGACGCTGGAAGCCACGGAAGCAATCGGGACTGGCGACGACGTCATGGAAACGGACGTGCTCAGCCTGCTTACGGGTCTGGTGGAGAAATCGCTGGTGGAATTCGACGCTGACGGAGCGCGTTACCGATTATTGGAAACGGTCCGCCAGTACGCGCTGGAACGGCTCGAGGAATCGAGTGAAGATGCGCAAACTCGTAGGCGGCATCTCGCCGTTTATCTTGCGCTCGCCGAGAAGGCGAGGCCCCAGCTTTTTGGCCATGAACAAGGGGTGTGGCTCACGAGGCTCGACCTCGAGCGCGAGAATCTGCTTGCGGCGCATGAGTGGTGCGACCGTGCGCAGGACGGCGCCGGAGCCGGATTGCGTCTGGTCTTTTCGCTCAAGCCATATTGGATCAATCGCGGTTTGCTTGGCCTGGGGCAGCGGATCACTGCCGATGCGCTCGCGCGTGCGGGAGCGCAGGAGCCGAACGCCGCCAGAAGTCGGGGGCTCACCGACGCGGGTCAACTCGCGTTCTATATGGGTCGGTACGGGGAGGCCAAGAAGTATCTGGACGAAAGTCTCGCGATCGCGCGCCAACTTGGCGATCGCGGGCGCATCGCCAAGGTGCTCCAGCCATTGGGCATGGTGTTGCTCGGGCAAGGTGATCTTCCTGCCGCACGAGGCCATCTGGAGGAAGCCGTTGCGATGGCCCGGGACCTGGGCGACAGACGCGAACTCGCCGCGGCACTCAATGCGCTGGCGCAGCTTACGAGAACGGAAGGCGCGCTAGAAGCTGCGGAGCCACTTTATGAGAATGTGGTCGCGCTTGCGCGTGAGCTTGGCGATCGCGAAAGCATCGCCATTGGCTTGCTCAATCTCGCCATGGTGGCGATCGGTCGCGGGGCCGAAGAGCGTGCCACGCAAATGCTGCTCGACGTGCTTGCCATTGCCGGAGAAATCGGATCGAAGGCTGCGGGACAAAGCGCGCTCGACGTCGCCGCAGGCCTCGCGGCGCTTCGCCAGAAGTGGGAGTCTGCGGCGCGCTTCTTCGGGGCGAGCGAAGCGCAAACCGGCGAGACCGGGCTGCACCGTGATCCTGCCGATGAAGCCTTCCTGGCGCCTCTGATCGCGAAGACCCAAGCGGCGCTTGGTTCGGCGGCGTTCGGCGCGGCCGAGGGCGCCGGCCGCGCACTGAGCTACGAAGCGGCGATCGCAGACGCCCGTGGCTGGCTGGAGAGCGTGTCCTAAACGTCGCGGTGCACGTCGACGCGGCAGCGACTCGTGTGGACGAGGCCGCGCGGATCATGCCGGCGCCAAGCGAGTGCGCCAGCCGCCGAGCAAGACACGAAAACGCCTGGTCCTGTTCGTCGGAACTTACGGAAACGGGACACTAGCTATTGACGATAGTGGGATCCAGGGGCCGCAATGGCCTCAACCCATCCAGAACCTTGATTGTGTACTTGTACTTGCCGGGTTTCGAGTTCCTGAACACGCAGCTGAACCGTTGCTTGTCCGCCTCCGGGTGGCATTTGAATTCTTCCTCGCTTCTGGCGACGACTATGCCGTCGTCGGGGAAGCTGTATGCCGAGCCCCTGCTTAATTGCCAGACGATCAGAAAGTCTTTCTCGTTCTTCGGAACGACGATCGGTTCCTGGTCGACGACGATGTAGCCCTCGACGACGCTTACATTCGGGTTGTGCGGATTGATCCCTCTGACGAACGCGTTGCTGGCACAGCCGGCCAGAACGAGCGATGACGCGACAGCAAGGAAAGTTGTTTTTTTCATCGCGATGCCCCCTGATTCGAAATTCTGCCGACGAATCCCGCCGCCTGAGCTGCCGGGCCAATTCCCGCTGCGGCGGCGAATCTGCTCGAATCATACCGCCTTCCGGTCCTTGTAAATACGGCGCCGCGCGCGTCGGTTGAACCGCCCGCCGCGAGTCGACCCTCCATCGCTTGCGCGGCAACGGCGAGGCCTTTGGCGATGGCGGTCGCTTGGAAGACAGCGCGCGGCGTTCCCTGCGCCAATATCGTCGCAATGCTGCCCGAGCAAGGCATTCCGATTCAACCGCTTGAATGTCATGTCGGCATGAGGGACAATTCCCGCGGTCTTGTCTATGGCGCACAATGGGTGCAGTTCAGACCCGTTGCGGCCACGCTGCCGCCAACCAAATCTGCCAATGACTTCGATTGCCGCCGTCAGGGACAGTGCCACGATCGTTCGGCGCTTGGCGGCGGTCGCGTTCGCGGATGTCGTCGGTTTCTCCGGATTGGTTGAGCTCGACGATGTCGGCACGATGCAGGACTGGAAAGAGCTTCGCCACGTCCTGATCGAACCCAAGATCGAGGAACATCACGGTAAGATCATGCGCGTGCTCGGCGACGGGATGTTCATCGAGTTCGCCAGCGCCGTCGATGCCGTACGCTGCGCTCAGGAAATCCAACGGGGCATCACGCATCTCGAATCCGAGGGGCGCACGACGCTCAAGGTGCGGATCGGCATCAATGTCGAGGACGTGATCGTCGACGACGGCGATCTCCACGGCGATGGTGTCAACATTGCCGCGCGGATTCACCAACTCGCGAGCCCGGGCGAAGTGGTCGTCACCGGGGCCGTGCGCGAATACGTGTGGAATAAGCTCGGCGCGAAGTTTACCGATCTTGGCGAGCGCGAGCTCAAGAACATCAGCCGTCCGGTTCGCGTCTATCGCCTCGAGCCAGCGCCGCTCGACCTCGCGGCGGAAGCGCGGCATGCGCAACCGTACCTGAGCTGGATGCGGCGTCCATCGATCGCTGTCCTGCCGTTCCGCAACCTGAGCGGCGACCCGAATGAAGCGTATTTTGGCGAAGGCATCACCGAGGACATCATCGCGGGCTTGTCGCGCAGCCGTTCGTTCTTCGTGATCGCGCGGCATTCGACGCTTCCGTATCGCGATCGCCGCGCCGACGCGCACGAGATCGCGGCAGAGCTGGGCGTCCGTTATATCCTGGACGGGAGCGTTCGCCGCCAGGATGCACGCCTGCGCATTTCGACCGAGTTGATCGATGCGGGGCAGAACCATACGATCTGGGCCGAGCGCTACGACGGCTCGAACGACGACATCTTCGACTTCCAGGACCGCATCGCGACGGGAATCGTCGCGGCGATGGGCAAGCACGTGCTCGAGGCAGAGACGGCCCGCGTGCGAACCAAGCCGACCGAGAGTCTGGATGCGTACGATTGCCTGCTCCGCGCGCTGGCGCTGTTCTACTCGTTCGACGACTCCGACTTCTATGCCTGCGGCCGGTTCCTCGACCGTGCCATCGAGCTCGACCCTGGATACGCGCAAGCCTATGCGTACAAGGCCTGGTGGTTGAACTTGCTCATCGGAGAGTCCCGCTCGAAAGACGTGGCGCGCAATCACGGGCGCGCCGAGGAGTCCGCCGGGAAGGCCATCGAGCTCGATTCGCACGACACATTCGTCCTGGCGGTGGCCGCCCATATCCGTGCTTTCGTATCGGGACAACCCGAAGCCGCCATCGAAATATTCGAACGCTCATTGCACGAGGACGAGAATTCGGCGTTCGCCTGGGGCATGAGTGCCGCGAGCTACTGCTACCTCGGCCGCCCGGAGGACGCGCTTGACCGACTGCGCAACGTGTGGCGGCTCTCGCCATTCGACCCGCTCAATTTCATGTTCCACACCAATGCAGGCATCGCCGAGTTCGTCGCCGGACGCTACGAAGAGGCGATCGTCTGGCTGCTGCGTTCGCGGCGAGAGAATACGAAGTTCTTCGCCTGTCGCCGCACGCTGGCCGCGGTGTACGGGATCGCGGGTCGCATCGACGAGGCGAAGAACGTGGCGCAGGAGATGCTTGCCGTCGATCCGGGTTTCCGCATCGGCGAATTCGCGGCGCGCTACCCGTTGCGGAGGGCGGATGACCTGGAACGATACGTGGCAGGCCTGCGGATTGCGGGTCTGCCAGACTGAGCGATAGCAGGGACCCGGAGCCGTTGCCAAAGACTTTCGGGGGCATGCGGTCCGAACGGGAGTTCACCGGCTGTCCGGTACTAACCAAGGGAGATTGCCATGGGCGTGGGTGTCGGAGTGGGCGTCGGGGTCGGAGTGGGTGTCGGCGTAGGCGTGGGTGTGGGTGCCGGCGTTGGGGTTGGCGTCGGCATGAACAACACGCCGCCGGAACTGGGGCCGCGCGCCTGGTCGCTCGATTACACCCCCGATGCGAATGGTAGCGTCGACCTGCCGGAGCTATCCCCGGTCTGGGCGAAATCGATTGGCGACTACCCCCTGAAGCGCTGGGATCCGGGACTGCTCGCAATCGAGCCGACACTCAACTTCATCGCGGCAGCGGTCAACGACAACTGGGCGCATCTCCAAACCGCGCTCGACACGGCGACCATTCCGAACACGGGGTATCCCAATCCGGGCAGCAGCATCCTGACCTGGAGCACGGGCACACAGGCGCAACGCGAGACTTTCATCGGTGCCGAGCTGCAGTATCTGTTGCAACTCATGAAAGACGAGCGTGACCGCTACATGCCGGAAATCGCCGGCCAGGCGGACGGTGCGCCAGGCTACTGGCTCAACCTGCTCGGCATCGAGCAGCACGAGCGACCGTTCACGATGGCGCTCATCGCCACGGCTCTACGCGTGGGCGAGGCGGTCGCCATGCATTTCAAACTCAAGTACAAGCGAACGCGGCCTTCGACGCTCGCGGCGGGATTGCTGGTGCCGTTCGGGCCGCCGTCGCACGCCGCGTTTCCAAGCGGTCACGCGACCCAGTGCATGCTGATGACCCTGGCGTTGAAAGCGGTTCCGGCGCTGGCCAACCGCTACGCTATCGAACTGGATTGGCTCGCGCACCGGGTCGCCAAGGGCCGCGAGCGCGCCGGACTCCACTACCCGTCGGATACGCTCGCGGGATTCGCGCTGGCGGTCGAGGTCATGAACACGCTCAGCTTCGTTTCGCAGGGATTCGACGTATTGGCGGAGGCCACGAAGGAGTGGTAATGATCGCAGCCGCGCGAGCGCTGCAATCGCATATCCGGGGCCGCATCCGGTGACGCGGCCCCGCTTGCGCGGCGCAGATCACGTGTGCGCTTCGATCAGCCCGAGATTGTTGTCGCAGCTCACCAGATACGCGATATCCGAGGCGTCGGCACCCCCGGTGGCGACTGTGGCGCACGGTAGCCCCGTTGTCGGATCGATATTGGACGGATCGTCCATGCAGGTTGCTTCCGCCATCAGCGCGTAACGCTTGCCCGCCGCGGCGGGTGTCCATTCGAAGATCCATGGCCCGGCCGGACCACCGCCGGCGCTATCCGGCGGGGCCACGAGGCTGACCGGCCCGGCAACCAGATTCAATGGCTGCCATCCCGCACCATGCCAGCCGGGAATCTGCCCCGCCGAGTTCATTTGGGCCACCCATGACCGCACCGTCACGTTGTCGGAGTTCGCGCGGCCGCAGTTGTTGACGAACACCAGAAGAAACACTTTGGCGCCGGCCTTCGGCTTGACCACCGAATTGGGATCATTTTGCAGTCTTACGATCCGCATGCCCGACGGTGATGCCTGCCAGTCGTGATCGAGGTAACGGAGCGCCTCGTAGCCACCATGGCGCCCCGCGTGATCTTCTATGTAGATGTCGACGTCCGCCGGCAGGCCCGGCGCGTCGACCGGATACGGTAGCGCCGGATCCGCGTACAAGCCCTGCTGCTGGTAGGCCCACCGGATGACCTTGCCGGCCGCGCCGCCGATGAACAAGCGGCCCGGCGTCGCGAACGTTGCTGTCCCCGTATCCGCGGCAATGAGCTGGGAGACGAATCCATCGGCGGTGGGAACCGGGTGGGTCGACGCTGAGCCCATCGTGGCAATCGCGCGGACGATCAGGTAGATCGAATAATCGGAGACCGCGCGGCGGATGTCGCGATCGGGGTGCGAGCTCCCGGACGCTGCGGTCATGGTGTCACCGCCCAGCGAGCGATACATCTGGAAAAGGCTCGAGGACTGAATTTGCTCAGACCAGTACGGCTGCTTGTCGCAAACATTGCGCGCCGCCGCGAAATAGCGCTCGCGCTGGAACAACGTGCCCGCCCATCCCCAGCCGTCCTTGACATCGCGGGTATGGCAGCGATCGGGAAGCGTCACCCACGGGAACGTTCTCCCGCGCCACTTCGGATGCGTTGCCAGCGCCGAATCCGGGTCGGAAACGATCGCGGCGAGCGCATCGCCCGCGCTGTGGGCGAACTCGAACTCGAGGCTGCCGGTGGCGCCTGCCAACATCACGTGGCTCCACTCGTGCCACGCCCAGCGGGCGTCGGCCGCGATCCCCAGTGGCGCGTACGCGGGATTGAGTCGCAGGTCGGCCAACGCGAACGAGACCTCCGCAGTTCCCGGCCAGGCCGAGCCTGCCACATCCGTCGGAGGCGATAGCCAGCGCACTTGGGCGTTGACCGTCTTGCCGCCCGTTGCTCCAGGGTGGATTCCGCCGCGATATTGCACCGCCAGAGGGAAAGTCAGGTAGCGCAGCGTCGTCTTCGGCGCGAAGCCACAGGCGAGCAGTCGGAGTACGAATTCGCTGGCTCTGACATACGCATTGACGGCCGCGAACTCGTTGCTGCGCGCCTCGGCCGTGACGTTGTCGGCAACTTCCTTGGTCTGGCTGTATGGCAAAGGGTCATCCGTGAGCGCCGAACGCAGAACGCGAATGAAGCCTCCGGTGTCTTCGAGCAGCACGCGACCCGGCGCTGCCGGTGTCGGGTTCCAGAGCGTCACCGCGTCCAGGTAGGTGGCAAAGGCGGCGCTCGGCCGGTGCGGGCGTGTGGCGCTGAAGATGCGCGGGCCACCGGCCGTGACGGGATCGCTCGGGAGCACGTTTGCCGTGGCGTGCGCGACCAAGGCCAACTTCGCGACGGGTTCGAACGTCCGTGGGTCGAGCACCCGCGCGGCCACCAGATAGGACGTTTCCGGCATCCAGCCGCGATCGGGCGCGATGGCGGCGCTGTCGCGCACCTGCGCGGTCTTGCTGACGATCTCGATGTCCCACGCATGCGCTTCCGCACCCGGAAGGATGCGAATGCCGGATTCGATGGGCACCGATTGTGGCGGCAGGCCGAAGAGCGATGGCATCTGCTTCATGAACTCGCTCAAGATCCGGAAGGACGTGTCGGAGCTTCGTTCGAGCCCGCGCCCGAGCGTCGCATGCATGACCTCCATGGCTTTCGGGTCCGCCGCCGCGTCGAGGCGAGGAAGGGTGTGACTCGCACCGGTGACGCGGATCGGGATCTGACCGCGGACCGGCGCACCGAATTGCGCGATCACCTGGAGGCCTTGGCCCCCCCGCAACAGATGGGGTTTCCCAGACTCGGGAACGAATGCAAGAGTTCCAAGGAGGACCGCAGCGCGATCGATGACGCCGGTCCGTTTCATCGGGTCCTCGTAACGGGTCACCCAGAAGGAGCCGCGCAGGACCTCGTCGAACGGCAGCCATGCGACGCCCAGAGGATCAGGCGGCAGCATGCTTCCGGGAGATGGAAGCCACCCCGGCGGCAGTTTTAGCAGTTCGTTCGCCGACTGCAGGTACTCGGACGCGAGGGCGAACAGCGCCTTCTCGAGAGCCGCTTGACCGAGGCCCTCGTCGACCATCGCCGGAGCGGGGTAGGGGTACGGATAGCGCGGATGGCGAATGTGCCGTGCGCCGATGCCAGACGCGTCGGGTTCGACATGGACCCACCGCGGATTCGGCACCCACTGGTTGCCGCCGTCCCCGTTCCCCGCTCGTGTCCCTGCACCCTTCTCCATGGAGGCTCCTCTGACCTAGTGCGGTGCGTTCGTGGCAGGAGCGGCTTGTGCACCTCTCCGCTTGCAGCAAAGCGAGCGCGCACCGGCGCTCACTTCCTACCAGTGTATGCCCTGCGTCAGTTGTGCGAACGCCATCTGCTCGGGCGAGAGCTGCGCCTCGCCCTCCTTCTTGCCTGCCGCGGCGGCCGAATCGGGGAACATGTTGAACGCCGTGTTGAGCAGGATCTGCGTGAGCTTCGGCGCGATCGCGTGCGAGACGGCGCCGAAGATGCCGAGCCGGGTGGCGATGCGCACCGGCTTGTAGACGATCGCCTCGACGACCAGGTCCGCGGCCTGCTCGGGTGAGAGCGTCGGCACGTTCTCGTACATCCTGGTCGGCGCGATCATCGGGGTGCGCACCAGCGGCATGTTGATCGTCGTGAAGTCGACGCCCTTGTCGATGAATTCGGACGCCGCGCATGCGGCAAACGAGTCGAGCGCGGATTTCGATGCGACATACGCAGAAAACCGCGGAGCGTTCGACAGGACCCCGATCGACGAGATGTTGATGATGTGGCCGCGCTTGTTCGCGACCATGCCGGGCAGGAAGCCCATGATCAGACGCAGCGCCCCGAAATAGTTGAGTTGCATCGTCCGCTCGAAGTCGTGAAAGCGGTCGAGTGAGTTGAGCACGCCGCGTCGAATCGACCGGCCGGCATTGTTGATCAGGTAGTCACAGCCGGCATGATCCTTGAGCACCTTCGCGACCAGCGCGTCGCACGAGGCCATGTCGGAAACGTCGCAAGTGTAGATCCAGCTCCGGCCGCCGGCCGTCGCGATTTCCTTTTTGGTGTCGAGCAGCTTTTCCTCGCCGCGCGCGACCAGCATCACCTTGGCGCCGGCCGAGGCGAGCTTGAGCGCGGTCGCCTTGCCGATGCCGGATGACGCGCCGGTCACGACAACGACCTTGTCTTTGATCCGTCCCGACAGGCTGCGATCGATAAACAGATCCGGGTCGAGGTTGCGCTCCCAGTAATCCCACAGCTTGGCGGCATAGGTGTCGAGCGGCGGCACGTCGATTCCCGAACCCTTTAGCGCCTTGGCCGCCTCACGGTTATCGTAACGGGTAGGCCAGTTGATGAAATCGAACGCATCCTTCGGAATGCCGAGATCCTTGAGCACCGCCCGGACCATGCGCTTGACCGGCGAGAGCGCGCCGATGCCGTAGAGAATCGGTGCCGGTATGAAACCGAACATGCGCGCGTTGACGCGCATCGTCATCTGCGGCGCATGGGCCGCCCGCGCGAAGATATTCATGACTTCGCCGATGCGGTACGGCTCGGGATCGGTCAGATGGAAGCACTTGCCGTCGAGGCCTTTCTTGTGCGCGAGATAATCCAGCGCATCGGCGACGAAGTCGACCGGAACGATGTTGATGCGCCCTCCCTCGATGCCTATCGTCGGCATCCAGGGCGGAAGCATGTTGCGCATCTTCTGGATCAGCTTGAAGAAGTAATACGGCCCGTCGATCTTGTCGATGTAGCCGGTCTTCGAATGGCCGACGACGAAACCGGGCCGGTAAATTCGCCATGGCCGCTTGCATTCGCTGCGGACGATACCTTCGGCCAGGTGCTTGGTGCGGAAGTACGGATGATCGAGGTCCTCGGCCTCCTCGAACATATCTTCGCGAAAGACTCCGTCGTAGAGTCCGGCCGCCGCGATTGAACTCGCGTGATGGAAGCAGCCGGCCTGAACGTCGTGCGCGAATTCGACGGCGTGGCGCGTGCCGCCGATGTTCGCGCGCTGCTGATCCTCGGCGCTGGCGGCAAGATCGTATATCGCCGCCAGATGGAACAGATGGTCGACCTTGCCTTTGAGGCGCTTCAGGTCTTCGGCAGCGACGCCCAGGTTGGGTTTGGCCAGGTCACCGGCGATCGCCGTTACCCGCTTGTCGTCGACGCCCCAGGTCTCGCGCAGCGCCGGAAGCTTTTTGAGGGCGCTCTTGCGCACCAGCAGATAGACCGGCTCGCCGTGCTTGAGCAGGTTCTGGACCAGAAAACGGCCGATGAACCCGGTTCCGCCCGTAACGAAATAAGCCATCGCATTCCCCCTTGGGCTGGTACGCGGGCATGCGGGTGCCAGCGCGAACCGGATCGGTGGCGGTCCGCCGATTGGCGACCGGAACCGATGGTGGCGTCGCGGGCATTATACCGGCGGCCGCTTCCGATCCCGACCGGCCGCCCGCATTAGTGTGATTTCCCTAGGTTGGTCGAATACAATGACCGATCGCGTTGCCGTGGAGATCGACCATGTTGAAAAAAGCCAGGGCCGAACTGGGCGCCAAATCGGCGGCGCAGGCGCAGGGCTTGTCGAAGTCCGTCCTTGCATCGTCGCACCAGATCTGGCTCGCCGGGCTGGGCGCTTTCTCGAAAGCGCAGGAGGGCGGCGCCAGGGTTTTCGAGACGCTGGTGAAGCAGGGCGAAATGCTGGAGGCCAAGACACGGAAAGCGGCGGCGCAAACCGCCGACGTCGCGCGAGACGCAGCCATGTCCAAGGCGAAGGAAGTGCAGGCGATGGCCGGTGGAACCTGGGACAAGCTCGAGCAGGTGTTCGAGGATCGCGTGTCGCGGGCGCTCAGCAAGCTCGGCGTCCACACGTCGTCGGATGTCGAGCGACTGAGCGCGCGCGTCAACGAATTGTCCGAGGCGGTCAACGCGCTGCTCAACGCACAGGGGATCCGGCGCAAACCCGCGCCGTCGCCCGCCCGGCCGAAGGCGACGAAGTCCGCCGCCAAAGACCGCCGTGCTGGCCCGAAGGCCGCTGCGGGGGAGACTGCTGTGACCAGCACGACAAAAACGGCAGCCAGGACCGGGACCAGGCGTCCCAAAGCGACAGCCAAGTAGAGCGGACTGCTGTCGGCCACAAGATCGGCGCGCTCGCAACGGGCGCGCCGACTATTCGATATGGATTTCCGGACCCCGTTGCGCTAACCTTTGCCGTTGCCGATCCCGCTTGCCGCGCGCCCGTTGCGGCAAATTTATTGCGAGCCTTGATGCGACCGAACCCCGTCCTCGCGATCGTCACGCTGCTCATCGCGCTGGCCGCCGGCTTGGCCTCCGCCGCCGAGGGATTCAAGTTTTCGGACGCGGACGACGCCGACCGGGCCGAAAACGAAGCGCGACAAAGCCGCATCGCCGAGCAGCTTTCGACCCCCTGCCGCGCCGATCTCAAGGGCAAGAAGATCATGGTGGTCATCGGCGAGCTGCGTTCCAACGGCGTGATCTACGCGCAGCAGCAGAATTACGGCGCGCATTTCCAGGCGATCAACTCGCGCCTGCGTTCCCTCGGTCTGCGCACGTATACGCCGGAGGAGATCCGCAGACAGATCGCGCAGGCGGAAATCGACGCCTATTTCCGCAACGATCCGGACGCCGCGCTCGCGGCGTCGCAGCGGCTCGGAGCCAGCTTCATCCTGCGCGGCCTGATTTCTGCGCAGGCCAGCCGCAATCTGGTGATAAACGTCAATCAGGTCTCAGTGAACATGGATTTCAACCTGGCCGGCAGCAACGGCAGGCAGATCTCCACGGCGCAGGCGCATTCGAGCTCGTACGCGGGCGCGGACATCGCGCACATGGCACTGACGCTGGTCAACGAAAATGCGGACGAGGTGGTCGCCAAGCTGTACGCGGATTACTGCACCAACGCCGGACTCGGCGGTGCCCGGAAGGCAGCGCCGCGGTGAGATGATCCGTTATTGATGGGAAATTGACTGGGAGCATTCGCCATGAGCAATCGCATTTCGATCGGTTATTCCTCTGTCACGCTTGGCGCGGCGCTGCTGCTCGCTGCGCCGCTTGCGCTGGGGCAGCCCAGGTTCGGCAATCCGTCCCCAACGGCGGGCAGCGATACCTCGCAGCGGGCCAATGCGTCGGCCGATCAGGCTCTGTATGCTCCCGTCGAGTACGCCAACGCCAAAAAGCGGGGCCCCGCGGTGATCGTCATCCCCGGCGAAATCAAGAGCAACAATGCCACCTTCCTGCAGAAGTTCAGCGCGAACAATATCGCCGACTTCGGTGAGGTCGAATTGAGCAATGCCAACTTCCCGGTGCTCGAGCGCTCCAATCTGGGTCCCATCGAGCGCGAGTTCGAGCTCGCCTACAACCTCGGGGATCCCGACGCGGCGCGCAAGTTCCTGCGCATGGGCAAGCTGAAGAGCACCAAGTACATCGTCAAGTTCGACATCCTCAAGACCGAGCAGGTGGCCGCCGCCCAGCAGGGCTTCGACGGCCGCGCCCTTGGCCAGATGGCCGGCATCCTGGGCGGTTTCGGGCGAGGTGCGTCCGCCGCCGCCGTGGGCGTCGGATCGGTGCAAACCGGCGAGTCGAGCGGCGTCTGGATCATCGGTATGCGTTACAAGATCATCAATGCCGAGACGACCGAGCAGGTCGCGACCGGCTACACCGAGGAAAAAATGGAAGTTGGTGCGAAGTCGACCTCCGTGATGGGCGTATCGAATTCACAGCAAGGCGGCGTCTCGCTGGATACGATGGTGCAGCGGCTGGTGCAGAAGTCGGTCTGGGAAATCGATAGCAAGTACAAGTAGTCTGAAGGCGCCAGGAAGAAGGGTGACGCCGGCGTGTTGCCGGCGTCATTGCTTCAGGGTCGGGGAGCCGGGACATGGCTGACATCAGCACGCTGGGCAAGTATGAGATCCGGCACGAGATCGGCCGCGGCGCCATGGGCGTCGTCTACGAAGGTTACGATCCGATGATCAAGCGCATCGTCGCGCTCAAGACGATTCGCGCCGATCAGCTGGCCGGAGCCGACGCGCCGAACGTGATCGCGCGGTTTCGTCGCGAGGCACAGGCCGCAGGTCGGCTCAACCATCCGAACATCGTCGCCATCTACGAGTTCGGCGAGGACGCCGGCACCTGGTTCATCGCGATGGAATGGGTCGATGGTCGTGAGCTCAAGGCCTGCTTCGAGGCGAACGAGCGCTTCACGACGGCGGACATCGTGCGCGTCATGTCGCAGGTGCTCGACGCGCTCGACTATTCGCACAGGCAAGGTGTCATCCATCGCGATATCAAGCCGGCCAACATCTTCCTGCTGCCCGGCGGGGTGGTGAAAGTCGCCGATTTCGGCATCGCTCACATCGAGACGTCGAATCTGACGCAGGTCGGCGCCGTGATGGGCACGCCAAGCTACATGTCGCCCGAGCAGATCATGGGACTGCCGGTCGATGGACGCACCGACCTGTTTTCCGCCGGGGTGATCCTCTACCAATTCCTGACGGGCGAGCGTCCGTTCGCCGGATCGGCGACGACGACGATGCAGAAGGTGTTGAAGGAGGATCCTCTGCCGCCCTCCAGCCTCAACGTGCAGGTACCGGCAGGCATGGATGCGGTCGTACGCAGGGCGCTCGCGAAGCGTCCGGAGGATCGTTTCCAGACGGCTCGCGAGTTCGCCGAGGCCTTGCGCACGGCCGCACCGAACCTGTCGCCGTCGACGGCCGAGCCGACGCTGGTGGGCGTGGCCGATGCGACCTTGATGAATTCGACCGCGGCAAAACCCGCCGCGGGCGCTACGCCGCCCGTCCCGCCGGCCGCGGTTGCGCTGCCGCCCGAGAGCGAAAGAAAATCGCAAAAGGCGGCGGTCGCGCTCGTCATCGGTGTAGCTGTCGTGGCCGTCGGTGCGGCCGTTTGGTACGCGCAGCGGCCGTCGCCAGCGCCGGCGGCGACCCAGGCGCAGTCGGCAGCCGCGCCCTCGCAACCCGCGACTGCCTCATCTAGGCCCGCGCCAACCGCGGCGGCGCCCGTGGCGGCTGCCGCGCCGGGAACGATGCTGATCTCGGCGGTCGGGCTGATCGACCCCAGCGATCCGCGCTATCAAACGGACAAGCGGCTGCTGCAAAGCGATCTGCGGGCCGATTCGAAAAGCCAGCTGGTGGAAAAGGCGCTGAGGCTCATGCTCGATTCGAACTCGCTCGCCCGGAACTACGACCTCTTGAAGGACAAGGTCCTGTCGCAGAGCGCGAGTTTCGTCCCCACGGTCGTCAGGGAGGGTGAGCCGCAGCTCGGCAAGGACGGCCTGATGTCGATGACGACGCAAGGCGTGGTCAACGTCAAGGCGGTCCAGAAGTCGCTCAATCAGATGTCGCGCGACGAGCGGATCGACCTCATTCGCGCCAGCGGCAATCCCAAGGTGGCGCTCCAGGTCAGCGTGCGCGACGCCGATGCGCCGGACGCCGTGCCGCAGCCTTCGCCGGTGGCCGAGAACATGCTGAAGGAGCGGATCAAGTCGTTCGGCTTCCGCACATGGTCCGATGCGGGTTCCGGCGACCCGGGCGGCAGGAACGCCGATTTCCTGGTACAGAGCGAGGCACGGATCAAGAAGCTTTCGCTGCGTTTGCCGGCGTCGGGCGTCACGGTCAGCAAGTACGCGCTGACGTCGTGGACGGTCAAGTGCATCGACCGCGAGACCGGCGAGGAGATCTACTACAACACGGCGCTGCCGAAGGCTCTCGGCAGCTGGGCGAGCGAGGAAGAGGCGCTGCAGGCGATCGGCAGCAAGATCGCCGACGAATTCTCGCGCGATTTCTTCCTGCAGCACGTCAGCCTGACCGGACAGAAAGTGACCCTCACAGTCGAGGGCATGCCCAGCCCCGCGGCCGAAGATCTGCTCGCGCGCGAGTTGATCGGTCTGCCCGGAGTCATCACGGCGACCGCACGACCGCCGGCCGAGCCTCGCGGCTACGATCTGCAGCTCGCCGGCGAGGGCCCGGTCGGAGATCTGATCGCGTCGGCGGTGCTGAAGCCGCTCAATGCCAAGCTCGGTCAGGCCTGCTTCAGTGTGCGAGCGGTCGTCGGGGGAGAGGTCACGGTCGCTTTCGATTCGCGATGCGCCGATGCCAGCGTGCTGTCGCGCCTGCAGACCAATCCGCCCGCCGGCCTCTACGGCGCGCCGCCCGGACGGCAACGGAGCGTGGTCAAGGATCCGGAGCTCCTGCGCAAGATCACCATTTGAGCGCGTCGCCCGGCGGCTCGAAGTCGGCGGAGCGGCCCTACACGCGGTTGAGCTTTTCCACCTGCTTGATGTATTGCTGCATCGCGTCGTCCTTGCTGGTGCCCTTGAGCTTGCTCCAGGCATCGAATTTCGCGCCTCCGACGAAGTCGAATCCGCCCGGACGATCGCCGCTGACGTCGCCCTCGGTCGCCTGCTTGTAGTACGAATAGAGCTTGAGCAGCGTCGCGTTATCGGGTTTTTTCTTCGTCTGCTTGGCCGCGGCGGCTGCGGCTTGAAATGCGGCTTTCAGATCCTTCGGTGCAGCGGCCATGCTGTCTCCTCGCGGCATGCAATGGAGTCACCGGCGATCGGCGCCAGGGGCGCGATGCGCGATGCGGTCGCTCGGCTGCCCGTGGCAACGATTGTGCTACTTTAGCGCGACTTGGCGAGCGTGGGCAAAAAAGGCGTGGTGATGAGCGGCAACGGTCGCGAACGCATGTCCAGTGTCGACACCGCGTGGCTGCGGATGGATCGGCCGAGCAATCTCATGATGATCTGCGGCGTGCTGATCTTTCGCGAGCACTTGAGCCTCGCGCGTCTGAAAACGACGCTGACCGAGCGATTCCTGCGCTTCGAGCGTTTCCGCCAGCATCCGGTGCAGACCGCGGCCGGTGCGTTCTGGCAGAACGATGATGGTTTCGACATCTCGCGTCACGTGCAGCGGGCGGCGCTGCGCGGCCATGCCGGCAAGGCGGAGCTCGAGGCTTTCGTCAGCGCCCTGATCGGGACGCCACTCGATCCCGGGCGGCCGTTGTGGCAGTTCCATCTGGTCGAACGATTCGAAACCGGCAGCGCGGTCGTCGTCCGCATCCATCATTGCTACGCCGACGGTATCGCGCTGATCCGCGTGATGCTTTCGCTGACCGACGCCGACCGCCGGGGCAACGCCGCCGGTACGATGCCGCCGCCGCGGCCGCGTCGTGCGGCGGCGGATGATCCGCTCGCGGAATGGATCGCGCCGCTGGCCGGCGCGGTAGAGTTCGCGCGACAAGCCGGACCGAGGCTGGTCGAAAAGGGCATCGAGTTGTGGCAGGACCCGGGGCGAGCGGTCACGCTCGCCGAGCAAGGTGCGACGCTGACCGCGGAAATCGTCCGTCTCGCGACGATGGGCGAGGACTCGCCGACCCGTTTCAAGGGCAAGCCCGGCATCGCCAAACGCGTCGCCTGGGCCGACCCGGTGCCGCTGTCCGAAGTCAAAGCCATCGGCCGCGCCTACGATTGCTCGGTCAACGATGTGCTGCTGTCGTCGGTCGCCGGCGCGATGCGCGCGTATCTCCTATGGCACGGCGACGAGCCGGACGGCGTGACTGTGCGCGCGCTGGTCCCGGTCAACCTGCGTCCGCCCGACAAGGAACACAAGCTGGGCAATCGTTTCGGCCTGGTCTTCCTCGATCTTCCGCTGGGCATCGCCAATCCGGTCGAGCGACTCTACGCGGTGCGCGCCAACATGCAGGCGCTCAAGGGATCGTACCAACCCGTGCTTGCGCTCGGCATCCTGGCGGCGATGGGCGCGGGACCGAAGATATTGCAGGAGAACCTGTTGGCGTTGCTCGCACGCAACGCGACCGCGGTGATGACCAACGTTCCCGGCCCTCAACAGCCGCTGTTTCTCGCCGGCGCGAGCATCGCCAGCCTGATGTTCTGGGTGCCGCAGTCCGGCGACATCGGCATGGGCGTATCGATTCTGTCGTACGACGGCGCCGTGCAGTTCGGCGTGGTCACCGACAGGGCCCTGTGCCCCGACCCCGATCATCTGATCGAGCGATTCGCTCCCGAATTCGAGCGGCTGGTGCTGGCGACGATGCTCTCGCCATGGCCGTGGAAGACGCCGCCCGATCCGGGAGTGATCGAGCGCGCTCTCGTCGCCGCGCGATAGCGACGTGCTTCGCGCCAGGGCCTTAAGGCCAGGCGCCGGGTCATCGGGTGCGGATCATTCCAGTTCGGAGCGCGCGAGATCGACGTCCAATCGCTCCATCGCATCGGCCGGCTTGCACGTCGCGGCTTGCTCGTAGAGGCGCGTTGCTTCGGCCAAACGCTCGTTGCCGAATAGCAGAATCAATCCATTCGCATATTCGATTCGGGCGATCGCGGAATCGCCGTTGAGCTTGACCCCCCTCTGAAAATGCTCGAGTGCCGAATCCTTCTTGGCGCCGTAAGTCATCCCGGCGACCAGCGCTCCGACCTTGGCGATGACCTCCGCCTGGTAGGCGCCGAATGCGGTGTGCGCATCGGCATGCTCGGGCGCAAGCTTGAGCGCCTTGCCGAGCGCGTCCTTGATCTTGCCGCCGAAACCCTGCGCCAGCGCCTTGGCGACCGAGATCCCCTGGCCGTAGCGACCGAGTGCATGCGCGTAGAGGTAATGAGCGTTGGCATCCTTCGGCGCCTCGGTGCGTCGCGCGTCGGCCCAGGCGGCGGCTTCCTCGAACAGGGCGAGGCGGGCCTTGTCTCCCGTTTCGAGGTAGTGCGCATAGATCGATTGCGCCTTGATCGCCGCGTTAATGCCCGCGCCGCCCGCCGCTTGCCCGGCCTCCACCGCCTGCTGGAATTCGCCGGCGTGATAGTGCCGCCATGCGCGCTGCGCGGCTTCGGACTGGGGATACGGCTCGGCATCGCTGCGATGCAAGCGATCCCAGTGTTTTTTCAGCGCCGTGCCGTCGTATTCGAAACTCTTGTTCGGATGCGGAAAGCGCGTCCATTTTTTCGCCATCGACCCTCCCGATCGTGATGGCCGCGACGTGCGCCGGCCATTGCCCGTGTCGCGCAGCGCGTCAGCCGGCTCCGCTCAAAGATACCCCAAGCTCAGCCTCGCGAGCAGCGTGCGCGATGGGCCCCGCAGGAACGGCCCGATCAGCGACAGCACCTGATAGGCAGCCCGATCGAGGCTGAACGGCTCCCGTCCCCGTCCCCCCGAAGCAATCTTCTGATACGACATCCAGTAGGTCGCGACCAGCGCGACGTTGTCGGCCAGCGCCGCTATCTCCGCCTGCGAGGCCTCCATCGCTCCCGCCGCAACCATGCCGCTGCACAACTGCAGCATCGTATGCCTGCCGCGGTCGATGAGACGCGTAAAACGCATCTCGAGCTTGTCGTGTCGCGACAGAATTTCGTCCAGATCGCGATAGAGAAACCGATACTCCCACATCGCCTCGAACAGCAAGTGCAGGAACAACCACAGATCCTCGACGTCGGCGATGCGTCCGGTAGGCGCGGCGAACAGCCGTTCCAGCCGCTGCTCGAACGCAGCGAACAGCTCGGCGATGATCTGGTCCTTGTTGCGAAAATGATAGTACAGGTTGCCGGGGCTGATGCCCATCTCGTCGGCGATGTCCGCGGTGGTGACGTGCGGAGCCCCGTCGCGGTTGAATAGCTGCAAGCTGGTCTCGACGATGCGCTCGCGCGTGCGCCGCGGACGTTTGCGTTCCGCCATGTCGGTGGTCCGGGCGGCTAGGCGCGAGTCGCGGACGCCGTTGCGAGCCAGGCCTCCAGATGATCGAGCGTGTGCGCGAGGTCGCGCGAAGTCTGCCGCACGCCGCGACCCTCGCTCGACAGCGGTCTCGGATCGGTCAATGCAGCCTTGATCGACCGCCGCGCATCGCCAAGGCGATCCAGATTCAGCCGAACACCGTGCCTGGCCAATAGCGGGATCAGAACCGCCTGACGGGCGAGCAGGCTTCGCCGCGTGCTCTGATAGGCAGCCTCGCATAGCTTCTTGCGATGTGCGTAGCTGAAGATGTTGGCGAAAAACATGTCGGCGTCTTCGCGGTCGGGCTCGAACAGCAGTACGTCGGCGTCCGGATACCGCTGCCGGTATTTTTCCATGCCGGCCTTCATCCGGGAATGGATGATCGCGCGAAATGTCTGCGAAAGCACCCGCGGGAGGCCGCCCTGATCGAGCTTCTCGACGCTCGGCCGTCCTCGGCGCGAGGCTATGCTGGCATCGAACGGAACCAGCGGATTGATGCACAGCAAGAGCCGCACGCCGCAATCGAGCGCGACCGACGCGTGCAGCGTCTTGTTCAGTGCCCCGTCGACGTAATGTCGACCTTCGATGCGAACGGGCGGAAACAGACCGGGCAAGGCGGCGGATGCCTGGATCGCCTTGCTGATCGGTACGTGGTCGACGAGCGGCTCGCCGAACGTCACCGAGCCGCCGGTATCGAGCTCGGTTGCCACCAAAAACAGCCGGTGCGACAGTTTGCGGAAATCATCGGTCCGATTCCCGCTCGTGAACAGGCGCGTCAGGAAGGCGTCGATCCCCCGCTGGTCGAACACGCCGGTCGGAATCGCGCGGCCGAGCGCGGCGTACGCTTGCAGGCCGCTGCCACGCCACGGATGACGCAAATAGTCGGCGGTGGCGCGCGCCAGCAGCCCCGGAACGGAAAGCGCGCGACGCGCGAATTCGCGCAAGGCAGGACGAAGGAAAAGCGACGGAGACAACCTGGCATCGACGCCGTCTTCGATGAACAGCCGGTACATCTGCGGCGCCGAGATGCCGTTCGCAAGCGCTGCGGCGACAAAGCTGCCCGACGAGACGCCTACGTATACGTCGAGCTCGCCGAAGTCGAGGCCGTCGAGCGACTCCGACAGCGCGAGCAGCGCGCCGACTTCGTAGATGCCACCGAGCGGTCCTCCGCCGGCCAATGCGAGACCGAAGCGCGCGTCGCCGGCTCGATTCTTCCCGGCGCGGCGCCGCCGCGGTGCCGCCGCTCCGGACATCGGTCTCCTTCGCTGGACTATTTCGCGCGAGTTCGCGCGGTCCCGCCGGATTCTACTACGCTACTTCGTCTTCCCGGCAGCGCGCTTGACGCGACGAACGGTCTTTCCCGAACGCGCTTTGACGGACCGCGCCTTCCCGGCCTTGCGCCGCTTCGGCGCCGCGGGAGTCGCGGTGAATGCGGGAATCCTGACGTTCGGCAACGCCGCGACGGCCGTCTCGGCCAAGCCGTTCACGGTAGCGAGCACGCTTGCGCGCGCGCCGCGCCAAAGCGCCGTCGCGGTTGAGATCGACGATTCAACGCGGTCGCCGAGAACGCGAATGGCGCCGCGTTCCACCACCGACCCCTGTCGTACCAGCGCGCGGAACGTATTGCCGGCTTCGTCGCGCGCCCATTGGCGCGAAACCGCTGCCGCGCCGAGGCCGGCGAGCCATGCCTGACGTGATGCGAAAAGCGCCGTTTCGGCGAGCGCATTGGCGCTGCCGACGTTGCGGCTGAACGAGGCTTGCTTCGACATGGTGTTGCTCCTTCGTCTGAGTAGGTTGCGAACATCTCCACTCTAGCCGTTGGCATTAGAGCAATCACCCTAATCGTTGCCGGCCTTCCACGCCGGCGAAAGGCGTTGCGCGAGCCCGGACGCCAGTCTAGCCACGATGCCGTAGATCGAGAGCTGCGGATTGGCGCCGATGCTGGTGGGGAACAGCGAGCCGTCGAAGACGTAGAGATTGTCGAGATGGTGGTACCGGCCATCGATGTGGACAATCGCACGCTTGGGATCGGCCCCGAGCGGACAGCCGCCCATGACGTGTGCGCTCACCACCGACAGCGCCAGAGGTTTGAGCGATAGACGCCCGATCCCCTGTCGCGCCTCGCCCCAGCTCGTGAACTTGGCAAGCGAGTCGTGGACCGGCATGACCATCGTCGCACCGGCGGCGAACTGGATCTCCGCCATCGTCGCGAGCGCCCGCCGCGCACCATCCCAGAAATAGTCATTGAGCGGATAGTCGAGCAAGGGCGTGCCGTCCGCTTGCAACGACACCGTGCCGCCGAGGCTGTCCGGATGAAAGCCGTCGCGCATCAGAGCGATGAGGACCTGCATGCGCGGCAGTTCCCGCATCCAGCGCGCGTGTCCCGTGCCGTCGCCGGCCAGCGTCGTCGCGACCAGCACCGGATGCAGCGGGGGCGCTTCCAGCTTGTATCCGATCGGTCCAGCCGTCGGCGCGGAATCGAGGAAGTGATCGGAGTAAACGGTCTGCGGCGCGCCGGCGTAGCCGTCGACGCGATGCGGCATCAGAGCCGCCGAGACGACGGTCGGATGCAGAAAGGTGCGCTTCCCAACGATGCCTTCGGGATCCGGGGCGAGGCTGCGCAACAACAGCGCCGGCGTGCCGATGGCGCCCCCGGCGGTGATGAACGTGCCGGCGCGAACCACGATGCGTCGCGGGGTCGGGTCGGTTCCGCGCGCGTCGAGCCCATTGCACTGGAGCGCTCTGACGTGTCCGTCCGCGTGCTCGAGCTTCCATGCCCGGGCACGAGTGAGCAGCGTCGCGCCGTTCGACAGGGCGGCCGGAATCGAGGTGACCAGCATCGACTGTTTGGCGTTGGTCGGGCAGCCGACACCGCAGTAACCGATGTTCCAGCAGCCCTTGACGTTGCGCCGTATCGTCCCGACGCTGATGCCCAGCGCCTGCGCGCCGCGCTTCAAAGCATCGTTGTTTTCGTTCGGCGCGACCGCCCATGGCGCGATATTGAGCCGGCGTTCGAGTCGATCGAACCATGGTGCAAGGTCGGCTTCGCCGAAGCCGGCGATGCCGAATGCGCGAGCCCAGTGCTCGAGCGTCGCGGCAGGCGTGCGAAAGCTCGACGTCCAGTTGACCGTCGTTCCCCCGCCGACGCAGCGTCCCTGCAGGATATTGATCGCCTTGTCACGAGTCTTGCGTGCGGCGGATTCCTGATAGAGCTGGGGGTACGCTTCGCGCTCGAGCATGTGAAAGTCGGACGAGGTGGCGAGCGGCCCTTCCTCGATCATCACGACCTTGAGGCCGCTCGCGCTGAGGATCTCGGCAGCGGTGCCGCCGCCTGCACCGGTTCCAACGATCGCGATGTCGGCCTCCAGCGTGAGGTCTGCGGGGAGTGTCGACGCGTCGATCACCTTCCAGCCGGCGTCGATGCCGGCACGGAACGGATCGGGCAGCGGTGGCTGCCGCAGGATTTCGGCGGTCATCGTTCAACGCCCAGCGAGGGCGGCCCGGCGTAACCGATCGCCGGCCACGCAAGTGCGTTGCCATACCAGGCGGCGAAGATGAGCTGATGCAGCGCACCGTGTGCCGAGCGCAGCAGCGCCAGCCGGCTGTCGCGCCAGCGCTCGAGAAAGGCGCCGACCGACAATGCCGACGCACGTGGCCAAGGCGGCCACACGCCGGCGACGAGCGCGCGCGTCGGCGCGAATGCCAGCAGCGCGAACAACTGGTCGATCTCCTTGCGTACCGCGGGCGGCAAGCCGGCGATTGCCTGCTCCACGCCGGCGACGACGTCCTGGATGCGGGCGGGGTCGCCCGGCGGCAACGCGCCCTCCAACATGACCGGCGCAATCGCGACGAGCGCCTCGCGCGCCGCAACGCCAAGCTTGTCCGTGGGTGTCGGTGACGACTCGGCTGGGGCCGTCGACGTGTACAGCCAGCGCGCGAGCGCGAGCGTCGCGCCGCCGGCGAGGCCCGCTTTGAGAAGGGTCCGGCGACTGATTCGGGGCGAAGAGGGAGGCGTCACGCTTGGGGATCGACGGAGGCAGTTAGCCCAATCTAGCGGTCGGGGTTAGACAAGACAACCTAATTTTTTGATTGCCGATTTGACTGTTACGCCGCCGGGTCCCTCAACATGACCCGACCGAGCTCAACCTGACTGCCCATGCGGACGCCGGTTATGATGGTCACGCACCTATGCATCCCACGCGTCGATGCCCTCCTCCGCCGAATCGGACTTGATCCGCGCGCTCGAGCACGCGAAGACGCTGCACCAAGCGCGCCAGGAATCCCCACGGCTGGCTGCCGCGCTCGATCGCGTTGCGGCCTGGCAGTCGCGCCGCCTCAACGCGACCTATGCCGATCTCGCGCGCGATCCGCGTTACGCGGAGGCAATCAAGTTCTTCCAGTCGGACCTGTACGGCCCGGGCGATTTCAGCCGGCGCGATGCCGATCTCGCCCGCGTGGTGCCGATCATGGTGCGCCTGCTGCCCGACAGCGTCATCGCCACGGTAGCGAAGGCGATCGAGCTCTCGGCGCTGTCGCACGAACTCGATCGGGCGCTGGTTGCCCAACTCGGCGAGGACGCTCGATTAACCGTTGCGTCGTATTGCGCCGCATACCGTGCGTGCGAGAACCGCGGGGACCGCGAACGCCAGATCGCGCTGATCGTCGAACTGGGTACCGCGCTCGACAGTTACGTACACATGCCGCTGCTACGTTCGGCGCTCGTCGCGATGCGGCGCCCGTCGCGGATGGCCGGCATGACCGCTTTGCAGGGGTTCCTGGAGCGGGGGTTGCTGTCTTTCCGCGGCATGGACGGTGCAGCCGAATTTCTGGCCGTGATCCAAACTCGTGAAACCGCGGTAATGCAGACGATCTTCGGCGGCGACGCCGCGCCGTTCGTCGAGCCGGTGTGATTTGCCCTTCAGGCGTTGTCGCCAAGCAGCCCGTCGAGCTCCTCGTGGATCGCCTGCTCGATCGGCCCCTTGAGCGGCGTCATCAGGAACGAGAGCCGCACATCGAGACGGAGCTCGTTCTTGCCGACGTGCATGGTGCCGGAGATCCCGGCCCGCTCGAACGACACTTGGTCGCCATCCCATGCGCAAGCCAGTTGATAGCGCTCGGCTAGATCCGCGGCGATCTTCCGCGCTACGGCCTTCGCCTTTTGCGAATCGAGCTTGTGACGGCGCTTGATGGCGATCGTGGGCATGCGAATTCCTGGGGACGCGAATGGAAGTATAGCCAAACGACGATCGACAATTGACGCCGACATTGAAACTCAAGCGTCCGGATATTCGACCGCCGCAAGCGTGCCGTCGAAGCGTCCTATGTGCGCTAGCAGCTTTGAAGCGGTGCGAGGAGGTCGCAAGGTCCGGACAATTGACAGCATCGCCCGTTCCGCAGTAGCATTCAAACAAACGTTTAACTGAATCGCCGCGGCGGCACAGCCGCGCGCCGGAGACCGTCTTGAAGCAGACCGCAATCGCCCCACGGCTGGTGGGCGGCGCCGCACCGCGTCGCCCGTCCCCGACGAAGAACCGAATCCTCGATGCCGCCGAAACGCTTTTCATGGAGCACGGCTTCGAAGCGACCTCGCTGCGTCAGATCACCGCGTTGGCGGAGGTGAACCTGGCCGCCGTCAGCTACCACTTCGGCAGCAAGGAAGAGCTGTTCGAGTCCGTCCTGACGAGGCGTCTCGACCCAATGAACCGGGAACGGATCGCGCTCTTGACGCGCTTCGAGCGCGAGGTGGCCCCGGGCACCCTGTCGTGCGAGCGCATCCTCGCGGCGATGTTCATCCCCGCCTTGAAGCTTGCCCGCGATCGCGAACGCGGCGGCCAGAATTTTCTCCGCCTGCTGGGCCGCGCCTATGCCGATCCGGCGCCATTCATTCGGCGCTTCCTGTCCGAGCAGTATGCGGTAATGATCGCGCGCTTCAAAGCGGCCTTCGGACGCGCGCTGCCGCAGCTGCCGAAGAGGGAATTGAGCTGGCGGCTCCATTTCGTCATGGGCGCCCTGTCGTACACGCTCGCAGCCACCGATGCGCTGAAATTGATCGCAGCGCTCAACCCCAACGACAGCGGCAATGACGAGATCCTGCTGCATCGTCTCGCGCCGTTTCTCGTCGCCGGTCTGAAGGCCCCACTGCCCGATCTTCCCGAGCTAGACGGTGCAAGCGTCTCCGCGCGACAGGCAGGAGGTTCGTGATGTCGATCGTTCTCTGGCTGGTCGCTGTCCTGACCGGTTTCGTTGCGCTCGCTTACGCCAAGGCGGCAGGTTGGCTCTGGATCCTGGGCACCGGCGCTGCGTTGATCGCCGGGCTCGCGCTGCACGCGATGCCGACGGCGCTGATCGTCGTTCTGGCGGTGATGCTTTTCCTGCTGGCGATCCCGTTGAACTGGCCGTGGCTGCGTCGGATGCTGATCAGCGACGGCGTCCTCGCCGCATTCCGCAGGGCACTGCCGCCGATGTCGCCGACCGAGCGCGATGCCATCGAGGCCGGCACCGTCTGGTGGGATGGCGAGCTGTTCTCCGGCCGACCGGCGTGGGCGAGGCTGCTCGCGCTGCCGCGCCCGCGGCTGAGCGAGGAAGAGCAGCGCTTTCTCGATCATGAATGCGAGGAATTGTGCGCGATGATCAGCGACTGGGAGACGACGCACGTCTACCGCGATCTGTCGCCGACGGCATGGCAATACGTCAAGGACCACGGTTTTCTCGGCATGATCATTCCGAAGGCCTACGGCGGGCTCGGCTTTTCCGCGTACGCTCACTCGCAGGTGATTACCAAGCTGTCGACGCATGCCAGCGCCGTGGCGGTGACGGTGATGGTCCCCAATTCGCTGGGCCCGGGCGAACTTCTGCTGCATTACGGCACCGACGAGCAGAAGAACCACTATCTGCCGCGGCTCGCCAAGGGCACCGAGATCCCATGCTTCGCGCTGACCAATCCTCATGCGGGGTCGGACGCGGCGGCGATCCCCGACCGCGGCGTCGTGTGCATGGGGCAGCACGAAGGCAAGGCCGCGCTCGGACTCAAGCTGACGTGGGACAAGCGCTACATCACGCTGGGGCCCGTGGCAACGCTTCTGGGGCTCGCTTTCCGTGCCTACGATCCCGATCATCTGCTGGGAGGTACCGAGGATCTCGGCATCACCTGCGCGCTGATCCCGACGCGGCATCCGGGCGTCAACATCGGACGGCGTCACATGCCTCTCAATGCGGTCTTCCAGAACGGCCCGAACTGGGGCAAGGACGTTTTCATTCCGCTCGACTGGGTGATCGGCGGCAGGGCACAAGTCGGCAACGGCTGGCGCATGCTGATGGAATCGCTCGCCGCCGGTCGCGGGATTTCGCTGCCATCGTCGTCGACCGGCATGGCAAAGCTGGCGGTGCGCGCGACCGGCGCGTACGCGCGCGTGCGCAATCAGTTCAAGACGCCGATCGGGAAATTCGAAGGCGTCGAGGAAGCGCTGGCGCGCATGGGCGGAAACCTCTACATGATGGACGCAACCCGGATGCTGACCGCCCTGGCGGTTGATCTGGGGGAAAAGCCCGCGGTGCTGTCGGGCATCGCCAAGTATCACCTGACCGAACGCGCGCGCAAGGTGGTCATCGACGGCATGGACGTCGTCGGAGGCAAGGGGGTGTGCATGGGGCCGTCGAATTTCCTCGGTGCCGCCTACATGCAGCTGCCGGTGTCGATCACGGTGGAGGGCGCGAATATCCTGACGCGAAGCCTGATCATCTTCGGGCAGGGTGCGATCCGCTGCCATCCGTTCGTGCTCAGGGAAATCGCCGCGGCGAACGACGCAGACCGCGCCCGCGCATCGATTGCGTTCGATCACGCGCTGTTCGGCCACATCGGGTTCGTTCTGTCGAACATGGCGCGCACTTTCGTCATGGGCCTGTGCGGTTCGCATTGCGCGCGCGTGCCGGCCGAGGTGGCGCCGGAAACCCGGCGCTACTATCAGCAGCTGACCCGATTCTCGGCCGCGCTTGCCTTTCTGGCCGATATATCGATGGGAGTTCTCGGCGGCGCGCTCAAGCGCAAGGAAAAATTGTCGGCCCGTTTGGGCGATGTGCTGTCGATGCTTTACCTGTGTTCGGCGACGCTCAAGCGCTACGAAGACGAAGGCCGGCAAGCGCAGGATGCGCCGCTCATGCACTGGGCGATCTGGGATGCGATGTTCCGCGCCCAGAACGCGATCGAGGGTGTCATTTCCAATTTTCCCGGCCGGATGATTTCGGCGCTGTTGCGGGCGATGGTGTTCCCGCTCGGACGTCCCTACGTCGTGCCGTCGGACAAGCTGGGGCACGACGTGGCGCGGCTGCTGATCGAGCCTTCGGCCACGCGCGACCGCCTGACCGCCGGCATGCACCTGCCCGCGGACGAGAGCGATATGCTCGGCGCCATCGAGCTGGCACTCGCCGCCACGCTCGCCTCCGAGCCGATCGAGGCACGCATCCGCGAGGCCTTGAAGGCGGGTCGCCTCGGCGGCGCATCGGCAGCGGAAAGGGGCGCCGCCGCAGTGGATGCGGGCGTGATCACTGCCGACGAGCGCGCCTTGCTGCAGCGCGCCGGCGAGCTCTCCGATCGAGTCATTCGCGTCGACGATTTTCCACAGGATCTCGGTGCGTCCGAGCTCAAGCCGCCGACTGCGCTCGCCCCGACCGGCGCGGCGCGCAAGGTCGCGGCGGCATGAAGCCCGCTGCCGGAACTGTAAACCGATGACGAGGCCGCAATGATGGAGCCCGTTTATGTCGTCGACGGCGCACGCACGCCATTTTTGAAAGCGCGCAATCGACCCGGCCCTTTTTCGGCCTCCGACCTTGCAGTGCAGGCTGGCCGCGCGCTGCTGACGCGCATGCCGTTTTCGCCCGAGCAGCTCGACGAGGTCATTCTCGGCTGCGCAAGTCCGTCGCCGGACGAGGTCAACATCGGCCGCGTCGTTGCGCTGCGCATCGGTTGCGGCCTCAAGGTTCCCGGCTGGACGGTCATGCGAAACTGCGCGTCCGGCATGCAGGCGCTCGATTCCGCCCTGACCAATATCCGCGCCGGCCGGTCGAGCCTGGTTCTGGCCGGCGGCGTCGACGCGCTGTCGCGCGCGCCGCTCCTGTACTCGGAGAAAATGGTGCTTTGGTTCGCCGCGTTCAGCGCGACGCGGACCCTTGGCCAGAAGGCGGGTGCCTTCCTGAAGCTGAGCCCCTCGGCGATGCTGACGCCGATCGTCGGCATCATGAAAGGGCTGACCGACCCGATCGTCGGCTTGATGATGGGCCAGACCGCCGAGAACCTCGCGTTCCGATTCGGCATCACGCGCGAGGACATGGATGCATTCGCGGCCGAAAGCCACCGCCGCGTGCTGGCCGCGCAGCGGGCTGGCCATTTCGATCGTGAGATCGTTCCGCTTTACGATCGCGAGGGCAAACTCTATCCGGCAGACGACGGCGTGCGCGAAGACTCGACCGAGGAGAATCTCGCCAAGCTAAAGCCGTTTTTCGATCGCAAATATGGCAACGTCACCGCGGGCAACAGCTCGCAGATCACCGATGGCGCCGCATGGCTGGTGCTCGCCTCCGAGGCTGCCGTGGCCAGGCATAAGCTCCCAGTCCTGGGAACGATCGTCGACAGCGAATGGGCCGGACTCGATCCGGCGCAAATGGGACTGGGACCGGTTCACGCCGCGACGCCGCTGATGCGCCGCCACGCTCTCGGGCTCGACGATGTCGACGCATGGGAGATCAACGAGGCGTTCGCCGCGCAGGTGATCGCCTGCGTCAAAGCCTGGGTGAGCGACGACTACTGCCGTACCGAACTGGGCCTGCCGGGCGCGCTCGGTCGCGTCGACCCCGCCAAGCTCAACGCCGACGGTGGCGCGATCGCGCTCGGTCATCCCGTCGGTGCGTCGGGCGCGCGCATCGTGCTGCACTTGCTGAACGTGCTCGAACGAACCAAGGGCAAGCGCGGCATCGCGGCGATTTGCATCGGCGGCGGGCAGGGAGGCGCGATGCTCGTCGAGCGCGCATGAGCGAGGCGGGAGGCCGACGCATGAACGACCACTCCGACCCTCGGGTTCTGCAGCATTGGCGGCTCGACCGCGACGGCGAAGGACTGGATTGGCTCAGCCTGGACCGCGCCGGCGCATCGACCAACACGCTGTCCGCCGCGGTCATGGAAGAGTTTCGCGCAACATTGGCGCGGCTCGCCGCCAACCCGCCGCGCGGATTGGTGATCCGTTCCGGAAAGGCCAATGGCTTTATCGCCGGAGCCGACATCGATGAGTTCGGCGAACTGCGCAACGTCGACGATGCGACTGCGCTGGTCCGTCGCGGCTGGGATATCTTCCAGAAATTGGCAGCCGCGCCGTATCCGACGCTTGCGCTGGTCCGGGGATTCTGTCTCGGCGGCGGCATGGAGCTCGCGCTCGCGTGCCGCTATCGCGTCGCCGTCGACGAGCCGGGAACACGGCTCGGCCTGCCCGAGGTGATGCTGGGCATCGTGCCTGGATGGGGCGGAATCAAACGCCTCCCGCGCCTGATCGGCGCGCCGGCCGCGCTGGATATGCTGCTGACCGGCCGTACCGTCGATGCCCGCCGCGCCCGAAACCTCGGCATCGTCGACGAATGCGTTCCGCCGCGCATCATGGACAACACTGCCCGCGCCCTGCTGTTGCAACAGCCGCCGCCACGGCGCGTGCCTTTCCCTCTGTCGCTCACGCTCGCTCCGCCGCTCCGACCGCTCATCGCCGCGCAGGCCAGAAAGCAGGTGGCAGCGCGTGCCCGCCGCGAGCATTATCCGGCGCCCTACGCCATCCTCGACATCTGGGCGAAGCATGATGGCGATGCGCTGGCGGCACCGCCATCGGATCCGGCGTCGATCGCACGTCTCCTGCAGACACCCACCGCGCGGAACCTGATCCGGGTGTTCAAGCTTCAGGAGCGGCTGAAGAGTTTCGGCCGGGATGACGATTCGACCCTGCGGCACGTGCACGTCGTCGGCGCGGGCACGATGGGCGGCGACATCGCTGCCTGGTGCGCGCTGCGCGGGCTCAGCGTGACCTTGCAGGATCAGAATGCCGAGCGACTGGCGCCGGCGATGGCGCGCGCCGCCAAGCTCTTTGCGGACAGGCTGCGCGATCCTCTGCGCGCGCGCGATGCGTTCGATCGACTCGTGCCCGATGTCGCGGGCGACGGTATCGCGCGCGCGGACGTGGTCATCGAGGCGATCTTCGAGAATCTCGAGGCCAAGCAGGGCCTCTTCGTCGCGCTCGAGGCAAAGGCCAAGTCGACGGCGCTGCTCGCGACCAACACCTCGAGCATTCCGCTCGAACAGATCGGTCGGCCGCTTGCCGATCCGACCCGGCTCGTCGGGTTGCATTTCTTCAATCCGGTCGCCCGCATGATGCTGGTCGAGATCGTCGTCGGCGAGCGCACACGGGCCGAGCTCGTCCCGATGGCGGCTGCGTTTGCGCGCAAGATCGACAAACTGCCCCTGCCGGTGAAAAGTGCGCCCGGCTTCCTGGTCAATCGCATTCTCGCGCCGTATCTGATGGAGGCGATGCGCTGCGTCGACCAAGGCATCGCTCCCGAAACGGTCGACGAGGCGGCGCTGGCGTTCGGCATGCCGGTCGGTCCGATCGAACTCGCCGACAGCGTCGGGCTGGATATCTGCCTCGCGGTGGGCAACATGCTGGGCGGCGGCGCCGAGCCACCCCAAAAATTGACCGCATCGATCGCTGCCGGCGCCTTGGGACGCAAAAGCGGTCGCGGATTCTATGCATGGACAGGCGGCAAGGCGGTCAAGGGGCCGCCCGGCGCCGTGCCGACCGGTCTCGCGCATCGGCTGATCGATCCGATGCTCGCCGAGGCCAAGGCGGCGCTCGCCGAGGGGATCGTCGCGGACGCCGACTTGGTCGATGCCGGCGCGATCTTCGGCACCGGCTTCGCACCGTTCACCGGCGGCCCGTTGCACTATGTCGCCCAACAGGGTAGTTCCAGCGACTGATCGCCTGCTAGCATTGACCGCAGAAGAAGGCGGGCTCGGGGAGGAGCGCATGGACAAGGTCTGGCTGAAGTCTTATCCGGCGGGTGTTCCCGCCGAGATCGACGTGAACCAGTACGCCTCGGTGCGCGAGGTTCTGGAGGAAAGTTGCGCCAAGTACGGACCCCGTCGCGCCTACTCGTGCATGGGCCGCGCGATCACGTTCACCGAGCTCGATGCCTTGTCAGCCGCCTTCGGCGCGTTCCTGCAGGGGCGCGGTCTCGTCAAGGGCGCGCGCGTCGCGCTGATGATGCCCAATATTCTGCAATATCCGGTCTGCCTGTTCGGGGTTCTTCGGGCCGGATGCACGGTGGTCAACACCAATCCGCTCTATACGGCGCGCGAGCTCGAGCACCAGCTGACCGATAGCGGCGCCGAAGTGATCGTCGTAGTCGAGAATTTCGCCCATACGCTCGCCGACGTGCTCGGCAAGACGCAGGTCAAGCATGTCATCGTAACGAGCATCGGCGAAATGCTGGGGCTCAACGGCCTTCTGATCGACTTCGTCCTGCGCCGGATCAAAAAGCTGGTTCCGGCCTGGCGGATACCCGGCGCGAACTCTCTCGGCGCGGCGCTGGCCGAAGGCCGCCGGCGCAGACTCGCCGTCGTTCCGATCGGACACGACGACATCGCCTTCCTGCAATACACGGGCGGCACGACCGGCGTGTCCAAGGGAGCGATGCTGCAGCACCGGAACATCATCGCCAACCTGCTTCAGGCGGGCTCCTGGGTGCGGCCCTTCCTCGGCGAGCAGAGCCATGTCGTCATCACGCCGCTGCCGCTCTATCACATCTTTTCGCTCACGGCGAACTGTCTGACGTTCATGACGCTGGGCGGAGAAAACGTACTGATCGCCAACCCGCGCGATATCCCCGGATTCGTCAAGGAGCTGGCCCGCCACCGCTTCACGGCGTTCACCGGCGTCAACACGCTGTTCAACGCGTTGCTCAACGACGCCGAATTCAACAAGCTCGATTTTTCACCGCTCCAGATGACGCTGGGCGGCGGCATGGCGGTGCAAAAGACGGTCGCGGAGCGCTGGGCCGAGGTGACCGGCAAGCCGCTGATCGAGGCGTACGGGCTGACCGAGACGTCGCCGGCCGTAACGATCAATCCGCTCGATCTGCAGCAATACAACGGCTCGATCGGCCTGCCGGTTCCGTCGACCGACGTGGAGCTGCGCGACGATGCCGGCCACGCCGTGCCGCTCGGCGAGCCCGGCGAGATCTGCGTCAAGGGGCCGCAGGTGATGGCTGGATACTGGCACCGGCCCGACGAGACGGCCAAGGTCATCGATGCCCACGGTTGGCTCGCGACCGGCGATGTCGGCGTGATGGATGACCGCGGTTTCGTGCGCATTGTCGACCGCAAGAAGGACATGATTCTCGTCTCCGGGTTCAATGTCTATCCGAACGAGATCGAAGCCGTGGTCGCGATGCACCCGGGCGTATTGGAGTGCGCGGCGATCGGCGCTCCCGACCAGAAGTCGGGCGAGGCGGTCAAGCTGTTCGTCGTCAGGAAGGACCCGTCGCTGACCGCGGCGGCGTTGCTCGAACATTGCCGGGCCAATCTGACCGGCTACAAATGCCCGCGCGAGGTCGAGTTTCGCGACGAGCTGCCGAAATCCAACGTCGGCAAGATCCTGCGACGCGAGCTGCGCGACGAATTGAGGAGGAAGGCCGCATGACCAACGCCACATCGCCGGCGACGCTCCCCGACACGCAACCGGCGCTCCGCGTCGTGCCGATGCCCGCCGACGCCAATCAGAACGGCGACATTTTCGGCGGGTGGGTGATGTCGCAGGTCGACATCGCTGGCAGCATTCCTGCGTCACGGCGCGCACGCGGCCGCGTCGCGACGGTCGCGGTGAATTCGTTCGTCTTCAAGGAGCCGGTCCTGATCGGCGACGTGGTCAGCTTCTACGCGCACATCACGCGGGAAGGCCGCACCTCGATCACGGTCGCGGTCGAGGTCTACGCGCAGCGGAATCCGACGGATGTGATCTGCGTCAAGGTCACCGAGGCGAATCTGACCTATGTTGCCGTCGCCGCGGACCGGCGTCCCCGCACGCTCCCGCCCGAGTGACCTGCGCGATAGTGCGGTGTATAGTCTAGCGCAACTTCCGCGCGTGACCTTTCGTTTCCGGCGGCCCGGTATACGATGAGTAGCGATGATGCAGCAGAACATCGACCAAGGAGGAAGACCAGCATGAAACGCGATCGATTCATCCGCACGCGCGTTGCTGCGGCAGTTGCAGGGATCGGATGTGTGATGGCCGGGGGCCAGGCGCTCGGTGCCGGGTTCGCGCTCCAGGAGCAGAATGCGAGCGGTCTCGGGCACGCCTACGCCGGCGGAGCTGCCGCCGCCGAGGACGTCAGCACGATCTTCTTCAACCCGGCCGGACTGGTACGCCTGCAGTCGACGCAGGTCGTGTTGGCGGCCAACGCGATCTGTCCATCGGCGAAGCTGCACGACAGCGGCTCGCAGCCTGCGGCATTTCAGCCGCTCGGGGGCACCGGCGGAGACGCCGGCAGCTGCGCGGGCGTGCCGAACTTGTACGTCGGCATACCGTTCACCGACAAATGGTCGTTCGGACTGGGCGTGAACGTGCCGTTTGGCTTGCAAACCGAATACGATTCCGACTGGCTCGGCCGCTTTCAGGCGATCAAGTCCAAGCTCGAGACGATCAACGTCAATCCGGTGCTGTCGTGGGAACCGACGCCGCACCTGACGGTGGGCGCCGGCGTAAGTTGGCAGCATCTGAAGGCCGAGTTGAGCAACCATGTGAATTACGCCGCCGCGTTCGCGCAAGGCGTGGGCGCCGGGGTCGCCGGCGGACTGATACCGCCGGCTGTTGCGCCGGCGCTGATCGGATCGGCCGCTGCACTCGAATCGTCGGCCAAGGTCACCGGCAACGACAGCGGATGGGGCTGGAACGTCGGTGTGCTGTGGCAAGCCGACGAGCGGACACGGTATGGCGCGGCCTACCGCTCCAAGATCAAGTACGACGTCGGGGGCTCGGCCAATTTCGACAACCCCGCGGCGCTCGGGCCGCTGCCGCCCGCGCTTGCTCCGGCCGGGGCGGTCGTCATGGCCGGTGTGAACGCGGCGCTGGCGAGCGGCGATGTCAGCCTTTCGATCGAGATGCCCGACACCGCGAACGTTTCGATTTTCCATCAGTACAACAACAAATGGGACCTGATGGCGGACGTCCAATACACCGGTTGGAGCAGCATTCAGCAATTGCAGATCGTGCGCAGCAACGGCTCGGTCCTGTCGACGACGCCGGAGAATTTCCGCGACACCTGGCGGTTTTCGGTCGGCGCGAATTATCGCTACAGCGACGCGTGGACCTTTCGTGGCGGGCTTGCTTTCGACCAATCCCCGGTGCGAGACGCCGAGCGTACGCCGCGGCTGCCCGACAATGATCGCACCTGGGTCGCCGCCGGCGCCCAGTACAAGTTCTCCCCGGCCGTTGCCCTCGACTTCGCGTGGGCGTACATATTCATCAAAGACGCCAGCATCAACCAGAATGCCGGGAGCACTGCGGCGAACGGCCTGATCAGCGGCACGTACAAGAGCAACGTGAACATCGTCGGCCTGCAGCTGACGTACACGGCGAAGTAGCAGTCGAAGCCTGCACGCGACACGCCACCGGCCCTTCCGGTGGCGCGTCCTGAGCGCATCGACGACAATTCGGGCGCGGATTGGGCGGGACCGTCGCGGCCGCGTTGCATCTCGCAGCGAGGAGTCTTCCATGCGTAATTGGATCGTCCTGGTCGCTGGCGCGCTGCTGTCCACGACTTTGTCCGCGGCCGAGCTCGGCGGTGTCCGCGTCGACGACAAGGCGTCCGTCGCCGGGCAGGAACTCGTCCTCAACGGCGCCGGCGTGCGCAAGCGCGTCGTGTTTCACGTCTATGTTGCGAGCCTCTACCTGCCGCAGAAGGCCGCGGATCTGCCGGGTGTGCTCGCCAGAGGCCCGCGCCGTATCCGGCTGGACCTGCTGCGCACGCTGTCGGCGGAACAATTCATCGAGGCGCTGAACGAAGGCCTGGAAGCGAACAACAGTACGTCCGAGATGGCTGCGCTCAAGCCCGGCTCGGAGCAGCTCGCCTCGATCATGAAGGCGATCGGACAGGCGAAGGAAAAAGACGTAGTCACGCTGGATTTTCACGACGATGCGACCCACGTCAGCCTGAATGGCGAAGAGAAAGGCGCGATCGCCGGCGAGCCGTTCAATCGGGCGCTCACTCGCATCTGGCTTGGCGACAGGCCGGTTCAGGCCGATCTGAAAAAGGCGCTGCTCGGCGGCTGAGAAACAAGAACCTGCGCCCAGGTCGCCCGGCCGTAAGCGCCGGCGCCGCCGCGGCCGCATGCTATCGTCCGACCGTGCCCGACTTCTGGCCCTCCTGCGGGTACCGGCTCCTCGCGATCGACGATGATCGGCGGCTGCGCATACGCGACGATTTCCTGCGAAGCTTCCTGCTGCGCCCGGAGCTCGCGCCGGTGCGGGAGTCCTGCCCGGCGGAGGTCGAGCTGCACCAGAAGCTGCTCGACGATCCGCGCATGCATGTTGCGGATGCCGGTATCGCCGCCATTGTCGACGCCGATGCACGCGACAATCTGCGCATTTGGCTCAGGTTTCGCGACCGCCTGCTGCGCGCGCCGACGCTCGAGGCCTCTTATGTCGCGCTGTTCGAGGGCGAAGGCGTCGACGTGCCGCCGCTGTTCGTACATCAGCTGACCCAAATCCTGCTGCGCCACATCCTCGGCGAGGAGGCCGATCCGATCGAGGCGCGCGCGGCGGAGATGCTGTTCCGCGTTCAGAAAATCAGCGTACAGGACGATGCCGTCATGGCGGCCGACGAACGCGCGGTGGAGCTTCTGGCGACCACCGGAAATCTGGGCAGTCTGGGAGAATTGCTGGCGCAGAACCGGACGCCGGCACGAACCGTCGACCTCGACGTGCTGTCGGAACAAAACGCCGACACCTACTGGACGCGCGACGAACGATTCGACGTGGCGGTCAGCCTCAATCGCGGCCAGCCCGCGCTGGCGGCGCTGTGCCGCGTGCTCGAGCGTTGGATCGCGCACTTCCTCGCCGTGGAAGTCGCTATTGCACCGGAACGCAAAATCGTCGACACGCGCTGGGTATGGCATGTGGGACTCGATGCCGAAGCGAGTGCGCTGCTCAACGATCTCTACAACGGTGTCGATGTCGGCGACGAACGACGCGAGCAGCTGCTTTGCCTGTTCGCGCTGCGTTTCACCGATCCGGCTGCGATGCGCCCGGCGCTGGCTGGACGGCCGGTATACTTGGCGATGGCGATGGATCGCGAAAACCGCTTGCGGCTCAAGCCGCAAAACCTGCTTCTGAACCTGCCGCTGGCCCCGCAGCAATGAGAAACGAGGCACCATGAGCCGAACCTACGTTGGCCCGGTGGCTGTCGCTTTGCTGGGCAGCTTCCTCACAGTCGCTCTCGCCCAGGTACCCGCGCCACCGGCCGCGCCGGCGGCCGCGCCGACGGCACCTGGCAAACCGGCGGACCCGGCCGGCGGGAGCCCGACCACGGGGCCGCTCGCGCCGCTGGCGTGGCTGCACGGCTGCTGGGAAGGCAACGTGAACCAGCGCGCCTTTCGCGAGGAATGGCTGCCGCTGGTCGGCGATAGGATGGTCGGCGTCAGTCAGACCACGTTGCGCGGCAAGACCGTCGATTTCGAATACCTTCGGCTGGAGCCGCGTCCCGACGGTGTGTTCTATGTGGCCGCCCCAGCAGGCAAGGACGAAGCCGCTTTTCGACTGGTATCGCAGACGACCGTCGATGCTGCCGAGGTATTCACTTTCGTCAACGCCACGCGCGGCGTCGAATATCCGCAGCGCATCATCTATCGCCGCGGCAGTGAAGGCTGGTTGTACGCGACCGTGGAAGGCAAGATCAAAGGGGTCGACAAACAGGTCATCTTCCCGATGCGCCGCGTCGACTGCCAGACCGGCGCGACCGCCGGCAATTGAACTCGCCAACGGCGGGGCGCGATGACAGACGCTGCGACTCCGGCGATCGCACGCTTCGAGCAATTGCTCGCCGCGGGCAAGGACAATGCGCTGCTGCGTTTTGCGCTCGGCAGCGAATACCTGAAGTGTGGCGAGCCGATGCGCGCGACCGCGCATCTGCGCCAGGCGTTGGCGTTCGATCCTGCCTACTCGGCCGCATGGAAACTGCTCGGTCAGTCGCTTGCCGCCGAAGGTCGTTACCCGGAAGCGCTCGCGGCCTACGCCGACGGCATCGCGGCGGCCCAGCGCAGGGGTGACAAGCAGGCGATGAAGGAAATGCAGGTGTTCGCGCGGCGGATTGCCAAGCAACATCCGCCGGCGTAGAGTGGATCGATGCTGCGTCGCAGCAATCGCCGCCCTCCGCCGCTATCCCCACGCCATCCGCACTCCGGCACCCGCCGTCAGCGATCGCCGGCGCCGCCGTAAGCAATGATCAAATACGACAAGCTGCGGCGCGTAGTCATCGGCGCGCCGCTCGACCCCTTGAGCCAGACGACGCGCCAGCACATCGCGCTGGCGGCATTTCTGGCCTGGGTCGGCCTCGGCGCGGACGGCCTGTCCTCGTCCGCCTACGGTCCGGAGGAAGCGTTCAAGGCGCTGGGCGCGCACGCGCATCTGGGCCTGTTCATGGCGCTGGCCACCGCGGCGACGGTATTCGTCATCGCGCTCGCCTACAACCAGGTGATCGAGCTGTTCCCGACCGGCGGTGGCGGCTATCGCGTTGCCACCAGCCTGATCGGGCCGCGGGCGGGGCTGGTCTCGGGCGCTGCGCTGATCGTCGATTACGTGCTGACGATAGCGATATCGGTCGCCAGCGGAGTCGATGCACTGTTCAGCCTGCTCCCCGCGGCGATCGGCCATTTCAAGCTCGCCACCGAGTTGCTGCTGGTCGCGGTGCTGTTGGTGCTCAACATGCGCGGGATGAAGGAATCGATTCGCCTGCTACTGCCGATTTTCATCGGCTTCTGCGTCACCCACCTGCTGCTGATCGTCTACGGCGTGCTCGGACATTCGCAAGGCCTGACGCTGGTCGTGCCGGATGCACTGGCCGAATCGAACAAGCTCGTGCACGACATCGGCTGGGTCGCCGCATTGTCGCTGTTCCTGCGCGCCTACTCGCTCGGGGGCGGCACCTACACCGGCATCGAGGCGGTCTCGAACAACGTCCAGACGCTGCGTGAACCGGTGGTGCGCACCGGCAAGCTGACGATGTTCTACATGGCGGTCTCGCTCGCATTTACCGCGGGCGGCATCATCCTGCTGTACCTGCTGTGGCACGCGGCACCGGTCGAAGGCCAGACACTCAACGCCGTGGTATTCGGCAGCATCATCGACAGCCTGGGCCTGTCGCCCGGGATCAACCAGGTGGCGCTGCTGCTCGTCCTCCTGTTCGAGGCGGGACTGCTGTTCGTCGCGGCGAACACCGGCTTTCTCGGCGGCCCCGCGGTGCTGTCCAACATGGCCGCCGACTCGTGGCTTCCGCACCAGTTCCGCCATCTGTCGACGCGCCTGGTCACGCAGAACGGCATTGTCATCATGGGCCTGGCCGCGCTGGGGATCCTGCTGTGGAGCGGCGGCAAGGTCGACTTGCTGGTCGTGCTGTACTCGATCAACGTCTTCCTGACGTTCTCGCTGTCGCTGCTCGGCCTTTGCATCTACTGGTGGCGCAAGCGCAAGACCGACTCGCGCTGGAGCTATCGGTTTGTCCTGTCCGGGCTCGGCCTGGCGGTGACGTCCGGGATCCTGGCCGTGACCACGGTGGAGAAGTTCGGCGAAGGCGGATGGGTGACCGTCGTCATCACTTCACTGGTGATCGCGCTGTGCTTTGCCATCCATCGTCACTACGACGAAGTCAAGGCAAGGCTCAAGGAAGTCGACGAGACCTTCAGCGCTGCGCGCTGTCCGAAATGCGAGAACCCGCCGCCTCTCGATCCGGAGGCGCCGACCGCGGTGTTCATGGTCGGGTCCAGCCGCGGCGGGGGGTTGCACACAGTGCTGTGGGTGCAACGGCTGTTTCCGAACCATTTTCGGAACTTCGTCTTCATCAGCGCCAAGGCGGTCGATGCCCAGAGCTATGGCGGTGCCGAGCAGATCAAACACCTCGAAGCCGCGCTGAACCGCGCGCTTTCGTTCTATGTCGACTACTGCCACGCCAACGGGCTCGCCGCGACGGCGCGCTTGGCACTCGGCACCGACCGCGTCGATCAGCTGGTGAATCTGGCCGAGGCAGTGCAGCGGGAGTTTCCGAACAGCGTCTTCTTCACCAGCAAGCTGGTTTTCCGCAACGAGACCTGGCTCACGCGGCTGCTGCACAACCAGACGGCGCTGGCGTTGCAGCAAAGGCTGCACCTGAACGGCATGCAGATGGTGATCCTGCCGATGCAGCTCTAGGGAGTCTCTGAACGAGTCCCCTGCATTACAGCGCGAGCGAGTCGACGCCGAGATTCGCCAGTTCGTCGGCACGCAGGTTGCCCGGCGTCGACGCGTGGCCCTTGACCCAGTGCCAGCGGATGTCGTGCCGGGCGACCGCCGCATCGAGTTCCTGCCATAGGTCGGCATTCTTGACCGGCTTGCGGTCTGCGGTCTTCCAGCCGTTCCGCTTCCACACGTGAATCCAGGTCTGGATGCCGTTCTTCACGTACTGCGAATCGGTATAGAGCGAAACGGCGCAACCGCGTTTGAGGGTCGCCAACGCCTCGATAACGGCGGTCAGCTCCATCCGATTGTTCGTCGTGTGCGTTTCGCCACCGAATATCTCGCGGATCCGGCCGTCGTATTCGAGCAGAGCGCCCCAGCCTCCCGGGCCGGGATTGCCTTTGCATGCGCCATCGGTGTGGATGACGACTTGGGCCGTCATGCGGCGCCGCCGGCGCGCGCACGTTCAATCGACGGCATCGACGTACTCTCTCGCCTGCCGCGCCACCGACGCCAGTGCCTTTTTGCGGACGCGGCGTGTCCATGCCGGCGTGATGACCCGCATCCCCGCGACGCGCTTGGTCGCGCGCAGAAAATAAATCCCCCCGGCGATGGGCCACCAGCGATCGCCCGCGCGTTCGAAGAATTCGAAGCGCCGCAGCCATTTTTCCTGCGCCACCGGCGGCACGTAGGCATCGAGGCGCCCGCCGCTCACCTCGAATCCCAGCAGTGCCAGCCAGTCCTTCAGCCGATACAACGAGATGAAGTTACCGGTCCACGGCATCGTCTGCTCGCGACCGAAGTAGCGTTTTGCACCGAACAGGCTGAACGGGTTGAATCCGCTGACGACCAGCTGACCCTCGGGTCGGATCACGCGATATACTTCGCGCAGAAGCTGATGCGGCTCGTCGGTGAATTCCAGCGCGTGCGGAAGCACGACCAGATCGAAGCTGTTCTCGCGGAACGGAAGCCAGTGCGGATCGGCCAGCACCTGCGCCGGCTCCTCGAGGTCGACGGTGAAGCGGGTCGCGATGCGCGAGGCTTGCAGCAACGGCGTCTCCGGCACCCCGATCTGCAACGCGTGATAGCCGAATATGTCGGCGAGCGTCGTGTCGAAATACGCCTGTTCACGCGCGAGCAGGTGCTGGCCGAGCGGCGTGGCGAACCACGCCGCCATCGTGCCGGTTGACACACCGGCCGGCGCTGTCGAAGATTCCCCCATGCCGACGATTATCCCCATCCCCGCCTTCGCCGACAACTACATATGGTTGCTGCGCGAAGGCAGCGCGGCCGCAGTCGTCGATGCCGGCGACGCCACGCCCGTCATCGACTATCTTGAGCGAGAACGACTCGATCTCACGGCCATCATTTGCACGCATCATCACGGCGATCATGTCGGTGGCAATCGCGAGTTGTTGCAGCGCTGGCAGGTTCCCGTCTATGGCCCGGCTCGGGAGACGATACCGGGACGCACGCAAGCGATGCGCGAGGGAGACGAGGTCGTCGTCCCCGGTATCGGGATTGCGCTGTCGGTACTCGACATCCCCGGGCACACGGCCGGCCACATCGCCTACGTCGGCGCGTCCGGCGCTGCGCCGCTGGTTTTTTGCGGCGATACGCTGTTTGCCGCCGGCTGCGGCCGCCTGTTCGAGGGAACGCCGACCGACATGGTCGACTCGCTCGACAAGCTCACCGCGCTACCCGCGGAAACGCTCGTCTACTGCGGCCACGAGTACACGCTGGCGAACCTTCGCTTCGCGCTCAAGGTCGACCCGGGCAATATGGCCTTGCGCGAACGCGACATTACGGCCAAGGCACAGCGTTCGCGCGGCGAGCCGACGCTGCCTTCGACGATCGGCGCCGAACGCGCGACCAACCCGTTCTTGCGTACCGGAGAAACGACGATCCGGGCCGCGGCCTCGGGGCATGCCGACCGCGACCTTGCCGACCGGGTCGGTGTTTTCGCCGAAATTCGCG
>DASXPJ010000009.1:0-55505 GCA_036493675.1 Casimicrobiaceae bacterium
CGCGTGCATGTGCAGCGCGACCCAGACGCGGCCCTTCAGCACCTCGGCGTGCAGCCTTTCGCACTCGTCGACGATGGGCCCCAGCGCCGCGCCGGCGAAGATCGATTGCAGCGGCGCGCGGATCTGCGTCTTCCACGAGGCGCGCAAGGTGTGGTCCTGGAGCAGCGCGAAGGTCGATCGCGCGGGCTCTTGCTCGGACGGGAGATCGAGCCGGGCGAGCCAGCCTCGCCACTGACCGCCGACTCCGCGCAGCAGCGCCAGCGCCTGCGCGACGCGGTCTTCGAGCAGCTCGGCCGAGGCAACCTCGCCGGCGTCGTCGCTCTTGCCGAGAGGCAGGTGGCCGCTCTCGAAGAAAGCTTCGAGCCGCTCGACGAGCGCCAGCTTGTTCGCCAGGCTCAGCTCGATGTTGATGCGCTCGATTCCTTCGGTGTACTCGCCCATCCGCGGCAGCGGAATGACGACGTCCTCGTTGATCTTGAAGGCGTTGGTGTGCTTGCTGATCGCCGCGGTGCGCTTGCGGTCGAGCCAGAATTTCTTGCGCGCCTCGGCGCTGACGGCGACGAAGCCCTCGCCCGAGCGGCTGTTCGCGATGCGCACGACCTCGCTCGTCGCCCGCGCGACGGCGTCGGCGTCGTCGCCGACGATGTCGCCGAAGAGCGCCATCTTCGGCAGCGCGGCGGCACCCGCGGCGCCGCTCGCGTTGGCGCGCTTGCTCTTGGTCGCGTAGCCGACCGCCTTCAGGTAGCGGTCGTCGAGGTGCTCGAGCCCGGCGAGGAGGACGCGCGGCCCGTCGCCCGAACGCGCCGCGAGGTCGAACATGTAGTCGCGGATCTCGACGATCGACGGCACCGCGTCCTTGGCGTTGCCGAAGAACTCGAGGCAGACCGTGCGCACGTGCTTGGGCATCTTGTGCACGATCCAGCGCGCCGAGGTGATGAGGCCGTCGCAGCCTTCCTTCTGGATTCCGGGCAGGCCGGCGAGGAACTTGTCGGTGACGTCCTTGCCGAGCCCTTCCTTGCGAAAGGCGGCGCCGGGAACGTCGAGCCGCTCGGTGCGCTCGAGCTTCTTGCCGCTCGCGTCGAAATAGTTGAGCTCGAAGCGCACCGTCGGCGCGTCGTGGATCTTGCCGAGGTTGTGGTCGAGCCGCGTCACCTCGAGCCACTTCGCATCGGGCGTCACCATCCGCCACGACGCGAGGTTGTCGAGCGCCGTGCCCCAGAGCACGGCCTTCTTGCCGCCGGCGTTCATCGCGACGTTGCCGCCGACGCACGACGCTTCGGCCGAGGTCGGGTCGACCGCGAACACGTGACCGGCGCGCTCGGCCGCTTCGGCAACGCGCTGGGTGACGACGCCGGCCTCGGTCCAGACCGTCGCCACCTTGCCGTCGACCCCGGGCAAGGCGACGTGCTCGACCTCGCTCATCGCCTCGAGCTTCTCAGTGTTGATGACCGCGCTCGCCCACGTCAGCGGCACCGCGCCGCCGGTGTAGCCGGTGCCGCCGCCGCGCGGGATGATCGTCAGGCCGAGCTCGATGCAGCCGGCGACGAGCCCGGCCATCTCCTTCTCGGTGCCCGGCATGAGGACGACGAACGGATACTCGACTCGCCAGTCGGTCGCATCGGTGACGTGCGAGACGCGCGCCAGGCCGTCGAATGCGATATTGTCCTTGCGCGTGTAGCGCGAGAGCACGCGCCGCGTGCGCTTGCGCAGCTCGGCCGTCTCGCGAAACGAGCTTTCGAACGAAGCGACTGCCTCGCATGCGCGGTCGATCAGGCGTCCGACCTTCACGTCGCGGACGGCATCGGCGATCGCGCGACGGCGCTTGTCGATCTCCGCCAACCGATGGCGCAGCGCGCCGATCAACAGCGCCCGGCGCTTCGGATTGTCGAGCAGGTCATCCTGCAGATACGGATTACGGTCGACGACCCAGATGTCGCCCAGGACTTCGAACAGCATGCGTGCCGAACGTCCGGTGCGGCGCTCGCCGCGCAATTCGGTGAGGAGCGCCCACATCGGCTCGCCGAGCAGGCGGATGACGATCTCGCGGTCCGAGAACGACGTGTAGTTGTACGGGATCTCGCGCAGCCGCGGGGCTTCGGCAGGCGCGTCGGAGAGCGTGGGTTCGGGATCGGCAAAAGCGTCCATCGCCGATCGATTTTACCGCATCGCAACATCCCGCTCCGGGAGTGCGCGGCGTTCCGTACACGGCACCTCGGCCGGCCGCGGTCTACTGGCGCGGTGTCCGCGGCGAGCTCGCCGGGGGCGCTTCCCAGTTGCTGCGAAAGGGATTGATGTCGATGCCGCCGCGGCGCATGAAGCGCGCGTAGACGGTCAGGCGCTCCGTCCGGCAGCGTTGCGCGATGTCGACATAGATCTGCTCGACGCAGCTCTCGTGGAACGCCGCGTGCCGGCGATAGGACAGCAGATACGAAAGCAGCGAAACGCGATCTATGCGCGGCCCGCGGTAGCGCACCATCACGTCGGCATAGTCGGGTTGGCCGGTGACCGGGCAGTTGGACCGGAACAGCGCGCTATGCAAGGTCTCCTCGGCAGGGGCGTCGCCCGCGAGCAGCAGCGCGGGATCGGGTGCGGCGGTGTCGGCGATACCGTCCTCTCCGTCCAGAGAAAGTCCAGGCAGTTCGGCGATGGGAGGCGCGGAGGAGGCCGTCACCGGGTGCAGCACGACACCGACGCGCGCCCGGCAGACGCGATCGAGGTCGGCGGCGATCGTCTGTGCGAGGCGCTCGCGTGTGGCGACCCTGTCCTGCGCGAACGAGCCCAGATACAGCTTCAACGACTTCGATTCCACCGTCGCCGGCGAGTCCGCAGCGATCCGTAATTCGCCGACCGCAAGCTGCGGTTTACCCCGAAGATCGAGCCACGATATCTCGTATGCGGTCCAGATATCCGCGCCGGCGAACGGCAACGCGCCATGAATCCCGAGCAAGGGACGCTGCCCGGCGCGCTCGATCGGGAAAAGCAGCGCGGGGTCGTAATGGTCCGGGTAGCCGGTTGTCCTGCCGAGCGGGGAGGCGTCGTTGGAGCTCATCGCAAAGTCGAGTGGAGCGCCCTCGCGGGCGGGGCCAGGCCAGCAGATGCGACCGATGCGGTCGCCGCTGCGCACGGTCGGATCATACCCGCGGTGCCTTTGGCGATGGCGGCGGGAGGCCTCTCGATGCGCGCATCCGTCGGCCCCCCGCCGATTCTTGCTATAGTGCCGACCCGATTCGCCCGCGCTGCCGTTGCGATTTTTCTTCCCCGTCGATGAACTCCGCGCCTCGCACCAGCTACGACGATTTTCCGTACGAGAGCGTGCCGCTGCGGCAGACGCATCCGGATCATCTGGCCACCGTCGCGGCGTTATTCGGCTTCGCTGCCGCCGACGCCGGATGCTGTCGCGTACTCGAGATCGGCTGCGCGTCGGGCGGAAATCTGATCCCGCTGGCCGCGAGCTATCCCGAGGCGACCTTCGTCGGCATCGATCTGTCCACCGTGCAAGTAGCGCGCGGCGCCGCCAAAATCGAAGCGCTGGGCCTAACCAACATCCGCCTGTTGCCGATGGATGTCATCGCCTTCGGGAAAGCCCATGGTGAATTCGACTATGTGATCGCCCACGGCATCTATTCCTGGGTGCCTGCGCCGGTGCAGGACCGAATCCTGGCCCTTTGCGCCGAGCAGCTGACCGCGAACGGTATCGCCCTCGTCAGCTATAACACCTTGCCCGGTTGGCGGATGCTCGCGATCGTGCGCGAGGCGATGCTCTACCAGACGCGCGGGATCGATGAGCCGCGAGCCAAGCTCGCGCAAGCGCGCGCCACGCTGGACTTCCTTGCCGATGCGGTGCCTGACAAGGAGTCGGCGTATGGCCGATTGTTGCGGCTGGCCGCCGAGCATATCCGCCACAAACCCGATTATTACGTGCTGCACGAATACCTCGAGACAGCGAACGAGGCGGTGTACTTCGAGCAATTCGTCGAACGCGCGGTGGCTCGAGGCTTGCGCTATCTTGGCGACAGCGACGTGAGGACGATGCTTTCGATGGGGCTGCCCGCCGGCGTCGATGCGACGCTCAACCGGATCGCACCTGGCTTGATGCGCCGGGAGCAATTTCTCGACTTTCTGAAAAGCCGGAGTTTTCGTCAAAGCCTCCTCATCCGCGAGGGCGCGACCCTCGATCGCAAGCTTTCTCCGAGCCGCATCACGTCGCTGCGAATCGCGGCGCCGGTGCAGCGCGAGGGCCTGCCGGACGACCTCGCCTCGGATCGCACCGAGACGTTCCGACTCGCCGATGGGCGGGCGGTGGAAGCCTCGGATCGGATCCTGAAGGCGGCGCTCACCGTCCTCGCCGAACAATGGCCGCTCGCGATGCCGTTCGATCAGTTGCTCGAAGCGGCCGCCGCGCGCGTGGGTGCGCGTGCCCTCGAGGCATCCGGCGGGCGAGACGTCCTTGCCGCGGAGATCCTGCGGTTGCACCTGGCCGGCGCGGCCGAGCTCCACCGCGCCGCCCCGCCGTTCGTGCTGACGGCCGGACTTCGACCTGAAGCAAGCGCGATCGCCCGGTACGACGCGTCGCGTGGCACGGCGAGCGCCAACCTGCGGCACGAGCCGGTCGTGCTGCCGGAGGCCGAACGTGCGCTGCTGCCCTTGCTCGACGGGGCACGCACGCGGCCCGAGATCGCGGCTGCGCATTGGCCGGCCCTCGCGGAAACGGAACGGCTGCAGCGACTCGACATCGCACTCGACGCGCTCGGACGAAAGGCGCTCTTGGTGCGCTGAGCGCGGTCCGCTTCAGACGCTCCGGTCGAGGCGCCGATAGCCGATCGCCTCGGCGACATGCGCGGCGGCAATTGCGTCGCTGTCGGCGAGGTCCGCGATCGTGCGGGCGACCTTGAGAATGCGGTGGTAGGCGCGAGCCGACAGCGCAAATCGCGCGAAGGCGCTTTTGAGTAACGCCTCCGCTTCGGTATTCGGTGCGCACCAGCGTTCCACTTCCTTGACGTCCAGCCACCCGTTCAGCTTCGCCTGACGGGCACGCTGGCGTCGCGTCGCAGCGGCGACGCGCCCGCGTACGGTCGCGCTCCCTTCCGCCGGGGCGAAGGGTCGGCTCGATCCCGGCAGCGCATCGACGGGGAGCGCCGGGACTTCGATCTGCACGTCGATCCGGTCGAGTAGCGGCCCTGAGATACGGGCGCGGTAGCGCGCCACCTGGTCCGGCGTGCAGCGGCATCTTCCACTGGCATGGCCGAGATAGCCGCACGGGCAGGGATTCATCGCGGCCACGAACTGGAATCGCGCCGGGAAGCTCGCCTGGCGAGCGGCGCGCGAAATGTGGATCCGGCCCGATTCGATCGGCTCGCGCAGTACCTCGAGCACGCGGCGGTCCCATTCGGGCAGTTCGTCGAGAAACAGCACGCCGTGGTGCGCGAGCGAGATTTCGCCCGGCCGAGGATCGCCGCCGCCGCCGACCAGCGCGACCGCGGACGCGGTGTGATGCGGCGCGCGAAAGGTCCGTCGCCCCCAATCGTCGGGACGGAAGCGCCCGGTCAGCGAATGCACGGCCGCCGATTCGAGCGCCTCGTCTTCGGACATCGGCGGCAACAGGCCAGGCAGACGCTGCGCCAGCATCGATTTGCCCGTTCCCGGCGGACCGATCATCAGGAGGCTGTGTGAACCCGCGGCGGCGACCTCCAGCGCGCGCTTGGCCTGTTGCTGCCCGCGCACGTCGGCCAAGTCCGGGCCACCGCATGAATCGTCCGGCGCCCGAGGTGCCAGAACCGGCAACAGCGTACGTCCGGTCAGATGCGCGCAGACGTCGAGCAGCGACGAGGCCGGGTGCACGACCGCATCGCGGACGAGCGATGCTTCCGCGGCCGACGAAGCCGGAAGAACGAAGGCGCGTCCGTCGCGGCGCGCCGACAGTACCATCGCGAGCGCGCCGCGAATCGCGCGAAGCTCGCCGGTCAACGCGAGCTCACCGGCAAACTCGTACGGCGCGAGAGCCGACGCCGGAATTTGCCGGGTCGCGGCCAGGATGCCGAGCGCGATCGGCAGGTCGAAGCGGCCCGATTCCTTCGGCAGATCGGCCGGCGCCAGGTTCACGGTGATCTTGCGTGCCGGAAATTCGAACTGCGCATTCTGCAACGCCGCTCGCACGCGATCGCGCGCTTCCCGCACCTCGGTCTCCGGCAATCCGACCAGATGCACCGCCGGCAACCCGCCGGCCAGATGGACTTCGACCGTGACGCGCGGCGCGTCGATGCCCGACAAGCCACGGCTGTGCACGACGGCGACCATCGTGGACGCTCCTCGGCGATGAGGAAAGGGATCGTGCAGATTAGGCGCCCGAATGCGCGCCTCGATCTCGCTCCTTCGGCCTAGGGGGGTGACGTGACGATCGTCGCTGCCGCATCAGGCGGAACGCAGATCCGCGCGCGTCGATGATGTGGCCTCATGAGTCGCGCGACTTGCTCGCTCGCGCTGCGCGTCCTGCGATTCGTCGCGAATTCAGCGCGGCGAGCCAGCACGCGCCTCGAGCGCGGTGACGCGCTCTTCCAGCGCCTCGAGTTTCTCTCGCGTGCGAAGCAGAACGCCTGCCTGAATATCGAATTCCTCGCGCGTAACCAGATCGAGCTTGGCCAAGGCGCTTGTCAACATCGCCTTGAGGTTTTTCTCGGCGTCGCGCGCCGGACTCGCAGCGAACGCCGCTGCTACGCGCGCACTGACGTCATCCAGGATGGTGCGGTTGAGCATGGGGGTCTCCTCGCTAAAGCCGATGTGCGGATCTCGTTCAAGCGTACTACCCTCGGCCTTCCCGCGCTCCGCTTCAAGTCCTAATGACGTGCGCGACGTCGCTGTTTTGCACCACATCGGAGCAGATTCCAGGTGCGCTGCAATGGCCGAACCCCTGTCTTCGACCCTAACATCTTGTTTTTTCTCTAATTCACACCATGGCATAGGTCGTGCTAAGCATCGGGGCAGTTTCCGATTCGCACTTTAGCCAAGGAGACCTCGATGTACGCCAGACCGCGCCTGATCTTTTCGCTTGCCGCGCTGACCGTGGCCGCCTGTGCGGGCGTCGCGCAAGCGCAAACGTCCGCGACCCCGACACCCGAGGCCAAACCGGATTACACAATCACAGGCAACCTCGGCATCTACAGCCAGTACGTGTTCCGCGGCCTCACGCAGACCGATGAGAAACCCGCATTCCAGGGAGGCTTCGACTACGCGCACAGCAACGGCATTTACCTCGGCACCTGGGGCTCGAACATCAGCTGGCTGCACGACGCAGGCGTGTGCAACCACGGATGCAGCCTCGAGTGGGACCTGTACGGCGGCTGGAAGTACGCGATCAACGACGACTGGGGCACCGACGTCGGCGTGCTCTATTACTACTACCCGGGCAGCTATGTCGGCGGCGCCACCAACCCGGACACCACGGAGATCTACGGCGCCCTGTCGTGGAAATGGGTCTCGGTCAAATACTCCTATAGCGTCGCTCACACGTTCGGCGTTCCGGATCACGCCGGCTACATCGACTTGTCGGCCAACTACCCGATCAACGATGCGTGGACCTTGAACGCCCATGTCGGCCATCAAGACTACAGCGGCACAACGAACGGCGTCAGCAACAACATCTTCGATTACACCGACTGGAAGCTCGGCGTGACCTGGGTCGTCGCCGGCTACAACATCGGCGCGTACTACACCGACACCAACGCCAAAGATGCCGGGTACACCCTTGCCGGACGCAACATCGGCAAGGCGACGGGCACCGTGTTCTTGCAGAAGACGTTCTGATCGCGTCGCCGCGGCGGCGGCGGCGCACTCACTGAGGGCCACACAATGAAACTGGTTTCCGCGATCATCAAACCATTCAAGCTGGACGAGGTCCGCGAGGCCCTGTCCGCGATCGGCGTGCAAGGCATCACCGTCACCGAGGTCAAGGGCTTCGGCCGGCAAAAAGGACACACCGAGCTCTATCGCGGTGCGGAGTACGTCGTCGATTTCCTGCCGAAGGTCAAGATCGAGGCCGCGATCAAGAGCGACCTCATCGATCGGGTGATCGAGGCGATCGAAAAGGCGGCCAACACCGGCAAGATCGGCGACGGAAAGATCTTCGTTTTCGAGCTCGAACAAGTCGTGCGCATCCGGACCGGCGAGACCGGTGCCGATGCGCTCTAAGGGGAACATCATGAAGCGATTGTTTGCGTTCGTCGCCGTCATCGGCGCGCTATGCGCGGGAGGCTCGGTCCTTGCGCAGGACAACAAGGCCGCTACGCCACCGCCGGCGGCAACCGCGCCGGCAGCTGCTCCCGCGGCAGTGCCCGAAACCAAAGCGGAGGCGCCGAAGGCCGATGCAAGCGCACCGGCCGCAGCGGAAGCGCCTGCCGCAGCGCCGCCGGCCCCGACGTCGCCGCAAGTCGTCGGCGTGGACAAGATCAGCGGCGGCGACACGGCGTGGATGCTCACGTCCACGGCGCTGGTGCTGCTGATGACCGTTCCCGGGCTCGCTCTGTTCTACGGCGGCATGGTGCGCAAGAAGAACGTGCTGGCGACGCTGATGCAGAGCTTCGCGATCACGTGCCTCGTCACCGTTCTCTGGGTGATCGCCGGGTACAGCCTGGCGTTCATGCCCGGTGGCTCGTTCGTCGGCAGCCTGGATCGCCTGTTCCTCAATGGCATGCTGTTCCAGAAGGAGGCCGGGAAGATAAGCGTATCGCATCTGGCGCTCACGATTCCCGAGTCCGTCTACATGACGTTCCAGATGACGTTTGCGATCATCACCCCGGCACTGATCGCGGGCGCGTTCGCCGACCGAATGAAATTCTCGGCGATGCTCTGGTTCATGGGGCTGTGGTCGATCCTGATCTACTCGCCGATCGCGCACATGATGTGGGAGCCTTCCGGCTACTGGGCGGGCAAAGGCGTACTCGATTTCGCCGGCGGCACCGTCGTGCACATCAACGCCGGCATCGCGGGCCTGGTCTGCGCGCTGGTGCTCGGCAAGCGGCTGGGCTACGGCAGAGAGCCGATGGCGCCGCACAACCTGACCTTGACCTTGATTGGCGCCTCGTTGCTGTGGGTGGGCTGGTTCGGCTTCAACGCAGGCTCCGCCGTGGCGGCCGATGGCCGTGCCGGCATGGCGATGGTCGTGACCCAGCTCGCGACGGCGGCCGCCGCCCTCGCATGGATGTTCACCGAATGGATAGCTAAAGGAAAGCCATCGGTACTCGGTATCGCCTCCGGCGCGGTTGCGGGACTGGTCGCCATCACGCCGGCATCGGGCTTTGTCGGCGTCACGGGGGCCTTCGTCATCGGGATCGCCGCCGGCGTGCTGTGTTTCTTCGCAGCCACCGTTGTGAAGCGGATGTTCGGCTACGACGACTCGCTCGATGCGTTCGGCGTGCACTGCATCGGCGGCATTGTCGGCGCGTTGCTCACCGGCGTGTTCAACGTCAAGGACATCAGCGGCGCGGATGGCGAGTTTCTGGTGCAGCTGGGCGCGGTCGCCACGACGCTGGTCTACAGCGGGGTCGGCAGCTTCATCATCCTCAAGGTCATCGACATGGTCGTCGGCTTGCGTGTCTCCGAGGAAGAGGAGCGCGAAGGCCTCGACATCAGTCTTCACGGCGAGCGCGTGGAGTAGGGCGGACGCAACGTCCGGCCTGGAGTTTGGTTATCCGGGGCGCCGAAAGCGCCCCGTTTTTTTGACCGTGGGTTTAGCGCCGGGCGCGCTGTCTTTTCGCTCTCGGATGGGCCTGGTCGTAGATCTTGGCCAGGTACTGGAAGTCGAGGTGCGTGTAGATCTGCGTGCTGGCGATGCTGGCGTGGCCCAGGAGCTCCTGGACCGCGCGAAGGTCGCCCGAGGACTGGAGCAGATGCGAAGCAAACGAATGGCGCAGCATGTGCGGGTGGACATGCCGAGCGAGGCCCCGCTTGGCCGCCCATGTGGCGAGCCGCTGCTGGATCGCCCGGGACGTGAGCCGCCGTCCGGAACGGCTGATGAACGCGGCGTCAGCATCGGGCGTCGGCAAGGTCGGCCGCAGCGCGAGCCACGCATTGAGCGCGAGGCGCGCCGGCTCGCCCACCGGGACAATGCGCTCTTTCGCGCCCTTGCCCAGAACGCGCACCTCGCCGGCCGCGAGATCGAGCGATGCGAGGTCGAGCCCCGCAAGCTCGGATACGCGCAGGCCCGACGAATAAGCGAGCTCGAGCAGTGCGCGGTCGCGCGCTGCCAGGACGCCGTCTTCGGGAAGTGCCACCAGACGCACCGCCTCGTCGGGCGACAGGACACTCGGCAGATGCCGCGACGAACGCGGCGCTTTCAGACCCGCGCAGGGATTGTCCTTGAGCCCGGGCTCATGATCGATCGCGAAGCGGTAGAACGCGCGCCAGCCCGACAGTACGCGCGCCAAGCTCTTGCCCGACAGGCCGCGTCCGTGGAGCGTCGCCAGGAACCGGCGTAGCTCAGTCGGCGACAGCTCCGCGGGCGGCGTCTTGCCAGCCAGCTGCTGGAGCAAGTCGACATCGCGCCGGTAGGCCTCGCGCGTGTGCGCCGGTCGCGTCGCGAGATGCCGTTCGAAAGCCGAAACCAGCGAGTCGGCCGGCGCAGCCCGCGACGTAGCCGGACGAGCGCGGGACGAAGCGGGCATCGCGCTTCAACTCTGCGGCAGAAAGCGCGCCGTCGCCACGCTGGCGAGCTCCGACAGGCGCGTCAGATGCATCGTCCCGAGGCCCGCATAGAACCGGCCCGGATCCTCGCTGCCGAGCGCCAGAAGGCCGAACGTATGGTGCGTGCGTAGCGGCAGCACCGCGAATGATGCAAGCGACAGGCCGCCGTCGAACCATTCGCGCGATTCGAACGGTGCCTGCGTGCCGCAGTAGGGCGCGCCCAGGGCACCGGCGTATTCGCGGATTTCCTGGCTGGTCGCGGCGAGCTCCGGCAGATACGACTGCTCGGGCACCCTGCCCCACAGACGGAGCGCCACCCGCGGCACGCGAAAGTCTTCGCTCAGGCTGTGATACAGAACACCCAGCGTCGTCTCCAGGTCCGCGGCGGAGAAGAGCGCCAGCGTCGAGCGGTGCAGCTTTTCGCTGATGGCGTCGTTATCGGTGCCGAACTGGATCAGTTCGCGCAACTTCGATTCGAGCTGGCCATTCTTTTCGCGCAACGTGACGATCTGACGCTCGGCGATCGGGATCGCGTGGCCGCCGTGAGGGTGCGGTACGTAGATCTCGGCGAGCAGATCGGCGTATTGCTCGAAGAACTCGACGTGCTGCCTGAGGTAATCGGCGACCGACTCGGCGTTCATCCCTGATTCCTTGTTGGTTTCGATGGTCATGCGTCGATCTGCCACTCCCCTTCGAACACCGTCCGCGCCGGGCCGGTCATCAGCACCGGTGTGCCCGGACCGTTCCAGCGAATCGCCAGCTCGCCACCGCGCGTACACACGACCACTGCCGCGTCGAGCAAGCCACGGCGGATGCCGGCCACGACCGCCGCGCAAGCCCCGGTCCCGCAGGCGAGCGTCTCGCCCGCGCCGCGCTCCCACACGCGCAGGCGAATGTTAGCGCGATCGACGACCTGCATGTAGCCCGCGTTGATTCCGCGCGGAAAATGCGGGTGATGCTCGAGCAGCGGGCCCTGGACCGCAACGGGCGCCGTCTCGACGTCGGCGACCACCTGCACCGCGTGCGGATTGCCCATTGACAGTGCGCTGATCATGACCCGCGCGCCGGCAACATCGAGCGTCTGCGTCGCGCTCGTGGCGTCGCCGACAAAAGGAATCGCGGTCGCCTCGAAGCTTGGCACGCCCATCTCGACCCGAACCTCCCCAGTCTCCTCCAAGGTCGGCTCGATGATGCCGCCGAGGGTTTCGACGCGGATCGTCCGCTTGTCGGTCAACCCCTGGTCACGGACGAAATGGACGAAGCAGCGGGCACCGTTGCCGCACTGCTCGACCTCAGTGCCGTCGGCATTGAAGATGCGATAGCGGAAGTCGACGTCGGCGCGCGAAGCCCGCTCGACGAGCAGCACCTGATCGCACCCGACGCCGAAATGACGGTCGGCGAGCCGCGCGATCGCTTTCGGGCGAAGGTCGACGCGCTGGCGGATGCCGTCGAGCATCACGAAGTCGTTGCCCAATCCGTGCATCTTCGTGAATTTGAGCTTGGTCTTCACGTCGTCGCCTTAATGAGATCGCACCGAGGATTGCCGACCCCGGCCGAATTGATGGAACCAGCCCCCGATAATAGAATACGCGCGGCGGAGACCTGCTTCGAAGCGGGCGCGCGGCCAGCCCGAGGGAGAAGTCGCGATGCGAGACGGCAAACCGGCGAAGGTGATTACCGGATACGAGGCCACGCTCACTATGGGACCTCGTAAGGTCTTGAGACGCCGTCCCCCTGTTCCGGATTCGCAGGTGGCCGTCGAACTCGGTCAGGATCCCAGCGTGCTGATCGTTGCGTTTACCGGATTTACCGGTCAACTGTCGCTTCCGACGTTCGATTTCCTGGCGACGGCGGAACTGCTGAACTATAACCGCATCCTGCTGTGCGACAAATCGAGAACGTGCTACCTGAACGGCCTTGCTCCGATTGCCGAAGATGTCGGCGCCCTCGCTGCGCTTCTGGAACAACATATCGAAGGATTGGCTCCCAAATACACGATCTTCATCGGCTCCTCGGGTGGCAGTCATGCGGCGCTTCTCTTCGGCCACCTGCTTCGCGCCGATTTTGTGCATGCTTTCTCCCCATACACCAATCTCGATCCAGCCTATTGGCGATCGCCGGAAATGCAGAAGTACGTCGGCAGATTCGGCGATACCCTGGAAAGGCTCGACCGCCTTCCGGGACCGGCTCGCGCCTACTTCGATCTGCGCGAGGTTCTGCGCAATCACAATGGCAAAACCGCATACAATCTTCACGTTTGCGCGCAATCCGAATCCGACATGGCGCGGACGCTCCTTCTGGACGGTCTGCCCGGCGTGACGATCCACGCACACGCGTGCAACCATCACGGCGTCGTCGTATGGCTGGCTCGCCTGCGCCAGCTGACGTCACTGCTCAAGATCGAAAACCAGCGGCCGGCCGCGTAGCGGCGCCGGCAGACAAACCTCGGAAGCCCGCCCGCCGGGCGAGGAATGCGCGCCGTGCCGGATACCGCGTCGCCGTGGCGACGAGCGGCACCGGGGTGCTCACGCTGGCTGCTGCACGATTCAGACGTTGAAACGGAAGTGCATGACGTCGCCGTCGCGAACGACATAGTCCCGGCCCTCGAGCCGCATCTTCCCCGCCTCCTTCGATCCCTGTTCGCCCCGGCACGCGACAAAGTCATCATAGGCGATGACCTCGGCCCGGATAAACCCCTTTTCGAAGTCGGTGTGGATGACCGCTGCGGCCTGCGGCGCGCTGCTGCCGTGCCGTATCGTCCAGGCGCGAACTTCCTTGGGGCCCGCGGTGAAGTAGGTCTCGAGGCCCAGCAGTTTGTAGCCCGCGTGGATCAGGCGGTCGAGCCCCGCCTCGGCAAGACCCATGTCGGCGAGGAAGATTTTTTTGTCGTCGTCGTCGAGATCGGCGATCTGGGCTTCGAGGGCGGCGCTGATCGCCACCACCGGTGCCCCCTCGCGCGCGGCGTAAGCCTGAACACGGTCGAGCAAGGGATTGCCGGCGAAGCCATGCTCGGACACGTTGGCGACATACATCGTCGGTTTCATCGTCAGCAGAAAGAGCGGCTTCAGCACCGCCAGCTCCTCCGGGTAGAGATCGACCGAACGCGCCGGCCGCGCATCGTTGAGCGCGGGGACGATCTTTTCCAGCGCAGCCACCAGCCGCTTCGCCTCCTTGTCGCCGCCGGCCCGCGCCGCTTTGGCGTACCGGTTCATCTGCTTGTCGACGGCGGCGAGGTCGGCGAGCGCAAGCTCGGTGTTGATCGTCTCGATGTCCGAGACCGGATCGATTTTGCCGGCGACGTGCACGACGTTCGGATCCTCGAAACAGCGCACGACATGGGCGATGGCGTCGGTCTCGCGAATGTTCGCCAGGAACTGGTTGCCCAGGCCTTCGCCTTTCGACGCTCCGGCGACCAGTCCCGCGATATCGACGAATTCCACGACGGCGGGGACCACGCGCTCAGGGCGCGCGATCGCGGCGACCGCCGCGAGCCGCGGGTCGGGGACTGCGACGACGCCGACGTTGGGCTCGATCGTGCAGAAGGGATAGTTGTCGGCCGCGATGCCGGCGCGGGTAAGCGCGTTGAACAGGGTCGACTTGCCGACGTTGGGCAGCCCGACGATGCCGCATTTGAGGCTCACGAGCCCGCCGGTTCGTCGCGCGCAGGCATCGACGCCGCAGGCTTGGTGTGCAACTCATGCATGGCGCGCTCGGTGTCTCCCGAGGCAAGCCAGGGCCAGACGGCCAGCGCACGCGCGATCGCATCCTCGATCAACGGCCGCTCCTCGGCGCGCGGCGGGTGCAGCACGTAGTCGGCAACTTCCTGATCGGAGAGTGCGCCATCGCGCGGATGGCCGATACCGATGCGCAGCCGCCAGAAATCGCCGCCGCCCAGCGCAGCGGCAATGTCCTTCAAGCCGTTGTGGCCCGCGTTGCCGCCGCCCTGCTTGAGCTTGACCACGCCCGGTTTCAGATCGAGTTCGTCGTGGGCGATGAGAAGCTCGGTCGGGGCGACCCGATAGAAGCGGACGAGCGTGGCGACTGCGAGTCCGCTGCGGTTCATGAAGGTCTGCGGCATGGCGAGTCGCAGATCGCCGGCGTCCGTTCCGCGCACCGCCGCCAGCTGCGAATAAAACTTCGATTCGGTGCGAAAGCTCGCTTGCTGCGTGCCGGCCAGCCGTTCGATCCACCAGAAGCCGGCGTTGTGCCGAGTCTGCGCGTACTCGCGTCCCGGGTTGCCCAGGCCGACGATCAGGCGAAATGGATGGGCCATGGCGTTATGTCGCGATGGGGCGCTTTAGCTAAGAAAAAAGGCCCGCCGCAGTCGTGCGGGCGGGCCCCGTCATGCGCCAAAGGACTATTTCCTGTCGTCCTTTTTGGCCGGCGCCTTGTCGGCGGCTTTTTCCGCCGGTTTCTCGGCGCCCTTTTCGGCAGGCTTTTCGCCGGGCTTGGCCGGTTCCGCGGCCGCCGCTTCGCCGACCGCGGCTTCCGCCGTCGGCGCTACCACTTCTTCGACCTCGACGACGATGCGCGGCACGATCGCGGTTGCGACGACCGGACTCGGGCCGGGACGCGTCACCGCGGTCACGCCCGCCGGCAGCTTGAGATCGGATACGTGTATCGATTGTCCGACCGCCAGCTGCGACAGGTCGACTTCGACGAACGCGGGCAGGTCCTTCGGCAGGCACGACACATCGAGTTCGGTCAGCACGTGGCTGATGATGGCATCCGTGGTCTTGGCGGCCGGCGCGATTTCGGCGTTGATGAAGTGCAACGGCACCTTCATGTGGATCTTGCGGTGCTCGTCGACGCGCTGGAAGTCGACGTGCAGCACCTCGTGGCGGAACGGATGCATCTGCACGTCCCGCAACAGCACCTGGGTCGCGGCATCGCCCAGCGTCATCGTCAGAATAGACGAGTGAAACGCTTCCTTGCTCAGTGCGTGGATCAGCGCGTTGTGATCGAGCTCGATCGGCTGCGGACTGGCAGTCCCGCCATAGACGATGCCGGGCGCGCGGCCGGTCCGCCGCAGTCGGCGGCTCGCGCCACGGCCTTCGGTCCCGCGCGGAAAGGCGGTGAATTCGAACTGCATGGTGTTGCTCCTGTTGTCTGCGGCCTTCCGCGCGCTTAAGGCGTGGTTGTCCGCGATGGCGACCATGCCGCCGGCAGGCGGCGACGGGAAAGCCTTGAATTCTAACCCGAATTGGCCCGCCAGCGCAAACCTTGTCTATTCGGTAAACAGCGAGCTGACCGATTCCTCGTTGGAGATGCGGGTCATCGTTTCGGCGAGGAGCTGCGCGCAGGACAGCTGCCGGATGCGCTTGCAGGCGCGCGCCTCGTCGGACAGCGCGATCGTATCGGTCACGACGATTTCGTCCAGGTCCGACTCGGCGATACGCGCGACGGCGCCACCGGACAGCACCGGGTGCGTGCAATAGGCCAGCACCTTCTGCGCGCCGTTGGCCTTCAGCGCCGATGCGGCCTTGCACAGCGTGTTGGCGGTGTCGACGATGTCGTCCATGATCACGCAGGCGCGCCCCGCAACGTCGCCGATGATGTTCATCACTTCGGCGACATTGGCCTTGGGCCTGCGCTTGTCGATGATGGCGAGGTCGGAATCGAGCCGCTTCGCGATTGCGCGCGCGCGTACGACGCCGCCGACGTCGGGTGAAACGACCAGCAGATTGTCGTAGTTCTGTTTCCAAAGGTCGCCGAGCAGCACGGGTGTGGCGTAGATGTTGTCGACCGGGATGTTGAAAAAGCCCTGGATCTGGTCGGCATGAAGATCCATCGTCATGACGCGATTGACGCCGACGGTCGTGAGCATGTCGGCGACGACCTTGGCGGTGATCGGCACGCGCGCCGAGCGCGGCCGCCGATCCTGCCGCGCGTAGCCGAAATAGGGTATGGCGGCGGTGATGCGCCCGGCCGACGCTCGCTTCAAGGCGTCGACCATCACCAGGATCTCCATCAGGTTGTCGTTCGTGGGCTGCGAGGTCGATTGCAGGATGAAGACGTCGCGGCCCCGCACATTCTCGAGCAACTCGACCATGACCTCGCCATCGGAGAAGCGGCCTACGATGCACCGGCCGAGGCTGATGTTCATGTGGCGGACGACCGCCTCGGCGAGCTTCGGGTTGGCGCTGCCGGTGAAAATCCGCATCCGCTCGAACGCCATCGTCCCGCCTATGAAGGACGCCGGCCGGCCTTCCGCCTGGACGGCGGGCCTGGCGTGTGGGTGGCTGGGGAGGTAGGGATCGAACCTACGAATGCCGGAATCAAAATCCGGTGCCTTACCACTTGGCGACTCCCCAGGGGAAACCGTGGGTGCGCGGAGGCGTCAACGTGCGGCAAACGACCACAGCGGGTGACGGTTCAGCGCGCGAGCAATGAATCCGGCCGTTTCTCCGGCGTTTCTACCGGTGCTTTCTGTCGCGCATGGTGCTCGCGAGAGCGCTTGCAGCGCGGCGTCCTCGGTGGCGAAAGTGGCGAACATGCACGCTCCCGATCCAGTCATCCTCGCCCCCGACGCTGGTGCAGCTCGCGTGAGCGCGTCGAGCGAGCCGGCGATCTCCGGGAACCGCGCGACGGCAACCGCCTGCAGATCGTTGCGGCCATAGCCCTCAGAAAAGACAGGCATTTTCGCGGACTGGGTGTTTCGTGTCAATTCAGGCGCGGCGAATATCGCCGCGGTGCTCACCTCGACCGCCGGCGATAACACGGCGAACCAGGTCGGCGGCAGCGTTACCGGCTCGAGCATTTCGCCGACGCCGCGCACGCGCGCCGTTTCGCCGAAGACGAAGAAGGGAACGTCGGTGCCGAGTTCGAGCGCGAGCTGCATCAGGTCGTGACGCGCAAGACCGAGCTGCCAGAGACGGTTCAGTCCGAGCAGAACCGTAGCTGCGTCGGAACTGCCGCCGCCGACACCGCCGCCGATCGGCAAGCGCTTGTCGAGCGCGATCGTTACCCCCTCCGTGGTCTTGCACGCGCGCTGGAGCAGCCGGGCCGCGCGCACGGTCAGATCGGCATCGGGAGCGACGCCCGCCGGGCCACGCTGGCGGACCACCGCACCATCCTCGCGACGCGCGAGTGAAACGACGTCGCCACGCCCGATCAGTACGAGCAGTGATTCCAGCGTGTGATAGCCGTCGCTGCGACGACCGGTCAGGTGCAGAAAGAGGTTGAGTTTCGCCGGTGCCGGAAGTACCAGCTCGCGGTGGATGTTCATCGCCAGGAATCGACGGCGATTCGCAACTCGACCTCCGGATAATCGAGCGTCAGACGCTGCGGATGCGGTACGCCATCGCTGTCGGGCTCGAATGCCTGATAGACGATGCTCCATCCATCCTGCCGGATCACCACGGGCCTGCCGTCCTTGCCAACCTCGACCGCGGCCGGCACGCCGTCGCGCGGCGAGCCTTGGATCCAGAAGGACAGTCCCTCGACCGGGAGCGGCCAGCCCAGCGCGCGCGTGGTGAGCGACGACCAGTCGCTCGCCGTCTCGATGCGGCCGTCGGAGGTTTGCAGGCGCACGCCGTTGCCGTCGCCGCTCAGGCGCGCGATCGTCTGTCCGAGCGGCGAGCTCAAATCGAGCTCGTCGCGTTCGCGTTCGTGCGTCCAGCGGAAGTTGGCGGCCACCGCGTCGCCGCCGTGACGGGCCGAAAGGCGCCCGGTCAATTCGAAGCTCGCGCGCGCCGCAGGTGCGCTGGTCGGTGCGCCTTGCTCGATCAACGCCGGCGTGCAGGCGACCAACACGGCGGCACCGGCGAACGCGAGCGCGCGAGCGCACAAGTCGCGCGGCGTCGGCATCGCCTCGACTGGAAAGGTCAGTGCGCCAGGCGGCGCATCGTCTCGATCAACACCGCGTTGTCCGGCGACGTCTTAAGCTGCGACTGCCAGATCTCGGTGGCCCGGTCCCGCTCGCCTTTCGCCCAGAGCACTTCGCCCAGGTGCGCGGCGATCTCGGGGTCGGCCTGGTCGCCGAACGCACGCCGCAGGAATTTTTCGGAGTCGTCGAGGTTACCCATCCGGTAATTGGCCCAACCCATGCTGTCGAGAATGAAGGGATCGTCGGGCGCGATCTGCAAGGCCTTTTCGATCAGCTTCAACCCTTCGGCGATGCGCCGCGTGCGGTCGACCAGCGTGTACCCGAGCGCATTGAGCGCCTGAGCATTATCGGGCTTGAGCTCGATCAGGCGTTTTAGCCTCGCCTCGACCTCGTCGATGCGATCGAGCTTCTCGGCGACCATCGCGACATCGTAGAGCAGATCGATCGAGTCGGCCTGACGATCCAGCGCCGCGGTCAGGATCGCATAGGCGCCCTTGTAATCACCGGCATCGCGCATCAGCTGCGCCTGCGTCTGCGCGAGCTCGACCCGCTGGTCGGAAGACTCCGGCTGCAGACCCTCGAGATAGCTGCGCGCGCCGGCGAGGTCGCCCTTTTTCGCGATCATCGCGCCGACTCGGAGCTTGGCGAGCCAGGCGCGATCGCCGGCGGTGACTTCGCGGTAACGCGTGATCGCCTCGTCGTAATGCTTGGTCTCTTCGGCCAGTTGCGCGAGGTAGAACGGCACGACGCCCTTGTCGCCATAGCCAACCTGGTCGAGCTCTTCGAGCAAGCGCTGCGCGGTCGCGTAGTCCTTCATCTGCAGCGATATCGCGGCGACGGCGAACTCGAATTCGCGATCCTCCGGATCCTCGTCCCACAGGTTCTGGAAGATCGCCCGGGCATCGGCGAAGCGCTTTTGCTCGACGTAGAGCTGCGCCAGCCCCCCGGCCACCGCGCGGGCATCCGGAGTCGTCGCGAGAAACTGCTTGAGGAACGCGATCGCCGCGTCGGGCGACCCCTTGGCCAGGATGTCGGCCTTGATCAGCGCCGCGCGATCCCACCCGGGCTTGAGTTCGAGCGCCTGGTCCGCAGCGTGCGTCGCCGCGGCGACGATTTCGGGATCGCTGAGCTTGGTGTTGTAGCCGGCGAGCGCGACCGCAAACCACGCCTCGGGCACCTTTGGGTACGGTTTCGCGAGGTCCTGCACCAGACGAAACGCGGCCGTCTTGTCGGTTTGCGCGGCCAGCGCCTGATTGATCTGCAGAAATGCTTCGCCGAGCGATTTGTCGTTGGCGGCGGCTTCGATCAGTACGCGCTGCAGTTCGGCCTTGAGATCGGAGCCGGCACCCGACAGCGCGAGCGAGGCCACCATCTGGCGCGCGCGGTCCGCCTTGGGATCGAGCTCCTGCCACAGCTTCGCGGCGTCCAGCGCCAGCGACCGCTGCCGGGCAAAAAGCGCGATCTCGGTCGCTCGGCGCGCCAGGACCGGATCCCGCGCGTCACGGGCCGCCTCGAAGTAGGCGCGCGCCGCCAGCGCGGCGTCACCGCGTTGCATCGCGACATCGCCAACCAGGATGCGGTAGAGCACTTCCGGCGTGAGTTCGTCGACCGCGGCGGCCTGGCTGGCTGCGGGAGCAGACGGCTCGGACGGGGTCGGAGCGACAGGCGCCTGGGCGCACCCATCGCCGGTTACCGCGATAGCCGCGGTCAGACTCACCCAAAACAAAGAGCGAAGGACAGGAATCACGATAGGAAAACCTTGCGCGAGTCGGGTTTCGACTTGGGGCCGGGACATCGCCAACCCTCGTGGCATCTTAGGGTATATTTGCCCGAGCAACAAACCACTCGGCGCTCCAGGATGCCCGAACTTCCGGAAGTTGAAACGACGCGTCGCGGGGTGGCGCCTCACGTGGAACGGCAGAAAGTGACGGCGGTCAGGATCTACGACCGCCGTCTGCGCTGGCCAGTTCCTCGCGACTTGCCGCGCCGGCTGGTTGGCCGGGTGGTCGATCGGGTGGATCGGCGCAGCAAATATCTTCTTTTCCGGCTCGGCCCCGACACGCTGATCGTTCATTTCGGAATGACCGGCAGTCTGCGCGTGTTCGCCACCGCGCCGGCGCGGCGAGCGCACGATCACATCGACCTGGAATTCGCCAACGGCGTCGTCCTTCGCTATCACGATCCGCGGCGATTCGGGGCGATGCTGTGGTGGCCGGCGACCGCGGCGGAGCATCCGCTGCTTGCAGCGCTCGGTCCGGAACCGCTTTCGCCGGGCTTCGACGCGGCGTACCTTTTTGCCTCGACCCGCGGACGGAGCACGGCCATCAAGCTCGCGCTGATGGACAATCGGCTGGTCGTCGGCGCCGGAAACATTTACGCCAACGAGGCCCTTTTCCGCGCGGGCATCCGGCCGACGCGGGCAGCGAACCGCCTGTCTCGCGAGCGCATGGGCCGCCTCGTGGTCGCGGTCAGGGAGACGCTGACCGACGCCATCGCCAAAGGCGGGAGCACCCTGCGCGACTACGTCGACAGCGAAGGCGAGCCCGGCTACTTTCAGCTCGAGTACAACGTGTACGGGCGCGAGGGTCGGCCCTGCCGGATTTGCGGCGAGCCGATACGCTCGACGCGCCAGGGCGGCCGGGCGACCTACTATTGCCGCCGCTGCCAGACCTGAGGTCCCTTAGGTGCTTGTTTTGGCGCGCTTCATGCTAGAGTCCCCTGCGACCCGAGTCGCCACGCCACCCACATGATGCAATCGAAGGACCTGGCCGCACGATTTGAAGCCTACAGCGACTGGCGCCGCCGGTTGTCCACGGGCGTGTCGCGCCTGCACGAATGGCTGTCCGAACAGGAGCTTGCCGACGGCCAGGCCGATCTCACCGTGCAGCGCCTGCTCGAACGGCTGCATCAGGACAAGTTGGTCGTCGCCTTCGTGGCCGAGTTCTCGCGCGGCAAATCCGAGCTCATCAACGCGATATTCTTTGCCGATTTCGGTCAGCGTCTGCTGCCGTCCGCCGCCGGCCGGACGACGATGTGCCCGACCGAGCTCCTCTATGACTCGACCCGGCCGCCGTCGATCCGGTTGCTGCCGATCGAAACCCGTGCACGCGACGGATCGGTCACCGAATTCAAGAACTACGCCGACGAGTGGGTCACGATCACCCTCGACATGTCGTCCGCGGACCGCATGGCCGAAGCGCTCTCGCAGGTGTCGCAGACCAAGCGCGTCCCGGTCCCGCTCGCCCGCAAGTACGGGCTCTACGACGACGGCGATCCGCTGGCGCCGCTGTCAGTGTCCGACGCCGCGGTCGATGTCCCGTGCTGGCGTCACGCGATCATCAATTTTCCGCATCCACTGCTCCAGCAGGGGCTGGTGATTCTCGATACGCCGGGCCTCAACGCCATCGGTACCGAGCCAGAGCTCACGCTCAATCTCCTGCCGAACGCGCACGCGATCCTGTTCATCCTCGCCGCCGATGCCGGCGTGACCAAGACCGATATCGACGTGTGGACCAAGCACATCGTCGGCGACAGCGCGGCGAGCCGCGAGGGCCGCATCGTGATCCTGAACAAGATCGACGGATTGTGGGACGACCTGCGCACCACGTCCGAGATCGAGGGCGAAATCGCGCGGCAGGTCCGCACCAGCGCCCAGCTGCTGATGATTCCGCCCGCGCAGGTCTTCCCGGTATCGGCGCAAAAGGCGCTGCTGGCGAAGGTCAACGGCGACGACACCCTGCTGACCCGGAGCCGCCTGCCGCAGCTCGAGGCTGCCTTGTCGCGCGAGCTCATTCCGGCCAAACGACGCATCGTAGGCTCGGCGACGCAGACCGAGATCCGCGAACTGGCCGCTGGTACGCGAACGATACTGGACAGCCGTATCGCCGGAATCCGCGAGCAGCTCGCCGAGCTTCAGAACCTGCGCGGCAAGAACCTGGACGTGGTCGAACACATGATGGACCGCATCCAGCAGGAAAAGAACCTCTTCGAGCGGGGAATGCAGCGCTACACGGCGCTGCGCACCGTGTTCACGCAGCAGACCAACCATCTGTACGTGTGCATCGGCCTGGAAACCCTGCGCACGACGGCTGCCGAGACGCGCGAGCGGATCGAGAAAAGCCCGTTCACCAAAGGCGTGCGCTCCGCGATGGGCGATTTTTTCGCCAAGATCTACGGCAGCCTCGACCAGGGCGCGCGTCAGACCGCCGAGACGCACGAGATGATGCAGGCGATGTACCAGCGTTTCGCCAAGGAGCATGGCATCGATCCGTTTACGCCGCCGCCCTTCTCGATGCTCAAGTACCAGAAGGAAGTCGAGCGCCTCGAGCGCGCGTACAACGTGCATTTCAATACGCTCTGGAACATGGTCAGCAAGGCCAAGTTCACGCTGATGAAACGGTTCTTCGAAACGATCGCGATCCGGGTCAAGCACGTCTTCGACATTGCGAACCGCGACGTGGAAAGCTGGTTGAAGGCCGTGATGGCGCCGCTCGAGACCCAGGTGCGCGAGCACCACCTTCAGCTTCGCCGGAGGCTGGACAGCGTCAAGCGGATTCACCGCGCGAGCGACGAGCTCGAGGAGCGTATCGCCGAACTGGAGCAAGCGGAGGTCGCCGCGAAGGAACAGATCGGCGCGCTGGGACGCGAGCTCGCCGCGATCGACGCCATCTGCGAGCAGTTCGAACCGCTGCCGCTCGCGGCCAACGCCTGATCCGCCGCGGCAAAAGCCTGCCGCGAACGCTAAGCCGGCACGTCGCGGGCCTTGGCCGCCATCAGGCCCCGATACTTCTGCATCAGCGCTTCCTTGCTCTCGACCTGGTCGGGGTTCACCGGGATGCAGTCGACCGGGCAGACTTCGACGCACTGCGGCGTGTCGAAGTGACCGACGCACTCGGTGCACTTGCTTGAATCGATCACATAGATTTCCGGCCCCTGCGCAATGGCACCGTTCGGGCACTCGGGCTCGCAAACGTCGCAGTTGATGCACTCGTCGGTGATGATCAGCGCCATCAGGACCTCTCGCGCGACTGCGCTGCACGCTCCTCGTCGGACTTGGCCTTGAGCCGCGCCACGACGGCATGCGGCACGAATTTGCCGACATCGCCGCCGAAACGGGCTATTTCGCGAACGATCGTCGACGACATGAACAGGTATTGCTCGGCCGGGGTCAGAAACAAGGTTTCGACCTCCGGGTGGAGGTTGCGGTTCATGCCCGCCATCTGAAACTCGTATTCGAAGTCCGATACGGCACGCAGACCGCGCAAGATCGTCGTCGCGCCCACCGAATGCACGAAGTCCATCAGCAGGCCGGAAAAACCCGCAACCTCGACGTTGGCATACGGCGCAAGGACTTCGCGCGCCATCGCGATGCGCTCGTCGGCGCTGAACATCGGGCGCTTGCTTTCGCTGTCCGCGATCGCCACGATCACCCGATCGAACAGCTTGGCGGCGCGGCGGACGAGGTCCTCGTGCCCCTTGGTGAACGGGTCGAAGGTCCCCGGGTAGACGACTTTGAGCATGCCCGATCTCCCACGCCTGCCGCTTATCGCTCAATGGGTGCCGGGCAAGCGGCGCAGCAGATGATAATGTACCTGTCCGGCCCTGTCGCCGCGGACAATGGCGAATCCTGCGGGCGCCGCGATCGGCCCCGCGGACTCGGCATAGAGGGCACCCTGCGGCGACACACGCGCCGCGGCGGCCGGCAGCAGTGCGTCCCATCCCGGGTCGGCGAAGGGCGGATCGAGGAACACGACATCGAACACGCGCGTTTCGCGCAGCAGAAACGTTCCCGCATCGGCACAGTGCGTCTCCAGTGCGGTCGTACCGAGCATCTGTCCGGTCGCATTCAGCGCGCGGACCAGCTCAGGTCTCCGGTCGACGGCCACCGCGAGCGCGGCACCGCGCGAGAGCGCCTCGAACGACAGCGCTCCGCTGCCTGCGAACGCGTCGAGTGTGCGCGCCCCGTCGAGATCCTGGCCGAGCCAGTTGAACAGCGTTTCGCGAACCCGGTCCGGCGTCGGGCGGATCGCTGCGATGGCGGGAAAACGAATGCGCCTGCCGCGCCACTGCCCGCCGATGATGCGAATCTGTTGGGCCTGCGGCAAGCGGGTGCCATGCACGGAAAGGTAGAATTGTACCTTTGCCCGCGGTACCCCTTCCAATGCTCGATCTGTTCAAGCGCAAGCCCGAGGAGGGCGCTCGCAGCTGGACCGAACGCCTGAAAAGCGGGCTGGGCCTTTCGCGCGAACGGATTGCGGGCCCTCTGGCGGCGCTGTTCGGGCGCGAAGCATTGACCGAGGAGGCGATCGACGACCTGCGCAGTGCGCTGCTCGCAGCCGACGTCGGCATTCCGGCGACTGAACATCTGCTCGACGAGCTCGTCCTCCGCTGGAAGCGGGCGGGGGCGGACGTCGATGCACCGGCGCTGCTCAAGTCCACGCTGACGGAACTGCTCGCGCCGCTCGAGCAACCGCTCGTCGTCGGGGCCGCGCGACCCTTCGTGATCATGCTGGCCGGCGTCAACGGCGCGGGCAAGACCACGTCGATCGGCAAGCTCGCAAAATATCTGCAGGGACACGGCCATTCGGTGCTCCTAGCCGCGGGCGACACCTTCCGCGCGGCCGCCCGCGAACAGCTCCAGGCGTGGGGTGTGCGCAATCAGGTGGCGGTCGTCGCGCAGCAGGGCGGCGATCCCGCCGCGGTGATGTTCGATGCGATCGCGGCAGCGCGTGCGCGAGGTATCGATGTCGTGCTCGCCGACACCGCGGGTCGCCTTCCGACCCAGCTTCCGCTGATGGAGGAGCTCAAAAAGATCCGGCGCGTGATCGGCAAGGCGCAGGAGGGCGCGCCGCATGAAACCCTGCTCGTGCTCGATGCGAACATCGGGCAGAACGCGCTCGCCCAGGTCGCGGCGTTCGATGCGGCGCTCGGACTGACCGGGCTTGTCCTGACCAAGCTCGACGGGACGGCGAAGGGCGGGGTCGTCGCAGCGATCGCCAAGACCCGCCCGGTGCCGCTCAAATTCGTCGGGGTCGGCGAGGGCATCGACGATCTGCGCCCCTTCGACGCCCGCGAGTTCGCCGATGCCTTGATCGGCTGAAGGCGAGCTTCCGACGCGACCTTCCGCGGATGGCGTCGCGACTATCCCTCGCGCGAGGCGCCACGGCCGCGTGGGATCGCCGCCGAGTCGGCTGCACAATCGTTTGCAAGTGCTCACACGCGCGGTGAAGGGGAGACTCGGTCTCGATTGCCCGTCGGTACCGCCGCGGCGCTGGGCATCGCGCCGCGTGGCGCAGGCTCTCGCACCCCACGGCGCGGGTTACCGACGCAGCCTCGGCCATGGGGGAACTTCGGGGCGGATTAGCACTCTGACAAGTCGAGTGCTAAAATAGCGCCCAAAAGGAGCCTTTTTGATGCCCACGAACACGCTGGCTTTCCCGACCCCGGCCTCGCTGGGGAGCCTGGATCACTACATCCAGGCGGTCAATCGTTTTCCGCTGCTGTCCGCCGAGCAGGAAGTCGAGCTCGGCCGGAGGTTACAGCGCGACAACGACCTGGACGCCGCCCGCTCGCTGATCCTGTCGCATCTGCGGCTGGTCGTCGCGGTCAGCCGCAATTACCTCGGCTATGGGCTGCCGCAAGCCGACCTGATCCAGGAGGGCAACATCGGCCTGATGAAGGCGGTGCGCCGGTTCGATCCGGAGCGCGGCGTTCGCCTCGTGTCGTTCGCTTTGCACTGGATTCGTGCGGAGATCCACGAGCACATCCTGCGCAACTGGCGGCTGGTGAAAGTCGCAACCACCAAGGCGCAGCGGAAGCTCTTTTTCAACCTGCGCAGCATGAAGCCCAAACTGGGCGCGCTGACCCGCAGCGAAGCCAACGGGATCGCCCAGGCACTGGGCGTCAAGCCGGAGGAAGTGCTCGAAATGGAAACACGGCTTTCGGGCCAGGATGTCGCACTCGATCCTCCGGCCGGCGACGATGGCGAGACGATGACGCCGAGCGCTTATCTGACGGACAGCGAGGCCGAGCCGGTGCAGATACTCGAGCGTGCGGAGACCGCGCGCAATCGCAGCGTCGGGCTGAAGAGCGCGCTTGCGAGGCTCGACAGCCGCAGCCGTGACATCATCGAGGCGCGCTGGCTGCGCGAGGATGACCCGGCGACCCTGCAGGACCTCGCCGACCAGTACGGCGTCTCCGCCGAGCGCATCCGCCAGATCGAAAGCAAGGCGCTCAAAACGATGCGCGGCGAAATGGGCGCTCTGTAGCCCCTTTCGTTTCCCAAGCACGATCGAAGCCGGCCCGAGGGCCGGCTTTTTTTTGTCTGGTACTAGCAGCCTGATGCTAGAGCTCGACCTGTGTCCCCAGCTCGACGACCCGGTTGGTCGGGACGTTGAAAAACTCGATGGCCTTGGTCGCGTTTTTCGCCATCGATACGAACAGGCGCTCCCGCCACAGCGCCATGCCCGGCGTGGCCGTGGGAATCAGCGTCTCGCGCGAGACGAAGAACGAGGTGTCCATCATGTCGAACGGCTGACCTCGGCGTCCGCATTCCTCCAGTAACTCCGGAACATCCGGGTCCTCCTTGAACCCGAAAAGGGCTTCGAACTGCTGGAAATTGCAGCCGAGATCGCGGATGCGCACGCGCTCGGACAGCGGAACCGTCGGAATGTCCTGCGTGGTCAGCGTCAGGAGGACAACGCGCTCGTGCAGCACCTTGTTGTGCTTGAGGTTGTGCAGCAGCGCGTGCGGCGCGCGATTTGGCGTGCTTGTGAGAAAGACGGCGGTGCCCGGTACGCGCATCGGCGGGCTCGCCGCGATGCTTTGAATGAAAAGATCGATCGGCATCGTCTCGGCGCTCAGGCGCTCGAGCAGAATCGCGCGACCGCGCTTCCAGGTGGTCAGCAGCGTGAAGACCACGCCTCCGGCGACGATCGGGAACCATCCGCCTTCGGGGATTTTCAGTAGGTTCGACGACAGGAACGCCGCGTCGATCGTGACGAGCGGCACGACGATCACCAGCGCCGCCAGTGCGTTCCAGCGCCACAGGCGGGTCAGCACGACGAAGATGAGTAACGAGTCGATCGCCATGGCCAGCGTCACCGCAATGCCGTACGCGGCCGCGAGATTGCTCGAGGTCTGGAATCCTGCCACCAGGAGCATGACGGCGCCCAGAAGCATCCAGTTAATGAACGGGACATAGATCTGGCCGATTTGTCGCTCTGACGTATGCATGATCGTCAGCCGCGGGCAGTAGCCCATCTGGATCGCCTGCCGAGTCAGGGAAAACGCGCCGGAAATGACCGCCTGCGATGCGATCACCGTCGCTGCGGTCGCGAGCACCACCATCGGCAGCAGCGCCCAGGCCGGTGCCAGCAGGTAGAAAGGATTTTTGATGGCCGCCGGCTCGGCGATGATCAGCGCGCCCTGGCCGAAGTAATTGAGGACCAGGGCCGGCGCGACCAGGTACAGCCAGGCGCGTCGGATAGGGGCTATGCCGAAATGGCCCATGTCCGCGTACAGCGCCTCGGTACCGGTCACCGCGAGCACGACGGCGCCGAGGGCGAGAAACCCGGCCAGTGGGTTGCCCGTCAGAAAGCCATAGGCGTAGGTTGGCGACAGGGCCAGCAGCACTCGCGGATATTGCCAGACGGCAGCGGCGCCCATGACAGCGAGCGTGGCGAACCAGAGACACATCAGCGGACCGAACAGGCCTCCGACCCGAGCGGTCCCGTAACGCTGGATCGAGAAAAGCGCAAGCAGAATCGCCAAGGTCGTCGGAATCACATAGCTCTTCAGCGCCGGCGCCAGCACCTCGAGTCCCTCGACCGCCGACAGCACCGAGATCGCCGGAGTGATCATGCCGTCGCCGTAGAACATGGCGGCGCCGAAAATGCCCAGCCCGACCAGCCACCAGCGCGCCCGCCGGTCTTCGAGCCCGCGCGACACCAGCGCGGTCAACGCCATGATGCCGCCCTCGCCGCGATTGTCGGCGCGCATGATCAGCGTCACGTACTTGAGGGTGACGATGATCATCAGCGCCCAGAAGATCACCGACAGGATGCCCAGCACGTTGTCGGCGGTCAGCGGAAGGCCGTGCGGGCCGGTGAAGCACTCGCGAAGCGTATACAGCGGACTCGTGCCGATGTCGCCGAAGACGATCCCGATGGCGCCGATGACCAGCGGCGCCGTCGTCTTCTTCGCCGACGGGACCGGAGCCGACGCGGAGCCGGCCTCGGGTGCGCTCAGCATGCTCCTTCGTCGGAGCGACGCGAAAACCGGATGTTGAGCTGCTTGAGCTTGCGATACAGATGCGTGCGCTCCAGGCCAGCGCGCTCGGCGACGCGGCTCATGTTGCTCTGCTCCTTGCCAAGCAACTGCTCGAAGTAGATGCGTTCGAAGGCCTCGCGCGCCTCGCGTAGCGGCAACTCGAAGAACCGTGCAGTGGCTTCCGGCGAGATCGACGCCGACGGCGGCGATGCGGATTCACCCAGAAGGCGCCGCACGTGTTCACCGGTGATTTCGCTGTCGATCGTCAATGCGAGATTCGCGACTACGTTGTGCAGATGGTCGAGATTGCCCGGCCAGTACGCGGCCGCGAGCGCCGATACGGCACTTGCCTGCAGCGTGCCGAGCGTACGCTGGCTCGCGGTGATTTCGCGCCAGAAGCGCGATATCAGCGCCGGCATGTCGTCGCGCCGCGTGCGCAGCGGCGGCAGCATGATGGCACCCGAGGACAAGATCGACAGCAGCGCCGCGTCGAAACGGCCCTCGGCGGCAAGATTGCCGAGCTGCTCGCTGCTGGTGCACACGAGGATGGTGTCCTGCTTCTCGAGCTTGGGCAGCACGAAGGCAAGCCCTTTCTGCTCGGCTTTCGAATAGGCGCCGATCTCGGCGCAGTAAAGCAGCCCGTCCCGGGATTCCTCCAGCACCTGCGACGGGTTGGCGGCAAGGCGCGCGCCATTGGCGAGCAGCACGAAGGGTGCGTCCGGAACGTGCAGCGCTCGAGCGGCGATGTCATGGCCCGTCCCGGGCTCGCCGACGATCAGCACCGGCCGGTTGGCGCGCAACAGCTGCTCGATCGCCCGCTCGACCTCGATCACGGGCGTGCTGGTGCCGAGCGCCGCCAGCGAAATGCGACGCGGGCCCTGACCGGCAGCGGCCTTGAGCGCACGCGTGACCGTCGAAAGAAGCTTTTGCAGGCCGACCGGCTTTTCCAGAAAATCGAAGGCGCCGACCTTGGTCGCCTCGACCGCGGTTTCTATCGTGCCGTGTCCGGACATCATCACCACGGGCATCGTCAGCTGGCCGTTGGCTGCCCACTCGCGCAGCAGCGTCACGCCGTCGGTATCTGGCATCCAAATGTCGAGCAGTACCAGCGCGGGTTGGGTCCGCAGGCGGTAGTTGCGCGCTTCGCCGGCGTTTTCGGCGACGCTGACCTGATAACCCTCGTCCTGCAGAATCTCGGACAACAGCTCGCGGATGCCGACCTCATCGTCGACGATCAGGATTTCCTTCTGCTGCGGCATCACGTGTTGGTTCCTTTGAACGGCAAGTACAGGGTCACCACCGCCCCGCGAGGGGAACGGTTCTCGATGGTTACACGCCCATGGTGCTCCTCGGCAATCTTCTTGACGATGGCGAGGCCCAATCCCGTGCCTCTCGCCTTGGTGGTCACGTAGGGCTCGAACGCGTGACGCACGACATCGTCGGGAAATCCACCGCCCCGATCGCCGATCGACAAGGCGAGTTCGTCGCCGCGCACCTCGACGCCGATATCGTACGCGGGGTCGGGCGATTCCGCCTGCGCATCGATCGCATTCTGCAGCAAATTGTGGATGACCTGCCGCAGCCGTGTCGGCTCGCCCTGGATGACCGGATTGCCGGGCGCGAGCGCGAGCGAGACATGGGGCCGCAGATTTTCGTAGAGACCCAGCACGTCGAGCAAGAGCGCATTGACGTCGACCGCCTGCATCCTGCCCGGGCGCGGTTGCCTGGCGTAGATCGCGAAGTCGTCGACCATGTGCTTCATCGCGCTCACCTGCGCGACGATGGTCTGCGTCGAGCGCGCCAGCGCATCCTCGTCGACGGCCGAAAGCTTGCCACCGAGCTTGGCGGCCAGGCGTTCGGCCGCCAGCTGGATCGGCGTCAGCGGATTCTTGATCTCATGCGCGAGGCGACGCGCCACCTCCGCCCAAGCCGCATCGCGCTGCGCCTCGGCCAGCTCGGTCACGTCGTCGAAGACGACGACGTAGCCGGCCACCGGCTCGCCCGGCAGCCGCGAGCCGCGCATCAGCAGCACACGTGTGTGATTCGATACGGTGACCTCCGCCTGCCGCTGCCACTGACCATCGCGACCGCCGCGAAAGCCCTCGGCCACCAGCTCCGCGAAACCGGCGAGCGCAGGCAGTCGGCGCTGCCAGTCCGAAAGCGGCAGTTCGATCAGGTCGGCAAGCGGCTGCTGCAGGATGACCGCGGCGCTGGGGTTCGCTGTGCGCAGCCGGAATGCATTGTCAAACGCCAATACGCCCGCCGACAGATTGGCGAGAATACTCTCGAGATACGCGTTCGTCGTCTCGATCGCGCTCCGGCTTTCTTCGGCCTTCTTCTGCGCTTCGGCGAGTTGCGCGGTCATCGTATTGAACGACTCGGTGAGAACGCCGAGCTCGTCGCGGCTCTGCACAGGATGGCGGCGGCTGAAGTCGCCCTGCGCCACAGCGCGTGTGCCCTCGGCGAGAAGTCCCAGCGGCCCGCTGACCTGCTCCGACAGCACGACGGCCAGGCCGAGCGCCGAAAAAAGCGCGAGCAGCAGCGTCAGGGTGAGCGTGAAGGCGTAGAGTCGTTTTAGTGCGATGCGTGCAAACGAAATTTCCTGGTAGTCGCGGTAGCCGGCCTGCACCTTCTCGGCATCCTGCTGCAGTTGTCGCGGCACGGGCTCGACGACCTGCAGCAACCGAAGCGGCTCGGCCGGGTCGGACGTATTGACCGGAACGACCACGCGCAGCAGCATGCCCTGGTCGGTGGTCTGATCGATCGCCGAATACGGCTGTTGCAGCCTGGCGCGGCGCAATGCCTGTGCCGGCGGCGGCTCCGGCGTCAGGGTCGACCCCGAAATTCCGGCGACGCCGAGGACGCCGCCGCCCGACGAGAACAGCGCGGCCTCGTAGATTCCCGCCTGCTCGCTGGCGCGACTGAGCCGCTGCGACATGCCCGCGGCATCGCCTTCCTGGAGCGTCAAGGCGAGCTGGGTGGCCTTGTTGGACGTCTCCTTGAGCAGATAGTCGAGCGCGCCCTGGCCGAGGCTCAAGCCCCCCTTGAGCGCGTCGTCGACGCGCACGTCGAACCACGATTCGATGCTCTTGCCGAGGAACTGCACCGAGACGCCATAGAGCAGCGCACCGGGAAGTACGGCGACCAGCGCAAACAGAAGCACCAGCCTGATCGCGAGACGCGAGCCGAAAACGCCCGCCTTGAGGTTCCGGCGCAGCCGCCACAGCTGATACCCGACCAGCCCCATCAGCAGAGCGACCATCGTTCCATTGAGGACCAGCAGCAGGTTGTAGTTGCGGGCGAAGAGCTCGGTATTGGCGCTCGCGGTTGCCAGCAGGAACAGGAACACCGTGCCCAGCACGCCGCAGCCGAGCAGCACATAGCGCAGCGCGCGCGGTGCCAGCATCCGACTCATGGGGTGAAGCTCCAGCGGAACCACTCCGACTGCAGCGACCAGTCGCCCGAGGCCAGCGCGTTGATCTGGAACGGCTTCGGCAACTGGGCCACGTCCAGGCGCAGCCGAACCGCCGCCTCATAGCGCTCGCCGGGCGACAGCGCGTCCTTGCGCACGACGGGCCGCGAAACGACGCGTGACAGCAGGCGTTCCACTTCGTCGAGCGAATCGAACTGCTGGCCGAGAAGCCCGCTGGTTACGCGGTACTGGCGAGTCAGCGGATTGTAGGTCAGCCGGTATTGCACCGACATCTGCACGACCTTTTGATCGAGCCAGTACCAGCGCGGTCGCACGAGCTCGAACTCGAGCACGAAATAGAGCGAAACGCCTTTTTGCAACGCCTCCTCGAGCGTCGGATTGAACGCGAGGTCGAACTGCGCGTTAAGAACGTAGCTTTCGTCCTCCGGTAGAAGCTCGGCCGATTTCACTCCGATCGTATCGGCGTACGCGACCGGTGCCGCCGGAAGCGACAGCAGGGCACAAAGGCACAGCAGGCCGGCAAAAATGCGTCGCATAGACTGGCAACGAGCGGCGAGCCGCGCGATCCGTTTCGGAAGGACTCAGCTCTTTTGGAGGAGGGCGTAGAAAAACCCGTCGTGATTGTGCGCTGCGCCCGGGGCCGCTGGCAAGAGTTGCCCCTCGATTGCGTCATACTCGGCCGGCAAAGTGAGTCGGACGCGCAACGCATCGTGGTGGCGTTCGAGGAATGCGACGATCTGATCGTCGTTCTCGGCGCCGAATATCGAGCAAGTCGAATAGAGCATCATCCCGCCGCGCTTCAGACATGGCCACAGAGCGTCGAGAAGACGTCGCTGCTGGGACACGAAGCCGGCGATGTCGGATTCCCGACGCAACCACTTGCCGTCCGGATGGCGGCGGACGATACCGGATGCGGTACATGGAACGTCGGCGAGAATGCGGTCGAAAGCGTTGCCGTCCCACCAGCGATCGGGCGCGGACGCGTCGTCGGCGATCAGACGCGCGGTGAGCCCGAGACGCGCGAGGTTCTCGCGCACGCGTTCGAGACGATCCGCGTCGACATCGAGGGCGCTCAGATCGAGCTCCGCCAGCTCAGCCAGATGCGTCGTCTTGCCGCCCGGGGCCGCGCAGGCATCGAGCACGCGCATGCCGTCGTGCGCGGCCAAGAGCGGCGCCGCCAATTGTGCGCCGGCGTCCTGCACCGAAAACCAGCCGGCCGCGTAACCGGGCAGCGCGGTCACGACCGCCGCCTCACCGAGCGCGACACCCGCCTCGCCGATCGCGATGGCCTCGATGCCTGCCGCTCGAAGCGCCGCCAGATAATCGTCGCGCGCGATCAATCGGCGGTTGACGCGCAATGTCGCCGTGGCTCGCGTATTTCCTGCGTCGAGCAGGGTGGCGGCACGCTGCGGGTACTCGGCAAACACGCGGTCGATCCACCAGCGCGGATAGGAGAACCGCGCCTCGGGCTCGTTGGCGATCTGCGCCAGCACGGCGGCACGCCGCCTGAGGAACGTTCGCAGAATGGCGTTCGTCAGTCCCCGTGCCGACGTACGCTTGAGCTGGCCCGTGGCGCGGACCGCGGCGTCGACGACGGCGTGGGGAGGCGCGCCCGTGTGGATGAGTTGGTAGAGCGCGACCCAAAGCAGCGCTTCGATGCTTTCGTCGGTCAACGGACGTTCGGCAAGGGCGCGCACGATAGCGCGAAGCTCGCCCAGGAAGCGCAGCGTGCCGTAACTGAGCTCGCGCACGAGCCCCCGATCGGCAGACGCCGGCAGCGACGAAAAAATCGCGGGCAGCGGATTGCCCGCGAGTACGCGACGGACCGTTTTCGCGGCAAGGCGCTGCGCACCCTCCATCGGGAGCGCGCCTAGCGTGGGTGCAACCCGCTCGGCCGTTGCGAAGCAAGCGCCAGAAGCCGGCGAATGCGCAGCAGTCCTGTCTCGAGCCAATTGCCTGACATCGTCGTCATCTCCATCCCGCAATCCGCGGGGACTCCAAGCAATTCAGACGGCCGCGGCGCGACCCGATTCAAGCCGATACCCCATCGAAGCTCGTGCCCGCCGCGACCGGATGCCCGGCGAGAAACGCTCCGGCGTCCAGGCGCTTGCCTCCTGCGCGTTGCAACTCGCGGATCAGGAGCGTGCCGCGACCGCAGGCGACGAGAATGCCGGTCGCGTCGGCGAGGGCGACCGTGCCGGCGGCCCCGAAGCTCCCGGACGCGACTTCAGCTGCCCAGACCTTGATCGTCGTACCGGCGAGCGTCGCGAAGGCGCCGGGCGAGGGGTTGCAGGCGCGGACCTGGCGTTCGATAAATACCGCGTCATCGTTCCAGCGAATCGCAGCATCGGCGCGCCCGATCTTGGATGCGTAGCTCGCCGTCGCCGCGTCTTGAGGCTCGGCGGCCAGCGCGCCCGTCGCCTGGAGTCTGGCGAGCGTCTGCACGATCGCTGCGGCGCCCGAGGCCGCGAGTCGCGCGGTCAAGGTGCCCGCCGTGTCGCGCGCTGCGATCGGCACGCGTACGCGAGCGATCACGGGACCGGTGTCGAGCCCCGCGTCCATCCGCATGATGCTGATGCCGGTTTCCTTATCGCCAGCCAGGAGAGCGCGCTGGATCGGCGCCGCGCCGCGCCAGCGCGGCAACAGCGAGGCATGGATGTTGAGAGCGCCATAACGAGGCCAATCGAGCACCCGTTGCGGAAGGATCAGTCCGTACGCGGCCACGACCAGGACATCGATCGGCACGGCCAAAGCGGCAAGGGCGCCGTTGAGCGCTGCCGGCTGGTCGACATTCAGGCCGCGCTCGACGGCCAAGGCCTTGACCGCGGAGGGCGCAAGCTTAAGCCCCCGCCCCTGTGCCCGGTCCGGCTGCGTCAAAACCAGCGCAAGCGGGTATCCCGACTCGATGATCGCCGCCAGGGCGGTCGCGGCGAACGGCGGCGTCCCGGCGAAACCTACTCGCAGCGCATCGGCCACTCCGGGTCAGCCGGCGAGCCGCTGCTTCTTGAGCTTGGCCGCCAGCCGCGCCCGCTTGAGCGGGGACAGATAGTCGACGAAGACCTTCCCGATCAGATGATCCATTTCATGCTGAATACATACGGCGAGCATGCCCTCGGTGGCGAGCTCGAACGGGTCGCCCCGCTCGTCCTGGGCACGCACGGTCACTTGCGCTGCGCGCTTGACGCTGTCGTAGTAGCCCGGCACGGAAAGGCAGCCTTCCTCGCACTCGGCTTCGCCCAGGCTGGAGACGAGCGTGGGATTGATGAAAACCCTGAGGTCGTTGCGCGCCTCGCTCACGTCGATCACGATCACCCGCTTGTGGACGTCGACCTGGGTCGCGGCGAGCCCGACGCCCGGGGCCGAATACATGGTATCGGCCATGTCCCTGACCAGCTTGCGGATTTCGGGGGTGACCGCGGCGACCGGCGCGGCGAGCTTCCGCAGGCGGGGATCGGGGTACTCGAGGATGTCCAGCACCATAAATACTTGCAAAATGAATACTCGGGATGCAGAATCCGATCTAAACCCTTATTTTGCGTCGGTTTAGGACGTTTGCAAGTCCCGCACAATACTGTTCCGGAGGAGCCACATGAGGCTTAACTCGCGGCTGAATTCTACCATAGCGGTTCTGCTGCTTTCGGCGGGTCTGCTCCCACTGTCGCCGGTGTCCTTGCCCGCGCGCGCGGACGACCTGCAACTGCAGGACAACCCCCCGGACCGCTACACGGTGCAAAAAGGAGACACGCTGTGGGGAATCTCCGGCAAGTTCCTCAAGCAGCCATGGCGCTGGCCCGAGATCTGGCGGATGAATCGCGACCAGATCAAGAATCCGCACTGGATTTATCCGGGCGATGTCGTCGTGCTCGACCGCGCCGCCGACGGCAACTGGAGACTGTCGCTTAACCGCGCGACGGGGCCGCGCCCGACGGCGCGCCTGTCGCCCGCGATTCGCGCCGAGAACCTCGAAGGCCAAGCGATCCCGACGATTCCCGCGGGAGATCTCGCGCCCTTCCTCTCCCGCCCCATCATCACGGCCACCCGGGACGGCGTGCCCGGCGCCGGGCGGATCATCGCCGCACACGACAGTCGCGTCGTGCGAGGCGAGGGCGATTTCGTCTACGCGGTCGACATCGATGAAGCATCGGGCACGCAGTGGTTGATCTACCGCCCCGGTAAAGTGTTGCATTCCTACGACAGTCACGAGCTCCTGGGCTACGAGTTGCGCTATCTGGGTACCGCTCGCGTCGACCGCTTCGGCACGGGCGGCGAAGTGTCGCGCATGGAAATCACCTCCGCGCGCGAGGAGATCATGATGAACGACCTGCTGCTTCCGGCGCCGCGCGAGGAACTGACCAACTACGTTCCGCATGCGCCCGACAAGGCGGTCGACAGCCGGATCATCGCTCTGGATGGCGACACGCACGAATCGGGACGCGGCTCGCTGGTCACCGTGGATCGCGGTGCTCGCGACGGGCTCGACGTCGGGACGGTGCTGGCGATCTATCATCCGACGCCCGTGATCGTCGACCCCCGGCCATCGACGGAGCCCAGCGTCTTCGCGCGGTTCATGAGCGATCCGACCCGTGACATGCTGCAGCCGACCCGTTATCTCAACATTCCGCCGGAGCGCTCCGGTCTGCTGTTCATTTTCCGCGTGTTCGACAATGTGTCCTACGGCATCGTCCTCAACGCGTCGGAGCCTGTGGTAACCGGCGATCTAGCCCGCAAGCCGTAGCGTTTCGACCACAAAACGCGGCAGACTCTCGCCGATGGAGATCGACGCTCGCGTCGAGGCTTGGGCGTTCCTGCAACTCGTCCCCGGGCTGACCCCACGCGCACTGGTCGCGCTGCTCAAGGCGTTCGGCGGCCCGGGCGAAGTTCGCACGGCCTCGCGTGGAAGCTTGGCCAAAGTCGTTCCCGCGGAGCTCGCCCGCGCGATCGGGCAGGGTGCCGATCCGGATGCGCTGGCACGTACGCTGTCCTGGCTCGACCATCCCGGTCACTCGCTGCTGGCATGGGACGATCCGGCCTACCCGCGCGCGCTGCTGACCATCGCTGAGCCTCCGGCGGTCCTTCATTTCACCGGCGAGCTCGAACTGCTGAACCGGCCGGCGGTGGCCATTGTCGGCAGCCGCAACGCGACCCCGCAGGGCCGCGACAACGCCGAGGCGTCCGCCGTCGCGCTGTCGGATGCGGGGCTCACCATCGTCAGCGGGCTGGCGCAGGGCATCGACGCCGCCGCGCACGAAGGCGGCCTGTCCGGAGCCGCGAAGAGCATCGCGGTTGTGGGGACCGGAATCGACCGCATCTATCCTGCCGCCAACAAGGCATTGGCGCATCGCCTCGCCGAGGCCGGTGGCCTGCTGTCGCAGTTCACGCTGGGGACGGCGCCGCTACCCGGAAACTTTCCCCAGCGCAATCGCGTGATCAGCGGACTCGTCCGGGGCGTGCTGGTCGTCGAGGCGACGCCGGCGAGCGGTTCCCTGATCACGGCGCGCTTTGCCGCCGAGCAGGGACGCGAGGTCTTTGCCATCCCCGGCTCGATCCACTCGCCGTTTTCCAAAGGTTGCCATCGCCTGATCAAGGACGGCGCCAAGCTGGTGGAAACCGCGCAGGACGTGCTCGACGAGCTGGGCCTCGGACCCGCGCGGACATCGGCCCGGACCGCGGCGGAGCGAGCGCCACCCCAGGGCGAGGCCGAGCGCGTGCTTGCTGCGCTCGGTCACGACCCGGTGGGCGTCGATTTGCTCGCGGAGCGCGCCGGACTCGCGGCAAGCGCCGTCGCGGTCGCGCTGGTCGAACTGGAGCTCGAGGGGGAGGTCGCACCGCTGCCCGGAGGAGCGTTCCAGCGGGTTTTGTGATACATAGGCGTCCCGCGCCGGTTCCGCGGCCAAGCCGCGCGGCCTTGTTATGATCTGCCGTCTTTTTTGTTCCTCGACCTTGAAGCCCCGATGGCCAAGAGCCTGATTATTGCCGAGAAACCATCCGTCGCCGCCGATGTGGCGCGCGCGCTGGGCGGTTTCGCCCGTCACGACGACTACTTCGAGAGCGACCACTATGTGCTGTCGTCGGCGATCGGCCACCTGCTCGAGATCGGCATGCCGGAGGACGAAGAGGTCAAGCGCGGGAAGTGGACGTTCGCCCACCTGCCGGCGATCCCCTCGCGCTTTGCGCTCAAGCCGATCGAGAAGTCCGAGCAGCGGCTGCGTCTTCTGCTGAAGCTCCTCAAGCGCAAGGACGTGCACGAGCTGGTCAACGCCTGCGATGCCGGCCGCGAGGGCGAGCTCATCTTTCGCAACATCGCCCAATACGCCAAGACCGCCAAGCCGGTCCGGCGCCTGTGGCTGCAGTCGATGACCCAGGGCGCGATCCGCGAAGCGTTCGGCTCGTTGCGCAGCGACGAGGCCATGCGGCCGCTCGCCGACGCGGCGGTGTGCCGCTCCGAGTCGGATTGGCTGGTCGGCATCAACGGCACCCGCGCGATGACGGCGTTCAACTCGCGGTCCGGGGGATTCCAGCTGACGACGGTCGGGAGAGTGCAAACACCGACGCTCGCGATTCTGGTCGAGCGGGAAGAAAAAATCCGCGCCTTCGTGCCGCGTGCGTACTGGGAGGTGCTGGGCACGTTTCGCGCCGCCGGCGGGGAGTACGAGGGTCGCTGGTTCGACGGAAACTTCAAGAAGTCCGAGGACGATCCCGACCGCCGTGCCGAGCGGCTGTGGGAGGAATCCCGGGCGCGGGCAATCGCCGCTCGGTGCGAGGGCAAGCCGGGAACGGTCACCGAGGAAACCAAGCCGTCGACGCAGGTGCCGCCGCTGCTCTACGATTTGACCAGCCTGCAGCGCGAAGCCAACGGCCGCTTCGGCTTGTCCGCCCGCACGACCCTGTCGCTCGCGCAAGCGCTCTACGAGAAGCACAAGGCGTTGACCTATCCGCGGACCGACTCGCGCGCGCTGCCGGAGGACTATCTGGCGACCGTCAAGGCGACCATGGAGGCGCTACGCGAGAACAACGCGTACGCGCGCTTCGCCGGACAGATCGTCAAGGCGAAGTGGGTCCGCCCGAACAAGCGGATTTTCGACGACAGCAAGATCTCCGACCATTTCGCGATCATTCCGACCTTGCAACGGCCGAAGAGCCTGTCCGAGCTCGAGGCCAAACTCTACGACCTGGTCGTCAAACGCTTTCTCGCCGTGTTCTTCCCGGCAGCCGAGTACCTGCTGACGACACGGATCACGCGCGTCGCCGGCGAGCCGTTCAAGACCGAAGGCAAGGTCCTGGTTTCGCCGGGCTGGCTCGCCGTCTACGGCAAGGAAGCGCAAACCGAGGACGAACCGATGCTGGCGCCGGTTCGCCAGGACGAAAGCGTCGCGACGGAGGAGATCAAGGTCGTCGCGAGCCAGACCCGCCCGCCGCCTCGCTTCTCCGAGGCAACACTGCTCTCGGCGATGGAGGGCGCGGGGAAGCTGATCGAGGACGACGAGCTACGCGAGGCAATGCGCGAGAAGGGGCTCGGCACGCCGGCTACCCGGGCGCAGATCATCGAGGGGCTCATCCAGGAGAAGTACGTCTTGCGCGAGGGCCGCGAGCTGCAGCCGACGGCGAAGGCTTTTTCGCTGATGACCTTGCTGCACGGGCTGGGCGTGCCCGAGCTTTTTTCGCCCGAGCTCACCGCCGAGTGGGAGTTCAAGCTCGCACAAATGGAGCACGGCAAGCTCAAGCGCGAGCAATTCATGCGCGAGATCGTGAAAATCACCAAGCACATCGTCGCCCAGGCGAAGAATTTCGAAAGCGACACGATACCCGGCGACTTCGCGACGCTCACGTCGCGCTGCCCCAAATGCGGCGGCGAGGTGCACGAAAAATACAAGAAATTCCAATGCCAGTCGTGCGACTTCGGCATGTGGAAGATCGTCGCCGGCAGGCAGCTCGAGATTCCTGAAGCCGAGGCGCTCCTGACCGAGCGCCGCGTCGGACCGCTGGACGGATTCCGCAGCAAAATAGGCCGGCCGTTTTCGGCAATGCTCAAGCTGAACGACGCCAACGAGGTTCAGTTCGATTTCGGCGACGGCAACGGCGACGGCGCCGAGGCCGAAGCGCCGGATTTCAGCGAGCAGCAAGCGCTTGGCGCCTGCCCGAAGTGCGGATCGCGGGTATTCGCGCTGCCCTCCGCCTACGTGTGCGAAAAAGCCGTGGGTCCGGGCAAGACGTGCGACTTCCGGTCTGGCCGCGTCATCCTGCAGCGTCCGATCGAGACCGAGCAGATGCAAAAACTCCTGGCCAGCGGCAAGACCGACCTTCTGCAGTTCGTCTCCGCGCGCACGCGACGGCCCTTCGCCGCTTATCTGGTGCGTCAGCCGGACGGCAAGATCGGCTTCGAATTCCAGGCACGCAAGGACGGCGCCGGCAAACCGGTACGCGGCGGACGCGGCGCCGCCGCGCTGCGCGTGCTCGGCAAGCATCCGAAAGACAAGCAGCCGGTGGAGCTGCACGCGGGCCGCTACGGCCCCTATGTCAAGCACGGCGGCGTCAATGCGACGCTGCCGGACCGCGACCGGATCGATGCGCTGACCCTCGACGAGGCGGTGGCACTTCTGGCGGCGAAAGCCGGCAAGGGCGCTGGCGCTCGCAACGCCAAGGGGGCGAAGACCGTGCGCCCGGCGGCAGGCGGCGGAGCGACGCCGGCCAAGCCGGCGCGCCGGACCAAACCCGCGCCGCGCACAGCGACTCGCAAGCGCACCGCGACTCGCAAGCGCGCCTGACATCGTGGCCGCGCTGCGCATTACGCTGGTTGGCTCGCGCTACTTCGGCGCAGCGACGCTCGCCCGGTTGCTCGAGGAAGATGTCGATATCGCGCGCGTCGTCGTTCCCGCCGCAGACGATCGGCTGGCGCTGGCGGCTGCGGGCGCCGGAATCGAGGTCGAGGTGCTCGCCGATCCGAAGCTCGTGCCGGCCGACGCGATCGCCTCGGGAACCGATGTCATCGTCGCCGCGCACAGCCACGCGCGCGTCACCAACGAAGCGCTCGCGCGCTCGCGTCTCGGCGGCATCGGCTTTCACCCCTCGCTTCTGCCGCGGCATCGCGGCATCGCCGCAGTCGAATGGACGATACGCGAAGCCGATCCGATCGCCGGCGGATCGATCTATCACCTCGCCGACCGCATGGATGCGGGCGCGATCGCCGCGCAGGACTGGTGCTTCGTCAGGAAAGGCGAGACGGCGCGCGAACTCTGGGAGCGGGCGCTCGCACCGATGGGCCTGGCGCTGATGGCCAAAGTGATCCGCCATGCCAAGGAGCACGGCACGATCCCGGCACAGCCGCAGGACGAGCAGTTCGCGACCAAGGCGCCGACCATTCACGACGCTCGGTAAATTTCATGGCGGCGGCGCGTTGCCGCACCCGCATCAATTGCATACGGTGCCCGGCGTCACGAAGACCTCGCGCGTGATCGCCTTGGTCTGGCTGACGCCGCTGACCACGTAGCTGAAATCCGCGGCATTGCCGCTGGCGAATACCAGCTGCGCGCTGCCCACCGACAGGCCCGTCGGTCCGCCGGCGCTACCCAGAGGAGGGAACGGCACCGCGTTGAACGCCGGGCCGCTCGTCAGTCGGAACAACTGCGTCGCGACATAGGTGTTCGGCGCCGTCTTCGTCGCCGTAGCGACCAGCCACATCGGTGTGCGATCGCGATCGAACGTAAACCAGCTGATGAAGATGTTGTCGCCTTGGTGCGTGAGGTTCACTCCCCAGCCGGCTTCCGATCCCGGCGGCGACGCCCACCACAGGTCGGTGTAGTTGGTCGCCACGGCGAGGTTCGACTGCGCTGCGAACGTGCAGACCGGTTGCGGACCGAACAATTGCCGGGTGATCGTCTTGATCTGAGTGGCCGTCCCGGTCACCGTGTAGCTGAACATCGCATTGTTGCCGTCGGTGAAGGTCACCGTGGCGGTGCCGCCTAAACCGCCGATGACCGCCCCGCCGGGACTCCCCAGCGGTGGAAACGGCGCCGAGTCGAACGGCGGACCGGTGCCCTGGAACAGTTGCCCGGTGTAGGTGTTGGCCGTCGTCTTGTTGGCCGTCATCACCAGCCACGTCGGCTTGCCGTTGAGATCGTAGGTGTACCACGACGCAAAGATCGTATCGCCCTGATGCGCAAAGTTGATGCCCCAGCCGGCTTCGGCCGGGTTGAACCACAGGCCTTGGTAGTTGCGCGGCGCGCCGGCGAGGGCCTGCCCCGCCAGCACCGCCGCATGTGCGTCGGCGATGCCCGCGCCGCATATTGCCGTCGTGCACGTCGATCCAATCGGAAACGGCTTGGCGGTCGACACCAGCACCTGCTTCAATTGGTCGGCGCTGATGTCCGGCGCGACCGACAACACCAACGACAGGATTCCGGAAACGATGGGCGCCGAAAAACTGGTCCCGCTGTAATAGCCGAAGCCCGAGCCTTGCGGCACGGTCGTCCCGGTGTCCGTCAGCACGACTTCTCCGGTGCCCTGTCCGACCGTCGGCCGGTTGTTTCCTCCCGGTGCGCTGATCGTTATGCCTGCGCCGTAGTTCGTATACGCCGTTCTGGACCCGGTCGTCGTGGTTGCCGCCACCGCGATGACCCCGGGGCAGTTGGCGGGTTCCGAATCGGAGACGTCCTCGGAGTCGTTGCCGGCGGCGACGACAATCGCCTTGGTGACGCCGTTCGCCAGGGCGGCGGCGACAATGGCCTGTCCCGTCAGGGAACACGGTTGGTCGCCGCCGATACTGAGATTGATGATTTGCGCAGGATAAGGATTCGGGGGAATGCCCGGAACACCTATTCCGGCCGCCCAGGCGATGCCGTCGAGGATGTCCGAGAAAAAGCCTCCGCACTTGCCCAACGCGCGCACCGGCAGGATCTTCGCCGACCAGTTGATGCCCGCGGTCCACGCCTTGTTGTTGGTGTTAGCGGCGACAATGCCGGCGACGGCTTGACCGTGCCAGGTGCTCGGCTCGACGCTGCAGTCCAATCCGCTAAAGGCGCCGGCGATATCCGCGGCCGTGATCCAGTCTCCGGGATCGGTTGCGTCGGGATCGCGTCCGTTGCCGTCATTGGCCGTGCTCACGTCGGAAATAAAATCGTACCCGGGGAGGAACCGTCCCGCGAGATCGACGTGCGCGCCCGATCCGGTGTCGACGATCGCGACGATGGTGCTCGGACTGCCGGTCGTGATGTCCCACGCGGCATAGACGCTGTCATTCACCGCGTCGTTACCCAGGTAGGGCTCCGCCAGGATGAATTCGTCGTCGGGCACCAGCCGCGGCTTCAGGAAATCGTCGCGTTCGACGTACTCGACATCGGGGTCGCCGGCAAGCGCCGATATTTCGGCCGCCGAGACCGCGTGATCGGCAACGACCACTTCCGCACCCAGCGCCATCGTCCGCAGGTGCGCCAGCGCGACGCCCCGATTCGCGCCAAGCAACGCGACGCGGCCGGTTGCCGACAGCGTTGCCGTCTGCGCGCGCGCGGGCTTGAATTTGACGATCAGCCGCTGCCCGGCAACGGCTTGCGCGTCCGCCTCCGCGGAGAAGGCTCCGGCAACCGTCAACAGGGCCGCGAGGCCGCACCACCAAACGGAAAGGGACGGCGCAACGCGCACGAGTCAGATATCGAGGTTGCGTACGCCGAGTGCGTTGCTCTCGATGAAGGCGCGGCGCGGCTCCACGTCCTCGCCCATCAGCTTGGTGAAGATCTCTTCCGAAGCGATGACGTCCTCGATCTGCACTCTGAGCAAGCGTCGCACCGCCGGATCCATGGTCGTTTCCCAGAGCTGCGCCGGATTCATTTCGCCAAGCCCCTTGTACCGCTGTATCGAGACGGCGCCGCGAGCTTCGCTCAGCAACCAATCCAATGCTTCCTTGAACGATTCGACTGCGGAACTGCGCTCGCCTCGCCGCACGGTCGCTCCGGGACGGATCAAACCGCGCAGAACTTCGGCCGCCGCTCTGATCTGCGCATGATCGCCGCTCGCCAGGAAATCGGCGTCCAGCGCGGTGGCGTGTGGTGTGCCGTGGCGCGTATGCACGATGATGAGGCGCCGCTGTTCGGCCGCCGCATCGTAGTGCGGCTGCACGGTGATGTCGGGGTTACCGATCGCACGCTGCAACGCCGCCGCGCTCGCCGCCGCCGAATCCTGGGTCGACAGGTCGATAGCGAGCCCGGTCAATAGCGCGTGCAGCGCTGCCGGATCGACCAGCCGCGCCACGCGATCGATCACGGCTTCGGCCAGAAGATACTGGCGCGCGATGTGATCGAGCGCCTTGACCGAAAGCGGCTCGAGATCGGCACCCGGCACGAGCTCCGCACCCTTCAGCGCGACTTTCAGCAGATGCTGCTTCAGGTCGTGATCGTCCTTGAGGTAGGTCTCCTCCTTGCCTTGTTTCGCTTTGTACAGCGGCGGCTGCGCGATATAGATATGACCGCGCTCGACCAGGTCGAGCATCTGACGATAGAAAAAGGTCAGTAGCAGCGTCCGGATGTGCGAGCCGTCGACGTCGGCATCGGTCATGATAATGATGCGGTGATAGCGCAGCTTGTCGGCGTTGTATTCGTCCTTGCCGAAGCCGGTGCCCAGCGCTGTAATAAGCGTCACGATTTCCTGCGAGCTGATCAGCTTGTCGAAGCGCGCCCGCTCGACATTGAGAATCTTGCCGCGCAGCGGCAAGATCGCCTGGAACTTGCGGTCGCGGCCTTGCTTTGCGGAGCCGCCGGCCGAGTCGCCTTCGACGAGATAGAGCTCGCACAGCGCCGGGTCCCGCTCTTGGCAGTCGGCCAGCTTGCCGGGCAGTCCCATGCCATCGAGGACGCCTTTGCGCCGCGTCAGCTCGCGAGCCTTGCGCGCGGCCTCGCGCGCCCGCGCCGCGTCGATGATCTTGCCGCAGATGATCTTGGCGTCGGCCGGATTTTCGAGAAGAAATTCGTTTAGCTTGCTGGCGACGATTTCCTGCACCAGTGGCTGCACCTCGGACGAGACCAGCTTGTCCTTGGTCTGCGACGAGAACTTGGGCTCCGGGACCTTGACCGAGAGTACGCAGGTCAACCCTTCGCGCATGTCGTCGCCGGTGGTTTCGACCTTCGCTTTTTTCGCCAGTTCTTCCTTCTCGATGTAGCTGTTGAGCGTCCGGGTCATCGCCTGGCGCAGACCCGTCAGGTGCGTGCCGCCGTCGCGCTGGGGAATGTTGTTGGTGAAGCACTGCATCGATTCCGCGTATGAGTCGTTCCACTGCATCGCCACTTCGACGATGACGCCGTCCTTGTCGCCGATCGCATGGAAGACTTTCGGATGCAGCACGTTCTTGCTGCGGTTCATGTACTCGACGAAGCCCTTGATGCCGCCGGTGAACGCGAAGTTCTCGCTCTTGCCGTCGCGTTGATCGACCAACTCGATCTTCACGCCATGATTCAGGAACGAAAGCTCGCGAAGCCTGCGCGCCAGGATGTCGTAATGGAACTCGATATGGTCGAAGGTCGTCGCCGCCGCCATAAAGTGGACCTCGGTGCCGCGGCGCTCGGTCGCGCCGATGACGGCGAGCGGCGCGACCAGCACGCCGTCGTGGAACTCCATCTGATGTGCCTTGCCGTCGCGCCAGATACGCAGCTTCAGCCACACCGACAAGGCATTGACGACCGAAACGCCCACGCCGTGCAGGCCGCCGGACACCTTGTACGAGTTCTGGTCGAACTTGCCGCCGGCATGCAACTCCGTCATCACGATCTCGGCCGCCGATCGCTTGAGCTCGTCGTCTTCCTTGACGTCGGTGGGTATGCCGCGGCCGTTGTCGACGACCGAAACCGAATTATCGGCATGAATGACCACCCTGATGTCGTCACAATAGCCGGCCAGCGCCTCGTCGATCGCGTTGTCGAGCACCTCGAAAACCATGTGGTGCAGCCCGGTACCATCGGAAGTGTCCCCGATATACATGCCGGGACGCTTGCGCACCGCTTCCAGGCCTTTGAGGACCTGAATACTGGTCGAATCGTAGTCGCTGCCGTTGTCAGTGGGCTTGGGATTGGCTTGGGTCATTCGCAGTATTCTCATTTCGGGCCACCCTCGAAAACGTCGACGCCGACAGAATGTCGGCGCCGCGGGTGGCCAGGTATCTATCGCGGCGTCAGATGCGCATCGGCATTACGACATACTTGTAATCGTTTCTTTCCGGCATCGTGACCAGCGCGCTGGAATTGGCATCGCCAAAGGCCAGAACGACTTTGTCGGTGCCAAGGTTATGAAGAACGTCGAGCAGATAGGTGATGTTGAAGCCGATATCCAGTGACTCGCCCTGATAGTCGACTTCGAGCTCTTCCTCGGCCTCCTCCTGCTCGCTGTTCGTGCATATGATCTTGAGCTGCCCGTTGCCCAGGACCAGCCGAACGCCACGGAATTTCTCGTTGGAAAGGATCGCCGCGCGCTGCAGCGCCTGCAGCAGCTCGGAACGCGTCAGCTCGATCTGCTTGGCGTGCCCGACCGGAATCACCCGGTTGTAGTCGGGAAACTTGCCGTCGACCACCTTGCTGACCAGCTCGATGCTGCCAAAGCGGAAGCGCACCTGGTTGGCGAGCAGGTCGATCTTGACTTCCGCATCGCTGTCCTCGAGCAGCTTCCCCAGCTCGAGCACGGTCTTGCGCGGCAGGATCACTTCCTGACGCGTCTGGTCGCCTTCGACCGCGATGCTCGCATAGGACAGCCGGTGGCCGTCGGTCGCCACCGCCTGCAAAGATCCCTTGTCGATCACCAGCAGCATGCCGTTCAGGTAATAGCGGATGTCCTGCTGCGCCATCGCGAACTCCGCCAGCTTGAGTAAGCCGCGAAACTGACGTTGCGGCAGGCTGATCGACTGCTGCTTCTCCTGGGCGATGTTGATGCGGGGATAGTCGCCCGCGGGCAGCGTCTGCAGATTGAAGCGCGAGCGCGCGGCGCGTACCGTCATCTTGCTGGCCGAGGTCTCGACGTTCACCGTAGCATCGTCCGGCAGCGCGCGAAGAAGATCCTGCAGTTTGCGGGCTGCGACGGTGATTGCCTGGTCCGCTTTCCCGGCAAGCTCGCTGTGCGCGGTGATCTGCATCTCCAGATCGGTTGCAGTCACGAACAGGCGGCCGTCCTTCTGTTCAAGCAGAACGTTAGCCAATATCGGCAGCGTATGTCGACGCTCGACGATTCCGGATACCGCCTGCAAGGGCTTGAGCAGAGCATCTCTGGGTGTCTGTTTTAGTTGCATTGTTTTAAACCCAATAACAGCTAATAGGTGAACGTCGACTTTCGGTACAACGGTGAAAACAACAACGGATTCCTCGGCTTCGCGATGCGCGCACCGCGGTATAAAGCCTGTTCGGCGTGTGGATGGTTTGGGGGCAAAATCGCGCTCGCCAGGCTGGGTCGGATAATCAACAAATTATAAACCCGTTCACTCCCGATTCATACCGTCTGCCAGGCTGATCAGGCCTTTAATTGCGCAGGACCTGCAGCAGAAAATTGACGTCGTGCGTCATCTCCGGGACCGACTCGCGAAGCTTGGCGATCTGCCGGCAGGCGTGCAGCACCGTGGTATGGTCGCGGCCGCCGAAATTGCTGCCGATCTCCGGCAGCGATAGCTGGGTGAGTTCCTTGGCGAGCGCCATCGCGACCTGGCGCGGCCGCGCCACCGCACGCGAACGTTTCTTCGAGTGCATGTCGGAAATGCGGATCTTGTAGTAGTCGGCCACCGTCTTCTGAATGTTCTCGATCGATATCTGGCGATTCTGCACGGCGAGAAGATCGCGCAGGGCGTCCTTGGCTACCGCCAGCGAGATTTCCTGGCGATGGAAACTCGAATAGGCGAGAACGCGCTTCAGCGCACCTTCGAGCTCCCGGACGTTCGATCGTATGTGCTTGGCAATGAAGAAGGCGACCTGTTCGTCGAGCTTCATGCCGGTCTGCGCCGCTTTCGAAAGCAGGATGGCGACCCGCATTTCCAGCTCGGGCGGCTCGAGCGCGACCGTCAAGCCCCAACCGAAGCGCGAAATCAGGCGTTCCTCGATGCCGGAGATTTCCTTCGGATACGTGTCGCAGGTGATGACCACCTGCTTGCGAGCTTCGATCAGCGTATTGAACAGGTAGAAGAACTCTTCCTGTGTGCGGCTCTTGCCGTTGAAGAACTGTATGTCGTCGATCAGCAGCAGGTCCAGGGTCCGGTAGTAGCGCTTGAAATCGTCGAAGGCCTTGTGCTGATATGCGCGCACGACATCGGAGACATAGGTCTCGGCGTGGATGTAGCGAATTTTCGCTGCCGGATCGTTGGCCAGGATCTGATTGCCGATCGCCTGGATCAGGTGCGTTTTGCCGAGGCCGACGCCGCCGTAGACGAACAGCGGATTGTAGGAGGTCGGGTTGTCGGCGACCTGCATGCCGGCCGCGCGCGCCAGTTGATTCGCCTTGCCCGCAACAAAGGTGGCGAACGTGAAAGCGGGATTGACGCTGGCTTGCTCGCCGCGCCGCGCCGCGGCCAGCCCCGGCTCGGGCGAAATGGTCGTGACCGCAGGCGCGGGCGCACGCTCGGCGCCGTCGGCGACGACCAGCCCCAAACGCAGCGGCCGGCCGACCGCGACCGCCGCGAACTCCTCGATGCGTCCGGCGAATCGCTCCTTGACCCATTGCAGTACGAAGCGGTTGGGCGCGATCAGGCGCAGCTCGTCACCGACGATCTCCAGCCGCAGCGGACGGATCCAGGTGTTGAATTGCTGTTGCGTCAGCTCCTGCTGGAACGATTCCAGGCAGGCCTGCCAGAATACGGGCGTGGACATGGCGGGTGAGGCGTGCGGGACGGCGGGCCAAAAAATAGCGGGCACCGAACGGAGCCCGTCACAATGCCCATTATACGCCGCCCAGGCAAAGTTATCCACAGCATCCGGCGGCGAATTGTCTTGACACGCTCATATGCAAAGCGCTCTAATATAAGGCTTTTTCGAGCGGAAACCGAGCCATGAAGCGTACCTACCAGCCGTCGGTCATCCGGCGCAAGCGGACACACGGCTTCCGCGCCCGTATGAAAAGCATCGGCGGCCGCAAGGTCCTTCGCGCCCGTCGCGCCAAGGGCCGCGCCCGGCTCGCCGTCTAGGCTGCGCGGGCGTCGGCGGCGACTTAAACGATAGGCTCCAATCAACGGCATCGATTACGCGGAGCGGCGGCCTTCGCCCGTCTTTTCCGCGAGGGTCGTCGGATCGAAGCCGAACATCTGCAACTGCTGGCGCTGGCCGCCCGGGGCGCGGTCGGGCAGGTAGGATATGTGATCGGCAAGCAGCAACTGACCCTCGCAGTCGACCGTAACCGGGTCAAGCGCATGTTGCGCGAAGCGGTGCGTCAGCGCCGCCCGGCGCTCGACGCTTTCGACATCGTGCTTCGCCTGCGGCGCGGCTGTGGCCCGTCCGGTATGCCGGCGCTTCGTGCCGAGGCCGACACCTTACTGGACGCACTGACTGCAGTGAGGCCACGATGAAGGTGCTGTTGCTCGCCCTGCTGCGCGGCTATCGATATGCGCTGCGTCCGCTGCTCGGCGCGAATTGCCGCTTCTATCCGAGTTGCTCGGATTATGCAGTGGAGGCCCTCGAGCGCTACGGGACACTGCGCGGAACGTGGCTTGCACTACGCCGCCTGGCGCGATGCCACCCTTACCATGCCGGCGGGTACGACCCGGTTCCTTAGCACCTTGATTCGATTTCGGCCGTCATGGATACCCAACGCCTGATCCTCTTTGTCATCTTTTCATTCTCCGCGCTGTTCCTGTGGGAAGCGTGGCAGCGCGAGCATCGCCCGCCGCTGCCTCCGGTCACCCAGGCCGCGCCAGGCGCCACGGCCGAGGCGCCCGTTCCGACGGCCACACCGACGCCTGGCGCTGCCGCCATCGCCAATCCCAACGCCGCGCCCGCCGCGGCGCCGGTCGGCCAAACGATCACCATCAAGACCGATCTGTACACCGCGGAAATCGATACCGCCGGCGCGATCCTCACTCAGATGGCGCTGAACGAACACCGCGACACCGAGGACAAGGCCCGGCCCTACCTGCTGCTGCAAAAAAATGCCGAGCGCACCTTCGTCGCGCAATCGGGGCTGCTCGGCGAAGGCCTGCCCAATCACCGCACGCTTTGGCAGCCGTTGCCCGGTCCGCGCGAGCTCGCCGTCGGCTCCGATACGGTGAAGCTCGCGCTGCAGGCGAGCGCGGCCAACGGCGACAAAGTCGTGCAGACGCTGACCTTCCACCGCGGCAGCTATGTGATCGACGTCGATTTCGCGATCACCAACGCCGGTACGGCGCCGATCGCGCCGCACGCGTATTTTCAGTTCACCCGCGACACCAAGGCGCCCAGCAAGCAAAACTCGATGGCGCCCTCCTCGTACATCGGCCCCGTCGTCTACAACGAATCCGACAAATTCAAGAAAGTCGAATTCAGCGAGCTGGACAAGGAAGCTGCCGATCCGAGCCGCAAGCCGCCGTTCAGCAAGAATGCCGACAACGGCTGGATCGGCATGGTCGAGCATTACTTTGTCAGTGCGTGGATTCCAGCCGACGAGCCGAAAACGCCGCGGGAGTTCTATGCCCGCAAGCTCGACAACGGCCTGTACGCGGCCGGCGTGATCGTGCCGGCTCCCTCGATCGCGCCCGGCGCCACGGGTGAGGTCGAGGTCAAGCTCTACGCCGGGCCGCAGGAACAGGACACGCTCAAGTCGCTCGCCAAGGGCCTCGACCTCGTCGTCGACTACGGCATATTCACCATCATTGCCGCGCCGCTGTTCTGGCTGCTCAAGTGGCTGCACGCGCTGGTGCACAACTGGGGCTGGGCGATCGTGCTGCTGACAATCATCATCAAGAGCGTCTTCTATCCGCTCAATCACGCCAGCGCTCGCTCGATGGCGAAAATGAAGGTGATCGCACCGAAGTTGAAGGCGCTGCAGGAACAGTACGCCAAGGACAAGCAGCAGCTGCAGATCAAGATGATGGAGATGTACAAGACCGAGAAGATCAATCCGCTCGGCGGCTGTCTGCCGATCCTGGTGCAGATCCCCGTCTTCATCGCGCTCTACTGGGTGCTGCTGTCGGCCGTCGAGCTGCGGCACGCGCCGTGGATCGGCTGGATCCACGATCTGTCGGCGCCGGACCCGTGGTATGTGCTGCCGGTCATCTATGCGATCACCGCCTATCTGCAGGTGAGACTCTCGCCGACGCCGATTCAGGACCCGGTGCAGGCGAAAGTCATGCAGATCATGCCGATCGCGTTTTCGGTCATGTTCCTCTTTTTCCCCGCGGGCCTGGTGCTCTACTGGCTGATCAACAATTCGCTGCAGATCTTCCAGCAGTGGCACATGAACCGCGTCATCGGGCGCGAGACGGCGGCTGCGGCGGCGAAGCGACGCTAGGCCCTAGTCCGACGGCCGGGCGGCGCGGACGCACCGATGCCGAGGCACAGCGTTAGCGATACCATCGCCGCGATTGCGACGCCCGCCGGTCGCGGCGGCATCGGCATCGTGCGTGTCTCGGGCCCGGACCTGTCGCGCGTCGTCCAAGGCGTCGTCGGCCGCGCGCTCGCCCCTCGCGTCGCGACCGCCGCGAATTTTGTCGGCGCGCATGGCGAAACGCTGGATCAGGGGCTCGCAGTCTATTTTCCGGCGCCTTTCTCGTACACCGGCGAGACCGTCCTCGAGCTGCACGGCCACGGCGGACCGGCGGTCCTCGCGCAGATCCTGCGCCGCTGCCTCGACCTGGGTGCGCGGCTCGCCGAGCCGGGCGAATTCACCAAGCGCGCTTTCCTCAACGGCAAGATCGACCTGGCGCAGGCCGAAGGCGTCGCCGACCTGATCGATGCGGCGACCGCGACGGCGGCGCGGGCCGCGGCGCGAAGCTTGAGCGGTGCGTTCTCGGCGGAGGTTCGAGCGATCGTCGACGGCCTGACGGAACTGCGCTTGTTGACCGAGGCGTCGCTCGATTTTCCCGACGAGGACATCGAGTTTGTGGAAGCGGCCGACGTCGCCGGCAAGCTCGCTCGCCTGCGCGAGCGCCTGGATTCGGTGGCGGCACGCTCGCGCCAGGGGAGCCTTTTGCGCGAAGGGCTCGACGTCGTGCTGATCGGCCAGCCGAACGTGGGGAAGTCGAGCTTGCTGAACCAGCTCGCCGGGGACGAGGTCGCCATCGTGACGCCGCATGCCGGAACGACGCGCGACACCATCCGCAGCAGCGTCGAGATTCGCGGCATTCCGCTGCACATCATCGACACGGCGGGCTTACGCGAAAGCGTCGACGCGATCGAGCGGATCGGCATCGAGAGAACATGGTCGGCGATCGCCCGCGCCGATCTTGCGTTGATCGTCACCGACGCACGCGCTCCGGACCATGCGGCCGACGCGGCGATCGTCGCGCGGCTGCCGGCATCGCTGCGCCGGATTGTCGTGCGCAACAAGATCGATCTTGCCGGCATCGACGCGACGCGCTCGGACGTCATTGGCGCCGGCGAGGTCTGGCTTTCCGCCAGGACCGGAGCCGGCGTCGAGCTGCTGCGCGAAGCGATGCTCGACGCCGCAGGTGCGCACGAGGACATGGAGGGTACGTTTCTGGCGCGCGAGCGGCATTTGCAGGCGATGCGCGCAGCTCGCACGCATCTGGAGCAGGCAGGCGCGCATCTGCAGTCCCGGCGGCCGGCGCTCGAGCTGCTCGCCGAGGAGCTTCGCGGCGCGCAGCAATCGCTCGCGGAGATCACCGGCGAAGTCAGTGCGGATGACCTGCTCGGCATGATCTTCAGCCGGTTCTGCATCGGTAAGTGAGCGCATCGGCGGGCACGCTTTGCGCGTGCGTTCGCGTACCGCTGCCGTGGATGATCGGGCCGATGCTCGCCGTCATGCTTGCGTGGATGACCGGCATTCATCCGGCGACGCTGGTACTGGCCACGCCCCCGGGGGCATCGCAGAAATGGCGATTACCGCCCAGATGCTCGACTTGGGCGTGCCCGTCGTGACGGCATTTCACGTCGCCCGGGTTATCCTGCTTCTGACCTGCACCGCGCCGCTTTTCGCCTGGCTGCGTCGCCGCCGGCGCCGCCCGGGGCCTTCGGGCGGCCCAGTGGCCTGACCGATTCAGCTCGCGGGCCCCGCTCACGCGGGTCGCGGCCCGCGTGCTAAAGTTAAACTTCCTTGTGTACTGCGCGCCGAAGCGACTTTTGACGCGCCCACCCCATCCGAAATGAACGCCCCCGATCCTGCTTCATCCCTTGCTGCCTCGTTCCGACCGACCCCCCAGGTACGCCATTCGAAGCTCGTCGCCTGGGTAAACCAGGTCGCGGCTCGAACGCAGCCGGAGCGCGTCGTCTGGTGCGACGGCTCGCAAGCGGAATACGACCGCTTGTGCGCGCAGATGGTCGCTTCTGGCATGTTGCGCAAGCTCAATCCGGCCAAGCGTCCGAACAGCTACCTCGCCTGGTCCGATCCTTCCGACGTAGCGAGAGTCGAGGACCGGACATTCATATGCAGCGAACGCGAGGTCGATGCGGGGCCGACCAACAACTGGGTCGCGCCCGCCGAAATGCGCCGCAAGATGGACGCCTTGTTCGAAGGATCGATGCGCGGGCGCACGATGTACGTCGTCCCCTTCTCGATGGGGCCGCTGGGCAGCCCGATCGCGCACATCGGCGTTCAGCTTACCGATAGCCCCTATGTCGTAGCCAGCATGCGCATCATGACGCGCATGGGCAGCGCGGCGCTCGAGGTGCTCGGAACCGACGGGAGGTTCGTACCCTGCGTGCATTCGGTTGGCGTGCCTCTGGCTCCCGGAATGCGCGACGTTGCGTGGCCGTGCAATCCAAGCCAGAAATACATCGTCCATTTCCCGGAGACGCGCGAAATCTGGAGCTATGGCTCGGGCTACGGAGGCAACGCCCTGCTGGGCAAGAAATGCTTTGCACTGCGCATCGCGTCGGTGATGGGGCGCGACGAGGGCTGGCTTGCCGAGCACATGCTCATTCTGGGCGTCACCTCGCCGGAAGGGCGCAAGACCTACGTCACCGCCGCCTTTCCGAGTGCGTGCGGCAAGACGAATTTCGCGATGATGATTCCGGCGCAGGGCCTCGACGGCTGGAAGGTGACGACGATCGGCGATGACATCGCATGGCTCAAGCCGCACGCGGATGGCGTCTTTTACGCGATCAATCCCGAGGCCGGCTATTTCGGCGTTGCGCCGGGAACCTCGTATGAGTCAAACCCGAATGCAATGGAAACGCTGCGCGAGAACGTCATCTTCACCAACGTCGCACTGACCGACGACGGGGACGTCTGGTGGGAAGGCATGACCAAGCAGCCGCCGGCGCATCTGACCGACTGGCGCGGCCAGTCGTGGGTACCGGGCTGTGGCAGGAAAGCCGCGCATCCCAATTCGCGATTCACCGTTTCGGCGGCACAGTGTCCGTCGCTCGATCCGGAATGGGACAACCCGTCGGGCGTGCCGATTTCCGCGATTATTTTCGGCGGACGGCGCAGTGACACCATGCCGCTCGTCGTCGAGGCGACGAGCTGGGAAGACGGCGTGTACAAGGCGGCGACGATGGGATCGGAAACGACCGCGGCGGCGGCCGGCAAGGTCGGCGAAGTGCGCCGCGACCCGTTTGCGATGTTGCCGTTCTGCGGCTATCACATCGGCGATTATTTCGCCCACTGGCTGGCGATGGGACGCGCGGTGCCCAAGCCGCCGCGCGTTTTCAACGTCAACTGGTTCCGCACCGACGAGCACGGCAAATTTGCGTGGCCCGGCTTCGGCCAGAACATGCGCGTATTGAAGTGGATCATCGAGCGCTGCCAGGGCAAGGCGCACGCGGTCGAAACCGAGCTGGGAATGCAGCCGGAATACGGCGATCTCGATTGGCGTGGCCTGGAATTCGGCCCCGAACGCTTCGCGCAGGTCATGCGCCTGGATCGCGCGCGGTGGACCCGCGAGCTCGATGCGCACGACGAGTTGTTTGCGAAGTTGGGCGCCAAGCAACCCCAGGCTCTCTCCGCGCAACGACGCGCGCTCCGCGCGAGGTTTCATCACTAAGGCAGCTGACCGGGCGGTCCAGGGGCGCGCCGGTCGCGCCTTTTTTTTGACCTTGCGGGCAGTGGCGCGGCGGCCTATTCTTCGGATGTAGCAAGCGCTTTCTGATAACGATTGCAGAAAACGATTACTGTAATCGATTCCAAATGTTCAATCCGTCGATGCCCGATCCGCCGCCCCCCCCCCCCCCCCCCCCCCCCCCCCCCCCCCCCCCCCCCCCCCCCCCCCCCCCC
>DASXPJ010000010.1:0-267514 GCA_036493675.1 Casimicrobiaceae bacterium
CCAGACAGCCGATGTTGCCGTCGAGCGAGATATAGGACAGGTCGAACTTCGAGGCCTCGATCTCCGCGGGGTCCTCCTCATCCAGATCGCGCATCTCCACGATGTCCGGATGCCGGAACAGCGCGTTGTCGTCGAAATTGAACTTGGCATCGAGCGCGATCACGCGACCCTCGCCGGTCGTGATCAGCGGGTTGATCTCGGCCAGCGACGCATCGGTCTCGTCGAACGCGCGATACAGGCCCTGCAACAGCGCCCGCGCCTCGCTCGCACTGGCTTCCGGGATGCCGATTTCGCGCGCGATGCGCTCGGCTTCTCCATCGGCGAGGCCCTTGCCGGGATCGACGAAAACCTTGTGAATTCGCTCGGGCGTCTTCGCGGCGACTTCCTCGATGTCCATGCCGCCTTCGGAGCTCGCCATCAGCACGACGCGCTGCGTCGTGCGATCGACGACCATTCCGACATACATTTCCTTGCGGATATCGGCACCTTCCTCGATCAACAGGCGTCGCACTTTTTGTCCTTGAGGGCCGGTCTGGTGCGTGACGAGCTGCATGCCGAGGATGCGCCCGGCGAGCTCGCGCACCTCCGCGCTCGACTTCGCGACCTTGACCCCGCCGCCCTTGCCCCGGCCGCCGGCATGGATCTGTGCCTTGACCACCCACGCCGCCCCGCCCAGCGCTTCGCCGGCCTTGACCGCCTCGTCGACGGAAAATGCCGGAATCCCGCGCGGGGTCGGAATGCCGAACCGGCGCAGGATCTCCTTGCCCTGGTATTCGTGAATTTTCACCGGTACTCCTCGCTTCGAAGCTTTAAGCCGCGCCGCGATACCAGCGCGGGTAGTAGCGGCGCACGGTGTCGGTCGTCGTTTCCAGCGCATGACAGCGATCGAGCTGGAACGGGCGTCCGCCGCCTTCCTCGATTTCGCGACGCAGGCCCGCGAACATTTGGATCGCCGCGGTCGGCGCATGCGACAGAAGCTCGGTCAAATGACTACAGCCCTGCACGCCGCCCATCGTCTCCTGCAGCGTCCGCCGAAAGCCGTGCAGCAGGCTCGCGCCGATGAGCTTGTCGTACGCCGGCGTGATTTGGTCGCAGGCGCCGGGGTACGGCATCTCGTCGGTGCGGACTTCGATCGAGCGGATCAGGTACTCGCGGTCGATGGTCAGGCGTATCCACATGTCGTGCACCGGATCGCCGGCGCGACGCACGCCGGTCAACAGCGCGTAGTCGTGATCCTTGACGTCGGTCAGGTGGCCCTCGATATCGAACAGCTCGTCGCTGCGGCGGTAGCCTTCGTAGGTCACGGCGCGCACGTGCAGGCGGGAACGGTCGACGGCGGCGGATGAAAGCGGCATGGTTCGGGGAAACCGGCGGCGCGACGCGCGCCGGCGCGGGCTACAATGCGAGCGGCCACAAAGCGGGCTATTTTACCTCATTTGGCCGTCCTTCTTGGACAGCGACAACCATGTCATTCGTGCTCGCCCTCGACCAGGGCACCACCAGCTCCCGCGCGATCGTGTTCGACCACGCGGGAACGATCCGGGGCCGCGCGCAAAAGGAATTCCGGCAGATCTTTCCGCAACCGGGATGGGTAGAGCACGATCCGACCGAAATCTGGGCGACGCAATCGGGCGTCGTGGCCGAGGCGCTGGCCGGCGCGAGAATCGCCATCCGGGACATCGCCGCGATCGGGATCACCAATCAGCGCGAGACGACGCTGTTGTGGGAGCGCGCGACCGGCAAGCCGGTGGCCAACGCCATCGTCTGGCAGGACCGGCGCACGGCGAGCACCTGCGATGCGCTGCGCGAGGCGGGGCACGAGCCGATGTTCACGCGCAAGACAGGACTGGTGCTCGATGCCTATTTTTCGGGCACCAAGCTCAAGTGGCTGCTGGACCATGTCGCTGGCGCACGGCAGCGCGCCTCGCGCGGCGAGCTTGCGTTCGGCACCGTCGATTCCTGGCTGATCTGGAACCTCACCGGCGGCGCGACCCATGTGACCGACGCGTCCAACGCCAGCCGCACGCTGCTGTTCGACATTCATCGCGGCGACTGGGACGACGAGCTCCTGGCGCTGCTCGACGTCCCGCGTTCGGTGTTGCCGACGGTCGTGGCCTCGTCAGGGGTGTGCGCCGAGGCGACGATCGGCGGCGCGCGGGTGCCGATCGCCGGCATCGCCGGCGACCAGCAGGCGGCGCTCTTCGGCCAGGCCTGCCTGGAGCGTGGCATGGCGAAGAATACCTACGGCACCGGATGCTTCCTGCTGCTCAATACCGGCGCGAGCGCGGTGGCGTCGTCCAACCATCTGGTCTCGACCATCGCCTGGAAGCGCGACGGACATCTTGAATATGCGCTCGAGGGCAGCGTTTTCATCGCGGGCGCGGTCGTCCAGTGGCTGCGCGACGGCCTCAAGATCATCCGCAGTGCCGCCGAGATCGAGGCGCTGGCGGCGAGCGTTGCGGACAACGGCGGCGTGTACCTGGTGCCGGCATTCGCCGGGCTGGGCGCGCCGCACTGGGACGCCTATGCGCGGGGCGCGATGTTCGGCCTGACGCGAGGGTCGACGTCCGCGCACATCGCGCGGGCGGCGCTGGAGTCGATCGCCTACCAGAGCGCCGAGGTGTTGAGAGCGATGGAGGCCGATGCCGGCCTCGCGCTGGCCGAGCTTCGTGTCGACGGCGGCGCGACCGCCAACAACCTGCTGATGCAGTTTCAGGCCGACCTCCTCGGCGTGCCCGTCGTGCGTCCCAATGTACAGGAGACGACGGCGCTGGGCGCCGCCTATCTCGCCGGGCTCGCCACGGGCTACTGGAAAAATACCGACGACATTCGCGCCAACTGGCGAATCGATCGTCGTTTCGAGCCCGCGATGTCGCGCGACCGGGCGGCCGCGCTGACTGCGGGCTGGGACAAGGCGGTGGCGCGGGCCAAAGGCTGGGCCTAGGCAGGCTTGGCTGTCAGCCGGCCGGCGATCGGGCGCCGCTTGCCAGCCCGGAATCGCGTGCATATACTCCCAACAACGTGCATATGCCCGCAATCGCCGACCGATGGCCAGACCCTCCGTTGCCCCTCGCCTGATGCCGATGGGCGGCCGAGCGCCGCCATCGCCGTCACCCGCTCCCGCCCCGGGGGCGGCCACACCCGCCTGCGCGTGCGGGCGGCTGCGCCGTGCCGCCCGGGCGCTGACGCAACTGTACGACGATGCGATGGCACCGGCCGGCCTGCGCATCACCCAGTTCTCGTTGCTGCGCACCGTCGCGCGCGACGGCACCGCGCGCATTTCCGACCTCGCCGCCACCTTGTTACTCGATCGCACCGCGCTGTCGCGCAACCTCGATCCGCTGATTGCGCGCGGACTCCTGGCGGTAACGCCGGGGCGCGACGCGCGCACCCGCGAGGTCACGCTGAGCAAAAGCGGCGCGCGGGCGCTGCGCTCGGCGATGCCTTACTGGAGGCGCGCGCAGGAGGCGGTGGCCAGGCGCCTGGGCCGCGACAGACTCGATGCGCTGATCGTCACGCTCGCCGAGCTCGAATCACTGCATCCGCAACGCGGCGCGACCCGCTGACCGCGATCGTCGAAGGAAGGAAAGACCATGACCCACCGGGCTGTCGATACCGCCGACTGGCGTACGCCTACCGTCGTGCTGGTCTGCGGCGGGCTGATCCTCACGCTGGCGATGGGGATCCGGCATGGCTTCGGCCTCTTCCTGCAGCCGATGAGCGCCGATTTGCACTGGGGCCGCGAGACCTTCGCGCTGGCGCTGGCGGTGCAGAACCTGGTGTGGGGCGCGACGCAGCCGTTTGCCGGCATGCTGGCCGACAAGTACGGTTCCGGCAGAGTTCTGCTTGCCGGGACCTTGCTGTACTCGCTCGGCCTGTTCACGATGGCGCACGCGGCAACGCCTCTGATGATGGTCCTGACCGCGGGCGTGCTGATCGGCACCGGTCTTTCCGGAGTCACATTCTCGATCGTATCGGGCGTGCTCGGACGCAGTTATCCGCCGGAAAAGCGCAGCATGGCGCTCGGCATTTCGGCGGCGGCCGGCTCGTTCGGGCAGTTCGCGCTGCTGCCGCTGACGCAATGGCTGCTCTCCCATGTCGGCTGGTACGGCGCGCTGCTGGCGCTTGCCGGTGTCGGACTGCTGATGGCGCCGCTGGCCGTGGCGCTGGTCGAGCGCCGCGCCGCGCACGCGCACACGTTCCGGCAATCGGCCGGCGAGGCCATGCGTGAGGCGATCGGACATCGCGGCTACGTGTTGCTGACGCTGGGCTTTTTCGTCTGCGGCTTCCAGGTCACCTTCGTCGGCGTGCACCTGCCCTCGTACCTGCTCGACCGGGGCCTGCCTGCGTACGTCGGCGTCACGGCGCTGATGCTGATCGGCCTGTTCAACATATTCGGCACTTACCTTTCGGGTTGGCTCGGCGGCAGAGTCAGCAAGAAATACATCCTGTCGGCGATCTATTTCGGCCGCAGTGTCATCATCGTCGCCTTTCTGCTGGTGCCCATATCGCCGTGGTCCGTCTATGCGTTCGCCGTGGCGCTCGGCATCCTGTGGCTGTCGACGGTGCCGGCGACCAACGGCATCGTCGCGCAGGTGTTCGGCGTGCGCTATCTGGCCATGCTCTCGGGCTTCACTTTTTTCAGCCACCAGGTCGGCAGCTTTCTCGGCGTGTGGCTGGGCGGCCTGGTGTTCGACCGTACCGGCAGCTACAACCTCGTCTGGTACCTGTCGATCGCACTGGGTATCGTCGCGGGCCTGCTCAACCTGCCGATCGACGAGCGCGAGATCGCACGCCCTGGAACAGCCAGGGCAGCGGTGTAAGTTCGCCCGCGGCGAGTCCGCAACCGTTGCTGGCGGCGCGATGCAACGCGGTGTCGCCGCGCTACCCGGGCCGGATCGTGTCGATCGCGTCGGTGATGACGCCGTCCACGCCCCAGCGGACGAGCTCGGCCGCCTGCGCGGGATCATTCGGCGTATAGCAAAGCAGCCGGTATCCGGCGTTGTGTACCGCAGCGACGAGCTCCCGATCGATCTCGCGAAAATCGGTGTCGAGCGCCGCGCATTGCAGGCGAGCGAGGCGCGCCGGCCAGTCGGCCGGAACATGCTCGAACAGCATCGCGCGCGGCAGCTCCGGCACGGCAATCTGCGCCGCGGCCAGCGCCTCTTCCGAAAACGACGATAGCAGCGGCGCGCTGGTCGCATCGCGCCACAGCGCGCGTGCGTCCAGCGCCACCGCGGCGCCGGTCGTCCCTTCGCGGCCCGGGCTCGGCTTGATCTCGATGTTGCACGCGACGCCGTTGGCGATCGCCCATCGCGCGATCGCGCCGAGCGTCGGCAGCGTCTCCCCGGCAAACGGCGCGGAATGCCAACTTCCCGCATCGAGCTTCGCAAGCTCCGCCCAGGTCAGCGCGTCGGCGCGGCCCCGCGCGTCGGTCGTGCGATCGAGCGTATCGTCGTGCAGCAAGAATGGCACGCCGTCGCCGGAAAGCTTGACGTCGAACTCGACCATTCGATAACCGTGCGCATAGCCCACGCGCATCGCAGCAAGGGTGTTCTCCGGCGCGAGCTTGCCGGCGCCGCGGTGCGCGATGTACCGCGGATACGGCCAATCTCCCGTCACGACGAGAGTCGCGCGCCGGAGTCGGCGTCGAACAGGTAGATCCGGTCCCGGGCGGCCGCCAGCGCGATCGGCTCGCCGATTTCCGCGGGCGTCCCGTTCGGCAGGCGCGCTATGATCGTGCGGCCGGCGACGGAAATGTGAATAAGCGTGTCGGCTCCCAATGCCTCGATCACCTCGACGCTGCCGACCAGATCGGCTTCGCTGGGCTTGACGGGCGTCAGGTGCTCGGGTCGGATCCCGATCGTCAGCTTGCGTCCCGCCGCCGGCGCGTCCGGCACGGCCAGCGAGCCACTGCCGTTGAGCGCGACACGTCCGCCGCCCTCGCTCTTGCCATCGATGAAATTCATTGCCGGCGAGCCGATGAATCCCGCGACGAATACCGTCGCCGGGTTCTGATACACCTCCATCGGCGTGCCGATCTGCTCGGCGCGGCCCGCGTTCATCACGACCATGCGCTGCGCCAGCGTCATCGCCTCGACCTGATCGTGCGTGACGTACAGGCTGGTCGTGCCGAGCCGGCGATGCAGCTTCTGGATTTCGAAGCGCATCTGCACCCGGAGCTTCGCATCGAGGTTCGACAGCGGCTCGTCGAACAGGAACACCGCGGGCTCACGCACGATGGCGCGTCCCATCGCGACGCGCTGGCGCTGGCCGCCGGACAGCTGCCGTGGCCGACGTTCGAGCAGCGGGCCGAGCTCGAGGATTTCCGCCGCGCGCTTGACCCGGGCGTCGATGTCTTCCTTGGCCAGCCCGCGGATCTTGAGACCATAAGCCATGTTGCCGAACACACTCATGTGCGGATACAGCGCGTAATTCTGGAAGACCATCGCGATGTCGCGGTCCTTGGGTTCCAGTGCATTGACGACACGATCGCCGATGGAAATCTCTCCTCCGGTGATCGTCTCGAGACCGGCGACCATGCGCAGCAAGGTCGATTTGCCGCAGCCCGAAGGGCCGACGATGACGATGAATTCGCCGTCGGCGACGTCCAGGTCGATGCCGTGGATCACCTCGAGGTCGCCGTAGCGCTTGGTTACCTGGCGAAAATGGACTTTAGCCATCGCGTGCTCATTTCTCTCTTATTTTTCCGTATCGACCAATCCCTTGACGAACCACCGCTGCATCAGCAGCACAACGACCGCCGGCGGCAGCAGCGCGAGCATCGCGGTCGCCATCACGTACTGCCACTCGATCAGCGCGTCGCCGCCGGCGACCATCCGCTTGATGCCGATGACGACCGTGTACATATCCTCGCGCGTGGTCACCAGGAGCGGCCACAGGTACTGATTCCAGCCGTAGATGAACATGATGACGAACAGCGCCGCGATGCTGGTGCGCGACAGCGGGAGCAGGATGTCGACGAAAAAGCGCATCGGACCGGCGCCGTCGATGCGCGCGGCTTCCGCCAGCTCCTCCGGAACCGTCAGGAAGAACTGCCGGAACAAGAAAGTGGCCGTCGCCGACGCGATCAGCGGCAGCGTCAGCCCCGCATAGGTGTCGACCATGCCGAGCTCGGCGACGACCTTGTAAGTGGGTAGGATGCGGACCTCGACCGGCAGCATCAACGTGATGAAGATGAGCCAGAAGCAGGTCTTGCGCAGCGGAAAGCGGAAATAGACGATGGCGAATGCCGAAAGCATCGAAATCGCGATCTTGCCGATCGCAATCGCCAGCGCCATCACCAGGCTGTTCCACATCATCTGGCCGACCGGCGCTTTCGACCCCGCCGTGCTGCCGTGGAGGAGCACGTTCCCGTAATTCTCCAAGAGGTGCGTTCCAGGCGTCATCTGCATCGGCACCGCCGTCACCTGGTCGAACGACAGCGTCGATGCAACGAAGCCGACATACAACGGCAGCGCGACGATCGCCACGCCGGCGATGAGAATGAGATGGCTGGCTATCGTTCCGACGGGGCGATGCTCGACCATGCGCGGCTTTAGTATTGGACCTTGCGTTCGACGAAGCGGAATTGGGCGACGGTCAGGGCGATGACGATCACCATCAACACCACCGACTGTGCCGCGGAGCCACCGAGGTCGAGCGCCTGCACGCCGTCCTGATAGACCTTGAAGACCAGGATGGCGGTGGCCTGCACCGGTCCGCCGCCGGTCGCGGCATCGACGATCGCGAAGGTGTCGAAGAACGCGTAGACGATGTTGACCACGAGCAGGAAGAAGGTCGTCGGCGACAACAGCGGAAACACGATCGTCCAGAAGCGGCGCGCCGGTCCAGCGCCGTCGATCGCGGCAGCCTCGATCAACGACTTCGGAACCGACTGCAGGCCGGCGAGAAAGAACAGGAAGTTATAGCTGATCTGTTTCCACACTGCTGTGATCACGATCAGGATCAGCGCCTGCCGCGGATTCAACAGGTAATTCCAGTCGTACCCCAGCGCGCGCATCAGGTGCGTCAGGATACCCAGCGTCGGATTGAGCAGGAACAGCCAGAGGACCGCCGCAACGGCGGCCGCGACCGCGTAAGGCCAGATCAGCAAGGTCTTGTAGATATTGGCGCCGCGGACGACCCTGTCCGCGAATACGGCCAGCAGCAGCGCCACTGCGAGGCCGATGACGGTGACGAGAATCGAAAAGACCGCGGTGACTTTGAACGACGCCAGGTAGCGCGGGTCGTTGAAAAGATCGACGAAGTTGTCGAACCAGACGAACTGCGTCCTGGCGGCGAACGCGTCCTGGATCAGCAGCGACCAGTAGATCGCCTGGCTCGCGGGCCAGAAAAAGAACACCAGCGTGATAACGAGTTGCGGGGCGACGAGCGCGTAAGGCAGCCACGGCGACTTGAAGACGACGCGCTTTTCCATCCGTTTCCCGTCGAAAACATCCCGCCGCGCGGGGCGGCGGGGCATCACCGGACGGCGGCGCGCCGTCCGGGCCGAATGCTAGTTGCTGTTGGCTTTCTCGAATCTTCGGAGCTGCTCGTCGCCGCGACTCACGGCTTCGTCGAGTGCCTGCTTGGCGGTCTTCTGTCCGCTCCAGACGCTCTCCAGCTCCTCGTCGATGATATTGCGAATCTGCACGAAGTTGCCCAGCCGCAGGCCCTTGGAATTCGCGGTCGGCGGCTTGTTGGTCAGCTCCTTGATCGCGATGTCGAATCCGGGGCGCTCGGTGTAGAGGCCGTTCTTCTTCGCCAGCTCAAAGGCCGCCAGGGTGATCGGCACGTAGCCGGTGTCGGCATGCCACTTTTCCTGAATTTCGGGCGAAGACAGGAACGTGAAGAACTTGGCGATGCCCTTGTACATATTCTTGTCCTTCTGGTTCAGCACCCACAAGGTCGCACCGCCGATGATGGTGTTCTGCGGCGCCCCCTTGACCTCGGCGTAGTACGGCAAGGTCGCCACGCGCCAGGCAAACTTCGCGTTGGCCTTGATGTTGGCGTACGACCCAGAGGACGTGGTGATCATGCCGCACTCGCCGCTGGTGAACGCGGCCAGCGGCTCGTCCTTGCGTCCCTTGTAGGTGAACTCGCCCTTTTTCGCCCAGTCGGACAGGTTCTGGATGTGCTTGACCTGCACCGGACCGTTGAACTCGAGCTTCGTGCCGAGCCCGCCGAACCCGTTCTGCAGCGTTGCGAACGGGACGTTGTGCCAGGCGCTGAAGCTTTCGAGCTGCACCCACGATTGCCAGCCCGTGGTGAATCCGCAGGCAGCGCCCGAAGCCTTGAGCTTGGCTGAGGCCCGCTCGACTTCGGGCCAGGTCTTCGGCGGATTGGCGGGATCGAGTCCGGCCTTCTTGAACGCGTCGTCGTTGATGTAGAGCACCTGGGTCGAGCTGTTGAACGGCATCGAGATCAGGTGACCCGAGGAGTCCGAGTAGTACGACGCGACGGCGCCGAGGAAGCCCTTGCTGTCGAACGGCTCGTGCTGCTCGGCCATCAGCTGGTAGACCGGCTTCACCGCGCCCTTGGCCGCCATCATCGTCGCCGTGCCGACTTCGAAAACCTGCACGATCTGCGGCGGGTTGCCGGCACGATAGGCGGCGATTGCCGCGGTCATCGATTCGTCGTACTGGCCCTTGTAGATCGGCGTGACTTTGTATTCGGACTGCGAGGCATTGAACTTGGTGGCGATCTCGCCGACGATGTCGTTGAGCTTGCCGGTCATCGAATGCCACCATTGGATCTCGGTGACGGCCTGCGCCTGTGTTGCCAGCGCAAAAAGCGCGACGGCAAGCATCGCGCGCATCACTCCTGAATTGCCGCTCTTCATCTTCGTTTCCTCCTCGGGGCGAGATTCTGATCTTGGGCCAGCGCCGGGATATTCTAGTGTAAAAGCCCCTGTGCGTCAGTTTTGCGACGCTTCGCGACCGCCCGACGGCGCCTCTTGGCGCAAGGCAACCGGCGATTCGTCCATCCATCCGCCGCCGAGCGCCTTCATCAGGTCGACCGACGCCGAAAGCAGCGCCTGGCGGTTGCGGATCAGGGCGAGTTGCGAGACGTTCAGGCTGCGCTGCGCGTCGAGCACGTCGAGATAGGCCGAATACCCGGCCTCGTAGCGCTCGGTCGAAAGACGCAGCGCGTCGCGCGCGGCATCCACGCTCGCCTGCAGATCGATTTCCGTCGCGGCCGTCTGGGCCACGTTGGTCAGCGCGTCGGAAACTTCGCGGAACGCCGTCTGGATTGATTTCTGATAGCCGGCCAGCGCCTGCTTTTGCCTGGCGGTCGTGGCATCGACTTCCGCGCTCAACCGCCCGGCATCGAATATCGGCAATGCCAGCGCGAAGCCGATCGACCAGATGCGCGCGCTGCTTTGCGCGAGCGAGCTCAGGGCGGCGCTTTCGCCACCGAAATCTCCGGTCAGCGAGATCTTGGGCAGCAGCGCCGCTTTGGCGACGCCGATCTGCGCGTTGGCGGCGACCAGGTTTTCCTCGGCCTGACGGATATCCGGACGCCGCTCGAGCAAGGTCGACGGCAGCCCGGTCGGAGGAGAAGGCGGCACGGGCAGTTGGGCGATACCGCCCGGGGAGAGTTTGAGGTCGAGTCTGCCGGTCAAGGTTCCCAGCAGGTGTTCCGTCAGTATGCGCTGGCGCACCAGCTCCTTGAGCTGAGCCGCGGCATCCGAGCGCGCGCCAAGTGCCTGCGCAAGATCGAGACCCGAGGCGAGGCCGGCATCGACGCGGCGTCGAACGACACCCAGATATTCCTCGCGCGTGGCAAGCGTTTCGCTCGTCGCCGTTATCTGCGCGTCGAGCGATCGCAGGGAGAAATAGGTCTGCGTTGTCAGGCCCGCCAGAGACAGGGTCACGACGTCCTTCGCATAATGCGTCGCAAGGACCTCGGCCCTCGCGCTTTCCAGCAGTCGGCGCAGTCTTCCCCAGAAATCGATCTCGAACGATGTCGACACCGCGATCCTCAGATCATTGCTGATTCGAGTCGGTGCCGGTGACGCTACGGTCACGCTCGATCGCGAGCGCGCGGCCGTCGCCCCCAGATCGAATTCCGGAAACAGCGCGGCGTTGGCCTCGCGCAGGTCGGCGTCGAACTCCTCGATCTTCGCCACCGCGGCGACGACATCGAGGTTTTCCGACAGCGCGGTTGTCACCAGATCATTCAGCACCGGGTCTTCATAGACGGTCCACCAGTCGGCGGCTGCCGTCTTTTCCGCGGCGGGGCCGGACGCGGGCGCGGCGAACTCGGCCGGGAGCGGCGTCGGCGGCCGCTGGTAATCCGGACCGACCATGCAACCCGAAAGCAAAGTCGCGGCGAAAGCGATCGCGGCGCGCCGCATCACACGGCTCCTTCCTCGACGGCGGCCGGCGTCTCGGCGGGCTTGGCCTTGCGCCGCGCGAGAAGCGCGAAAAAGAGCGGAATGAAGATCGTGGCGATGAAAGTCGCGGCCAGCATGCCTCCGAATACGCCGGTGCCCATCGAGCGCCGTGCCGCCGCGCCGGCACCGGTCGCCAGCACGAGGGGCAGGACACCGAGCACGAAGGCCAGCGAGGTCATGACGATCGGGCGGAAGCGAAGCCGAGCGGCCTCGAGCGCCGCATCGACCGGGGACAGCCCCTTTGCCTGCTCCTGCGCGGCGAACTCGACGATCAGGATGGCGTTCTTCGCGGCGAGGCCGATCAGGACGAGCAGCCCGATCTGGAAATACACGTCATTGCTGAAGTTGCGCAGGAAGACCGCCGTCAACGCCCCCAGCAAGGCGAACGGCACCGCGAGCAGCACGGCTACGGGGAGCGACCATCGCTCGTAATTCGCGGAAAGAATCAGGAACACCATGATGATCGCGAAGGTGAAAGCGAGGATCGATGCGGTGCCGATGCGTTTTTCCTGGAACGCCTGCCCGGTCCAGGCGATCGTATAGCCCGCCGGCAGCGCTTTCGCCGCGGCCTCCACCGCAGCGATCGCCTGGCCGGAGCTCACGCCTGCCGCGCCGTTGCCGAGGATCTTCGCGGCCAGGAAGCCGTTGTAGCGATCGATCTGCTCGGGACCGATGACGTTTTTGACGCTGATCAGCGCCTTCACCGGGATCATGTCGCCGTGCGCGGACCGGACGTAGACATTGCCGAGGTCCTCCGGCTTCGCGCGATATGCCCCCTCGGCCTGCAGCTGCACGCGGTAGGTATGGCCGAACTTGTTGAAGTCGTTGACGTAGAGCACGCCCATCGTGCTCTGCAGCGTGTCGAATACGTCCTTCAGCGGCACGCCGAGGGCGGCGGCTTTTTCGCGGTCGACATCGACGAAGAGCTGGGGCGAGGTCGGACGATAGAACGATGCGATGCCGGTAAGCTCCGGCCGCTTGCGCAGCTCGCCGAGGAACGGCTGCAGGTTCTGATATAGCTTCTGCGGATCCGCGTCGGCGCGATCCTGCAGATAGACTTCGAATCCGCCCGCGCTGCCCAGGCCCCGGATCGCCGCGGGGTTGAACGCGAGCAAGTTCCCCTGCGACAGCTTCGCACCTTCGCTCATCACACGTTTCGCCAGGTCTTCGGCCGTCGTCTTGCGCTCGTCCCATGGCCTGAGCGGGATGAAGATCGTCGCGGCGTTGGTCTTGTACGCGCCGGCGATGACGTCAAGCCCGCTGACGACGAAGACGTGCTCAACCGCGGGATCGGTCAGCACCGCGCTTTGAATCAGGGCGCCGGCCTCGCGCGTGCGCTGCAAGGTCGCCGCGTCGGGCAGCGTCAGCGAGCCGAGGATGTAACCTTGATCTTCCGGGGGAACGAATCCGCCCGGGACGGTCCGGAACAGGAGCGCATCGATGCCGACGATCGCGACAAAGGTGAGAAGCGCGATCACGGCATGCCGAACGGTAAGCCTCACGCCGCCGAGATAGGTGCGCGTAATCCACGCGAAACCTCGATTGAACGGCCGGAACAACCGGTTTTCGAGGTGCTGGGGCTTGAGCAGCAGCGCGCAGAGAGCTGGCGTCAGGGTCAGCGCGATCAGGCCCGAGATCGTGACCGCGGTGGCCACCGTAACGGCAAATTGCTGGTAGAGCTTCCCGGCGAGGCCGCCCAGAAATGCGACCGGCACGAACACGGAGACGAGTACCAGCTCGATCGCCACGATCGCGCCCGTCACTTCTCGCATCGACTCGATCGCCGCCTGCTTGGGTGAGAGTTTCCGTTCGGCCATCAACCGCTCGACGTTCTCGAGGACGACGATCGCATCGTCGACGACGATCCCCGTCGCCAGCACGATCGCGAACAGCGTCAGCGTGTTGAGCGTGAAACCGAACAGCATCAGCCCGCCAAAGGCGCCGATCAGCGACACCGGCACCGCGATGATCGGGATGAGCGTCGCGCGCCAGCTCTGCAGGAACACGAACACGACCAGCAGCACCAGAAACGCTGCTTCCGACAGGGTAATGATCACCTCGTGGATCGACGATCGCACGAAGCGCGTCGTGTCGAATGGAATGATCTCGGTCATGCCCTGCGGAAACGACTGGGACAGACGATCGATGCCGGCGCGCACCGAATCGGCGACCTTGAGCGCGTTACCGCCGGATTGCAGGAAAACCGCGACGCCGATCGTGGGTTTGCCGTCGAGATTGGTGAACGCGTCGTAGCTCACCGCGCCGAGCTCGATGCGCGCGATGTCGCGGACGCGCAGCGCGCCTCCGGGGCCGGTCGAGCGCAGCAGGATATTCCCGAAATCCTCGGGCTCTTCCAGCCGCCCGCGCGCGGCCACCGTGTAGACCAGCGTCTGCCCCGGCGGCGCCGGCTCGGCGCCTATCTTGCCGGCGGCGTACTGGTTGTTCTGGGCGGCGATGGCCTGCGCGACGTCGGTGGCGGTGATGCCGAGCTGCGCCATTTTCGCCGGGTTGAGCCATACGCGCATCGAGTAGTCGCGCGCGCCGAAGATCGTCGCGTCAGCCACGCCGGGAATGCGCTTGAGCTCGTCGAGGATATTGATCGTCGCGTAGTTGGAGAGATACAGCGTGTCGTAGCGAGGATCGTTCGATGTCAGCGCGATCACCAGCAGAATGTCGGTCGAGCGCTTCTGCGCCACGACGCCGGTCTGCCGCACGACGTCGGGCAGGCGCGGCAGCGCGATCGCCACGCGGTTGTTGACGTCGATCACCGCCTTGTCGGCATTCGAGCCGACCTCGAACGTGCAGTTGATCGTCAGGGCGCCGCTGCTCGACGCGGTCGAGCTGAAGTAGATCAGATTCTCGACGCCGGAAAGCTGCTCCTCGATCGGAGCGGCCACCGTTCGCGCCAGCGTCTCGGCGCTCGCACCGGGATAGTTGGCGGTGATCACGACCGTCGGCGGGGCGATTTCCGGATACTGTGCCACCGGCAGCACTTGCGAAGCGATCAAGCCCGCGAGCGTGATGATGATCGCGATGACGGCGGCAAAGATTGGCCGGTTGATGAAGAACTGCGAAAACAAAGGGGGCTCGCGCTATTTGCTGACCGACGAGCCGGCGAGACCCGGAACGGTTCCCGGCGGGGCGGCGCCTGGCGCGGGCGGGGCTTCGGTAACCCCGGCGCCAGGCTGCACCTTCAGCAGGTTGTCGATGACGATCTTGTCGCCGGCGTTGAGGCCCGACAGTATCGTCCAGTCCTTGCCGATCCAGTCCCCCGTCTTCACCGGCCTGGGTTGCGCCTTGCCCTGCGCGTCCACCACGAACACGAGATCGCCTTTCTCGGTCTGGACGACCGCGGTCTGCGGCACGAGAAAGACGTTCTGCCTCTCGCCGGCGGTGATCCGCACCGTGACAAACTGGCCGGGAAGCAGCTGTTGCCGCGGATTGTCGAATTCGGCACGCAGTTGCTGCGTGCCGAGCCGGGTATCGATCGCGGTCGCCGCGAAGTTGAGCCGACCCTTGAGCGGATACGTCGTGCCGTCCGCGAGCAGCAGCGAGAGGGTGACCGGCGTAGAGCGGTCGAGATGTCCGCCAGGCAGGTTGGCCAGATCCGCCTCGGCGAGGCTGAACCGAACCCACACCGGCGTTACCTGGTTGATCGTCGTCAACAGGCTGCCGTTGGGATCGGTCGTGATCAGCGTGCCGATGGAGTGCTCGGCGCGCCCGCTGATACCCGCCAGCGGCGCCGCGACCCGCGTATAGGAGAGATTGAGCTCGGCTTGTCGAATCGAAGCGCTGGCCTGCTGAATGGATGCTTCGGCGAGCTGGCGACTGGACGCCGCGTCATCGTATTCCTTGCGGCTGACCGCGCGGTCCTGAACCAGCGGCTGCAGCCGGGACTCCTCGCGCCGCGCCTGGCCGACCTGCGCGGTTGCCTGGGCCAGCTGAGCCTGTGCCTGCGCCAACGCGATCTCGTACGGCGCGCGATCGATTTCGAATAGCGGGGTGCCCTCCTTCACCGCGTCGCCTTCGTTGTAGAGCTGTTTTTGCAGTATCCCGGACACGCGCGCGCGTACTTCGACCTGTCTCGACCCTTCGACCTGCCCGACCAGGTCGAAGCGGATCGGCACTTTGCGCGGCTCCGCCGTGATCGTGTGCACCGGTATAGGCGCCGGCGAAGGCGGAGTCGCCGCCGGCGTCGCGGCGTCCCGCCCGCATGAGGCGAGGAGTCCCGCGACAATCAGTGTCGCCGAATGCTTCGCTACGTATGAAGACAACAGGCGCAAAAAGGGCATCGCTGCGTTCCCGAACGGCGGCGTGACAGGGAATGACGAAGGCAGACGCGCAAGGGCAGGCGCGCGCAAGATTATTATACAATCACCCGCGTATGTAAACTCGATGGCGCGACGTGAGACGAACCAAGCAGGAGTCCGAGCAGACAAGGCAGCATATACTCGATGCAGCCGAGCGCGAATTCGCACGCTGCGGCGTGACGCGAACGACGCTGCAGCGTATCGCATCCGCCGCCGACGTCTCGCGAGGCGCGGTGTACTGGCATTTCGCCGACAAGCGCGCACTCTTTCGGGCCATGCGCGACCGGGTCTCGCTTCCCTTGTTCGACCGCACCGAACTGCTCGGTACCGAGGGTCCAGACCCGCTGCTGGACGTCCAGCGGTTCCTGCACAGTGTCGTCGACCAGATCGAAAGCGACCCGACAACGCGACGGACGTTCGAGATCATGTCCCTCAAATGCGAGTATGTCGACGAGCTGCGGACGGAGCTCAATCGGCACGTGCGAAGCTGCCGGGAGCTCCGATCCAAGCTTGCCCGCGTTTACGCGCGGGCACGGGAGGCCGGGACGATGCGCGCCGACCTGTCGCCCGACGGAGCGGCGCTCGACACCTGCGTATTTGTCACCGGCCTGCTGCGGCTGTGGCTGCTCGACGAGGGCGGACGCCTGGTGCGGGACCATGTCGTCACGATGATCGCGAACCACATCGCCGCGCGGCGAGCGCCGAGCCGCAAGGCGGGTCGCGCCCGGCATGCGCCGTGAAGAGAGAGTGCGCGCCGTTTGCGGCGCGTACGCCAGGGCGAATCCGGGCAAGCTTTCCTTTGGCTCGGGTCCCGGATCTGCCGACGCTCGCCGAGAGCGGCCTGCCCGGCTTCGACATCTACACCTGGCGGTACGCGAGGATCATCAAGGCGTCCGGCGCCAAGGTCGATGGACCGGAGAAGCTCAGCGCAGCCAGGCGACCCAGGCGACGGTGAGCCACGCCGCGATCGACGCGATACCTCCCAGCGGCGCAATCGCGCCAAGCCAGCGCGCGCCGGTGAGCGCAAGCAGGTAAAGGCTGCCGCAAAACAGGATCAGCCCCGCAAGCAGCAGCCAGCCCGCCAGGTTGAGGACCGGCGCGTCCCAGTGCAGCATCAGCAAGCCGAGTGCGAACAGGCCCAGCGCATGCCAGAAATGGTATTGCACGGCCGTCTGGTAAACGGCCAGCATGTCGGGGGCGAGGCGCGACTTCATCGCGTGCGCGCCGAAAGCACCGAGCGCGACGGCCGCGGCGAGCGCAAGCGAGGCAACCAGAAGACAGATCCTGCCGTTCATCACCGGCTCCCGGGGCGGCGCCCCAGCGCATTTCGTCTACAATGACGCCCTGGCGCCCGTGCGAGGCGCGGGGCATGTCCTTTTCAAGCATACCAGCATGACGATTCAACGCCATCACGTCGGCAAGCGGCTCGCGGACATGGTCGTGCACGGCGCCACGATCTATCTTGCCGGACAGGTTGCAGACGACTTGAACACCGACATCGCGACGCAGGCGCGGCAGGTGCTCGCCCGCATCGATCGCCTGCTGGCCGAAGTCGGGAGCAACAAGAGCCGCGTCCTGTCGGCGACGATCTATCTGCCCGACATGGCTGACTTCGCGGCGATGAACGCGGTGTGGGAAGCCTGGATCGTGCCCGGGCAGGCACCTGCGCGCGCCACGGTGCAGGCCGAGCTTGCCGTGAGCGGTTACAGGATCGAGATCCAGATCATCGCGGCGAAGTAGGATCCAATCCATGACCGTTCCTTCGACATCGACCGCGTCTCCGCCTGCCGGTACGCGTACCGCGCCGGTCGGCGATGCCGCGGCGCCGCTGCCGGTCACGCGTGCAATGTTCGACCAGCTGATGGTGCCCTGCTACGCGCCGGCGCTGTTCATCCCGGTGCGGGGCGAAGGCTCGCGCGTCTGGGATCAGCAGGGTCGGATGTACATCGACTTCGCCAGCGGCGTCGCCGTCTCGTCGCTGGGTCACTGCCATCCGGCGATGGTTCGAGCGCTGACCGAGCAGGCGCGCACGCTGTGGCACGTGTCGAACTGGATGACCAACGAGCCGGCGCTGCGGCTGGCAGGCAAGCTCGTCGATGCGACGTTCGCCCAACGGGTTTTCTTCTGCAACTCGGGAGCCGAGGCGAACGAAGCCGCGCTCAAGCTCGCGCGGCGCTACGCCCATGATCATTTCGGGCCGGAGAAATTTCGCGTCGTCTCGACGCTTAATGCCTTCCATGGGCGGACGCTGTTCACGGTGACGGCGGGCGGCCAGGCGAAGTACTCGAACGGCTTCGGTCCGGCTCCGACCGGATTCACCCACATTCGCTACAACGACGTCGCGGGCCTCGAGGCGGCGTTCGCCGAGGAAGGCGGCGACGACGTCTGTGCGGTGATACTGGAACCGATGCAGGGCGAAGGCGGGATGACTCCCGGCACGCCGGAATTTCTCGCCGCGGCACGACGGCTTTGCCACGAGCACGACGCGCTGCTGATCCTCGATGAGATCCAGAGCGGCATGGGTCGCACCGGAGCGCTGTTCTCGTACATGCAGAAAGGGGTCGTGCCCGACATCCTGACCAGCGCCAAAGGCCTGGGGGGCGGTTTCCCGATCGGCGCGATGCTCACGACGACCGAGATCGCGAGCGCATTTTCGGTCGGCGTGCATGGCACGACCTACGGCGGCAACCCGCTGGCGTGCGCAGTAGCCGGCGCGGTATTCGACGTCATCAATACGGTGGAGGTTCTCGACGGCGTCAAGGCGCGGCACGCGCTGTTCGTCGAGGGGTTGCGCACCATCAACAGCCGACGCGAGGTCTTCGCGGACATCCGCGGCGAAGGCGTCTGGATCGGTTGCGAGCTGGCGTCACGCTGGCACGGCAAGGCCGCCGACGTAATGCGCGCGGCGAGCGACGCGGGGCTGATCGTGCTGATGGCAGGGCCCGACGTCATCCGCATTGCGCCGTCGCTGGTGATCACCCTCGACGAGATACTCGAGGGACTGGCGCGGCTCGAAACGGCGCTCGGCAGGTCGCTCACCTGACACCGCGTCGAAACGGCGAACTCAAGGTGACGCGAACGCCGGTCTCCGCGGTGCGCTGAGGCAAGGCGATGTTCACCGTCCGTCCGATCGAACAGGCCGATCTGCCTGCGCTGTTCGCGTTGTCCGAGAAAAGCGGCGCGGGGCTGACGACGCTGCCCGCCAACGCCGAGCGCCTGGGATCGCGCATCGAGCGCTCCCTCGCCTCCTTTGCCGGCCGAGCCGGCAACGCCGAGGCATGCTACGTATTCGTGCTGATCGACGGCGCGACGCAAGGCGTGGTCGGCATAAGCGCGATCGAGGCGGCGGTCGGGCTCGCCGAGCCCTGGTACAACTACCACGTCGGCACCCAGGTGCACGCTTCACGCGAACTCGGCGTATACATCAGCGCGCCGACGCTGTTCCTGAGCAACGACCACACCGGAAACAGCGAGCTCTGCTCGCTGTTTCTGGACGCGCGCCACCGGCATGGCAAGAACGGTCCGCTGCTGGCGAAGGCGCGACTGCTCTTCATCGCCGAGTTTGCCGACCGCTTCGCGCCGAAGATCATCGCCGAAATGCGCGGACGGCTCGACGCCGACGGCAGGAGCCCGTTCTGGGAAGGCCTGGGCCGCCATTTCTTCACCATCGAGTATTCGCGCGCCGACTACCTGACCGGCATCGGCCAGAAAGCGTTCATCGCCGAGCTGATGCCGCGTCATCCGGTTTATACGACGCTGTTGCCCGCGGATGCGCGCGCAGCGATCGGCCAGGTGCACGCCGATACTCTTCCGGCGCGGTCGATGCTCGAGTCGGAGGGCTTCCGCTACGAAGGTTACGTCGACATCTTCGATGCCGGTCCGACGCTGGAATGCTTCCGCGACAATATTCACGCGGTGCGGCAGTCGCAACTTCTGCCGGTCAGCATCGGCGCGGAGGACCCCGTTCCCGACAGCCTGAGCGACGACGTGCTGTGGCTGGTCGCCAGCCGCAATTTCACCGGGTTCCGCGCCGTCCTCTGCCCGGCGCCGGCGCGCATCGCGCAGTTTCCGCTGTTGCCGCACGCGGCCGAGGCCTTGGGTGTGCGCGCCGGCGATTCGGTGCGCGCGGTTCCCTTGTCGCCGCGCGATCGCTAGCGCCTGCCTGATGCCGACGATGCCGACCGGCGAACCGCCTGCCGTCGAGGCGAACTTCGACGGACTTCCCGGCCCGACCCACAATTACAGCGGGCTCGCCACAGGCAACCTCGCCGCCGAGCGCAACCGCCGTTCGGTCGCCAACCCGCGTCTCGCCGCGCTCCAGGGCCTGGCCAAGATGAAAGCCCTCACCGACCGCGGTTATGCGCAGGCCGTGCTGCCGCCGCATGAGCGTCCGGATGTCGCCGCGCTGCGCGCGCTGGGCTTTGCCGGCGACGATACAGCGGTCATCGCCCGCGCCGCGCGTGACGACGCGCCGCTGCTCGCCGCGTGTTCGTCCGCTGCCGCGATGTGGGCGGCGAACGCCGCAACCGTGAGTCCGTCCGCCGATACCGCCGATTGCCGCGTCCATTTCACGCCCGCCAATCTGGCGTCGCATTTTCACCGCGCGCTGGAGGCGCCCACGACCACCCGGGTGCTGCGCGCGATCTTCGCCGACGAAAAACGATTCGTCGTGCACGATCCGCTGCCCTCGGCCGCGCAATTCGGCGACGAGGGCGCGGCCAATCACACCCGTTTCGCCACCGCTCCCGGCGAGCCCGGCGTCGAGCTCTTCGTCTATGGGAGAGCGGGCTTTGACGGGACAGGGGCCGCACCACAACGCTTTTTGGCCCGTCAGACGCGCGAAGCCTCGGCGGCGATTGCCCGCCGGCATAGACTCGATGCGACGCGGACGCTCTTCGCGCAGCAGAGCCCGGCGGCGATCGACGCCGGCGTCTTTCACAACGACGTGATCGCGGTGGGCAACGCAACGGTGCTGCTTTGCCATGAAAACGCCTTCGTCCAGCAGCAGACGCTGCTCGATGAGCTCGCCGAAAAGGTAGGAAGCGGGTTCACTCCCATCGTCGTGCGCGAGGCGGAGGTGAGCATCGAACGCGCCGTGGCAACCTATTTGTTCAACAGCCAACTCCTCACGCGCGCGGCCGGCGACATGCTGCTCGTAGCACCCGCCGAATGCGCCGATGATCCGGCGGTCAGCGCCTGCCTCGAGCGCCTGATCGCCTCGGACGGGCCGATTCGGGAAATCCTCACCTTCGATCTGCGGCAGAGCATGAGAAACGGCGGCGGTCCCGCCTGCCTGCGCTTGCGCGTCGCGCTCACCGCGGGCGAGCGCGCGTCGATTCGTGCGAACGTCTGGATCGACGATGCGCTCTATTCGTCGCTGGTTGCCTGGGTGAACAGGAACTATCGCGACCGGATCGCGCCGGAGGATCTCGCCGATCCCGCTTTGCTCATCGAAGGACGCCGCGCGCTCGACGAACTGTCGGCGCTCCTGCGGCTGGGCAGCATTTACCGCTTCCAGCGCAGCGGCTGATCCGGTCGGCGCCTGCAGCCGCCCGTCACTGCGGGTTCGCGGCGAGTCGGTACAACAGCGGTACCTCGAGGGTTTTGGCGTGCGATACGCCGTGCGCCCAGAGGTCGTCCTCACCCCAGCAGTCGCCATGATCGGCGCAGACGATCACCGTGCCGTCGGCGAAGCGCTCGAGCAGCGGCAAGAGCGCCGTGTCGCAGTATTCGATGCACGCGACCTGGCGTCGCCTCGCTTCGGCCGCATCGTTATTGCTGCCAAACGGCACGCAAGGGTTGTAGCCGCCATCCCAGGGCGCGGCATCGTGCCAGTACGGCAGATGCGTCTCCGCAAGATTCAGGAACACGAACGGCGGCGCGCCCGGCTTGATCTTCACCAGCATGTCATCGATCCACTTGATCTGCTTCTTGAGATTGGGACCGCCGGCGAAGCCGAAGGCGTCGAAGTCCTCGCTCAGCACGCGGCCGGTCGCCTGCTCGGGGTTGAACCAGTTCACCGCGCCGCTGCCGATCGTCCGGTAACCTCGATTCTTCAGCCCGTCGATGACGTTGCGTCCTTTGAGCGTGACGTACGGCGTGACCACGCCAGGGTCGCCGCCGCCCTCCATGCGAAAGATCTTGCCGTACTTCGGATTCGCATAAGGCTCCCGGCGCGACGGATCGCCGGGCGTGAATCCCATGAAGAAAGCGGCGTGCGAGGCGAAGGTGAAATGCGAGGGGGCCTGCGCACGCACCAGCGGCCCGATCGAGCTCAGGTTCGGCGTCCTGGCCTCGACGAAGGCGTCGTAGCGGCAGGAGTCGAGCGTGACGAACAGAATCGGCGGCTGCATGAAGGTCCCGGATATCGCCGCACGACATCCGGCGCGGCTTGCACGTGTATTTTACCGCGGGCCTCGCCCGGCTCGACAGCGCCGGCGCGGTCATCAATCGATCAGTGCCTCGGGCAGCGTACGGTGCCGCCGCACCGGCGACCACAGCACGGCCGCCGCCGACAACATCAACCCGAGCACGCCGACCGCGAGCAGGGTCGAGCGAAGGCCGATCTGACTCGCCAGCGCGCCGCCGACGAGCGAACCCAGGGGCGCGGCCGCGACGGTGAAAAAGCGCATCGTCGCCGTCATGCGCCCCAGCAGCCGGTCGGGCGTGATCGCCTGGCGCAGCGCGAGGTAATTGATGCCGTACAGGATCGCGCCGAAGTCGAATACCAGCATGGCCAATCCAAGCAGCAGCGTCGCAAGCCAAGGCGGGCCGCCGATCAGCCCGTACGCCTGCCATCCGAATGCCGACAGGATCAGGCCATGCACGATCACCGGTCCCACGCCCAGCCGTGCCGACAGGCGCTCGGCCAACGCCGACGCCAGCACGCAGCCTGCGCCGCCGCAGACGTAGGACAGGCCGATGGCTCCCGCCGACAGCCCGAGGTCGCGCGTCGCAAACAGGATCAGCACCGCCACCTGCATGTGGTGCAGGAACTGCCACGTGCCGGCCAGCCACGCCAGACCCCACAGCGTCCGGTTGCCCCAGACGAGCTTCACTCCCTCGCCGATCTCCCGCCACACGCCGCGGTGGTCGCCTTCGCGCGCGAGGTCATTGCGTGCCTTGATCTTGCGCAGCATCAGCGCGGAGGCGAAGAAGGTCATCGCATCCAGGGCGATCGCGAAGGGCGCGGTTAGCGCGCCGATCAATCCGCCGGCGATCCCAGGGCCAATCAGCGCCGCGGAAGTCTCGCCCAGCGTCACCTTGGCATTGGCCTCGACCAGCCGCTTGCGACCCGCCATCTGCGCCAGCAGCACCTGGTACGCCGCGCCACCGACGACGTTCTGCATGCCGCACAGAAATCCGACGGCGAACAGGATCTCGATCGACAGGACACCGAACCATGCGGCGAGCGGAATCGCCAGCAGCGCAATCCCCCGCCCGATGTCGGCGGCGATGATGACGGGAAGCTTGCGCACCCGGTCGAGCAACACGCCGGCATGCAGGCTCACCAGCGCGAACGGCAGTGTCTCGAGCGCGACCAGTATCCCCATTTGCATCGGGGTCGCGTTGAGCAGCAGCGCCGCGGTCAACGGCAGCGCCAGGTTGGTGATCTGCGCGCCGAACGAGGTCACCGTCAGCGATAGCCAAAGCCTCCGGAAGCTCGCGGAAAGCCACAGGCCGCGAAAGTTGCGGCGAAACCAGCGTTGTAATGGGTCGGTGTCGTTCATCATCGTTTCCTCCGGCCGCGGCTGTCAGGCGCGCGGCCGCCGGTCTTTTCGCCACCGGCGAGAAACGAAACGCGGGAAAAACAAACCCGGATTCCGGTTCCCGCCATGCCCGGCGGGAACGCCCGGGCTGCTAGGGTCGCGGCAGCGGCGCCCCCGGCGTAATGCCGGAGAGTTGCGCGCCGAAAGGAAGCTCTCCTGCGAACGCGCGCGCCGCGACCGCAATCGCGGTGACGGAGGTCGTCGGCGTTCTGGTCATGGCAGGAGCATCCCCTGAGGATTGGTTGAAATCGAAGCCAGTTTACGCGAGTTCGGTCGCGCGAAGCAATCGCAGCGCGCATTGGACGCGCTCCGACCGCCACGTATGTCGCATTTGTGCGACGGCCGATCCCGTCGTCACGCGTTCGGTCAACGAACCGCCGCCTCGCGCCGTTTGAGATCGATGTCGTAGTACTGCCAGGGATGGACGTAGAAGGTATTGTATTTATATCCTTGCAGCCACGGCTGCACGAGGATGGTTTCGCGCCGATAGACGCTCAACTGCCACGGCGCGTAGGCGGTGACGAGCTCGGACAGGCGGTGGAATATCGCGAGCCGCGCCGGACCTTCGGGCATCAGCCGGGCACGCGCGTAGAGCGCATCGAACTCGGGCAGACGAAAGCGCGCCAGATTCTGGCTGCCGGCGTTCGGTCCGTACAGCAGGTCGAAGAACCCGATCCCCTCCGGCGTCGAGCTGGTGTTCGCCAAGCCCCACATCTGCAGCTTGCTGGCGCGCCCCATCTTCAGCAGGTCGGGCCACTTCTGCTTGACGAACTCGATGCGCAGGCCGACCGCGGCGAGGCTTTTTTGCCAGAGCTCGTCGTAGAGGCGGTCGCTGGTCGACGGCGGCGACGCCAGCGACAGGACGAGCGGCTTGCCGTCCGGCAGGTCGCGCCACCCGTCGCCGTCGCGATCGACGTAGCCGAACTTGTCGAGCAGCGCCTTGGCGGCCGCGACATCGTAGTGCGTATAGCCGCGAAACCCAGGATCGTGGCCTTCGACATTCGGGGGCAGGGGCTGCGTCGAGGCCTCCGCCTGGCCCTGGCGCGCGATGCGGATGTCTTCGTCGACGTTGTACGCCATGCTGATCGCGCGGCGGAGCGCGATCCTGGCGTTGTCGTAGCCGCCGACGACCGGGTCCTCCATGTTGAAGTACGTGTACACGACGGACGGCTGGATGCCGGTGCCGACACGGATGCCGCGCTTGGCGAGCTCGGGCTTGAGTTTCTGGTCCGGACCGAGAACGTTCCAGATGAGCTCGTTGGGGATCTGCAGGTAATCGAGATCGCCGCGCTGGAACGCGAGCAATCGCGGATTCGATTCTTCCATGATGTTGATTTCGACGCGTCCGATCATCGGAATTTTCTTGCCGCGCATCGTCGCCAGCAGCGCCTTGTCGGCCGGATCGCTGCTCTCCGGATAGCTCTGGTCGCGGAAGCCGGGATTCGCCTCGAGCGTGATGCGCTGTCCCCGGCGCCATTCCTTCAGCCGGTAGGGTCCGGTGCCGACCGGGTTGGCCATCGCCCAGCCGCTCGAGTCGCCGTAGGCCTCCACCACTTCGCGCGCGAGTGCCGCGGTATTCACCGTCGTCAGGTCGGACAGCAGCGAATACTCGGGCTGATTGAACCGCAGCCGTATCGTGTACCGGTCGATCGCCTGCAGCCCTTCGATCGGAGCATCGTAGTCAAAACTGGCGTCCGGTTTCTGGGCGGCCGCGATCGGCGCATCCATACCGGCGAGCTTGCCGTCGAACACCGCGAACGCCGGCGAGCGCGTCCTGGGATCGAGGATGCGTTTCCACGAGTAGACGAAATCGCCGGCGGTGAGCTCGCGCTTCCGGCCTTTGAACGCCGGGTCGTCGGTGAAATAGATGCCCGGCCTGACCTTGATCGTCCAGGTCTTGCCGTCGGCGGAGACGGCCGGCAGCGCCTCGGCGACGCTCGGCACAAGCTTGTACGGACGCGCCAACAGATCGTAGACGTAGAGCGTGTCGAAGATCGCGCGGTTGATGTACTGCGAGTAAAGGTCGTTCACCGCCGCCGGGTCGAAGCCCGTCTCGGCGATCGGCAATGCGACGTGCAGGACCTTGTTCGGATCGGCGGCGCGCGCTTCGATCCCCGCGCCCAGGACCAGCACGATCGCAAGCGCCCGCGCCAGCGCGGCTACGCCAAGTCCCGACCAACCCGAACCTCTCATCGGCCGATCATTTGACCGCGGAGGCGCGGCGCGCCCTGTCGATGTCGAGATATTGCCAGGGGTGCTGCTGAATCGGGTTGTACTTGTATCCGATTACCCACGGTTGCACCAATACGTTCTCGTAGCGGTAGATCGTCATCGCCCAGGGCACATAGATGCCGATCAGTTCCGTCATGCGCTGAATCAGCCTGTCGCGCTCGGGTCCTTCGGGCAAAGCCCGGGCACGCACGTAAAGGCTGTCGTATTCCGGAAGTTTGAAGCGCATGAGGTTGGCGAACCCGGCATTCTCGCCGTAGAGCAGTCCGAGGAATCCGAATCCTTCCGACGTAACGCTGATGTTGGCCGCCTGCCACATCTGCAATTGTCCGAGGCGGGCCGCCTTGAGCTGATCCGGCCACTTCTGCTTGCTGAATTCGACGCGCAACCCCACCGCCGTGAGATTGCGCTGCAAGAGCTCGTCCTGCTGGCGCGCCAGCGTATCGGGCGGCGAGCTAAATCGCAGCGTCAGAGGCCGGCCATCGGGTCCCTCGCGCATTCCGTCGCCGTCGCGATCGACGTATCCGAACTTGTCGAGCAGCGCCCTGGCGCCCGCCACGTCGCGCCGGATGTACTTGTCGGTCTCGGCGTTGTATCCAGTCACGTTGGGAGGAAGGAACTGCGTCGCACGGCGCGCCTGCCCATGGCGAATCACGCGGGCGTCTTCCTCGGCGTCGTACGCCATGGCGATCGCGCGGCGGAGCGCGATCTTGGCGTTGTCGTAGCCGCCGACGGTCGGGTCCTCCATGTTGAAGGCGAGACCCGTGATCGCCGGCTGCACGTCGCGCTCGAGACGAATGCCCTTTTGCGCCAGCCGCTGCTTAAGCTTGTTGCCGGGATCCAGTATGTTGCTCGCGAGGTCCGGCGGCACCAGCAGGTAATCCTGCAGATCCCGCTCGAAGGAAAGCAGCCGAGGATTGGCTTCCTCGATGACGCTTACCTCGATTCGCCCGATCAACGGTATGCGCCTGCCCGCGAGCTTTTGCGCCAGCGCGCGATCGGCCGCGTGACTCTCTGCCGGATAGTATTCCTCGCGAAAGCCCGGATTCGTTTCGAGCACGATGCGCTGACCGCGCAGCCATTCCTGCAGCCGATACGGACCGGTACCAACCGGATTAGCCATCGTCCACCCATTGGCGTCGCCGTAGGCCTCGACGACTTCGCGCGCCACCACAGCGCTGCCGCTGGTCGTCAGATTGGAAAGGAGCTCGGCGTCGGGAAAGTTGAGCTGCAGGCGCAGCGTATAACGATCGAGCGCCCGCAGGCCCTCGATCGGCGCGTCGTAGTCGAACTTGCCGGTCCGTCGCGCCTGCGCGACCACCTTGTCCGCCCCGACGAAGCGACCTTCGAAGACGTTCAGCGAGTTCGAGCGCATCGCGGGATCGAGCGTGCGCTTGATCGAATACGCGTAGTCGGCGGCCGTGAGCTCGCGCCGGTGCCCCTTGAACACCGGATCGTCGGCGAAATAGATGCCCGGCCTGACCTTGATCGTCCAGGTCAGTCGATCGGCCGAAATGTCCGGCAATGCCGCCGCGGTATTGGGCACGAGCTTGAACGGTCGCGCCAGGTAGTCGTATTTGTACAGCGGATCGAAGATGACCCGGTCGATGTAGTTCGAGTACGCATCGCCGGCAGCCTGGGGATCGAATCCGGTCTCGGCGACCGGTATCGCGACGCGGAGCACCTTGGCGGCATCGGCCGCGTGCGCGGGCGCCAGCACCGTCGCGGCGAGCACTCCCAGCGCGGCCACGATCGCGCACGCCGGCCGCCAAAGCGCGAGCAGCGGCATGGTCAGAGCAGTTTCTCGATGTCGCCCGCGATCGCCTCGGGTTCGACCTTGGGCGCGTAGCGCTCGACCACGTTACCTTTGCGATCGACGAGGAACTTGGTGAAGTTCCATTTGATCGCCTCGGACCCGAGTACGCCGGGCTTTGCTTTTTTCAGATGCTCGTACAGGGGTGCCGCGTTCTTGCCGTTGACGTCGACTTTGGCGAACAGCGGGAACGTCACGCCGTAATTGACCTCGCAGAACGACTCGATCTGTTTTTCGGCACCCGGCTCCTGGCCCCCGAACTGGTTGCACGGGAAACCGAGGACTTCCAGTCCGCGTGCATGCATCTTTTTGTACAGTGCCTCGAGTCCCTTGTATTGCGGCGTGAAGCCGCACTCGCTCGCGGTGTTGACGATCAGCAGAACCTTGTCCTTGTACTTGGACAACGACTGCGGCTTGCCGTGGATATCGTTGAGGGAAAAGTCATAGACGCTTGGCATCGGGGTCCCCGGCAAAAACGACAATGCAGCGATTATGCGCTGTCGAAATGCGGCTTGCGAGGGCCCTCTCACTCTCGCGGCGGGCCAAAGCCACCGCCGCCCGGGGTCTGGATGACGAACACGTCGCCGGCGAGCATTTCGACCTGACAGGTCGCGCCGAATTCCTCGCGGCTGCCGGCGCTGCGCTCGACCCAGTTGCGTCCCGATGCTCCCGCGCTGCCGCCGGCCAGTCCGAAAGGCGGCACGCGCCTGCGGTTGGCCAGCATCACCGCGGTCATCGGCTCGAGGAAGCGCACACGGCGCTCGCCGCCGTCGCCGCCGCGGTGCGCGCCGGCGCCGCCGCTGCCGGCGCGAATGCGAAACGCATCCAGCCGGACCGGAAAGCGCCATTCGAGCACTTCAGGGTCGGTCAGCCGCGAGTTGGTCATGTGCGTCTGCACCACGCTCGCGCCGTCGAAGTCCGGCCCTGCGCCGGCTCCCCCGGAAATCGTCTCGTAATACTGGTAGGTCGCATTGCCGAAGGTGAAATTGTTCATCGTACCCTGCGACGCGGCGAGGGCGCCCAGCGCGCCGTACAGCGTATCGGTGATCGCCTGCGAGGTTTCGACGTTGCCGGCGACGACCGCGGCCGGATAGCGGGGGCTCAGCATCGATCCTTCCGGGATTGTGATGCGGAGAGGCTTGAGGCAGCCGGCATTCATCGGGATGTCATCGTCGACCAGCGTGCGAAAGACATAGAGCACTGCCGCCTTGCACACCGCCGACGGCGCGTTGAAATTGGTCGCCTGCTGCGCGCTGGTGCCGGTGAAATCGATCACCGCTTCGCGTCGCGGCTTGTCGATCGAGATCGCGACGGCGATTTTCGCGCCGTTGTCCATCTCGTACTCGAATCGGCCGTCGGTGAGCACGTCCAGCACACGACGCACCGACTCCTCGGCATTGTCCTGCACATGCTTCATGTAGGCTCGAACGACCGGCAGCGTGAAATGCGCGACCATCCGCTTGAGCTCGTCGATGCCTTTCGCGCACGCGGCGACCTGCGCCCGCAGGTCGGCGAGGTTCTGGCCGACGTTGCGGGACGGATATCGCCCCGAACCGAGAATCGAGCGCATCTCCTCGTCGAGGAAGCGCCCCTGCGCGACCAGCTGCACGTTATCGAGCAGCACGCCCTCCTCGTCGACATGCGTCGAATCCGGCGGCATCGAGCCCGGCGTCGTGCCGCCGATGTCGGCATGATGCCCGCGCGAGGCCACGTAGAACTCGGGATGACGCGCCGCCCCGCCGGCTTGGCTGCCGGAATCGGCGTCACCGTCGAGAAACACTGGCGCGATGACGGTGACGTCGGGCAGATGCGTCCCGCCGTTATAGGGCGCGTTCAGCACGAAGACGTCGCCCGGCTGCATCGTGCCGGCGCGACGATCGATGATCGTCTTGACGCTCTCGCCCATCGACCCCAGATGCACCGGCATGTGCGGAGCGTTGGCGATCAGGTTGCCGTCGGCGTCGAACAGCGCACAGGAAAAATCCAGCCGCTCCTTGATGTTGACCGAATAAGCGGTGTTGGCGAGCGTCACGCCCATCTGCTCGGCAATGGCCATGAACAGATTGTTGAAGACCTCGAGCAGAACCGGGTCGGCGCTGGTTCCGATCGCATGCGCGCGGACCATTTCGGTCGTGCGCTCGAGGATCAGGTGATCGCGCGCGGTCAGACTCGCCCGCCAGCCGGGCTCGACGACCGTCGTTGCGTTCTGCTCGGCAATGACCGCGGGGCCGGGGATCGCGTCGCCCGGCCGCAGGTCGCCCCGAACGTACACCGGCGTTTCGCGCCAGGCCCCGTCGGCGTACACGAGGTTGTTGCGCGAGGCTCGCAACGACCCCGCTCGCGGGGCGAACGACGGTTCGGCCTCGTCGGCTTTCGCCGCGGCGCCGATCGCTTCGACGGCCGCGGCTTCGATGATCAGCGCCTTGCCCGGCATCAGGAAGCCGTACTGGGTGCGATAGCGCCGTTCGAACTGGGCGACCAGCGCGGCGAGTTGCCGCCCGCGCGCGCTCTCGTCCGAAGGCGACGCAGGATCCAATGCGATTTCCAGCGTCGTATCGGTGCCGTCGTACTTGAGGTGCAGCGAACGCTCGACGGCGATCGCGGCCTGGGCGATCCCCTGCGCGCCGACTTCGGCGCGCGCCGCGTCGCCGAGATCGTCGAACAACGTGGCGAGCCCGTCCAGCGCAGCCGCCGACAAGGGCGCTTCGATCGCGCATTGGCGCAAGGCCCGGACGTCGGCAAGTCCCATCCCGTAGGCGGACAGCACGCCCGCCAGCGGGTGGATGAACACCCTGGTCATGCCGAGCGCGTCGGCGACGGCACAGGCGTGTTGCCCGCCCGCGCCACCGAAGCAGCACAGCGTGTACTCGGTGACATCGTAGCCGCGCTCGACCGAGATATGCTTGATCGCGTGCGCCATATTGTCGACGGCGATCTGCAGGAAGCCGTCGGCGATCGCTTCCGGCGTGCGCCGATGCCCGGACCTCGCCTCGACGTCGGCAGCAAGCGCGGCGAAACGTTCACGCACGACCGCGTCGTCGAGCGGCAGATCGCCTTGCGGGCCGAATACACGCGGAAACAGCGCGGGGTCGATCTTGCCCACCATGACATTGCAGTCGGTGACCGTCAGCGGACCGCCGCGCCGATAGCAGGCGGGCCCCGGATTCGCGCCGGCCGAATGCGGGCCGACCCGAAAGCGCGCACCGTCGAACGTGCAGATCGAGCCGCCGCCGGCGGCCACCGTATGGATGCGCATCATCGGCGCGCGCAGGCGCACGCCGGCGACTTCGGTGACGAACGCGCGCTCGTATTCGCCCGCGTAATGCGTCACGTCGGTCGATGTGCCGCCCATGTCGAAGCCGATGATCCGGTCGAAGCCCGCCTGCCGCGACACCTGAACGGCCCCGACGGCGCCCCCCGCGGGACCCGACAGGATCGCATCCTTGCCCTGGAAACGGTGCGCATCGGTCAGGCCGCCGCTCGATTGCATGAACTGAAGGCGCGGACCGGACGCGGCATTCATCGGCGCGGTTCCGAGCAGGTCGCGCTCCACCTGCTCGACGTACCGCCGCAGGATCGGCGACAGATAGGCATCGACCACCGTCGTATCGCCGCGCGATACCAGCTTCATCAGCGGGCTTACGTCGTGACTGACCGAAACCTGCGTGTACCCGATCGCCCGCGCCAGCGCCGCCAGTCGGGCTTCGTGCTGCGGATAACGATAGCCGTGCATCAGCACGATCGCACAGGCGCGCAGGCCATCGTCGTACGCGGCGCGCAGCGACTTCTCGGCGCCATGCACATCGAGTTCCCGCACGATCTCGCCACGCGCGCCGATGCGCTCATCGACCTCGATCGCGCGCTCGTAGAGCATCGTCGGCAACACGATCCGTCGGACGAAGAGCTTGGGCCGGTTCTGGTACGCGATACGCAGTGCGTCGCCGAAGCCGCGGGTGATTGCCAATACCGTGCCCTCGCCGCGGCGCTCGAGCAACGCGTTGGTCGCGACCGTCGTGCCCATTTTCACCGCTTCGATCGACTCGACCGGGATCGTCGCGCCGGGCGGAAGATCAAGCAACTCGCGGATGCCCGCGATCGCGGCGTCCTTGTAGCGCTCGGGATTCTCCGACAGCAGTTTGTGGGTGGCGAGCGTGCCGTCCGGCCGGCGCCCAACGATATCGGTGAACGTGCCGCCGCGATCGATCCAGAATTGCCAGCGTGCCTGGAGGGAGTCGGTCATCGGATGGGGCCAGCCCGGCGGGCTCGTCGCGGCCTGCGCTGCGCCGGACTCATTATATCGGCGCCCGCCGGCACCGGCCGTTTCGCGACACCCGCCGATATGATACAAAGGCAGCGATTCGAGCCGCCGTGCCCTTCGCGCGAGAACCCGCCCGCCACCGGCCAATACGCAGGAGACCCCCATGAAACGGATTCATGTCCTCACCGCCGCGATCGGGCTGTCGGTCGCGCTGGGCGCCGCGGCGCAAACCAAATGGGACATGCCGACTGCCTACCCGGCATCCAACTTCCACACCGAGAATATTGCGCAATTCGTCGCCGACGTCGAAAAGGCGACCGGCGGCAAGCTCAAGATCACCGTCCACTCCAACGCGTCGCTGTTCAAGGCGAACGAAATCAAGCGAGCCGTGCAGACCGACCAGGCGCAGATCGGCGAGATCCTGATATCGGCCTACGCCAACGAGGACCCGATGTTCGGAATCGACTCGATTCCTTTCCTCGCGACCGGTTATGCGGATGCGGGCAAGCTCTGGAAGGCGTCACGCAAAGCACTCGAGGACCGATTTGCCAAGCAGCGACTGAGGGTCCTCTATGCGGTGCCGTGGCCGCCGCAGGGCATCTACTCGAACAAGCCGATCGCATCACTGGCGGACATGAAGGGTTTGAAGATGCGCACCTACAACCCGGCAACCTCCCGCATCGCCGAGCTTACCGGCGCCCAGCCGGTGACCATCCAGGCGGCAGAGCTCGCGCAGGCGATGGCAACCGGCGCGGTGAACGCCAACATCACGTCCGGCGCGACGGGCGTCGATTCCAAGGCCTGGGAACAGGTGAAATACTTCTACGACGCGCAAGCGTGGCTGCCGAAGAACATCGTGTTCGTGAATGAAAAGTCATTCGACGCGCTCGACAAGCCGACGCAGGGCGCGGTTCTGAAAGCCGCCGCGGACGCCGAAACGCGCGGCTGGAAGACCTCGGAGGAGAAAACCAAGTGGTACCTGGAGCAGCTGGCGAAGAACGGCATGACGGTCGCGCCTCCCTCGCCAGCGCTTGCCGGCGAGCTCAAGAAGATCGGCGACACGATGACGGCGGAATGGGTCAAGCAGGCCGGGCCCGACGGTCAGGCAGTGATCGACGCGTACAAGAAGATGTGACCGGCGCCTCGGGCCATCCCGAACGATGATGTCCGACCGGCCGTGAGCGGACTTCCTGTGCGGGATGGCCGCTAAAGATGCGCCGCTGGCTCGACTTTCTTTACAACGCCGCCGCTTACCTGGCGGCGTTGCTTTTGGTCGGCACGCTGGCGATGGTGCTGCTGGGGGTCTTCGGCAGGACGTTCGGCTTTCAGGTGCGCGGAACGGACGCTTATGCCGGCTACTTCATGGCCGGTTCCGCTTTTCTGGCACTGGCGCATACGCTGGCGCGTGGTGAGCACATCCGCGTGAATCTGATTCTCGAGCACGCCGGCGCGCGCGGCCGGCGATGGCTGGAGCGCTGGTCGCTGGGCGTCGCAGTCCTGCTGTCGGTCGCGTTTGCGTACTTCAGCGTCCGCCTCGCCTGGCAGTCCTATCAATTGCACGACGTCTCGACCGGCAACGACGCGACACCGCTGTGGCTGCCCCAGCTCGCGATGGCCGCGGGCACCGTGATCTTCGCGATCGCTTTCGTCGACCAGTTCGTGGGCGAGCTGTCCGGCACTCGCGCCAGTGCACCGCGCGACCAGGAGCCCGCTCATGTCGAGTGATCTCCTGATCACCACGCTCTTGATCGTTGCATTGTTCCTCCTGCTCGGCAGCGGCGTCTGGATCGGCCTTGCGCTGGCGGGCGTGGCCTGGATCGGGATGGAGCTCTTCTCGTCGCGACCCGCGGGCGACGCCATGGCGGTGACGATCTGGGGCATATCATCGTCCTGGACGCTGACCGCGCTGCCGCTGTTCGTATGGATGGGCGAGATATTGTTCCGCACGCGCCTTTCCGAGGACATGTTCAAGGGCCTGGCGCCATGGCTCGAGCGCGTTCCGGGACGGCTCCTCCACACCAACATCATCGGCTGCACGATCTTCGCCGCCGTTTCGGGCTCCTCGGCGGCAACCTGTGCGACGATTGGCAAGATGACCCTGCCGGAGCTCGCCCGTCGCGGCTATCCGCAAGACATCACCATCGGGACGCTCGCCGGTGCCGGCACGCTGGGCCTTCTGATCCCGCCGTCGATCATCATGATCGTCTACGGCGTCGCCGCCAATGTGTCGATCGCGCACCTGTTCATCGCCGGCATCGTTCCCGGTCTGCTGCTGGCAACTCTCTTCTCCGGCTATACCGCGGGCTGGTCGCTCCTGCATGCGGATCTGATTCCCGCAGCCACGACGCACTCCACGATCGCGCAGAAGGTGTACGCGTCGCGCCATCTGCTGCCGGTCATCGTGCTGATCGGCCTGGTTCTGGGCTCGATCTACGCCGGCATCGCGACCGCGACCGAAGCCGCGGCCTTCGGCGTCGTCGGTGCGCTGCTGATTTCCGCGGTGCAAGGATCGCTGACCCGATCGACGTTCGCCGCGAGTCTCCTCGGCGCGACGCGGCTCTATTGCATGATCGCGCTGATCCTTGCGGGCGCCGCCTTCCTCACGCTCGCCATGGGATACATCGGGCTGCCCCGGCACCTGGCCGAATGGATCGGCGGCCTCGGCCTGTCGAAATTCACGCTGATCGTCGCGCTGACGCTGTTCTACATCATCCTTGGCTGCTTCCTCGACGGCATATCGATGGTCGTGCTGACGATGGGCGTCATCCTGCCGACGGTGGAAAAGGCGGGCATCGACCTGGTCTGGTTCGGCATATTCACCGTGCTGGTCGTCGAAATGGCGCAGATCACGCCGCCGGTGGGCTTCAACCTGTTCGTGCTGCAGGGCATGACGCAGAAACAGATCACATGGATCGCGCGGCAGGCGTTGCCGATGTTCTTCCTGATGATCGCGGCGACGCTGCTGATCTATTTTTTTCCGCAGCTGGTAACCTATTTGCCGCAGCAAATGAGATTCCGCTGAGCGTCATCACATGAATCCGCCCTATTCCGCGAAGATCGACGCGCCGTTCGCGCTGCTGGGCATCCGCACCGGCGGCGGCGCGGTGACCGGCATCGATTACCTGCCCAAGAGTGGACGGACGCGGGTGCCGACCGACGCCCTCGCCGAGCGCGCCTGTCGGCAGCTCGAGCGCTATTTCGCCGACCCCGAATTCCGCTTCACGCTGCCGCTCTCCCCGGGCGGTACCGCCTTCCGCCGCAAGGTGTGGGAGTCGCTGGCGCGAATCCCGGTTGGCGAGTCTCGCACCTACGGCGAGCTTGCGCGGGGCCTACACACCGCGCCGCGCGCGGTCGGCGGTGCCTGCGGCGCCAATCCGATCGCGCTCGTCATTCCTTGCCATCGCGTCGTCGGCAGCCAGGGGGCGCTCGGCGGCTTCATGGGCACCACCCGCGGCGACCCGATCGCCATCAAGCGCTGGCTGCTGACGCACGAAGGTTATCGCTTCGGACGATAGGGCCATGCAGACCGCCGCCGAGCTGATCGACGCGTTCTGCGACCAGGTATGGCTGCAGGACGGTCTCGCCGCATCGAGCCTCGCCAGCTATCGCCGCGACCTCGTGGCGTGGTCGGCCTGGCTCGAGCGCCACGCGCACAAGGGTTTGTTGGCGGCGCAGCGCACCGACGTCGAGACCTTTCTCGCAGCGCAGTTCCAGACGAAGGCGAAGATCGCCTCGATCAACCGCCGGTTGTCGACCCTGCGCCGCTTCTATCGCCTGCATGCGGCGCAGGCGACGATCGCCGCCGACCCGACCCTTCGCGTCCGGTCTCCGAAGCTCCCGCGCAGCCTGCCGCGCCACCTGTCCGAGGACCAGGTCGGCGCGCTGCTCGGTGCGCCCGATCCCCGGACGCCGCTCGGGTTGCGCGATCGCGCGATGCTCGAGACGCTCTACGCCACCGGCTTGCGCGTCTCCGAGCTCGTCGGCCTGAAGTTGTCGCAAGTGAGCCTGGACATGGGCGTCGTTCGCGTAATGGGCAAGGGCAGCAAGGAACGGTTGGTGCCGCTCGGCGAGGAGGCGATCGACTGGCTGAAGCGCTATTGCTCGACCGCCCGCGCCGAGCTCGGTGGCGACGCCAAGGCGGACGCGGTGTTCGTTACCGCGCGCCGCGGGCCGATGACGCGTCAGGCGTTCTGGCAGCTGATCAAGCGGCACGCGGCGACTGCGGGTATCGCCCGAACCGCGCTGTCACCGCACACGCTGCGGCACGCTTTCGCGACCCACCTTCTGAATCACGGCGCCGACCTGCGCGTCGTCCAGCTGCTCCTCGGCCACGCGGATATCACGACGACGACCATCTATACCCACGTCGCGAGGGAGCGGCTGAAGCAGCTGCACCGGCGCCATCATCCCCGCGGATGATGCGACGCAGGCGATCAACCGGCCGCTGCAAGGCGGGTTCTGCCGATTTGCTTCTTCCAGGCGAGCGCGGGCGCCTCGACGAGTTTCCATGAGAGCGCCGCACAGAGCAGCGTCACGGCGTAGGCCACGGCAAAATGCCGGCCCCGATTCCAATCCGGGAACCAGCTTGCAAGCAACTGCTGCACCGGGAAAGCGTAGATATACAGTCCGTACGACGGATCCCCCCAGCGCCCCCACCGCCTGAGCGGGCCCAGGCGCGCATGCGCAAGCCAGATCACCACCGCGGCAACCGCGATGGCGAACACCGGAACGAAGGCGACGGTTCGGTAGCTCAGTATCGCAAGCGCGCAGGCGGCGAGCGGCAACAGTGCGGTGAATGGAACGCGATCGCGTTGCCAATAGATCAGGGCGCCCAATGCAAAATAAGGCGCCAGCCGCGCCAGCGTAGTTGGCTCGAGGCCGCTTCCGGTCAGGTCGCCGTGGTGGCTCCAACCTGCGCCCAGCGCAGCTATCATGCCGACGCCAACGACCGTTGCGGCATGCGACGGTCTGACCTGGGCGATCAGGCCCAGCAGCAGCAGGTACGCATACATCTGCACCTCCGGCCACAGGCTCCACAGCGAGCCGTTGACCGCGTCGCCGACATGATTTCGAGCGAACACGCCCGGCAGCGTCCATTGAATGTCATATAACGTCAGGTTGCGCGAAATGTAGGTGTACGATTCGGGTCGCGAAAAGTATTCGCGCAGCGAAAGATCGCTGCCGATCGGACCGAGCAGGAAAGCGGACAGCACCAGGACGACGGCGAGCGCCGGCACGATGCGGATGGCGCGAGACGCGACAAAAAAGCCCAGTGCGCGCCGTTCCAGTAGGCTCCGCGTCACAAGAAAACCGCTGACCACGAAAAAGACATCGACGCCGAGCGTGCCAAGCGTCGCAAAGCCGTGAGTCAGCGCCGCAAGCGGTTCGGCGCCAGGAGTGCCCACGATCGCGTATTCGTGCGAGATAATTACCAGCGAGGCGGCAAGCCAGCGAATGAAGTCGAAGTTATTGGCGTGGCCGCCTACCCGCGCACCCAGCCTGTCCATCGAGAGATCCCTTCCCACTCAGGCCCAGCTGCGATGAAACGTTCCCTGCTGCGCCGCGCCGCAGATGCCACCCGCGACACGCTGCGGCGGCGACCGGCCGCCTTCCTGCGCACGCGCTACGGCGCCAAACTTGCCGCGGAACTCGACCGCTTCCGCGATGATACCGACGTTCATGCGCTGCCGGCGATTTTCCACTATTGGTCGAACCGCTATTTGCGACCGAAACTCGAGACGGTGGGCGCCAGCCACCCCGACGAATTCTTTGCCCGATTTCTCGGCCGGTGTTACGACGAGTCGGACGGCGGTACGCGTCGCTTCATCAGCCTGGGCGCCGGCAATTGCGATACCGAAGTGCGACTGGCGCGCGCCTTGCTCGCTGCGGGCTATCGGGACTTCACGATCGAGTGCCTCGAACTGAACGGGGCCATGCTCGGTCGCGGGCAAGCTCTGGCTCGCCAGGAAGGCGTCTCGGCCAACATCGTTCCGTTGCAGGCCGATTTCAACCAATGGAAGCCGGCGGGCCGATTCGACGCCATCGTCGCCAACCAGTCGCTGCATCACATGCTGGCGCTCGAGCAGGTTTTCGATGCCGCTTGCGCCTCGCTCGCTCCCCATGGTGCCTTCATTGTGTCCGACATGATCGGGCGTAATGGGCACCAGCGATGGCCGGAAGCGCTGGCGATCGTCAGGGAGTTCTGGCGGGAGCTGCCGCGTTCCCATCGCTACAATCGCCAACTCAGGCGGCAGGAAGAAAAATTCCTCGACTGGGATTGCTCGACCAGCGGCTTCGAAGGCGTGCGTGCGCAGGACATCCTGCCATTGCTCGTCGAGCGCTTCAGCTTCGACGCGTTCATCGGATTCGCCAATGTCATCGATCCCTTTATCGATCGCGGATTCGGTCCGAATTTCTCGACCGACGTGCAATGGGACAGGGACTTCATCGACCGTGTCCACGCGCGCGACGAGGCCGAGTTGGCGGCAGGACGCATCCGACCCACGCATATGTTCGCTGTGATGCGTCCCGCACCGCGCAACCACGAAGCGGTCGGCGCGACCGCCGCGGCGCGCGACGCGATTCGCTGGCCCGGCTAGCGTCGGGTTCAGCCGATACGACGACGACCGTATGCCCGCCGGCCTCCTCCTGCCCGAACGCCCCGACGCCACCGCGATCCGCGCGGACTTTCTTGCCGACGAGGCGCGCCTGGTTGCGCGCCTGCTTCCGCTGGCGAGCGCCGACCCTGGGGCATCCGCAAGAATCGCCGCGCGCGCCCGCGCCTGGGTCGAAGCGGTGCGCGCGCGCCAGGCTGCAAGCGCCGGCATCGAGTCGTTCCTGCAGCAGTACGATCTGTCGACGCAGGAGGGCGTGCTGCTGATGTGCATTGCCGAAGCGCTGCTGCGCATTCCCGATGCGGAGACCGCCGACCGCCTGATCCGCGACAAGCTCTCCAGAGGGGATTGGCAGAAGCATCTCGGGCAGAGTCCGTCGCTGCTGGTCAACGCGTCGACCTGGGGTCTGATGCTGACCGGCAGGCTGACCCAGATCGATGCCGAATCCGCGAGCGATCCGGCGAGCTGGTACGAGCGCGTCGTTGCGCGCGCAGGCGAACCGGTCGTGCGGGTCGCGATAAAGCAGGCGATGCGGCTGATGGCAGAACAATTCGTCATGGGGCGTACGATTGCCGAAGCGCTTGCGCGCGGCCGCTCGGGCGGCGGCGCCCGTCTTCGATATTCGTTCGACATGCTGGGCGAGTCCGCGCTGACCTCGGCCGACGCGGCGCGCTACCACGCCGCGTACGCCGGCGCGATCGCGGCCATCGGCGGTGCGCGCGAGCGCGATGCTCCCCTGTTTGCGCAACCCAGCATCTCGGTCAAGCTGTCGGCGCTGCATCCGCGGTATGAATATGCGCAGCGGCAGCGCGTGCTCACCGAGCTGGTGCCGGCGATAACGACGCTGGCACAGGTTGCCAAGGCGCACGGCATTGGCATGACCATCGACGCCGAGGAAGCCGAGCGTCTCGAACTTTCGCTCGAGATCTTTTCACGCCTTCGGCGTGACCCTACGCTCGCCGGCTGGGAGGGGCTCGGGTTGGCCGTGCAGGCTTATCAGAAGCGTGCGCTGGCGGTGGTCGAATGGCTGATCGTGCTGGCCGCGGAATGCCGCGTCCGAATTCCCGTGCGGCTGGTCAAGGGCGCGTACTGGGATACCGAGATCAAGCGGGCGCAAGTGCAGGGGCTCGACGGCTATCCCGTTTTCACGCGCAAGGCGCACACGGACGTCTCTTATCTCGCCTGCTCGCAGCGCATGTTGGCGAGCGCCGGGACCCGCGGCACGCTGTTTCCGATGTTCGCTACCCACAATGCCCAAACGGCGGCGGCGATCGTCGAGCGCGCGATGCAGACCGGATTGCCGCACGACGCCTTCGAATTCCAGCGTCTGCACGGCATGGGCGAAACGCTTTACGACGAGATCGTTCCGTCCGGCAAGCTCGGCATCGCCTGCCGGGTCTATGCGCCGGTGGGCAGCCACCACGACCTGTTGCCTTATCTGGTCAGGAGACTGCTCGAAAACGGCGCCAACACATCGTTCGTCAACCGGATCGGCGACGCGGCGATTCCGATCGCCGACATCGTCGCCGACCCTGCCGAGCGCGTGCGCGCGCAAGGCGGCGTCCCGAATCCTGCGCTGCCGCTGCCGCGCGACATGTTCGCACCGGAACGCCGGAATTCGCGCGGCGTAAGCCTCGCCGACCAGCCGGCGATGCTGGCGCTGGATCAGGCGTTCGCCACCCGGTCGGCAGCGCGCTGGGCCGCAGGCCCGACGGCCGGCGGACAGCGCGCGCGCGGATCACGGCGGGACGTGGTCGATCCCTCCGACCATCGCCGCACGATCGGCACGGTCATCGATGCCGATCTGTCTCAGGTCGACCTCGCGCTGGCGCGGGCGGCCGCAGCCCAGCCTGCATGGGACGCGGCCGGCGGCAACGCGCGCGCTGAGCTGCTCGAGCGCGCCGGCCAGCTGATCGAAGATGCGCGAGAAGAGCTGGTCGTTCTGCTTGCGCGAGAAGCGGGGAAGAATCGCGCCGATGCGATCGGCGAGATTCGCGAAGCGGCGGATTTCTGTCGCTACTACGCGATGCTCGCGCGTCGACATTTCGCAGCGCCGCAGCTGCTGCCCTCTCCGACCGGCGAGTCGAACGAGCTCGCGCTGCATGGCCGGGGCACATTCGCGTGCATCAGCCCGTGGAATTTCCCGCTGGCGATCCATGTCGGCCAGATCGCGGCGGCACTCGCCGCCGGCAACGCGGTGGTCGCCAAGCCCGCCGAGCAGACGCCGCTGCTGGCGCACTACGCGGCGGGGCTTCTGGCCGCGGCGGGTGTACCCGCCGGCGTCTACCAGATGCTGCCTGGCGCGGGCGACACGATCGGTGCGGCCCTGGTCGACGACGCGCGGACGTCGGGTGTCGCCTTCACGGGATCGACCGAGGTCGCCCGCGCGATCGCCGGTGCGTTGGCGCGGCGCGCGACGCTGGTGCCGCTGATCGCGGAGACCGGCGGACAGAACGCTCTGATCGTGGACAGCTCGGCACTGCCCGAGCAGCTGGTCATCGACGCGGTGACATCGGCATTCAACAGCGCCGGACAGCGCTGCTCGGCGTTGCGCGTGCTGTTCGTGCAGCAGGAGATCGCCCCACGCGTCATCGAGCTGCTGATCGGCGCGATGGATGAGCTCGCCGTCGGCGATCCGGCGTCGCTCGCGACCGACGTCGGCCCGGTCATCGACAGCGACGCGCAAAAGATCCTCGAGGCGCACATCGGCGCGATGAGCGCGGCAGGCCGCGTGCTGCATCGGGTCGCGCTGCCCGAGCCGACTGTGCATGGGACCTTCGTCGCGCCGACGCTGGTCGAGCTCGACGGGATCGGAGCGCTGCAGCGCGAAGTGTTCGGTCCGGTGCTGCACGTCGTGCGCTATTCGTCCCAGGCGCTCGACCAGGTGATCGATGCGATCAACGCGACCGGCTACGGCCTGACGTTGGGCATCCACAGCCGTATCGAAGCGACGGTGCGACACATCGCATCGCGCGTGCGGGTCGGCAACGTGTATGTCAACCGCAACATCATCGGCGCGGTAGTCGGCGTGCAGCCTTTCGGCGGCGAAGGGTTGTCGGGTACCGGTCCGAAAGCCGGCGGCCCGCATTACCTTTTCCGCTTCGCGGTCGAACGCACGCTGTCGGTCAACACCGCCGCCGCCGGCGGGAACGCGGCGCTGCTGGCGCAGGACGAGGCGTAGCCGCCCCTCTGGCGCACCGCGGAGTTCCTTAGGCGCTGCGCTCGCCCCGCTCGACGATGACGCCGACCTGCCTGACGCCGGCGATCGGCGCGATCTTGGCGACGCTGACCTTGACCCAGCGCGCACCGAATTCTTCGCGGATCAAGTCGGCGACCGCGTCGGCGAAGCGCTCGAGCAGCTTGTGCGGATGCTCTGCAGCAAGCGTCTTCAGCCGCGCCACCACCGCCGCATAATCGAGCGCGTCAGCGAAGCTGTCGCTGGCGAACGCGGTCGCCGAGCCCGGCTCGATGTCGAGATTGAGCAGCAGCGGCTGTTTCATCTGCTGTTCCCAGTCGTACACGCCGATTCGCGTGTCGACGCGGAGATCGGCGATGAAGATGGTGTTCATTCGGAAGGCGACGCGACGGTTTGCTAGAATGCGCGCGCATTGTAATCGAGATGGAGGACCCCGGTATGCCGACGCTCGCCGTCATCGTCGCCGCATATCTGCTTGGCTCGGTCTCGTTCGCCGTCGTCGTGAGCAGGCTGTTCGGCCTGCCCGACCCGCACAGTTACGGATCGGGCAATCCCGGCGCAACCAACGTCCTTCGTACCGGCAACAAGGCCGCGGCGGCGCTGACGCTGATTGGCGACGGCGTCAAGGGCTTCGTCGCCGTGTGGGCGGCGAACCGGCTGGGAGCGAGCTGGGGAGACGCCTCGCTCGCCACCGCTGGCGCCGCGCTGGCGGTTTATCTTGGCCACCTTTACCCGCTGTTCCACCACTTTGCCGGCGGCAAGGGGGTATCGACGGCGGCCGGCGTTGCTTTCGCACTGTCGTGGCAACTCGGCCTTGCGCTGGCGGTGATCTGGCTCGTCGTCGTGCTCGCGTTTCGGATGTCGTCGCTGGCCTCGCTCGTCGCCGCTTTCGCGCTGCCGGCGCTTGGGTTTTATTTTCTCGGCTACTGGCCCGAATCGTGGGCGCTCGTGCCGATCGCGTTGCTGCTGTTCTGGCGCCATCGAGGCAACATACGCAAGCTTCTTGCCGGCGAAGAGCGCAAGGTCGGAGAAAAGTCCGTTTGACGACCCCACCGGGAAGCCCGCGGGGTGCCTTCCGGCCGGCGCATCACGGTGGCGGAGGCGCCAGGCTCGCGAGCTCCCAGCGCGGCCGCACGTCGAACGCGTAGTCCTGCGGCAGGCCCTGTCGAAGGCGGAGCGCGCCGACGAGCGCGATCATCGCGCCGTTGTCGGTGCAGAACTCAAGATCGGGATAGAAAACTTCGCCGCCCCGAAGGCGGATCGCCGCGCTCAGACGCTCCCGCAAAACGCGGTTGGCGCCGACGCCGCCGGCGACGACCAGGCGCGACATTCCGGCCGCTTCCAGCGCCGCCAGCGACTTGGCGACGAGCACGTCGGCGATGGCATCCTCGAATTCGCGCGCGATGTCGGCATCGCGCTGCGCCCCCGGCGCCGTTCCCCGCGCCAAGGTCCGAACCGCGGTCTTCAGCCCGGAAAAACTCATGTTCAGATTGCCGCTGTCCTTCATCGGTCGCGGCAGCGCAAAGACGCCGCTCCTCCCGCGTTCGGCAAGCCTGGACAGCGCCGGGCCTCCGGGATAGGCGAGTCCCAGCAGCTTCGCCGTCTTGTCGAATGCCTCGCCCGCCGCGTCGTCGAGCGTGTCGCCCAGCAGCGCGTAGTCGCCGACCCCGCGAACCGCGTAGAGCTGAGAATGGCCGCCGGACACCAGCAATGCGACGAACGGGAACGCGGGCTTGGGTTTGGCGAGCAACGGCGAGAGCAGGTGCCCTTCCAGGTGATGCACGCCGTGTGCCGGTATGTCCAGAGCGAAGCCCAGGGCATTGGCAATGCTCGCGCCGACCAGGAGCGCCCCGGCGAGACCCGGCCCCCGGGTATAGGCGACGCCGTCGAGATCGGCGAGGGTACACCCCGCTTCGCGCAGTACCGTTTGGATCAGCGGCACGACGCGCCGGATATGATCGCGCGAAGCGAGCTCGGGGACGACGCCGCCGTATGCCTGGTGCATCGCCGCCTGCGAGTGCAGCGCATGGGCGAGTAGCCCGCGACCGCCGTCGTACAGCGCGAGTCCGGTCTCGTCGCAGGAAGTCTCTATGCCGAGTACGAGCAAAATCGCCTCTTTCGAAGGGCGGCAAGTATAGCCTGCTTGCAGCCGAAAGGTGGGGCTGCTATACTGCACGGCTCACTTGTAAGTCGTTGCCGCCGAAAGGAATAATCGCCAATGCCCAGCGTTCGCGTCCGCGAAAACGAGCCGTTCGAAGTCGCGCTCCGCCGCTTCAAGCGGACGATCGAAAAGACGGGTTTACTCACCGAGCTCCGTGCTCGCGAGTTCTATGAAAAGCCGACCGCCGAGCGCAAGCGCAAGCTCGCCGCCGCGGTCAAACGCCATTACAAGCGCCTGCGCAGCCAGCAGCTGCCGCCCAAGCTTTATTAGCTGTTATTGCGTCACAAACCGTGACGCAATAACTTGCCGCGTTCAACTCGGCGCCGAGCGCCGGTTAACGCGGCATTTTGCTTTTGAGAACCCGCGATGACCCTCAAAGCCCGCATCACCGACGAGATGAAAGACGCGATGCGCGCCAAGGCCGTATCGCGCCTGTCGACGATCCGACTGCTGCTTGCGGCGATCAAGCAGAAGGAGGTCGACGAGCGCGTCGACGCCGCAGACGCGGACATCGTCGCCATTATCGAGCGCATGATCAAGCAGCGCCGGGAATCGATTACGCAGTTCGAAGCAGGCAAGCGGCCCGACCTCGCGGCGAAGGAACGCGACGAGATAGAGATCCTGCAGACCTATATGCCGCAAGCGCTATCGGACGCGGAGGTCGATGCGCTTATCGACGCCGCCCTGGCGCAGACCGGGGGCGGCATGACGGCGATGGGCAAGGTGATGGCTGCGCTCAAGCCAAAGCTTGCGGGCCGCGCCGACATGGGCGCGGTGTCGGCCAAGGTCAAGGTCCGGCTCGCCGGCTGATCGCGGCCTCGCACCGCGGAAATCGTCGCCTATAATGGTTTGACGGGCCCCGTGCGGTCCCGCCGCCGACGCATGTAAGGCCATGATCCCGAACGACTTTATTCAGGCACTGTTATCGCGGGTCGATATCGTCGAGGTGATCGATCCGCACGTGCCTTTGAAAAAAGCGGGCGCTAACTATGTCGCCTGCTGCCCGTTCCACACCGAAAAAAGCCCGTCGTTTACCGTCAGCCCGTCGAAGCAGTTCTATCACTGTTTCGGCTGCGGCGCCCACGGCACGGCGATCGGCTTTCTGATCGAATACAGCGGGATGTCCTTCCCGGAGGCTGTCGCGGACCTGGCCCGCGGCGCCGGCCTGGAAGTCCCCCGCATCCAATCCGCGGTTGCGGACGCGCGGCGCGAGGACGTGCAAGACCTTTCCGGGCTGATGCTGGAAGCGGCCAAGCTCTACCGCAGCGCCCTGAAGGATTCGCCCCGCGCGATCGACTACCTGAAGCGCCGCGGCCTGACTGGGCCCATCGCGGCGCATTTCGGCATCGGCTACGCCGCCGACGACTGGCAGCCGCTCGCCGCAATGCCTGGCTATGCCGACAAGGCGATGGAAACCGCCGGCCTGGTCATCAGTGGCGAGAGCGGCAAGCGCTACGACCGTTTTCGTGACCGCATCATGTTCCCGATCCATGACGGGAGCGGTCGGGTTATCGGCTTCGGCGGCCGAATCCTCGACAAGGGCGAGCCCAAGTACCTGAATTCCCCCGAAACGCCACTGTTTTCCAAGGGGCGCGAGCTCTACGGGCTCTTCCAGGCCCGGCAGGCCGTCCGCGCCGCGGGCCGCGTCGTCGTGGTCGAGGGCTACATGGACGTCGTCGCGCTCGCGCAACACGGCGTCGAGTACGCCGTGGCGACGCTCGGCACGGCCACCACGTCCGCGCACGTGCAGAAGCTCTTCCGACTGGCCGACACGGTCGTCTTCTGTTTCGACGGTGATGCCGCGGGACGGCGTGCCGCGTGGCGCGCGCTGGAGAACACGCTCCCTGTGCTTTCCGACGGCAAGAATGCGCGCTTTCTGTTTCTGCCCGAAGGCGAGGATCCGGACGATTACGTGCGCCAGCGCGGCAAGGCATCGTTCGAGGCGCGGGTCGATGCGGCGGTGCCGCTTTCGGATTTCCTGCTTTCCGAATTGGCGCAGCGCCATCCGCCGCGTTCCGCCGAAGGACGCGCCGCGCTGGTCAATGCGGCCAAACCGCTGCTCGGGCAGATCGTCGCGCCGGTGCTTTCGACCCTCCTGCGCCGCGGGCTGGCCGAACTGGCCGGCCTTCGAGAGACGGAAATGGACACGCTGCTCCCTCTGCCGCGCGCGGCTTCGACCGCAAGCGTACGGACACGGCCGCAGCGCACGGCACCGTCGCTGTTGCGCGGGATTTTGCAATGCGTGCTGCTCGAGCCTGATCTGACGCATCGCTTCGCCGTTCCCGAACCCGTCGACGCCGGGGCCGAAGGCGACGCGCTGGCCGCCCTGGTGGCGCACTGCCGAGGCAGCGCCCCACCGTTGACGACCGCGGGCGTTCTGCAGCAATTCGCCGGCTCGCCGCACGAAAACATCCTGATCGCCGCGCTGACGACCGGAGAGATCGAAGGTCTGTCCGGCGAATTGCTGGAAGTCCAGCTTGTCGAAGGGATCAGGCGCTATTGGCTGAACGCCCAGAAGCACGGGGATTCCGCCGCGACCCGGCAGGCCCCCCCGCTCGACTTGTCTCCCGAGGAGACCGAGCGTGCGCGGCAGCGCCAGCTCGCGCGGCAGCCTCCCGCGGGAAGCTGAAACCGCCGATGCGCAAATGTTATAATTTGAAGTTTTCCCGATTCGCCCCCATTTCGCACTTGTCGGCACCCCGACGGGTGCTCGATTAGAGGTCGGCACCGCCACTCGTAGGACGATCATGGTCAAAAGACATTCGAAGCCCGCCAGGAAATCGCACGCCAAGCCCAAGGCCAAGCCCTCGCGCGCCGCGCGATTCCGCGGCAAGCCGAAGGCGCGCACCAAGCCGGCCAAAAAACCGACCGCGCGCAAGCTGCGGCGTGCCGGTACTGCCGCGGCCAGGAAAGGCAAGGCGAAAAAACCCGTCGCACGAGGCGTGAAAAAACCCGCCGGCAGACGGACGCCGGCGCCGAAGCTCAAGGCCCGGTCGACCAAGGTCGGCGCGAAGAAGAGCCCGGCCAAGCCGGCGCCGAAAACGCCGGTTGCCGTCGCTCCGAAGGCCGCCAAGATCAACGGCAAGATCCCGGGCAAGCAGCCGCCGGTCGCGGCGCGCGGCGCGCCGCCCGCAAAGCCCGGAACCAAGCCCGCGGTCAAACCTTCGGCCGGCGAAATCGCCGCGCGCCTGTCGGCGAGGCGGACCGAAAAAGCGCTGGCCGAAGGCAAGGTACGCAGCGGCAAGAACGGCGGCGTCGAGCCGCGCAAGGTCGAGCTTTCCCCCGCGGAAGCCGAAGCGCGCAAGACGCGTCTGAAGAACCTGATCGTGCTCGGCAAGGAGCGGAGCTACCTGACCTACGCCGAGATCAACGATCACCTCCCCGACGACATCCTCGATGCCGAGCAGATCGAAGGCATCATCTCCATGATCAACGACATGGGGATTCAGGTCTACGACGAGGCGCCCGATGCCGAACAACTGTTGATGTCGGAGGCCGCGCCGACGGCCGCGGCCGACGACGTCGACGAGGAAGCGGCCGAAGCGGCCGCGTCGACGCTCGACTCCGAGTTCGGTCGCACGACCGACCCGGTGCGCATGTACATGCGTGAAATGGGGTCGGTCGAGCTGTTGACGCGCGAAGGTGAGATCGAAATCGCCAAGCGGATCGAGGAAGGTCTCAAGTACATGATCATGGCGATTTCGGCCTGCCCGATGACGGTCGCGCAGATCCTCGATCTCGCCGCCAAGATCGAACGCGATGAATTGAAGGTCGACGACGTCGTCGACGGCTTGATGGACTTCAATGAGCAACTCCAGGCGATGGATGATGAAGACGTCGAGGAAGGCGAGGAAGCCGAGGACAACAGCGGCGCGATCGCTGCCGAGAACCTCGAGCGCCTGAAAGTCGCGGCGTTGACCCGTTTCGGCGTGATCCGCCGCCTGTACACGCGTATGCTCGGCGTACTGCAAAAAGAGGGCCACAAGACGCCGAAGTACCTCGAGTTGCAGAAGAAGATTTCCGGTGAACTGATGCAGATTCGCTTCGCCGCGCGCCAGGTCGAGCGCCTTTGCGACAGCGTCCGCTGCGAAGTCGATAACATCCGCCAGATCGAGCGCAAGATCCAGGACCTCGTCGTCAACAAGGGCGGCATGCCGCGGCCGGACTTCATCAAGAGGTTTCCCGAGCACGAGACGAGCCTGCGCTGGATAGACCGCGAAATCGCCAGTCACCATTCGTACAGCGAGGGGTTGACGCGCTTTCGTCAGGCGATCGTCGAGCAGCAGCACAAGCTGCTCGACCTGCAGAAGCGGGTGATGATCCCCTTGCGCGACCTGAAGGAAATCAACAAGCAGATGTCGACGGGCGAGGCCAAGGCGCGCAAGGCGAAGCGTGAGATGACCGAGGCCAACCTGCGTCTGGTGATCTCGATCGCGAAGAAATACACCAACCGGGGCCTGCAGTTCCTCGACCTGATCCAGGAAGGGAACATCGGCCTGATGAAAGCGGTCGACAAGTTCGAATACCGGCGCGGCTACAAGTTTTCGACCTATGCGACCTGGTGGATCCGGCAGGCGATCACGCGTTCGATCGCCGACCAGGCACGGACGATCCGCATCCCGGTCCATATGATCGAAACGATCAACAAGATGAATCGCATCTCGCGCCAGATACTGCAGGAGACGGGTCAGGAGCCCGATCCGGCGCTCCTGGCCGAGAAGATGGAGATGCCCGAGGAGAAGATCCGCAAGATCCTCAAGATCTCCAAGGAGCCGATCTCGATGGAGACACCGATCGGCGATGACGACGATTCGCACCTGGGCGACTTCATCGAGGATGCCAGCACGGTGGCGCCGATCGACGCGGCAGTGAACGCGAGCTTGCGCGACGTGTGCAAGGACGTGCTCGATACGTTGACGCCGCGCGAGGCGAAAGTGCTGCGCATGCGCTTCGGCGTCGAAATGAACACCGATCACACTCTGGAGGAAGTCGGCAAGCAGTTCGATGTCACGCGAGAGCGCATCCGCCAGATCGAAGCCAAGGCGCTGCGCAAGCTCCGCCACCCGTCCCGCTCGGAAAAGCTGCGTAGCTTCATCGAGGGCGAAAGTTGAGCGGTCGGCAATGACCGAGGAAAAATGCCGCCTCGCGCGGCGTTTTTTATCGGCGGCTTTTGTTCGGCGCACCGTAAAGGCGCGGCAAAGGCGGTCTTAGCTACCTGGTGAAAAATATTCTTTCAGATCAGCGGTTAGCGACGAACAAACCGCCCCGGGATGTTGTAACGTAGACATAAAAGCCTTGACAACTATTGTCTAGGCAACTAAGATACCGGCATGGACACGTCCACCGCCGCGACCCCGATCTACGATACCAAGACGTTCGAGCCCCGGGTGGGCCTCGGTCGGCTGCTTAGCCAGGTCAAAATGGAGCTCGTCGAGGCACTCGACCGCGAGCTCGCGCCGCTGGACATCACGGCGGCCCAGTACGTCATCCTCGCGACGTTAGCCGAAGGACCCACCGAGTCGGCATCGGGCCTCTGCAAAGGGGTGTCATACGATCCGGGCGCGATGACCCGCATGATTGATCGCCTCGAGCGCAAAGGCCTGGTCCGGCGGATCCGCTGTCCGCAGGATCGGCGCAGGATCAACCTTGAGCTCACCGACGAAGGCAAGGCCGTTTATCCCAGGCTCATCGAGAGCGCCGTTACAGTCCTCAACCGCTATCTCCGCGGATTTACCCGGGCTGAGATCGAGCAACTCGAGACGTATCTCAAAAAAATGCTGGCCAATGGCTGATTTTTTTTGTTTCTGCAATTGCCTAGGCATATTCAGCCATGACAAGAACATGTCAGCCTAAACCCAGGAACCAAGATGCGGTTCGCCGACCCTGATCGATTGGCGGGATCATCGATGCACGGTCCGAACCTGGTCTTCGTTCCGGCCGTCGAATCGCTCGCAGGGGGCACGCCGCGAGCCCGACCGGCATTCACAAAGCGATATGGACGGAGCAAGGTGGCATGAAGATTATCGTCGCCCGCATCGCGGGTTGGATGGCCGTGGCCGGCGTCATCGGTGGATGCGCGAGCACCGCCGGGCTTTCGACGCAAGCCCACCTGGGAACCGCGGCTGAGCTCGCCGCGGGGCGCTCACTGGCCACTGCGACGCTCGCGCCCGTCTGGCCCAAGACGGACTGGTGGAAAACACTGAACGACCCTGAGCTCGATCGGTTGATCGACGAGGCTTTGACCGGCAGTCCGAGTCTGCGCGTCGCGGAAGCGCGGACGCGGCAAGCGCTCGCTCTCGCGGGGGTCGCGCAGGCAGCGCTGTTCCCGCAGATCAATGCGGATTTTGAGCTTACCCGCGAGCATCCGTCGAAACTCGGCTCGACGCCGCCGCCACCCGGCCAGAGTTGGACGACCTTTCATCAGCTCGAGGCGACGCTTTCCTGGGAGATTGACTTCTGGGGCAAGCATCGCGAGGCCTACGAAAGCGCGCTCGGCGCCGCGCGTGTCGCGGACATCGACGCGTACGCTGCGCGGCTCGCCTTGTCGGTGGACATCGCTCGCGCCTATGTCCAGCTGCAGCGCGCCTACCTGCAGCTCGATATCGCTGAAGCGACGCTTCGCCAGCGCGATCAAATCTATGCTCTGACGCGCGATCGCAACGCCGCAGGTGTCGATTCGCTCCTCGAAGTCAAGCAGGCTGAGTCCGCGCTGCCGGCGACGCGCGAGCAGATCGCGCAATGGCATGAAGCCATCGATCTGGCGCGTAACCAGCTCGCAGCGTTGCTTGGTCAGGGTCCGGATCGCGGCCGCGATATCGCGCGTCCCGGCGCGGTGGCCCCCGCCTCGGTATCGTTGCCGTCGATGCTTCCTGCGGAGCTCATCGGCCGACGCCCCGATCTGACCGCGCAACGGCTGCGCGTCGAAGCGCTCTCGCACGACATCGCATCGGCCAAGGCAGAGTTTTATCCGAACGTGAATCTGGCGGCGTTCGTCGGACTGCAAAGCATGGGCGCGGCTGGGTTTCTCAGCAGCGCGAGTCGCATGGCGGGCATTGGTCCTGCAGTGACGTTGCCGATCTTCGACGGCGGAAGGTTGCGTGGCAATCTTGCGGCAACGAACGCCGGCTACGATATCGCCGTCGAGCAGTACAACCAGATGCTGGCCGACGCGCTGCGCGACGTACTCGACCAATTGGCGTCGTTTCGCAGCATCGAAGAGCAGCGCGTCCAACAGACGCAGGCGGTCGCCACGACTCGGCAGGCGTACGAGCTTGCGCTGCTGCGCTATCGCGAAGGCATCGGCAATTATCTGCAGGTGCTGACGACCGAGGCGCAGTGGCTTTCGCAGCAGAGCCTCGACGCGGAATTGCAGGCGCGCCGGCTGGAGCTGTCGATCGACCTGGTCCGTGCATTGGGTGGTGGATTCGACCCGGCGTCGACCGCAGATCAGCCCGAGTTGAGCAACGGGTCAACCGGAGAAGACACGTGAACCATACCTGCCACGCGATAGACCTGGATTGCAGGCCGGCATGCGCGCCGCCCGTGCGACCGGGCCGGTGGGTGACGCGTGCCATCGCGGCATTGCTTATCGCACTTGCCGTCACCGTGGTCGAGATCAGGCTGATCGAGCAGGTCTCGGCGACCGGCGCGACGTGCGATGCCGGCGCAGCATGTCGGGTCATTCGCATCGTCGACAGCAGTCTGGCGAGCGGATTCGCGCCGATCGCGAACGTGCGCTGAGCACGGCAGTTCGAATACAAGGAAAGCATCATGACTGAGCAGAAACCCGTGACGCGCGACTCGGCACTGCGTGATCGCCGCAGGCGCTGGCTGGCGATCGCTATCGGCGGCTTCGCCGTGATCGGCATCGTCTGGGGGGTTTATTGGGCCGTGGCACTGCGTTATGTGCAGTCGACCGACGACGCCTACGTCAGCGGCAACGTCGTGCAGATCACGCCGCAAATTTCCGGCACGGTCGTCGCGATCGGCGCCGACGACACGCAGTTCGTGAAGGCCGGGCAGACGCTGGTGCGATTGGACGAGGCCGACAGCAAGGTGGCCCTCGATCAGGCGGAGGCGCAGCTTGCACGGACGGTGCGCGAGGTCCGCAGCCTTTTCGCCACCAGCGCACAACTGCAGAGCGCGGTCACCATCCGGCAGGCCGAGCTTGCCACCGCCGAATCCGACCTGGCGCGTCGGGACCGCCTCGCGAGCTCCGGCGCGATTTCAGGAGAGGAGCTTCAGCATGCGCGCGAAGCGGTGTCCAGCGCGCGCGCAGGTCTGGCCAGCGCTCAGCAGCAGTCCGCTGCCAATCGAGCCCGCGTCGATCGCACGACGATCGACAATCATCCGGACGTAAAAAACGCCGCGGCGCACGTGCGCGACGCGTATCTCACTTTTGCGCGCACGGAGCTGCCGGCGCCCGTGGCCGGCTTCGTTGCCAAGCGCGCCGTGCAGCTGGGACAGCGGGTGAGCCCCGGCACGCCGCTTATGGCGATCGTGCCGCTCGATCAGGTATGGGTGGACGCCAATTTCAAGGAGCCGCAGCTCGCGTCGATGCGTATCGGACAGCCGGTCACGCTGCATGCGGACATCTATGGCGGGAAGGTCGTCTACCACGGCACGATCGCCGGGTTCGGGGCGGGCACCGGCTCGGCGTTCGCGCTGCTGCCGGCGCAGAACGCAACCGGCAACTGGATCAAGATCGTGCAGCGCGTTCCGGTGCGCATCGCACTGGACGCGAAGGAGCTGGCGACGCACCCGCTGCAGATCGGCCTGTCGATGCAGGCCGACGTCGATACGCATCAGCGCTCCGGTGACCGCTTGCCGCAGCTTGGCGCGCCGGCGCAGGCCCACGAGACCGATGTCTTCCGTTCTCTCGGAGAATTGGCTGACGCACGCGTCAAGGCGATCATTGCCGCCAACGAGAGCGGCGCGGCGCCACCGTCGGCGCACATCGGACAAGCCGATGGCGAGCGCGACGTTGCTGATTCGGGCAAGGGGGCCCGTGTCGGACACGCGACGTCTTTGCCGAACGGACGTCCGCTTTAGGCACGCACGATGGCGGACGAGACTTCCCCCGCTGCCCCGTCGCCGTCGCCGACTGCCGCGGCGCCGCCGCTGACCGGAAGCGCCCTGGTTCTGGGCACGATCGCCTTGTCGCTGGCGACGTTCATGAACGTGCTCGATACGTCGATCGCCAACGTATCGATCCCAGCCATCGCTGGCGACCTCGGGGTCTCGCCTGATCAGGGTACCTGGGTCATCACCTCATTCGGCGTGGCCAACGCCATATCGCTGCCGCTGACCGGGTGGCTGACCCAACGCTTCGGACAGGTGCGGCTATTTATCGCTTCGATATTGCTGTTCGTCATGTCATCGTTTCTCTGCGCGCTGGCGCCATCGCTCGGGCTGCTGATCCTTTTCCGCGTGATCCAGGGTGCGGTCGCGGGACCGATGATTCCGCTATCCCAATCGCTGCTGTTGTCGAGCTATCGCAAGGAGCGCGCCGGAATTGCACTGGCGATGTGGTCGATCACGACGCTGGTTGCTCCGGTCGTCGGTCCGCTGCTCGGCGGCTGGATCACCGACAACATTTCGTGGCCGTGGATCTTCTATATCAACATACCGGTCGGCATCGCGGCGGCCACAGTGACATGGATTATCTACCGCCCGCGCGAAACGGCGACCGTCCGCCTGCCGATCGACGGCGTCGGGCTCGGCCTGCTGGTGATCTGGGTCGGCGCACTGCAGATCATGCTCGATCGCGGCAAGGATCTCGACTGGTTCGAGTCGACTCAGATCGCGATCCTGGCGATCGTCGTCGTCGTCGGCTTCGTGCTGTTCCTGGTGTGGGAGTTGACCGAACGCCACCCTGTCGTCGATTTGCGACTGTTCGAGCGCAGGAACTTCTGGACCAGCACGGTTGCGATGTCGGTCGCGTACGGAACCTTCTTCGGCAATCTTGTCCTACTTCCGTTGTGGCTGCAGCAATACATGGGGTACACCGCCACGATGGCGGGCATGGTGCTGGCGCCGGTCGGTCTGCTCGCCATTCTGCTGTCACCGCTGGTCGGCAGGAACATTGCCAAAGTCGACCCGCGGCTATTCGCCACCGCTTCGTTCGTGATCTTCGCGCTGGTGCTGTTCATGCGCTCGCAGTTCAATACCGACGCCGACTTTCGCACGCTGATGATACCGACGATCATCCAGGGCGCTGCGGTCGCGGTATTCTTCATTCCACTGGTCAGCCTCAGCCTCTCCGGCCTCGCGCCCGAGCGGATCCCTGCGGCTTCAGGACTGTTCAACTTCGCGCGCATCACGGCCGGTTCGTTCGGCACATCGATCGCCACCACGATGTGGGAGCGGGGCGCCAGCCAGCACCACGCGCAGCTTGCCGAGCACATCTCGCCGTTCGACCAGAATGCGTTGCAGGCGCTCGACAAGCTGCATGCCGGCGGCGTCGGCCCGCAGCAGAGCTACCAGCTGCTGAACCGCATGATCGACCAGCAGTCGTTCATGCTGTCGGCCAACGACATCTTCTTCGTGTCGGCGCTGTTGTTCCTCGCGCTGATCGGCATCATCTGGCTGGCACGCCCGGTCCGTTCCGCCGCTGGCGCCGTCGTCGCGGCCGGTGATTGAGCGTAGATCGGAAATGACGTGACGTCGCGCTCGAGGCCCCTGCTTGATTTTGCTGCGGGACTGATGGTTGGTCTGTCGGTCATCGTCGCTCTTTTCGCAGCGATGGAGGAAAGTGACGGCAATCTCTCGCACGACTTGCTGCTGATGGCTCTGGCGATCCTGGCAGGGGGAATCGCGCTGAAACTGAGCGCCGCGGCGAGATCCCGCAGACGAACTGCGTCTCGTGTGAAGCGGCACCGCCACGCGGGCGTGCTTGATGCCGGCTGGACCGCAGAAGGGCCCGGCCAGGCGACGGATATGCCCGCAGCGGATTGGCCGCACAGGAAGGTCCGGCAGTCGCGAGACGAGCGCGCGAGTGCTGGTCTTGCGGAGCTTGACGCCGCACAACACGATACCAGGGGATCCGCGGCGAACAGTGGACCGCGTCGGCTATAATCGCGCACCGCGCCGCGCGGGCCTGTAGCTCAGTTGGTTAGAGCAGAGGACTCATAATCCTTTGGTCGCTGGTTCGAGTCCAGCCGGGCCCACCCATTCCGCGCCCGGCTGCGTCCCGGCCAAAGGCTTGAATAACACGCATTGCAGCCCAAGCTAACGGGCGAAGCTTGCGCGGGCTTCGGGAGTGTGGCTCACACCGATCACGCCCGGAAACGAATTAACCAGAACAGGGGCGGCAAAGTGACTATGACGCGTCGCGCAATCTTTCTTGGGGTAGTGAGCGCAACCCTCGCCGGCTGCGTAGTCGGTCCGAATTTCCGGCAGCCCGATCCGCCGGTCGCCGGCCGCTACACCGAGAACGAGCTTCCTGCCCAAACCGCTTCGGCGCCAGGTGCAGGCGGTGCATCCCAGCGGTTTATGCCCGGTCAGGACCTGCCCGCGCAATGGTGGCAGCTGTTCCATTCCGAGCCGCTCGACGCTCTGGTGCGGGACGCGATCGTCGGCAGCCCCAACCTCACGGCTGCCGAGGCGGCGCTGCGCGTCGCACGCGAAAACCTTGCGGCACAGACCGGTGCTCTGCTCTATCCCCGCGTCGACGCCAATCTCGGCGCGACGCGCGAGAAACTCTCCGGTGCGGCCCTGGGCCAGCCCAATGCCGGCAGTACGATCTTCAGCCTGTACAACGCGTCGGTCAACGTTTCATATGCGCTCGACGTGGCCGGCGGCAACAAGCGCGAGCTCGAGGCCTTGCAGTCGCTGGTCGATTATCAGGATTATCAGCTCGCAGCCGCCCATCTGGCCCTGACCTCGAACATCGTGACCGCCGCCATCAGGGAAGGGTCGTTGCGCGCGCAGATCGATTCGACGCGCGAGATTATCGACGCCCAGAACAAGCAGCTCGACTTGGTGCGGCGCCAGTTCGAGCTCGGGGCGGTCGGCCGGCTCAATCTGGTAGCGCAACAAGCACAGGCCGCGCAAACCGAGGCACTCCTGCCACCGCTCGAGCGCGACCTCGCACAGACGCGCCACCAGCTGGCCGCGCTCGCCGGTCGCGTTCCCAGTGACGGCGGGATTCCGACGTTCGATCTTGCCTCCTTGAGCTTGCCGCCGGATTTGCCGCTCTCGGTGCCGTCTGCGCTGGCGCGGCAGCGGCCCGATATCCGCGCCGCGGAGGCGCTGCTTCACCAGGCCAGCGCACAGATCGGGGTTGCCACGGCGAACCAGTATCCGCAGGTCAACCTGACAGGCAGCTTCGGTGCGCAGGCGACGGAGCTGCATAATCTTTTTGCCGGCCCGAGCATATGGAGTATCGGCGCCGGACTACTGCAGCCGCTGTTCCACGCCGGCGAGCTCGAGCACAAGCGCCTCGCAGCCGTCGCGGGCTACGACCAGGCCGCGGCACAGTATCGGGAGACGGTGCTGCTCGCATTCCAGAATGTGGCCGATGCCCTGCGTGCGCTCGAGGCCGATGCGCGAACGCTGAAGGCGCAGTCGGCTGCCGAAGCGCTCGCCCGTGACACGCTGAACCTGACGACGAGGCAATTCCAGCTCGGCGCCACCAACTACATCGCGCTGCTCGATGCGCAGCGCCAGTTCAACCTGGCGCGGTTCGCGCTGGTCCAGGTCCAGGCGAATCGCTACGCCGACACCGCGGCGCTGTTCCAGGCGCTCGGTGGCGGTTGGTGGAGCGGCGACACGACGAACACCGTATCCAACAACGTCTCGAACAAATAACCGCGGGCTGCCCGGTCGCGCAGCCCCACGCACAACTCGAACGGAGAAGTACGCGATGAAAAAACGCATGGTTTACATGCTCCTGGGGATTTTATTGTTGGTCGGAGCCGTCGTCGGCTGGAAGTACTACGGCTATATGAAATATCAAAAGCAAGCGGCCTCGGCACCGATCCCATCGTCGACCGTGACGGCGACCAAGGTCGAGTACCAGCAGTGGCAACCGCAGATTACGGCCGTGGGCACGTTGCGGGCCATCCGCGGCGTCGACGTGACGACCGAAGTCGCCGGATTGGTGCGAAGCATCCACTTTAAATCGGGGGACGAGGTCAAGGAGGGCCAGGTACTGGCGCAGCTGAATGACGACACCGAGACTGCGCAGCTCAATTCCCTCCAGGCGGCCGCCGACCTCGCAGCGACCGTGTACGAACGCGACAAGGAGCTGCTGGCCGCCGAAGTCGCGAGCAAGGCGCAGGTCGACGCCGATGCGGGCGACCTGAAGAGCAAGCGCGCGCTGGTCGCACAGCAGGCCGCCCTGATCCGCAAGAAGACCTTGCGTGCGCCCTTTGCCGGCAAGCTCGGCATCACGACGGTGAATCCCGGCCAGTATATGAATCCCGCGGACAAGCTGGTGACCCTGCAGACGATCGATCCCATCTACGTGGACTTCAACATACCGCAACAGCAACTGCCGCAGATTACCGTCGGGCAAAAGGTGACGCTAATCAGCGATGCCTATCCGGGCCAGACATTCACCGGCAAGATCAACGCCATCAATCCGAAGATAGATCCGGCCACGCGCAATGTGATGATCGAAGCCACGATACCGAACGCGAAGCGCGAATTGCTGCCGGGCATGTTTGCGTCGGTCAAGGTGAATTCGGGAACCGAGAATCGCTACTTGACACTGCCGCAGACCGCGCTGACGTTCAACCCTTACGGCGACACCGTGTTCGTCATCAAGCCGACGGACAAAAAGGATGAGAAGGGTAATGCGGCACTCAACGTGCAACAGGTTTTCGTCACCACCGGCCCGACGCGCGGCGACCAGATTGCAATCCTCAAAGGCCTCGAATCGGGCATGGAAGTAGTGACTAGCGGACAGGTCAAGCTGAAGAACGGCTCGAGGGTCGTCGTAAATAACACGATCGTCCCGCTGGACAACCCGAGCCCCACGGTACAAGAACATTAGGACGCACCTATGAATTTCACAGACCTATTCATCCGCAAGCCGGTGCTTGCGATGACGATCAGCTTGTTAATTTTGGTGCTGGGTGTCCGTTCGCTGGTCGGGATTGTCGTCAGACAGTATCCGAAGACGGAAAACGCGGTGGTAACGATCAGTACCGCGTATTACGGTGCGGATGCGCAGACTGTCGCAGGCTTCATCACGCAACCGCTCGAAGGTGCGATCGCGCAGGCCCAGGGCATAGATTATCTTTCGTCGACCAGCGTTTCCGGCGTTTCCGCGATCACGGCGACACTGCGCCTGAACTACGACGCCAATCGCGCGCTGACGGAGATCAATACCCAGGTCAATTCGGTACGCAATAAGTTACCGCCGGAGGCTCAGCAGCCTGTGCTGTCGGTAGCGGTCGGGCAGCAGATTGACGCGATGTACATGGGCTTTTTCGGCGAGTCGTTGGCCAACAACAACATCACCGATTATCTGGTTCGGGTCGTCAAGCCGAAACTCGACTCGGTCGAGGGCGTCCAGGTCGCCGAAATCCTCGGCGCGCGTACGTTCGCGCTGCGTGCGTGGCTCGACCCAACGAAGATGGCGGCGTACGGGGTTACCGCCACCGACGTGCGTACAGCGTTGAGCAACAATAACTACCTCGCGGCGCTTGGCACGACGAAGGGCCAGATGGTCAGCGTCGATCTGACCGCGGGCACCAGCCTGCATTCGGTCGACGCATTCAAACAACTCGCGGTGAAGCAACAGGGCGGCGCAATCGTTCGTCTGGACGATATTGCTACAGTCGTGCTCGGCGCCGAGGACTACGATCTGACGACGGCGTTCGGCGGACGCAATGCGGTGTTCATCGGCATCAAGGTGTCCCCCGACGCCAACGTGCTCGATGTCGCAAAGCGCGTTCGCGACGCGTTCCCTGGCATCCAGGCTGACATGCCGAACGGGATCACCGGCGAGATCGTCTACGACGGGACCAAGTTCATTACCAGCTCGATCCAAGAGGTTGTCAAGACACTGATCGAGTCACTGCTCATCGTCAGCGTGGTGATCTTTCTGTTCCTTGGCAGCTTCCGCGCGGTCGCAATTCCCTTGATCGCGATGCCGCTGTCGCTGATCGGCTCGTTCTTCGTCATGCTCCTGCTGGGCTACTCGATCAACCTGTTGACCCTGTTAGCGTTGGTGCTAGCAATCGGCTTGGTCGTCGATGACGCGATCATCGTGGTCGAGAACGTCGACCGCCACATGAAGGAAGGCACGCCGCCGATGCAGGCTGCGCTGATCGCCGCGCGCGAATTGGGTGGTCCCATTCTGGCGATGACCACCGTGCTGGTTGCAGTCTATGTTCCGATCGGCTTCCAGGGTGGCCTGACCGGCGCGCTGTTCACCGAGTTTGCATTTACGCTCGCCGGGGCCGTCACCGTGTCAGGCATTGTGGCGTTGACCCTGTCGCCGATGATGACGTCGCGCATTTTCCGGCAGGAGCAGGACGCAGGAAGGTTCGCAAAATTCATCGATCGTCAGTTCGAACGGCTGCACCACGGTTACCAGCGGGTGCTGCACGGCACGCTTGACACGTGGCAGGTGCCGGTCGTAATGGGCATGATCCTGCTCGTCCTTGTCGTGGTCCTGTTCAAGACATCTCAGTCGGAACTCGCACCTCAGGAGGATCAAGGCATCGTACTCGGGCAAATCGTCGGGCCGGCAAATGCGACTTCCGAACAGATGAATACGTACGCGAAGCAGATGTTCGAGATCTCCAAGTCGCTGCCGGAATACGATCAGATGTTCCAGATCACGGGCACACCGACACCGAATCAGGGAATCGGTGGTGTGCTGTTCAAGCCTTGGGACCAGCGCACCAGAAGTGCCGCCCAGTTGCAGCAGGAACTCCAGGCCAAGTGGAGCGGGATTGCCGGCGCACGCACGGCGGCCTTTCAGTTTCCGCCGCTTCCGGGTTCAACCGGCCTGCCGCTGCAGTTCGTGATCAAGACGACAGAGCCTTATCAGCGCCTGAACGACGTCGCGCAGGCGGTGCTGGCGAAAGCGCAGGCGAGCGGGATGTTCTTTTACGTTGACACCGACTTGAAAGTCGACAAGCCGCAAACGACGGTCGAAGTCGACCGCGACAAGATCGCGACGCTGGGGCTGACGCAGCAGGATGTCGGCGCGGCGCTCGGCGCCGCGCTCGGCGGTGGCTACGTCAACTACTTCTCGATCTCGGGCCGATCGTACAAGGTCATCCCGCAAGTGCTGCAGGTCGATCGGCTCAACGCCGATCAGGTCCTTAATTACCAGCTCCGCACGCCGGATGGTTCGATGGTGCCGGCATCGACCGTCGCCAAACTACGAACTGAAATCGTACCGGAGGGAATTGCGCGCTTTCAGCAGCTGAACTCAGCCACGATCTTCGGCGTTTACAACGGGTTCCAATATTCGCAGGGACAGGTCCTGGATTTCATGCGCAAGACACTCGCGGAAACGGCCCCGAGCGGCTATTCCGCCGATTATTCGGGCGTATCCCGGCAGTTCGTGCAGGAGTCGGGGGGCTTTGTGCTGACCCTGATGTTTGCGATCATCATCGTCTTTCTCGTCCTCGCCGCGCAATTCGAGAGCTTCCGTGACCCGATCGTCATTCTGGTGTCGGTGCCGATGGCCTTGTTCGGCGCGCTTATCTTCATCAATCTCGGTTTCGCCACCCTCAATATCTACACCCAGGTCGGACTGGTGACGCTGATGGGCCTTATCAGCAAGCACGGCATCCTGATCGTGCAGTTCGCCAACCAGGTGCAACTCTCGGGCAAGAGCAAGCGCGAGGCGATCGAGGAGGCGGCGGCCGTACGGCTGCGACCGATCCTGATGACGACCGCGGCGATGGTGCTGGGCGTCGTACCGCTGGTGATCGCGGCGGGCGCAGGCGCCGCGGGTCGGCACGCGATGGGCCTGGTCATCTTCACCGGCATATCGATCGGAACGCTGTTCACGCTGTTCGTCGTTCCTGCGGTGTACATGTTGCTCGCTGCAGAACACCATAAGGCGGGAACCACCGAGGTGGCCGGCGAGCCGCTGCCGCAGCACTAGGGCGGCGGGCCGCGGCGCTTAAGTGCCGCGGCGCGTCGGTCGGCGCGGCGCCGCAGGATCGGATCCGCTTGGCATGCCTATTGCTCGATTGCCAGGGCCCGGAGCGGGCGGCGCTCTTCGACGCACTCCTCGCCCTTCGCGCCGCTTTGCTTCGGGCCCTTACGCGGTGCGCACACTCGCTGCCCGCGACCTCTGCCGCCCTTTTGCGTAGGCCGGCGCGAACGCGAGTCAGCTCAGTCGCACGTAGTCGTACCCGATCGGGAGATTGTTGATTCCGCGCTCGGGCGGAGCGATCCAGCCGGCCATCTTGCCGGGTGCGATCACTTTCCGCATCAGACCGCGCACGAAAGCGCGGTCCGCGTCGGTCGGCAGCCATTCCCTTTCACCGCGCCGAAATTCCGCCGCGTCGACGATCCCTCCGGACGGATCGCATCGGACTGCGCTCCAGACTCCGATCGCGCGATGAAATCTCGGCGACGGCAGCGACAGGCGCTGTCCGATGCCGGCGCGCTCGAGCTGGCGGTTCCAGCGTCTGAGCCCTAACTCGCAATCGCGGATGTAAGAAGTCCGCAGCACCTCGTTCATCGCATTGCGTAGTGGAATATTTTCGATCGCGATGCCGCTCACCGAATCCGGCTGAGCCAGCTCGAAGGCAACGTCGACGCAGCGATGATCGTCGTACTGCCCTTCGTCAGGTCGGCCCTTGAGCCCGGTCGCAAAGCTCGACGCCGCGTTGGACGACACTTCCGAGCCGAACAGGTCGAGCGACGACGAAAACCAGAAATTGAGGTAGCGCTGGAAGGTCGGCAGATCGATCGCTCCTGCATTGCGCACCGCGACGGCATCGTCGGTGCCGAGCTCGGCCATCACTTCCAGCGCCCGCTTGATCACCCGCGAGAGCCCCGTCTCGCCGACGAACATGTGATGCGCTTCCTCGGTCAGCATGAACCGCGTCGTGCGCGCGAGCGGATCGAACGCCGACTCGGCGAGGCTCTTCAGCTGGTATTTTCCGTCCCGATCGGTGAAATACGTGAACATGAAAAACGACAGCCAGTCGGTCACCGGCTCGTTGAACGTGCCCAGAATTCGCGGCTTGTCGGCGTCGCCCGAATGCCGTTCCAGCAACTCCTCGGCCTCCTCGCGCCCGTCACGACCGAAGTAAGCATGAAGCAGGTAGACCATCGCCCAGAGGTGCCGGCCTTCCTCGACGTTGATCTGGAACAGGTTGCGCAGGTCATAGAGCGACGGACACGTGTGGCCGAGCAGACGCTGCTGCTCGACCGAGGCGGGCTCCGTATCGCCCTGGGTCACGATCAGCCGGCGCAGCGGTGAGCGATATTCGCCCGGCACCTGCTGCCACACCGGCTCGCCCAGATGATCGCCGAAGCCGATTGTGCGTCCGGGGTCGGCGTCGGCCAGGAAAATGCCCCAGCGGTAGTCGGGCATGCGCACCTGACCGTAGCTCGCCCAGCCCGCGGCGTCGACACCGACCGCCGTGCGCAAGTAAATGTCCGCCGCAGCGAAGTCGGATGGCCCCATCGTGCGCCACCATTGCAGGAATCTCGGCTGCCAGTGCTCGAGAGCGCGCTGCAACGTGCGGTCATCGGTCAGGTTGACGTTGTTCGGAATCGTTTCGTTATAGTTGATCGCCATGGTCTGTTCGCCATTGAGACCGACCCGTTCGCGTTAAACGCGGTCCCAGTCGAATTTCGCGCGGGTTCCGCTGCCGAAAAGCTTGAGCGCGCCGTCCTTGCCCACCGCGTTCGGCCGCTGGAATACCCAGTTCTGCCATGCCGTCAATCGGCCGAAGATTCGCGCCTGCATGGTCTCGGGCCCGGTGAAGCGCAAGCTCGCCTCCATGCCGGTGAGCGCATCCGGAGAAAGGCTCGCACGCTCTTCCAGCGCGAGGCGAATCTCCTCGTCCCAGTCGATGTCGTCCGGCGTGAAGGTGACGAGCCCCGCTTCCTGCGCGGCATCAGCGCGCAGCATCACGCCGACCCGCTCCGGCGCGAGCGTGTCCACGGCGAAACGATTGGCGAGCCGAGTGCGGCCATTGCACATCGGATACGCGCCGAAATTCTGTGCCGACAGGGCGATTTCCGGCTCGGCCGCGGCTTCCTCGGGCAGCGCCAGCATGTAGCTTCGGTCGGCCGCCAGCGCGAGCTCGAACAGCGTGCCCGCAAAGCACGACCCGCGATCGATCAAGGCAAAGACCGAGCGCGCCGACACGTCGAGCCGCGACAGCGTTCGCCGCCACAGGCCTATCGTTTCGCGTACCAGCCAATGTCCGGCGTGCCGGGCAAGGACCGCATCCACCGCCAGCACCGCCTCAGGATCGCCCTCGGTCCGCACGACCCAGGTGCCGACGTCAAGCTCGTTGGTGCGCAGGAGCAGCATCGCATCGTCGAACTCGCGCGCCAGCGCGAGCGGCCACCAATCCGCGCCGAGCCTGTCTATGGATTCGGGCGTCTCGGGACCCGTGTCATTCGGGCCGCGCAGCGTGAAAGTGGCCACGCGCGCAGCGCGATCGATCGCGACATGCAGGTGGGGATAGTCGATTGCGCGTTCGCTCAATGTCCGCGCCAGCGGCGCGAGCACGATACCGCGCGCGCCGGCGTCGACTGCGGCCGCGGCGGCGAGTTCGCCTGCGCGGCGCGACACGGTCTCGGCGAACGCCCGCGGTGGGGCGATGCCGTCGACCAGGCCCCACGCCTTGGCGCGATCGGCGCGCACCCCCTCGATGGTGGTGCAGAAAACATCGGCGAGATCGCGGCGCAGCTTTCGCTTGTCGGTCAGGCGCGTCAGGCCGCCGGTGCCTGGCAACACCGCCAGCAGCGGTACTTCGGGCAGGCTCACCGTCGACGACCGGTCGTCGATCATCAGGATCTCATCGCAGGCGAGCGCCAGCTCGTAGCCGCCGCCCGCGGTCGTTCCGTTCAGCGCCGCGATGGACTTCAATGCCGAGTAGTGACTTGCATCCTCGATACCGTTGCGTGTCTCGTTGGTGAACTTGCAGAAGTTGACCTTCCAGGCGTGCGACGACGCACCGAGCATGTAGATGTTCGCGCCGGAGCAGAACATGCGCTCCTTGCCGCTGGTGATCACCAGGCAGCGCACCGCGGGATGCTCGAAGCGCAGCCGCTGCAGGGCGTCGGCCAGCTCGATATCGACGCCCAGATCGTACGAATTCAGCTTGAGCTTGTAGCCCGGTTGCAGACCGCGATCCTCGTCGACGTCGAGGACAAGCGTTGCGACCACGCCGTCGACGCTCATTCGCCAGTGCGCATAGCGGTCCGGATGCGTATCGAACGTCACCATGACGTCACACAGCCGCGATCGCCGCGCCCATGGCCCGCTCGAGCAATCGCAGGCTCTGACCGATCGACTTGCCCGAGGTGTCGACGATCGCATCGGCCTTGCGATACAGCAGGTCGCGTCCTGCCAGAATCCGCTTCAGATCCTCCATCGCTTCGATACTACCCGCCATCGGCCGCTGGTCGCCTTGGGCGATCACCCGGGCCATGTGCTCTTCGGGCTCGGCTTTGAGCCAGATGACCTGGCAGGTCGACAGCAGCAGGTCGAACGTCTCCGGCTCCGACACGATACTGCCGCCAGTCGCGATCACCATCGGCCCCTCGCGCAGAAGCAGCGCCTCCAGCGCGCGTCGCTCGTGGCGGCGGTAAGCCGCCTGCCCGTAGAGCAGAAACAATTCCGCCAGAGAAGCGCCCGCCGCAAGCTCGATTTCGCGATCGAGCTCGATGAACGGAACGCGCCGTTTGGCCGCGATCATGCTCCCCAGCGTGGTCTTGCCGGCGCCGCGCAATCCGATCAGCGCGACCCGTCGCGCGCGGGCGGCGGCACCGGCGCCGAACGCCCGGCGCAGCATCTCCGAGGCACGGCGAATTTCAGGCCCGGTCAACCGTGATAGCCAATGGGCCAACAGCGCAAGCTCCGCCGGCGCCTCCGGGGCGCTCCGCGCGAGCTGCTCGACCGGCACGTCCATCGCCTGCGCGATCTGCTTGAGCAGCAGAATCGACACATTCCCGCGGCCCGATTCCAGCGATGCGAGGTAGCGCTCGGACACGCCGGAATCGCGGGCCAGGATGCGACGCGACATCCCGCGCCGCGCCCGGATTTGTCGCACGCGATCGCCGATTGCCGCGAGATAAGCCAGGTCCGCCGCGCGTCCGGGAAGTGCCCGGTCGGCCACAGATACGCGGAATTCGGCGCTCATGCCGGGACGCTGGCGGCTGGCCTGCGAGAGGTCGTGCAAGAAGGGCGGTGCATTTTATTGCAGTATATGCTTGGTCGATGTAGTATAGTTCACTGTGCTTTTCGTGACAAGCCTCGACCGATGCTGAACATCACCGTCCTGGTCGGCACGATGACCGGCACCGCGCAACTGGTCGCGCAGGAAATCGAACTCGCCTATGCCGGCCCGGAAACGCACATTGACGTCACGTTCATGGATGGGCTCGATCGCCGCGTGTTCGATCGCTCCGGCGTTTTTCTCATCTGCACATCGACCTATGGCCAGGGCGATGTGCCCGACAACGCCAAGGCGTTTTACGCCGACCTGGTTACGTGTCGTGACGATCTGACCCATGTTCGCTACGGTGTATTCGCGCTGGGTGACAGCACCCATGTCGGCACCTTCTGCTTCGGCGGCCGCCGCTTCGACGCGGCACTCGCCGCGCGGGGCGCGCAACGCATCGGCGACGTGCTCGAGCACAACGCCAGCGGCGGCACATTGCCGGAGGAAGTCGCGCTCGAATGGTTCCCGGAGTGGCTGCGCCTGGCGCGCGCGGCGATGGGCCCGGCCGCTCCCGCAGGAACGATGTCCGTCGCGCAATCCGGGCACCCATGCGATTGACGCAGCCTGCTGGCCTCGCCACAATCATTGGTTGCCTGATCGAATAACCGTGCGCCGATCGCCAGCGATGACCATCCGGAAAGCCATCTTCGCCCAGGCCGATCACTCGGAATCGCCGCCGCGCGTCACGGTGCCCCGCGAATACAATGCCGCAGCCGATCTGGTCGAGCGCAATCTCGTCACCGGGCGACGCGAGCGCATCGCGTTCATCGACGATGCGGGAACATATTCGTACGCGGAGCTCGCGGAGCGCGTCAACCGTTGTGCCAACGCGTGGCGACGCTCGGGCTTGCGCGCCGAAGATCGCGTTGTTCTGCTGCTGCATGACTCGATCGATTTTCCGACGGCGTTCCTGGGCGCCATCCGGGCCGGCATCGTGCCGATTCCATGCAACACGCTGCTCACCGCCGCCGACTACGAATATGTGCTCGCCGACAGCCGCGCCCGGGCGGTCGTCGTATCGGCACCGCTTGCGCCGCTGATCGCACCGCTCGAGGGCCGACTCGAAACGCTCGAGCACGTCATCGTATCCGGAGAGGCGCCGCAGGGCGCCCGCCGGTTCGCCGAATGGATCGCCGGGGAATCGAGCGACGCTCCTGTCGCCGCGACGACCGCCGACGATGTCTGCTTCTGGCTCTATTCGTCGGGCTCGACCGGGAGTCCGAAAGGCGCCGTGCACCTTCATGCCGACCTGATCCAGACTGCGGAACTCTATGCGCGTCCGGTGCTCGGAATTACCGGGGACGATGTCGTGTTCTCCGCCGCGAAACTCTTTTTTGCCTACGGTCTGGGCAACGCGCTGACCTTCCCGCTCGCGGTGGGCGCGACCAGCCTGCTGATGGCCGAACGCCCGACGCCGGCTGCGGTGTTCAAGCGACTGGTCGAACAGCGGCCAACGATTTTCTACGGGGTGCCGACCTTGTACGCGGCCTTGCTGGCAAGCGACGCCTTTCCGGCGCGCGCGCGGCTCGGCCTGCGGCGGTGCGCCTCGGCCGGCGAAGCGCTGCCCGCCGAGCTTGGCAAGCGCTGGCGCGAAAAGACCGGCGTCGATATCCTCGACGGGCTCGGCTCGACCGAGATGCTGCACATCTTCCTGTCCAACCGTCCCGATGACGTGTGCTATGGGACGACCGGCAGGCCGGTCCCCGGCTACGACTTGCGCGTGGTCGACGAGGACGGCAAGCTCGTTGCGCCAGGCGAGATCGGCGAGCTCCAGGTCAAAGGACCGACGAGCTCGCCGTACTACTGGAACAACCGCTCCAAGAGCCTGGCCACATTTCTCGGACCCTGGACGAGGAGCGGCGATAAATACATCGTCGACGCCAATGGCCGCTACGTTTATTGCGGCCGCACCGATGACATGCTCAAGGTCGGCGGTGTGTATGTTTCGCCGTTCGAGGTCGAGGCGGCGCTGGCAACCCACGATGCCGTCCTCGAAGCCGCGGTCGTCGGCTGCGCCGACGCAACCGACCTGATCAAGCCGAAAGCATTCGTCGTGCTCAGACCCGGACATGCGCCAGGGCCGGCGCTCGCCAAGGCGCTGCAGGATCACGTCAAGTCGCTCCTGGCACCATTCAAATATCCACGTTGGATCGAGTTCGTCGCGGAGCTGCCCAAGACGGCGACCGGCAAAATCCAGCGCTTCAAGCTGCGCGCTCCGGCGAGAACATGACGGAATGCCAGGGCGCTGCTAACATCGCAGCGCCGACAAGATCGTAACTCTCGGAGGGGAAAGCCATGACAAACCGGCGTCAGTTCATTCAACAGGCTGGACTGCTTGCGTCCGCGGCCGCGATCGGAGGGCTCGCGCCATCGATCGCGCGCGCCCAGAGCGCCAAGCTTAGAGTCGGCATGATGCTGCCGTACACGGGAACGTACGCCGCGCTCGGCACAGCGATCACGCAAGGCTTCAACCTGGCCGTCGAAGAAAACGGCGGTATGCTCGGCGGCCGCGCGCTCGAATACTTCACGGTCGACGACGAGTCGGAGCCTTCCAAGGCGACCGACAACGCGAACAAGCTCGTGCAGCGCGACAAGGTCGACCTCTTGCTCGGTACCGTACACTCGGGCGTCGTCATGGCGATGGTCAAAGTCGCTCGAGACAATGGGACCCTGTTGATCATCCCGAACGCGGGTGCCAACGCCGCGACCGGAAGCCAGTGTGCGCCCAACATCTTCCGCACGTCGTTTACCAACTGGCAGCCCGCGCATCCGATGGGCAAGGTCATGTACGACCGGGGCCATCGTAAAGTCGTCACGCTCACCTGGAAATACGGCGCCGGAGAGGAATCGATCGAAAGCTTCAAGGAGGCCTTTACCAAGGCCGGTGGCTCGATCGTAAAGGAGATGTATCTGCCGTTTCCCAATGTCGAATTCCAGCCGTTCATCACCGACATCGCCTCGCTCAGGCCGGACGCGGTATTCGTCTTTTTCGCCGGCGGCGGCGCGGTCAAGTTCACCAAGGATTACGCGGCGGCCGGGCTGAAGGACAAGATCCCGCTGTACGGCAGCGGATTTCTCACCGACGGCACGCTCGAAGCGCAGGGAGCTTCGGCGCAGGGATTGCTGACGACCCTGCACTACGGCGACGGCATCGAGAACGCGAAGAACAAGCAGTTCCGCTACAACTACGGCAAGAAATACGGTATCCAGGCGGACGTCTACGCTGTCCAGGGCTACGACGCCGCGCTGTTGCTGCACGGCGGCCTCAACGCGGTCAAGGGCAGCTTCGGCGACAAGAAGGCCCTGTACGGCGCGCTCGAAAAGGTCAAGATCGACAGCCCGCGAGGGAGCTGGACGATGTCGAAGGCGCACAACCCGATCCAGGATATCTACCTGCGCAAGGTCGAAGGCAATGCCAACCAGGTGATCGGCGTCGCATGGAAGGCATTGGAGGATCCCGCACGCGGCTGCAGGATGGCCGCGGCCTAGCGCCCTGCTTGCGGGCCACCCGGAGCGGGGGCGATCGTCCCCGCTTCTTTTTTTCTCGGCTGGAGCTCGATAGCCGACGCACATGACGGACGCGTATCGTGGAATGGCTGATCCAGATCCTCAATAGCGTGCAGTACGGGCTGCTGCTCTTTCTGGTGGCGAGCGGGCTCACGCTGATCTTCGGCATCATGGGCGTCATCAATCTCGCCCACGGCAGCTTCTACATGATCGGCGCCTACTTGGCATTCACGCTTTCGTCCCTGACCGGCAGCTTGTGGCTCGCCATCCCGATCGGCATCGTGCTGGCCGCTGCGCTCGGACTCGTCCTGGAATGGGCGTTGATCAGTCGGCTTTACCGTCGCGACCATCTCTACCAGGTGCTGCTGACCTTCGGCTTGATCCTGATCTTCGAAGAGATGCGCAGCGTCATCGTCGGCGATGACGTGCACAGCGTCGCGATCCCAGCGGCGCTCGCCGCATCGCTCCCGCTGACCGAGACGCTGTCATACCCGGTGTACCGCCTGTTCATTTCCGCGGTCTGCCTGGTGCTCGCGGGGTTGATGTACCTGACCATTCAGAAGACGCGCTTCGGCATGATGATCCGCGCTGCCGCGGCGAACCCCGAAATGGCGACTTCGCTCGGACTCGACATTCGCTGGATCCACGCCTTGGTGTTCGCGGCTGGCGTCGCGCTCGCGGCGTTAGCCGGCATGGTCGCGGCTCCCGTGTCGTCGGTCTTTCCGGGCATGGGCAGCCAGGTGCTGATCGTGTGCTTCGTGATCGTCGTCATCGGCGGCATCGGCTCGCTGAAAGGTGCCCTGATTGCCGCATTACTCATCGGCTTCGTGGACACCTTCGGCAAGGTGCTGGTGCCCGACTTCGCCAGCATTGCCGTCTATTTGCTGATGGCTGTCGTGCTGCTGTTCCGTCCTTCGGGGCTGTTCGGCCGTGCATGAATCTCGGCTATGCCGTGGCTGTCTCGGCCGGGCCGCCACATGAAACGAGGCCTGCTGCCGTGGCTATTGGTCGCGGCCGCCCTGTTGATGCTGTTTCCGCTGGTGGCGGAGAAGTTCTACCTTCAACTCGTCACCAAGATCATGATCCTGTCGATTTTCACGCTCTCGCTCGATCTCCTCGTCGGCTATACGGGGCTCGTCAGCCTGGGTCATGCCGCGTACTTCGGCATCGCCGCATACACGTTCGCGCTGGTTTCGCAGGCGGCCGATCCGGCTAACCTCTGGCTCACTCTTCCGCTCGCGCTGGCGGCGAGCGCCGCGCTTGCGCTGGCGGTCGGCGCGCTGGTCGTTCGGACGTCGGGCGTCTATTTCATCATGGTGACGCTTGCCTTCGCGCAGATGGTCTATTACTTCTTCCACGACACGCGCGTCGCCGGCGGCTCGGATGGCATCTATGTCAACACTCGGCCCGACGCGGTGCTGCCCGGCCTGGATCTGGCCAATGATCTGCATTTCTATTATTTCGTTCTCGCCATGCTCGCCGTCGTGTTTGCGCTGTTGGCGGTCATTTTGCGCTCGCCTTTCGGCCGCGCGCTGCAAGGCATCAAGGTGAACGAGCACCGGATGCGTGCGCTCGGCTTCGCGACGCTGCGCTACAAGCTGGCCGCCTTCGTACTGGCGGGGACCATCGCCGGGCTCGCCGGCTATCTCGCTGCCGCCAAGGAAGGCTATGTCAACCCCGAGATGATGGCATGGCATCAATCGGGCGCCGTACTGATGATGCTGATCCTCGGCGGCATGGGAACGCTCGTCGGCGCGGTACTGGGCGCCTTCAGCTATGTCCTGCTGCAGGAATGGTTTTCCGCGCTGACCAGGCATTGGCAGCTGTTGATGGGCGGCTTTATCGTTGTCGCGGTGCTGCTGTTGCCCCAGGGCCTGGTCGGTGCACCGCGGATGCTGCGCTGGGCCGGCCTCTGGCGTTCGAAGCGCGACGATGACTGAGCCGGTTCTCGCCACCGCCGCGCTAGGCCGCCGCTTCGGCGGGCTCGTCGCCGTCGACGCCGTCACGCTGGTGCTGGCGCCGCGGACGGTGCACGCGCTCATTGGACCGAACGGTGCGGGCAAATCGACGCTGATCAATCTGTTGTCGGGACAGCTGCGGCCGTCGACCGGAACGATCCGGCTCGGCGGCGAAGACATCACGAACTGGCCTTCGCACCGCATCGCGCGGCATGGCATCGCGCGATCGTTTCAGCACAGCAACCTTTTCGGCGAGTTTTCCGCTTTCGAGAACTGCCGGCTCGCGGCACAGTCGCGCAGCCGCAACTTCGGACGCTGGTTCAAGCCAGCCGAGCGGTATGACGGCTGGAATGCCGCGGCCGACACGGCGCTCGCGACGGTCGGTCTCGGTGCGCGCGCCGGCGTTGCCGCCGCGGCGCTGTCGCACGGCGAGCGTCGCGCGCTGGAAATCGCGATGGCTCTCGCCACGGGACCGACGGTGCTGCTGCTCGACGAGCCCCTCGCCGGAATGGGTCCGGAAGAATCGGCGCACATCGTCGCGCTGCTGACGCGCCTGGCGGCCAACCACGCCATCCTGCTGGTCGAGCACGATATGGACGCGGTCTTTGCGCTGGCCGATCTTCTGACCGTAATGGTCAACGGCAGGATTCTGGCGACCGGCAAGCCGGATGAGATCCGTGCCAACGCCGAAGTGCAGCTCGCCTATCTCGGTACCCAAGCAATGGACACGCATTGATGGGCGCGCCGATTCTCGAGGCGCGCGATTTGCACAGCTACTACGGGAGCAGCCACGTATTGCAGGGCGTCGACTTTCGGGTGGGCGCCGGCGAGGTCGTCGCGCTGATGGGCCGAAACGGCATGGGCAAAACGACGCTGCTGCGCTCGATGCTGGGATTGCTCCGCCCGCGCATCGGCGAGATCGAGATCGACGGCGCGCCGGCAACGCAGTTGCCGGCGCATCGGATAGCCCGTCTCGGAATCGCATACGTCCCGGAAGACCGCGGCATCTTTCCGACGCTCACGGTCCGTGAGAACCTGCTGATGATGGCTCGGCCGGCGGTTGCCGGCGCCGCATGGACATTCGAAAGGGTCATGGTGACGTTCCCCGGGCTCGCCGCACGGCTCGGCCACCGCGGCAACCAGCTGTCGGGTGGCGAGCAGCAGATGCTGACCATCGGTCGCGCGCTGCTGACCAATCCGCGTTTGCTGATTCTCGACGAGGCGACCGAGGGTCTGGCGCCGCTGATTGCGACGACGATCTGGCGGACGATAGGGACGATCCGCGACAGCGGCATCGCGACGGTAATCGTCGACAAGCATTTCTCGATGCTGGCCGAGCTCGCCGATCGCTGCGTGATCCTGGTCAAGGGGCGCAAGGTGTTCGACGGCTCGCCGGCGGAGCTTGCAGCGCGTCCGGGGATGCGCGAGCAGCATCTGGGCATCTAGCCGCCGCGTTCGATGCAGTCGGAGCAATTCGTCGAGGTGGCCGGCCACCGTCTGGAGTGTCTCCATGTCAACGGCCCGGACACCGCGCCGATGCTGGTATTCCTGCACGAAGGGCTGGGATCGGTCGCCATGTGGAAGGACTTTCCTGCGCGCGTGGCCCGCGCGACCGGGTGCCCGGCATTGATCTATTCGCGTGCAGGCTATGGCCGTTCCTCGCCGGCGTCGCTACCGCGCACCCCGGACTACATGCAGGTCGAGGCGCTGACCATCCTGCCCGCATTGCTCGATCGACTCGGCATCAACGACCCGGTGCTTATTGGCCACAGCGATGGCGCGTCGATCGCCCTGCTGCATGCGGGCTCGGGGGTGCGTCCGGTCCTGGCGGTCGTCGCGCTCGCGCCGCATGTTTTTGTCGAAGACATTTCGATCGCTGGCATCACCGAAGCGCGCCGCAGTTACGAGACCACCGATCTCCCTTCGCGTCTCGCACGCCGTCACACCGATCCCGACGCCGCATTCCGCGGCTGGAACGACATCTGGCTCTCACCGGCATTTCGCAGCTGGAATATCGAGGCGAGCCTGCCCGGCATCCACTGCCCATTGCTGCTGATCCAGGGACGCGACGACGAGTATGGCACCTTCGCGCAGCTCGACGCGATCGAGCGCCAGGCCGCTGGCGACGTCGTTCGCATCGAGCTGGCCGACTGCCGTCATTCGCCGCATCGCGACCAGCCGCAGGCGACGTTGGCGGCAATCGCCGAGTTCGTCTCTATGATCGCGCCTTGACGGTTTTCTGCAGAACCAGCGCGCGCCGATAGAGGCTATTTCGCGCCGCACCGGACTGCGCCACCGCGATTCGAACAGCCTGCGCCAGCGGCAGCTCCGCGAGCAACGGCAAAAGCAGCCCGTCGTGAGCTTCCTGATCTTCCGCAGGCGCATTGCCGGGCGCGCCGACGATGAGCACGAACTCGCCGCGTGATCGGTCGGCGTCGGCCGCCAGCCATGCGGGCGCATCCGCGACCGCGCATCGATGCACCGTCTCGAAGCGCTTGGTCAATTCGCGCGCGATGACGATCTCGCGCTGCGCATCGAGCAGCGACGCGAGCGCCTCGACTGTCGCGGCAATGCGGTGCGGCGCCTCGTAGAAAACAAGCGCATAAGGGAGGCGACGCACGCTTTCGAGCAAAGCCCGACGCGCCCCTGAAGCCGCGGGCAGGAATCCGAGAAACAGCCATTGCGGCGCCGCAACGCCGGCAGCGGAGAGCGCGGTGGTCACCGCCGACGGTCCGGGAACCGGAACGATCGCATACCCGGCCGATGAAACCGCGCTTACCAGCGCGGCACCGGGATCGCTGATACCCGGTGTGCCCGCATCGGTGACCAAAGCGACACGTTTGCCGGATGCCAGCCACTCGATGATCGTCGCAGCCCGCCTGCGCTCGTTATGCTCATGCAGCGAAACCAGCCGCGCACGGATGCCGTGGTGCGCGAGCAACCCCGCGGTTACGCGCGTGTCCTCGGCCGCGATGATGTCGGCCTGCGCGAGCACATCGAGCGCGCGCAACCCGATGTCACGCAGGTTACCGATCGGCGTGGCCACCACATATAATGTTCGATCCAGCGCCGGCAACGGCTCCCCTTTGCTCATGGTGGACGGTTTCCTCTCGATGGCCCGACTTCCGTCATGGCTCCGCACGCCAGCGATGCTCATCGCGTTGCTCGGCGTGGTGGCATGCACGGCAACGCCGCCATTGTCCAACCGAGTGCCGCCGCCGCCAAGCGCGGCAACCATCGCACCGCCGACCGCCGAGCGCCCGGCGCCGCCGCTCGAGGTCCCGCCCACGACCGCGGTGATTCCTCCCGCGCCGGTCGCGCCCGCGACAGGAGGGGCGATCGCGCCGGGAACGGTGATCGCGCCGGTATCAAGCGCGACGATCGCGCTCATACTGCCGCTCGATTCGCCGATCTATGGCCGTGCCGCCGGCGCCGTAAAGGAAGGCTTCCTCGCCGCTGCAGCCCGTGCCAACGCCGGGTCCCGCGTCCGTATCATCGCGCACGGCGACGACGGTGTGCTGCCCGCCTTTGCCGCAGCGGTGAAGGCGGGCGTGGCCTTGGCGGTCGGTCCCCTGACGCGGGATGATCTGAAGACGGTGCTGGCGATGGCTCCGCTGCGCCCCCGCATGCTCGCGCTGAACCAGACAGACGACGGAACGCCATTGCCCGAAGGCGTTTACACATTGACGCTTGCCGTCGAACAGGATGCGGCGGTTCTGATGCGGGCCGCCCGCGATGATGGCGTCGAGACCATCGCCGTCGTCGGGAGCGATGCGCCGTTTCAGCGACGATTCAGCCAAGCCTTCGTGGCCGCGTGGCGGCGACAGGGCGGCGCGACGCCGCGCGAATATCGGTTCGACGCGAACCCCGAACTGCTCGGCGCGTTGAGCCGCGAGCTGGCCGCGCAGCCGACGGATGCGGTCCTGCTGGCCGTCGATGCCAGCGAGGCGGCATTGGCGAAGTCGTTTCTGCGCGGGCGAGTGTATGCGAGCAGCCAGATCACCGACGGCCTGCCGGTACAGATGCTGTACGACCTCGAAAACGTCCGCTACATCGAAATTCCCTGGCTCGCCGAGCCCGAAAGCCCCGCGTTCGCGGGACTGCCGCGCGGTGACTTCGACAACCCGGTGCTTGACCGTCTCTATGCGCTGGGCATCGACGCCTTCGCGGTAACGCAGATTCTGGGGGGTGCGGCGTTGCCCGGGAACGCCGAGCTCGATGGCGCGACCGGCCATTTGTCGCTGCTGCCGTCGCGGAATTTCGCCCGGGAGGGACGCGTGATGGCCATTCATGACGGCCGCGTGCTGCCCGAGCCCGCCGCGCGATGATCCGATGAACCGTGGCGTCGCGGCAGAAGCGCTCGCGGCTGAGTTCCTGCAGGCGCGCGGCCTGGCGATTGTCGCGCGCAACTACCGTTGCCGCGACGGCGAGATCGACCTGATCGCGCGTGACGGCGAGACGCTGATTTTCGTCGAGGTCCGACTGCGCAGCGATGCGGCGTTCGGTGGCGCAGCGGAGAGCATCACCGCAGGCAAGCGCCGGCGGCTTGCCTTCGCCGCCGCGCATTATCTGAGCCGTCTGGGGCGCGAGCCCCCGTGCCGGTTCGATGCCATCCTTCTTGCCGCGCTGGACCCCGCCCGGATCGAATGGCTGGTCGATATCGACGCGAACTGACGCCGACGCGGCGCGGCGAAGTTGCTACAATTGGACCTCGACCGGGGTCGTACCATCCCCGTCCGCTGCCAACCGCCGATCGCCTTCGCCCGCTCAGCGCCCCGGCGCCCCGATGGATACCACGCATCGCATCCGCGCGCATTTTGCCGATAGTGCCGAACTCAAGCTTGCCGCGGTCGACATGCTCGCGCCGTTGATCGCGCGTGCCGCGGGTTTGATGACCGATTGTCTGCTTGCCGACGGGAAGATTCTCGCCTGCGGCAATGGCGGCTCGGCCTCCGATGCCCAGCATTTCGCTGCGGAGATGGTGGGGCGATTCGAGCGCGAGCGACCCGAGTTGCCGGCGTTGTCGCTGGCGACCGATACCTCGATCCTGACCGCGGTAGCCAATGATTACGATTTCAGTCAGGTATTCGCCAAGCAGGTGCGGGCGTTGGGTCGCAGCGGCGATGTGCTCCTCGCGCTGTCGACCTCGGGCAACTCGAGCAACGTCGCATTGGCGGTGGACGCTGCGCACGAACGCGAGATGCGCGTGGTTGCGCTGACCGGCAGGGGTGGCGGCCGTATCGGTGAACTCCTGACTGGCGTCGATGTCCACCTCTGCGTGCCGCACGCCGTGACGGCGCGTATCCAGGAGCTGCACCTGTTGACGATTCACTGCCTGTGCGACGCGATCGATACGAACCTGCTCGGTGAAGAGAACTGAACTCCGCGGAATTGCGAGGAACCATGAAATTCGATGTCATCCTGCGTGTTGCTGCGACCGTATCGCTCGCTGCCGGCGCAACCTTGCTCAATGGCTGCATTCCGCTGGTGGTGGGCGGCGTCGTCGCGACCGCGCAGATCGCGACCGACCGGCGCACGACCGGCGCACAGCTCGACGACGAGGTGATCGAGGACAAGGCGGCCGCGCAGATAGCCGAGCGCATGAAGAGCGATATTCACGTCAATGTCACCAGCTACAACGGCATCGTATTGCTGACCGGCGAAGTCCCGACCGCCGGAACGAAGACCGATATCGTACAGATCGTTCGATCGATGCCGAAGGTACGATCGGTTCAGGACGAGCTCGTCATCGGTCCCACCAGCGATTTTTCGGCACGCACCAACGACACGGTGATCACCTCCAAGGTCAAAACCCGCTTCGTCGACACGAACAAGTTCCAGATCAGCCACGTCAAGGTGGTCACCGAACGCAGCATTGTCTATCTGATGGGCATCGTGCGGCGGGACGAAGGCGATGCCGCCACCGAAATAGCGCGCACAACCAGCGGCGTGCAGCGCGTGGTCAAGGTGTTCGAATACATCAGTTGAAAGCGTCATCCAATCGGGCGCCCGCCTTCGCCGCCAAGATCGCGCGGGAGGCGACTCGGATCACGCAGATCGCCACGCTGCCGCGGCCGCTGGTGTTTACCAATGGCGTGTTCGACATTCTGCATCGCGGCCACGTCACTTACCTTGACCACGCCCGACAGCTGGGTGCGTCCCTCGTCGTCGGCATCAACGGCGACGCTTCGGCGCGTCGCCTTGGCAAGGGCGACGATCGGCCGGTGAATCCGCTCGAGGATCGAATCGCCGTGCTGGCCGCGCTCGAATCGGTGACGCTGGCGATCGCCTTCGAACAGGACACGCCGCTCGATCTCGTCCTCGAATGCCATCCCGACATCATCGTCAAGGGGAGCGACTACAGCGCGGCCGCGACTGTCGGTGCCGCTGAAGTCATTGCCTGGGGCGGACGCTTCGAGGCGATACCGCTTTTGCCCGGACGCTCGACCAGCGCCCTTCTCGCGCGTCTGCGTCGCTGACGCTGCGGGCACGGCATCGTTTGCTATACTTTTATATTTGGATCGGGCGCTCCGATGTTCGAGACGATCGATGCGACCGAGCTGCGGCGTAGGCTCGACGGCGCGTGTCCGCCGCGGATCGTCGACGTGCGCACAGCTCCCGAGGTGGCGCGCGGAACGATTACCGGTGCGACGCATATCGAGCTATCGACCTTGCCGGCGCGCCATCCGGAACTCGACCGCGATTCGCCGGTCGTCTTCATCTGCCAATCCGGTGCGCGGTCAGGCCAGGCCTGTGCGTATCTGGCGCAGCGCGGTTTTACCCATGCCTGCAATCTTGCCGGAGGAATCGCGGGTTGGATGAGCGCTGGAATGCCCCTGAGCGAACTGGACCGATGATGGAACAGGCTGTGCAATTCGAACGTGAAGTCGACGCTCGAGGTTTGAACTGCCCGCTGCCGATCCTTCGCACCAAGAAAGCGCTGAACGATATGGCCAGCGGGCAAGTCCTGCGCATTCTGGCGACGGACCCGGGATCGGTACGCGACTTCGAGGCGTTTGCCCGCCAGACAGGCAATCAGCTGCTGCAGCACGGCGAGCGGGATGGAGCCTTCTATTTCCTGCTTCGGCGCAAATAGTCACCGCGCTGCGACAGACAGTTTCTCATCAACGGTGAAGGGCATGTCCGATACGCCACAGGTAATCGAGCTAACCCGCGACAACTTCGCGGAGTCGATCAACGATCATCCGTTCGCCGTGGTCGATTTCTGGGCGCCGTGGTGCGCGCCCTGCCGCGCGTTCGCGCCGGTATTTGCCGCGGCCGCGGCCAAGTATCCCGATGCGCGGTTTGCCAAAGTCAACACCGAGGACCAGCAGGACCTGGCCGGGCATTTCAACATCCGTTCGATCCCGACGCTGATGATCTTTCGCGACAACGTGATCGTCTTTGCCGAAGCTGGCGCGCTGCCCGCCAGCGCTCTCGATCAGGTGTTGAGCTCGGCCCGGGCGCTCGACATGGAAGCGGTGCGCCGCGAGATGGCAGCCCAGGCGGAAACAACGACGCCGCAAGGCAACTGAGGCGCAGCGGGGCCCCGCTCCGCGCTCCCTCGCGTTAGCGCCGGTATCGGTTCAGGAAGTCGACGACAATGCCGCGCTGACTCTTGTCGATCGCGGCGTCCAGCGTGCTGTCCAGAGGATCGTATTGCGCGGCGCGCCGAAACGCGGCGATCGCTTCCTGGTGGAAACCCTGCGCCTGCAACGCGTACCCGAGACAACGCCATGGCTCGGCATTCCAGAATTCCAGGTCGGACCACGCCCGGCACAACTCGGTAGCCCGGCGCCAGTTGCCGGCATTGAGCATGCGCGGGCCCTCGCCGCGCAATAGCGCGAGCCTCGCCTGCCGCTCGGCGAACAGCTTCGTCGTATCGGCATCGTTGACCGTTCCGGTGTCCGCGGCGGCGGCGCCGGTTGCAGCGCGCGGCGCGCGATCGATCGACCCGATCTTTCCCACTTCGCCCTGGAAACCGCGCGGCAGAAGGGCAGGCGCTGAGGGCGTCCAGCCGGCAACCGCGCGTTTCGCCGCGACGATCGATTCGGCCATCGGCTCGTGCCAGGCAACCCCGTACAGCCACAGCATCGCAGCAAGCCCGACGACGCCGGTCACCATGTTCAGAATGCCCGGCGGGCTGTGCGTCACCAGGCAGTCCTCGGCGAAGTCCCAGGTCGTTTCCCCTTCCTGGCCCAGCTTCTCGTAAGCCAGGGCGATCAATACCGGGGCAAGCAACGGAACCCCGCAGGCGATACCAGCCCACCAGACGTGGAACGACCGCCGCAATGCGCGCTGCAATTGTGCGCGCACGTCGCGCCGTGCGTAGGCATTGCTGATCGAGAACTGCAAGTAAACGCCAAACAGCCATTTACCCGGCGTCTGCTGCAGGGAGGCGATCAACAGGGCCTCGACCGGTATCCAGGTCAGCGTGATGAGCATCGGCGCAAACAACGGATGCCCCAGCCAGAACGCAAGGTCGTCCCCGACGATGCCGGCGCCGTGCAGCTCCGAAAGCAGAAGCGCGAGCACCAGTCCCCAGATCGCATAGTCGAACAGCCGGGCCGCGAGGCGGTTCCATGGGCGGGGCTCGCTGGTGCGTCCGGATTTCGCCCGCTCGAGCTCCGCCATGCGCAGCTGAAAGATCCAGCTCGCATCTTCCTGCGGTGCGTCGGTGCCGAGGAAGACGCTTTTTTCGCGGCGCCAATTGAGAATGGCAAGATCGGTTTGCGGAATCAGCGCCGGCATCGGCGGAATGCGGACGCGCCGCATCCATGACAGGCCGTGCACGATGCCGTAGATCAGCGAGAGCACGAGCAAACTCAAGGTCAGCCAGACCAGCACCTGCTTGGCCACCAGGACCGAGTCCGCTGGAGTCACGAAGACGATCGCCGCCGCGATGAACGCGCCGAACAGCAGGCACAGTGCGAGCTGGCCCATCGCCGAACGGCCGAACGATGCGACACGCTCGGTCAGGCCCGGGTGATGGAGGTTCTTTTCAGGGGCCGCGACCGGCGCGGTCAGAATTTTTTCGTCGGCCGCCTCGATGACATCGTCGTCGTGGGTTGCGGTTCCGGGTCCCTGCTCGGGCACGGCGGCGACATTGCTGACGAAGCGCGAAATGCGCTGCTCGGTATTGGCCTCCGCCGTAACGGCGAGTTCCTGATCGTAGTGTTGCCGATGTTCGGGATCGCTAAGTATGCGGCTGGCATGATTGATGAAACGCAGGGCCTCTTCCACATTGCCCTGGCCGTCCCGCGTCTTCGCATAATATTTCCTGATCAGACGACGCAGCGCAGCCCGCACCTCCTCGTCGGATGCGAGCTGTGGTACTCCCAGCGCCTCGTAAAGCGTCGCCTTCATCTTCGCAATCGGAGCCAAATCCGCGCAAACTAACGTTGGAATATTCCGGGAAATGGCAGCACAATGCAAGTTATCGATAATTGGAGCGCAAAACGCGAATTTACGGCCAACGCCCCGCGGCAATCGATGCCGCTCCGCGGCACTCTTCCGGGCGGGTCCGCACGCGTCCCGCTCGCTGCAAGCGCGCCTGGCCGTCTTCCGCCATAAAAAAAGCGGCCCTGCGGGGCCGCTTTTTTGCCGCGGTGAAGCCTTTATTCGCTGGTCTTGTCCTCGCGGTGAGCGAGTTTTTCGCGGATCCGCGCCGACTTGCCCGAGCGGTCGCGCAGGTAATAAAGCTTGGCACGGCGCACGTCGCCTTTGCGCTTGACCTCGATGCTTGCGATCAGCGGTGAATAGGTCTGGAATGAACGCTCCACCCCTTCCCCGCTCGAGATCTTGCGCACGACGAACGAGGAATTGAGCCCGCGGTTGCGCTTGGCGATTACCACTCCCTCGTAGGCCTGTACGCGCTTGCGCTCGCCTTCGACGACGTTGACGTTGACGATGACGGTATCGCCGGGAGCGAACTCCGGCACCGTCTTGCCCAATCGGGCCATCTCTTCCTTTTCCAGCGTATCGATGATGTTCATGCCTTGCTCCTTGATCGATGTATTTCGGCCGTTGGCCTGACGCGCAGAGCAGGTCGCCACCTGATGCGCGCCGTTTGTTGTCGATAGTGCACTGAAGTCGTGCCGTTCCAGTGGCCTAGCTGCTGCCTTCCACCTGTTCGCTGCTGCGCTCGCGCTTGAATTCGTCCAGCAATCTCGCATCTTCCGCCGACAGGCTCTTCCCCGCCAGCAGATCCGGCCGTCGCAGCCAGGTCCGGCCCAGCGACTGCTTGCGCCGCCAGCGCGCAATCTCCGCGTGGTTGCCGGACAACAGGACCGCCGGCACCGTGCCCCCCGCGAACTCTTCGGGGCGCGTGTAGTGCGGGCAATCGAGCAGCCCGTCGACGAAGGACTCCTCGACGTTCGACTGCGCGTCGTTCAGTACCCCCGGCAGCTGCCGCACCATCGCGTCGATCAGCAACAGCGCGGGCAACTCGCCCCCCGACACCACAAAATCGCCAATCGAGAGCTCGAGATCGATCTCCCGCTTGATCAAGCGCTCGTCGACGCCTTCGTAACGTCCCGCCAGCAACACGACCCCTGGCTCCGCGGCGAGCTGCGACACACGCGCGTGGCGTAGCGGCTCCCCTTGCGGCGACAGGTAGACGACCGGCGGCTTGTCGATCCCCGCCGCCCGCATCGCCTGCCGCGCCGCGCTCAGCGCCTTGGTCAGCGGCTCAGCCCGCATGACCATCCCCGGGCCGCCTCCATACGGCCGGTCGTCGACCGTCCGATAGCTGTCCGTCGCGAAGTCGCGCGGATCGCGGCACTCGAGCGACCATATCCCGCGCTCGAGCGCGCGTCCCATGACCCCATAGGCCGCGGCGCCCCGTACCATGTCCGGGAACAGCGTGACGACCTCGATGCGCACCATGCTCGTCGCCTGCCTCGCCTACTGTGCTTCGCGACCCGCTTGCCTCAATAGTCGTCGCGCCAGTCGACGACGATCCGGCCCGCCGCGGGCTCGATCGCGTCGACGTACGCGCCCACCAACGGAATCAGTCGCTCTCCGCCGTCGCCCTCGATCCGCAGCACCGGATGCGCACCGGTATCCAAGACGGCCACCACCTTCCCCAGTATCTGCGCCGCACGATTGACGACGACCAGACCGATCAGATCGCGCCAGTAGTGCTCGTCTGGCGCGGCCTCCGGCAGCGAGCTCCGCGGAACGCCTGCGACAAACCCGCGCAGCGCACGTGCCGCTTCGCGCGTAACTACCCCTTCGATCGCGGCGATTATCGAGCCGCCGTGAAATTGCGCCTCGGCAACGCGATAGCGCGTCCATTCCTTGCCCTCGTCTGGCGCGAGCCACCAGGTCTTGAATGCGAGCAGCGTTTCCGGCGCCGCGGTGAACGGCTTGAGCCTCACCCATCCCTTGATGCCGAACGGGGCGAGCAAGCGCCCCATCACCACAATGTCGGCCGGCGCGACCGCGTCGTCGCGGCCGGCGCCGCGCGTGCTAGCCAGCGGTCGGCGCGGCGGCTTCGGCAGTCGGCGCGGACGCAGCAGCAGGCGACGCGGCTGCAACAGCAGACGTCGAAGCCGCTGCGGCGGGCTTGGCCGCGGATGCCTGCTTGACCAGCCCGGCGACCGTATCGGACAGCTTGGCGCCCTGCAGCGTCCAGTGATCGATGCGCTCCAGCGACAGGCGCAGTCCCTCCTGCCCTTCGCCGGCGATCGGGTTGTAGAAGCCGACGCGCTCGATGAACCGGCCGTCGCGACGGTTACGCGAATCGGCGACGACGACGTTGAAAAACGGGCGCTTTTTGGCGCCTCCTCGGGCGAGCCTGATGACGACCATGTCGAATTCCCGGTTGAGCCGAAAAAAGACGTTGATTATACGACGAAATCCACGACTACCGCAATTGCGGCGCGGCGGCGTCCGAGACGGCTAGCGCAGGCCCGGAAAAGCGCCCTTCAAGCCGCGGACCATTCTCTGCACGCCTCCTTTGGAGACCATCTTCATCATTTTCTGGGTTTGCTCGAACTGCGCGAGCAGGCGGTTGACTTCCTGCACCGACGCGCCTGCGCCGGCGGCAATCCTTCGCTTGCGCGACGCTTTCAGGATCTCCGGCTTCGCCCGCTCTGCCGGGGTCATTGCGTTGATGATCCCTTCGAGGCGGCGGATCGCCCGATCGTCGACCTGCGTGCCCTGCGCAACGCGCGCCAGCTCGCCGGGCAATTTGTCGAGCAGGCCCTGCATGCCGCCCATCTTGCGCATCTGCCCGATCTGCGACTTGAAATCCTCGAGGTCGAAACCTTTTCCGGACTTGACCTTTTTCGCGAGCTTCTGCGCATCGGCAACGTCCACCTGCCGCTGCGCGTCCTCGATCAGGCCCAGCATATCGCCCATGCCCAGAATTCGCGACGCCATGCGCTCCGGGTGAAAAACTTCCAGCCCGTCAAGTTTTTCGGAGATGCCGACGAACTTGATCGGCGCTCCGGTGACGTGCCGCACCGAGAGGGCCGCACCCCCTCGCGCATCGCCGTCGAGCTTGGTCAAGACAACCCCGGTCAACGGCAGCACCGCGGCGAACGCCTTGGCCGTATTGACGGCATCCTGGCCCTGCATCGCGTCGACGATGAAAAGCGTCTCGACCGGTTTCACGGCGGCATGGAGCGCGGCTACCTCGCCCATCATTGCGTCGTCGATGGCGAGCCGGCCGGCGGTATCGACCAGCACGACGTCGTGGTAGTGGCGACGCGCCCAGTCGACCGCGGCGAGAGCGATGTCCACCGGCTGCTGATCGATCGACGAAGGAAAAAAATCAACGCCCACCTGGCCGGCCAGCGTTTCGAGCTGCGCGATCGCGGCCGGCCGGTAGACGTCGCAACTCACCAGCAGCACCTTCTTGCGCATGTCCTGGCGCAGAAGCCGCGCCAGCTTGCCCGCGCTCGTGGTCTTGCCGGCGCCCTGCAGTCCGGCAAGCAGGACCACCGCCGGCGGCACGACCGCAAGGTCGAGCGGCGCTGTCGGACCGCCGATCAGTCGCGTCAATTCGCGCTGGACGATGGCGATCAACGCCTGCCCGGGCGTCAGCGAACCCGCAACGTCGTTGCCGATCGCCTGTTCGCGCACGATCGCGATGAAATCGCGCACGACCGGCAGCGCGACGTCGGCCTCGAGCAGCGCCATCCTGACCTCGCGCAGCGCTTCCTGCATATTGGCGTCGGTAAGCCGCGCCTCGCCGCGCAGGGTCCGGACGACGCGGCCGAGTCGTTGCGTCAGATTGTCGAGCATCGTCGGGAGTTAAGCGTGGTGAGCGCAGCGAAAGGCCGCGCGGCCTTGGTGTACACTTAAAAAAACACACATGATTTTACTCTACCCGACGGCTGTCGCCGCCTACCTGGCCGCCGCCTGGCTGGAATGGCGGCAACTTGCGCAGCCACCCGAGAGCGCCTCGCGCAACGCCGCAGCGCTCGCGCGATGGGTTCCCGCGGTTGCACTCGCAGCACACGCCATACTGATATCGACCGTCATTTTCGCCGGCCGCGGGCTCGACCTGAGCCTCGCCAACGCGTTGTCCGTCGTCGCCGGGTTGATCGCCCTGTTTGCCTGGCTCGGCTCGCGTTCAGGCGGACTGCCGGGCGTTGCCGTGGTCGCATTTCCGGTCGCGGCGGCGTCGGTCCTGCTGCCGCTGCTTTTCGCCAATCCACATCGTATGTCGCTCGTGGACGAACCATGGGCGGCATTGCACATCGCCGTGGCGTTGACCGCCTATGCCCTGCTCATCGTCGCGGCGGTGCAGGCGTTGCTGATGATGAGCCTCGAGCGCCGGCTGCACCACGGTCTGGCCGCACGCGGCGCGATGGCGATGCCGCCTCTGCTGACGCTTGAACGGTTCCTCTTCCGCCTCGTTGGCGTCGGGTACACGCTGCTCACGCTGACCTTGCTGAGCGGCATCGTCTTCTCCGAGGAGTTGTTCGGGAAGCCGCTTACGCTGACGCACAAGACCGTATTCTCGGTTCTCGGCTGGCTGGTCTTCGGGGCGGTGCTCATCGGACGGTACCGCTACGGCTGGCGCGGACGCACCGCGCTGCGCTGGATACTCGTCGGCAGCGGCCTGTTGCTGCTCGCCTATGTCGGCAGCAAGTTCGTTCTCGAAGTGATCCTGCACCGCTGAGGAACCTCCGCATACGCCTCGCGTGGCATGTGAGGCCGTGGCGAAGGTTGCCCGAGTACGCGTCGTCGCCTTGACAGCGACCGCGTCGCGCCAAATACTGGCCACCGGCATTTCACGGCGCGCGCTGCTTGAACGACATTCCGCTGTCGACGCTGGTCATCGCACTGGTTGCGCTGCTCGCGGTCTCCGGCTTTTTCTCGATTGCCGAGACGGCGATGATGGCGGTCAACCGGCACCGGCTGCGCCTCAAGGCGCAGCGCGGTGCACGCGCCGCCAAAATCGCTGTGGGACTCCTGGCGCGCACCGACAAGCTGCTCGGCGTCATCCTTCTCGGCAACACGCTGATCAATGCGATCGCAACCACGCTGACCGCGGTTATCACCACGCGCCTGTTCGGGCAGGGTGAAGTGTCGCTGATGATCGGCGGCGTGGCGATAGCCCTCGCCATATTGATCTTTTCGGAGATTACCCCGAAAGTCGTCGGGGCGGCGTACGCCGATCGCATTGCGCCGCCGGTGGCCTTTCTGCTCGCGCCGATGCTCCGGCTTTCGTACCCGGTCGTGTGGTTCGTCAATCTGTTCGTGCAGGGTCTGCTGAGGCTCCTCGGGCTCAGACCCCACGAGGAGGTCGAGGCGCGCCTGTCGCAGGAAGAAGTGCGAAGTCTCGTCCTGGAGGGACATTTTTTCCGCGGAAAACATCGCGCGATGCTCGCCAATCTGTTCGACCTGGCGTCCGTCAGCGTGGACGACGTGATGACGCCGCGCAACCAGATCGAAGCGCTGGACCTGACCGACAAGCCCGCGTTGCTGGAACAGCAGCTCGCGACCAGCTATCACACGCTGCTGCCGGTGTACGAAAGCACGCTGGACAATATCGTCGGTCTGCTGCACTTGAAGCAGGTGGTCCGACTGCGGCCGTCCGACGGGATCGACGCCGAGCAGCTGCGCGAGATCCTGCGCGCGCCCTACTTCATTCCCGCGGGCACCCCACTGCTGACGCAGCTTCACCAGTTCCAAGCCGACCGGCAGCGGCTCGGCTTGGTCGTCGACGAATACGGCGAGCTGCAGGGTCTGGTATCGATCGAAGACATACTCGAGGAGATCGTCGGCGAATTCACCACCCAGGGCCCCGCCGGATCGGACCAGTTTCGGCGCGATGCCGATGGCAGCGTCATCATCGACGGCATGGCCCCGCTGCGCATGCTCAACCGCAAACTGGGCACCGAATTCCCACTGGAAGGCCCGAAGACGCTCAATGGCCTGATCGTCGAATATCTGGGGGAAATCCCCGATTCGGGCATCAGTTTCCGCCTTGCCGGGCAGGGGGTTGAAGTGCTCCAGGTCCAGGATCGGGCCGTGAAGGTGGTCAAGCTGTTGGCTCCAGTCGGCCGTGCCTCCGCGCCGCCTTTACAAACCACTGGCGAGCAGGCATCATCGATAAGTTAACTTTTATGCCTCTGGAATAACGAGATAAGGCGCCTCGTCCCGGAATCGGGCTTCGATCCTTCTATCGACCATGGCAACGCAAGCGGCAACCCATAACATCAGCGGCCTCGCCCGGGCGATGGTCCAGCACGGCCTGCTATCGGAATACGACGCGGATGCGCTGCATGGCCAGGCGCAGGCGGCCAACCTGGGCTTCGTCGAGCAGTTGCTGGTCAGCAAGCGGATGTCCGCCTCCCAGATCGCCATCTTCGCATCGCGCGCCTTCGGTGCGCCGCTGTTCGATCTAAGCGGCTTCGACATCGATCTGATCAACAAGGATCTGGTTGACCCGAAGATAGCGGCCACGCGCCGTGTTCTTCCGCTGCAAAAGCGCGGCAACAGGCTGTTCGTCGCCGTGTCCGATCCGGCCAACCTGCAGGCACTCAACGAGGTTCGGTTCAAGACCAACCTCGTCATCGACGCCGTCGTCGTCGAGGACGACAAGCTCGGCCAGACGATCGCCAAGGTCGTCGAATCCATGGGTCAGAGCCTGAAGGACCTGGTCAGCACCGAAGATCTCGAAGTCGACCTGCAGGAAGTCGGCGGGCAGGTCGTCGAGGACGAAGCCAATCCTGACGTCGAGGACGCGCCCGTCGTCAAATACATCCAGAAGATCCTGCTTGACGCGATCGGCGCCGGCGTGTCGGACATCCATTTCGAGCCGTACGAAAAGTACTATCGCATCCGCTACCGGCTCGACGGCATATTGAAGGAAGTCGCCCAACCGCCCTTGGCCATCAAGGACAAGATGGCGTCGCGGATCAAGGTGATCTCCCGGCTCGACATTTCGGAGAAGCGCGTGCCCCAGGATGGGCGGATGAAGCTCGCGCTCTCGAAAAGTCGCTCGATCGACTTCCGCGTTAGCACCTTGCCGACGCTCTACGGCGAGAAGATCGTGCTGCGTATCCTCGATGCCGCGGGCGTCAAGCTCGGCATCGAAGCGCTCGGCTACGAACCCGCGCAGCAGCAGGTCCTGTTGGAAGCCATCAAACGGCCTTATGGAATGATCCTGGTGACCGGACCGACCGGCAGCGGCAAGACGGTATCCCTTTACACCTGCCTGAACATCCTGAACCAGCCCGGCGTGAATATTGCGACGGCCGAGGATCCCGCCGAAATCCAGTTACCCGGGGTCAACCAGGTCAACATCAATGAAAAGGCCGGCCTCAACTTCGCCAACTCGCTGCGGGCCTTCCTGCGCCAGGACCCCGACATCATCATGGTCGGCGAGATTCGCGACCTGGAAACGGCCGACATCGCGATCAAGGCCGCGCAAACCGGACACCTGGTGATGTCGACGCTGCATACCAACGATGCCCCGGCGACGCTGATGCGCCTGGCCAATATGGGCGTGCCGGCGTTCAATATCGCCTCGAGCGTCATTCTGATCACGGCGCAGCGGCTGGGACGCAAGCTGTGCACGCAGTGCAAGAAAGCCGAGGAAATTCCCCCGGAGGCGTTGTTGCAGGCCGGATTTTCGGAAGAAGACATCGACGGAACGTGGCAGGCCTACGGCCCCGTCGGCTGCGAGAACTGCTTCGGCACCGGATACAAAGGTCGAGTGGGCATCTACGAAGTGATGCCGATCAGCGACGAAATGCGGCAGATCATCATGCGCAGCGGCAACGCGCTCGATATCGCCGAGCAGGCCCAGAAAGAAGGCGTACGCAATCTGAGGCAGTCGGGCCTGCTCAAGGTCAAGCAGGGCATGACCTCGCTCGAGGAGATCGAGGCCGTTACGAACGAATGAAGATCGCATAACCGCGACGGGAATCATTCATGGCTACCGCAACCGTACAGCGCAGGGCCCAGCAGAGGGACGTCAAGGAGTACACGTACCTGTGGGAGGGCACCGACCGCAACAACCGCAACGTGCGCGGCGAAATGCGCGCGGCGTCCGAGACCGTGGTCACGACGACGCTGCGCCGGCAGGGCATCCGCATCACCAAGCTGCGGCGACAATCGTTTCGTGGCGGGCGGAGCGTCAGTGAAAAGGACATCACTTTTTTCACTCGCCAGCTGGCAACGATGCTCAAGGCGGGCGTGCCGCTGCTGCAGGCATTCGAGATCGTCGCGCGGGGTCACAGCAACGCCCGGTTCGCGCGCCTGATGATGGACATCAAGGGGCGGGTCGAGGCCGGCTCGAGCCTGTCGCAGGCGTTCCGCGAATACCCCGGTCACTTCGATGCGCTGTACTGCAACCTGGTCCACGCCGGCGAAACAGCGGGCATGCTGGACGGCATCCTCGAGCGCCTCGCCACCTACAAGGAAAAAATCCTGGCGATCAAGAGCAAGATCAAGTCGGCGTTGTTCTATCCGATTTCGGTCGTCGTTGTCGCGATCGTCGTCATCTGGGTGATCATGATCTGGGTCATCCCGGCGTTCAAATCCGTATTCGCGAGCTTCGGCGCCAACCTGCCGGCGCCGACGCTGATCGTGATGGGGGTATCGGATTTTTTCGTCGCATACTGGTGGGTGATGGCCCTGATCGGTTTCGGTGTAATAACGGGTTTCCTGTTCCTGAAGCGCCGCTCGGCGGCGTTCCGATATTTCCTCGACCGCATTTCGCTCAGGCTCCCCGTGATCGGCGCCATCCTGGAGAAGGCGACGATCGCCCGCTGGACGCGCACGCTCGCGACGATGTTTGCCGCGGGCGTGCCGCTGGTCGAATCGCTGGACGCCGTCGCGGGTGCCTCGGGCAACGCCGTCTATATCGCCGGCACGCGCAAGATCCAGACGCAGGTCAGCACCGGCACGAGCCTGACCAACTCGATGCACAACACCGGACTTTTCCCGACCATGGTGTTGCAGATGACCCAGATCGGCGAAGAGTCGGGCTCGCTCGACGGTATGCTGTCCAAGGTCGCCGAGTTCTACGAGCGCGAAGTCGACGACGCGGTCGCCGCGCTGTCGAGCCTGCTCGAGCCGATCATCATCGTTTTCTTGGGTGTAATCATCGGCGGACTGGTCGTTGCAATGTACTTGCCGATATTCAAGCTTGGCGCCGTCATCTGACGGAGGCCGAGCCGAGCGAACGCGATCGAGCCGTTCCGTCCGGCGCGCGCGCCGGCGGACGGCAACCGGTCGCGGGGGACCGCGGTCCGCTCGCGCCTTGGCCAAGGCGCCGCCGGGCTCCGCGAATCATTGAGCGCCACCCTAGCCGATGCCATTCGATCATACCGCCACGCTCGTCGCCGCCGCGGTTATCGGACTTTGCGTCGGCAGCTTCCTGAACGTCGTCATCTACCGGCTGCCGAAAATGCTCGATCGCGGCTGGCGGGAGCAGTGCGCGGAACTCGCCGGGCAGGTGCCCGCCACAGCGCCGGCCTACAATCTGGTGGTGCCGCGATCACAATGTCCGTCGTGCGGCCACCGCATAGGCGCGCTCGAAAACATCCCTGTCGTGAGCTATGTGTTCCTGCGCGGGCGTTGCATTGCGTGTCACACGCCGATCTCGGCGCGGTATCCGATCGTCGAGCTCGCGGCGGCAGGGTTGGCCGTTGCGGCCACCCTGCGTTTTGGCGACTGGCATACTGCGCTGGCAGCTTGCGTGTTCCTGTGGATGCTTCTCGCGCTCACGCTGATCGATTTCGATACGCAACTGTTGCCCGACAATCTGACCCTGCCGCTGCTGTGGGCCGGACTGGTGGCGAATGTTCTGGGCGCCTCGCCCATCGCCAGCCTGCGCGATGCGGTGATCGGCGCGATTGCCGGCTATCTGGCGCTTTGGCTTGTCTATTGGGCGTTCAAGCTGATTCGCGGCAAGGAGGGCATGGGTTACGGCGACTTCAAGCTTCTGGCCGCGCTCGGAGCCTGGCTCGGTTGGCAGATGCTGCCACTGATCGTTCTGCTCTCGTCGGCCGTGGGTGCCGCCATCGGCATTTCGCTGGTCGTTTTCAAGGGACGCGATCACCAGATTCCGTTGGCGTTCGGGCCCTATCTGGCGATTGCCGGCGCCATTGCGCTGTTCTTCGGCCGATCGCTGATCGCGATCTATTTGCCAGCCTGAGCATGCGATTCGTGGTCGGGCTTACCGGAGGGATCGGCAGCGGCAAGTCGGTCGTGGCGAGCGCCTTCGCGGCCCTCGGCGTGGAGATCGCCGATGCCGACGTGCTCGCGCACCGGCTGTCGGCGCGCGGCCAGCCGGGCTATGGCGCCGTTCGCAGAGAGTTTCCCGACATTGGACTGCTCTCCGACGGCGAGATCGATCGGGCGCGGCTGCGTCAGCGCGTGTTCGCCGATGCTGCCGCTCGCGGCCGCCTCGAGGCCGCATTGCATCCGCTGATCGGCGCGGCCGCCAAACGCGAGATCGAGGCGTGGCGGGGTCCGTACGGCATCGTCGTCGTGCCGCTGCTGCTCGAGCGCGGCAAGCTCGCCGCGGCGGTTGACCGTATCCTGGTGGTGGACTGTCTGGAGGCACAACAGATCTCACGCGTAGTCGGGCGCAGCGGGATGACGCCGGGGGAGGTGCGCGCCATCATGGCCACGCAAATCGGCAGGGACGCGCGGCTCGCCGCAGCAGACGACGTCATCGACAACAGCGGGCCGCCGGACGCGATCCCGACGCAGGTCGCCGATCTCGACCGGCGCTACCGCGCGCTGGCGGGCACCGGCGCTCCGGTCGGACGGGTGCCCGCACCATGAAGCTCGTCGGCGCACCGCTCTGCGCGACGGCGGTGCGTCGCCCAGCGCCGACCGCCGCGCTCGCGCGGTGGATGACAGCATGATCCGCTACGAGCACCCGTTGAACGAGCGCGTCCGCACGTTGATGCGGCTCGAGGGACTCTATGCGCGCGCGCTCTTCTTCACCGGCGAGGCGACGCCGGCCGCCCATCACGCGGCGTTGCTGGCGCTCTTCGAGATCACCGACGTCGCAGCGCGCGCCGATCTCAAGACCGACACCTTGCAAGAACTCGAGCGGCAGCGGCAGCTTCTGACGCCGCTGCGCAGCAATCCCGCCATCGACCGCGAGATGCTCGACGCGCTGCTAGCAGAAATCGACGACGTCGGTGCGCGTCTGCTGGCGCTGACCGGAAAAGTCGGTGCCCATCTGCGCGACAACGAATGGCTGATGGCGATCAAGCAGCGGACGGCGATCCCCGGCGGCGTGTGCGAGTTCGACCTGCCCGCCTACCACTACTGGCTCAACCTTACGCCGCAGCAAAGGCAGCATGACCTGCAAAGCTGGATCGCGCCGCTGCTGCCTATTCACGGCGGTCTCACGATCATCCTTCGCCTGCTTCGGGAAAACGGCAAGACCACCAAACACACTGCCTATCACGGCGTCTTCCAGTTGATGCTGACGACGGCCAAAGTGGCCCAGTTGCTGCGGCTGGCGCTGCCCGCCAATCTCCCGTGTGTGCCCGAGATCAGCGCCAACAAATACGCGCTCAACGTCCGCTTTATCGGGATCGCCGGCATGGACCGCGGCTCTGTATATGACGGCGACTTCGATTTCGAGCTGACCTTCTGCAATCTTTGACGGCCATTGCATTATTGGTGGACGCCCGCTATTGTCCGTCGTGACACCCCTGCCCGACAGCGGACTTTCGATCCCCGGGCAATCAACGCGAGGAGGAAGTGCAACATGAAGACGATTAGCCATCGCCGCAGGTCGATTGTTTGTGCACTCGCCATAGCCGCAACTGCCGGTTGGATCACCGGTGCGGCAGCCCAGGTCCGGACCTTCAGCTTCGCCTACGACCAGCCGACAACCACGGCGTATGGCATCGCCGCCAACATGTTCGACGCCAAGCTGCAGGAGCTCTCGAAGGGCACGATGAAAATTAACCAGTTCCCGGGCGCGCAGCTTGGCCAGGAACCGCAGATGCTGCAGAAAATGCGCGCCGGCGACATCGACTTTGTCATCACGTCGACGGCCAATGCGTCCACGCTGGCGCCGCAGGCCGGCGTGTTTTCGCTGCACTTCATCTTCCGCGACCAGGCGCACTTGCAGCATGTCCTCGCCGACCCCGCCGTCTCGGCCGAATTCCGCGCGATGGTCAAGGATTCGGTGCAGGGAGCGCAGGTGCTCGGACTGATGACAATGGGCATGCGCGACATGTATAGCAAGAAGGAAGTGCACAACATCAACGACGTCAAGGGCGAGAAGGTTCGCGTGCAGGCGACCAAGACCGAGGACACGCTGTTCCCGGCGTACGGCGCGCAGACCGTACACATGCCCTTCGGCGAGGTCTACACGTCGCTGCAGACCGGCGTGGTCAATATCGCCGAGAACGGCGTTAACGTCTACCTCGCCAACAAGCACTATGAGGTAGCGCCGATCCTGTCGATGACCGAGCACGAGGCGAACAACAACTGCATCTGGGTTAGCGACAAGACCTGGAACAGCCTGACGCCGGAGCAGCAGAAGTGGGTGCAGGCGGCGGCCGATGAGGTCGCGCAGCGCGAGCCCGCGATGGCGCTGAAGCTGGAGAAGGATTCCGCCGACAAGCTCAAGACGATGGGAGTCAAGGTCGTCGAGAACGTGGACAAGTCCGGCTTCATCAAGGCCGCGCAGCCGGTGCAGGATGAGCTCGCCAAGGAGCTCGGCCCGCATGCGGTCAAGCTGCTGCAGCTCGTACGCGACGTAAAGTAGGCTCGAAATCTCGTCCGGATCGCGGGTGCTTCTTAGCGCCCCGAATCCGGACTGTTGCCTTGCGCAACAATCATTAAGCGAAGGATGAGATGGCCGACTTTCGCGCCTTGATCCTCCAGCGGCACCGGCAGTTGAAGTGGAAGGCGTTCGATCCGCTGGAAGCGATCCTGATGGTGCTTTGCGGCGTGAGCATCGCCATGTTCACGCTGGCGGTGTTGCTGGACGTAATCACCCGCACCGTAGGCGCACCGTGGCTGTGGCTGCAGCAGGTCACCACGGCATTCTTCGCCTGGGGCGTGTTCATCGGCATGGCCGCGGCGACGCGCCGCAACGATCACTTTTATCTGACCGAAATCACCAAGCGGATGACCGGCGCGCCGCGCAGCGTCATCGAGATCACCAACCGCATCATCGTTCTTATTGTCGCCGTCGTGATCGTCTGGTGCGGCACGCAGAACGCGCTGCTGGATCTCGGCAGCTTCCGCATGCCGTCGCTGATCCCGCTGACCGTCTACACGGCGATCGTGCCGATCGCCGGCGCGCTGGTCGCGTTGTTCTCGCTCGAGCAGCTGGTCAACGGCTGGAAGCACGGCTTCGAAGGCCCCGAGGATCGCGACGATACGCGCGAACCGATCATATGAGTCAGCCCGCGGTCCTGATCATGATGACAGTGCTGTTCCTGGCCTTCGGCTACATGGGCGTCCCGGTGGTGTTCGCGCTGATCGCCGGCGTGCTGACCGCGACCGCGTTCACACAGATCAGCATGCAGTCGATGATTGGGCAGCTCTTCCACGGCATCGATTCCGAAACGCTGCTGGCCGTGCCTTTCTTCCTGCTGGTCGGCGAGCTGATGGCCTCGTCCGACGTGGCCTACCGGATGATCCGGCTTTCGCAGACGCTGGTCGGACATCTGCGCGGCGGGCTCGCCCAGGTCGTGACCCTGTTCAGCATGTTCTTCGCCGGCATCTCCGGATCGTCGGTGGCCGATGTCGCCGTGCTGAGCCGCACGATCGCGCGCGACATGGCCAAGGAGGGCTACGACCGCGCCTTCACCGCCGCGCTGATCGCCTCGGCGTCGACGATGGCCAACCTGATTCCGCCCAGCATCATGGCGGTCGTGTACGGCGCGACCGGCGACGTGTCGATCGGCGGGCTGTTCCTCGCCGGCGTCGTCCCCGGCGTCCTGATCGGCGTCGGCCTGATGGTTTACAGCTACATCTGGGGTCCCGTCGGCGTGATGAAAAAGCGTGCGCCGCTCACCGAGGTCATTATCGCCGCGCGTGGCTCCGTCCTGCCGCTGGTGATTCCGGTGATCATCATGGGCGGCATACTGTCGGGCTGGTTCACCCCGACCGAAGCGGGCATGGTCGCCGCCGTCTACATCCTGGTCGTGCTGATCCCCGCCTTGAACCGAACCCACATCCGCGAGCTGCCGCGCGACTTCATGTACGCGGGGCTGCTCTATTCGCTGCCGCTCGGCGCCGTCGCGGCAGCGTCGGCGTTCGGCTGGATGGTCGCGTACCTGCGCGGTCCCGACATCGTCGCCGGCTACATCACCGCCTTCGCCGGCAACGACGGACAGATGATCATGCTGCTGCTGGTCCTGTTGTTCGTGATCGTCGGCGACTTCATCGACGCGGTCCCGGCAATCATCATCTTCATGCCGATCATCCGTAAGCTCGCTGAGGTCGGCAGCATCAACCCGCTGCACATGGGCGTGGTGATCATCACCACGCTGGTGTTCGGCCTGATTACGCCGCCGTACGGACTGTCGCTGCTGGTCGCATCGAAGTACGTCGGCGTCGGCTTCGGCAAGGCTGTGGTGCGATCGCTGCCGCTGTACGTCGTGTTTTTTCTGACGATCGCCTTCACCGTCTATTTCCCCAAAGTGGTATTGTGGCTGCCGAAGCAGCTTTTGCCGGAGTCGGTCGGATGCTTCAAGAGCCCGACAGGCGCCGGCTACATCTGCCCGCCGTGAGTCCGTTGCAACCCGAGGACTGGCGATGAATTCGACTATTGAGATATCCGAGCGCCTCGCATCGCGCCCGCTGACGCCGAAGCTCGGCGCCGCGATCTCGAACGTCACGCTCGCCGATGCGATGAGCGACGAGGTCTTCCGCGCGATCTACCAGGCGTTCCTGCGGTACCAGGTGTTGCTGTTCCCGCCGCAGGACGTGCCGCCCGCTCGTCAGGTGGCCTTCGCCCGCCGCTTCGGCGAAGTGCAGATCCACATCATGAACCAGTACCACGCCGACGGCTTTCCCGAGCTCTACCGGCTGTCGAACCTCGACGAGAACGGCAAGCCGAGCGGCAAGCATCCCGACAAAGGCACGCTCGCCTGGCACACCGACGGGTCATGGCAGCGCGTCACCGGACAGGCGACGATCATCTACGGCGAGGTGATGCCGGAGGTCGGCGGCGAGACGCACTTCGCCGACATGTATGGCGCTTACGAGCGTCTGAATCCGGAATGGAAGGCGCGAATCGCCGACCTGCGCGCCGTGCACAACCTCGACTTCTCGCGCACGCGGCGCCACGGCGAAGACCCGATGACCGAAGCGCAGCGGCGCCAGAAGCCGCCGGTCGACCAGCCGGTCGTGCGCACGCATCCCGAGACCGGTCGCAAGTGTCTCTACCTCGGCGATCATGCCGAATACATCGTCGGCATGCCGTACGACGAGGGCCGCGCGCTGATCGAGGAGCTGAACCGGCTGGCGATTCACCCCGACCTGACTTACGAGCATCACTGGACCGCGCGCGAGCTGCTGCTCTGGGACAACCGCTGTGTCATGCACCGCGCGACCGCCTACGATCCGGCGACGCAGGGACGGGTGATCAGGCGGTGTACGGTGCTGGGGGAAGTGCCGCACTGACGCTGGAGCGTGCTGCGCCGGCATCGGCAGTACAGCGCCATCCGCAAGCGGCTCCGGCGTGAACGAAAGCGCACCGCTTGTGGACTAACGTTCTTTGGCGAAAGAACGATCCGTGATGCGCCTCCCGAAACCGAAAGTATTGGCCTTGCTGCTGGCTTCGACGTTTGCCGTCGCGGCGCCGGGCGTGTACGCAATCGACCTCGTCGTGCACGCATCGACGGTCGCAAAGGCGCTGAAGGTGCAGGTCTTCAAGGACAAGGGCCGCTATTACCTGCAGAAGCCCGACCGCTGCAGCGACCCGTACCTGGAAAATCCCAGCGTATCGTTCAAGGAGGGCCGCGTTTTTATCGGCGCGCGCTTTGCCGGACGTATCGGCGCATCGATCGGGGGTGTTTGCCGATCGGCCACCGAACCCGGCGCGATCCTGCTCTCGGCCCGGCCGGTCCTGCGCGCGCAACAAGCCGCGCTGGAAGACGTTCGCGTGGAAGCCGCTGACACGCCGATGGTCGCCGCGGCACTGCAAAACCTGATCGGCGGCAATGCGCTCTCGCGCCTGCACATCGACGTCCTCGAATCGGTCCGGGCGATGACCGCGCCGGAAAGAACGGCCCCTTACACGATCACGGTGCGCGGGCTGCAATTGAGCAACCTCGTCGTACAGAACGAGGAGCTGCGCGTCACGGTGAACGGCGCCGTCGAAATCCGCTGAGGAAACCGGCAGCGGACGCGCTCGCTATTCCTCGAGCGCCAGACTGCACGCTTCGTCTTCGCTCAGCTTCGCACCTTCGGCGACGAGGCGCTCGAGTTCGCCGCGATCGAGCTTTTCGCGCAGGAGCGCGCACAAGCGTTCGTGGGCTCTCGCTTCGCTCGGCTGGCGCGTCGCCTCGTTTGCCGCCCACGTGTGTTGCGAGTAGCCCGCCAGCCGCGCCGCATTCGAAAGCTTGCCCGCGAGCGCTGCGCGCAGCGCGACGTGGTCGGCGAAGATCCAGGCCGAGCCATCTTCCTTCACCAGCGGCAGCCCCTCGTGCGCGGCGACGAACGCCTGGTCCAGCTTGCCGCGTTCGGTAAGCACGCCAGCCAGATTCGACAGCGCATAGCCGAGCAGGCGTCGGGTCCTGACGGGCGAGTTGCGCAGCAGAGCGACCTGCTCCCGCGTCGAAGCCTCGGCCGCCTCGAGATCGCCAAGCGCCCAGATGACGTTCGCGAGATTGCCGATGATCGCCAGGGCGCCGAATTCGTCGCCGGCTTTCCGGTCGAGGTCGAGCGCGCGCTCGTAATAGGCGCGCGCACCGGCCAAGTCGCCCGCAAATGTCTTCATGAATGCGACGTGACCCATGTACAGGCTCAGCAATCTTGGCGGCGCCACGCCGCTCAACCGCGAATAGGCCTCGTCCAGCACTTTCTCAGCCTGCGGCAATCTGCCCATGAAGGCCAGCACGCGGCCCAATCGTACGAGCGCGTGCCCCAGTCCCAACGCGTCGTCGAGGCGCCGATAAAGCTCGACGGCCCGCTCGAAGGCCGCCAGCGCCCGGTTCGGCGTTTCATCGACGAGCCTTCCCAGCCAAAGCCAGAGCCTGGCCTGATGTGATTCGGGCGTGTCCGGTCCGATGCGATCGATCGCGCCCTGGAGGCGACGCACGCCTTCGCCAAAGAGCCCCAGCATTCCCCACAGCTCGCCGGAAGCACCGGCCAGAGCGACGCCAGTCGGCGCGTCGCCTGCGCCATCGATCGACCAATCCAGCGCGGCGCGAACATTGTCGAGCTCTGGCAGATAAGTCTCACGCCATGTCGCCACCGGCTTGCGCAGACGGTCGTCCAGTGCCGGCTCGAAAACCTCGCGATAGAACTGCGCGTGCCGTCGGCTGATGTCATCGATCTCGTCGGCTTCGGCGAGCTTTTCCAACGCATACGCTCGCGTTGTCTCGAGCATCCGGAATCGGGTGCGCTTCACGTTGGTATCGGCGATGACCAGCGAACGCGCGACAAGCTGCGACAGCAGATCGATGACGGCGAACGAGTCGATATTCGCGTCGGAAGCGACAGCCGAGGCTGCGTCGATACTGAAGTCGCCCGGAAATGCCGACAGCCGACGCAACACCACGCGCTCGTGTTCGGTGAGCAGATCGTAGCTCCAGTCCAGCGTGGCGCGCAGCGTCTGCTGGCGCGGCAGCGCGTTGCGCGATCCGCTGGTGAGCAATCTGAAGCGGTCGCCGAGGCGTGCGTTGATCTGGTCGATCGAGAGAGAGCGCGCCCGGGCCGCAGCCAGCTCCAGCGCCAGAGGAATGCCGTCGAGGTGAATGCACAACTCGGCAACCGCGGACGACCGCGCGGCATTGAGCTCGAAGTCGGGCAACTGCCGCTGCACGCGCTCGACAAACAACTGGACCGCTTCCGAGCGCATGATCTCGTCCTTCTCGTTCTGACGGGGTAGCGAGAGCGGCTGCAGGGGATAGGTCTGCTCGCCCGCGGCGCGAAGTGGCTCGCGACTGGTCGCCAGGATCGTCACGTCGCGGTCGTTTCGCACGAGAAGCTCGGCCAGGCTTGCACACGCGTCGAGGAGGTGCTCGCAGTTGTCGAGGATCAGCAGGACCTGGCGCGACTTCAGGTAAGCGCGGAGCGACTCGCCCACAGGCTTGCCGGGCCTTTCCGGCACGCCAAGGGATCTGGCGACCGCGGTCGGTACCAGCGACGGATCGCGAATCGACGCCAACTCGACCAGGCACACGCCATCGCCATAGGCGTCGACGACTTCGGCCGCGGCTTGCAGCGCGAGCCGGGTCTTGCCGATGCCACCCGCGCCGATGATCGTGACCAGTCGCTTGCCCGGAAGGAGCCGCTTGATCTCGACCATCTCACGCTCGCGTCCGATGAACGAGGTCAGCGCCTCGGGCAGATTTGTCAGCGTGTTGTCAGCTGTCGGACGTTCGTCCGCGAGCTCGCGCACGGGACCGACGAAACGATAGCCACGCCGAGGCAGCGTTTCGACCCAGCGATCGGCGCCGGGTGCCTGGGCCAGCACGCGCCGTATCGCGGCGATCTGCACGGCGAGGTTGTTCTCCTCGACCACGACCCCGGGCCATGCCGTGTCGAGCAGCTTGGCCTTCGATACGTAGTCGCCCGCGTGGGCCACGAGCGTGGCCAGCACCCGGATGGCTCGGGGACCGAGCGCCGTGAGGGCTCCATCCCGAGTGAGCAAGGCGGCGTCGGCGTCGAGCCGGAACGGCCCAAGTTCAAAGATCCTGGTCACACGAGCGTCCCTCGGACAGCACAGCTTTTATCGATTTTTAACAACTTTTTCAAGACTTCCCGTTCCCGACAAACGACGATCCGACTCGTGATCCGCTGCGTCTCGCAAGGAGGGCCCGATGGAACTCAACAGGAGCCGATATCACTTCAATCGACGCATCGTCGCACTCATCTTGTTCGCCTTGCTCGCGCTGAGCTATGTCGTGCTCGCGCTGGTCGACGTTGCCAATCCCAATCAAGCTCATCCCACGGAGGCACATCATGAACATCGAGCATAAGCCGAGCGGATTCGATCGCTCGACCGGTAAACGGAAGGCACTCCTGGCCGCGGTTGTGCTGACTGCGGCAATGCTTGGCGCCGGCATTGCCGAGGCGGATAACACCAAGCCGGAGCCGAAACCGGCTGAATCAGTGACGCTCAATTTTGGGAAGTTAACAATCGAATACGAGAACCAGACGTCCGGACCGTCAATCGTGCTGCAAGGCGTCTTGCACCTGGTGAGCAAGGCGTTGCTCTCGCAGGCCGGCGCGCCGGTCGGATTCACGCTGCACGGAAATCTTGCGGACGCCTCTGCCGCAAGCGCCGATGGTTCCCAGTCCTATGTCGCCATCGGCGCCGATGGCATGCCCGCCGAATGCGATCCGTCGGCGCCTTGCGCACCGCCCTTCTGGACGCTCACGTTCCGGCTGGTGCCGGTGGGATCCGGCCACGGATCGAGTCTTTACTTCGATCTGACGGTGATCCCGCAGTACGACGCGAACGGAACGCTACTGAGCGCCTGCCTGGTCGGCCAGGACGGTTGCGAACCCCCCGACCAACTCGAGTGATTCGACGGAGACTGGAAATGCGCAAATTCCTGCTTGCACTGCTATGCCTGACGGCTCCTGCCGCATTCTCGTCGATCCCCGATGCCAGCGGCGTCATCCACGGCTGTTACAACAGCACCAACGGCTCGCAGCGGATCATCGACACCGCGGTCGAGTCGTGCAAAATCGGGGAGACCGCTATCCAGTGGAATCAAAAGGGGCCACCGGGACCGCAGGGACCTCAGGGTCCGCAAGGGCCGCAGGGGCCACAAGGAGCCCAGGGACCGCAAGGAGCCCAGGGACCGCAGGGCATTCAAGGCCTGCAGGGTCCGAAGGGCGATACCGGCCCGGCAGGATCGAGTCGTGTCTACTGGGCGTCCAACTCGCACGAAGTCGAACAAGAAGACGAGCTGATTTACCACCCGATCGTCGGATTGAGCGGGCTGCCGGCCGGCTGGTACGTCTTCGCCACGACGATACAAAGCGCCATCCTTGACACGCAAGGGATCATCCACGACGGCGACACCGCGGATCTGCAGTGCGTCACTCAATTGAATGGTGGAGACATCCAGATCGGCAATGTGGATACCGTACGTGTCTTCGTTCCGCAAGTCTCGAACCTGAGCGACACCTACGTCCTCAACCTGCCCGACAACTCGTCGGTGATCATCGGCTGCCGCGTCTATTCCGGCGGCAGCAAGGCGCTTGCCGTCGGGCACATGACCGCATTCCCTGTGGGCCAGGTCAACTGACGCAACCCTCGCTTGCTGTTCCGATGCCGATATCGGCTAAATCCATGGAGGTGCACCCATGACGTACCAAACCGCAGCTCGTTCCCGCGGCTTCGCTCTGTCCGCCCTGCTCGTCGTCATCGCGATCATCGCGATCCTCATCGGCCTGTTGGTGCCGGCGGTGCAGAAACTGCAGGACTCGGCCGAGGCGGCAACTCAGTTCCCAGAGCTGCAGCCGGTGGCATTGGATGTTCTTATCGTCTTGCGGAAAGCCGGCAGAACTCAGCAGCCCGGCCTGCTGTCCACCGCGCTCGACGATGCCGATGCGCTCGTCTCGACCGTACAGGACGAGCAGCAGGCGCCCGATCCCGAGGAAGTCGCGGCAGTCGCGGAAGAACTGCAAGCCGCCGAAGCCGCGCTGCGGCAGGATCTCGCGTTGCTCAACAATCCCGCGTCGCTGCACACGCCCGGTGCGCTGGAGGCGTACCTCAATCTGAAACACGACGCTAAGCCCTAGTCCAGTGATCGACGAGCGCCCCGCCCCGGCGATCCAGGGCCAACTCCTCCGCCTGACCAAGCGGCGCGAAGTAGCGATCTACGTTCGCTACGGGAAGCTGTGGATCGCCGATTTCATCGATGGCTGCGGCGAGCTCTTCGACCCCATCACCTGGATCCGCTTCAATTGCGGGTCACGCGCCGCGCCGCACGCGCGGCGTCGGATGGCGGTCGAGTCGGCGGTGCCGCTCTACGAGCAGCTGGAGAGGCGGATCGAGGAGTTGCATCGGGTGGGGGCGGCGGTGGATGTCGATCTATAGCCGGTGACGCAGCGCGCGTGCCGCGCCGGGAGACAAGCTCTTCCGTCGCGAACGCGACTGTGCCTCGTACTTACGGCAGCGCCATCTTTTTCTCGGCCATGACCTCGCGCAAGCGATCGGGATAGTCGGTGATGATGCCGTCGACGCCCATGTCGATCAGTGTTACCCGCCCAAGGGCAAGGTCGCCGCTTAATGAAATCAGGAAAGCGCGCTTCGGCGGCGTCTTTCTCTGGATCAAAGAGCTTAAATGCGCCATCGTGAAAGTCGGCAAGCGCATTAATCCTTTGTTGGCCGTCGATAATCTCGAATCGTTCACTTACCAACTTACCCGCTTCTTGACGAATATGGTGGAAATAAATAAGCGGAATCGGATAACCACGAAAGACGGAATCAACGAGCTTCTTCTTCTGCGTCGGCGTCCAAACAACCCCCCTCTGATATTCTGGATTCACTACGAGCATCTGCTGAGACTTGAGTTGCAAAACGTCTGAGACGGTAAGGTTATCGGGTTCGGCCTTCATCATTCGACCTCGATTTGCATTCGATCCTAAAACGCGCTATGAAACGCTTGCATCACACCCAAAAGCGCGCGCAGTCCTTCACTTGCCCATTCCAAGGCGGCAAGAACGCAGCCGACGGAAGCGGTGAGTTGAGGAAGACACTAGCCGAGCGGTAGGGCCGGCAAAGCCGCATAGTACTCGCCATACGCGGGGCTTGCGTGGCTTCGATTGATCCCCTGTACTCGCGCTTTCACAGTCCCGAGCCACCGCCTGCCTTCCATGAGCTGGCTCCTCCTCTTCACCGCCGTCGTCCTCGGCGTACCGGCTTGGGCGTGGTTCGCGCAGGAGAGCCTGCTCTTCTTTCCGCAGCCGGTCGCCTCCACCGCGCACCTGCCGGCGCGCGCCTCCCCGTTGGAGGTCGTCGCCGCCGACGGCACGCGTCTTCGCGGCTGGATCGTCAAGGGCACTGCCTCGCCGGCGCCGACCGTCATCTACTTCGGAGGCAACGCCGAAGAGGTGTCCTGGACGCTTGCAGACAAACGATGGCCGCAGGAGTGGACGATCGTCGGCATCAACTATCGCGGCTACGGCGCCAGCGAGGGTAAGCCCGGCGAGCCGGAGCTGACCGCCGACGCGCTGGCGATCTACGATGCGCTGGCCAAACGCGACGACGTCGATTCGCATCGCATCGTCGTGTTCGGCCGGAGTCTCGGCACCGCCATCGCGACGCATCTTGCCGCGGAGCGCCCCGTCGCCGGCGCGATTCTGGTCTCGCCCTACGACAGCATGACGGCGATCGGGAAGCTGCACTATCCGTGGCTGCCAGTGTCGCTCTTGCTGCGCCACCGCTTCGACGCGGTTCCCGATGCCAAGCGCAACACGACGCCGATGCTCGCGATCGTCGGCGGGTCCGATTCGATCATTCCAGCCGAGCGTTCGCGCGCGCTGTTCGATGCCTGGGCCGGCCCGAAGAGCTGGCAGGTCGTGCCGCGCGTCGGTCACAACGATCTCGGCAACGACGCGGCATTTTGGGACAGCGTCGGGGCATTTTTGGCGCAACGCTAGGAACTACCCGGGTAAAGCGACGCACTGTCAGGCAAGCATAGAACGGTGGCAGCTGTTTGTGCTGGCGATTATGATGCGATCACCAAGTGCAACGCCGGCCACAGCGATCCCTGGGCGCAAATGCTGCAGTACTAGAGCGGCTTGATCTCGACCTTGCGGAACTTGACCACGCCCTGCGCCCATTGCGGGCCGATATTTCCGCGAAGCGCGTTCGACTTGTCGGTTTCGGCGGTCTTCACGCCGTTCAGCACGACGACGATCCGCGGGCCCTGCGCTGTGATTTCGAACGTGTTCCATTTGCCGCCGGCTTTCGGAATTTCCTTGATCGGCGACAGGTTGGTGATGGCGCCAGTAGCGTAAGTCGGGTCCGGCCGCTGATCGAAGATGTTCGCTTCCGTACAGTTGCGGTCGGTGATGTTGTTGAGGTCCGGGCAGCGCATATAGATACCAGAGTTCGCATCGTCGCTCACCCAGAACTCGGCGCGGAGCATGAAATCGCCGTAGGCATTTTTGGTCATGAGGTCGCTGCTCTCGCCTTTATTGCCTGCGTCGGCCTGCGCGATGCCGTCGACGATCCGCCAGTTCGCGCCACCGATGCGGGTCCAGTTTTCGTCGAATCCCCTCGGGCCGTTGAGAAGCTCTGTCCATCCGGAGCCGTAGGATGTGGGCGCCATGCCGGTGCAGCCGATGAGCGCTGCCGCGGCGACCGAGAGCAAACCGAAAATGAGTCGATGCATGGCAACTCCCCTCTCGTTGAAAGGCGCGTATCAGAATGGCGCGGGTCCGCAAATTCGTCAAGACGTGCCGGGACGCAGCGTGCCGGGAAGACGTCGCAGGTCGTGGCGCGACGGTAGCGCGGCCCGGGTATGAGGACTACCATCGAGTCATGCGCGCGCTTCGATTCCACCGCTACGGTCCGCCGGACGTCCTGCGCATCGACGAGCTGCCCGAGTCCTCGCCGGCCGCGAGCCAGGTCAAGGTGCGCGTGCAGGCGGTCGGCCTCAATCCCCTCGACTGGAAGATCCGCGCCGGCCATCTGCGCCTGCTTCCGGTCTTTCGTTCGCCGCCGCGCGGGGTGGGCACCGATTTCGCCGGCGAGATCGTCGCCATCGGTGCCGGTCCGAACTCGCGGCGGGTGGGCGAGCGCGTCTTCGGCTCGCTGCAGCCGTTCGGACGGGAGGGAGCGCTGGCCGACTTTCTCGTCGTGTCCGACGAGCGCGTGCTGCCGATTCCCGACGATCTCGACGCCGGAGAGGCGGCCGCGCTGCCGGTCGCCGCGGGCTCCGCGCTGCAGGCGCTGACCGATGAGGCGCACGTCGGCCCGGGGCAGCGCGTGCTGATCACCGGCGCCGCCGGCGGCGTCGGACACTTCGCCGTGCAGATCGCCAAGCATCTGGGGGCGTACGTCGTCGGCGTATGCAGCGACGCGAATGCGGCCTTCGTGCGCGAGCTCGGCGCCGACGAGGTCATCGATTATGCCCGCGACGATTACACGCGGCGCAGCGACCGCTTCGACGTGGTGTTCGACGCCGCAAGCGCGTCGAGCTTCGCGGCCGCGGGACCGGTGCTGGCCGCGTCGGGCGTCTATATCAGCACCGCCGGCACGACCACCGCGGCGCTCGGCGCCGCCGCAGCCGCGGTGATGGCGCGCCTCACCTCGCGCCAGCGCGCGGTCCCGCTGCTGCTGCGCAACGACGCGCGCATCTGGCAGCGCCTGCTGCAGCTGGTGCGGCAAAAGGCGATCGAGGCGCACATCGAGCGCACGATTTCGCTGGAAGAAGTCGCCGAGGCGCAGCGCGCGATGGAATCCGGCCACGGCCGGGGCAAGATCGTCGTCCGGTTGAGTAGTTAACCCCGGTCTTCGCGGTCCGCTTGACACGCCTTCCGGCCGGGTTCACACTTGGTTGAACGATCAATCAAGCGAATCGATCAAGCAAATGCCCGACGCCGCCCCCGCCGCCGTCCTTGCGTCCTCGACCCGCGACCGCCTGATCCACACGGCGATGAAGCTCTTCTGGGAAAAGGGCTATGGATCGACCAGCGTCGCCGACCTGCTGCAGGCGGCGGACGTCAACAGCGGCAGCCTCTATCACTTCTTTCCCGGCAAGCAGGACGTGCTGCTCGCGGTGCTCGATGCCTATCGCGACGGCATCGGGCCGATGCTGCTCGCGCCGGCGTGGCAAGGCGTCGACGATCCGATCGAGCGCGTGTTCGCGCTGCTCGCACGCTACCGCATGGGAATCGTGCAGACCGAATGCGGCTACGCCTGCCCGATCGGCAGCCTCGCGCTGGAGATCCACGAGCCCGACCCGCCGGTGCGTGAACGCCTGGCCGCGAACTTCAAGGCATGGACCGATGCCATCGAGGCGTGCCTCACCGCCGCGGGACCACGGTTGCCTCGCTCGCTCGACCGGCGGGAGCTCGCGCGCTTCGTCCTGACCGCGATGGAGGGCGGCGTAATGCAGGCACGCACGCATCGCGACGTGGCCTATTTCGACAGCTCGGTCAGCCAGCTTCGCCGCTATTTCGATCATCTGGAGCGCGAGGCGGCCGAGAAGCCGCCGCGGGCCAGACCGCCGCGCAAGCGGCCGCCTTCACGGGGAACAAAATGATGTCGACCCATCTGCGCGTCACGCTGTCAACGATGCTCGTCGCCACCGCGGCGGTAGGCGTCCCGGCCACAGCAGCGCCGATCGAGCCGCTGCAGCCGATGGCATTCCTCGCCGGGCATTGCTGGAAAGGCGATTTTGCCGACGGCAAGCAGAGCGACGAGCATTGCTTCACCTGGCTCTACGACGGCAAGGCGCTGCGCGACACGCACACCGTGCGCGCGCCGGGACGGACGGACTACGTCGGCGAGACCACCTACTACTGGGATTCGGCCGCCAAGCGCGTCGAGTACATCTACATCGAGAACCTCGGCGGCGTGAGCCGCGGCAGCATGCAAAGCACGCCCGAGGCGCTGGTCTTTCCGGCCACGCAGTACGTCGCCGACGGCCAGTCAATGACCTACCGCGTGCGGTGGACGCGCCTCAGCGACACGTCGTACCAAGCGTGGAGCGAGATGCAGGGCAAGGACGGCTGGACGACGATGTTCAAGCTGACGATGAAGCGGTCTTCATAGGGAAAATTTCCGCATTCCGGACCGACGAAAGGTCTGCCGCTGACTCCTGATTCGCGCCGCCACGGCATATACTGTTTTCCCGGTCGCGGCATTCCGCCCTTCCGGAAAGCGCACGACGTGGAAACCGATCTCACCGCGCTCTTTGCCGCCGCGGACCAAGGCGACGCGGCCGCCCGCGAGCAGCTTTTCCAGCGGCTCTACGACGAGCTCCACCGCATGGCGCGGCGCGAGCTCTGGAAGAGCGGCGCCGCGGTCTCGATGGGTGCGACGACGCTTCTGCACGAGGCATTCATCAACATGTCAGAGCGCGACGCGATCGCGTTTCCGGATCGCGCCCGCTTCATGGCCTACGCCGCGCGGGCGATGCGCGGCCTGATCATCGACCATGCGCGCAGCCGCCATGCGCAGAAGCGCGGCGGCCAGTTCGAGATCACGTCGCTCGATACCAACATCTCCAACGAGGTGGCGGACCGGATTGACCTACCGCAGGTCGGCGAAGCGCTTGACGAGCTCGCCAAGCTCGAGCCCGGCCTGGCACAGGTCGTGGATCTCAAGTTTTTCTGTGGTTTCTCGTTCGCGGAGATCGCGGCGATGCGCGGCGTGTCCGAGCGCACCGTGCAACGCGACTGGGAAAAGGCGCGGATCTATCTGCACCAGAGCCTGCGCGGGAGCCCGCAGTGAATCGGGATCGAACCCTGTCGGATTTCGCCGCCGAATTCCGATATAGAGGTACTTGAATCACCGAGGTGCCGACGTGACCATCGATCACGCCCAATGGCAACGGTTGAGCCCGCTGCTCGATCAGGCGCTCGACCTCGCGCCCGATGAGCGCGGCCAGTGGCTCGACCGGTTGCGCGGCGACGACCCGGAGCTTGCCGGCGAGGTCGAGGCGCTGCTCGACGAAGCGCGCGCGGCCGGCGACGAACGCTTCCTCGAGGACACGCCTGAAAGCCCGGTACGGGCGACGCTGGCTGGCCAGGCGCTCGGCGCGTATACGCTCGAAGCGCCGCTGGGACACGGCGGGATGGGGAGCGTCTGGCTCGCTCGCCGTAGCGATGGCCGGTTCGAGGGCAAGGTCGCGATCAAGTTCCTCAACGCCGCACTGGTGGGCCGCACCGGCGAGGAGCGCTTCCGGCGCGAAGGCAGCATTCTCGCGCGGCTCACCGATCCCAACATTGCAAGGTTGATCGACGCCGGCGTCTCCGCCGCCGGCCAGCCGTATCTGGTGCTCGAGCTCGTCGACGGCAAGCGCATCGACCAGTATTGCGACGACGAGCGTTTCGATGTCGCGGCACGGCTCGAGCTCTTTCTCGACGTGCTCGGCGCGGTCGCACACGCGCACGCCCACCTCATCGTACACCGCGACCTGAAGCCGTCGAACGTACTGGTGACCAACGACGGAACGGTCAAGCTTCTCGATTTCGGCATCGCGAAGCTGCTCGAGGACGAGTCGCATCCGGGCGAGATCACCGAGCTCACCCGCGAAGCGGGCCGCGCGATGACGCCCGAGTACGCCGCGCCCGAGCAGCTGCTGGGCTTGCCGGTCACGACCGCAACCGACGTGTACGCCCTCGGCGTGCTGCTCTACGTACTGCTCGGCGGCCAGCATCCGGCCGGCGGCAGCACGCGCTCGTCGGCCAATCTCGTCAAGGCTATCGTCGAGACTTCGCCGATCCGGCTCTCCGAAGCCGTCACGTCGGCGAAGACGCTCGATGGACAGGCGCTGAACGAAAACGCGGCCAGGCGCGCGGCCACGCCGGAGCGGCTTTCGAGTGTCCTGCGCGGCGATCTCGACAACATCGTCGCCAAGGCGCTGAAAAAGAATCCGGCCGAGCGCTACGCATCGGTGACCGCTTTCGCCGACGACATCCGGCGCTATCTCGATCACGAACCGGTCAGCGCGCGCGCCGATTCGCTCGCCTACCGCGCGGCTAAGTTCGTGCGCCGCAACCGCATCCCGGTCGCGCTCGCGTCGGCCGCGGTGCTGGTACTGCTGGCGGGGCTTGCGGGGACGATCACCCAGGCGGAGCGCGCCACGGTTGAGGCGCGGGTTGCCGAAGACGAGCGCAGCCGCGCCGACGTCCAGGCGCGCGTCGCGACCGAGCAGCGGGACTTCGCGCTGCGCGAGCTGTCGCGCGCCGCGTCGGTCAATGAATTCAATCAGTTTCTGCTCTCCGATGCGGCACCGTCGGGCAAGTCGTTCACAGCCGGCGAGCTTCTCGCGCGCGCCGAAGCCATCGTCCAACGTCAGCATGCGGGCGCTGATGCGAATCGTATCGACATGCTGGTGTCGATCGGCCACCAGTACAGAGTGATGGACCACGACAACGACGCCCTGCGAGTGCTCACCCAGGCCTACGACATCGCGCGCACGCAGGCCGACCCGGTGACGCACGCGCGCGCTGCCTGCAACCTGGCTTCCGCCATAAGCCATGGCAGCGGCGAGCGTGCTGAGACGCTGTTTCGCGAGGCGATGTCGCTGCTGCCCGATCAGCCGGAATATGCGCTCGATCGGATCCAGTGTCTTGCCGAGGGCAGCATCGTGGCGCGCAATAATTACCAGACCGACGAGGGGCTAATCCGCGCGCAGCAGGCGCAGGCGCTTTTGCCGCAGCTCCGCTATCGGTCCGCGGCGCTGGAGCTTCGCGTGCTGATGGATGTCGCCGAGTCGTACCGCGTGGCGGGCCAGTACGGCCGGGCAATCGCCGCGTTCGAGCAGGCGTATGCGCGCACGGTCGAGCTCGGCCGCGAGAACACCGAGAACGCGGGCACGTTGTACAACAACTGGGCCGTGACGCTCGGCCTCACCGGCCGGATGCTCCAGGCCGAGGCCTTGTACCGGCGCGCCATGCGCATCAGCAGTGCCGACGGCACGAACAAGAGCGTCTCGCCGATGGAGCTCAGCAACCTGGCGGCCACCCTGATCGAGCTTGGGCGCATCGACGAGGCGCAGCGCTATGCGGACGAGGCCTACGAGCGGGCGCGCGCCGAGGGCGACAAGGGCATCGCCCGCTATGCACTCGCCACGAGGGCGCGGATCTTCCGCGTGCGCGGCCAGTACGCGCAAGGCATGCGGGCGCTGAGCGAGCTCGAGCAGCAATTCCGCCTAGTCTACCCGCCGGAATGCGCCTGCTTCGCGAGCATCGCGTCCGAGCGCGGGCTCCTCGCTGCGGCGCACGGCGACCGTGATCGCGCGATGGCCGAGATGGAGAAGGCGGTCGCGATCGCCGAAGGCGACAAGGCCCGGCCCGACGTCTTGCCACGCATTCTGATTCGCCGCGCCGAGGTCGAGCTTGCGCTCGGCCAACCAGCTGCCGCCCAGGCCGACGCCGAGCGGTCGATTCGCCTGAACGTCGGCGTCATCGCATCGGATGCGCACTCGGCCAACCTCGGCCTCGCGTATCTGGCCGAGGGGCGCGCCCTGCTCGCCTCCGGCCCATCGCCGGATGCCGCGAAAGCGCTGTCGTCCGCGGTCGAGCATCTCCAGCCCACGCTGGGCCCGGATCATGCGCAGACCCGCCTCGCCGAGCGACTGTTGACTCAGGCAGGAGCCGGAAAGCACTCCTAGCCCGGCGCCCGCTGTCGCCTTTCCGCTCCCGTTTCCGATTAAGAAGGAAAGGGAGGGCCAGGAGTCAACGCTGCCGACCTCAGGGGGATCGCCATGATTCATCGCTTCAGGCTTCGTCCGATCTGGATGCTGCTCGCCGGCTTGTCGCTCATCAGCACGCCGGTCATCGGCGACGATACGACGCTGCCCAACATGCTGCGCTTTCCGAATCCGACCGGCTACGCGGCGATTTTCAGCACGACGGGAAAGGTGGACCTGACGGGGCCATTCTTCCAGAGCCTGGGCACCAACGGCCGCAGCTGCGGCAGCTGTCATCAACCCAGCGACGGCTGGACGATCACGCCCGCACATTTGCAGGAACGCTTCGACGCCAGCGGTGGCACCGACCCGGTATTCCGCACCGTCGACGGCGCGAATGCGCCGGAGCTCGACGTGTCGACGGTCGACGCGCGCCGAAATGCCTACAGCATGCTGCTTTCGAAAGGCCTGATCCGCGTCGGCATCGGCATGCCCACCGAGCCCGGAGTGGAATTCGAGCTGGTCGCAGTGGACGATCCATACGGACACGCGAGCGCGCAGGACCTGTCGCTGTTCCGCCGTCCGCTGCCGGCGACCAATCTCAAGTTCCTGAGCACGGTGATGTGGGACGGTCGCGAGACCTTCAAGGATCCGGCCTCGACAAACTGCGTGATCGGCACGACCAACTGCTTCGCAACGCTTCCGTTCGACCTCGCCGACCAGTCGAACAGCGCTACGCTCGGGCATGCACAGGGCGCGATTCCTCTGAGCGACGACGAGCGTCAGGCCATCGTCGCGTTCGAGTCCGCTTTGTACACAGCGCAGGTATTCGATGTCAACGCAGGAGAGCTCGCCGCGAACCAGGCTTTCGGCGGTCCGGACTATTTGTCGGCGCAGGACTCGTACTTCGGCGTCAACGATGCGATCGCGGGCGACTACCGGACTGGAGTGGCGTTCAACTCTACCGTGTTCCACACTTACGACGCTTGGTACCGCTTCCCGGCCAGCGATAAAGCGAACGCGAACAGCCGGGTCGCGGCACGCGCCGCCGTCGTCCGCGGACAAGCCGTTTTCAACACCCGATTGATCAATATCACCGACGTCAAGGGCCTGAACGACGATCTCAACCTAAAAGTCATTCAGGGGACGTGCACGACCTGCCACGACACGCCGAACGCGGGCAGTCACTCGGTGCCCGCGCCGCTCGACATCGGCATCGCCGACGCGTCGCGCCGTACACCCGATATGCCGCTTTACACGCTGCGCAATCTGCAGACGGGACAATCGATCCAGACCACCGACCCGGGCAGGGCGCTGCTCACCGGGAAATGGCAGGACATCGGCCGCTTCAAGGGACCGGTACTGCGCGGGCTTGCCACGCGGGCACCGTATTTCCACAACGGCTTTGCGGCAGATCTCGCCGCGGTGGTGGATTTTTACAACGCGCGCTTCACTCTGGACCTGAGCGATCAGGAAAAGAGCGATTTGATCGCCTTCCTGCAGACGCTCTAGCCGGCGGTTGTTGTCAGCCCGGCGGCTCGGTGCCGGCGGGCAGATCGTGGCCGGTCAGCGTCGGCTCGAGACGCGGCGAAGACGCTTCGGCCGGGGCGGCTTCGCCCTCGTTTTCGTCCGCCCGCGCGTGGGCGATCGCCTGATCTGCATCGGCCGCGACATCGACCAGATCGTCGCCGAGAAAACCACCGCTCTGGTGCGCCCACAGCCGCGCATACAACCCGTCGCGCGCCAGCAGGCTGCGATGGTCGCCCTCTTCGACGACGCGGCCGCGATCGAGCACGATCAGCCGGTCCATTGCCGCGATCGTGGACAGCCGATGCGCGATCGCGACGACGGTCTTGCCCTCCATCAGCCGGTAGAGGCTTTGCTGGATCGCGGCCTCGACCTCGGAATCAAGCGCGCTGGTCGCCTCGTCGAGGAGCAGGATCGGCGCGTCCTTGAGCATCACCCGTGCGATCGCGATGCGCTGGCGCTGCCCGCCGGAGAGCTTGACGCCGCGCTCGCCGACGTGCGCGTCGTAAGCTTTGCGCCCCTTCGCATCGGCGAGCGAGCCGACGAATTCGTCGGCTTCCGCCCGCTTCGCTGCGGCCAGCATGTCTCCCTCGGTCGCGTCGGGCCGGCCGTAGACGATGTTCTCGCGCACCGAGCGATGCAGGAGAGAGGTGTCCTGGGTGACCATGCCTATCTGCTCGCGCAGGCTGTTCTGGGTCACAAGCGCTATGTCCTGGCCGTCGATCAGGATGCGCCCGCTCTCCACATCGTAGAAGCGCAGCAGCAGGTTGACGATCGTCGACTTGCCCGCGCCCGAGCGGCCGACCAGGCCGATCTTCTCGCCGGGCCGAATGTGCAGGTCCAGTTTTTCGATCACGTCGCGCTTGCCGCCGTAGGCGAAGCTCACGTGTTCGAAGCGGATGTCGCCGCGGGTGACGGCGATAGGTTTCGCGTCGGGTGCGTCGACGACGGTGTGCTGGCGCGCGATCGTATTGATGCCGTCCTGCACGGTGCCGATGTGCTCGAAAAGGGTCGCCATCTCCCACATCACCCAGTGCGAGATGCCGTTCAGCCGCAGCGCCATCGCGGTGGCGGCGGCCACCGCGCCGACGCTCGCCTCGCCTTTGGTCCACAGCCAGAGCGTGGCGCCGGCGCTGGCGGCGATCAGTGCCATCGACAAGATGTGGTTGACGATCTCGAAGCCGGTGACCAGCCGCATCTGCGTGTGGACCGTCCCCAGGAACTCCTGCATCGCCGAGCGCGCGAAGGACGCTTCGCGCCGCGCGTGCGAAAAGAGCTTGACCGTGGCGATGTTGGTGTAGGCGTCGGTGATGCGTCCGGTCATCAGCGAGCGCGCGTCGGCCTGCACGCGCGCGACCCGCCCGAGGCGCGGCACGAAGTAGTACAGCGCGACGATGTAGAGCGCCACCCACGCCAGAAACGGGATCAGCAGGCGCGGATCGAAATTCCCGAGCACGGCGAGCAAGGTGACGAAGTAGATGACGACGAAGACCAGGAGCTCGGCGACGATCAGCCAGGTGTCGCGCACGGCGAGCGCGGTCTGCATCACCTTGGCGGCGATGCGTCCGGCGAACTCGTCCTGGTAGAAGCTCATGCTCTGCCCGAGCATCAGCCGGTGGAAGTTCCAGCGCAGCAGCATCGGGAAGTTGCCGAAAAGCGTCTGCTGCTTGACCGTCGACTGCAGCGCCACCAGCGCGATGCTGCCGGTGAGCACCGCGGCGAGCAGCATCAGGCGCGAGCCTTCCTGCGTCCAGAGCTCGGCGGGTTGAACTTTCGCGAGCCAGTCGACGATGCCGCCCAGCATTGCGAACAGCAGTGCCTCGAACGCGCCGATCACCGCGGTCAGCAAGGTCGTGATCAGCAGGTACTTGCGCAATCCCTTCGAGCACGCCCACAGGAACGCGAAAAAGCCGCGCGGCGGCGTGACGGGCGTCGCCTCAGGGTAGGGATCGACCAGGCGCTCGAAAAAACGAAACACGTGGCTCCCTTTCAACCCTGCACCGCCGCCCCTGCGGCGAGCAGGTCGCGAATCGCGTCGGCGTCGAAGCCGAATTCGCTCAACACTTCGGACGTGTGCTGCCCCAGCATCGGCGCCGGCCGGCCGACATGCGCCGGCGTCGCCGAGAACTTGATCGGGCAGCCGATCGCCTGGGTCTTGCCGGCGCGTGGATGCGCGAGCTCGACGACCATAGCGCGCGAGCGGACTTGTGGGTCCGCCAGCATTTGCGCGATCGTCTGAACCGGTCCGGCCGGGACGCCGGCGGCGTCGAGCGCGCCGAGCCACGCCGCCGATGGCTTGCGCCTGAAGCGCAACGTCAGCTCGTCGACCAGCGCTTCGAGGTTCGCCATCCGCAGCTTGTTGTCAGCGAAGCGCGGATCGTCGCGAAGCTCGGGCGCTTCGAGCACCTGCGTCAGCCGCACGTAGTTGATCTGATTCGACGCGCCGACGGTGATCCAGCCATCGGCCGTCTCGAACGCCTGGTACGGCGCCGTCATCGGATGCGCGGAGCCGAGCGGGCCGATCTCGCGCCCGCTGCCAAGGAAGATTGCGCTCTGCCAGAACGTCTGCATGACGCCGGCTTCGAGCAATGACGTATCGATCAGCTGGCCTTCGCCGCTCCGCAGCAGATGCACGTACGCGCTGACGATGCCCAAGGCGCCCAGGATACCGGCATTGATGTCGGTCACCGGCGAGCCGACCTTGATCGGCGCTCCACCCTGCTCGCCGGTGATGCGCATCAATCCGGAAAGGCCTTGCGCGACCAGGTCGAATCCGCCTTTGCTCGCATCGGGTCCAGTCAGGCCGTAACCTGACAGGGCGCAATAGATCAGGCGCGGATTCGATCGGCGCAGCACGTCGTAGCCCAGCCCCAGCCGTTCCATCGTGCCGACGCGGAAGTTTTCGACGACGACATCGCCCCGGTCGATGATCCGCCGCAACGCGGCCTTGCCCGCCGGGTGCTTCAGGTCGAGCGCGATGCCGCGCTTGTTGCGGTTCATCATCATGAACGCGCTCGACTCGCCGTTGACTTCCGGCGGCGTGAAGCGCCGCGTGTCGTCGCCGTCGGGCACGCGCTCGACCTTGATCACGTCGGCGCCCATATCGGCGAGCAGCATGCCCGCCGTCGGTCCCGACATGATGTGTGCGACCTCGATGACCTTCAGCCCGGAAAGCGGTCCCCTCATTTTCGTCTCACTCGCCGCGGAATCGCGGATCGCGCTTGGCCAGGAATGCGGCGAGGCCCTCGCGAAAGTCGGCGCTGTCGAAGCAGGCGTAGCCCTCGGCTCGCTCTTCCCTGGTGAGCTCGGTCAGCGGAGCCAGACGGCGGATGAACTGCTTGTGCCAGCGCGCGACCAGCGGCGCGCCGGCGGCGATGCGATCCGCCGCGGCGCGTGCTTCGGCCTCTACCCGGTCATCGGCGACGACGCGCTGCACGAGTCCCTTGTCATACGCCTCCTGAGCACCGAAGATCCGCCCTTCGAGCAGGATCTCCAGCGCCACGGCGGGACCGACCACCGCCAGCAGTCCGGCGAGCTCGCCGTAGCCCATCGTCAACCCGAGACGATTGATCGGGATGCCGAAGCGGCTGCCGGCGCCGCAGATGCGCAGGTCGCACATCAACGCGACCTCCAGACCGCCGCCGACGCAGATGCCTTGGATCATGGCGACGGTCGGATGCCTGCACTCGCCGATCGAGCGCATCGTCGCGTGGATCACCTCGCCGTAATCGCGCCCCTGTGCGGCGTTGGCGCGCACGTCGGGAAATTCGGCGATGTCGGCGCCGGCGGCGAAGGCCTTGCTGCCGGCGCCGCGCACGACGATGCAGCGCACCTGCTCTTCCGCCGACAGCTCGCGCATGCGCGCGCCGAGCTCGGTCCACGCCGCCAGCGACAACGCGTTGAGTTTATCCGGCCGGTTGAGCACGACGGTGGCGATCACGCCATCGCGCGCGACGAGTACCGCCTCGCTCATACCGGTCCCTTTAGTGATAGAGCAGATCGACGAGCCCCATGCCCGTCACGGGAACATAGGTGACCAGCATCAGAACCGCCAGAATCACCGCGACAAAATAGACATTCACCTTGCTCACTTCCCACATGTCCGCCTTGGCGATCGCACAGCAGGTCATCAGCACGCTCGCCACCGGCGGCGTCTGCTGCCCGATGCCCAGGTTGATCGTGACGATCAACCCGAAGTGGACCGGGTCGATGCCGGCCGCGGTGACCAGCGGCATGACGACCGGAACGACCAGGATGATCGCCGCGGCCGAGTGCAGGAAGAAACCGAGGATCAGGAAAAGGACGTTGAGTATCGCCAGCACCGCCCACTTGTTCGACGTGAAATGGAGAATGCTGGTCGCGAGCTGCTGCGGCAGGTGCGTCTCGGTCAGGTAGACGCCAAGCAGCGCACTAGCCGCCACCAGCAGCATCACCACCGCCGTCTGCACGCCCCCTTCGATGATCGCGGTGCGCAGCACCTTGGCGTCGAGCTCGCGATACACGATGAAGCCGACGAACAGCGCCGCCAGCACCGCGATCGCCGCTCCCTCGGTAGCCGTGACGATGCCGCCGAAAATCGTTCCGAGGATGACGACCGGCAGCAGAAACGCCCAGAGCGCTTCCCTGAATGTCTTGGCGACGTTGGCCCAGCGGAACGACTCCTCGACCGGAAAGTCGTAGCGCCGCGCGAACCAGTAGGCCACCCCCATCATGCCCAGGCCGCCGAGGATACCCGGCACGATGCCGGAGACGAAAAGCTTGACCACCGAGGTCCCCGCGATCACCGCATAGAGCAGCATCGGAATCGACGGCGGAATGATCACCGCGAGCGTGGCTGACGACGAGATGACCGAGGCGGCGAACTCCTTGCTGTAGCCGCGGCTTCGCATCGCCGGAATCAGGATCGACCCCAGCGCCGCCGCGTCGGCGACCGCCGAGCCGGAGATCTCGGCAAAAAAAAGCGATGTCCCGATCGACACCATCGCCAAGCCGCCGCGAATCCAGCCGAGGACGGCCGAGGCGAACGCAATCAGCCGGCGCGATATCCCGGACGCGTTCATGATCGCTCCGGACAGGATGAACAGCGGGATCGCGATCAGCGGAAAGCTGGTGGCGCCGTTGTACATGGTGATCGCGACGTTAGGCAGCATCGCCGCGCCCTGCGTGGCAACGAGCGCCACGACCGCTACCACTCCCAAAGCGATCGCGATCGGAATGTCGAACAGAACGAGCGCCAGGACAGCCGCGAACAAAAGCAGGATCTGCATGTCAGGCTGGCCCAGCTTGCGCGACAGCCGGAATCAATGCAGACCTTCGGCGAGATCGCTCGACCCGGCAGGCGCGAGGCCGCGTGCTGCCCTGAGCGACTCCGGCAGAATCAGCAACTCGGCAACGATGAACATGACGCAGCTGATCGGAATCACCGATTGCGCCCAGGCCACGGGGATGCCCGGCAGGCTGATCAGATAATCGGTGGCCAGCACATCGAGTACCGAAAACCCGATCCAGCCGAGGAGCGCCAGGAAGCCCAGCACCAGCGCCTTGCCCGCGATGACCGCCGGCAGGCGGTACCGTGGCGGCATCGACCTCACCAGGCCAGGGAAGCCGATATGCGCGCGCTTCAGCGCGGCGAGCGCCGATCCGTAGAACGTCAGCCACGCGAGCAGGATGACGGCGACCTCGTCATACCACGACAGCGAATTGCCGAGCGCCCGATAGCAGATGCCTATCGTCACTTCGATCGCCATCGCCGACATCAGCACGATGACGAGGACTTCGAGGAATTTCTCGTACGCGCTGCGAAACCTTGCCAACGTCACCATGCCCTCCCCGCAGCCCCCGCGCCCTTACTTACCAAGCGCGATCGCCTGGTCGATCAGAGCGCTCGAGCCCGGGACCTCCTTGCCGAACTCCTCGTAGATCGGCTTGCTGGCCGCGATGAATGCGTCCTTGTCGGCCTGGTTGACCTTGACGCCCGCAGCGACGAACTTCGCCTCCAGCTCGTCGTCGGCCTTCTTGGCTTCCGCATAGACGTAGGCTTGGGTTTCCTTCGCCGTATCCTCCAGGATCTTGCGCACGTCGGCCGGAAGGCCATCCCACCGGCGCATGCCGACGGTGAGGTAAGCCGGCGTGTAGACGTGACCGGTCATCGACAGATATTTTTGCACTTCCTGGAACTTCTGCGACCAGATCTGCGTCAGCGGATTTTCTTCGCCATCCATCACGCCGGTCGACAATGCCGTGAACACTTCGGAGAGCTTCATCGGGCTCGGGTTGGCACCATAAGCCTGGAACATTTTCAGCCGCCATTTGCCCTCCGGCACGCGCAGCTTGATGCCTTGCAGATCTGCCGGCTTGACAATCGGCCGCTTGCTGTTGGTGATGTGACGATAGCCGTTCTCCCAGACCGCGAGGACCTTGAGCCCCTTCGCCTCCGCCGCCGGCTCGAGCTTCGACCAGAAGATCGCCTTCTCGATCTTGCCCATGTGCGCGCGGTCCTTGACCAGGTACGGCATCTCGAACAAGCCGAAAAGATCCGCTTCGGACGACATCACCGTCGATGGCAGCGCCATGTCCAGCGTACCCAGCTTGAGCTTCTGCAGCATTTCCTTGTCGCCTCCGAGCTGGCTCGATCCGAAGACGACGACCGTCGCCTTGCCGGCGAGCTTGGCGTTGGCACGCTTGGCGAATTCGCTCGCGGACAGGTCGAACAGCGAACCGGGCTCGCCAACGTGACCGAGCTTGAGCTCGATCTGCGCCAGTGCCGGCTGGCTCAGCATGGCAATCAGTCCGACCCATAACAGCTTTGATATCCTCATGATGATTTCCTCTCGTTCAAGCGGGAACGTGCTTCGTGCAGTGTCAGCTCGATCGGAACTCACGCGGTGTGCGCGGCGAGCTTCCGATCGTCCTTTAGCTGGCTCGGCGTGCCCGCCAGAAAGGCCATCGCCGCAGCGACGCCGCCGGATCGATGCGGCACGCGAGACGCCGCAAGCGCCATCTCGACTCCACACAGCGTTCCGCACAGCGTCAGGTCGTTGAAGAATCCCAGATGGCCGATGCGGAAGACGCGCCCGGCGAGCCGACCGAGACCGGTGCCGAGCGACAGATCGTAGCGCGCCAGCGCTTCACGGCGAAAAGCGTCGGCGTCGTGACCGTCGGGGACCATGATTGCAGTCAGCGAGCTGCTGTATTCCGACGGATTGCGGCATAAAATCTCCAGCCCCCATCCGCGTGCCGCGCGCCGCGTCGCCTCGGCGTGGCGGTCGTGCCGCGCGAATACATTGGCCAGGCCCTCGGCGAGCAGCATGTCGATCGCTTCGTGCAACCCATAGAGCAGATTGGTTGCCGGCGTATACGGAAAATAGCCCTGCTTGTTGGATGCGATGATCTCGTCCCAGGCCCAGTAGGACCGTGGCAGACGCGCCTGCCTGCTGGCAGCGAGCGCTTTGTCGCTGACGGCGTTGAAGGAAAGACCCGGCGGCAGCATCAGACCCTTTTGCGATCCGGCGACGGTGACATCGACGCCCCATTCGCCGTGGCGGTAGTCGATCGATGCCAGCGACGATATCGTGTCGACCATCAACAGCGCCGGATGGCCGGTACGATCGATCGCCCGTCGGATGGCGGCGATATCGCTCGTGACACCGGTCGAGGTCTCGTTATGCACGACCATAACAGCCTTGATGGCATGAGCCTTGTCGGCGGCGAGCTTGCTCTCGACCAGAGCCGCGTCGACGCCGCTGCGCCAATCGCCAGGGATGAAGTCGACGACGAGTCCCAGCTTATCGGCCATCTTGCGCCATAGGGTCGCGAAGTGGCCGGTCTCGAACATCAGCACGCGATTCTCCGGCGAAAGCGTGTTCACCAGCGCCGCTTCCCAGGCGCCGGTCCCCGAGGCCGGATAGATGACGATCGGCGAGTCTGTCTGGAATACCCGCTTCAGCCCATCGAGAATTTCCAGCGTCAGTCGCGCGAACTCGGGACCGCGATGGTCGATCGTCGGATGGTCGAGCGCGCGCAGCACGCGATCGGGGACATTGGTGGGCCCCGGAATCTGCAGGAAATGTCGCCCGCTGGGGTGGTCGTCTAGTTTCAACATCGGCATGGTCTGCGGGCGTGTCGTTTGGGCTTTAGGATGGGCCGACATTATCGGAGGAGACGGCGGCCAAGGTATAGTCGCATTGTACAACTGCACTGCCGACTTCCGGCAACCCAACAGATGAATCCAGCGGTCGAGCGGACGGTCGCCATGGACCCCCGCATCAAGCGCGGCGTCGAAGCCTCGTTGCTCGCGCGGCGGCTCTCGGCCGAGTGCCGCGGCGACGTGCTGTTCGACGCGGCCTCGCGCGGCCGCTACGCCACCGACGCATCGATTTACCAGATCGATCCGATCGGCGTGGTCGTACCTGCCGACGCGGACGATCTCAGAGCCGCGCTGGCCGTCGCGCGCGATCTCGGCGTGCCGCTGCTGCCGCGCGGCGCAGGATCGTCGCAGTGCGGGCAGACGGTCGGCAACGCGCTGGTGATCGACCATAGCAAATTCCTTCACCGCATTCTCGCCTTCGACCGCGACGCCATGACGGTGACCGTCGAACCCGGCGTCGTGCTCGATGAGCTCAACGCCTTCCTGCGCGAGCACGGCCTCTGGTTTCCGGTCGACGTCAGTACGTCCGCGCAGGCCACGATCGGCGGCATGGCCGGCAACAATTCGTGCGGATCGCGCTCGATCGAATACGGCAACATGGTGCACAACGTCGCCGCGATCGATGCGATCCTGGCCGACGGCAGCGAGATCGCCTTCGGGCCTCTCGACGGCATGCGCCGCGACGGCCGTTGCGGCGAGATCGTCGCCGGCCTGGCGAAGATCGCCGCGGCAGAGCGAGACGAAATCGCCCGCATGTATCCGCAGGTGCTGCGCCGGGTGGGCGGCTATAACCTCGATGTCTTCCACCCGCAAAGCGTGCGGCCCTACACGCCGGACGGGTCGGTCAATCTCGCGCAACTGCTGGTCGGCTCGGAAGGCACGCTCGCGTGGTCGTCGCGCCTGACGCTCAAGCTCGTTCCAATCCCGCGCCACAAAGCGCTTGGCGTGGTCAACTTTCCGTCCTTTTTCCAGGCGATGGCGTCGGCACAGCACATCGTCCGGCTCAAGCCGACCGCGGTCGAGCTGGTCGATCGCACGATGATCGATCTGGCGCGCGGCAATGCGACGTTCCGCTCGGTCATCGAGCGCGCGCTGATCGGCAGCCCCGAGGCGATTCTGCTGGTCGAATTCTCGGGCGACGACGCGACGAGTCAGTCGACGCGCCTCGACCGGCTGGTCGAGCTGGTCGGCGAACTGGGACTGCCGGGCGCAGTGGTTCGCATCGATACGCCGCAAGCGCAAAAGGAGCTCTGGGATGTGCGCAAGGCGGGGCTCAACATCATGATGTCGATGAAGGGCGACGGCAAGCCGGTGTCGTTTATCGAGGACTGTGCCGTGCCGCTCGAGCACCTTGCCGAGTACACCGACAGGCTGACGGAAGTCTTCAGGAAGCACGGCACCAGCGGCACCTGGTATGCGCACGCCAGTGTCGGCACGCTGCACGTGCGGCCGATCCTCGACATGAGGCGCGACGGCGCGGCGAAAATGCGCGCGATCGCGGAAGAAGCCGCGGCGATGGTGCGCGAGTACAAGGGCGCCTATTCGGGCGAGCACGGCGACGGACTTTGCCGCGGCGAGTGGGTGGCCTGGCAGTTCGGGCCGCGGCTGAACGCCGCATTCGGTGCGATCAAGGCGCTGTTCGATCCGGACAACCGCATGAACCCGGGCAAGATCGTCGCTCCGCCGAAGATGGACGACGCGTCGCTATTCCGTTTCGGCCCGCGATACCGCCGGCAAGCCCTCGAGCCGAAGCTCGACTGGTCGACGTGGGACGTCGAGCGCGATGCGGCGACCGGCGAGGAAACCGCGCCGGGTAGCGGCGGCGACGTCATGCACGGATTCGCCAAGGCGGTGGAGATGTGCAACAACAACGGTCACTGCCGCAAGTTCGACGCCGGCGTCATGTGCCCGAGCTATCGGGTCACGCGTGACGAGCAGCATACGACGCGCGGTCGCGCCAACACGCTGCGTCTCGCGCTCTCGGGGCAGATTTCCGGCGAGGATCTGGCGGGTGAAGCGGTTCGCGCGGCGCTCGACCTATGCGTGTCGTGCAAGGCATGCCGCCGCGAATGCCCGACCGGCGTCGACATGGCGAAGATGAAGATCGAGAGCCTCGCTGCGTATAACGGCCGGCATGGAGTCGCGCTCCGTGACCGTCTGATCGCGCATCTGCCCGACTATGCGCCGGCACTTGCCCGGCTGCCTTGGCTCGCCAATCTGCACTCGCGCCTCCCTGGCGCAGCGAACCTGAAGTCGTGGGCCGGGCTTTCGGCGCGGCGCCACCTGCCGGCATGGCGCAGCGGTTTTCTGCCTCGGAAGATTTTGGAAAAGCGTCCGGATGCAGACGCGACCGGACGTGAGGTCGTGCTCTTCGTCGACACCTTTACCAACTATTTCGATCACGAAGGCGCAATCGCCGCACACCGCGTGCTGAACGCAGCCGGATACACGATACACACCAACGCGGTGGCGGGAGAACGGCCTCTGTGCTGCGGCCGGACCTTCCTGTCGGCGGGGATGGTCGACCGGGCGAAATCGGAGGCACGACGGACGCTGGCGCGCCTGGTTCCGTATGCAGGACGGGGCGTGGCAATCGTCGGGCTCGAACCGTCGTGCCTGCTCGGTATGCGGGACGAATTCCTAAGCTACGGTCTGGGCAAGGATGCCGAGATCCTCGCGCGGCACGCGCTGATGTTCGAGGAGTTTCTCGTGCGCGAGCGACTCGCCGGCCGGCTGACGCTGCCGTTGCGCGCACTGCCGGCAGGCAAGGCGCTGCTGCACGCGCATTGCCATCAGAAGGCCTTCGCAGCGGTGTCGCCCGTTCAGAAGGTCCTCGGCTGGATCCCGGGGCTGGACACGAGCACGGTCGAGTCCGGGTGCTGCGGGATGGCAGGCGCTTTCGGCTACCAAGCCGAGCATTACAGCGTATCCATGCAGATGGCCGAGCAGACGCTCTTGCCTGCGGTGCGCTCGGCCTCGGCGGAGACCTTGATCGTGGCAGACGGATTCAGCTGCCGGCATCAGATCCACGACGGAACCGGGCGCGATCCCGTGCACGCGGCGAGCGTGCTGGCGCGGGCGCTGGCCGATGCTGACGCGGGCTCTGGAATCGCGCACGCCGATCGGGCAAGACCATCGGCATGACCAAGCCTGTCAAGCGGCGGCGCGCGGCGCGTTGCCCGCAATGCGGCAACGCGGTCGAATTGACGGCCGACAATCGCTTCCGACCATTTTGCTCGGAACGCTGCAAACTGATCGACCTGGGCGCGTGGGCCACCGAGTCCTATCGCGTCCCGACCGACGAGGATCCGGCCGCCGCGGCCGATCCGGACGTCAATCCCGACCAATAGTTCTGCACGCACCGCACTCCTAGCGCGGCGAGGCGCCGCCTCTGACTACGCCGGCGCCGGCCATGCCGCTCGGCGCAGCGCGACCCCGTGCGCGCCGTACGCGATCGCCGCATCCAGGTCGGTCTGCGAGAGCCCGCCAAGTGCGTAGACCGGCAAGGGCGAACCATGCACGAGCTCCGAAAAACGTTGCCAACCCAGCGGATGCGCAGCCGGATGCAGCGGCGTCTCCCGCACGGGTCCCAGGACGGCGAAATCGACGCCAAGCTTCACCGCCTGGGCGAGTTCGGCGGCGTTATGCGTGGATGCCGCGCAGAGCATGTCGTCCGGCCGCGTTTGCGCCGTTAACAGTCGGGCCGCGCTCCAGTGGACTCCGGCGCAACCGAGCGCGCGTGCAAAGTCCGCGTCGCCGTTGAGCAGCACGCGCGCGCCGTGGCTCGCCGCCATCGGCAGCAGCCGCTCGGCCAGTTGGCGCATGCGCTCGGCCGTGAACGATTTTTCGCGTAACTGGATCAGCCGCAACCCCGAACCGATCGCGGCCCGCGCGCGTGCCAGAAAGGCCGCTTCGCCCAGATCTTCGGCCATCGAGATCGCGTAAACCGGAGGCAGCGCCAGCGCTCGGAGCACCGTCGCGTTGGCCGGCAAAAGCGGGGCGACTTCGATGTTGGCGGGATGCTGCCAGGCGATCTGCTGGCCGTCGCAGCCACGGGGCTCGCCGCGCCATTCGAAGACACGGAAAAAGTCCAGCTCGACATGCGCGTGCGGATACTCGTAGCGCTGCGTCAGCCACCGCGCGGCACGGGTCACGGTGATGTCGAGCTCCTCGTTAAGCTCGCGCACGAGCGCATCGTGCGGCGATTCGGCGGGCTCGAGCTTGCCCCCGGGAAATTCCCAGTAGCCTGCATACGGTTTGCCGGGCAGGCGTTGGGCGAGCAGTACCTTACCGTCGTTCCGCTGCAATACGGCCGCAGCCACGCGCACGATCGCGCGCCCGCTCACGTGGCGCTCTTGCTTTTGCTCTTGGCTCCTCCCCTGCCCCTGCCCTTGTCCTTGTCCTTGCCCGCCCCGAGAGCGAGCGCGCCAGCCTGAGCCCGTGCGAACTGCCACGCGATCCGTCCGCTGCGCGATCCGCGCTGCAACGCGAACTGGACCGCCTCGCGATGCAGGCGATCGAGGGTAACGCCATCGTCCGGTACCGGAACGCCATAGAAGCGCAGCCATTGCGCGACCGCAGAAAAATAGTCTTCCTGAGTGAATGGATAGAACGAAATCCAGAGCCCGAAGCGCTCGGACAACGATATCTTTTCCTCGATCGACTCGCCGGGATGGACCTCTTCGCCAATGTGCCGCGTCTCGAGGTTCTCGCTGAAGTATTCCGGCAGCAGATGGCGCCGGTTCGACGTCGCATAGATCAGCACGTTCGACGAGGCCGCCGCAATCGTTCCGTCCAGCATCACCTTGAGCGCCTTGTAGCCGGGCTCATTGGCATCGAAGGAAAGGTCGTCGCAGAACACGATGAAACGTTCGGGGCGCTCGGCGATGGGCTCGACGATGTCCGGCAGGTCGACCAGATCGCTCTTGTCGACTTCGATCAGGCGCAGCCCCTTGTTCGCGTACTTGCCCAGCATCGCTTTCACGAGCGAGGACTTGCCGGTGCCGCGCGAGCCGGTAAGCAGCACGTTGTTCGCGGGCAGCGCAGCGACGAATTGGCGGGTATTGGCGTCGATCGCCGCCTTTTGTGCGTCGATCGCGACGAGATCGTCCAGCCGGATCGCATGGGGATGCAAGACCGTCTGCAGGTAGCCGCGCTCTGCGCGCTTGCGCCACCGGAACGCCCGCGCCTTCCAGTCGGGCGGCGGCGGGGGGGCGGGCAACAGAGCGTCGATACGGGCGAGAAGGTTCTCGGCGCGCGCAAGCAACCGGTCGAGATCGCGTTCGTTCACGTCTCTCCCCTTCAGCTTCGGTAATCCGCGTTGATCGTGACGTAGCCGTGTGACAGGTCACAGGTCCACACGGTCGCCGAGGCTCCGCCGCGGCCCAGCGCGACACGCACGCCGATTTCGGGCTGGGCCATGACGCGCTTGCCGTCCTCCTCGCGATAGGTCCCGGCGCGGCCGCCTTCGGCGACGACCAGCACGTCATCGAGCCAGAACGATACGCGCCCAGGATCCAGATCCTGGATCGCCGCGTTGCCGATGGCGCAGACAATGCGCCCGAGGTTCGGGTCCGACGCAAAAAAGGCGGTTTTCACCAGCGGCGAACCGGCAATCGCCCGCGCGACTCGCTCGCACTCGTCCGGATCGCGGCCGCCTTCGACGACGATGGTGATGAACTTGGTCGCTCCTTCCCCGTCACGCACAATGGCCTGCGCCAGTTGCAGCGCGATATTTTCCAGCGCCGCGCGCAATGGGGGCAGCCGCGGATCGTTGGAGCGAGCGACCGGAGCGATCGGTGCCTTGCCGGTAGCTACGATGACGAAGCTGTCATTGGTCGATGTATCGCCATCGATAGTGATGCGATTGAATGAGCCCTCGGCCGCGCTCGATGCGAGGTCGGCAAGCAGCAGCCCTTCCACGGGCGCGTCCGTTGCGACGAAGCCGAGCATGGTCGCCATGTTCGGCGCGATCATGCCGGCCCCCTTGGCCATGCCGGTCACCGTGATGGGCACCCCGTCGAGCTCGATGCGGCACGACACGGCTTTCGGCACCGTATCGGTGGTCATGATCGCCCGCACCGCGGCATCCCATCCGGTCGGCGACAGCGCGGCCTGGCAGCGTGGGAGCGCGGCGACGATCCTGTCCACCGGCAGCGGCTCCATGATCACCCCGGTGGAGAACGGAAGCACTTCGTGCGCCTCGCAGCCTAGCGCGCGCGCGGTGGCGGCGCAGCAGGCACGCGCGTCGTCGATGCCCCGCTTGCCCGTTCCCGCGTTGGCGTTGCCCGCGTTGATCAAGAGCGCGCGCGTCGTCCCCCCGAGCGCCAGATGCTCGCGGCATACGATGACCGGTGCGGCGCAGAAGCGGTTCCGGGTGAAGACGCCGGCCGCGCGCGATCCGGCAGCGAGGTCGATCAGGACGATGTCGTCGCGCGACCAGTTCTTTACGCGCGCAGGCGCGGTGCCCAATGCCACACCGGTAACCGGCAGCAGGTCTTCGGGTGTGGGCGGATGGTAGTTGACCGGCATCGGTGTCGCGCGAGCGGTTGCTCGACCGATTCTACCGCAGCCGCCGCGGCGGGCCGCGCGCGCCGTCGGGATCCGCCCGGATTATCCGATGGGATCGAACGTTAGATCGCGCCGTGACAGTGCTTGAATTTCTTGCCCGAGCCGCATGGGCACGGATCGTTGCGGCCGACCTTTTGTCCGGCGCGCGTAAACGGCGGCGGCGCGGTGGGCGGCTTGTCGGGCGCCGAGGCCAGCGCCGCATCGTAGTCGGCATGCTGATAGCGTACGTTCGACACCGCGGGGGCCTCTTCGACCGCCTGCACGTCCTGCTCGGAGCGGACCTGCACCGTCAGGACGATTTTGACCACTTCCTGCTTGATTCGGTCGAGCATGTCGGAGAAAAGCTCGAACGACTCGCGCTTGTATTCCTGCTTCGGGTTCTTTTGCGCGTAGCCGCGCAGATGAATTCCCTGTCGGAGATGATCGAGCGAGCCCAGGTGCTCGCGCCAGTGCTGGTCGAGCGTCTGCAGCATCAGATTGCGCTCGAACTGATGGAACAGCTCCGGCCCGACCAGGTGGAGCTTTTCCTCGTATTGCTTGTTCGCAAACTCGCGCGCGCGTTCACGCAGCGTCTCGTCCGACAGCTCGGGCTCGCTCTTCAGCCATTCGCCGACGGGAGCCCGCAGCTGGTACTCGCCCGCCAGCGCGCCTTCGAGCGCCGGCACGTCCCATTGCTCCTCGACCGATTCGGGCGGAACGTACTGCCGCACCGTCTCCTCGATTTGTCCGGCAGTCATGTTGCGGATCGTGTCCGAGATGTCGTCGGTCTCCAGCAGCTCGTTTCGTTGCTGATAGATGACCCGGCGCTGATCATTGGCCACATCGTCGTATTCGAGCAGCTGCTTGCGAATGTCGAAGTTGCGTGACTCGACGCGATTCTGCGCCTTTGCGATCGAGCGGTTGACGATCGGGTGCTCGATCGGCTCACCCTCCGGCATCTTTAGCCGTTGCATGATCCCGGACAGGCGCTCGCCGCCGAAGATGCGCAGCAAAGGATCCTCGAGCGAAAGATAGAAGCGCGACGAGCCCGGATCGCCCTGCCGGCCGGAACGTCCCCGCAATTGATTGTCGATGCGACGCGACTCGTGCCGCTCGGTGCCGACGATATGCAAGCCGCCGGCGCCGATGACCTGATCGTGCAACACCTGCCATTCGCGACGCAATCGGCCGATTTCGAGCTCCCGATCGGTTGCCGAGCGCGTCTCGTCCTCGCGAATCGCAAGCAATCGCGGCTCGATCGCGCCGCCCAGCACGATATCGGTCCCGCGGCCGGCCATGTTGGTGGCGATCGTGATCGCCTTCGGCCGGCCGGCCTGGGCGACGATCTCCGCCTCCCGTGCATGCTGCTTCGCGTTCAGCACCTCGTGCGGCAGTTTTTCCTTGACCAGGAATTGCGCGAGCAGCTCCGAATTCTCGATCGACGTCGTGCCGACCAGAACCGGCTGGCCGCGTCCGTAACAGTCCTTGATGTCGGCGACGATCGCATCGACCTTTTCCTGAAATGTGCGGAACACCAGGTCGTTCTCGTCTCTGCGGATCATCGGCAGGTTGGTCGGGATCACGACCGTTTCCAGGTGATATATCTGCTGGAACTCGAACGCTTCAGTGTCCGCGGTGCCGGTCATGCCGGCCAGCTTGTCGTACATGCGGAAGTAGTTCTGGAAAGTGATCGACGCCAGCGTCTGGTTCTCGCGCTGGATCGGCACGCCCTCTTTCGCCTCGACCGCCTGATGAAGACCGTCCGACCAGCGGCGGCCCGACATCAGCCGTCCGGTGAACTCGTCGACAATGATCACTTCACCATCCTGCACGACGTACTGCTGGTCGCGATGGTAGAGAGCGTGTGCGCGCAGCGCGGCATAAAGATGGTGCATCAGCGCGATGTTGTGCGCATCGTAGAGACTGGTTCCCGCCGGGAGCAGTCCCGCCTTGGCCAGGATTCCCTCCGCATGCTCGTGCCCTTCTTCCGACAGGAGGACCTGATGTCCTTTTTCGTCGACCCAGTAGTCGCCGCTGCCCTTCTCTTCCGCCTGTCGCGTCAGTTTCGGCGCGAGCTCGTTCAAACGGTAATAGATTTCGACGTTGTCGTCCGCCTGGCCCGAAATGATCAGCGGCGTCCGCGCCTCGTCGATAAGGATCGAATCGACCTCGTCGACGATCGCGTACGACAGACCGCGCTGCACGCGCTCGGAGGCCTGAAACACCATGTTGTCGCGCAGGTAATCAAAGCCGAACTCGTTGTTCGTGCCGTAGGTGATGTCGGCGGCGTAGGCCGCTTGTTTGGCCCCATGCTCCATCTGCGACAGGTTGACGCCGACGGTCAGGCCAAGGAAGCGGTAGATGCGCCCCATCCAGTCGGCATCGCGCTGCGCGAGGTAATCGTTGACGGTGACGATATGCACGCCGTTGCCGGTCAGCGCGTTGAGGTAGGCAGGCAGCGTCGCGACCAGCGTCTTGCCCTCGCCGGTGCGCATTTCGGCGATCTTTCCGTAATAGAGCGCCATGCCGCCGATCAGCTGGACGTCGAAGTGGCGCATCTGCAGCGTCCGCTTGCCCGCTTCGCGCACCACGGCGAATGCCTCGGGCAGAACCGCGTCGAGCTCCTCGCCACTGGCGACGCGCTCCTTCAAGGTCGCGGTCATCGCCTTCAGCTCGGCGTCGGACTTCGCGGCGATCGCGGACTCGAGCGCATTGATCTTCCGCAGCGTCAGGCCATACTGCTTGAGCAGCCGCTCATTGCGGCTGCCGAAGATCTTGGTGAGGATATTCGAGATCATAGGGTCTTGTGTCGTGCCGCCGCCCTCGCAAGCGGACCAGCCAATTTGGAATTCGCGTCCTCAGCCGTCGCCGACGGCACGCTCCAGCGACCTTCTACCACGATGGGCACGGCGCACCTAAAAAACAAGGGGTGAGGACATCCTCACCCCTTTCGTCTTTCGCCCCGCCGATCGGTCCCGCATCGGCCGGCTGGTGCCGGCTCAGTCGCTGGCCAGAAACCGCGCCGGATTCTGCGGCACGCCGTTCAGGCGCACCTCGAAATGCAAATGGGGGCCGGTCGATCGCCCCGTCGTGCCCACCCGGGCGATCTGCTGGCCCCGCACGACGAAATCGCCGTCGTGGACCAGCAGCGTCGAGCAATGGGCATACCGGCTGACCAGTCCGTTGCCATGGTCGATTTCAATCATTTTACCATAGGCAGGATGCACGTCCGCGAAGACGACCTTCCCGCTCGCGGCGGCATCGATCGCGGTGCCGACATCGGCCGGAAAATCGATTCCCTCATGGAAACTCTGCTGTCCGGTGAACGGGTCGAGACGCCAGCCGAAGTTCGACGAGTACCATGCGTCCTCGATCGGCTTGAGCGTCGGCAGGAATTTCTTGTTGGCCGAATCGGTGACCAGCAGCGCTTCCAGGACGCCCAGCTGATCCGAGCGCTGGTCCACTTGGCGCGCGAGTTGCCCGAGCATCACCTTGAATTCGTCGAGCGAGAGGTTGCGATGCAGCGTCGGCGCAGGGCCGCCGCGTCCGGGCGTCACGCCCGGCCGCAGCACCCCGGGCAGCTCCTGAGGCTTGAGCCCCGCAAGCTTCGCCAGCCGTTCACCCAAACCGTCCAGGCGCAGCATCTGCGCCTGGAGGTCGCCGAGCTTGACTGCCATCGCGTTCAGATGGCCTTGCAGGACTTCCTGTGTCTTCTGCGCCTCCTCGCGCTGATCGGCCAGCAGGATCGCCTGGAGGAGCGGATGATTGATCGCCGCCGCATAACGCAGCGTCACGTAATTGAACAGCAGGGTGAACGACAGGAAAAGCGCGAGCAGCCCGAAACCGCCCGCCGTCCAATGCCGCCAGTCCAGGCTCAGGGTGCGGGCGCGGGCCGTGGCGCCCGAAACCAGGATAATGTTCAAATAGAATCCTCTTCCAATGGTCGGCGCCCCAACGGGCGTCCGGCATCTGGCCAATATGCTAACGTCATGCGGCTCCTAGGGCAAGTCCTCGCAACCGAGGAGGTGCTGGCCGAGCTTCAGTGCCGAAGGCAGCGCGAAGCCGGCGTGCAGGTACAAGTACAGCGAGCGCTACCGCCCGCCCTCGCAGTCCACGTCAAGGTTGTCGATGCACGATCTGAAGAGCTCGAGCTTGTTGTGGCGAGTGGCGCCGCGGCAGCATTGGTGAGGCAGCGGGCGTCCGATTTACTGAGGAAACTCGCCGGCGAGGGGTGGAAATTTACTGGAATACGGGTGCGCGTGCAAGCCCGCCAAGCGGACGGTCGGCCGCCAAAAACCTCGACGAAACAATTGGATGAAGCAGCGGGAACGACGCTGGAGACGCTTGCGAGCCGGCTGGGCGAGAGCCCGTTGGCCGCGGCGCTGCGAAGGCTCGCCCGGCATGCCCGGCATCGCGCCGGGTCAGGCGACCACCACCAGGCGCTCGAGCGCGTAAAAGATCAGGATGCCGAGCAGTAGCAGGATCGTGTATTTGATGACGCGTCCGATAAAGCGCAGGTAGCGTCGATCGCGCTTGAACAGATAGGCCGCCCCCGCGCCGGCGATCGTCGCCAGAGCCAGGAACAGCAGCAGCCGCACCAGGACCAAGCGGAGTCTCCCTTCCGGAATCGCGGTCAGGTCGTGGTCGCGAACCCTCGTCGCCGCCGGCCCGAGGCCCACGCGGTGACGAGCAGCCGGCGTGCATCAGGCTGGCTGCAGTTGCCAACCCTGAAATGCGCGCGGCACGTCGGACGGCGTGTCGAAGGTGACGAGCTCCCAAGCCTCGACCCGCGCCAGCAGCGCGCACGACAGCGCGTTGTTCAAAGCATGTCCGGACTTGAACGCCGTGTAGCGGCCGATCAACGGATGACCCAGCAGGTACAGATCGCCGATCGCATCGAGCACCTTGTGCTTGGCGAACTCGTTATCGTAGCGTAAGCCCTCGCTGTTCAGAACGCGCGTCTCGTCGAGCACGATCGCATTCTGCAGGCTGCCGCCCAGCGCGAGGCCGGCCGCACGCATCGCTTCGACATCCTGCATGAACCCGAACGTGCGCGCGCGGCTGACTTCCTTGGTGTACGAATGCTCGGCGAAATCGATAACCACGTGCCGGTTCTCCGAGCCGAAGACCGGATGCGGGAAATCGATCGTGAAGTCGAGCACGAATCCGTGATGCGGCTCGAAGCGCGCCCATTTGTCGCCGTCGCGAACTTCGACCGGCGTCTTGACGCGCAGATAGCGCTTGGCCGCACGCTGCTCCTCGATGCCCGCCGATTGCAGCAGGAACACGAACGGTCCGGCGCTGCCGTCCATGATGGGCAGCTCGGGGCCCGCGACGTCGACATGAAGATTGTCGATGCCAAGTCCGGCCAACGCGGACATCAGATGTTCGACGGTCGAAACGCTGGCCCCATCCTTGGCGAGCGACGACGAAAGCCGGGTATCGCCGACGTTTCGTGCGTCTCCCGGAATCGCGCCCGAATCGGCCAAGTCGACGCGGTGGAACACGATACCGGTATCCGGCGGAGCAGGACGCAGCGTCAGCTCGACGCGCGCGCCGCTATGCAACCCAACGCCAGTTGTCTTGATCTTGGATTTAAGCGTGCGTTGTTTGAGCATGGCAGTACCCCTTTGCGGCTCGGCCGCGATTCGCGTGCCGGCTCAAGGAGTTAGCGAACAATTATATCACAGCCGCACCCCGCATGCGCATGCCGGACCGGTGCGGACCGTGATGGCCCGTGGAGCATCCATCGTGGCGGTCTTCCCGCGCTCAACGCCGCGCCCTAATCCGCCTGCTTGCGCAGGAATGCCGGGATGTCGGAGGCATCGAACGCGGCGGCCCCTGCCGCGGGCGAGGGCGTGCGACCGCGACGGATGACGGCGGGTGTCCTGTCCAGCGAATCGTAATCGACCGTTTCGATCGACATACCGACGCCATCGGTTCCGGTCCGCTCGACAACGTGCTCGACGACTTCGAGCCGGGGCTGCCGGCTGCGCGCAGCCACGCCGCCCAGCCCGGTTGCGATCATCGTCACGCGCAGCTCGTCGCCCATTGCGTCGTCGATCACCGTGCCCACGATCACCATCGCGTCGTCCGCGGTGAACGATTTGATCGTGTTCATGACCTCGTGATACTCCTTCATCTTGAGCCCCGCCGACGCGGTGATATTGACCAGAACGCCGCGCGCGCCGGCAAGATTGACTTCTTCCAGCAAGGGGCTCGCGACCGCCCGTTCGGCGGCCAGGCGCGCGCGGTCGGCTCCGCCGACCTTGGCCGAGCCCATCATCGCCATGCCTACCTCCGACATCACCGTGCGGACGTCCGCGAAGTCCACATTGACCAGTCCGGGGTTGTTGATCACCTCGGCAATCCCGGCCACCGCGCTGTGCAGCACGTCATTGGCAGCCGCGTACGCATCGAGCACCGAGACTTCTTCACCCAGCACCTGCATCAGCTTGTCGTTCGGAATGATGATCAGCGAATCGACGGTCTTCTTGAGCTCCTCGATCCCGGCCTCGGCGACCCGCTGGCGCTTGCCTTCGAAAAGGAAGGGCCGCGTCACGACGGCGACGGTCAGGATCCCGCGATCTTTCGCGACCTGCGCGACGATCGGCGCCGCGCCCGTGCCGGTGCCGCCGCCCATCCCGGCGGTAATGAAAAGCATGTCGGCGCCGTCGATCATTTCACCGATCCGGTCCTTGTCCTCCATGGCGGCGTCGCGTCCGATTTCCGGTCGTGCGCCCGCGCCCAGGCCGCGGGTCAGATTGCTGCCGAGCTGCAGCTGAATGCGCGCGGTCGAGCGCTTCAGCGCCTGCGCGTCGGTGTTTGCCGCAATGAATTCGACGCCCTGTAGTTCACGCTCGATCATGTGCTCGATGGCATTGCCGCCGCAACCGCCGACGCCGATGACCTTGATGACGGCTTCCTGCGGATTCTGGTCGATGATTTCAAACATGATGTGCTCCTGTCTCCTGTCGAAGTGCTTCAGTCGATTGACATGCTGTTGCATACGCTCTTAAAAATTGGCTTTGAACCACTGCTTCATCCGTTCTCCGACGTTACCCAATCCCTTGGTCTGGCCGCGCGCGATTTCCGCGCGCAGAAAGTGTTCGCGACCGTCGAGCAGCAATCCGACGGCAGTCGCGTAGCGCGGGCTCCTGATCACGTCGGCCAGGCCGCCGACGTACGACGGCACGCCAATGCGCACCGGCAAGTGAAAAACCTCCTCGCCCAGCTCGACCATCCCCTGCAAAAGCGCCGAGCCGCCGGTCAGCACGAGCCCCGACGACAGCATTTCCTCGAGTCCGCTGCGGCGCAGCTCCGACTGCGCCAGCGTGTACAGCTCTTCGATCCGTGGCTCGATCACCTCGGCAAGGGTCTGCCGCGACAGCTTGCGCGGGCCTCGTTCGCCGACGCCGGGCACCTCGATGATGTCGTTGGGATCCGCCAGCTGACGCAATGCGCAGCCGTGGCGAAGCTTCAGCTCCTCCGCTTCCTTGGTCGGCGTGCGCAATGTCATCGCGATGTCGTTGGTCACCTGATCGCCGGCGATCGGAATTACGGCGGTGTGGCGGATCGCGCCGCCGGTGAAGACGGCGAGGTCGGTGGTGCCCCCGCCGATGTCCATCACGCAGACGCCGAGGTCCTTTTCATCCTCGTTCAGCACCGCCAGCGCCGAGGCGAGCGGCTGCAGCATCACATCGTTGACCTGCAATCCGCAGCGGCGCACGCACTTGGTGATGTTTTCGACCGCGGATACCGCGCCGGTAACGATGTGCACTTTCACCTCGAGTCGCACGCCGCTCATGCCGAGCGGCTCGCGCACGTCTTCCTGGCCGTCGACGATGAATTCCTGCGGCAGGATGTGCAGCACCTGCTGATCATTGGGAATCGCGATCGCTTTGGCCGTTTCGATGACGCGATCGATGTCGGCCTGGGTGACCTCCTTTTCCTTGATCGCGACCATGCCGCTCGAGTTGAGGCTTCTGATGTGGCTGCCGGCGATGCCCGTATAGACCTCGGTGATCGCGCAGTCCGCCATCAGCTCGGCTTCCTCCAACACGCGCTGGATCGACGCCATCGTCGCTTCGATGTTGACGACGACGCCCTTCTTCAGGCCCCGAGCGGGTTGCGTGCCGAGTCCGATGATGTTGAGACGCCTGTCGGCGGTGACCTCGGCCACGATCGCGACGATCTTCGACGTGCCGATGTCGAGCGCGACGATGAGGTTCTTGCTGTCCTTGACCATGTCGTTCTATCCCCGTGACGATCTTCTGGACGGTCGATCGCTGCCGACGGAAACACGCGCGGCGAATCCGTTGCGATAACGAAGGTCGGCGTAGTCGGCGCGCGCTCCCCCGCGCGACATTGCATCCATCGTCGAACCGTAGTAGGCGACGAATCGGGCCAGACGCTCGCCCGGATCGGTGCGCCCGAGCTCGATCGTCAGGGGCGGACTGCCGGCCGCGACCAGCTGCCAGCCGCCGCGCGGCGATCGGCGGATCGCGTTGAGCGTGCGCCCGATCGGCTTAAGAGCCGAGACGAAGGCGTAGTATTGCGATGCGACTTCCGCCGCAGTGCCTTCCGGCCCGGTGAACTGCGGCAGCTCGCCGTCGAAATCCGCATTGAATGTTTCGCCCTCGACGTTGACCAACGCCGCGTCGTTCCAGCGCGCGAGCGGCTGGTGCTCACTCACCTCGACTTCGAGTCGATCCGGCCAGCGGCGCCGCAGGGCCACTCGCCGTACCCACGCCACACGCTGCAGCGACGAGCGCGCGTCGGCAAGCCGCATCGTGAAGAACGTACCCTTGACCTCTTCGCGAAGCACCGCTTCAAGGTGCGCTGGATTGGCGCGCAGCAGAGGGCCATCGATGATTACGCGATGGAAGGCGAACACCGGTTGGCGCACGGCCCAGGCGATCGCTCCCCAGAGCATCATCGTCGCCGCCGCAAACGCGACAATCAATGCGATCGCATTGAGCTGCCGGGGGTTATCCCACATGGGCACCTCGCAGGATCTCGACGCAAAGCTCGGCGAAGTCCATGCCGGCCTGCCGTGCCGCCATCGGCACCAGACTGTGGCCCGTCATGCCTGGAGAGGTGTTCACTTCCAGAAACGTCCACTCGCCGTCGGGCTTGAGGATCAGGTCGAGTCGGCCCCATCCGGTGCAGCCGACGATGCGAAAGGCGTCCATCGATTGCGTCTGGATCGCGCCTTCGACCTCGGCGTCGATGCCGCACGGGCAGAAATACTTGGTCTCGTCGGAAAAATACTTGTTGTGGTAGTCGTAGTTGCCCTGCGGAGCTTCGATGCGGATCAGCGGCAGCGCGCGCTCGCCGAGCACCCCGACCGTCAGTTCGACCCCAGCAACGAACTCCTCGACGATCACCAGGTCGTCGTGCTCGGCGGCGGCGCGATAGGCGACTGCCATTTCATCGTGGTCGACCTTGGCAACTTTGCTTATGCCTATCGTCGAGCCCTCGCGCGCCGGCTTGAAGATGAGCGGAAGCCCAAGCTCCGCGACGATCGCCCACCAGTCGGAGCCGGCGTCGACGACGCGATAGCGCGGCGTCGGAATCGCGCTTGCGGTCCAGACGAGCTTGGTGCGCCACTTGTCCATCGCCAACGCGGAGGCCATCACGCCGCTGCCGGTGTACGGAATGCGCAGCGCTTCGAGTGCGCCCTGCACGGTGCCGTCTTCGCCGAAGCGGCCGTGCAGCGCGATAAAAGCACGCTTGAATCCGTCGCGCTCGAGCTCGAACAGCGAGCGCTCGGCCGGGTCGAACGGATGCGCGTCGATGCCGCGGCCCTTGAGCGCGGCGAGGACCGCGTTGCCGGATAAGAGTGAAATCTCGCGCTCGGAGCTCGGACCGCCCATCAACACGGCCACTTTGCCGAATTCGTCGCCGTGATTCATACGTAACTGCCCACGACATCGAGTTGATGGGCCGCTTCGCCCTCCCGCACCGGCCGCTCCGCGGCACCGCCTCGGGCTCGCCCCCATCGACACGGCCACTTTGCCGAATTCGCTCATCGGGCTTCCCCGATGATGCGGACTTCCGGCTCCAGGTCGACGCCGGTCTGCCGCCGGACGACGGTACGCACGTGCGCGATCAGTGTCTCGACATCGGCCGCGGTTGCGGCACCTTCGGCATTGACGATGAAATTGGCGTGCTTTTGCGAAACGCGGGCGCCGCCGATGCCATGTCCTTTGAGCCCGCAGCTTTCGATCAGGCGCGCCGCATAGTCGCCCTCCGGGTTGCGAAACACCGATCCCGCGTTCGGCAGACCCAGGGGCTGCGTCGCGATCCGTTGGGTAAGCAGCGCCTTGATGCGAGCACGCGCGTAGGCGCCGTTGCCGGGGGGAAAGTCGAACCACGCCGCCGTGAATGCGACGTCAGCGGGCGCGCGACGGCTGACCGCGCTGCGATATCCAATGACGTAATCCTGCGGAGAGCGTAGCTCGAAGGCGCCTTGTCGCGTCAGCACCTCGACTTGCACGACGTGTTGCCAGGTCTCACCGCCGTAGCAGCCCGCGTTCATCGCCAGCGCGCCACCTATCGTGCCGGGGATCCCTGACAGAAATTCGGCGTCGCCGCGGTCGTGCAGCGCGGCATGGCGCGAGACCTTCGGACTCGCGACACCGGCCCCCGCGCGGAGCAGTGCCCCGTCGAAACCAAGCTCGTTCAGCACCGCGTGCAGGAGCAGCACCGCGCCGCGGACTCCGCCGTCGCGCACAAGGAGGTTGCTGCCCAGGCCGATGACGGTGACCGGCTCGTCGGCGGGGAGCTGGCGCACGAAGGACGCCAAGTCTTCACGACCGGCAGGAACGTACGCGACATCGGCGGCGCCGCCGCAGCGCCAGCTCGTGTGCTTGGCCAGCGGCTCGTTACGGCGCAGCTCGCCGCGAAGCCCCGTGAAGCGCAGCGGCTCGAGCATCATCATGCAGGCACCAGTTGCGCGGCCACGGTGCCGATCGAACCTGCGCCCATCGTCAGCACGACGTCGCCGTCCAGCGCCACGGCACGGATCGATGCTGCCATCTCGGCGACATCGTCGACGAATACCGGCTCGATTCTGCCGGCGACCCGCAGCGCGCGCGCCAGCGCACGTCCGTCCGCCGCGACGATCGGCGGTTCGCCCGCCGGATACACCTCGCCCAGCACCAGCACATCCGCGGTCGCCAGTACGGCGACAAAATCCTCAAACAGATCGCGCGTGCGGGTGTAGCGATGTGGCTGGAAAGCAAGCACCAGCCGGCGTCCGGGAAAACTGCCACGCACGGCCGCGATCGTCGCTGCCATCTCGACGGGATGATGACCGTAGTCGTCGATCAACATAAATGTGCCGCCGCCGGCAAGCTCCACATCGCCATGGCGCTGGAAACGGCGTCCGACGCCCTTGAACTCGGCGAGCGCTTTGGCGATCGCCGCATCCGCGACGCCGGTTTGCCGCCCGACGGCAATGGCTGCCAGCGCGTTCTGCACGTTGTGCACGCCGGCCAGGTTGAGCTCGACCTGCAGGTCGGATTCGCCTCCGATGGCGACAAAGCGCATGCGCCCTGCCGCATGCGTAATGTCCACGGCCCGCAGCTGCGCATCCGGACCAAGACCGTAGCTGACCGTCGGTTTGGCGATCGAGGGCATGATGTCCCGTACGTTCGCGTCGTCGACGCAAAGTACCGCCACGCCATAGAACGGCAGACGTTGCACAAAATTGACGAACGCCTCCTTGAGACGCGCGAAATCATGACCGTAGGTGTCCATATGGTCGGCGTCGATGTTAGTCACCACCGCCACGACCGGCTGCAGCACCAGGAACGACGCGTCGGACTCGTCGGCTTCGGCGACCAGGAAATCACCTTTGCCCAGGCGTGCGTTGGCTCCCGCCGAGAGCAATCGGCCGCCGATGACGAAAGTCGGGTCGAGGCCGCCTTCTGCCAGAACGCTGGCGATGAGGCTCGTCGTCGTCGTCTTGCCATGCGTCCCGGCCACGGCAATGCCCTGTTTGAGACGCATGAGCTCGGCCAGCATCAGCGCGCGCGGCACGACCGGGACGCCATGCTCGCGCGCCGCCAGCACTTCCGGGTTGTCGGCAGCGACCGCGGTCGACACGACGACCACGTCGGCCCCGGCAACGTTGCGGGCATCGTGCTCCGCCGCGACGCGCGCGCCGAGCTCGCTCAAGCGCCGCGTGGTCGCGCTGAGCGCGACGTCGGAGCCGGTGACTTCGTAGCCCTGCGTCAGCAACACCTCGGCGATGCCGCTCATACCGGCGCCGCCAATGCCGACGAAATGGACGCGCTTGACCTTGAATTTCATCGGGCACGGCCTTGCGCCAACGCGATGCAGGCATCGGCGACGCGCTGGCTGGCATCGGTGCGGCCGACGCGCCGCGCCGCAATCGCCATCGCCAACAGCCTGCCGCGAGCCAGACTCTGCAGCAGATCGGCCAGTGAGCGCGCCGTCATCGCCGCCTGCCGCAGCATGATGGCCGCGCCCGCATCGACCAGGAATTGGCCGTTGTGGGTCTGCTCGTTGGCGAAGGCACCGGGCAGTGGCACGATCACGCTGCCGACGCCGACCGCGGCGAGCTCGGAAATCGTCAGGGCGCCGCCGCGGCAGATGACCAGATCGGCGTCGGCGTAGTAACGCGCGATATCGTCGATGAAGGGCAGGCAAACCGCCTCGACGCCTGCCGTGGCGTAAGCTTGCCGCAACCCCTCGATATGGCGTTCTCCGGCCTGGTGCACGACGTGCGGCCGCGAGCCGCGCTCAATCAAGGCAAGCGCGGCGGGGACACGTTCGTTCAATGCGGCGGCTCCGAGACTGCCGCCGACGACGAGCAGACTCAGCGTCCCGTGCCTTCCCGCGAATCGCTGCTCGGGCGGCGCCACGGCGACGATGTCCTCGCGCAGCGGGTTGCCTACCCACTCGACTTTGCCTCGATGCCTGTTACCGAGCGCACCCGGAAATCCCAGCAGGATGCGGTCGGCGCCATAGGCGAGAATCCGGTTGGCGAGTCCCGCGACCGCGTTCGCGTCGTGGATGAGCAGCGGCCGGTTGCAGGCAACCGCCATCAGCGCGCCGGGGAACGAGACGAAGCCGCCCAATCCCAGCACGACGTCGGGTGCCCGGCGGCGAATGATGCCCAGGCTTTGCCAGGATGCCGACAGCAGCGCGAACGGACCCAGTACCAGGCGCTTCAATCCTTTGCCGCGCACGCCGGCAAAACGTATCGACTCGTAATCGATGCCGCGTTGCGGCACAAGCCTCGACTCGATACCGTCGCGCGTGCCCAGCCAGAAGACATGCCAGCCCTTGGCCAGCAGTCGCGCGGCGACCGCGAGTCCGGGAAAAGCGTGCCCACCGCTGCCGCCGGTCGTGATCATCACGGTGCCGGTCATACGGTGAACCCTCGGAGCAGCCGTCGATTCTCGTAATCGATTCTCAGCAGGATCGCCAGCGCGACGCAGTTGGCGACGATGCCGCTGCCGCCGAAAGACAGCAGAGGCAGCGTCAGCCCCTTGGTCGGGAGCACGCCCATGTTGACGCCGATGTTGATGAAGGTCTGCACGCCCAGCCACAGGCCGATGCCATGGGCGACCAGCGCCGTGAATGGCCGCTGCAGGCGCCCGGCCTGTCTGCCGATCGCGTAGGCGCGTATCAGAAGCCATGCAAACAGCGCGATCACCAGCGCGACGCCGACGAAACCGAGCTCTTCGGCAATGACCGCCAAGAGAAAGTCCGTGTGCGCTTCCGGCAGATAGAGAAGCTTTTCGACGCTCGCGCCCAGCCCGACGCCGAACCACTCGCCGCGCCCGAACGCGATCAGCGAATGCGACAGCTGATAACCCTTGCCCAGCGGATCCGCCCAGGGGTCGAGGAAGCCGGCGAATCGCTGCAGGCGGTAAGGCGCCGCCCAGATGAGAATCCATAAGATCGCCGGCAGCAGGAATCCGAGCCCGATCAGAAGCCTCCAATCGAGGCCGCCCAGGAACAGGATTCCAAACGCGATCGCGACGATCACCACACAGGCGCCGAAGTCGGGTTCGTGCAGCAACAGCGCGCTGACGCCGACCATGACGGCAAGCAGGGGCAGAAACCCGCGCACAAGCGTCTGCCTGAGCGGCTGCTCCGCGTGCAGGAACGCCGCTTTGCGCACGGCATAGCTCGCCGCGTACAGAACGACGGCGAGTTTCATCAGCTCGGAAGGCTGCAGATTGACGACATAGAGCGACAGCCAGCGCTTGCTGCCGTTGACGCTCCTGCCGACGCTCGGGACGAGCACGGCGACCAGAAGGACGGCCCCCGCGATGAACAGGTACGGTGCGAGCCGCTGCCAGACCTTGAGCGGAATCTGAAAGGCCAACAGCGCGAAGACGAGGCCTATCGCCACAAAAGCCGCATGGCGCACCAGAAAGTACCAGGGCCGGTAGCCGGTGTACGCGAGCGTTTCCGCGGTCGCGATCGAGGCCGAATAGACCATCACCAGCCCGAGCGCCAGCAGGAGCAGCACGGACCAGGCAAGCGTCGCGTCGTAGGCCGGCATCGCGCGGCTTTCGCGTGGAGCCGCCGCGATCGACGACAGGCGCGGCAGCGCGGCAAAGATTCCGGGGTCCCTAGGCATGCGCGGCCTCGCGCTCGTGTGCGGCGACGGCAGCCTTGAAGCGATCCCCGCGCTCGATGTAATCGCGAAACATGTCGAGGCTGGCGCAGGCGGGCGAGAGCAGCACGGCATCGCCGGGCCGCGCCAAAATGATCGCGCGCGACACGGCGACTTCGAGCGCCGCCGCGAGCTCGACCGGCGCCTCGACGCCGGACAGCGCCGCAGCCATCGCCGGCGCGTCGCGGCCGAGCAGGATGACCGCACGGCAATGCGTGGCTACGTGGGCCTTCAGCGGGGCGAAGTCCTGGCCCTTGCCATCGCCACCCGCGATCAGAACCGTCGGGCGCCCCACCGCGTCCAGCGCGGCCTGAGTGGCGGCGACCGTCGTTGCCTTGGAATCGTTGACGAACAGCACGCCGCCGATTTCGGCGACTCGCTCCATCCGGTGCGACAGGCCACGGAACGCGGCCAGTGCCGCGATAACCCTCGCATCGATCTTGGCCACTGACGAGATGAGCGCCAGCGCCGCGAGCGCATTAAGCGCGTTGTGTCGGCCCACCAGCGCCAGATCCTTCGTCGCCATCAGCAGCGCGCCGCCGCGCGCGAGCCACGAGGCTCCGCTGCGCGGGACCAGGCCCCAGTCGAGCTCGGCCTCGGGAACACCCGAACCAAAGGTCTGTACGATGCGCCCCGGTCGACGCATCGCGAGCGAACGCGGATCGTCGCGGTTCAGGACCTGCTCGCCGGCGCCCGCGAACACGCGCGCCTTGGCACTCGCGTAGTCTTCGATGCCCCGATAGCGGTCGAGATGATTGGCGGTGACGTTGAGGACCGTCGCGGCGGTCGGCTTGAGGCTCGTCGTCGTTTCCAACTGGAAGCTCGACAACTCGATCGCGAACACGTCCGGCCAGGGTGCGCCACGCTCATGCACATCCAGCACGTCCAGGACCGGCTCGCCGATATTGCCGACGACCGCGACCCGCAGGCCGGCAGCGGATGCGAGCTCGCCGCACAGCGTCGCGACAGTGCTCTTGCCGTTCGAGCCCGTGATCGCCAGCACGCGCTGCCCGGGCTGCAGCGCGCGCGCAAAAAGCTCGACGTCGCCGACGAGCTCGACTCCCCGCGCGACGGCGGCGGCGATCGGCGGCTGATCCTTCGCCAGCCCCGGACTGATCACGATGGTCGCGGCATCAGCGAGCGTGGCATCGGTGACCGGTCCGCGTATCAGCGGCACGTCCGGCAGTTCGGCGGCAAGCTTGGCGGCAAACGGTGGGGCGGCCCGCGTATCGAGCACGCGCACGCGCGCACCATGGCGCGTTGCCCATCGTGCCGCCGACAGACCGGTCAGGCCGAGGCCGAGCACGACGACGTCGCGATTCTTCATCGTCATCGTCAACGCAGCTTCAACGTCGAAAGGCCGAACAGAACTAACAACATCGTGATGATCCAGAAGCGAACGACTCTTTGATTTTGGCTACGGCCGGCCGCATCCGCGGCCTTAACTTGCGCGTTGCGCAAGTTAGCCTTCACCCAAATCAATTTGTGGTTCGCGAGTGTCATTTAACGTAGCTTCAACGTTGACAGACCAAAGAGAACTAACAACATCGTGATGATCCAGAAGCGAACCACAACCTGATTTTCCTTCCAGCCCTTCAATTCGTAGTGATGATGGATGGGCGCCATCCGAAAGACGCGCTTGCCGGTCAGCTTGAACGAAGCGACCTGGATCACCACCGACAGCGTCTCGACGACAAAAACGCCGCCCATGATGAACAGCACGATCTCCTGCCGGACGATTACCGCGATCGCACCCAGGGCGCCACCTAGGGCGAGCGCGCCGACATCGCCCATGAATACTTCGGCGGGATAAGCGTTGAACCAGAGGAAGCCCAGTCCGGCGCCGGCAACGGCGGCGCAGACGACGGTCAGCTCGCCAGCGCCCGGAATATGAGGTACGAACAGATACGTCGAGAAATCGGCGCGGCCGGCAACATAGGCGAAAATGCCCAACGCCGCTCCGACCATTACGGTGGGCATGATCGCCAGGCCGTCGAGGCCGTCGGTCAGGTTCACCGCGTTGCTCGCTCCGACGATCACGCAGTACGAAAGGATGATGAAGCCCCAGACGCCGAGCGGATACGACACGGTCTTGAAGAACGGTACGATCAGGTCGGCCTTGGGTGACAGGTCGACGCTGAGGCCGCTCGCCAGCCATGCATGGAACAGCTGCAGGAATTGCGACGTCGACGGCGCCGAGACCGAGAAGGCGAGATAGATCGCAGCGACCAGCCCGATCAGCGACTGCAACAACAGCTTCCGGCGAGCCGAAAGCCCCTTGGGGTTGCGCTGCACGACCTTGAGGTAGTCGTCCATCCAGCCGACAGTGCCGAAACCCAGCGTCACCAGAAGCACCACCCAGACAAACCGGTTGCGAAGGTCGGCCCACAACAAGGTGGTGACCACGATCGATACCAGGATCAGGGCGCCGCCCATCGTTGGCGTGCCGGCCTTGATCAGATGGGTCTGCGGGCCGTCGTCGCGCACCGATTGTCCGATCTTGTATTCGGTGAGCTTGCGAATCATCCGCGGTCCGATGACGAACGAGATCATCAGGGCAGTCATCGTCGCCAGAACCGAGCGCAGCGTGATGTAGGTGAAGACGTTGAAAGCGCGAACGTCGGTGGCGATCCAGTTGGCGAGCGCGAGCAGCATCAGTGACCCGCCGCCGCGCCGCCCAGTGCCGCGACGACGCGCTCCATGCGCATGAAGCGCGACCCCTTGACCAGTACGGTGATGTCGGGAGCAAGATCGCTTTCGATCGCGGCAACCAGATCTTCGCTGCGGGTGAAATGCTCGCCACCCGGCCCGAAGGCATCGACCGCGTGCGGCGTGAGCTCACCCAGGGTCAGCAGCCGATCGACGCCGGCCGCGCGTGCGCACTCGCCGATCTCGCGATGAAACGCAGCGCCCTGCTTACCGACCTCGCCCATATCACCGAGCACCATCCACTTCGGACCTTCTGCATGCACCAGCACGGCGATCGCGGCACGAACCGAGTCCGGATTGGCGTTATAGCTGTCGTCGATCAAGGTCGCGCCGTTGCGACCGGCCTTGGCCTGCAGTCTTCCTGCGATTGGTCTGAAGTCGGCCAGACCCTCGGCTACCGCGTCGAGGCCCGCGCCCGCAGCCGTTGCGGCCGCGATCGCACCCAGCGCGTTGGCCGCGTTGTGCCGGCCCGGCATCTTCAGATCGACGCTGGTCGTGCCCTCGGGCGTCGTGATCTCGACGAGGCTGCCCCAGGATCGCACCTGCACTTTCCCGGTGACCGCCGCCGGTGCGCGCAAGCCGAAATCGCGCACTTTCAACATCGCGCCCTCGGCATTGCGCCGCTCGATCACCTCGTTCCAGAAGGGAGCGAAATCGTCATCGGCGTTGATGACAGCGATACCTTGCTCTCCCAAGGAGCCGAGGATTGTCGCGTGCTCGGCCGCGACATCGGCTACGCTTTGCATGAACTCCTGATGCTCGCGCTGCGCGTTGTTGAGCACCGCGATCGTCGGCTGCGCGATGGCGCCGAGATAGGCAGTTTCGCCGACGTGATTCATGCCGATTTCGAATACCGCTATCGAATGAGTCTCGCGCAGGCGCAACACCATCAGCGGCAAGCCGATCTGGTTGTTAAGATTGCCGGTGGTAGCGAGCACTCGATCGGCGCCGCGGGCCACGCGGAGTATCGCCGCGGTCATTTCCTTGACCGTCGTCTTGCCGTTGCTGCCGACGACGGCGATGACGGAAAGCGAAAGGCGCCGGCGGCAGAATGCGGCCAGCATCCCCAGCGCCTGCAGCGGATCGGCGACCGGGAGCAGTCTTCTCGTAGCGCTCGCTCCGGTACTGGCGGCGAGGCGTGCGGCGTGATCCGCGGCGACGATGGCGGCGGCGGCACCGCGTTCGAACGCCTGAGCGACGAAATCGTGTCCATCAAAACGCTCGCCTTTGAGCGCGACGAAGAGCTCGCCCGGACGAACAGTGCGCGAATCGGTGCTGATGCCGTCGAACCAGGCGTTGCCTCCCTCGAGCCGCGCCGAGACGGCGTTCGCAGCGGTCTCCAAATCCATCATCCGCTGCTCCATTTCTCCAGCGCGCGCATCGCGTGCTCGGCATCGCTGAAGGGTTGCCGAACGTCTGCGCACTCCTGGTAGGACTCGTGGCCTTTGCCAGCCAGCAGTACGACGTCGCCGCGTCGCGCCGTGCTGATCGCACTGGCGATCGCCCGTGCACGGTCGAGCTCGACCGAATACCGTCGATTGCCGCTTTCCCGGATGCCGTGCACGATTTCGCTGGCGATTACCGCGGGATCCTCGGCACGCGGGTTGTCGCTTGTCACCAGCACGCGATCGGCGAGAATCCCCGCGAGTCGTCCCATCTCGGGACGCTTGCCGCGGTCCCGTTCACCGCCACAACCGAAAACACAGACGAGCTCACCACCCGAGTCGACCGCCGACCGCAGCGCGGTGAGCGCCTTGTCGAGTGCATCGGGCGTGTGCGCGTAATCGATCACCGCGAGCGGCCGATCGCCGCCGCCGAGTCGCTGCATCCTTCCGGGCGGCGCCTCGAGACCTCCGAGAATCGCAAGCGCCTCGTCGAAGCCGACACCGCTGACCAGCAGCACGCCCAGGACGCCCAGCAGATTCGACGCGTTGAATGCTCCGACCAGTGGCGTGGCGACCCGTCCCCTGCCCCACGGCGTGTGGACGTTGAACGCGAGTCCTCCGGCCGCGAGCGGAGTCAAGCCGTTGCCGCCGATATCCGCGGCGCCGAACCCATAGCTCAATGTCTTGCGGCCGTGGCTGTGTGCCGCGTCGAGCAGGCTGCGGCCGAACGCATCGTCGGCATTGATCACGCTCACGCGCAGTCCCGGCCATGCGAGCAGCTTCGCTTTGGCCGCGCCATACGCCGCCATGGTTCCGTGATAATCGAGGTGATCGCGCGACAGGTTGGTGAACAATGCGATGTCGAACGCAACACCGTTGACGCGTCCCTGCTCGATGCCATGCGAGGAAACTTCCATCGCGGCGGCCTGCGCCCCCGCGGCACGGTATGCGGCCAGCATTTGCTGCAGCAGTGCCGCGTCGGGTGTCGTGTTCGCGGTCGGCTCCAACGCGCCGATCAATCCGTTCCCCAGCGTGCCGAGGACCGCCGCGCGCCGACCCGCCGCGTCGAGCCCGGCCGCAATCCAGTGTGCGCAGGAGGTCTTGCCATTGGTGCCGGTCACGCCGACCATCCACAAGTCGCGCGATGGATGCCCGTACACGAGATCGGCGATGAAGCCGAGCTTCGCTTTGAGATCGTCGATCGGCAGGTGCGGCAGCTTCCACGTGCGATTCCAGTGGAAACCCTCCGTCTCCCATAGGATCGCTCCCGCGCCGCGGGCGATCGCGTCGGGAATGTAGGCGCGGCCGTCGCGCTGCACGCCGGGGTAGGCGGCGAAGGCGTCGCCAGGGCCGAGGCGACGGCTGTCCGAGCTTATCCGCGAGACCGTCGCGCTCAATCGGGAGAGAAGCTCCGCGACATCGAAATCGGCGACGGTTACCGTATTCACGTTTCCTCGCGCACGAGAGCTTCGTCCGATGGAAGGACCGCCTTCGACGGTGCGTCCGGCGCGACACCGAGCAGGCGCAGCGCCGCCCCCATCACGTTGGCGAACACGGGCGCCGCAACGGTGCCTCCGTAGTATTGCCCGGCACCGGGCTCGTCCAGCATCACGGCGACGATCAGACGCGGGTTCGACACGGGAGCGAAGCCGACGAACGATGAGACATACTTGTCGCCGTAGACCCGTCCATCCAGCTTGTGTGCGGTGCCCGTCTTGCCGGCGACACGGTAGCCCGCGATCTGGGCTTTCGGTGCGGTACCGCCAGGCTGGACCACCATCTCCAGCATGTGACGCACGGCGAGCGCGGTCTTTGGCGTGATCACGGGCCGACCCGCAACCGGAGCGTCCACCTTGAGCAACGACACGGGTTTCAACTCACCGTCGTCGGCGAATATCGTGTAGGCGCGCGCGAGCTGCACCAAGTTGACCGAGATGCCATGGCCGTACGCCATCGTCGCCTGCTCGATCGGACGCCAGGTCTTCGCCGCCCGCAGCCGGCCGGACACTTCGCCGGGAAATCCGGTTCGGGGCTGGGCACCGAAGCCGGCGCCGGACAGCATTTGCCACATCGTTTCCGGCGGCAACGACAGTGCGATCTTGGCGGCGCCGACGTTCGATGACTTCTGGATCACCTGTTCGACTGTCAGAGCGCCTTCGCGATGCGCATCGTGAATCGTCGCGTGACCGATCGTCAGCGTCCCCGGTGCGGTATCGATGATCGTCTGCGGACTGACCTTGCCCGCATCGAGCGCGGCTGCGATGGTGAACGGCTTGAGCGTCGATCCGGGCTCGAACGTGTCGATCAATGCGCGGTTGCGCATGTGGTCGCGCGCGGCACGCTGGCGATTGTTCGGGTTGAACGCCGGCCAGTTCGCCAGGGCGAGAACCTCGCCGGTCCTGGCGTCGAGCATGACCAGGGCCCCGGCGCGCGCCTTGTTCGCTTCGACCGCGGCTTTGAGCTCCCGGAACGCGAGATATTGCAGTCTGCTATCGACCGACAACGCCAGATCGCGGCCTTCCTGGGGCGCGCGTATGCTCGCCACGTCCTCGACGATCTCGCCGCGACGATTGATGATGACGCGCCTGCTGCCGGGACGGCCGCCGAGCCAGCTTTGTTGCGCGAGCTCGATGCCCTCCTGGCCGACGTCGCGATCGCCGGTGAAACCGACGATCTGACTCATCACTTCGCCGCCGGGGTAGTAGCGCCAGTACTCGTTTTCATCGTGGATGCCGTCGATCTTCAAGGCCGCCACGTGCGCGGCCGCCTGCGGCGCAACCGGTTTTTTCAGATAGACGAATTCCCCGCCTTGCGCGAGCTTTTGCTTGATCGCGCTGCTCGGCAAGTCGAGTGCCGCCGCGAGCGCTTTCAACTGGTCCGGTGTGGCATCGACCTGGTCGGGCCATGCCCACACGGCCTTGACCGGCGTGCTGATCGCCAGCGGGTCGCCGAAGCGGTCGAGGATGCGGCCGCGATGCGCCGGGACCTCGATATCTCGGCTGTAGCGCGAGCTGCCCTGCTCCTGCAGAAAACCGCTGTCGATCCGCTGCAAATAAAGTGAACGACCGAGAAGTCCCGCCAGCAGGAGCAGCATGCCGCCGAACACCAGCGGGGCGCGGGACCGGGGCAGCCGCGGCACGGGTGCCGGGCTGGTCCTGAAAGTGTGCGCGGATCTCATCGCCGTCCCGCCCCCACGATGCGCACCTGCGCCGGCGCGGGCAGCTGCATGTGCAATTGCTCGCGCGCGATTTTCTCGATGCGCGCCGGCGTCGCCCAGGTCGACTGCTCGATCTGCAGTTGGCCGTACTCGACGTCATAGGCGCGCCCTTGCGCCTGTTCGCGCTCGAGGTCGACGAAGGACTTGCGCGCCTGATAGCGCGAGGTGACCAGGGACAGGGCGCAGACCACCAGCAATGCGAGCAGCGCGAGATTGAGGCGCGCCATCAGCAGGGACCTTCGGTGCGCTCGGCCACGCGCAGCGTCGCGCTCCGGGCGCGCGGGTTCGCGGCGAGCTCGGCGCCGGTCGGTCGAATCGCGCGGCCGATCGTCTTCAGCGGCGGCGTCGGCAGCGCTGCGCTGGCAATCGCGAGGCGCGCCAGTCGCGCGTCGCCGCCGTACGGCTGGCTGGCGCGCCGGAAAGCCTGTTTCACCAGCCGGTCTTCGAGCGAATGAAAGCTGATGACGGCGAGCCTGCCGCCGACCGCCAGGCGCGCCGGGATACGCTCAAGCGCTAACGACAATTCCTGAAGCTCCTGATTGACGAAAATCCGTACAGCCTGGAAGGTCCGCGTGGCCGGATCCTGACTCCAATCACCCCGCGCCCTCGCGCCGAGGGCTTTTGCCACGAGTACGGCCAGTTGCCTCGTCCGGACGATCGGCCGCTCCGCGCGAGCCGCAACAATCGCTCTTGCAATCTGTTGAGCAAACCGTTCTTCACCATAGTCCGCGATCACTCCCCTGAGTTCACGTTCGGATGCATGGGCGAGCCATTCCGAGGCGCTGATTCCGCGTGCCGGATCCATGCGCATGTCGAGCGGTCCATCCGTGCGCAGCGAGAAGCCACGCTCGGAGTCGTCGATTTGAGGCGAAGAAACGCCGAGATCGAGTAGAACCCCGTCGACCAAAGTGAGGCCGCAAGCGTCGAGCGTCGTCGCAAGCTCCGAAAACCAGGCGCGGCGAAAGACGAAGCGCGCGTCGTTCCACGCCTTGGCCGTCGACGCGGCATCGGGGTCGCGATCGAGCGCGACCAGCCGTCCGTGTACGCCGAGCGCGGACAGGATGCGACGGGCGTGTCCGCCGCGGCCGAACGTCGCATCGACATAAATGCCGTCGGGCTTGATTCGCAGCGCTGACACGGCTTCCTCAAGCAGTACGGGAACGTGTTCGCCATCGGGCATCAGAGGGAGAAGCCGTCGAGCTCGGGCGGCAAATCGCCGGATGGAAAGACGACCGCGGAACCGGTCCGCTCCTGCCAGCGGGCCTCGTCCCAGAGCTCGAACTTGTTGCCCTGCCCGACCAGGATGACGCGTCTGTCGAGCGCGGCGAATTGACGAAGCGCGGGCGGGACGAGGATGCGGCCCGCTGCGTCGAGTACGACATCGTCGGCGTGTCCGACCAGCAGTCGCTGCAGGTTGCGGAGCTTGTCGTTGAAGCTCGAAAGCGCCATCAGCCTTTGCTGTATCGGCTCCCATTCCGACAGCGGATACAGAAGCAGGCAATGGCCGGGGTCGGCGGTCAGGATCAGATGGCCGGCATCGCGCGCCGCCAGCGCTTCGCGATGCTTGGCAGGAATCGCCAGCCGGCCCTTGTTGTCCAGCGCCAGTTGCGTGACACCTCGAAACACCGACTCCTCCCTGGGACGCCGCCACGTCGCTGTGGGCACCCACTTTCACCCACTTTTTACCACTGACTGCCACTATAAGGAAAGGAAGAAGGCGGGTCAACACAAATTCGTTTTGCGAACAAGGACTTAGCTAGGTTGTTGCGCCAATATCAAAAGTGCTTTTAAAAGAACAGCTTAAATATGCTTCTGAACGTATTGCAATAAGTTTACTAGGCAAGCGGCCCTTGTCGGGCGGCTTTGAGCCCGGCAACACCCCTGCTGGCCGCATTCATGACGCCGGCATGGGCCGCTTGGGGTTGTCCAGGTGGCTCGCACGAACGCTTTCCCTCGAAAAAGGAAAAGGGGAGTGAACCGCGCCTTCCGCTACCGGCTTTACGCGGGCGACGCGCCGCGCTAGGTCAGCGACCGTGTGGCCGCGCGATTTCAGCAGCGCGCTGCACCGTCGTTCGGGCGCGTTCGTCGCGCATCTTCGAGGCGCACCTCGGGTTGTGCCGGCTTGACGCGCGGCCCGCGCTGCCGCTACGCTCGATGCGTTTCCGCGCTGGCAGTCAAAACGGCCGCGCTCGCGTTCTCGCGGCGCCGGCGTCGCGCTTCTTCTCAACGAAGTGAATCCACTGCGTCAACTGCATATCCGGACGCGCCTTCGCGCGATGCATCCCCGCAAGTTGCGGCCGCTCGCGCCGCTCGCAGCGCTGGCGCTGGTCCTGGGCTTCGCGCCGCACAGTGCGCCGGCGGCTGCGGATCCTCCAGCGCAGGCCTATCAGGTCGAGATCGCCGCCCCGGCTTCCGTGAAGGCAGCTGTCGAGCGCAGCCTCGACCTCATCCGCTGGCAGTCTTATGCGGAAATCACTCCGGAGTTCTTCGACCTGCTCGTCGCCGACGCGCGCTCGCAAGCGCGCGACGCGGCCGCCGCGCAGGGCTATTTTTCGGCGCAGGTCACGAGCGAAATCGACCGCTCGACCAATCCGGCAACGGTGCGGTTGCGCATCGACCCCGGCGAAGCGACGACGGTGACTTCGATCGATTTGAACGTCGTTGGAGACGCTGCGCTCGGCGGTCCCGACGGCAAGGCGTTGGTCGCACGCATGCAAACCGGTTGGTCGCTGCCGAAGGGCACCATTTTCCGCCAGGCCGACTGGACTGCCGCAAAGACGGCGGCCGTGCGGGTACTCGTGGCGGATCGCTACGCGGCGGCGAAATTGGTCGCAAGTCGGGCCGACATCGATCCCGAGACACGTGGCGCGTCGCTGAGCGTGCAGATCGACAGCGGACCGCCATTCCGCTTCGGCATGCTCGACGTGACCGGCCTGGAAAAATACAGCGAATCGATGGTCCGCAATCTCTTGACCTTCGCCCCCGGCGACCCCTATACCGCCGAGGCATTGCAGACCTTTCTGCGCCGGCTCAACGGCTCGGGTTACTTCGCGAGCGCTCAGGCGACGATCGAAACCGAGCCGGCGCGAGCCGACGCCGCCCCGGTGCATCTGCGAGTGATCGAAGCCCCGGAAAAGAAAATCAGCGCCGGCGCCGGTTTTTCGACGGATACGCTGTTCCGCGCTCAATTGAGCTACGATAATTTCAACATCGACCATAACGGCCTGCGCTTCCATGCCGATCTCGACGCCGAGTCCAAGGTCCAGAGTGCGACGCTTCGCCTCACGTTGCCGCCCCACGTGCCGCAATACACCGACACCTTCTCCACCGGCGTCGCGACCACCGACATCGAGGGTTTGCGCACCAAAGAATTCACCACCGGCTGGAGACGCAAGAGTGCGGCCGAGCGTGACCAGACCAGTTACGGCGTCGCGTTCTATGTCGCGCGGGAGATGCCGGCCAACGCCGATTCATTCGACGCGCACTCCTTGTTCTTCGAATACGCACGGATCTGGCGCAGGGTCGACGACCTGTTGTCGCCGTCGCGCGGCTATGCGGTCAACGCACAGATCGGCGCTGCGCCACCGGGGGTCTCGACGGCCGCGCTCGGACGCGGCATCGTGCAAACGGCCGCATGGCTGCCGGTCGACGCCAAGACCCAGCTCCTGTTCAAGGCCGAGGCTGGTGCGGTCGCCGTCCGCGACTCGCGCGACGTGCCGATCGCGCTTCTGTTCCGCATCGGCGGCGACACCACGGTGCGCGGCTACGCTTACGAAAGCCTCGGACCTCGGCTCGGCGATGCGACCGTCGGCGGACGCTACTATGTGCTCGGCAGCGCCGAAGTCGTCCGCTGGATCGCGGAAGCGTGGGGCATCGCTGCGTTCATCGATGCCGGCAACGCCGCCGATCGCGCCTCCGATCTGAAACCGGTCTATGGCTATGGCGTCGGCGCCCGCGTTCGGACGCCTATCGGTCCCTTCCGGCTCGATGTCGCTTACGGTGAAGCGACGCACCAGGTCCGGCTGCATCTCTCGGTAGGCCTGTCGTTCTGATGCGCCCGTCGATCGTACGCATAGCGACAGCGCTGCTGGCGATAGCGATCATCGTATCGATGATGGTCGCCGCAGCGCTTTGGTTCGCGACGAGTCAGGCCGGACTGCGCTGGGCTAGCGGCGAAGCATCGCTTCGCAGCGGCGGCCGATTGACGATCGAGGGAGCCACCGGCTCGCTCGGTGGCACGGTGCGCATCGCGCGCCTGGCTTATGCGGACGAAAATGTGCGTCTTGTCGCGCGCGAGGTCGTATTTACCTGGTCGCCGCGTGCCCTCCTCACTCAGACGATCGCCATCAATGCTTTCTCCGCAGCGACGGTCGCGCTGGAATTCGAGCCGAGTGCTGGGCCCTCCGCGCCGCCGGCCTCGCTGGCACTGCCTTGGCCGATCGATGTGCGGCAGGCCGACATTGCCGAGCTCTCCGTTTCGAGCGGTCCGAACCAGTGGCGGATCACGCGGCTCGGCTTCCGTTATACCGGTTCGCTGGAGCGGCACGCGCTTGAAGCGCTGGCGCTCGACAGCGAATGGGGTTCGCTGCGCGGCCGCCTTGCGATCGGCGCGAGGCCGCCATTCGTGACCGAAGGCAGCATCTCATTCGCCGGAAGCGGTGCGGCGCGGGATGCAAAGGGTACGGTAGCGATCGGCGGCAACATGTCGACGGTGTCGCTGTCTGGCGAAGGAAGTGTGGTCGAGGCGCGCGCCTCGGGGAAGGCGCGTGTCGCGCCGTTCGAGGTGCGTCAGCTGCGCGACTTCGAGCTCAGCATCGACAACGTCGATCTCGCGCGCTTCGATGTCGCGCTGCCGCGCACGGACATCGCGGCGACAATCACGGGCGCGGGACGAGACGAAGGTGGCGTGCACGGCACGCTGACCGCGCGCAACGCCGACGCGGGCCCATGGAACTCGAACCGCCTGCCGCTGACGAGTCTGACGTCGGCGTTCGGTGCCGATAGAGGACGCATCCGCCTCGAGGGACTCGACGCCGCGCTCGGCGATACCGGGCGCGTCACCGGCGATGCGGGAATCGATGGCGGCATATCGAGCTGGAAGCTTGCGGTGCGCAATCTCGATCTACATCGCATCGCGAGCGACTTGAGAACGACGAGACTGGCCGGCACATTCGCCGGCACGATGCGGTTCGACGGCGGCGAGGGCGACGGCGAGGTCAGCGGGGACTTGCGGCAGTCGGACATGGCGCTCGCGTTCCGCGCTGCCCTCGCGGGCAGCCTCGTCGACGTCAAGACATTTCAGCTGCGGGCGCGCGGCGGCGCACTGCGCGGCACGGCGAGTTTGGCGCTTGCCGGCAACCGTGAGTTCCGTGCAAACGCGACCGCGACAGCGCTCAATCCCGCCGCCTTTGGCGCCTATCCAGTGGCTTCGTTGTCCGGCAACGCTACCGCGCGCGGCACGCTCAAGCCGACTTGGTCGGCTGCGCTTTCGTTCGAGGTCGACCGCAACAGCAGCCTGCGCGGGCGTTCGTTCACCGGTGCCGGCAAGCTTGCCCTGTCGCCCGGCATTGTTCGCGATGCGCGGCTCGAGCTCGCCGCCGGAACGAATCACCTCAGCGTGATGGGCAACTTCGGCCGCAGCGGCGACATCCTCGACTTCGCGCTGGATGTGCGCGATCCTGCCGCGCTCGATGCGCGACTCGGCGGCCGCCTGCACGCGACCGGCAGGGTCGCCGGCACGTGGGACCGCCCGATGCTGGCGTTCAAATCGACCGGCGACGGCCTTCGCGTCGGGACGGCATTTGCGGCACAGAGGCTCGCTTTCGAGGGCGAGATCGCCGCCGGGGCGGGCGACCCGCCGCTTCATCTCTCGTTGACGGCGACGGGGATGCGCGCCGATGCCATGAGCGCGAGCAGCCTGCGCTTCGATGTCGCGGGCACGCTCGCGCGCCACCAGGCGAAAATCGATGCCGTGGCCCATGCCGCAGCCACCGAGGTCGAACTCAATGCGCGGCTCGAAGGGGGGTGGTCGGGGGATGCCTCGACCGGAGCATGGACGGGACGCATCGTCGCGCTGGAGAGCCGAGGCAAATATCCCCTCGCGCTGGCGCAGCCCGCGGAGCTCGAGTTCGGAGCGCAACGGATCCATCTCGCGGGTGTGCGCGGCACCCTGGCCGGCGGCCGCTTCGCCATGGACGAATTACGCTGGGAGGAACATCGCCTTTCCAGTCGCGGCGAATTCGCCGCGCTGCCGACAGCGCCGCTGTTCGCGTTCACCGGCGTCGCGCCGCATGTCGCCTCGACGCTGACCCTGGCCGGTCGATGGTCGTTCGCGGCGGCGCCCCGCATTACCGGCACGTTGTCGTTCGCGCGCGAGGACGGCGATCTGGCGCCCGCCGACGCCCCCGAGTTCGCGCTTGGGCTGACGCGTGCCGAGCTCCATGCGGAATTCGTCGATGATCGCGTGCATGCGACGCTGGTTGCGCGCTCGCGGCTGGTCGACGCCGACGTGAGTGCCGATCTCGCCCCGTCACCGCGGGCCGGAGTCGGCTTCGGCGCCGATGCGCCGCTCACTTTGTCGGCGCGTCTGAATGCGGCCTCGCTCCGCGCGCTGCAGAGCATCGCCGGTACGACCGCGATCGTCGACGGGCGACTGGCGCTCGATCTCGTCGGCCATGGAACGCTGGACCACGTGCAATTTGCAGGTACGGTCGAAGGCGACGCGCTCCAGCTCGAAGCACCGCAATACGGCGTCGCGTTGAAAGATGGCCGCCTGAGGGCACGACTGACGGACGAAGCCATCTCGGTCCGCGAATTCTCGTTTGCCGCAGGAGACGGACGATTCACGGCCAGCGGCACGCTGCCGGCCTTGGGCGACATCGAAGGCGGGCACCTTGACTGGAAAGCCGATCGCCTCGCCCTCTTCAATCGCCCGGACACAAAACTCACGCTCACCGGTGAAGGCTCGCTCTCGATCCAGAAGAACGGCGTGCGTCTCGCCGGAGCACTGAAGGCGGACGAAGGCTATTTCGAATTCCATCCCGCCGGTGTCGACGTGCCCGGCGACGACGTGATCGTGCGCGGGCGCGAGCGGCGGCCTTCGCGCTCCCTGGCGCAGCGGGTGCCGTTCAACGTCGATCTCGCTCTGGATTTTGGCGATCACCTGATGTTTGTCGGCGAAGGCTTCGAGACCGCCCTCGGCGGCAAGCTGAACGTCAGGACCAGCAGCGACCGTGATCTCGTCGCCAACGGCACGATCAACGTGATTCGCGGCACCTACACCGCCTTCGGGCAGCGTCTCACGATCCAGCGCGGGCGGCTTGTTTTTACGGGTCCGCTCGACAACCCCGGGCTGGATGTCCTCGCGTTGCGCAAGAATCTGCCCGTTGAGGCAGGCGTCGAGGTCTCGGGCACGGTGAAAGTACCGAGCGTGCAATTGACATCGAACCCGCCGGTCCCGGACAACGAAAAACTGAGCTGGCTCGTGCTCGGGCACGGGCTGGACAATGCCAGCAGTGCCGACGCCGCACTGCTGGCATCGGCGCTCGCAACGCTCGGCGGTTCGAACACCACGTCGTTCGGGCAGCGCATCGCGCGCACGATCGGCGTCGATGAAATAAGCATTCGTTCGACCAGCGATACCCCGGGCACCGGCACGGCGACCGAGGTGGTCGCATTCAGCAAGCGCCTCAACGACAAGTTGACGCTGGTCTACGAGCAGGGGCGCTCGGTGGCGAACAATGCGCTCAAGCTCGAATACTCGCTCACGCATACGCTGACGCTACGCGTCGAGGCCGGTGTCGTCAGCGGCATCGGCGTCTATTACAGTCGCTCGTACGATTGACGGCCTGGGCTGATCAGGCGCGACGCTCGTCCGGTCGTTCGCCCCCCACGTTCCGCGTGCAAGATAGTGGCGCGCCCGACAGGAGTCGAACCTGTGACCTTTGGCTTCGGAAACCAACACTCTATCCAACTGAGCTACGGGCGCACGCGGTCGGATTCTACGCGCAGCGCGTAGGAGCGTCCATCGCGCGCGGATGGCTGGAGACGACCGCCGTGATGATTTCGTGCGCGGTCCGGTCGCGCTATAATGCGCGCCTTGTCTTGCGGCGAGTACGGCGAAGTCCGATACGGAGCCGCCTCGTCCGGCGCCCCCCGGCCAGCCCTTGTCAGGATTTCCACGATGAGCGATGAGCACGTCTCACCGATAAAAACACCAAAGCAATTGGTGATCGTTCTGGTCCTGGCATTCCTGGTTCCGATCGCGCTGTTCCTGCTTCTGTCGCAGCTTGTCACCGGCGTCAAGCGCGACGACAAGGGCGAGCCGGAGGAGCGCGTGCTCGCCCGCATCAAACCGGTCGGCGAGCTTACGCTAGCCAGTGCCGCCGGTGCGCGCGCCAGCATGAGCGGTGAGCAGGTCTTTCAGGCCGTCTGCAAGACCTGCCACGAGGCAGGCATCGCCGGTGCGCCCAAGGCGGGCGACAAGGCGGCGTGGGCAGCTTCCATCAAGAAGGGCTACGAAACGCTGGTGCAGCACGCGCTCAACGGTTTCCAGGAGGCGGGGAAAGTGATGCCGCCGCGGGGCGGCAATTCGGATCTTTCCGACGTCGAAGTCGAGCGCGCCGTCGTGTACATGACCAACCGCTCTGGCGCGAATTTCAAGGAACCGGCCGCGCCTGCCACGCCGACCACTGCAACGGCGGCACCGCCGCCATCCGCGACGGCCGCGTCGACTCCCGCAACCACGCCGGCAGTGAGCGCTTCCTCGACGAGTGCGGCTGCCGCGGCAGCTCCGTCATCGGCCGTCACGGCGAAGGCTTCCCCACCGCTCGATCTGCAATCCGGCCAGGCGATGATGCAAAAAGACGGATGCGCCGCTTGCCACGCCGTCGAGAAGGCCATCGTCGGACCGGCGTATCAGCAGGTCGCCGCCAAGTATCGTGGCGACAAGGCGGCGGCAGGCCGGCTCGAGCAGAAGGTCAAGGCCGGCGGATCGGGGGTGTGGGGCGCCGTGCCGATGCCGCCGAATAGCGCCGTGCCCGATGCCGATATCAAGGCGCTGGTGAGCTGGATCCTGTCACTGAAGTAAGCGGCGATCAACGCGCGAGCAGCGCGCGCATCTGCCGCAAGCGCGCGTTGCCGACTTCCTTGTCCCGTGCGGCCTCGGCCGGGTCGCGTACGGCATCGGCGTGCCTTAAATCCTCCTGCGCGAGTTCGTCGATGAAGCGCGAGGGCTCGCCGGTCTGCCATTCCCCCGCGCGCTTGCGACGCCGGCACCATGACAGGCGCACGCTTCGCTGTGCGCGCGTCAATCCGACGTACATGAGCCTGCGCTCCTCATCGACATTGCCGGCGGCGATCGCCTCGCGGTGCGGCAGCACTCCTTCCTCGAGGCCGACCAGGAAGACGTGCGCGAACTCGAGTCCCTTGGCGGCGTGCAGCGTCGAAAGTCGGATGGCGTCGGTCTGCCGGCCGTCGTCGCCCTCAAGCTGAGTCAGCAACACTATCGACTGCGTGAGATCCAGCAGGTTACGCTGGTCGGCCTCCCCCCTGCGCGCAAGCCAGGCTGCGAAATCGCCGATGCTGTCCCAGCGCGCCTGCGCCTCGCGCTTATCGCAGGTGGCGAACAGATAGTCTTCGTAGTTGATCGCCTTGATCAGCTCGTCGACCAGCCGACCTGCAGGCTCGCGCTCGGCACGATAGCGAAACCCGTTGATCATCCTGCAAAAACCGGCCAGCGCTTCCCGCTGTCGCGCCGGCAGGGTGGCGACAAGCGCAGCGTCGCAGGCTGCCGCAAACAGGCTGCCATTGCGCCCGAGCTGCTCGAGCGTCTGGACCCCGATGCCGCGCCGGGGCGTCGTAACCGACCGCACGAACGCCGGATCGTCTTCGTCGTTGGCGATCAGCCGAAGATAGGCGACGAGGTCGCGAATCTCGGTCCGATCGAACCAGGACTGCCCGCCACTCACGATGTACGGGATATTCTGTGCGCGCAACGCCTGCTCGAAAGCGCGCGCCTGGTGGTTGCCGCGATAGAGCACCGCGAAATCGTCGAACCGTGAGCGATACTCGAATTGATGCGAAGCGATCGTTCGCGCGACCCACTCCGCTTCGGCCTGGTCGTCGGCCGCCGGTGCGACCTGGATCGGCTCGCCGAAGCCGAGCTCGCTCCACAGTGCCTTGTCGAACAACTTGGTATTGTGCCCGATCAGTGCGTTGGCCGAGCGCAATATCCTGACCGACGAGCGATAGTTCTGTTCGAGCTTGATCACTTTCAGCGACGGATAATCGCGGGGAAGCTGCTCGAGGTTGGCCACGCTCGCGCCCCGCCAGCCATAGATCGCCTGGTCGTCGTCCCCGACCGCGGTGAAGGCCGCGCGGGAGCCGGTGATAAGACGCAGCAGACGATATTGTGCCGGGTTGGTGTCCTGGTATTCGTCGATGAGCAGGTATTCGACGCGCTGCTGCCAATGCGCGGCCGCGCGGGCATCGGATTCCAGCGCGGCGACCGGCAGCGCGATCAGGTCGTCGAAGTCGACCGCCTGATAGGCGCGAAGCGCCGCGGCGTAACGGCCGTAGACTCGTGCCGCGGCTCCCTCCGCATCGCTGGCCGCAACCGCCAGCGCCTGTTCGGGCGCGACCAGGCCGTTCTTCCACGCGCTGATTTGCCACTGCGCGGCGCGGACACGTGCACGGTCCGTCGTCGCCAAAAGCTCGGCGACGATCGGTTCGATGTCGACGGGATCGAGAATGGAAAAGCGCGGTGCCAGAGCCATCGCGGCTGCATGGTGCCGCAAGATCCTGAGGCCGAGCGCATGGAACGTGCAGATCGTCGGGATGGCACCGGCCCGGTCGCGCCCGCGCTGCCCTACGCCGCTGCGCTCGCGCATTTCGCGCGCGGCCTTGTTGGTAAAGGTGATCGCCGCAATCCCGGCAGGATCGACACCCTGCTCGATCAGGTACGCGATCTTCGCGGTGATCACGCGCGTCTTGCCGCTGCCCGCGCCGGCAAGGACCAGCAGTGGCCCATCGACATAGCGCACCGCGGCGCGCTGCGGTTCGTTCAGCGAAAATTTCATCGCATGGCGGGTGTTAGAATGCGCCGGATTCTAGCATCGGCCTTCGCCTGACATTGCAACCGGACAACGGATCGGCCTACCAGCGTCGTGCGTCGTCACGCCGACGCGGACTGCGCGCGCGGCGATGAGCGTCTACGCCATCGGCGACATCCAGGGTTGCCACGTCGAATTCACGCAGTTGCTCGACCTGATCGCGTTCGACCCCGGCCGTGACCGCCTTTGGCTGGTCGGCGATCTGGTCAACCGCGGCCCGGAATCGCTGCAGGTGCTGCGCGCGGTGCGCGATCTGGGTCACAGCGCGACGACGGTTCTGGGCAACCACGACTTTCATCTGCTGACAGTCGCCGCGGGTCACCGGCGGGCGCACGACGACGACACGCTCGGAGGCATCCTCGATGCACCCGACCGGCAGGAATTGCTCACCTGGCTGCGTACGCGACCGCTGGTCGTGCTCGAGGACGGATGGCTGGTCGTGCATGCCGGCCTGCTGCCTTCGTGGACGCCAGCAACAGCGCTGATGCTTTCGCGCGAAGTCGAGGCCATGCTAGCCTCCGACCGGCACGACGATTTTCTGCGTCACCTGTATGGCGACGAGCCGGCGCGGTGGGAGGAATCCTTGCGCGGCTACGATCGCCTGCGGGTCGTCGTCAACGCGTGCACGCGTCTGCGTTTTTGCGCCGACGACGACACAATCGAGCTCGGAGAAAAGCGCGGCCCGGATCACACGCCGATCGGCTTCGCGCCTTGGTTCGCCCACCCGGAGCGAAAATCGGCGGGCGTGACCGTGCTCTGCGGTCACTGGTCGACTCTCGATCTGATGATTGCGCCGAATGTGATGATGCTCGATTCGGGATGCCTGTGGGGCGGCTGCCTGACCGCGCTCAGACTGGACGACCAGCGGCTGTTCCAGGTGCCGGGGCGCTCGCCGCTGGCGCCACGACCCGCCGGATAGCATCCTCGGCATCGCGCGCGAGTTCGCGGCGGTGCCGACCATGCGCGACCAGCGAAGGTCCGGCATCGAGCAGTACGACCAGCTCGCGCTCACCAAGGACGCGCCACAGCGATGCCAGAAATTTCGTATCTCCGACATAGGAAGCGGAGTCGTTGTGTACGCCGTCGATGCTGCGATAGCGAATCGCCATCGGTTGCACATGACCCCGGACGTCGATGACGGGCTGCATCAGCGACCCGTGAAACGGGAGTACCACGCTGCCGTCGCTGGTCTCGCCTTCAGGAAAGATCGCGACGAAGCCGCCCGAGGCCAGCGCTTGGCGTGCGTGCTCGTTGATCCGGTGTGCATCGCGCCCCCTGCCGCGCTCGATAAACAAGGTCCCGCAACCGGCGATCAGCCGGCCAACCAGAGGCCAGCGCTCGAGATCGGCCTTGGCGACGAAACGCGAGGGCTGAACCGCGTTCAGCACGAAGATGTCGAGCCACGAAATGTGGTTGGCCACGATCAGCACGTTGCCCGGCATTCCCGTTGCGGGCCAGCCACGGAGCCGGACCTCGGCGCGCAGAATGGCGAGCAGGTTGGCGCTCCAGCGGCGGATCAGCGCTTCGCGGCGCGGCATATTGACGAGCGGAAAGATCAGCGCGGTGGTGGCGACGCCCTGCAGCAGATGCACGCTCAGGCGGATCAGCCGGTAACAGCGGCGAGGCAGCGAGGCCGTTGCGACCGCAGCCTTCGTGGCGCGGGACCTTACCAGAGCGAACCGCCGAATTGCTTCTCGTAGCGCGCGCCCAGCTCTTCTCGATCGAGCTTGTGATTCTGGCCGCCGCGAGAAGCGACCTTCACCGCGCCGAGAAGCGCCGCGAGCCGCCCGGTACGCAGCCAGTCCCAACGGTGGGCGATGCCGTAGAGCAGACCCGCTCGGTACGCATCGCCGCATCCCGTCGGATCGACCAGCGCGTCGGCGTGGGCTGCGGGGACGGCGATCTCTTCGCGGCCGCTGTAGATGCGCGAGCCGTCGGCGCCGAGCGTTACGATCAAAGCGTCCACGCGCGCGGCTATATCCGGCAGCGCGAGCCCGGTCCGCTCGCAGAGGAGCTTTGCTTCGTAGTCGTTGACGGCGACATAGTCGGAGGCCTCGATCATCGAGACGAGCTCGTCCCCGGTGAACAACGGCATGCCTTGGCCGGGGTCGAAGATGAACGGAATGCCGGCCGCGGCAAAGCCGTCGACATGCGATTGCATTCCGACCTTGCCATCGGGAGCGACGATGCCGAGCGCGATACCGTCGACATCGCCGATCCGATTGAGCTCCGAGCGATTCATCGCACCGGGGTGAAACGCCGTGATCTGGTTATCGTCGAGATCGGTGATGATGAAGGCCTGGGCGGTGAACGTCCCGTCGACCGCGCGCAGTCCGTCGCTGGCGATACCGAGCGACGCGAGGCGCGTCTTGTACGCGTCTCCGTCCTCGCCAACGGTCGCCATCACCACGGGCTCGCCACCGATCGCCTTCAGGTTGTAGGCGATATTGCCCGCGCAGCCGCCCCACTCCTGGCGCATTTCGCCGATCTGGAACGACACCGAAAGTACCCGCGTCTGGTCGGGCAGGATGTGCCGCGAAAAGCGATCGGGGAACACCATGATCGTGTCACGAGCAAGCGAGCCGCAGATCAATGTGCGCGGGGCCATCTCAAGTCGCCGGAAAGGATTGAAAGGCCGGCCACCCGCGCCGGGCGAAGCTTCATGTAGTGCGTCGCACGAGCGCGCGAGTAGCGCGCGATGCCGCCGGTCACGCCGACGACTCGCGACCGATTTCGCGCACGATGAATTGCTGCCGACGCGATACCGGCAGCGCCTCCGACACGCCGCGCAGCAGAACCTCCCAATGCGCGTCGCCGTCGGCGCTGACGCGCCGCTCGAAACCCCGGATCGCGTCGCGCGCGACCAGGCAGTTGCGATGAACGCGCACGAAGCGACTGCCGAATTCCTCCTCGAGACGCGTCAGCGACTCCTCGAGCAGAAATTCGCGATCTGCCGTACGGATAGTGATGTACTTGAGCTCGGCCTTCAGATAGACGACCTCTTCGATCGCGACCAGCACGACGCGCGAACGCTCCGTCACCGAAAGGAAGCGCCGCGCTGCGGCGGGCAGGCGGTCGAGCTTGCCCTCGGACAGCGGCCGCAGGCGCGGCACCTGCTGCAGGGCCGCGAGCAGCCGCTGCACGCGGACCGGCTTCACGAGGTAATCGACGGCATGAACCTCGAAAGCGGCAATCGCGTGCTCGTGGTACGCCGTGGTGAAGATCAGGATCGGCGGCGCCGCCAGCTTGAGCAGGTGCCTCGCCAGCTCGATGCCGTCCATGTCGGGCATGTGGATATCGCTCAAGACCAGATCGGTGGGTGTGGTGCCCAACATGTTCAGTGCTTCGCGCCCGCTGGCCGCCTCGCCTACGACCACCAGGGGCAAGGCGGTGGTGCAGTCGTCGAGCAGCTCGCGCAAGCGACGACGCGCAGGCGCTTCATCGTCGACGATCAGCACCTTCAGTGGAGCATCAGCCACGCTGCTTTTCCGTCTGCTGTTTCGTGCGATAAGGCATCCGTATATGCACTTCGTAGCTGTCTCTGGTCAGCCGGTTCTCGAGACTCGCCTCCGCATCGAAATGCAGAGCCAGTCGCTCGCGAATATTGGCCAGCGCCATCTTGTTGCCGCCGCCGCGACCCGGTCCGGCCTGATACGGATTGCGAAGAATTGCATGCACCTCGCCGCGGCTCAGGAAGATATTAATCGCGATCACCCCGGGAGCGCTAGACGGCTCGATGCCGTGGTAGACCGCGTTCTCGAGCAGCGGCTGCAGGACCAGCGGCGGCACCAGCGCGTCTTTCGGCATGTTGTCGACGTGCCAGTCGATGCTCAAACGATCGCCCAGGCGCAGCTTTTCGAGGTCCAGATAATGCCGGCAGAGCTCGACCTCGTTCGCCAGCGGCGCGAGCTGTCGATTGTCCCGCATCAGAACTCGGAACAGATCCGCAAGGTCTTCGAGCGCCGTTTCGGCCCGGCGCGGATCGGTGCGCATTTGCGACAACACGGCATTGATGCTGTTGAACAGGAAGTGGGGTCGGATGCGGGCCTGCAGCGCCTGCAGCCGCGCCTCGGTGATCGCCGGGGAAAGCGCCTTCGCGCGCAGCTGGAAATAGGCGAGCAGCGCTGCAGCCATCAGCAGCGAGAAAAAGACGTCCCGCAACATGGTGCCGACGGTGAAGTCCGCGACCAGTGCGGCGATCGCGGTGTCGAACCCCAACGTCACGGCAAGCGTCAAAAGCAGCACCGCCGCCGCGGCGGCGCGGTACGGGAGCCGCTCGAGCTGGGGCGCCACGATGTACAACACCAGCAGTTGCAGCAGCAGCAGCGGTTCGACGATCGATATCATTTCCAGCCACGCGGCCGATATGGCCGCCCAGTGCGTCTCTCGAACCAGCGCGGCGACCAGCACCACTGCGTTCACCGCAAGGAGAATGCGCAGGATCGTGCCGAGGTTGCGCAGCTCCGGCAGCGAGAGTTGGACCGCATTTTGATTTATACTAGGTCGCATTGTTCGTTGCTTCCGGCCCGGCGCGAGCGGAAATCGACCGGCACCGGTCGCGGGACCGAGGTGCAGAATGTCGGCGCCCGGCTATTGTGCGGAAGACGTCCGGGTGAGGCAAGCCATGTCCACGCGCAAATCCGATCCGGCCATCGCGGCGGCCGCCGGCTGGTCCGGTCGCTTCAGCGAGCCCGTCACGGAGCTCGTCAAGCGCTACACCGCTTCGGTCCACTTCGACAAGAGACTCGCCGAGGCCGATATCGCCGGTTCGCTCGCGCATGCGCGTATGCTGGCCGCGGTCGGCATCCTGTCGACCGCCGATCTCGATGCGATCGTGCGCGGTCTCGCGGCGATCGCGGACGAGATTCGAAGTGGCGCGTTCGCCTGGTCGTCCGATCTCGAGGATGTTCACCTCAACATCGAAAAACGCTTGACTGCGCTGATCGGCGACGCGGGCAAGCGACTGCACACCGGTCGCTCGCGCAACGACCAGGTAGCGACCGACTTGCGACTCTATGTGCGCGCGGCGATCGACGACATCGGCGGAGCGATCGTCGCGCTGCGCAACGCGCTGCTCGATCTCGCCGAGCCGCACGCGGCCACGGTCATGCCGGGTTTCACGCACTTGCAGGTCGCGCAGCCGGTGACTTTCGGCCATCATCTCCTTGCCTACGACGCCATGCTCGCTCGCGACGGCGAACGGCTGCACGACTGTCGCCGTCGCGTCAACCGGCTTCCGCTCGGCAGCGCCGCGCTGGCCGGCACGAGCTTTCCGATAGACCGCGCGCAAGTCGCGCGCGAACTCGGCTTCGAAGGCCTGTGCGGCAATTCCCTGGACGCGGTGTCCGACCGCGACTTCGCGATCGAATTCGCCGCCGACGGCGCGCTGCTGATGATGCATCTGTCGCGCCTCGCCGAGGAACTCGTGCTGTGGTCGAGCCCGCGCTTCGGTTTCGTGCGGCTGGCCGATCGGTTCTGCACCGGCAGCTCGATCATGCCGCAGAAGAGAAATCCCGATGTGCCGGAGCTCGTACGCGGCAAGACCGGACGCATCTACGGCGACCTAATCGCGCTGCTGACCTTGATGAAGGCGCAGCCGCTCGCCTACAACAAGGACAACCAGGAAGACAAGGTGCCGGTCTTCGATCTGGTCGATACGCTGCTGCCGACGCTCGCGGTCGTCACTGCGCTGCTGGCCGACGGGATCGAAGTCGACGCCGAACGCATGCGCGCGGCCGCGAACGAGGGCTACTCGACCGCCACCGACCTTGCCGATTACCTGGTCAAGAAGGGACTCCCCTTCCGCGACGCGCACGAGGCAGTGGCGCAGGCGGTACGGCACGCCGAATCCGAGCATTGCGACCTGGCGACGCTGTCGCTCGCATCGCTTCAGCGTTACTCGCCGCTCATCGAAGATGACGTGTATGCAGTGCTCACGCTCGAGGGTTCGATCGCGAGCCGCGATCACCCCGGCGGAACCGCGCCAGCACAGGTGCGCTCCGCGATTCGCGCCGCGCGCGGCGTGCTCGCATCCGCCTCGAAGGCTTAGCGCACATGACGGCGGGCGCACCGCCCAACTGGAAGAACGAGGAGCAGCGATGGACAGCGGCAAACTGGCGTTTCTCGGCCTGGGCGTAATGGGCTATCCGATGGCCGGACACCTGGCGCGCGCCGGGCATCCGGTCGTCGTCTATAACCGGACGCCGGCGAAGGCGACGCTCTGGGCGGAAAAGTACGGCGGCGCCGCGGCGTCGACGCCGGCGGCGGCGGTGGCCGATGCGACGCTGGTGATGATGTGCGTCGGCAACGATGACGACGTTCGCGCGGTTGCGTTGGGCTCCCGCGGCGCGGTCGCGGCAATGCGCGCCGGTAGCGTCCTGGTCGACCACACGACGGCATCAGCGACCGTCGCGCGCGAGGTCCACGCCGAGGCCAAGGCCCGCGGCATCGGATTTCTCGACGCGCCGGTGTCCGGGGGGCAGGCCGGCGCAGAGAACGGCAAGCTGACGATCATGGTCGGCGGCGATGCCGAGGTCTTCGCGCGCGCCGAGCCGGTCCTTGCGCATTACGCGCGGGCCGTGACCCTGATGGGCGGACCGGGATCGGGCCAATTGACCAAGATGGTCAATCAGATCTGCATCGCGGGGCTGGTCCAGGCCCTTTCGGAAGGCATCAACTTCGCGCGCAAGGCCGGGCTGGACGTCGAGCGCGTGCTCGACGTCATCGGCAAAGGCGCGGCGCAATCGTGGCAGATGGACAACCGCGGCAAGACGATGACGGCCGACAAGTTCGATTTCGGCTTCGCGGTCGACTGGATGAGAAAGGATCTGTCGATCTGCACGGCCGAAGCGAGGGCCAATGGCGCCACGCTGCCGGTGACCGCACTGGTCGATCAGTTCTATGCCCGCATCCAGGCACAGGGCGGCGGGCGCTGGGACACCTCGAGCCTCATTCGCCTATTAAGCGATCACACCTAGGCGCGCGCGTTCCGCAAGGGACCGCCCTAGCCGTCGCGGCGCGGCAGCAGCTCGTCGTTGAGGCTGATTTCGTAGCTGATGACGACAGTCTTCGCCAGCATCAGCGTCGCCGAGCAGTATTTTTCCTTCGACAGCCTGACCGCGCGCTCAACCTGGGCCGCATTGAGATCTTCGCCGCGCAGCCGATAAACGAAATGCAGATGGGTAAAAACCTTGGGCTCGGTCGGGGCGCGCTTCGCCTCGACATCGACCACGCACCCGGTGATCGGCTGGCGCGCCTTTTTCAGTATCCAGACCACGTCGAATGCGGTGCACGCTGCCGTTCCGGCGAGCACGAGCTCCATCGGGCGCGGCCCGAGGTTTCGCCCGCCGGCTTCGGACGGTCCATCGACAACGACAGCGTGCCCGCTGCCGGTTTCGGCCACGAAACTCACCTGATCGATCCATTTGATTGTGGATTTCACTCGAGGCCTTTCCATTCCTGGGCCACTGCATCGCTTCGCCCGCAGCTGCCGAGCCAAATCGTGCCGAAAATCGTGCCGATTATGCCACTTGCATTGTGCGACGCAATGTGGCACAATCTTTCTTGTCGGCGGTCCGGGATCTCCTCCTTCCCGCCGCGGACCGTTCCTCCATTCTCCTCCTATGGCGGAATACTGGCGCGGCCGAGTCGGCCGCGCCTTTTCTTATCGGCGTATCTCCGCCGAAAACACGGGCGTGTCGACCGACACGGCGCGGCCACGCCCGCGCGGTTTGACAGCACATCGGGCCCCGGATTATCATCTAAGACTTTGTAATTTCGAACCGGACGCGAATTTCGCCATGAAAACCTATTCCGCCAAGCCCGAGGAAATCACGCGGGATTGGTATATCGTGGATGCGAGCGACAAGGTCCTCGGCCGGCTGGCCAGTGCGATCGCGCACCGGCTCCGCGGCAAGCATAAGCCGATCTATACGCCGCACGTCGACACCGGCGACTTCATCGTCGTCACCAACGTCGAGAAGATCAAGGTCACCGGCAACAAGGCCGACGACAAGCTTTACCACCGGCACAGCGGCTACCCGGGCGGTATCCGTACCACGTCGTTCAGCAAGATGCAGCAGCGCTTCCCCGGCCGTGTGCTGGAAAAAGCCGTCAAGGGCATGCTGCCGAAGGGCCCGCTGGGATACGCGATGCTGAAGAAGCTCAAATGCTACGCGGGCGCGGCGCATCCGCACATCGCCCAACAACCGAAGACGCTGGACCTCTAAGGGCTCGCTCACATGATCGGCAGCTACTACTACGGCACGGGCAGGCGCAAGAGCGCGGTAGCCCGGGTTTTCATCAAGCAGGGTTCGGGCAAGTTCGTCGTCAACGACAAGCCGGTCGACGAATTCTTCACGCGCGAAACCGGCCGCATGGTCGTGCGGCAGCCACTGAAGCTCGTCAATCACGAGGCGACGTTCGACATCATGGTCAACGTCATCGGCGGCGGGGAGTCGGGTCAGGCCGGCGCGGTTCGCCATGGCATCACCCGCGCGCTGATCGATTACGACGCGCAATTGAAGCCTCCGCTGTCCAAGGCCGGCCTGGTGACCCGCGACGCGCGGGAAGTCGAGCGCAAGAAGGTCGGCCTGCACAAGGCGCGACGCCGCAAGCAGTTCTCCAAGCGCTGACGCGGCCACCGCTGCCCCATCGTTCGACAAAGGCCGCCGCAGGGCGGCCTTTGTCTTTGGGGCAGGATGTCGATGTTATTCCAACGTCATACAATGGGGCTGAGGTGGTAGAATTCTCGCCGGTTCGATGAGGCAGGCATGATCAAGGTAGGCATTGTCGGTGGGACGGGTTATACCGGCGTCGAATTGCTGCGGCTCCTGGCGGTTCACCCCGAGGCCTGCGTCCAGTCCATCACCTCGCGCTCCGAGGCGGGGGTGGCCGTGGGGCAGATGTATCCAAGTCTGCGTGGTCTTGGTCCGCTTCCGGAGTTGGAGTTCAGCGACCCGGGCAAGGCCGGGCTTTCGCGTTGTGACGTCGTTTTCTTCGCCACCCCGCACGGCGTGGCCATGGCGCAAGCGCGCGAGCTCGTTGGCGGCGGCGTCAAGATCATCGATCTGGCGGCGGACTTCCGGCTCAAGGACGTGGCCGAATTCGAGCGCTGGTACAAGATGCCGCATGCCTGTCCGGACCTGCTCGCGGAATCGGTGTATGGCTTGCCCGAAATGCATCGCGAGGCCATAGCCAAGGCCCGCATCGTCGGCAATCCGGGTTGCTACCCCACGGCGATCCTGCTTGGCTTTCTGCCGCTGGTCGAGGCGGGCATCGTCGACGTGGACCACCTGATCGCCGACGCCAAGTCGGGCGTGTCGGGTGCCGGCCGCAAGGCAGAGCTGGGCCTGCTGTTCAGCGAGTCGTCGGACAACTTCAAGGCCTACAACGTCGGCGGGCACCGTCACCGCCCGGAAGTCGTCGAGGGGCTCAACGGCCGCAGCAAGTCGCCGGTGACCGTCGTGTTCACGCCGCACCTGGTGCCGATGATCCGCGGCATTCTGGCGACCCTTTACGTTCGTCTTACGGATCGCGGCGTCGATCTCCAGGCGCTCTTCGAGAAGCGCTATGCCGGCGAGGCATTTGTCGATGTCATGCCGGCCGGGAGCCATCCGGAAACCCGTTTCGTGCGAGCCTCCAACGTCTGCCGCATCGCCGTGCATCGGCCGCAGGGCGGCGACATCGCGGTGATCCTCTCCGTCATAGACAACCTCGTCAAGGGCGCCGCCGGCCAGGCGATCCAGAATATGAATCTGATGTTCGGGTTGGCTGAGACGACCGGCCTGACTGCACCGCCGGTCATGCCCTGATGTCCTGGGCCGCGATGGCGAAGACCGTCAAATGGTGACCACGCGCGCCGTCGGGCGCAAGCTCCGCCAGACGTTCGGCATCAGCGCAGCCAGGATGGCGGTGCGCATCGAGCATACGTGGCGCTTGAAGATTCCGTTGGCGCTGATTCTTCTCGGCCTGGTTGCAGGCATGTGGTGGTGGGGCTTTGACTTCGGCCAGTTCCTCAGTGGATTCAACCGTGGCGAGCTGGCGCAAACGCATGCCAAGCTGGAGGCCGAGCTCGTTCAGCTGAGGGAAGACACCGCCAAGCTGCGAGCGCGGAACACCGAGCTCGAAAGCGATCTGGCCATGGCGCGCGGGACGCAGAACACGCTGACCCGGCAAACGCTGGACCTGCAGAGCGAGAACACCCAGATCAAGGAGGAACTTGCCTTCCTCCAGCAATTGTTCAGCGACAGCGGCAAGCAGGGCGCGATTTCGATCCAGCGGCTTTCGGCTGAGCGCGCCAGCGATGATCTTTATCGCTATAGCCTGTTGATCGTTCGTGGCGGCAAGCCCTCCGATGAGTTTGCCGGCCGACTGACCATGGAGGCGAACCTGGTCGACAAGAACGGCCCCTTGACGATCGAGCTTCCCGAAGCGCAGCCGGACGACGCGTCAGCGCTGGAATTGAAATTCAAGTATTATCAGAGAGTTGAAGGGACGATCAGCGTCCCACCCGGCAGCCAGCTCAAGAGTCTGCAGGCGAAGGTCCTCGAGCAAGGTCAATCGAGCCCGAAGGCCACACGCAGCTTGAACCTATCCTAGGAGACCCCATGTTCGAGCAGAAGAAGGCCCGCCCGACCCAGAAGCGACTGGACAGTTTGATCGGCGCCGGTACCCGAGTCGAGGGTGACGTCGTCTTTTCCGGCGGGCTGCGCATCGACGGCACCGTGCATGGCAAGGTGTCGACCGTCGACAATCAGCCGGGAACGCTGGTGATCAGCGAGCATGCCCGGATCGAAGGGGAAGTCCGTGTCTCGCACGTGGTCATCAACGGCGCGGTCACCGGGCCGGTCGGCGCCAACGATCATCTGGAACTGCAGGCCAAGGCTCAGGTCCATGGAGACGTGGTCTACAGAACGCTGGAAATGCACGTCGGCGCAATCGTTCAGGGTAAGCTGATGCATGTTGGCCAGGAGACCGCGGACGTGGTGGAATTGAAGCGCGCAACGGGCGAATGACGCGCCGCGGCGCCGAATTGACCGCCCGAGTCCCTCCGTCGATAATGGGTCGGCCCTCGGTGCGGCAAGTGCCACAAGATTGGAGCAGATGATGAATGCAATGACCGAAATGCCCGCCCCGTTCGTATTCACCGAAGCGGCGGCGGCGAAGGTCAAGACGCTGATCGACGAGGAAGGCAATCCCGACCTCAAGCTGCGGGTGTTCGTCACCGGCGGCGGCTGCTCGGGCTTTCAATATGGGTTCACGTTTGACGAGACCGTCAACGAGGACGATACGTCGATGGAAAAGAACGGCGTCGTGCTGCTGATCGATCCGATGAGCTACCAGTACCTGGTCGGCGCGGAGATCGATTACCAGGAGGGCCTCGAGGGCGCGCAGTTCGTGATCAAGAATCCGAACGCCACGACCACGTGCGGCTGCGGCTCCTCGTTTTCGACGACCTGAGCGCCAATCTCTGCGGCGAGCGACGGGCACCCCATCGGTGCCCGTTTTGTTTTCACTGGACTCGAGCGGCCTACGCGGGGTAGATCGCCCCCAGTATTCGCCCGCCGCGTGCCCCGGTGACCGTCGGCAGATTGCCCTGGCGGCCGGCAAGCGCCTCGCGCGCGAGCCACGCGAACGCGAGCGCCTCGACCTCGGTGACCGGAACGCCGTGCTCGGCCGTAGTCGCGAGAGACCGCGTGCCGATGGCGGAGGCTAGCTCTCGCAGCAGCGCGCGGTTTTGTGCCCCGCCGCCGCATACGAGGACCTCCGCCGCGCCTTCGCAGTACGTCGATATCCCCTGTGCGATCGTCGCCGCGGTCAGCGCGAGCAGTGTCCGCTGTACGTCCGGCGGCGCGTACGACGCCTGCAAGCGCGCCTCCACCCAGCCCAAGTTGAAGTGATCGCGGCCAGTGCTCTTCGGCGGCGGCAGTGCGAAATACGAATCGGCGCGAAGCGCTTCGAGCAATGCCGCGATCGGCCGGCCAGTCGCCGCCCATGCGCCGTCGCGGTCGAAGGCGACGTGCCGGTGCCGCAGGCACCAGGCGTCGAGCAGCGTATTGCCCGGACCGGTATCGAAGCCACGCACCGGCCCATGTGGCGGCAGGTCGGTGATATTCGCGATGCCGCCGATGTTGACGACGACCCGGTGCAACGCTGCGTCGCGGAACAGCGCCGCATGGAGCCCAGGCGCCAGCGGCGCACCTTGCCCCCCAGCGGCGAGGTCGCGGCTTCGAAAGTCCGCGACGACGGCGATGCCGCACGACTCGGCGAGCCTCGCCGGGTTGGCAAGCTGCAACGTGAATTGGAGATCGGGCCGGTGGCGCAGCGTCTGCCCGTGCAGCCCGACGGCGGCGATGTCCGACGCGCGCAATCCCGCGTCCGCCACGATGCCCGACACGGCGGCCGCGCAGCAGTCCATCAATGCGTTGGCGGCGACGGCCGCACGGTGCAATTCGTCAGCGCCGCTTTGCTGCAGCGCATCGAGTTCCGCGCGCAGCGCAGCCTCGAAGCTCACGTGCCGGTGCGCGCGGATTCGCCAGGGCCGTGCCCCGAAATCGGCCAGAACCGCATCGACGCCGTCGATGCTGGTACCCGACATCAGCCCGATATAGAGCTCGCTTTGCAACCGCGGCGCCGATGCTACTCGCCGGCGGCGATCGTGAGCTCGTGTCCGAGCGCGAGCGAGCCGACCAGCGGTGCGATTTCCGCGAGATAGGCCGCCGTGTCTGCCGCGGCAAGCGGCGGCGCATCCGGCAACGCGATCGTCATGGGATTGCGCTGCACGTTGTTGACGCGGAACTCGTAGTGCAGGTGCGGGCCGGTCGCCCACCCGGTTTGTCCGACGTAGCCGATCACGGCGCCTTGCCCGACCCGCGCGCCCGGCTTCGTCCCTGCGGCGAATCGCGAGAGGTGCGCATATACGGTTGAATTCGCGCCGGCATGCTGAAGGATGACCACGTTCCCGTAGCCGTTTTGCCGGCCGGCGACCATGACCTTGCCGTCGGCCGCCGCGCGCACCGGCGTGCCCATGGGTGCGGCGAAATCGACGCCTTTGTGCGCACGCCACGTCTGGAGAAACGGATGAAAGCGCGACAGCGAGAACCCCGATGTGATTCGGGTGAACTCGACTGGCGAGCGCAGGAATGCCTTGCGAAGATTCTTGCCGTCCTGCGTGTAGTAGCTTTCGCTACCGTCGGCCGCGCGCCAAAGAAAAGCGCGATAGCGGACACCCTTGTTGACGAACTCCGCGGCGATCAGCCGGCCCGTGCCGGCCGGCGCGCCATCGACATCGCGCACCTCGTAGACGACCGCGAAACGATCGCCGTGGCGCAAATCGTGGTAGAAATCGACGTCGCCCGAAAAGACTTCGGCGAGCTGCATCGTGACGGTGTCGGGGAGTCCGACTGCGTCGGCGGCGCCGAACAGCGACGAGCGAATCTCGCCAGCCCGCAGTTCGGTGCGCACGTCATAGCCGGACGGCGTGCTTGCAGCGGCAAAACCATCGGCGCGCCGCTCCACGCTTAGCAGACTGCCGCCCTGCGCCATGTAGCGCAGCGACAGCAGGCGGCCGTCGTCGTCGGTCTCGACCCGGACCGACTTGCCTGGCATCAGTTGATAGAGCGGATGCGCACCTTGGTCGGTGCGCAGGAACTGCTGCGCGGCGGCATCGTTGACGGACAAGCGGGCAAGCACGCTGCCCAGGGTGTCGCCCCGCTCGATGCGCGCTTCGCGCCAGTAGCCATCGCCGGTCGCTGCGAGTTTCAGTGCCGGCAGCGCGAGATCGCGAACGATGCGCTGCATCGCCATGTCCGGCTCCGCCATCCCCGGGGCAAAACCGAACGCGGCGACGCCGCCAATGATCATCATGACGAACGCTGCCGCCACGCGGCCCACACCCGCCCTTTGCGCTAGAATCCGAACCTTGCTCACGCCCGACCTTCCTGCCATTGCGCGGACCGGTCGATTGTAGCAGAGCCCCTCCATGCCGATCGACATCCCCCAGCAGCTGGCCATCTTCAAGCGCGGTGCCGACGAGTTGATTGTCGAGAGCGAGCTCGTCACGAAGCTCAAGCGCGGCAAGCCGCTGCGCATCAAGGAGGGTTTCGACCCGACCCGACCTGATCTGCACCTCGGCCACACCGTCCAGTTCAACAAGCTCAGGCAACTGCAGGATCTTGGCCACCACATCATCTTCCTGATCGGCGACTTCACCGGAATGATCGGCGACCCGACCGGGCGCAACATTACGCGTCCGCCGCTTTCGCGCGAAGAGCTCGAGGTCAATGCCAAAACGTACACCGATCAGGCTTTTCTGATCCTCGATCGGGAACGAACCGAGGTTGCGTTCAACGGGCAATGGCTGTCGGCCCTGGGCGCCGACGGCATGATCCGGCTCGCCGCCAAATATACGGTCGCGCGCATGCTGGAGCGCGACGACTTCGCCAAACGGTACGCCAGCGGACAGCCGATCGCCATCCACGAATTCCTCTATCCGCTGGCTCAGGGTTATGACTCGGTCGCGCTCGAGGCCGACGTCGAGCTCGGCGGGACCGACCAGAAGTTCAACCTGCTCGTCGGCCGCGAACTGCAGCGGCACTATGGCCAGGAACCGCAGTGCATCCTGACGCTGCCGCTGCTCGAAGGGCTCGACGGCGTCAACAAGATGTCGAAGTCGCTCGACAACTATGTCGGCATCACCGAGGCGCCCGCGGAGATGTTCGGCAAGTTGATGTCGATCTCGGATGATCTGATGTGGCGCTATTACGACCTGCTGTCGTTCCGATCTGCCGAGGAAATCGTGATCCTCAAGCGCGAGTGCGCGGATGGACGCAACCCGCGCGATGCCAAGGTCGAGCTCGCGCAGGAGATCGTCGCGCGCTTCCATTCGCGCGCGGCTGCGAACGCGGCGCTGGCCGAATTCGAGTCGCGTTTTCGTGATCATGCGCTTCCGGAAAGCATGCCGGACATCGCGCTGAAGGGTGGCGACGCCGGGCTGCCCCTGCCGCAGCTCTGCAAGCAGGCCGGGTTGACCGCCAGCACTTCGGAAGCGATGCGCCTGATCGAGCAGCGCGGACTGAAGGTGGACGGCGAAGTGGTCGCTGACCGGTCGGCAGTGATCCCGGTCGGCAGCACCGTCGTCGTTCAAGCCGGCAAGCGGAAGTTCATCCGAGTGACGGTCAGTCGGGGATAGCCGCCAGGCATCGCGCGCGTCTCACTGCCCGCGTCGCAGCAGGGATTCGCAGAAACGCATCAGAAGCTGCAGCGTTCCGACGCCCGACGGCGGCGGATACCGGGGCTCGAAAGCCAGGCGCACCGGGTCCTCGACCAGCTCTATTGTCTCGGGCGCCTGCCACAGACCCGGTTGCAGGCCGTAGTTGCAGGCGATTTCGCGCAGGCGATCCGGCGTCAGCACGCCACCGGCGCGAAGCTCCTCGTAAAGCCTGCGCCAGTGGTTCGCCAGATCCCTGCGCACCGGTGCGGACGCGAGGTGCGCAAGGTACCCCACGACGATCTTGGATTCCAGCTGCGGCCGGCTGCGCACCGGACAGTGCGCGACCGCGATGACATCGTCGCGCAGGCGCGCGTGCGGCGGGGGTTCGGCCTGCGCCGGATCGGACACCAGGTGATTGCCCATGACCACGCTATCGGTGACGCGCTCGAGCAAGCTGCGGCCGACGACGACCTTGTACAGCGTCCTGCGCTCCACGCGAAGGCGACGTCGCACGTGCCCCTGTCCGAACGCGGCAGCTTCGAACGTCTCGGGAACGTAAGTGAGCCAATGCGCGACCGCGTGCGTGCCTGACGGCACCTCCGCGAGCGCGCTTCCAGCGTCTGCCGCGAAGCGCATTTGAGAAATTCGTCGGCGTCGAGGGCGAATACGAAATCAGCCTTCTCGCGATCGAGCGTTGCCCGAACCAGCGCGGTCATGCTCGACGACTGGAAATACTCCGGCCGATCGTCGCGCTTGACGCGCAACGTCAGGTTCTCCGCTTGCAGTTTCGCGAGGATGTCGCTCGTGCCGTCGATCGAGCCATGGTCGATGATCGCCAGGCCGTCGAGTACGCTCAGGTTGTGGCGCACGAAAGCCTCGATCACATCGACCTCGTTGCGCACCATAGCGACGCCGAAAAGGCGCATCGTTCGTTCCATCCGAGGTGCGGTCGCGGCTCGGCCCGGCGCTCAGGCGATCCCCGGGTTGCCGGATACGCCCGTCAGCGCGGGGAGATTGAGGACGCGCGGCTTGATCGTCCTCTGGTCGCGCAGGTACCGTTCGATGACATCCCAGACGGGCTCACCGCCCGCGGCCTTCGCTTCCTCGGAGACGGGCGCCCATCCGGCAACCGTGTACTTCTTGCTCGGCTCGATCGGCTTGCCGTTGAGCTCCATGCGAGTGACGCGGCGACCCATGGAGGCGGTCGGATCGATGGCATATCGCATGCCGCCGACCCGCACCATGTCGCCACCCTGCTGGTAGTACGGATCGGGATTGAACAGGTTATCGGCCACATCCTCGAGGATGGTCTTGATCGTCTCGCCCGTCAGCGTGCTTGACGTCACGTAGGGATAGGTGATCGCCGTCTGCTCCATCAGGTGTTCACGGGTGATCGTCTGTCCCGGCAGCAGCGTCGTCCCCCAGCGGAAGCCAGGCGAGAAAGCGATTGCCGCGTTCTTTTCGCGCATCAGGCCGTCCAGAATCAGCTGGTCGAACGTGCCGTTGAAATTGCCTCGGCGATAGAGAATGCCTTCGGTTACCGCCAGGGGCTCGGCAAGCCTGGATTCGTACGGAGCGCGCGTCTTGGCGATCAATGCCGCCATTTCAGGGTCCGGCGGCAACAGGTCGGCGAACACCGGCAGCAGCGTGTACTGCACGCCGGCCACGCCGCCGTTTCTTATCTCGAGGTCGAGCACCCCCAGGAACTTGCCATTGCAGCCGGCGTTGGTCACCATCGTTTTACCCGAGCGATTGGTCACGATCGACGGCTGGGGTACGCCGTCATGGGTGTGGCCGCCGAGAATCACGTCGATGCCGCTGACCCTCGAGGCCAGCTTGAGATCCACATCCATGCCGTTGTGCGAGAGCAGCACGACCGCCTGCGCGCCGCGGGCGCGCGCATGGTCGATGGCATTCTGCAGCCTCTCCTCCTGAATGCCGAAGGTCCAGTCGGGAACGAAGTAGCGCGGGTGGGCGATCGGTGTGTACGGGAATGCCTGGCCGACGATCGCGATGGGAATACCGTTGACCGCCCTGATGACGTACGGCTCGAACACCGGGTCGCCAAAGTCAGCCGTGCGCACGTTTTGCGCGATGAAACCGACGCGGCCGGCGAAATCGCGCTCGATCAACTCCTTGACGCGTTCCGCGCCGTAGGTGAACTCCCAATGACCGGTCATCACGTCGACGCCCAGCAGCTTGGCGGCTGCGACCATGTCCTGGCCGCGGGTCCACAGCGACGTAGCCGAACCCTGCCAGGTGTCGCCGCCATCGAGCAGAAGTGCACCCGGACGCTCGCTGCGCAGGCGCTTGATGAGCGTCGCCAGCTGCGCGAATCCTCCCATGGCGCCGTACGCGCGCGCCGCGCGTTCGAAATCGAGGCAGGTGAACGCGTGCGCGGCGCGCGTTCCGCGCGCGATCCCGAAATGCTTGAGCAGCGCTTCGCCCACCAGATGCGGCGGCTTGCCACGTGCGGCGCCGACGCCGAGATTGACGCTCGGCTCCCGGAATCGAACGGGGTTGAGCTGCGCATGGCAGTCGGTCATGTGCAACAAACCGACATTGCCGAAGGGCCTCAGACCGCCGTACAGACGCTCGCCGTCCTGCGCATCGGTCGCGCCGACCGCAGCGATCGGCAGTCCGGCGATCGCGGCGGCGGCGAGGGCCTGCAGGAATTCGCGCCGCTTCAGGATCATCGGCGGGGCAATCGCATCGACCGCGAGCTGCGGCGCGGCGTCGGTCTCACTGATTGACCGGCGACGACGGATCCATCAGCAGCGCGGTGACGTCCTTGATCTGCTGCTCGGAGAGAATGTGATTGTGCCCAAAGCGCGGCATCGTCGAACAGGCCGCGAACGCCTCCGAGTTGAAAATCTTGCCGTAGACGTAGCGCTGCGTCTCGCTGCCGTAGCCGCGGAGCTTGCCGAAGCGATAAAGGGTCGGGCCGATCGTGCCGTAAGCGACTTCCTGCGGTGCGAGTTGATGACAGGCGTAGCAATTGCCCCCGACGGGCCCATTGGCATTGTCCGAGTACTGCTTGCCCCGGCCCTCCTGCGCGATCTTTTCGCCGGTCCGCCAGTCACCGAGCAGCTTGCCGTCGGCGGGGTATTTAATCGTCGCCAGGTTCTGCTTCTCGATTCGCTCGGCAATCTCCTTCGACGGCGTCCTGCCCGCCAATTCGCTGCACAGTCTTTGCGTATCGTCCTGGTCCAGCCGATCGAGTCCGGCCTGCCCTCGCGCCTTGAACGATGTTTTGAGCATCGTCATCGCTTCGGCCGAGATTCGCTCGTCCGAAGGCGTGGTTGCGCAACCGACGAGGATCGCGGCAAATAGCGTCGCGTAAACCTGCCTGCGGGAGGTCATCCAGCGCCCCTCACCGCTTGATGGCCGGAGCGTCGAACGCCGCGCCGTTGGCGTTTTTGGCGAGGAACATCGTCAGCGCGATCGACGCGTCGGAGCCGAACTGGAGCTCCGGAAACCGTTGCTGCCGGAAGCAGTCGTTGAGGCGCCACTGGAACGTGCGCAGTTCGCCCTGCGACACGCGATACGCAGGCCATGTCGTATACGCTTTTTGCGCGCCGTCGACCTTGGTCAGATTCGGCAGGTCCTGCAGCCTGATCCGGCGCTCGTCGGCACCGTGGCAGGTTACGCAACCGAAATCGTGCGGGCCGCCGCGGAAATAGAATATCTTCTCGCCGACCTTGTACATCTCGATTTCCTTCGGATGTGCGAGAACCACATTCATCTCGATGCCGCGCGACTCGCTGGTGACGTATGCAACCAGCGCCTCGATGTCGGATTTCTTGTCGTTGCCGCTGCCGAACGGATTCTTCTTCGCGTCGGCCTCGCTATAGCCTTGCAGCCTGACCATGCACCACACCAGACGCGTCTCCAGATCCATCACGCGGTCGGCGTCGGCGAAATATTTCGGCAGATGCGCATAGGCACCCTTCACGACGCCTGCGCCCAGGCCCAGATCGCATTGTTCGAGCGAGACGCTCCTCGGGCCGCGCGGCGACTTCCACAAGGCTTCGCCACGCGCTTCCCACAATTCGGCGGGATTGCCTTCCTGCAGCGCTTCGCGGTACTTGGCGATGCCCTCGGCAGTCGAGCTTTGGGCCAGCGCGGTGAAGGACGCGCCAAGCAACAACCCGGCAGCGACCGCGATCACGCACGTTGAACCGACGAATTGGCGCTTCACGCTACCGTCGCCTCGTCCGTGCGCTTGTCGCCGCGATTGTCGACCCAGGCGATCGTCACCTTGTCGCCCTTGGCGCCGCCCTTGAACTTGAACGAAAGAAACGGATTCTTGGATACCGCCGGCCCCCATTGGGCGGCGAGGACCGTCTTCCCGGCGTGCGTCACGGTGACGGTCTGGATGAACCACGCCGGGATGATTGCGCCTTGCGCGTCCTTGCGCTGACCGGTCTCCATCTCGTGGCTCATCAGGACCTTGACCTCGGTCGAATCGCCGACGAGGCTGGCACGGATCTTCATCGGATCTGCCATCTTTAGCCTCCGCAGCCGCCCAGCGTGACCTTGACATCCTTGGCCGCAACGAAATACTTGCCGTCGGCCTTGACCAGCGCATAGATGTTCGAGCTCTGGCCCATCTTTACGCGCGTTGAAATCGTCGGCTCCGTACCTGCCGGAATGTCGAAAACCGCCGCCAGCATGTTCGGATTCTTCTCGATCAGCACGGCGATCGACTCGGTGTTGGGAATGTTGCTGGTGATGCCGACCGGCACCACGGCGCCATTTTCGGCGATGTCCGGCGTCTGGAAAAACACGACGTCCTTGCTCTGGCTCGGCTCGCCTCCGCCCAGCGCCTTCATCGTATCGCCCATGTTCTTGGTCTCGAACGCTGCCTTGTTCCACGCCTGCGCCAGCGCCTCGTCCGGCTTGAGCCAGCCGGCGGCGGCGATCAGCATCAGCAGCGTCACCCCGCCGCCGGACTTCAAGACTTCTCTGCGCCTGCCATTCATCTGCAGCCTCCGATGACCCCGCCCGGTCGATGCCGCATTTTAGCGCCATTGGCTTCGTGCATACGCATGCGTAGTGCGGAGCAGGGGCCGCCCCGCGCAAACCTGCGCGGGGATCCGACCGTGGAGCAGGCGCGCGGCGTACGGTGAGGCCGCGCAACGCGGCATGGCGCCCCGTTTCGCCGCGATCCATCGAGCGAATTTGCGGGACAGGACACTAGCAGCCTGATGCAAAACCCTCCGCGAGCCGCGTTTCTGCCGCAATGGCCCCGGATGCTAGGCGTCGCGGTGCAGCCAATAGCTTGGCCTATGGGCAAGCCGCGCAACAACGCAGATGGGGCCATTGCGGCGAAACCCGGATGGGGCGCGGCTTCCCGGGCGATCTGCTTTGTCGCGCCGCTCGCCAATGGGGCCTGCCAGTGGCTTCGCGTCGCTTCGCACATCTCATCCCGGGAAGCCTGCGCCGCGGCCGCGCGGGGTTCTGCATCAGGCTGCTAGAGTGTGCCGTAGGCCTTGCAGATGTCGGCGTAGGCCTGCCGCCAGTTCGAATTATGGTATTCGGCGCCCGCCTGGTTCAAATACGAAATCGCGGTTGTCTTGTCGCTGCCGATGAGCGAGGCGCGGTTCATGACTCCGGCGACCACCCAGTAGGCGGTCACGTTGCCCTTCGGCGTCCGGTACTCGACCAACGGCGTGCACTGTGCAACGTCGGTCTCGATTTTTTTGCACACCTCGAGATCGGCCCGGTATGTCTCCACGGCGTTGCCGATCGAATCGATAATGTTCGAGACAGTCGTGAAGATCGCCCCCAAGGGTATCTTCACGGCGCCGCCTCCTTCGCCAACCAGAGAGACCATCGCCTCGTCCGGCGGGTATTCCGAAAAGGAATCGAAGCGGTTTTTCCACCTGACTAGGACGCTCTTCATTTCATTGATGCGCACGTCGTCGACAAGCGGCTCCTTTCCCTGGCTGCAAAACCTATCGGCCCTGGTCTTGGGCGGCCCGAAGTAAGCCGTTCCGTGCGCCACCGCGTTTATACCCGTCCTCGCGCTTGCCACTGCCGCTTGCGCGCTTAACCCGCCGGAGGAGAACACCTCGGGATCGCCAATCTCATCGAAGATCTGGGCGAGATCCGCGGGAAGGTCCTGCCAGTCCGGAACGTGCTGCAGAATTTCGTACAGGCCGAACAGGACGAAGGGCGGCAGGATGTCGGTAGCATCGGCAAAGACCGGCGTATCGCCCAGCCCGTGCTGCTCGATGACCGGAAACCGCTGCTTGAGGTCCGCGATATCGAGGGCGAACGACTTCAGATCCGCCCGGAATTGCGCGCAGGACGAGCCCTGGCCGCACCGACCGGAAGCGTGCTGGCGAAGTCGAGAAACGGCGTTCGCCGGTGCTCGAGCCACGTCAACAGGTCATCGACGGTGTCGGTCAGCGTCGCGGTTCGCCGCCCAAGTTGACCGACCAGATCCTGGGCGGCGTCCTTGACGTCGCCGGTGACCTCGCTGTAGATCGCGCGCACTTTGCTCAGCATGTCGTTGATGTCATTGTCCAGCCAGCCGTCCGCCTGCGCCTGCGCTGCAAACAGCAGCAGGCACATCGCCAGAAGATGTCGCATGGTGATCCTCCCAGGGCGTGCTTGCTCTTCTGACCACCGGGTTTTGCAAGGCGAGGAACGCTACGCGTGCAAGAACCGCGTCATCGATCCCTTCGAACCGGTCGAGCGGTGGCCGACGCGACCGGATTCCCTCGACTCTCGGCGCGCCTCACGAGGCTGTCAAGGCGCGCGGCGGCGATCGAGAGCTCGGCGGGGTCGTATCGCGCGAACGCGAATTTCGTCGGTATGGAACCCACGAACCGCGCCCGCGTAGCATACAAGCGAGGGCTCGTGCTGGGTAACGGCGGTGAGGAGCCGGCGTTAAGCCGACAGCCGAAGCAAGGCGAGTAAGGCCTGTTCAGGCCCTAGTGGATCGTCGCCGACGACAAGAAGCGCAGCAACATACCGGACGTCAGCCGGTAGGTTCCTTCGCCGACGTAGGCGGCACCGTCGAGCTCGCGTCGGGTGAATTCGAGCTCGGTCGTGCCGAGCTTCAGCTCCATGACGACATCGTCGGCTACGGTCGACTCATCCGGGACGCGAAGATATTCGGTCACGAAAATGACCCCATTTAGCTGCACGAAGTCGGCTCCGTGCATCGCTTCGGTCAATGTCATGTCGCTTGAGCTCATCGCTGCTTCGCGCCCCTGGGCTGGCCGCCCTTCGCCTTCGAAGGGCACATTACTAAGATGCGGGCGCGAGCGAGAGGTTCAAGTAAAACGTCGCAGGAGCGCTAGGCGGCGGCCTGCACGAGATCCCGGACGAAATTGGGCAAAGCCATGGCCGCGCGGTGGACGTCGCCATTGTAATATCGCAAATTGCGGATTCCGCGCTGCGAAATGCGGCGATCAGCCTCCAACGGCGTCAGATAAGACGGGTTCAAGGACGCCGAGGCGCAGGCCATCATCCAGAGGCCGCCATAGAGCGGAATGGACACCAGGTAGGGCACGACGATCGGGAACGCCGCGCGGAGATACGCCATTCCTTTGCGGATGCGGTCCGGATGCGCCACAGGCGATGCGAGGTGCAGCGTCATCGCGCCGGAAGGATTGAGCCGGGCGGCGCAGCCGCGGTAAAAATCCGCGTCATACAACGCCTCGGACGGACCGCCCGGATCTGTCAGATCAAGGACGATGAGATCGTAGGTCTCCGCGGAAGCGCGTATAAAGGCCAAGCCGTCCTCGACGCGAAGCGAGAGTCGCGGGTCGGAAAACGCTCCGCGGTGTACGTCCGCCAGATATTTCCGGGCGATATCGATGACCGCGAGATCGATCTCGACCAGCGTGACGGACCTGATCGTCGGATACTTGAGCAATTCCTCGGCGGATCCGCCGTCGCCGCCTCCGATGATCAACGCGGTGGTCGGCGCCGGATGCGCGATCGCGGGCACATGCACGAGATTCTCGTGATAATAGAATTCGTCTTTCTCCGACGTCATGAAGTGCCCATCGAGACGAAACAGCGTGCCGAACGACAACGTGTCATGCACCTCGACGGCCTGGAACGGCGACTTGAATCGCTCGAATTCGCGGGTTGAGCGGACGAAGAACCCCGTGTCTTCGGTCAAATACTCGGTCAGCACACCCGGCTGCAAATCCCCGGGCTTCTCGTCAGGCATCGCTCCCACCGCGGTGGATGGCCTGGAATTTCGTTCGCTTCGGCCGCATCGCATCCTGCATGGCGCGAAACAATCGTTCGGCCTTGGCCGTATTGTCGGTCGTGTAGTTGCAGACGTAGACGTCGATCGTGACGAATCCGTGCTCGGGCCAGGTATGAATCGCGAGATGCGACTCGGCCAGCAGCACCGTCCCGGTCACGCCCTGCGGTTCGAACTGGTGAAAGCTGTCGCCGACGACGGTCATCGAGGAAGCCGCGGCCAGACGCATGCACAACGTGCGCAGCGACGACGCACGCGTCATTTCGGGGGTGTCGGCTGCGCAGCCGTACCATTCTCCGAGCAGGTGGATGCCTTCCATCGTCTTTCTCCCGGCGCCACTTCGCCGCACGTGCCACTGCGAAGACGCTGAACCCTCTATTATTGCCCAAAATCAGCGCTTAGGCGATAATTTTACCGCTTTGCCGCAGCGTTCCACCCCCGGCGCGTCTGCCGGTCGCCAGCGCGTCCCATTCCGCTCCCAAGGCAATGACCGCATCGCTTTCCGTGCCGCATTCGGCTTCCGCGCCGCGCAAGAATCTACCCGATACGCGCCTGCTCGCGAACGCGATTCGCGCGCTGGCGATGGACGCGGTGCAAGCCGCCAATTCCGGACACCCCGGCATGCCGATGGGCATGGCTGAGATCGCGGTTGCGCTGTGGAATCGCCACCTGCGCCACAATCCGGCCAATCCGCACTGGCCCGATCGCGACCGTTTCGTCCTGTCCAACGGGCACGGCTCGATGCTGCAGTACGCGCTGCTGCATTTGACCGGTTACGCGCTGCCGCTCGACGAGATCAGGCAATTCCGGCAACTCGGCTCGGCCACGCCGGGCCATCCCGAATTGGGTGTTACGCCCGGCGTCGAGACCACCACAGGCCCGCTGGGTCAGGGGCTGGCCAACGCGGTGGGGATGGCGCTCGCCGAAAGGCTGCTCGCAGCGGAATTCAACCGGCCCGGTCACACGATCGTCGACCACCGCACGTACGTCTTTGCCGGTGACGGCTGTCTTATGGAGGGCATCTCGCACGAGGCCTGCTCGCTTGCGGGCACGCTCGGCCTCGCCAAGCTGGTCTGCTTCTACGACGACAACGGCATCTCGATCGACGGCAAGGTGGCCGGCTGGTTCACCGACGACACCCCTGCACGCTTTGCCGCGTACGGCTGGCATGTGGTGGCGCATGTCGACGGGCACGACGTCGACGCCGTCGACGAGGCGATCAGGTCCGCGCACGCGACTACCGAACGCCCGACGCTCATTTGCTGCAAGACCATCATCGGGAGGGGCTCGCCGAACCGCGCCGGAACCGATCTCGCCCACGGGCAGGCGCTGGGTGAAAAAGAAGTGGCGCTGGCCCGCGAAGCACTCGGCTGGAGCTGCCCACCCTTCGAGATTCCGCAGGCAGCCTACGATGGCTGGAATGCGCGCGAGTGCGGAGAGTTACTCGAGGCGGATTGGAACACCCGATTCTCCGCGTACGAGGCGGCGTATCCGGCGCTGGCGGCCGAATTCGGACGCCGGCTTGCCGGCACCCTGCCAGCCGATTTCCTCGAGGCCGCGGCCGCGTTTGCGTCCCGCCAGAACGATAAAGCCGAGTCGATCGCTACGCGCAAGGCATCGCAACAGGCGATCGAAGCCTTCGCTCCCCAACTCCCCGAAATGATCGGCGGAGCGGCCGATCTGACCGGGTCGGTTTTCACCAATTGGTCTGGCAGCAAGCCGGTGAGCGCGCATTCGCCGGGCAACTACGTCAATTTTGGCGTGCGTGAATTCGCGATGAGCGCGATTGCAAGCGGGCTCACGCTGCATGGCGGCTTCATCCCGTACGTAGGCACGTTCCTCACCTTCTCCGACTATGCGCGCAACGCCGTCCGCATGGCCGCGTTGATGCGGATCCGCACGATCTTCGTCTATACCCACGACTCGATCGGACTGGGCGAGGACGGACCGACGCATCAGTCGATCGAGCACGCGTCCGCGCTGCGGCTGATCCCGCATCTGGACATCTGGCGACCCTGCGACACGGTCGAGACCGCAGTGGCATGGACGGCCGCGCTGGAGCGAGCCCACGGCGCGACCTGCCTGCTGCTGACGCGGCAGAACGTCGCGTTCAATCCGCGCACGCCGGACCAGATCGCCGCCATCGCGCGCGGTGCCTATGTGCTCGCGGACGCGGCGGCGGCCCGCGCCACGATCATCGCCACCGGATCGGAGGTCGCGCTGGCCGTCGGCGCACAAAAGGCGCTGGCCGAGGCCGGTGTGCCGGTTCGCGTGGTCTCGATGCCGTGCTGCAGCGTCTTCGACCGACAGGACGATGCCTACCGCGCCATGGTGCTGCCGCGCGGCATGCCTCGCGTCGCGGTCGAGGCTGGCGTCACCGACTATTGGCACAAGTATGTGGGCGCCGTCGACGATCCTTCCGGCGCCGTGGTCGGCATCGACCGCTTCGGGGAATCAGCGCCGGGCCCCGTGCTATTCAAGCATTTCGGATTCACCGTCGACCATGTCATCGCCGCCGTCCGCCGCGTCCTCGCCTGAGTCTCCGGGCATCATCATCCGCCGCGCCGCGCCGCGCGACGCCGGGGCGATCGCGGCGGTGCGCATCGATGGCTGGCGCACCAGCTATCGCGGTTTGATCCCGGCCGCATACCTCGACGGCATGCAAGTCGACGCCAGCACGGCGCAGTGGGACAAAGTCCTGACGGCGGCCCCGAATTCGGCGAGCGTCTTCGTTGCAAGCCACGCCGGCGAGGTCGTGGGCTTCGCCGCGGGCAGCATGCTTGGCGAGCCGAAGTTCGGCCTGGATTCCGAGCTTACCGCCGTGTACCTGCGCCGCGAGTTCCAGCGCGTCGGCATCGGCCGGCGCCTGATCGCCGCCGTCGTGGCAGCGCAGCGCGTGCAAGGCGCGACGGGCATGATCGTCTGGGTCATCGCCGCCAACAAGCCGGCGCGGGCGCTTTACGAAGCGCTGGGCGCGGAGCTTTTGGTCGAGCAGGCTTTCCAGTGGGATGGCATGGATTTACTCGAGGCTGCCTACGGCTGGCGCGACCTCGAAGCACTCTTCGCTGCCTGCCGCACCGGCGTGGCAGCACCGGAAACCGACTTGCAAGAAAGAGACAGGAGAGCAGGATGATCAAGGTCGCCATCAACGGCTACGGACGTATCGGTCGCAACATCCTTCGCGCGCACTACGAGACTGGGCGCAAGCATCCACTTGCGATCGTCGCCATCAACGATCTGGGCAGCCCCGAAACCAACGCGCACCTGACGCGGCACGATACGGTGCACGGCAAGTTTCCGGGCAAGGTCGAAGTCGACGGTGACGCGATGGTCGTCAACGGCGACCGGATCAAAGTGCTCGCGCAGCGCAACCCGGCGGACCTGCCCTGGAGCACGTTGGGCGTCGACGTCGTGCTCGAGTGCACGGGACTGTTCACGACCAAGGAAAAGGCGTCGGCGCACCTCAAGGGCGGAGCGAAGAAAGTGATCATCTCGGCTCCCGGTGGGAAGGATGTCGACGCGACCATCGTCTATGGCGTCAACCATCAGTCGCTCAAGGCGGCGCACACGGTGATCTCGAATGCCTCGTGCACGACCAATTGCCTTGCGCCGCTGGTCAAGCCGCTGCACGACAAGATCGGCGTCGTCAACGGCCTGATGACCACCGTGCATTCCTACACCAACGATCAGGTGCTGACCGACGTCTATCACGAGGACCTCCGCCGGGCGCGATCCGCCACGATGAGCCAGATTCCGACCAAGACCGGAGCGGCCGCAGCGGTCGGGCTGGTGCTGCCGGAGCTCAACGGCAAGCTCGACGGCTACTCGATCCGCGTGCCTACGATCAATGTGTCGATCGTCGACCTGTCGTTCGTCGCGGCGCGCGATACGACAGTGGAGGAAGTCAACGCGGTGATGAAAGCGGCATCGGAATCGGGGCCGCTGGCGGGACTGCTCGGCTACAGCAACGCGCCACTGGTGTCGATCGATTTCAACCACGATCCGCGCTCGTCGATTTTCGATGCGACGTTGACCAAGGTTTCGGGACGCCTGGTCAAGGTGTCGTCCTGGTACGACAACGAATGGGGCTTCAGCAATCGCATGCTCGACGCGACGATCGCGCTGATGGCGGCCCGCTAGTGTCGGCTGCCGATACGCGCCATCGCTGCCACGCGGTGCCGACCAGGACGCGCGGCTGCTGACATGACCGACAAGTTCCTGCGTTTGGCCGACATCGACATTGCCGGCAAGCGTGTCTTCATACGCTCCGACCTTAACGTCCCGCTGGACGCGCAAGGCGCGATCAGCGACGACACGCGCATCCGAGCGTCGGTGCCGGCGATCCAGGATGCGCTTTCGCGCGGCGCGGCGGTCATGGTCACCTCGCACCTCGGCCGACCGAGCGAAGGCCGATTTAGTGCGGCCGACTCGCTGGCTCCGGTCGCACGTCGGCTGGCCGAGCTTCTCGCGCGGCCGGTGCCGCTGGTCGCCGATTGGGCAGACGGCGGACCATGGCACCAGACGCTCAGGCCGGGGGATCTGGTGCTGCTGGAGAACTGCCGTTTCAACATCGGCGAGAAGAAAGATGACGAAGCGCTGGCCAGGAAGCTTGCGCGGCTGTGCGATGTCTACGTCAATGATGCCTTCGGCACCGCGCATCGCGCCGAGGCGACTACGCATGGCATCGCCCGATTCGCGCCGATCGCCTGCGCCGGCCCGCTTCTGGCCGCGGAGATCGACGCGCTGGGGCGCGCGCTCGCGCATCCGGTGCGGCCACTGGTGGCGATCGTCGCCGGCGCGAAAGTGTCGACCAAGCTGACGATCCTCAAATCCCTGGCGGCGCGCGTCGACCATCTGATCGTCGGCGGCGGCATCGCGAATACTTTCATCCTCGCCGCCGGCGGCCACATCGGCAAGTCGCTCGCGGAAGCCGATCTCGTCGGCGAGGCCAACGAGTTCCTCGACAGATTCCCGCAGAAGCTTCCCCTCCCGATCGATGCCGTCGTCGCCAAGCAGTTTTCGGCGACCGCGAAGCCGACGTTAAAGGCGATCGCCGATGTCGGCGGGGACGACATGATCCTCGACATCGGACCGCAGACGGTACTGGCGCTGAAGGCGATCATCGCCAAGGCCGGGACGATCGTCTGGAACGGGCCCGTCGGCGTATTCGAATTCGACGCGTTCGGCGAAGGAACGCGGGAGATCGCCCTTGCGATCGCCGATTCGAAGGCGTTTTCGATCGCAGGCGGCGGCGATACGCTGGCGGCGATCGCCAAGTACGGCGTCGCCGATCGCATCGGCTACATCTCAACAGGCGGCGGAGCTTTCCTCGAATTTCTCGAAGGCAGGACGTTGCCCGCGGTCGCGATCCTCGAACAGCGCGCTGCCGGATAACGGCGATTCAAGGCAGCATCCACCGGGACACCAGATGCAACGTGCAACCAAGATCGTGGCGACGCTCGGGCCCGCCAGCAGCTCCACCGATGTGTTGACACGGATGCTCGCGGCCGGCGTCGACGTCATGCGGCTGAATTTTTCACACGGCAGCGCAACCGACCATCAGGAACGCGCGCGGATGGTACGCGATGCGGCAAAGTCGCTCGGCCGGGAAGTTGCGATCATGGCCGACCTCCAGGGCCCCAAGATACGCATCGGCAAGTTTGCCAGCGGCAAGGTGATGCTCGAGCCGGGCCAGCAATTCACGCTCGACGCCGCCCGCGAGCTCGGTGACGAGGAAGGCGTCGGCCTCGACTACAAGGAGCTGACACACGACGTGGCGCCGGGCGTGATCCTGCTTCTCAATGACGGGTTGATCCGTCTGCGCGTCGAATCCGTGCGCGGCAGCGCGATCGTGACCAAGGTCGAGCTGGGAGGCCCGCTGTCGAACAACAAGGGCATCAACCGGCTCGGCGGCGGTCTCACCGCGCCCGCGCTGACCGCCAAGGACATGGAAGACATGAAGACCGCGGTCGCGATCGATGCCGAGTACCTGGCCGTGTCCTTTCCGAAGAACAAGGAGGACATGTACATGGCGCGGCAGCTGCTGCGGGCTGCCGGCGGCAAGGCGTTCCTCATCGCGAAGATCGAGCGGGCTGAAGCAATCAACGCACTGGAGGAAATCATCGATGCATCCGACGGCATCATGGTCGCGCGCGGCGACCTGGCCGTCGAAGTCGGCAACGCCACGGTGCCCGGACTGCAAAAGCGGATGATCCGACTGGCCCGCGAGCGCAACAAGCTCACCATAACGGCGACGCAAATGATGGAATCGATGATCGAGAACCCGGTGCCGACCCGCGCCGAGGTCTCCGACGTGGCCAACGCGGTGCTGGACGGAACCGACGCGGTGATGCTTTCGGCCGAGACGGCAGCCGGCCGGTTCCCGGTCGAGACAATCGAATCGATGGCCCAGATCTGCGCCGAGGCGGAGAAGACAGAGTCGGGCGAGCTTGACCGCGACTTCCTGAACCGCACTTTCACGCGCATCGATCAGTCCATCGCGATGGCTGCGTTGTTTACCGCGTACCATCTTAAGGTCAAGGCCATCGCCGCGCTGACGCAGTCCGGATCGACCGCGCTGTGGATGTCGCGACACAATTGCGGCTGCCCGATCTTTGCGCTGACTCCCGAAGTCGCGTCGCAAAGACGGATGGCGCTGTACCGCAACGTCCAGCCGCTGTACCTTGAGCAGGGCGAAGACCGCGACGCGGTGCTTCGCGCGGCCGAAGACCTGCTGGTTGACCGCGGACAGGTACAGCGCGGGGATTTGATCGTGCTGACGATCGGCGAGCCGATGGGAAAGTCGGGTGGCACCAACGCGATCAAGATCGTAAGGGTGGGCGAGCACTAGCGGGCTGATGCAGAACCCCGCGCGGCCATCGCGCAGGCTTCCCGGGAAACCCCCACCGTGGCGTCGCGCGTCGACACGTGCCCCGCGAAGGCGGGGGCGTGCGCCTGCTCCGCGGTCGCATCCCGCACGAGGCCGTCGGCGGCAGCGCAGGATTCGCGGTAAAATAATCGTTCCAAGCAGAGTACTTCAGGAGCCTGCCATGCCACTCGTCTCCATGCGCCAGCTGCTCGACCACGCCGCCGAACACGACTATGGCTTGCCGGCCTTCAACGTCAACAATCTGGAGCAAGTCCAGGCGATCATGTCTGCGGCCGCCGAGACGGACAGCCCGGTAATCATGCAGGCGTCCGCCGGCGCCCGAAAATACGCGGGAGAGATCTTCCTGCGCCATCTGATCGAGGCCTCCGTCGAAAGCTATCCGAACATCCCGATCGTCATGCATCAGGATCACGGCCAGTCGCCGGCCGTGTGCGAATCCGCGATGCGCCTGGGCTTTTCCAGCGTGATGATGGACGGCTCGCTCAAGGAGGACGGCAAATCGATCGCCGACTATGACTACAATCTGAGTGTCACGCGCAAGGTGGTCGAGGAAGCCCATGCGATCGGCGTGACCGTCGAGGGAGAGCTCGGTTGCCTCGGGTCGCTCGAAACGATGAAAGGGGACAAGGAGGACGGGCACGGCGCCGAAGGTACGATGACACGGGAAATGCTGCTGACCGATCCCAATCAGGCGGCGGATTTCGTCAAGTCGACGCAGCTCGATGCGCTCGCGATCGCAATCGGCACCAGCCACGGCGCGTACAAGTTTTCGCGCAAGCCGACCGGGGACATCCTGGCGATCGATCGCATCAAGGAAATCCACGCGCGTATTCCCAACACCCACCTGGTGATGCACGGCTCCTCGTCCGTGCCGCAGGAGCTTCTGCAGTTGATCCGCGAAAACGGCGGGCAGATGAAGGAGACCTACGGAGTCCCGGTCGAAGAGATCCAGGAAGGCATTCGGCATGGCGTGCGCAAGGTGAACATCGACACCGACATCCGGCTGGCGATGACCGGCGCGATCCGGAAGTTCTTCCACGAGAATCCGTCGAAGTTCGATCCGCGCGAATACCTGAAGCCAGCAATGCTCGCCGCAAAGGCGATTTGCGTGGCGCGCTACCAGCAGTTTGGCTGCGCCGGCAAGGCCTCGCTGATCAAGCCGGTGCCGCTGCAGAAAATGGCGGCGCGCTACCAGAGCGGCGAGCTGCGCCAGATCGTCAATTAGCGGCGCGAGCCACCCGTCGATCCCCATGCCGAGCATGGGGATCGACGGGGAAGTGCGAGTCGCCGCAGGAGGCCGATAACTCGATGGTTACCCGCGTCGACCGTAGGTGAGGCCGAGCGGGCAGCCCTACCAGGTCGCGATCATCGCGACGACCGCCGCCGCCATCGTCCCGGTCGCGAGCCAGCCCAGCGCCTTCAGCGGCCGCGTCACCGTAAAGGCGCCCATGACCTTGACGTCGTCCGACAGCAGCATCATGACCACCATGATAGGCACGGCGATGACGCCGTTGATCACCGCCGCCCAGAACAACGCTCGGATGGGATCGATCGGCGAGAAATCCAGTGCGACGCCTCCGAGGGTCGCCAGCGCGATGATCGTGTAGAACTCGCGCGCCTCGAGTAGCTTCAGGTCGAGTCCCCGCTTCCACTCGAATGTCTCGGCAACCGCGTAGGCCGCCGAGCCCGCCAGTACTGGCACCGCGATCATCCCGGTGCCGATGATTCCGAGCGAAAACAACGCAAAGCTAAGATCGCCGGCCAGCGGCCGCAAGGCATTCGCGGCCTGTGCCGAAGTCTGGATATCGGTGACGCCCGCCGCATTCAAGGTCGCGGCCGTGCCCAGGATGATGCAGAACGCAACGATGTTGGAGAATGCCATCCCGAGGTAGGTGTCGATCTTGATTCGTTGCAAGTGCTCGACCGCCCCCTCCGGAGCGTGTGCCAGGGCGCCTGCGGCCGGATCGGCGTTCAACTCTTCGACTTCCTGGGACGCCTGCCAGAAGAACAGGTACGGGCTGATCGTCGTCCCGAACACGGCGACAATCACCGTCAGGTACTGGGACGTCAACGAGAAATGCGGGCGCACCGCATGCGCCGCAACCTCGCTCCATGGAATCTGTATGGTCAGCACCAGGACCACGTAGGAGAGCAGCGCCAGCGTCAGCCATTTGAGATACCGGACATACCGCTGATAGGAGAGAAACACCTGCAATAGCAAGCAGGTGATCCCGATGACAACCGCGTGTGCATGCGGGGGACCGCCGACAACCAGCTGTAATGCCTCGCCCATGGCGGCGATGTCCGCGGCGATGTTGACGGTGTTGGCGAGGACGAGGAGCGCGACGATCGTGTAGAGCACCGGTCGCGAGAAATGCCGGCCGATGTTCGACGCCAGGCCATGACCGGTGACCCGGCCGATCCGCGCGCTAACCAGCTGGATGCCCACCATCAGCGGATAGGTGAACACGATGGCCCATAGCGTCAGGAACCCGAATTGCGCGCCGGCCTGCGAGTAGGTCGCGATGCCCGAGGGATCGTCGTCGGCGGCGCCGGTGATCAGTCCCGGTCCCAGCTGGCGAGCCCATCTGCGTAGTCTGGATATCATGGTCGCGCGCCGCCGTAGGCGCGGGAGTATAACGGAACCTCTGCGACAGGCCGCGCGCCCGCGGACGAAAAAAAAGCCCCGGGAACCCGGGGCTTTCGTGTCTGTCGCTCGAGTCGAGCGCGGATGGGTGTTGCGCCTAGTGCCAGTCCGCCTCGATATCCCTGTCCTTGGTCTCTCGCAGGAAAATTATTCCGACGACGAAGGTCATCAGCGCGACGATGATCGGATACCAGAGTCCGTAATAGATGTCACCCGAGGCGGCGACCATCGCCGTCGCCAGCAGAGGCAGCATACCACCGAACCAGCCGTTGCCGATGTGGTACGGCAGCGACATCGACGTGTACCGGATCCGCGTCGGGAACAGCTCCACCAGGAACGCCGCGATCGGCCCGTACACCATGGTCACGTAGATCATCATGATGACCAGGATCAGCAGCGTCATCGGATAGTTGATCTTCGACTTGTCCGCGCTCGCCGGCGCTCCGGCTGCCTTCAGCGTGTCCTTGTATTTCGCCTCGTCCCAGCCTTTGAGCTCGGTGTTGCCGATCTTGGTGATGACACTGTCGGTGGAACCGGCGGGAAGCTCGGTCGTCGTGAAGGATAATCCCGACTTGGTCAGGAAATCCTGGGTCTTGTCGCAGTCGCTGAACTTCGACCAGGGTCCGACGAAGATGTGGAACTGGCAGTCCTTCGCCGCGACGGTGATCGGATTGGCCGCCTGGAACGTCTCGAGCGCCGGATTGACGTAGTGCGTGAGCCCCTTGAACAGCGGGAAATACGTCAGCGCCGCGATCAGGCAGCCGGCGAGAATGATCTTCAGCCGCCCGATCTTGTCGGAAAGCGCGCCGAATACCAGGAAGAACGGCGTGCCGATCAACAGCGCAAGGCCGATCAGGATGTAGGTCGTCGCGCCGTCGAGCTTCAGGGTGATGACCAGGAAAAACAGCGAATACAGCTGGCCCGTATACCAGACGACGCCCTCGCCGGCGGTGGCGCCCAGCAGCGCCAGCAGGGTGAGCTTGTTGTTCGGATACTTGAGGAAGCTGTCGCGCAGCGGCGCCTTGGACCCCTTGCCCTCGGCCTTCATCCGCTGGAACACCGGGGATTCATTCAGCTTCAGCCGGATATAGACCGAAAAGACCAGCAGTATCAGTGAGACCAGGAACGGAATCCGCCAGCCCCAATCCGAGAAGTCCTTCGGCGCCATCCACCCGGTGAAGCGGCACATGTAAATGATGATCAGCGCCAGGAACAGGCCGACGGTCGCGGTCGTCTGGATCCAGGCGGTGTCGTAGCCTCGACGGTTCTGCGGCGAATGCTCGGCCACGTAGGTCGCCGCCCCGCCATATTCTCCGCCAAGCGCCAGGCCCTGCAGCAAGCGCAACGAAACCAGCAGGATCGGCGCCAGCCAGCCGATCGACTGGAACGTCGGCAGCAGGCCGACGGCAAACGTCGAGAAGCCCATGATGACGATCGTCACCAGGAAGGTGTACTTCCGTCCGACCAGGTCGCCGATGCGGCCGAAGACCAGCGCTCCGAACGGCCGGACGAGGAATCCTGCGGCATAGGTCGCGAACGCCGAGAGCAGCGCCGCGGTGTCGTTACCCTTGGGAAAGAACAACGCCGCGAAAAACGGCGCCAGGATCGCGTAGAGGTAAAAATCGTACCATTCGAATACCGTCCCCAGCGACGACGCGAATACGACGCGACGCTCCTCGCTCTTCGAGCTGAGCTGGACGTGCCCGATCGGGCGACTGGCTGTGCTCATCGTTCCTCCTCCTGAGGGTGAAAGACCTGCCCAGAACGCTGGCGGCACGGGAACGGGCGGCGGACTTCTATGAGCCCTGGTCCCGTCGCGACGGCTTCCGGCCGCGTGCAATCCTGCGAAGCTTAGGGAAACACCCGGCGAAAGGCAAGCTATAACGGCAGGGCGGGTCGGGCGGCAAGGGCGAACGATCGCGACCGCCGGGCGGGATGGGGACGCGCTGCGATGTCGACGTGGGCTTACGCCTGGTTGATCCAGGGAGCGGACGCGCCGCTAAATGGGTCGCGTGGTGAGCTTAACGGGCGGTGCAAAGCGGCATTTCGAGGGCTTGCAATACCTCTCCCGTACGGGGATTTTCCGCCAGGACCACGACGGACAGAGGCCCCAGATCGGCAGGCAGCGCGAGGTCCAGCTTGCCGGCGCCCACGCCCGATGCGTCCAGTGTGAGCAACTCGCGCCATTGCCTGACGACATGATCATGCCGCAGGTGTTTGCCCGCATTTTCACCGGCCTTGACTTCGCTCGACAGACCGTTCTGCACCAGCGCCACGGCAACGACGGCGCCGGCGCGTTCGCGGACGTCGGTCACCCGAACGCTGACATCCACCTCAGCCGTTGCCGCGCGAGGATGCGCGACCAGGTCCAGCACGGCGCGCGCCGGCCGTGCGTTGATCTTTGCGATCGCGTGCTCGAGCTCATCACCGGCGTGCCACTGCGGATAGTCGCGGCCCTGCAGCAGGACCTGCGGCGTGTAGACGAATGCCCCGCCGGATCGCGCCGATTCGTCGCGCTGACGCTCACTGAAGCTCGCTCTGCCGAAACGATCCTTCCAGCCGAGCCGGTCCCAGTAATCGACGTGCAGCGCAAGGGCCACGGCACGGTCGCCGAGGTTTTGCGCCGGCAGCGAAGACAGCCAGCGATCGGCGGGGGGACAGCTGTCGCAACCTTCCGAGGTATAGAGCTCGATCAGCGCCGTCGAGTGCTCCGGGCTTCGCGCGCGGCAATCGGCATAAGCGGTCACGGCGGGTGCCAAGATCAATAGCGCGGCGCCGATTGCCCGGAGGAACGGATGCATATGCCCTTTCGACTTTGTGCGCCGACCATGGTCGATCCGGGCGCTCGGATCCTTACGATCCACCTTCACGGCGCCTTGGCAGCGCCGGCGCACGCCTATGCTAGCATCGCCGGACCGTGGCGACCGCGGCTTACGCCCCGCCGCCGCGGCACTCCTCGACTGCTTGAAAGGCTAAAGCCATGGGCATCCTGAGCATCATCGGAACGATCATCGTCGGTTTCATCGTTGGCCTGATCGCGCGCGCTGTCGTGCCGGGCGTCGACGCCCTTGGCTTCTGGCTCACCGCCGGGCTGGGTATCGCCGGATCGGTGGTTGGCGGCGTTGTCGCGGGACTCATCTGGAAGTCGCCGGACGGAAAATTTCACCCCGCCGGGTGGGTGCTGTCGGTAATCGGCGCGGCGGTAATTTTGTGGCTGTATAACCAGTATGCTCGCTGACATTCCGGGTGAACCCGGCGCTCGATCTCGCCGATAGCAACCGCTCGCAGCGGTAACGCGCACCAAGATTGCTCTGGTCCATTCGAAGGTCGATTGCCCCTCGGTTGATCGATAATCTCACGATATTTCGATAATCGCCCAGGGCGTGACGAGACACGATTTCGACTATGTTCGATAGTCGCACAGACGTGCGTTAATCGCACATACTGTGGAGCGATGAAGGGAACAAGGGTGTCCGACGGACGCGACCGCTGATGAGCCCCGCTGCGGCAGGCACGCGAGGTTCCCCGGCGCCGAAATTCCTGGTGGGGCTGATCGGCGAAGGGATCCAGGGCTCGCGCTCGCCCGTGCTGCATGAACAGGAGGCGCGGCGACTCGGCCTCGCGCTGCATTACCAGTTGATCGACCTTGCCCGCGCCCGCCGCGGCACCACGGACCTGTCGCACATTCTCGATGCGGTGCAGGCCATCGGATTTTCGGGTGTCAACGTCACGCACCCCTTCAAACAGGCGGTGCTGCCCCTGCTCGATCGGCTCTCACCGGATGCGGAGGCCATCGGCGCGGTCAACACCGTCGTCTTTCAGAATGGCCAGCGCACTGGCCATAACACCGACTGGTCGGGATTCGCCATCCCCTTTCGGCGCACATTGGACGATGTGTCGCTGGACGATGTGACGCTGCTTGGCGCCGGCGGCGCCGGGGCGGCGGTTGCGCACGCAATCCTTACGCTCGGGGCGCAACGGCTCTCCATCGTCGATGCCGACCGCGGCAAGGCCGAAACGCTGGCTGCTCGCCTGCGCTCCCGCTTCGGCGCCGGCCGTGTCGAGCCTGCACACGACGTACGCACATCCATCACGCACGCGGCGGGCGTGATCAATGCCACGCCGATCGGCATGACCGGCCACCCCGGTACCCCCGTCGATCCGGCGTGGCTGGAGCCGCGTCATTGGGTTGCCGAGGTCGTCTATTTCCCGCTGGAGACCGAGCTGTTGCGCGCAGCGAAGGCGCGTGGCTGTCGCACTCTCGACGGCGGCGGCATGGCGGTATGGCAGGCAGTCGGAGCTTTCGAACTGTTCACCGGCAGCGCGCCGGACGCACAGCGCATGGAACAGCACTTTCGCAGCATCGACACCATCCACTGACCGCTTCCCTCTCTGGGTCGGCGCTACCGGGGTCGTCCTGCCGGCCGAATTTGGCGCCCGAATTTCGACGGCACCGCTTTATCGCCGCGCCTATAATTTGTTCATGTCCAGGTTGCCATCCGAAGCGACGATGTATCGCGCGCTTGCGGCGCGCGACGCCGCGTTCGACGGAATTTTCTACGTTGCGGTGAAAACGACGCGGATATTCTGTCGCGCCGTATGCCACGCGCGGACGCCGAAGCGCGAAAACGTCGAGTTCTTCGCGACCCCGCAGGAAGCGCTCTACGCCGGCTATCGGCCGTGCCTGCGGTGCCGTCCGCTCGACCAGCGGCGCGAGGCGGCGCCGCTCGTCGACCGGCTTCTCGCCGCCGTCGAGGCCGATCCGGGCCGACGCTTGCGCGAAGCCGACCTCGCACGCATGGGCATCGAGCCCACGACCGCGCGGCGCGCCTTCCAGCGCTACTGCGGCATGACGTTCCACGCCTACCAGCGCGCCCGTCGCATGGGACTCGCGCTCACCGGAGTAAGAGAAGGAAAAAGCATGCTCGACCTGCAGCTCGACCACGGCTTCGACTCGCCCAGCGGATTTCGCGATGCCTTCGCCAAAGTGTTCGGCACGGCGCCCAGCAACGCGCGCGCGATGGACTGCCTTTACGCCAAAGTGCTGGAGACGCCCCTGGGTCCGATGCTCGCGCTGGCCAACGACGACGGTTTGCGTCTGCTGGAATTCATCGACCGGCGCGGACTGGAGCGCGAGATCCAGCGCCTCCGCCGACGCGTCGGGCATCACGTCGTACCCGGCGAACACCGTCATCTCGACCAGATCGAGCATGAGCTCGACGCTTACTTCGACGGCCGCTCGCTACGGTTCGGCACGCCGCTGCGGCTCGACGGCTCGGCATTCCAGATCGCGGTATGGCAAGCCTTGCTCGCGATACCCGCCGGGTCGACGCGGTCGTACGCGGCTATCGCTGCCACCATCGAGCATCCCGCTGCGGTGCGCGCCGTCGGGCGCGCCAACGGAGACAATAATCTATCCATCGTCGTCCCCTGCCATCGGGTGATCGGGGCCAACGGCGCCTTGACCGGGTATGGCGGCGGCTTGTGGCGCAAGGCCTGGCTGCTCGAGCACGAGCGTGCGCATACGGGCGCGCGTGGCCAGCGCGCGCTCCCTGGCGTCGGCATGCCTGCCGGCGCCGCCGCACCGGGCGGCTGAATTCGAGAACGCAGTCGATGAACGGACGCGATGTCGCGCGCCTCTTGGCGCTCGCGGCGCTATGGGGCGCATCATTCGCCTTCATGCGGGTCGCGGTCCCTGCGCTCGGGCCGGTCTGGCTCGCCTGGTGTCGCGTCACCTTGGCTTTTGTCGCGCTGCTCGCGGTCGCTATCGGGCGTGGCAGCGTTCCATCGCTGGCCGCGCACTGGCGAAGCTATCTGGTGATCGGCACGATCAACTCCGCACTGCCTTTCGTCCTGTTCTGTTTCGCCGAGCAGTACGTGACGGCGTCGACCGCGGCCGTCCTGAATGCGACCAGCCCTTTTTTCGGTGCCTTGGGCGGTGCTTTCTGGCTGGGAGAAGCGCTGGGCGCGCGGCGGCTTGCGGGCATGGCGCTCGGGCTCGGCGGCGTCGCGCTGCTGGTGGGGTGGCAACCCGAGCCGTGGACCGCGCAAATGATCGCCGGGATCCTCGCCTGCCTCGCCGCCGCGCTCTGTTATGGACTTGCCAGCATCTACGCCAAGGCGCGGATGAAGGGGATTCCGAGCGGCGCGATCGCGTTGTACAGCCAATTGGGCGCCGCCCTAGTGCTGCTTCCCGCGTTGCCCTTCGCAGCCATACCCTCGACGCCGTCGCCGCTCGTGGTGGGCAACGTCCTTGCCCTGTCGCTCGCGTCGACCGCGCTCGCGTACCTGCTTTACTTCCGACTGATCGCCGACGTCGGCCCCACGCGCGCCTTGACCGTCACCTTCCTGATTCCGCTCTTTGGCGTGCTCTGGGGCGCGCTATTTCTCGGTGAAAGCCTCGCCGCGAACACGCTGTCCGGGTGCGCATTGATACTGGCCGGCACATGGCTGGCCGTGCGCAATGCGCCGCTTCGCGTGCAGGCAGCGCCGGGCGCCGACCAGCGATCGTCGTAGACCTTCGCCCGACTCAGACCAGTTCGGCAGCGGGACCTAGAACCTGCTCGCGCAAATCGCGGTAGCGGGGGAGCGTCGGCGGATAGACGCAGAGATACTTGACCTGCGCAGCCTGGAGGCAGCGCTGCTTGATGATCTCGAGCTTCTGATCGCGCGGGTTCTGCACCTGTTGCGGCTCCTTGGCGTCGACGATCGCGACGATGGTCATGCCGCGGTCGCAGACGACGAATCCGACGTGCTGATTGGCGATCTTGCGGAATGCCCGGAGCCGCTCCATGCCCTGCGGCCCGATCTTTACCTGGAGGACATCGGCCAGGCGAACCCGCGCGAAGATGTCGTGGCGGGGAAACGCGGCCTTCAGCAGCAGGTAAACGACGTTTTCAGCCTTGGACAGGAAGCGCGGCCGCAGCAGGTACAAGCCCGGCAACTCCGCGCTCGATAGCAGCCGCGTCGTCTCGCCTTCGGTCCATTGCGCCACCGTGTTGCTGTCGCCGGCACCACGACGCCCGCCGCGCTGGCGCCGCAGCAACCCATACAGGACCGCGACAGCGATGGCGCCGAACGCAAGCGCAGAGAGAATGCCGGAGGTCATGCGGACGGGTCCCCGTCGATAGCTCTATCGATCCGACGCATCGGGGCGCAGCGTGCGTTCCCACTCCGCGATGCGCGCGCCCCGCCGCGCCATGCCGGTGGCTAGTCTAATCGATTTTCAGCGTCCGCGGTGCGGCCGGTCGCCTGCCGGGACCTGCCGCCGACGCGTAAAAAAGGCCCCGCAAACGCGGGGCCTTTTTCCTGAACCGGGATCCCGGGCTGGGATCACATGTCCATGTCACCCATGCCGCCCATGCCACCCATGCCGCCACCACCCATCGGCTTTTCGTCCTTGGGCAGCTCGGCGATCATCGCCTCGGTCGTCAGCATCAGGCTGGCAACCGACGCCGCGTTCTGCAGCGCGAAGCGCGTGACCTTGGTCGGATCGACGACGCCCATCTGCACGAGATCGCCGTATTCGCCGGTGGCCGCGTTCAGGCCGAAGTTGCCCTTGCCCTCGACGACCTTATTGACGACGACCGAAGGCTCTTCGCCCGCGTTGTTGACGATCTGGCGAAGCGGCTCTTCGAGCGCACGCAGCACGATCTTGATGCCGGCTTCCTGATCGGCGTTATCGCCCTTCAGGTTCTTCAGGTTGGCGCGTGCGCGAAGGTAAGCGACACCCCCGCCGGCGACGATGCCTTCCTCGACGGCCGCACGGGTCGCGTGCAGCGCATCCTCGACGCGAGCCTTCTTCTCCTTCATCTCGACTTCGGTGGCCGCGCCGACTTTGATCACCGCAACACCGCCGGCGAGCTTCGCCACGCGCTCCTGGAGCTTTTCCTTGTCGTAGTCCGACGTCGCTTCATCGATCTGCACGCGGATGTTCTTGACGCGCGCCTCGATGGCCGACTTTTCGCCCGCACCGTCGATGATCGTCGTGTCTTCCTTGGCGACCTCGACCCGCTTGGCGCGGCCCAGATCCTTGAGCGTCGCATTTTCCAGCTTCAGGCCGAGCTCTTCGGCGATGACGGTGCCGCCCGACAAGATGGCGATATCTTCCAGCATCGCCTTGCGGCGGTCGCCGAAGCCGGGCGCCTTGACGGCGGTGGTCTTCAGGATGCCGCGGATGTTGTTGACCACCAGCGTCGCCAGCGCTTCGCCGTCGACGTCCTCGGCGACGATCAAGAGCGGCTTGCCCGACTTCGCCACCTGCTCGAGCAGCGGCAGAAGGTCGCGGATGTTGCTGACCTTCTTGTCGTGCAGAAGGATGTACGGATCCTCGAGAAGCGCCGTCTGCTTGTCAGGGTTGTTGATGAAATACGGGGAGATGTAGCCGCGATCGAACTGCATGCCTTCGACCAGGTCGAGCTCGTTCTCGAGACCCTTGCCGTCCTCGACCGTGATCACGCCTTCCTTGCCGACCTTGTCCATCGCGTCCGATATCGTCTTGCCGATCGACTCGTCGGCGTTGGCCGAGATGGCGCCGACCTGCGCGATTTCCTTGCTGGTCGTGCAAGGCTTACTGATTTTCTTCAGTTCCTCGACGACGGCGTTGACTGCCTTGTCGATGCCGCGCTTCAGATCCATCGGATTCATGCCGGCAGCGACATACTTCATGCCTTCGACGACGATCGATTGCGCCAGGACCGTTGCGGTGGTCGTGCCGTCGCCGGCAACGTCAGAAGTCTTCGACGCGACTTCCTTGACCATTTGCGCGCCCATGTTCTCGAACTTGTCCTTGAGCTCGATTTCCTTGGCGACCGACACGCCGTCTTTGGTGATCGTGGGCGCGCCGAAGCTGCGCTCGAGCACCACGTTTCGGCCCTTCGGGCCGAGAGTTATCTTGACGGCATTGGCGAGGATGTTGACCCCGGCCAGCATGCGGTTGCGCGAGGCGTCGCCGAAGCGAACGTCTTTGGATGCCATGATTTATTTCTCCTGAGACTCGATGTGGATGTGTTTGAGCGGGGACCGGGGGCTATCAGGCGACGATGCCGATGATGTCGTCTTCGCGCATGTGCAGCAGATCCTGGCCGTTCAGCTTGAATTCCTGACCGGAGTACTTGCCGAAAAGAATCTTGTCGCCTTTCTTGACGCCCATCGGCAGCAGTTTGCCGCTCTCGTCGGTCTTGCCGGGGCCCGCGTAGACGACTTCGCCCTGCGAGGGCTTCTCGGCGGCGGTGTCGGGGATGACGATGCCGCCGGCGGTCTTGCGCTCTTCTTCCAGCCGCTTGACGATCACGCGGTCGTGCAAAGGACGGATATCCATGTTAGCACTCACTCCTAGACATAAGTTACGCAGAATCAGGTAGTTGACCCTGCAGGTTCGGGTTCGGGTCTGGGCTCGGGCTAACGCCCCGGGGACACCACATCGGCGTCCTTGTTAGCACTCGCCTCGAGCGAGTGCTAATGATAGGTGCTCAGGGGCCGGAAAGCAAGGCCATCTGCGCACAATTTCGCTTTTAGCCTCCTCGCGCTCGGCGGCCGGCGCCGCCGCAGGAGGCGGCGTGGCCGCCGGCCGCGCTGTGCTAAGGTTTTGCTTTGCCCGTGGCGGCGCTACCGGGAGTGCTCAATGTCGAACCAGCCGATCGCCAGCGCAGGGGGGAGCCCGGGTTCAGGAATGCCCTTTACCACAGCACGCACGGTCGCAGCCGACCGCGGCTCCGCCTGGTGGGGCGAGGCATGGCGACTGTTCCTGCCCGCGGTCGGTCCGTGGTTGCTGATTGCCATCCTGCTGGTCGTGCTCAATATCGTCCTGACGTTCATTCCACTGATCGGACACCTCGCCGGACAAGTGCTTTTTCCGGTGCTCGCCGGTGGACTCATGCTGGGCTGCCGCGCGATCGATCGCGGTCAGCCGTTGACGGTCGGGCATCTATTCGCCGGATTCGGCACCCGCACCGGGCCGCTGTTCGTCATCGGAGTAATCTACTGCGCGGTCGCCATCGGGATCGCGCTCGTGGTGTTCGGCTTCCTGCTGGTGTTTTTCGGCGCCGCGATCGTCAGCGAACTCTGGCATTTGCAGGATTTGCAGGATCCCATGGCGCTGATCCCGGTATTCCGGAACATGGCGATGGCGGTGCTTGTGGGGGCCCTGGTCTTTTTGCTGCTCTACCTGCCTTTGCTGATGGCAGTCTGGTTCGCGCCCGCGCTGGTGGTTCTCCGAAACGTCGAACCGCTCGATGCGATGCGCCTGTCCTTCAATGGCTGTCTGCGCAACGTCATGCCGTTCCTGGTATATGGGCTGATCGGCGTGCTGTTGGCAATCGTGGCGTCGATTCCTCTCATGCTGGGCTGGTTTGTGCTCGGACCGGTAACGATCGCAACCGTCTATACGAGCTATTGCGACATTTACGAAGACCGCGCAGACCGCGCACCCACGGCGCCGGTAACGACTCCGCCGTCAGCCTGAGTGTCCTGATGCACTGCTGCCGGCCACCCGACGCGGGCGGTTGCCGGCGATGAGTTTTTCCCATGCCCGCGGCTCCTGGATACTCGCCGTTCCCGTGTTGTTGGCGGCGGGGATGTACGCGCGGTTTTTCGGCGGCTTTTGGCTGAGCGACGATTTCGGTTTCCTGCACCGGATGTGGCTTGCGTCGGCCGACGGCGAACTGTGGACGCAAACCTGGGCGCAGTTTTTTGGCGTGGATCCGGGCGGCGTGGTGTTCTACCGGCCGATGACTGTCGCGAGCGTCGCCCTCAATGAATGGAGCGCAGGTAACAGTTTCGCGGGTTGGTACGCGTTGAATTATGCGGCTCACCTGGCGAACACGGCGATAGTCGCGTCGCTCATCGTGCGGCTTGCCGCGGCTTGCGAGCGGGACGGGCGGGTCCCTGCCTTCATTGCGTCGGCGTTCTTCGCCCTGTGCCCTGCGACAGCGGAGGGCGTTTTCTGGGTGGCGGCGCGCGCGGACGCGTTCGTTACGCTATTGACCCTGGCCGGCGTCTATGCGTGGACATCATCGCCTGCCTCGCCGATTCGCGCCGCGCTTTTGCCCGTTTTGCTGGTGCTGGCACTTGGGTTCAAGGAGTCCGCCGCCGTATTCCCGCTGCAAATGACCCTTGTCGCGCTGGCGTGGCCCAAGCGCCTGTCCCGCGCGCAGATTCTGGCGGTCGTCGCATGCCTCCTGCTGACTGTCCTTTTTTTTGTCGTCAGAGCGCATTTCTTCGGTGACTTCTGGCGGGTTTATACGCGCGGCGGCAAGGTCCCGCAGTTCGACGAACTGTGGCTCGCCGCCGGGTCGTTCGCAGGCTGGTGGAAGGGGCTCACGCGGAACACGCCTGGCAGCGCTACGGCCTGCCTCGCGATCTTCGCCTGCTCCGCTGTGCTTATGGCGGCAGGTTCGCGGGCGGCGCAGCGACGTCTCGCCGCTGCGCTGTTATGCGCGTTTGCGGGGCTCGTTGTCGCGACGCTCCTCAGCACGGGCCCGATGGCCGAGACAGGCGAAGGCGGACGCCTGGGTTACACGCCGATAGCGTGGCTGGCGCTGGCCATCGGCGTCGCGGGCGCGCGACCCATGGCCGATGCTCGAGCGAACGATGGGCCCGGGCGGTATCGTTGCGCGGCGCTCGGCCTTCTCGCATGCGCAACCGTCACAGGCACATGGGTTCTTCAGGGCGAGCTTCGTACAGCCCGTTCGGCGCAGAATTTGGTCAGGGGCGTTGTGCACGCGTTGCCTGAGTGGGCCGCTTTGCATCCGGGCCTCACGCTCCTTCTGCTCGACGAAAACGATGGGCCGATCGTTACGACGCGCAATGCGCAAGGCTGGCTCGCGTTGCCCCCGGTGCAATCGATGCCCCTGCTGCATCGCGTGCTGCCGACGCTGCGCAAGGAACTGGACCCGCGATACGACCAGCTGTCCGCCGGCCTGGCCAACCGTCTCGACCGCATCAGGCCATCGCGCCTGGATGCCGTCGAGCTTGCCCACCTGTTCGAACGCGACGCGGTCCGTTGGCCAGAACACTACGCGTGCTGGTCCGTCCGTGCCGGCCGGATCGTTGAGATTTCCGCGCCCGATCCCGGCGATCGGGCGCAGTGGACCGAGGCCCTGCTCGGCGCGCTTGCCCGATGCGCGATTGTCGCCGGCTAGCACTTACGATGGGAGATTTCGCGCAGCGCTAATCGCGCGGCGGATTGCCGTTGACGGCGCGCCGCACACTCACTGCCAGCGAAGCAGGCGCGTCGCTGCGCAGGAACCAGCGCAGCCGCGTCGTGTCGCCGACGCGGTCGAACGAGTGGCTGCTCAGCAAGTGCTCGACCGTCGCACGGTAGCGCGAGTCGCGCGGGATGCGCACGACCCAGGTTTTCCTGCCGGGTGGCGTGGCGAACAACGCGTCGATCAGCGCGCGGCCATGACCACCGCCACGCCGTCCGAGCTCGAGCGCAGCGAGCCAGAGCTCGAAGCCACCGGCGATCGCCCGGAACAGGCCAAAGCCCGCAGGGGGGTTCCCGCTGTGGCGATCGTCGGGCCAGAAAATATAGCCCGGCACGGCGATCGACTCGGCCCGTCCGGTTTGCAGATCCTCTTCGATGAAATAGCCGTGCACGAGCGCGCGCTTGAGCTTGTCGAAGAACTCGACCGATTGGCTGGAATCCGCCGCGAGCCCGGAGTCGAAACTTCCCTCGGCGGCATTCTGCCGAATCAGCGACCGAAGCATCGCCAGATGACCGACATGAGCGGGTGCAAGCATGTTTGCAAACCACGCGGCGAGGGCAGGCGCTGTTTATAACCGTTGCCCTCACGTGCTGGTGTCCGAGCTTACAGACGGACGGCGTAGCGGCACTAACGGTTGGCCGCGAAGACGCACCGCGCAGTGTGCACGACAACATCGGAGCCACGCCCGACACCAGCGCCTCATGCCGCGACGAGTCAGTGCGCCTGTTCCCAGTTCGGACCGCTACCAAGGTCGACGACCAGCGGAATGCGAAGGTTCGCTACGCCGCTCATCAGCGCAGGCAATTCGCGCTTGACTCGATCGAGCTCGACGCTGGGGACCTCGAGCACGAGCTCGTCGTGCACCTGAAGAATCAGTCGGGTTCCGAGACGCTCGGCATCGAGCCATTGCTGAACCGCGATCATCGCGAGTTTGATCAGATCGGCGGCTGTGCCCTGCATCGGCGCATTGATCGCGGCGCGTTCGGCGCCCTGGCGCCGCGGACCGCCGCCGGCGTTGATGTCCGGCAGCCAGAGCCGCCGCCCGAACACGGTCTGGACGTAGCCCTGCTTCCGGGCCAGCTCGCGCGTGCGCTGCATGTACTGGGCAACGCCGGGGTAGCGCGTAAAGTATTTGTCGATGAACATCTGCGCGGCACCGCGCTCGATCGCCAGCTGCGCGGCAAGGCCGAACGCGCTCATGCCATAGATGAGGCCGAAGTTGACCGCCTTGATATAGCGTCGCTGCTCTGCCGTCACTTCTGTCAGCGGCACACCGAAAATCTCGGCCGCCGTGGCCCTGTGGATGTCGGCGCCCGCGGCGAAAGCCCTCAGAAGCGATTCGTCACCCGACAGGTGCGCCATGATGCGCAACTCGATTTGCGAGTAGTCGGCCGATACGATCGTGTGCGCCGGCGGCGCAATGAACGCCTCGCGGATCCTCCGCCCTTCGGGCGTGCGCACGGGAATGTTCTGCAGATTGGGGTCGGTGCTGGCGAGCCGTCCGGTTACCGCGGTAGCCTGGGCGAAATTGGTATGGACGCGCCCGGTGCGGGCATTGCGCATCTGCGGCAGCTTGTCGGTGTAGGTCGACTTCAGCTTGGACAGGCCGCGATGCTCGAGCAGAACTTTCGGCAGCGGATAGTCCGCAGCAAGCTGCTGCAGCACTTCCTCGTCGGTCGACGGCTGTCCGGTCGCCGTCTTCTTGACCACCGGCAGCGCCATCTTTCCGAACAGTATGTCGCCCAGCTGCTTCGGCGACCCGAGATTGAAGGGCTGGCCCGCGAGCTCGTACGCCCGGTCTTCGAGCGCCAGCACGCGCTCGCCCAGCTCCCGGCTCTGCGCGTCAAGCAATGCGCAGTCGAGGAGGACGCCGGTGCGCTCCATGCGAAAGAGCACGTCGCGCGTCGGCATTTCGATCGACGAATAGACGAAATCGAGGCCCGTGTCGGCAGACACGCGCGGCTGCTGCACTCGATGCAGTTGCGTCGTGACGTCCGCGTTCTCAGCGGAATATTCCGTCGCACGTTCGACCGAAACCTGGTCGAAGCCGATTTGCGACGCACCCTTGCCGGCGACTTCCGCATAGCTCAGCATCTTCAGGTCCAACCGGCGCGAGGCAAGGTTGATCAAGTCGTTCGGGCGATGCGATTCGAGAACGTACGATTGCAGCATCGTGTCGTCGACGACGCCGGCGAGGGCGATGCCGTGGTTGGCAAGTACGTGCTGCTGGTGTTTGACGTTGTGGCCGAGCTTGCGAGCGGCTGGATTTTCGAACCAGCCTTTCAGCCGCGCCAGGACCTCGTCGAGCGGCAGTTGCGGCGGGGCGCCCGCGTAGCCGTGCGTGAGAGGAATGTACGCGGCACGTCCCGGCCCGATCGCAACGGACAATCCGACGATCCGGGCCTGCATCGGGTCGGGGCTGGTCGTCTCGGTATGCATGGAAACCAGCTCGGCACGTACGATCGCGTCGATCCAGCCGTCGAGCGCCGCAAAGTCAAGAATGGTTTCGTAATGTCGCGGCACCGGCGCGCGCGCGGTGCCGGACGCTTCATCGGCCGTTGCGGGCGGCGCTTCGGCCGCCTGTGGGAGCGTGCCGTGACGCCCATCCTCCAGGTCTTTCAACCCCGTCTTGAACTCGAAGCGCTCGAGAAGCAATCGCAGCTTCTCGGCATCGACCGGTTGCACGACCAGCTCAGCCGGCTGCAGCGCCAGCGCGCAGTCGGTCTTCACTGTCAGCAGCTTTCTGCCCTGTGGAAGCCAGTCGAGAGCCGCGCGCAGGTTTTCGCCGACCACGCCACCGATATCACCGGCATGTGCGATTACCTGATCCAGCGTGCCGTACTCGGACAGCCACTTGGCAGCCGTCTTCGGTCCGACCTTCGCCACCCCCGGCACGTTGTCCACCGAGTCGCCGGTCAATGTCATCAGATCGAGTACCTGGTCGGCGCGCACGCCGAACTTCGCGCTGACGCTCTGCATATCCAGGCGCTCGTTGCTCATCGTGTTGACCAGTGTCACTCTCGGCGTGATCAGCTGCGCGAGATCCTTGTCACCGGTCGAGATGACCGCATCGAATCCCTGCGCCTCCGCGCGTCGCACCAGCGTACCGATGACGTCGTCGGCTTCCACGCCCTCGATCATCAGCAAAGGCCAGCCGTAGGCGCGAATCAATTCGTGCAGCGGCCCGATCTGCCGCGCCAGATCGTCCGGCATCGCCGCACGATTGGCCTTGTATTGCGGATACCAGTCGTCGCGAAACGTCTTTCCCGGCGCGTCGAATACGACTGCGAACCGGTCCGGCTTGCCGTCCTCGACCAATCGGCGCAACATCGAAACGACACCACGAATCGCGCCGGTGGGCTCCCCGCGCGACGTTCGCAGATCGGGTAAGGCGTGAAACGCCCGGTATAGATACGATGAGCCGTCGACGAGGAACAGCGTAGGCATGAATCAGACGAACAAGATTCCCGAGTTGATCGACCCTCAGGCGAATTTCGCGACCAACGGCCAGGAAGCGTGGCGGGTTCTGGGCATTATGGCAGAGTTTGCGGTCGCCACCGAGCGCCTGCGCGGCATCCGCCCCGCGGTCAGCCTGTTCGGCAGCGCGCGGATCGCATCCGATCACTCCTACTACCGCAAGGCCGAGCACATCGCGCGTCTGTTGTCCGACGCCGGTTTCTCGGTGATCTCCGGCGGGGGTCCGGGACTGATGGAAGCGGTGAATCGCGGCGCGCACGCGGGACGCTCGCCGGCAATCGGGCTCAACATCGTGTTGCCGCACGAGCAGGCCGGCAATGCGTTTCAGGACGTGGGCATCAACTTTCGCTACTTCTTCGCGCGCAAGATGATGTTCGTACGTTTCGCGTCGGCCTACGTGGTTCTGCCGGGAGGCTTCGGCACAATCGATGAACTGACCGAATGCCTGACGCTGGTGCAGACGGGCAAGACACGAAAAATTCCGATCATCCTGGTCGGCGGCGACTTCTGGAAAGGTCTGATCGACTGGATGCGCGACAAGCTGGTCGGAGAGGGCTTGATCTCGCCTTCGGACATAGATCTGATGACCTTGATCGACGAGCCGACGGCGATCGTCGATGCCATTTTTGATTATTACGAGAGCCGCGGATTCCAGCCAACCCGCGCCGAGCGTGAGAGGATGCTCAATTTGTGAGCGCTCGACTCGCTCTCGAATACCGCGGCGATGGTGGAGGCTAAACTGCTGCAGGCGCATTAAGCGACCGCTGTCGGCGAGCGGGCGGAGCCAAGCCTCCAGCCAACCCGCGCCGAGCATGAGAGATGCTCCATCTGTGAGTGGGCGAGCGCCTGCACCGTCACATTCCTGTTAGAATCAAAGCCTACAAACGGTGCCGCATGCGCTCTCGCTCTGCAACGCTGGTTCCCGCTCTGGTTTTTGCCATCGCGCTGGGCGCCTTCGCCCAGAAACCGCCTCCGGCAAAGCTCGAGCCGTTGCCTGAGGCGCCGCCACCGCCGCCGGAAATTGCCAACGACCCCGACCTCGAGCCGCAGGTGACGATCGTTCGCCGTGCCACCGAGACCATCGAGGAATACCGCGTCAACGGCCGCCTGACGATGATCAAGGTGATTCCCAAGACCGGCAGGCCGTATTATCTGGTTGCCGAAGGAGCCGACGGCACGTTCGTCCGCCGCGACAGTCTCGATACGGGCTTGAAGGTACCGATGTGGCTGCTGTTTTCGTTTTGATCTAGGCGCCCGTCCTCCGCAGCGCTGAACGCGGCCGTGCACGCCGAGGTGCGCGGCGATGCCCGATGTCGGTCTATACCACCGTCACCCTCGAAGAGCTCAATGCTTGGCTCACGCGTTACGCGATCGGCGCTGTGCACATCTTCGAACCGATATCGGCCGGCATAGAGAACACCAATTACTTCGTCACGGCCGACAAGGGCCGCTACGTGCTGACGCTCTACGAGCGCCTCCCGCCTGAGGAGTTGCCTTTCTACCTCAATCTGATGGCACATCTCGCAAGCGCCGGTGTGCAGGCACCCGCGCCGGAACCCGATCGAAGCGGAGCGCTGTGGAGCATCCTGAACGGCAAACCTGCCGGACTGGTGGCCCGTCTGGAAGGCGTCGCCGTCGTCCGACCGGACATCGAGCATTGTGCGGCGGCGGGCGCGGTGCTGGCCCAGATGCATGTGGTTGCAGCCAGCTATCGCCCCCGTCTGTCGAACCGCCGCGGTCCTGGGTGGTGGCGCCAGGCCGCGCGCGCGATTCGCCCCTTCCTCTCTGCTGAGCAGAACGCGCTGATCGCAGCCGAGCTCAAATTTCAAGCTGGACTCGCGAAGGTCCGATTACCGCGCGGAGCGATCCACGGCGATCTGTTTTGCGACAACGTGTTGTTCAAGAGCACGCGCGTGTCGGGTGTCATCGATTTCGGCTTTGCCGCCACCGACGCGTTCCTCTATGACCTGGCAATCGCAGTCAACGATTGGTGCGTCTGCACCGAGACCGGCCGCGAAGGAGCGTTGGACGAGGCGCGCGTTGCGGCGATGGTCGCGGCCTATACGGCGCTGCGTCCGCTGACGTCTGAAGAAACGACCATGTGGGCGCCACTGCTGCGCGCCGGTGCACTCCGCTTCTGGCTATCGCGCCTATATGATCTGCACCGGCCGCGCCCCGGGGAGATCACTTCGGCGCACGATCCTGCGGTCTTCGAGCGCATCCTGCGCGAGCGTGTCGCCTCGCCGGCGCGCTTGCCCGACTGATGAACGCCGCGCCGATCGCGTTTGAACTCCGGGAAGCGAGCCACGGCGTTGCCTGGCTGTCGCGCGCGGCAAAGATGTTTCGCGAGGCGCCGTTGCCGTGGCTGTCGCTCCTGTTCATCTACTATCTGCTGGTGGCCCTCACCGAGTTTGGGCCGTTGGCGATAGTCGGCCAGTTCGTCGCGCCGCTGCTGAGACCGGTGTTCGCCGTCGGTTTCCTGGCCGCCGCCTGGACGCAGGAACGCGGCGGCACTCCGAAGTTCGGGCACTTGTTCAGGGGCTTTCGCAGCGATCTGCGCGCGCTACTGCCGCTGGGCGTCGTGTTCCTTGGCGGCATGCTGATCGCCGTACGGGCGACCGCGCTGATCGACGGCGGTGAGTTGATTGCCCTCTTGTCCGGCACCGAGCGGCCGTCTGAAGCGATACTGTCCAGTGGGCGAGTGCAGCTGGCGATGCTCTTCGGCATGGTCTGCGCGCTCCCGACGCTGCTGGCTACCTGGTTCGCCCCGGCGCTGGTCGTCTTCAACGATGCAGGTGCGCGCAGCGCGCTGGCGACAAGCCTGCGCGCGTCCGTCGCCAACTGGCGCCCGATCGGCGTGTACGGCCTGGCGGTGTTCGCCCTGGGTGGCATCGTGCCGGTCTTCGCGCTGGGCATCGCACAACTCCTGAGCGACTCGGCCGCCGCCCCGGTGTTGCTGTTCATCGTGACGCCGTACATGTTCGTGCTCGTCGCGACGCTGCACATCTCGGATTATGTCGGCTATCGCGACATCTTTCCTGCCGAGGAGTCGACTCCGGCAACGGCCGCATCGAGCTAGCGGCGCAGCGAAACTACGGCACGAAACCGTCGAGCGGATGAGTCACGCCGGTTGCAGCTTCGCGTATTCGAGCGCGAGCCACTTGACGCCGGCTTCGCGGAAATTGACCTGTACTCGCGCATCGTCGCCGCGGCCCTCGGCGTCGATGATGATGCCCAGTCCGAACTTGGCATGCCTGACGCTCTGCCCGATGCGCCAGCCGGGCACCTCGCGCGTAACCAGTCGCGTCTGCGGCGGCGTCTCGTGTCTCATCGCAAAATCGCGCCGCGGCGCCGACAACCATTGCACGATCCCATCGGGAAATTCGTCCAGAAAGCGAGAGGCAACGTTGTAGCGAAGCTGACCGTGCAGCATCCGGCTCTGCGCAAGGGTCAGGTACAGGCGCCGTCGCGCCCGGGTGATGGCAACATAGGCGAGTCGCCGCTCCTCTTCGACGCCGTCGAATTCGGACAGACTGTTCTCGTGAGGGAACAGGCCCTCCTCCAGTCCGGTGACGAACACGGTGTGAAACTCGAGGCCCTTGGCCGAATGCACCGTCATCAGCTGCAGCGCGGGCCGACCTTCCGCGGCCTGCGTTTCCCCCGCCTCGAGCGCCGCGTGCGCGAGAAAACTCATCAGAGGATCGTCGCCGGCTTCGCCGATCTCTCGCTCGGCTTCGCGCATGAAGCCGTCGGCGGCGTTGACCAATTCCTGCAGATTGTCGACGCGCTCCTGCCCATCCTTTTCCGTGCCATAGTGCGCCAGCAGCCCGCTGGCGCGCACGACACGGTCGACCGTTTCGGGCAGAGCGAGTCCGTGGGTGGCGATTTGCATCGCCTCGATCAGAGCCACGAATGCCGCCAGACTCGTGCCGGCCTTGCCCGCCACCGGGCGGGTGCACGCCGTCTGCCAAAGGCTTGCGCCGGTCGCCTGCCCGCGCTCCTGCAACGTCTCGATCGATCGCGCACCGACACCGCGAGGCGGAAAATTGATCGCGCGCAGAAACGCGCCGTCATCCCCCGGCGCAGCAACAAGACGCAGATAGGCAAGAGCGTGCTTGACTTCGGCCCGCTCGAAAAAGCGCATACCGCCATAAACGCGATACGGCATGCCTGCATTGAACAGCGCGTGCTCGACGACGCGGGACTGCGCGTTGGATCGGTAGAGTACTGCGATCTCGGTCGGTGACACGCCTTCGGCAACCAGCCCGTTCACCACGTCGACGATGAAGGCCGCCTCGTCGATATCGGACGGCGCGGCAAACGCGCGAACGGGCTCCCCCTCGGCATCGGCGGTCCACAGGTTTTTACCGAGCCTTCCCTGGTTATGCTTGATAAGAGCGTTGGCCGCGTCGAGGATGCGGCCGTGCGAGCGGTAATTCTGTTCGAGCTTGATCAGCTTTACCGGCCCGCCCGCGATGGAGAAATCGCGCTCGAAATGCTGCATATTGGCCACGTTCGCGCCGCGGAAGGCATAGATCGACTGGTCGTCGTCGCCGACCGCGAATACCGACGTCTGCGGCGAGGTGAGCAGCTTGAGCCACTTGTACTGCAGCACGTTGGTATCCTGAAACTCATCGATAAGGATGTGCGAGAAGCGGTGACTGTAGTGCTCGCGCAGCCGCTCGTGCCGCGTAAGGAGCTCGTAGCTGCGCAGCAACAGCTCGGGAAAGTCGACGACACCGTCGCGCTGGCAAGCCTGTTCGTATAGCGCGAAGTGCTCGACCTGGCGCCGCGTGAACTCGTCGTGCGCCTCAACGTGATTGGGTCGCAGCCCTTCTTCCTTCGACACGTTGATGAGCCCCTGGAGCTGACGCGCCGGGAAGCGCTCATCGTCGATGTTGTGCGCCTTGTACACGCGCTTGATCAGCGCGAGCTGATCCTGCATGTCCATGATCTGGAACAGCTGAGGCAGCTCCGCGTCCCGGTAATGCATCCTCAGCATGCGGTTGCACAGTCCGTGGAAGGTCCCCACCCACATGCCCCGCGTATTCACTGGCGTCAACGCGGAAAGCCGGGACAGCATCTCCTTGGCAGCCTTGTTGGTGAACGTGACCGCGAGAATCGACATCGGATTTGCCAGGCCGGTGGCCAGCAGCCAGGCGATCCGGGTCGTCAGCACGCGCGTCTTGCCGCTGCCGGCGCCGGCAAGGATCAGCGCGGACGCATGAGGAAGCGTTACCGCGGCCAGTTGTTCGGGATTGAGATTCTCGAGTAAAGGCGAAGCCATCGAAAAACAGAGCGCGGGCAGGCGCCCGGCCTATAAGAGCGTGTCGGCGAATCGTGGAGAGACGGTTTCGCGCCGGTGTGCCGCTTAAAGCACGATTATAGGCGATACCGCGTCGCTCCGCCGCGCGGCGACGCCCGGGCGTTATAATCGGCCGCGCCCGCCGCCCTGCGACTTGGGACCATACGATGGCACGCATTCCGCGAATAAACCCCGCTGCGCACTCGGCGACGACGCGGGCGTTCGTGCAATGGATTCGCTCGGCGGCTCCCTACATCCACGCCTTTCGCGGGAAGACCTTCGTCATCGCGTTCGGCGGCGAAGTCGTTGCGGACGAGACGTTTCTCGGCATCGTGCACGACCTCAACCTGCTGCAGAGTCTCGGCATACGCCTGGTAGTCGTGCACGGATCGCGGCCGCAGATCGAAGCCATCCTCAAGCAGCAGACCATACCGAGCACCTACAACCGGGGCTTGCGGGTGACCGACAGCGAGACGCTCGACTGCGTGCTCGAAGGGACCGGACATGCGCGCAGCCGCATCGAGGCGCTGCTGTCATTGGGTGTTGCCAATTCGCCTATGGCTGGCGCGCGCATTCGCGTGGTCGGCGGGAACTTCCTGACCGCCAAACCGATCGGCGTGCTCGACGGCGTCGATATGCAGTGGACGGGAGAAGTGCGCCGGGTCGACGTCGCGGCGATTCGACAGCGGCTGGACGACGGCGATATCGTACTGGTGTCGCCCCTCGGCTACTCTCCGACCGGCGAGATCTTCAACCTCGCGCTGGAGGAGGTCGCCACGCAGGTCGCGGTGCACCTGTCGGCGCACAAACTGATCTTCCTGATGGAAACGGACGGCGTTCGCAACGGTCGTCGACAGTTGCTGAGCGAGCTTTCGACGCAAGATGCCGAGGCACTGCTGGCGAGTGCGCGCAAGCTGCCCGCCGATGTCAGGTACTACCTCCCAGGCGCGATTCGCGCCTGCGAAAACGGCGTCATGCGCGCGCATCTCATTTCCCGCCATCATGATGGAGCTTTGTTGCTCGAACTCTTCACCCGCGACGGCGTCGGCACGATGGTCGCAGCTGCACCGCTCGCTCACCTGCGCAGCGCGACGATCGATGACGTCGGCGGCATCCTGGCGATTATCGAGCCGTTGGAGGACCAGGGCGTGCTCGTTCGCCGCTCACGCGAGCGGCTCGAGATGGAGATCGAGCGATTCGTCGTCGCGGAGCACGACGGCATCATCGTTGGCTGTGCGGCACTATATGCCTTTCCGGGCGAAAAGGCCGGCGAGCTCGCCGCGCTTGCCGTCCATCCCGATTTTCGCCGCGAAGGATACGGCGAGGCGCTGCTGCACGAGATCGAGCAACGGGCCCGCAAACTTCGTCTGTCGCGCCTGTTCGTTCTGACGACGCGAACCTCGGGCTGGTTCGTCGAACGCGGTTTTGTCGAGAGCGAACCTTCGCGATTGCCGCCGCAGAAACGCGATCTCTACAACTGGCAGCGTCGCTCGCTGGTCTACGAAAAAAGCCCGGTATGAGCGTGTCTTCGCGGTAGCGGCAGGCCGGACCGGCAGCAGCACCCGCCCCGTCCAGCATGCGATAATTCGCGCTTGACGATCATTGGAGCAAGGACGTTGCGATGGCACGCATGGTTCAATGCATCAAACTGGGCCGCGAGGCCGAAGGCCTCGACTTTCCGCCCTATCCGGGCGAGCTTGGCAAGCGAATCTATGAAAACGTCTCGAAGGAGGCGTGGGCGCAATGGCTCAAGCAACAGACGATGCTGGTCAATGAGAATCGTCTGAGTCTCGCCGACCCGCGCGCGCGCAAATATCTCGCCGAGCAGATGGAGCGCCATTTCTTCAGCGGCGGCGCCGACGTCGCTTCAGGCTACGTCCCTCCGAAGGGATGAGACCCGCGGCGGAGCAGCCGGCGATCAGTCGTTACCCGGTACCGAAGCTCGAGGACCTGCCGGCGGACATTCGCGCGCGGATGCTCGAGGTCAATGAAAAGGCCGGCTTCATTCCGAACGTCTTCCTCACGCTCGCCCATCGTCCTGATGAATTTCGAGCGTTCTTCGCCTATCACGACGCCCTGATGCTGCGCGAGTCCGGCCTGACCAAGGCAGAGCGCGAGATGATCGTGGTCGCCACGTCGGGCGCCAACGATTGCCTGTACTGCATCGTCGCGCACGGTGCGATCCTTCGAATCTATGCCAAGAATCCTCTGCTCGCTGATCAGGTCGCGGTCAACTACCGCAAGGCCGACATCAGCGCGCGGCAAAAGTCGATGCTTGCGTTCGCTCTCAAGGTCGCGTCGCGATCGGTGGAGCTGGTCGAAGACGACTACGAAGCGGTGCGCGCGCACGGGTTCACCGACGAGGACATCTGGGACATCGGCGCCATCGCGGCTTTTTTCGCCCTTTCGAACCGCATGGCCGATCTGATCGCTATGCGCCCGAACGACGAGTTCCATCTTCTTGGGCGACAGGCCAAAAACAACTAGATGGCTCGCCGCTTCGACCCCCGTGTCAGGGGCGTCACCAACAAGACTGCGACCGGCGACAGATGGAACGCGGCAGCAGCGACTATATGCCAGCCAAGGGTGGCTAACCAGGAACGGCACGCGCCGGCACGACGCTAGACGCGGCAGTGCGCGGCCACGAATTCGATCAACTTCTCGACGCAGGCGGCGATATCGTCCTGCGTCGTATCGACGATGAGCTCCGGCGCCGCAGGCTCCTCGTAGGGGCTGTCGATGCCCGTGAAACCCTTGATCTCGCCTTCCCGCGCCCTCCGGTAGAGTCCCTTGGGATCGCGCGCCTCGCATGCCGCGAGATCGGCCTTGACATAGACCTCGAGGAAGCGTCCCTTGGCCACCGCTGCCCGGGCGCGCCGCCGGTCGTCCCGGTAAGGTGAAATGAACGCGGTGATACAGACGAATCCCGCTTCCGCGAACAGGGCCGCGGCCTCGCCGACCCGGCGGATGTTCTCCTGGCGATCCTCGGGTGAGAAGCCCAGGTTGGCATTCAACCCGCGCCGTACGTTATCGCCGTCGAGCACGAATGTCGCATAGCCGCCGTCGAATAGCCGCCGCTCCAGCGCCATCGCGAGCGTCGATTTTCCCGCCGCGGACAAGCCGGTCAGCCATACGACCGCGCCGATGTGCCCGAACCGCGAGGCGCGCTCCGGCTCGGTCACCTGATGACGCATCGGAGTGAGGTTGCGCGACCGATCCGGCATCGCACGATGGTCGGGGTAGCCGCTCGCGTCGGCGATGCCTCCGCCGACGGTGACATAGCCGTCGCGCAGGACAAAACGTCCGGCCGATGGCATCACCGCGAAATCGTCGATCGCGATAAGCTCGTGCGCGCGCAGGGTCACGCTGGCGATTTCGCCCGCCGCAATCGCGTTTGCGAGCTCTGGCGCCAGCGTTGCGACATCGATGCGGTGACGGATCGCTTGCACGCGTAGCCCGGTGCTGCGTGAGCCCAGCTGCATCGTAAGCTCGCGGCCGGGTGTCAAAGGCGCAGCAGAGAGCCAGAATATCTCCGCGTCGAAAACGGCGGTCAGCTTCGGTGCATGCTCGCGGTGGCTCGCGACGTCGCCTCGCTCGACCACCAGCGGCCGATCGAGCACGACCGCCGCGTTGTCGCCGGCATCGACATCCTCGCGGGCTGGGCCGGGCCACGCCAGGAGTTCGGCGACCTTGCCGACGCGGCCCGACGGGGAAAACACGATCTCGTCGCCGACCGCCAACCGGCCCGACTCGACCCGCCCGGCGAGCACTCGACGCTCGTCCTGCCGGTAGACATCCTGGACCGGCATGCGCAGAGGCAGCGCACGCCCGGGGGTCGCCGCCGGCAGCATTTCGAGCGCAGCGACCAGCGACGGGCCACGATACCAGCCTGGCATGGCACCCCGTTCACTCAAGTTGGCTCCATCCCGTGCGGAAACCGGCACGATCGCGCGCGCTTCGACGCCGATTTTAGCCAGTGCAGCGGACACCTCATGCGCGCGCGTTGCGAATGCGCGTTCGGCATAACCGGCCAGATCCATCTTGTTGATTGCGACCAGCAGCGAACGAACCCCGAGGAGCTTCAGCAGATAGGCATGACGCAGCGTCTGCTCCTCGCTTCCCGCCTGCACATCGAGCACCAACAGCGCTGCCGCGGCGGCGGATGCACCGCCGATCATGTTCTTCAGCAGCTCCTTGTGCCCGGGCGCATCGATGACGACGAACTCGCGACGCGGTGTCTTGAGACGCACCCGCGTCGTGTCGAGGGTGATGGCCTGGTCGCGCTCGGCCTGAAAACCGTCCAGCACGAACGACCATTCCAGCGGAACGCCTCGCTTGGCCGACATCGCCGCCAGCTCTTCGGCCTTGCCCGTGGGCAGCAGGTCGAGTTCATGTAGCAGGCGGCCCAGCAGCGACGACTTGCCGTGATCGACGTGTCCGGCTAGGACGAGTGTCAGCGGGGTCGCGTGCTCCATCACATGTAACCGGCCGCGCGCAGTCGCTCGAATGTGTCTTCCCGCTCGTGATCCATCGCGCGCCCGGCGCGCTCACTTTGCCGCGTCGCCTCCAACTCGGCGATGATCTCAGGGATCGTGGCCGCGTTCGAATCGATCGGAAACGTGATGTCCGATTCGCCCAAAGATCGATAACGCTTGCCATCGCGGGCGAAATAGAGATCGCACACCGGAATGCCCTCGCGTTCGACGTAGCGCCAGATGTCCAGCTCGGTCCATGCCAGCAGCGGATGGACGCGGACGTGAACGTCGGGCGGAAAATCGGTCTGGTACTGGTCCCAGAATTCCGCCGGCTGGTCCCGAAAGTCCCAGCTCCCATCGGGCCGGCGCGGGCTGAAGATGCGCTCCTTGCCGCGGATCAGCTGCTCGTCGCGCCGGATGCCGAGCAAGATGCCGCGAAAACCGCGCTCCGCGATGATCGCTTTGAGTCCGAGCGTCTTGCGCGCGGCGGCGCGCGCGGCCGGCGGCAGCGTCGCATCGGTCGCCTCGACCGGAGGGCACGCCGCATCGACATAGTCGAGATTCCATTCGGCGAGCAGCCGGTCGCGGAACGCATAGACCTCGGGAAATTCGTTGCCCGTGTCGAGCAGCATCACGGGGAATGGAACGCGACCGAGGAACGCCTTTCGCGTCAGCCACAACAGCGTGTTGGAATCCTTGCCCAGCGACCACAGCATCGCGAGTGGCTTGAGGCGTGCATAAGCCTCGCGGATGACGTGGATCGACTGTTGTTCGAGGGTATGCAGATAGTCGGTCATCGTCTTGGTCTGCGCCGCGCCTGGTATGCGCAAGATGGCAGGCGGGCGCAATGATACCAGCGGTCGCCGACCTTTACGTTACGCCCCCTCCCGCTGCCTATCCGATTCGTACACGATCTGCCCGTCGACCAGCGTCTGGCGGACCCGCCCGCTCAGCTCGAGCCCGAGGAAAGGCGTGTTCTTGCCCTGACTCTTGAGGCCCTCGCGCGTGACGGTCCACGGCGCTTCGAGGTCGACGATGCACACATCGGCGGCGGCACCGGCCGCGAGATGTCCGGCGTCGATCCCGAGGACCCGGGCTGGCTCGGCCGTGATCCGGGCCAGCGCCTCGGCCAACGGCAGTTTTGCCTCGCGCGCCCACTTCAGCGTCAGCGGCAGCAGCAGCTCCAGGCCGGTCGCGCCGGGTTCGGCTTCGGCGAACGGTAATTGCTTGCTGTCATCGTCGACCGGCGCGTGGTCCGAGCAGATCGCATCGATCGTCCCGTCGGAGAGGCCTGTGCGCAGACCTTCGCGGTCGCGGACGCTGCGCAGTGGCGGCACCAGATGGCATTGCGGATCGAACCAGCCGATGTCGATGTCGCAAAGATGGACATGATGAATGGCGACATCGCAGGTGATCTTGAGGCCCGATCGCTTCGCCTCGCGCACGCGGGCCACTCCGTCGCGCGTCGAAAGGCGCGCGATGTGCACGCGCGCTCCGGTCTCGCCCGCCAGCGCGAAAATCGTATCGAGCGCCACAATCTCGGCAGAGGATGGAATCGAGGCCAGGCCCAGCCGGGTCGCGACCTCGCCGTCGTGCGCGACACCGCCGCGGGCGAGATACGCGTCTTGCGGGCGCAGCCAGACGCGATAGTCGAAGGTCGCCGCGTATTGCAGCGCGCGCCGCAGCACCTGCGTATCGGCGAGCGGCGCATCCGCGTGCGAGAAGGCAACGCAGCCCGCTTCGGTCAGCTCGCCCATCTCGGTGATGTCCTCCCCCTTGAGGCCAACGGTCAACGCGCCGACCGGATAGACATGTGCCTGGTTCAGCGATCGCGCGCGGTGCTTGAGCATCTCGACCAGGCCGGGCTCATCGAGCGACGGATCGGTGTCGGGCGGACAAGCCAGACTGGTCACCCCGCCGGCGATGGCGGCGTTCATTTCGGACTCCAACGTGGCCATGTATTCGAACCCGGGCTCGCGAAGTCGCGCGGCGAGGTCGATCAGACCCGGGCACACGACGCAGCCGGTCGCGTCGATGACGCGCTCCGCGCGCCAGCGCGCCGGAGCGTTTCCAACGGCAGCGACTCGTCCCGCGGCGATGAAAAGCGAGGCGGTCCTGTCGATCTTGTTCCGGGGGTCGACCAGACGCCCGTTGCGGATCTCAATGTTCGTCGGGTCGTCCATTGCGTCGCGGGTCAATTGCCCGCCAGCATGCTCATGACCGCCATGCGCACGGCAATGCCAAACGTCACTTGCGGCAGGATCACCGAGTGGGCGCCATCGGCAACCGCAGAGTCGATTTCGACGCCGCGATTCATCGGACCGGGGTGCATGACGATCGCGTCCGGCTTGGCCAGAGACAACTTGTCGGTCGTCAGCCCATAGTGTTTGAAATATTCGCCAGCCGATGGCAGCAGTGCGCCTTTCATGCGCTCGCTTTGCAGTCGCAGCATGACCACGACGTCGGCGCCGGCGACGCCGGCGCGCATATCGTGAAACACGCGCACCCCCATGTTCTCCACTGCGGTCGGCAGCAGGGTTTGCGGGCCGATGACGCGTACCTCCGTCGTACCCAGCGTCGTCAGGCCGTGGATCAGCGAACGAGCGACGCGCGAGTGCAGCAGGTCGCCGACGATCGCGACGACCAGCCCGTGGAAGCTCTTCTTGTAGTGGCGGATCGTGAACAGGTCGAGCAGGCCCTGCGTCGGATGCGCATGCCGGCCATCTCCCGCGTTGATCACGTGGATGTGTGGCCGCTCGGTGGCCGACAGGTGCTGGGCGATCAGGTGCGCCGCACCGCTTTGCCCGTGGCGCACGACGAACATGTCGGCGTTCATCGCGACCAGATTATCAATGGTGTCGAGCAGCGTCTCCCCCTTGCTGGTGGACGACACGCCGATGTTGAGATTGATTACATCCGCCGACAGACGCTTGGCGGCAATCTCGAAGGTCGTGCGGGTTCGCGTGCTGTTCTCGAAGAAAAGATTGAAAACGGTCTTGCCGCGCAACAGTGGAACCTTCTTGACATCGCGCTCGGCTATCGACACGAACGGCAGCGCGGTGTCGAGAATGCGATCGATGACGGGAGCGGGCAATCCTTCCAGCGTCAGCAGATGTTGCAACTCGCCGTCGCCGTTGAGCTGCGGGTTACGCACCGGGTGCGCTTTCCACCGGTTCCACCGACAATTCGAAGCGACGATCCAGATGCCGCTGCAGCACGATCGACAAATCACGTCCGACAGCCACGCGCGCACCCACATAGGTCGCCTCGATGGGCAACTCGCGTCCGCCACGGTCGATCAGCACGGCCAGCTCGATCGACGCCGGCCGTCCGTAGTCGAACAGCTCGTTGATCGCCGCCCGAACCGAGCGCCCGGTGTAGAGCACGTCGTCCACCAGCACGATACGGCTGTTGCCAACTTCGAAAGGCAATGACGTCGTCGCTACCTTGGCGCGCAGACCCTTCTTGCCGTAGTCGTCGCGATAGAACGAGACGTCGATGAAGCCGACCGGATGCTCGCCCGGCAATATTTCCGCCAGCCGTTCGGCGAGCCAGGCGCCGCCGGAATAGATGCCAACCAGCTTGGCGTCGTAAGCCAGCGCGACGCGCATCTTCTCGGCCAGCGCGGCGATCGTCGCTTCGGCCTCCGGCAGGCCGTTGCCCACCTGGTCAGACTTGGGCGCGCTGATCAAGGTAGGCCTGCAGGATGATCTGGGCCGCGACCTGGTCGCGTATCGGTTTGTGCGCACGTCTGGCGAGGCCCGCGCCGAAGAGGCTGGCAGAGGCGGCTTCGGTCGTGAAGCGCTCGTCGACCAGCTCGACCGCCAGCCGAAAACGACTCTCGAGGCGGCGCGCGAATTCTTGCGCACGCGCGGTCATCTCATGGGGCGTTCCGTCGGCGTGCGTCGGCAGTCCTACGACCAGCAGCGCCGGCTGCCATTCACCGATAAGGACCGCGATCGCCGCCAGACGATCGTCGTCGTCGTCCGCAGCGATGGTGGTCAAGGGGTGCGCAAGCCCGAGGGCTGTCTCGCCAACTGCCACGCCGATACGCCGGGTGCCAAAATCGAACGCCAGAATGGTGCCGGCGCGCGAAGCGGGCGGCAGCAGCGTCACGGCCAAGATCACGCGTGTCCGACCGAGTCGGACAACCGGGAAAAATCGATTCCGAGCAGTTTCATCGCGGCCGACAGGCGAGTCTCGGCCGGCAGAGCGAACATGACCTCGGGATCCGCCTCGACTGTCAGCCACGCATTTTGCGCGATTTCCTGTTCGAGCTGATCGGCGGACCAGCCGGCATAGCCGAGCGAAACGAACACATCCTGGGGGCCATCGCCGTGACCGACCGCTTCGAGAATGTCCTTCGACGTCGTGAGGCCCAGCTCGTCGCTTATCGCCAGCGTAGACTGCCAGCTGCCGAGCGGGCGGTGCAGCACGAAGCCACGGTCGATCTGGACCGGGCCGCCGTAATGAACCGGCGCCGCGCGCAATTCGGAGTCGCCGAGCGGTACCTGGATCTGCTCGAAAAGCGACGAGAGAGTCATATCGATCGGCTTGTTGATCACGATGCCGAGCGCACCTTTTTCGTTGTGCTCGCAGACGTAGATCAGCGTATGCGCGAAATGCGGATCGGCCATGCTGGGCATGGCGATCAGGAAGTGGTGGGTCAGATTGACCCGCGGTTCACCCATGCGGTTGCCTTATCGCGACGGGTGGCGCCGCATACGAACTCAAGCGCCGGAGGTTGCGCGCTATCGCCGCGCGGCCGCAGCGGTCGTCTGCTGCGGTCCGTTGCCGTGGAGTACGCCATGGCCGCAATTGTAGTCGTCGCGGCGCGCCGGCACAAATAGGGCTGTCGCCTAGCAGCCTGATGCAAAACCCTCCGCGAGCCGCGTTTCTGCCGCAATGGCCCCGGATGCTAGGCGTCGCGGCGCAGCCAATAGCTTGGCCTATGGGCAAGCCGCGCAACACCGCAGATGGGGCCATTGCGGCGAAACCCGGATGGGGCGCGGCTTCCCGGGCGATCTGCTTTGTCGCGCCGCTCGCCAATGGGGCCTGCCATTGGCTTCGCGTCGCTTCGCACATCTCATCCCGGGAAGCCTGCGCCGCGGCCGCGCGGGGTTCTGCATCAGGCTGCTAGTCTTCTTCCTGCTTGCGCGACTTGCGGTACTCGGTCGCGAGCTGCTGCTGCAGGTTGGGCGGTGCCGGCTCGTAATGCGACAACTGCATCGTCCAGCTTCCCTGCCCGCCGGTCACCGATTTCAGGCGTGCGGAGTAGCCTTCGAGCTCGGCCAGCGGGGCGAGTCCGCTGACGGCCAGGATGCCCGGCTGCAAACCCTTGGTACCGGTCACCTGCCCCCGGCGGGACGACAAGTCTCCGGCGATATCCCCGGTCTTGACGTCCGGACAGATCACCTCGACGGTCACGATAGGCTCGAGCACGATCGGTCTCGCTTTCTCGATGGCATCGAGAAAGGCCTTGCGGCCCGCCGCGACGAATGCGACTTCCTTCGAATCGACCGGGTGATGCTTGCCGTCGTAGACGACCACGCGCACGTCGTGCATCGGAAACCCGGCGATCGCGCCGGTGCCCAGCACCTGTTCGACACCCTTGCGCACCGCCGGCATGAACTGATGCGGAATCACGCCGCCCTTGGTCGCGTCCACGAATTCGAACCCGGTTCCGCGCGCGAGCGGTTCGACCCGCAGCGACACCTCGCCGAATTGCCCGGCACCCCCTGTCTGCTTCTTGTGGCGATGGAAGCCGTCAGCCAGCGCGGTGATGGTTTCACGGTACGGAATACGCGGGGGCCGCGTCTCGATTTCGAGCTTGAATTGATTCGACATGCGCTCGAGCACCGAGCGCAGGTGCAGTTCGCCCAGCGCGCGCAGCACAGTCTCGTTGCTGTGGGGGTCGTGCTCGACCACCAGCGTCGGATCCTCGGCCGTCATCCGATGCAGCACTTCCCAGATGCGCTGTTCGTCGCCGCGCTTTTTCGGACGCAGCGCGACGCCCTGCATCGGCGTCGGAAAGGCGAGGGGTTGCATGTGGATGTGATCCTCGTCGTGCGAATCGTGCAGCACGCGGTCGAACTCGATCTCGTCGACTTTGGCCACCGCTGCGATGTCACCCGGCACGGCCGCGTCAATTTCGATGTTCTTGCCGCCCTGGAGAGTGAAGAGGTGGCCGACCTTGAACGCCTTGCGTCCATCGCCGACGAACAGCGACGTGTCGCGGGTCACCGTGCCCTGGTAGACGCGGAACACGCCGAGCTTGCCGACAAAGGGGTCCATCACGACCTTGAATACGTGCGCCAGCACATGCTTCTTCGGGTCGGGCTCGGAATGGAATTCGACCTCGGCCGCGCCCTCGCCCTTGGTGAACAAGGGCGGATTGCCTTCGGTGGGATTCGGCAGAAGTCGCGCGAAAACGTCGAGCAGCTCGGCCACGCCGGCGCCGTTCTTGGCCGACACGAAGCACACGGGAACGAGATGCCCTTCGCGCAATGCCTTCTCGAACGGTGCGTGCAACTGCTCGGGCGCGATCTCGCCCTGGTCGAGATAGAGCGACATCAGCTCCTCGTCGACCTCGACTACTTGATCGACGAGCGCGCCATGCGCGTCGGCCACCGACGAGAAATCGGCCTCCCCTGCCGGGTTGAAAAAGCAGTCGACGACGCGCTTGCCGCCGCCAGCCGGTAGGTTGATCGGCAAACACTCCTTGCCGAACGCCGCACGAATCGCCGCGAGAACCGCCGGCAGATCGACGTTTTCCGCATCGATCTTGTTCACGATAAGCAGACGACAAAGCCTTCGTTCTCGCGCCCATTCCATCATCCTGGACGCGATCATCTCGATGCCGGCGGCGGCGTTGATGACGATCGCAGCGGTCTCCACGGCATCGAGCGCACCGATCGACTGGCCGATAAAGTCGGGAAATCCCGGCGTGTCGATGATATGTACGCGCGTGTCCTGCGTGTCCAGGTGAAGCACGGAAGACCGCAGCGAATGTTGCCAGGTCTTTTCGAGCGCTTCGAAGTCGCTGACCGTCGTGCCGCGCTCGACGCTGCCGACCGACTGGATCGCGCCGGCCTTGTGCAGCAGCGCTTCAGCGAGCGTCGTCTTGCCCGATGCGCCGTGCCCGACCAGCGCGAGCGTGCGAATGTTCGTTGTGGCGAATTTCGCCATGGATATCGTCTCCTCCTGGGAACCTGCGGGGAATCGCCGTGCTTGATGCCGTAGGGTAATTCTACCTTGGAGCGCCGGGGCGGCGCGGACAGGCGGCGCGCCCCTGGGGCCCGATCCACGGCGGCGCCCAATTTACGCCGCGCGTCGCCGCGGGTCAAAGCCCAGAACGCGGCGCCAAAAGCAGCGACGGCGCGTCATCGACGCGCCGTCGCTCGAGTGCTCCCCGGGAAGCGTCAGGCAGCGTGCACCACGAGCAGCTCGCGCAGGTTCCGCAGCAGCTCTTCCTCCTGGTAGGGCTTGCCTAGGTATAGTTCGACCCCAAGCTCGGCGGCCCGGTTGCGGTGCTTTTCTGCCGTGCGCGAAGTGATCATGATGATCGGTATATCCGCCAGATTGTGGTCGGCCTTGATCGTCTTGGCGAATTCGAAGCCGTCCATTCGCGGCATCTCGATGTCGAGCAGGATGGCGTCGGGAATGCGCTCGCCCAAGAGCTGCAGCGCGTCGAGGCCGTCCTTGGCGGCGATCACCATGTAGCCTTCGCGGGTCAGAAGGCGGCTGGTAATCTTGCGCACGGTCAGCGAATCATCGACGATCATCACCAGCGGCGGCCCCGCGGCGGCTGCCGCGGCCGCAGCGGCTGCCGCCGCCTGCGGCGTCTTGACGACCATCGGCGCCTCGGCGGAGGTGTCCAACCGCTGCGCGAGCTGAACCGGATTGATGATCAGCACGACTTCCCCCGTGCCGAGCACCGTCGCACCGGAAATGCCCGACACGCGCGCAAGTTGCGGACCGATGTTCTTGACCACGACTTCCTGGTTTCCGATCATCTCGTCGACGTGCACTGCGGCGAGATTCTGGCCGCTCTTGAGCAGCAACACCGAGTTGTGTCGCATCGTCTCGGGATTGTTACCGCTGCTTCCGAGCAACCGCGGCAAATAGAAGAAGGGGTACTTACGGTTCTGCCATACGACTTCGCGCGTCAGGTACAGATTGATCAGGTCCTTGTCCTTGATCTGTTGCACTTGCTCGACCATCGGCGCGGGGAGTGCCCATAACCTGCCTCCCGCTTTGACCAGCACCGTCTGGGCAACTGCGAGCGTCAGCGGCAGGTAGAGAGTAAATGCGGTGCCGTGTCTCGCCGACGTCGTGACCTCGACACGCCCCCCCAATGCCGCGATGTCGGAGCGCACGACGTCCAGCCCGACGCCCCGGCCGGAAATCTGCGTGACTTTGCTCGCCGTACTGAACCCGGGCGTGAACACGAATTCGATCAACTGAGCTTCGGTCAACTCGACATCGGGATTGACGAGGCCCTGGGCTCGCGCCTTGTCCCGGATGCGACCGAGGTCGAGACCTGCGCCGTCGTCCGCCAGATCGATCGCGATTTCATTGCCTTGCTGGCGCACATTGAGTGTGATTTCTCCGGTTTCCGGCTTGCCGGCCGCAACTCGCGTCTGCCGGTTCTCAATGCCGTGATCGAGCGCGTTGCGCAGCAGGTGTTCGAGCGGGCCGACCAGCTTTTCCAACACCGAGCGATCGAGCTCGACTTGCGTGCCGCGAATTTCAAGGTTCGCGCGCTTGTCGAGCTCCTTCGCCGTCTGTCTCAGAATGCGGTAAAGCCGCTCGGACAGGCTGCCGAAGGGCACGGTCCGTATCGAGAACAATTGCTGCTGGACGTCCCGCGACAGGCGCGATTGCGCAAGCAGAGCTGCATCGGCTTCGTCGAGGTTCTTCAGCAGCGATTGCTGGACGGTCGCTACGTCGTTGACGCCTTCGGCGAGGCCCCGGGTCAATTCCTGGAAGCGCGTATAGCGGTCGAACTCGAGCGGATCGAAGTCCTCCGCCGCTTCGTCGACCATCCGCGATTGGATCTGCGATTCCGCCTGGATTTCGATCTCGCGAACCTGCGAGCGAAGCCGAATGACGCTGTTGGTGAGTTCGAGCAGGTTACCTTTGAGCGAGCGCAGCTCGCCTTCGACGCGGGCGCGCGTTATCGCGACCTCCCCCGCCTCGTTCACCAGCCGGTCGATCAGTTCAGCGCGCACCCGCAGCATCGCCCGCGTCGCTTCGGTTTCCGCGGCCGTTGCCGGTTCCTGGGGCCGCACCGCCGATTGCGGCGCGCGGGAGGCGACCGGCAGCGGCGTAACGACGGCACTGTGGGACGGCGGAGCCACCTGCTCGGGCGCCTCGGCCGACGCGTCCGCCAGCCACGGGGGCGCCGCGTCGATTTCGCCTTTCTGCAGACTATCGAGCAGGAACGCGATGTGGTCCAGATCGTTGTCCAGCGTGTCGAAAAATGCGGGCGACGTGGCCGACGCGTCGGGCCCGCTCAGGCGTGTCTCCATCATGTGCGCGACCTCGCCCAGCCGCATCGCACCGGCCATACGTGCGCTGCCCTTGAAGGTGTGCAGCGTGCGTTGCAGCGCGTGCATGGCTTCACTGGCCGCAGGCTTGGCTCGCCAGCCGCGCAACTGCTCACCGGCCTGAGGGAAAAGCTCGGCCGCTTCGTCGAGAAATATCGGCAGGACCTGGCTGTCGACGTCGTCGTGAACCTCCAGCAACGCCGCTTCTGCCGCAGTCGTTGCCGGCACGCCGCCGCCGGCGCGCGATGACGGCGGGGGCGCGCTCGATGCGGGAACCGCGCGCAGCGTGATATCGGCTTTGGGTTCACCCGGGGGCGCCAAGGCGACAGGATCGCCGACGACGGCGAGCTCCAGGGCGATCGTCGCTCCTTGCTCTTCGGCTTCGGCCTCACGCGCCGCGGCCGCTTCGCTGTCGTCTACCCCTTGCTCGGGTACGGTGTCCTGCCGCAGAGTCTCCAGCTCGCTGATGATCTCCGCCGCCTCGGCCTCGTCGCTCGCACGGAACGACTCCCGTGCGCGCACGCGCGAGCTCAAGGCGCCCAGGCCGGCAACGGCACGCGCCAGAACCGGTTGCGCAGCGCCCGGCAGCGGCGCGCCGCGCTCCTGCAAGCCAAGCAGGCACACTTCGAGCGCCTTGGCGGTCGTCGCGAGCAGCGGGAAACCGCCTGTCCGGTGAATGCCGCACAGCGTATGGCTGGCGCGCACCATGAGCTGTGACGGTGTCGCCGTGGGATCGAACTGCAGGGTTTGCAACTCCGCATCCAGCGTCGCCAGATGTTGTTTCGCTTCTTCGCAAAGAATGCGGTACAGCGCGGCCGATAGCGTGACGCCGCCGACGGTGATTTCTTCCTCGGCGTCGGCCAGGGCCGCGCCGGCCCCGGATTCGGCCACTGCCCGCGCGGGCGTCGCGACAAAAGCCAGCGTCGGAACCGACGCTTGCGGCATGTCCTTGGGTTCGCCGTCGTCATACGGCGTTTCGTCGAGCTCGAGGACTTCGATCGCCGCAAGTGACGGCGCGTGCGCCGCGTCGGCGGCATTGGACTCGGCCCGCGGCGCCACCGCAACAGGTAACGACGTTGATGTGCCAGCCGCCTCGCCGCTCGCGTTCGGAAACTCGCGTTCCACTTTCGCGAGCGCGCTGTGCAAGGCATCGGCATCGGGAGTCACGCGCCCGGTACGGCGCAGCGCATCGACCCAGCGGCGGAAGCTAGATTCGGCAACGCCGATCATCGCGATAAGCGCCGGCGTCGTCGCGAGATCCTCCTCGAGCACGCGATTGTGGATCTTCTCCACCGCATAGGCGAGATCACCGAGATCGGCCAGGCCGACCATGCGCCCGCTGCCTTTCAACGTATGAAACCCGCGCCGTACGACGGTCAGCGCCGTGCGGTCGTCGGCATGCGCGGCGAGCTCTCGCGCGCTTGCGGCGATCGTATCCAGCACTTCGCCCGCCTCGGTCAGATAGATGTCAAGCAACTCGGTGTCGAACTGCGTCGCGTCGGTTTCCAGCAGCCGGATCGTTTCCGCCGACGGGGCAGGCGCCGCGGGCGCCTGCGTTGCGACCGCGGCGACCGCATCCTCCAAGGCCGCGGTGTCGGCAGTGCCGGCGTGGGCGAGCTGGGTCAGCGCCGCGTCGGCATCCTGCTGCAGGCGCGCGTCGCCGATCAGCTCCGCATCGTGCCTCAGGGTCGTCAGATCGGCCGACAGCCTGTCGCGCGCGACCAGGTCGCCCGGCGCGCTCTGGTACGCGGCGAAAGTCTCGGGCAACGCGGATCTCAGATCGACGACCGCGGATTCGACGGTTTCGAGCTCGACCGCGGGTGCGCTCGGCGTCACGCCGAGCCGGCGATCCAACAGCGGCGTGATCAGGCGCTCTCGATCCGGCCGCTGCTGCTCGACGGCTTCGATATAGAAGCCGAGGCCGGACAGCGATTCGGCCAGCATTTCCAGATCATCGGCGCGCACCGGCAGGTCGGGCGTCGCATACTCGTCGATCTGTTGCTGACAGAGCGCAAGCAGCCGTTCCGCGCTGTCGAGTCCAAGCATCTTCAGCGCGCCGGCGATCTGGCTGCTGTCCGATGCAAGCGTCGCGAGCTCGGCGCGCTTGCTGTTGTCCCTGAAAAACGCGTCCAGCACCTGCTCCATGTGGCGCAGGTTGGCCTGTATTTCGCGGGCGACTTGAGCGAGCAGCAACCGCTCCTGTGCGCGACGCGCCATTTCGTCCAGAAGGGGCGCACCGGCCACGGGCGGCGCCGGTTTGTTCTGCTGCGCTGCGTCGAGTCGCGCGAGCATCGCGTCGATCTGCTGCGGCAGCTCCGGCGAGATCGATCCAAAATGCTCGACCGTCGATTCTGCGAGCAGCAATGCCGTCGCGAACTCCATCGCCAGTCCTTCGGATACGGCGCCGGTGCCGAGTTTGTCCACGCGACTGGCGAGCCCGCTCACCAACCGCGATAGCGACGGCTCCGCTATAGCGCGCATCCGGTCCGACAAGCCGGCCATGGTCTGCTTGAGCTTCGGAATGTTCTCGGGCCGGCCGCCGGTGATCTTCAGCCAAAGATCCTTGGCGCCCGCCAGTTGCTCCCGCGCCTCGCGCAGCAGCGGCTGCACGCGCAACACATCGGCCGACAGCACCTCGGCGGTAGGGATCAGACCGTTAAGTCGATAAGCGCGCTGCACGGCCTGAGTCTGGGCTCCGACTGGCGCGCTGATCGCGACGTAGTAGAGCACTTCGCGACGCATGCGATCGGAAACCTTGGCCGATCCTTCGACGAAGCGTCGTATCTGCAAGTCGATGCGCCCGCAAAGCTGCTTGACGCCGAATCCGCCTTCGACTCCCTTTTCGACGATGCTCTCGAGCAGCGCCCCGACCGTCCACCAGAACGAACGCTGCGCCGAATGCGTCTGTACGTCCTCGATGCCCTGGACGGCGTCGCGCATGACCTTCGACCCATCCTCGTCGCCGCGCAGCCAGGAGAGCAGGCCGCGCTGATACAGGCGACGCTGCTTGATGAGGAACGAGCCGAGCTTGTGCGGCGTCACCGACTTGAGCGTCGCAATCTTCGGCGCCCTCGGCGACAGGTCGGGGAAGAAAAGGTCGGTCGGCGACGCTCCCTTGATGCCGCGCGCCTGCTTCATCTGCTCGTATTCGGGGAAAAGCTTCAGCGGCACCGGATTCGCCCCGCCGACCAGCTCATCCAGGAAAATACGGAGCTTGCGCACGGCACGGTCGACCAGCTCGCAGGCGCCTGAGACGTCCTCCTTGGTCAGGTCCTCGAGACGCGCCAGCTGCCGCTCGACTTCTTCAGTGTAGGCCGCGACCGCGTCGAGCCCCACCATCTGCAGTGCGCCCGCCGCCTGGTGGACGTGGGCGCGCGACTGCTTGAGCAACGTCGCGTCCTGCGGCGCGGCCTTGAATGCCGCGAGAGACTCCAGACCCCGTCCGAGCGCCTGGTCAATTTCGGCGTGGACCCAGGAGAGGGGTCCGAGATCGAAATCCGATGCGGTGTCGCTGGCCATGATGAGGGTCACTTCATTCGGGAATAGGCAGATTGGCAGTCACCGCATGCAAGAACCGAGCCCGTGGCGGAGCCGCGCTCGCTCCCGCATCGTCCCCGGCCTCGATCCATCCCGTATCAGGCCCTAGTAACTCATACCTTGAAGCCGGCGACCGAGCTCCGCAGTTCCGCTGCGAGCTTGGTGAGCTGACCGATCGAGACGTTGGTCTGCTTGGTGCCCTCGGTCGTCTCTTCTGTGATCTTCAGAATGCCCTGCATGCCCCGGGTCACATCGGAAACCGACGCAGACTGCTTCTGAGTCTGTGCCGAAATGCCGCCGATCAGTTCGGCGAGCTCCCGTGACACCTTCCGAATTTCGTCCAAGGCCTGCCCGGCGGCGTCAGAGAGCTTGGTCCCTTCGACCACGCCGACGGTGCTCTTTTCCATGGCCGCTACGGCGTCCTGGGTGTCGGCCTGAATCGTCTTGACGATCGCTTCGATCTGCTTGGTCGCCTCGCCCGAACGCTCGGCCAGCCGCTGCACCTCCTCCGCTACTACCGTGAAGCCGCGCCCGGCCTCGCCTGCCGATGCCGCCTGGATCGCCGCGTTGAGCGCCAGCACGTTCGTCTGTTCGGTGATGTCCGATATGAGCTCGACGATCTCGCCGATTTCAAGGGACGACTCGCCGAGCCGCTTGATCCGCTTGGCGGTATCCTGGATCTGCGTGCGGATTTCGTTCATGCCCGATATCTGGTTGTGCACCGCCTCGCCGCCCTTTTCAGCGGCCGCGAGTGACTGCTGCGCGACGCGGGCCGACTGCGCTGCCGTCTGCGACACTTCGTTGATCGACTGCGCCATCTGCAGGACGGAAGCAGACGCCTGCTGGATCTCCTTGTTCTGCCGCTGCGAGGCTTCGTACAGGCGGTTCGAAATCGCTTGTGCGTCGGTCGTCGCCTTGGCTACCTGGTCGGTGGCCGAGTTGATGCCTCGGACCAGTGTGCGCAGCTCTTCGATGGTGAAATTGATCGAGTCGGCGATCGCGCCCGTCACATCCTCGGTCACCGAGGCCTGCACGGTCAGATCGCCATCCGCCAGATTGCCCATCTCGTTCAGCAACCGGAGAATCGCCTCCTGATTCCGCTTGTTTTCCTGCTCGCTTTCGAACGCGCGAACGCGCCCGTCCTCGCGCGACACCCAGCCATACGCGATCAAGGCGATCAAGGCCAGCAAGGCGAAGGTCATCGCGGCCCACAGGGTGAAGCTGCGTACCGTCGTCTGGCCGTCGAACTCATTGGTGAGCGCGGTCGTATCGGCAAGCAGCGGCTCCGACTCCTGGTTGATGCCTCGCGCCGCCTGCTTGGCGAGCACCAGCCGCTGCATGTTCTGGAGGATCGCGTTGACCCCGGTCTCGTAAGTAGCGAAGCGCTTCTGCAGCTCGGTCAGCGTCGCCCGGGCATCCTCGGCCCGAACCGGGCCGGGCAGCCGCAGGGCATCGCTGCCCTTCAGCAGGCCATTGAGGATGTCGCGGAACGTGCCGGTATCCTTGCCCAGCAAAAAGGCGACTTCCGGATCGACTTCGTCCGACGACACGAGCGAATTGGCGTTCTTGGCGATCCGCTGCGACAGGACGGCGAGCTGGTTGGTGAAATCGACTTCGCGTAACGTGCCGCCGGCGGAGGCGATTTGGGCCGACCCCTGCTGCGCGAGCTCGAGCAGCGCACTGTTGCCCTGATTGATGTTGTCCAGGCCTTTCGAAAGCGCCAGCAGCGAGGCCTGGTTGTCGATCACCGTAGTGGCGTTCTTTTCGACCCGCTCCCAGCGCGCGTCCAGCACGCCCAGCGCCTTCTGCAGCGCATCGTTGCTGGCGACATCGACGCTGGTGCCGTGAACGACGCCGCCCTTGGTCAGCGCGTCCAGGTCGACGCGAAAGCGGTCGCGCGAATCCTTGATGCCCTCGAACGCGCCGGCGTTGCCTTGCACCGCGAGCGCCGTGCCGCGCGCGAGGCGCTGCGACAGCATCTGCATTTCGGTCGCCGTCGTCGAACTCGCGCCCGCCTGCGAGTTCGCCCGATAGTTGAGCCAAAGCATCACGCCGGCGAGGACTCCGAACAGGATGAGCAATACGCCCAGGATCTGATACTGTCTGGCGATCGGCAAATGCCCGATGAGGGGAAGGCGCCCAGGCTGCTTCACCTCCGAAGTTGCGCTTCGCATCTGATCCATGATCGAAGGTGCGGCCAAGGGATCGTAGCCGCGCTGCGCGCCGCTCATCTTGACCTGCGTTGTCGGCTCTTCGAGATCGGCTTCGGACAGGATCTGTCCCCTCCCCGCTCCCGCGCCCAAAAGGCCCCTCAGTGTGAATGCCATGGTCTCTCCCCCGGATAGGGTCGCTACGTTTGCAATGCTTTGCGGACTGGGCGCATCGCCTACAGTCCCACTTGAAGAAAGGCCGGGTCCTGCGCGAGCAGGGCCAGGTCGATTTCCTGCCAGACGCCACCGGTCTTATCGGTCCAGCGCGCGCCGTACCACGCCGGCGCATCGGTTGCCGCGTCGTCGCGCGTCAGTTCAGCGAGGTTGCTCAGGCCCAGGACGCGCGTCACCACCAGGCCGGCGCGCAGCTCGCCCACGCGCGGTCCAAACAGGATCAGGCGCGCCTGCGCGAGGCCCGGGGTCGCCGGCTCGATCGGATGACCGAGGAATCCGGCGAAATCGATGATGCTGTAAAGATTGCCGCGAATATTGGCGATGCCGAGATACCAGAGCCGTGTCAGCGGCACGGTCGCCAAGGTCGGGATGGCAACGACCTCGCCGGCGTCGGCGAGTCGGATCAGCCACTGCTTTCCGGCGCAGGAAAGGCCTAGCCGGGATTGCTCGACCTGTTGGGTGGTCTTTGCCGCAAGCCGCGCGGCCAGCTCCTGCTGGAAGGCGCGAAGATCGAGCTTGGCGACGCGGGCCATCGGCCGATTACCCCAGCGCCGTGATCTTGGCGATCAGCTCGTCGCGGTTCACGGGCTTGACGATGTAGTCGCGGGCGCCTTGGCGCATGCCCCAGATCTTGTCGGTTTCCTGCGTCTTGGACGTGCACAGGATGATCGGGACGCTCCGCGTTGCCGGATCCCGGCTGATCGCGCGCGTCGCCTGGAAGCCATTGAGTCCGGGCATCACGACGTCCATCAGTATCAGGTCGGGCTTCACCGTCTTGGCCTTGAGGATCGCGTCTTCGCCGTTATCGCTGGCGACGACCTCGTACCCCGCCTTGGTCAGCATGTCGTTCAGGACATGCCGCTCGGTCGGCGAGTCGTCGACGATCAGTACGCGCTTAATGGTCATTGTTTCCGCACCCCTTGCTTCCCTTCTTCACGCCCGATGGGCGCGTCGCTCAATGCGCCGCCGACTTGACATGCGTACCGACCGCCTTGAGCAGGCTTTCCTTGGTGAAAGGCTTGGTCAGATACTGGTCCGAGCCGACCATCCGGCCGCGCGCGCGGTCGAACAGCCCGTCCTTCGAAGAAAGCATCACCACCGGCGTCTGATGAAACCGCGAATTCTTCTTGATCAGCGCGCAGGTCTGATATCCATCCAGGCGGGGCATCATGATGTCGACGAAGATCAGATCGGGCTGATGATCGGCGATTTTGGCCAGCGCATCGAACCCGTCCTCGGCCAGGATGACCGTACAGCCTGCCTGGAGCAGGAAAATCTCGGCGCTGCGACGAATGGTGTTGCTGTCGTCGATCACCATGACTTTCGCGCCCGTCAGAGCGACTGGATCCGGCAATTCCGTTCCCCCCGCGTTGTAGCTCGGTCCTGTGCCCAGCGCTGTCGTTTCCATATCAAGCCCTCGAAAGTCTGCCACGGATAGGAGCAAATGCCTAGAGCATAATCCTTGCCAGAACGGGCAAACCTGAGGTTTTTGAGCGATTTGCAACAAAGGCGCAGCGAATTTGCGCAAAAAACTGCCGTCCAGGGTCAGCGCTGGGCCGATCGGCGCGGGGTTCGGGGCCGCATCCTGGCCCCATTCCGCGCGGTTTCATGCGTGCCGGCCGCCCGAAAACCGCGGGCGGGGGTGTGAAAAACACGCGTGCCGGCTCACGAGCCCGCCGGCGCTGTCGGAGGGCGCCCGCGTTATTGTCCGAGGAACATTCGGTACGCGGGGTTCGCCGTCTCGTCCACGCCGTAATAGCCGAGCCGCTTCAAAAAGCCCCGGAGCTTGGCATGGTCCGAAGGCGGGACCTGCATGCCGACGAGGACCCGCCCGTGGTCGGCGCCATGGTTGCGGTAGTGAAACAGGCTGATGTTCCAGCCGCGGCTCATGCTGTTCAGGAAGCGCATCAGCGCGCCGGGTCGCTCGGGAAACTCGAAGCGGTACAGGATCTCGTTTTCTGCGGCGGGCGCGTGTCCGCCAACCAGGTGGCGCACGTGGAGCTTCGCCATTTCGTTATCCGACAGATCGAACGCCTCGATTCGCTTGCCATGCATGGCGCGCAGCAGCGCAGCCGTCTCGTGCCGGTTCGCGACTTCGACGCCCACGAAGATGTGCGCGACATGCGGATCGGCGTAGCGGTAGTTGAATTCGGTGATGCTCCGCTTGCCGAGCAGCGCGCAGAACTCGCGGAAGCTGCCCGGCCGTTCCGGTATCGTCACCGCGAAGATCGCTTCCCGTGCCTCACCCAGCTCGGCCCGTTCCGCGACAAAGCGCAGGCGGTCGAAATTCATATTCGCGCCGCAGGCGATGGCGACGAAGGTCCGGTCCCTGGGCCGATGGCGTTCGCACCAGGCCTTTACGCCGGCGATCGAAAGCGCGCCCGCGGGCTCGAGAACTGCGCGCGTATCCTCGAACACATCCTTGAGCGCGGCGCAAATCGCATCCGTGTCGACGGTGATCATGTCGTCGACGAGCTCGCGGCAGATTCGGAACGTTTCCCTGCCGACCTGCTTGACGGCGACGCCGTCGGCAAACAGGCCGACGTGTCCGAGCCGGACGCGTCGGCCGGCCGCGAGCGAGCGCGTCATCGCGTCGGAGTCGACCGGCTGCACGCCGATCACCCTGACCGACGGGCGCACTCGCTTGACATACGCGGCGATGCCGCCGATGAGGCCGCCACCGCCGACGGCGACGAATATGGCGTCCAGCGGCCCCTGGCATTGGCGCAGGATTTCCACGCCGATCGTACCCTGTCCGGCGATCACGTCCGGATCGTCGTAGGGATGGATAAACGTCGCCCGCCTGGCCTTTTGCAGCTTGACCGCGTGCGCGTAGGCGTCGCTGTACGAATCGCCGTGCAGGACGACCGTCGCGCCGCGCGCCTCGACCGCTGCGATCTTGATCGTGGGTGAAGTCACGGGCATGACGATCGTCGCCCTGCAACCCAGCCGCTGCGCGGCCAGCGCCACCCCCTGTGCATGGTTACCGGCCGAGGCGGCCACGACCCCGCGCGCGCGTTCCGCCGGGGAAAGATGTGCCATCCGGTTGTAGGCCCCGCGCAGCTTGAACGAAAACACTTCCTGCTCATCCTCGCGCTTGAGCAGAATCCGGTTGCCGAGGCGGCGTGACAGCATCGGCGCCGGTTCGAGGCGTGATTCGATCGCGACGTCGTACACCTTCGCGTTCAAAATTCTCTGCAGGTAGTCGATCGGCACGGCGCGGCGCGAAGACGTGGGCGAGGCAGCGAGCGTAGCAGAAACGCTGCGGTCGCCAAAGCCGCCGCGGATTCCGCGCGAGGCCATTTCTGTTAGGCTAGCTCACACCGATTCCACAGCAGCGCCGATCGCTGGCGTGCATCCATCCTTGACCGCAAAGACGCTCGCCGTCGTCGACCTCGGATCGAACAGCTTTCGGCTGGAGATCGGCCGCGTCGAGGGCGATCAGATTTACCGGCAGGACACCTGGCGCGAAACGCTGCGCTTCGGCGCGGGTCTCGACCCGCACGGGCGCATCAAGCCGGCTGCGATGAAGCTCGCGCTTGCTTGCCTTGCGCGGTTTCGCGAGCGTCTGTCCGGCGTGCACCCATCCGCGGTGCGGGCGGTCGCGACCAGTGCGTTTCGGGTCGCGGTCAATGCCCGGGAATTTCTACCGCGCGCCGAGCGCGCGCTCGGCTGTCCGATCGATGTAATCAGCGGCCACGAGGAAGCCCGGTTGATCTACCTCGGCGTCGCTCACGAGTTGCCGCCGTCGGAGGCAGCGCGACTGGTCGTCGATATCGGAGGCGGGTCGACCGAGCTCATCATAGGTCGGGGACTCGAGCCGGACCGTCTCGAGTCGCTTACCTTGGGTTGCGTCAGCACGACGCAGAAATACTTTCCCGACGGCACCGTCAGCGCGCACGCGTTCGCCGCCGCCGAAACGGCCGCCCGGGTCGAAATCGAAGCGATCGCCGGTGCCTTCGGCGCGACCCACTGGAAACACGCCTATGCCTCGTCGGGAACCGCGGCGGCGCTGGCCGAGATTCTCGAACAGAACGGATTCTCCGGCGGCGGGATCACAGCGGCCGGGCTGGAGCGACTGCGCAAGCGCCTCGTGCGCGCCGGTGATCCGGCCCGGCTGAAGCTCACCGCCCTCAAGCCCGAGCGCGTGCCCGTGCTCGCAGGCGGCCTTGCCATCATGAGCGCGGCGGTTACCGAGCTCGGTATCACACGCATCGATCCGGTCGGCGGCGCGCTGCGGCTGGGCGTCCTCCACGATCTCTTCGGCAGAACCCTCGACCGCGACGCCCGCCAGCTCACCGTCGAGCGCTTTGTCGACCGCTACCGCGTCGAGCGCGACCATGCCGCTCGGGTCGCGGCGCTCGCGACGCTACTGTTCCGGCGCGCCGTGCCAAGGGCGGGTCCCGAGCAGGTACAGATACTGCACTGGGCTGCGCTCTTGCATGAAATCGGCATGTCGGTGTCCCACATCGGTTTCCACAAGCATGGGGCCTATATCCTGCAGCATGCCGACATGCCCGGATTTTCCGCAGGCGAACAGATGCGGCTGGCCCTGCTCGTCTACGGTTGCCGCGGTGGCCTGGTCAAGGTCCGCATGGCATTGGGGGATCCCGTGGTGCGCGCGCAAATCGCGGCGCTGCGAATCGCCGTGCTGTTCTGTCACGCCCGAACCGAGGTCTCGCTGCCGAACGTCGACCTCCGGACGCGCCGCGGCGTCGCGGTCCGCGTCGCCCAGAGTTGGCTCGCGAGCCACCCTTTGACCGCGTATCTGCTGGAGAAGGAACGCGCGCAGTGGAAGGCCGTGAAGCCTGGGTAAGTCGGGCCGCCTAACCGCCGCGTTCCGGTCGCTAAACGTAATCGGGACCGACAACGACCTTCAGTACGACTTCGGTCACGTGGTCGCGTGCCCGGTTGGACAGCCACCAGACGGCTCCCTTCCGCACGCCCCATGGCGCCTCGGTGTGCGATAGCAACAGCGCGGCGGTTTCGCCTAGCGTCGGCTGATGACCCACCACGAGGGTCGCTTCGCGCGCCCCGGGCCACCCGGCGGCGATGAGGATCGCGCTGGCCGATGCTCCGGGCCCGAGCTCGGGCACAGTCTTGAACTTTCGCCCCAGCGCCTGCGCCGTTTGTTGCGCGCGCTCGGCCGGGCTCACCAGGATGCGGTAGCGGTCGGGCAGATGGCTATCGAGCCATGCGGCCATGCGTTCCGCCTGCCGGGCGCCCTTGGCCGTGAGTCGTCGCTCGAGATCCGGCTCGCCCGGCTCGGCATCGGCATGGCGCCAGAGAATCAGGTCCATCGATGGATTCGGTTACCTGTCGGCACTCGGTCGTTCGGCCAGCCGATCGAGCAGGAGTTCCTGGCTCGAGCACGGGCGCGCGCGCCGCGCCGGCGTCGCCCTTTTGTACTCGCCGTCCGCGCCAAGGTCCCAGGCGCTCAGATTGTCCTCGAAGCAGACCGCGAGGCCTTCGCTGATCACGCGCGACTTGAGCGCCTTGTCGAGCACCGGAAAGGCGACCTCGATGCGGCGGAAGAGGTTTCGTCCCATCCAGTCAGCGCTCGACAGGTAGACGTCCTCGCCGCCGGCGTTATGGAAGTACCAGATGCGCGGGTGCTCGAGAAAACGACCGACGATCGAGCGCACGCGTATGTTGTCGGACCATCCGCGCACACTAGGCCGCAGAGCGCACGCGCCGCGCACGACCAGGTCGATCTTCACGCCCGCCTGCGAAGCCGCGTAGAGAGCGCGGATCACCGCTTCCTCGACCAGGCCGTTCATCTTGGCCATGATGTGTGCCGGACGCCCCTGCTTCGCATGACGGGTCTCGCGATGAATCGCGGCAAGCAATTGACGATGCATCGTGAAGGGCGCCAGCCAGAGCCGCTTGAGGCGATTCGACCGGGCAAGGCTGGTGATGTGCAGGAATACTTCCGCCACATCCGCGCACACCTCGGCATTGACGGTGAGCAGGCCGAAGTCGGTGTATTGCCGCGCGGTGCGCGGATGATAGTTTCCCGTCCCCAAGTGGACGTAGGGTCGGAGTATCGGGCGGCCCGCCGGGTCGTGTTCGCGACGGAGCAGAAGCGCAAGCTTGGCATGGGTCTTCAAGCCGAAGACGCCATAGACTACTTGCGCGCCCGCAGCCTCCAGACGCTCCGCCCAGTTGATGTTGGCCTCCTCGTCGAAACGGGCCAGAAGCTCGACGACGACGGTGACTTCCTTGCCTCGACGAGCGGCTTCGATCAGCGCTTCCATCAGCACCGAGTTGACCCCGGTGCGATACACGGTCTGCTTGATCGCGACGACGTCGGGGTCGTCGCTGGCCCTGCGGATGAAATCGACGACCGGATCGAACGACTGATACGGGTGGTGCAGCAGAATGTCGTGCTGGCGCATCGAAGCCAGGAGATCGGTATGGTCGCGCAGGCGCTCCGGCGCGCCGGGCACGAACGGCGGATACTTCAATTCGGTTCGATCGGATGCTTCGACCAGGGTAGCCAACCGGGCGAGATTGACCGGGCCATCGCAGCGATACAAGTCGGCTTCTTCGAGCTGGAATTGCTGCAGCAGGAGGCCGGCCAGCGGCGGCGCGCAGTTCGCCGCGACTTCGAGCCGGACCGCGAGCCCGAACTGCCGCTGCGGAAGCTCGCCCTCGAGCGCCTGCCTGAGATTCTTCACTTCCTCATCGTCGAACCACAGGTCGGCATCGCGCGTAACCCGGAACTGCGAATAGCGGATGACGCCGCGTCCGGCGAACAGCTCGCCCAGGTGCGCATGAATGATCGAGGCCAGGAGGACGAAGGTATTCGCCGGCGCGACCTCGCGCGGCAACTCGATGACGCGCAGCAACTGATGGGGCGCCTTGACGATGGCAATCGCCGTATCGCGGCCGAACGCGTCGGTGCCGGAAAGCTCGACCACGAAATTCAGGCTCTTGTTCACCACCTGCGGAAAAGGATGCGCCGGATCCAGGCCAATCGGACTCATCAGCGGCTTGACCTCGCGCTGGAAGTAGTCGGCAACCCACGCCCGCTGGGCGTCGTTGCGCTCGGCGTGCCGCAGCAGCCTGATACCCGCCGCCGCCATCGCGGGGACAATCTCGTCGTTGAGCGTGCCGTAAATGTCCGCGACGAACGCGTGCGTCTGTTCGCGGATTAGCGTCGACAGCGCACGTAATTCGTGCAGCGTCGAGCCGGGAGGCGGCGCCTTGACCCGAAGCTGTTCCCGCATGCCGGCGACGCGGATTTCGAAAAACTCGTCCAGGTTGCTGCTGACTATGCACAGGAAGCGCAGGCGCTCGAGCAGCGGCACGCGCGCGTCCTGCGCCAGCGCCAGGACGCGCCGGTTGAACGCGAGCACGGAAAGCTCGCGATTGATCAGCGGGGGCGAGGAAGTCTTGCCGTGAGTTTCAGGCGGCATCGGGATATCGTGTCGCCTGGGCCCGGGCGTTGTTGCGAGCACCACGATTCTAGCCGATTCAGGTTACGGTTCTATTACCGAGGGGCGTCACGACGACAACGCCAGCCAGAGGCACGATCCCTTCGCATCGCGATCGAGCTCCACGAGGTAGGCGCTGTGCGCCGCGAGCTCCTCCGCCGTAGGCATCACCAGGATCACCGCCACCGCGCCGGCGACGGACGGGCCGGCGGCTACCTCGGCACGCGGCATCACGATGTCGATCGTCAGCGATTCCTGGCCCCGCGTCATGGCCAGATAGACTTCAGCGAGGAGCTGCGCGTCGAGCAACGCGCCGTGCAGCGTGCGGTGCGCGTTGGCGACGCCGAAGCGCTCGCATAAGGCGTCGAGATTGTTGCGCTTGCCGGGAAACTGCTCACGCGCCAGCGCGAGCGTGTCGACCACCTCGGCGGCTAGCGCGGCGCTCGAGGCCCTGCCCAGCCGGGTGAACTCCTCGTCGAGGAAGGCAACGTCGAACGGCGCGTTGTGGATCACCCACTGCGCGCCGCTGGCGAAAGCGATGAATTCGTCGGCAATTTCTCCGAATTTGGGTTTGTCACGCAACATTTCCCACGACAATCCATGCACGTCGCTTGCACCCAGGTCGATGTCGCGATCGGGGTTGAGGTAGAAATGGAGGTTGCGGCCGGTGGGCCGGCGATCGATCAGTTCGACCGCCGCGAGTTCGATGATGCGATGGTCCCTCGGGTCGAGGCCGGTGGTTTCGGTGTCGAGGATCAGTTGCCGCATGCCGCAGTCATGTCTTGTATCGTTTGATCGTCGCCTGTATTTCGGCGATCGCGCGCTCGATCTCGTCGTCGGTCAGGTCGCGCTGCATTCCCTTGCGGTCGGTCAGCGTCAGCGTGCGATCGATTTCGGTCTGGAATTCGCCCAACCCCAGCGTTTCGGTGATCGTCGTCGTCGGCTCGTCGGTCAACGTCTCGGGTCCCCAGCGCACGACCACCAGCGAAAGATTGTCGCCGTCAGGACCGCCTCGCACCTCCGCTTCGCGCATAAGCACCGGCAATGATTTGAGGATCGGCGCGCCGGTGAGCGCACGCGCGATCTCCTCCTGGGGATAGACGCTCCAAAGGCCATCGGTGCACATCACGAGCAGATCGCCGTTGCGCAGCGGCGTTCGCCGTGACAGGTCGATCACCGGCTCGACCAGGCCGCCGAGGCAGCTGAAGATCTTGTTTCGATCGGGATGATTGACGACTTCGTGCGCGCCGATTAGCCCCTGATCGACCAGATACTGCACCTTGGAATGATCCTTGGTCTGGCCGATCAATCCTCCCTGCCGGAACAGGTACAGCCGCGAATCGCCGACGTGCGCCCAGTACGCATAGTTGGACTGGACGATGCAGGCGACGCAAGTCGTACGCGGCGTCTCGAGCATCGAAAACTGGTTGGCGTACGACCCGAGGGCCTGATGGGCGCGCAGCATCGAGTCCTGCAGGAATTTGAGCGGATTCTTCAGCGTCGGCTTGGCTTCCTGCTGAAAGCGTTCGATGAAAAGCCGGACCGCGATCTGGGCCGCGATCTCCCCACCCGCGTGCCCGCCCATGCCGTCGGCGACGACGAGCAGCAGCGTGTCGCGACTGTAGGTATAGGCCAGCCGATCCTGGTTGATCTTGCGCTGACCCTTACGGCTCTCCTGGAATATCGTGAAGCGCATAAGCTGGGCCGGCCTACATCACTTCGGTAAACAGGCGCTTTTTCAGGTTATCGAGGAAGGTGAGCTTGCGCTTGCGCGGCGCTATCTCGCGAATCGCCTTTTGCAGCGCGAAGACACTTTGGGGACGCTCAAGCGGGTCGAGTCGCAGGCACCAATCGATGACCTCGAGAACATTGTCGGAATACGCGCCGGCCCAGATTTTTTTCGCCGATACCAGATGATCCTCGTTGAGACGCGCGTCTGCGGCCTGCGGAGCGAACGCCGCCAGGCAGGCAAACATGCTCGCGCCGATCCCGTAGACGTCGGTCCATGGACCCAACCGGTCCGGCTCGCGATACTGCTCGGGCGCGGCGAAGCCGGGCGTATACATCGGCGCGAGCTTGGGCCGCGACGTCGTCAGCGTCTGTCGCGCCGCGCCGAAATCGAGCAGGACGGGGCTGCCGTCGGTGCGCAGATATACGTTGGCCGGCTTGATATCGAGGTGCAACAGCTTGTGTGTATGCACCTCGCGCAGGCCATTGAGCAGGTGCATGAATACGTGGCGCACGAGCCGCTCCGACATCTGATCCTGCCGAAGCTGTATCTGCTGCTGCAGCGTGCGCCCGCGCTCGTAGCGCATCACCATGTAGACCGTTTCATTCGCGCGGAAGAAGTTGAGCACCCGCACCACGTTCGGGTGATTGATCTTCGCGAGCGCGCGTCCTTCCTCGAAAAAGCATTTCATCCCGTAGCGGAATGAAGTCAGGTTCTCCGCGGAGCTGGCGCGGACGATGTCTCCGTCGGTGCGCAGCACCAGCGATGAAGGCAGATATTCCTTGATTGCGACCGGGGCGCCGGCGTCGTCGAAAGCGCGATAGACGATCGAAAAACCGCCGCGGCTGATCTGGCGGTCAATCCGGTAATTGAGCAGCTGATATCCGGAGGGGAGTGCCTGGTTGGTGACGCCCATTGGGCCTTTGCTTTTGCAGCCTAAGACTTGCACGTAAAGTGGATAAGCTCTACATTCTCGACAACCGCGGCGATAAAGTAAAGAATTCGTTCGTCCTTCCGCCGTCTTGCTCGCGCATCGTTGCGCTTCTGCCCACCGTCCGAACTGCACGACTTGTACGCCACGGATTCGCGATGATTCTGAGTATGACCGGCTTCGCAGCGGTCGCCGCCGAGCTGCCTGGATGCTCGCTGGCGGTCGAGCTGCGCTCAGTCAATCACCGCTACCTGGACTTGCAGCTGCGGGTGCCGGACGAATTGCGCGCACTGGAAAGCGCGATACGCGAAGTGCTCGCGCGTGAGCTCAAACGCGGCAAGATCGACTGCCGTATCGCGTTGAATCGGACAGCCCCGGGCGCTGCGGCGCTGGCGATCAACGGCGAGCGTGTTGCCCAGTTGCGCGTCGCGGCCACCGAAGTGTTGCGTCACGCTCCAGGAAGCGCACCGCTATCGACCGTCGAGATCCTGCGCTGGCCCGGCGTGCTGACCGAGCCCTCGGTCGACGCCGGCACCCTCGCCGAGCAGACGCTACTGCTTGTCGAGCAGGCGATGGGCGATCTGGGCGCGTCCCGGGCGCGCGAAGGGGCCAGGCTGCGCGAGATGCTCGAGGAAAACTGCCGCGGCATCGAGAGCCAGCTCGAAAGGGTCGCGCCGCGGGTCCCGGCCATCCATGACGCCTACGTCGAGAAGCTGGGCGCGCGTCTGCGCGATGCCGGCCTCGATCCCGACAACGACAGGCTCAAACAGGAGCTGGCGCTTTTTGCCACGAAGGTCGACGTTGCCGAGGAAATTTCTCGTCTGCAGACGCATGTCGCCGAAGTGCGGCGAGTGCTTCTGGCCGGAGGCAGCAGCGGCAAGCGGCTCGATTTTCTTATGCAGGAGCTCAACCGCGAAGCCAATACTTTGGGCTCCAAGTCGGTTGATGCGGAGCTTTCTCATGCCGCGCTCGAACTCAAGGTGCTCATCGAGCAGATGCGCGAGCAGGTGCAGAATATTGAGTGAGCCGCCGAGCGCCCGGCGAGGGGCCCCGTGCAGATCGTGCACGGGGATCGCGGGCATGGCGAGTGCGGCTGCGGCCGACACGAGAGTGCTTGTACCGCGAACACCCATCGAAGGCTACCGGAACCTGCCGCCGACGGCCGCCTGACCGATGACCACCGCGCCCGGTATCCTGTTCGTCGTGGCGGCACCGTCCGGCGGTGGCAAGACCAGCCTGACGCGCGCGCTGCTGGCAAGAGACGGAGGCATCCGCCTGTCAGTCTCGTACACGACCCGACTGCCGCGTCCCGGCGAGCGGGAGGGCATCGACTATCACTTCGTTTCGTCCGAGCGCTTCATGGAGCTGCGCGACTCCGGCGAGTTCCTCGAGCATGCGCGCGTCCACGGCAATTGGTACGCGACATCGGCGAGCTGGCTCAAGGCGCAGGTCGCGGCTGGGCGGGACGTGCTGCTGGAAATCGACTGGCAGGGTGCCGCCCAGGTGCGCCGGCTGATTCCCTCGTCGATCCACATCTTCATTTTGCCGCCGTCGCTGGCCTTGCTCGAAGAACGGCTGCGCCGCCGGGGCCAGGACGACGAGGCGACCATAGCGCGGCGCCTCGATGCGGCCAAGGACGAGATCCGCCATTGCGGCGAGTTCAATTATGTTATTATTAATCAGGAGTTTGCCTCCGCGGTCGACGACCTCGTGGCCATCGTGCGGGCCTCGCGCCTGCGCGCCGCGCAGCAGTGCGTCCGCCACGAGGCACTGATAAAGCAACTTACTTAGCAACTTACTTAGCAGGCAGGGAACGCACCATGGCTCGCATCACGATCGAAGACTGTTTGACGCGCATCCCCAACCGCTTCGAGCTTACGCTCGCCGCGACCAATCGGGCCCGGCAGATCAGCGCCGGATCGCAGCCTCTGGTCGAAAGCGACCGCGACAAGACGACGGTGATCGCGCTGCGCGAAATCGCCGCCGGCAAGGTCGGCATCGAAATGCTGCTGAAGCCGCAAAGCTGACTTGCAACGCGCGGCATGACCCCAACGTGATCGAGCATGTCGGAAATCGCCGAATTCACCCGACACCTTGGTCACTACCTGCAACCGCCTGAGGTCGCGCTCGTAGAGCGCGCGTTTGCTTTTTCGGAGCAGGCGCACCAGGGGCAATTCCGCAAGTCGGGCGAGCCGTACATCACGCACCCGCTGGCGGTCGCCAGCATACTGTCGCAGTGGCGCCTCGACGCGCAGGGGCTCGCCGCAGCCCTCCTCCATGACGTGATGGAGGATAGCGGGATTACCAAGAACGAAATCGAAAATTCGTTCGGCAAGCCCGTCGCCGAGATGGTCGACGGTGTGTCAAAGCTCGATCAGATCGAGTTCCAGTCGCGGGAAGACGCGCAGGCCGAGAATTTCCGCAAGATGCTGCTGGCCATGGCGCAGGACGTGCGCGTCATCCTGATCAAGCTCGCCGACCGGTTGCACAACATGCGCACGCTCGATGCGATGGTGCCTACGCACCGCGAGCGAATCGCGCGCGAAACGCTGGACATCTACGCTCCGATCGCCAACCGCCTGGGTCTCAACGCACTGTATCTGGAGTTGCAGGAGCTATCGTTCAAGCACCTTCATCCGGCGCGCTATCGCGTTCTGGCCAGGGCGATCAAGGCCGCGCGCGGCAACCGGCGCGAAGTCATGAACCGGATCCTGCAGTCGATCCGTGACGGCCTCAAGGCGGCCGACATCGCGGCCACCGTCACCGGGCGCGAAAAGACGATCTACAGCGTGTACAAGAAGATGCGGGAAAAGCGTTACACGTTTTCGCAAGTGTTCGACATTTATGGCGTGCGCGTTCTGGTGCGGGACACGACCGCCTGCTATGCGGCGCTGGGCGTGCTGCACAATCTTTACAAGCCTATCCCCGGCAAATTCAAGGATTACATCGCGATTCCGAAGGCCAATGGCTACCAGTCGCTGCATACGACGCTGTTCGGCCCGTTCGGCACACCGCTCGAAGCGCAGATCCGGACGCAGGACATGCACCGCATCGCCGAGTCAGGTGTCGCCGCGCACTGGCTGTACAAAGCGGGCGGGGAGCTCGACATCGCCGAGGCCCAGGAGCAGACGCACCGCTGGTTGCAGAGCCTGCTGGAGATCCAGTCCGAGTCGCGCGACTCCAAGGAGTTTCTCGAACATGTCAAGGGCGACCTTTTTCCCGATGCGATCTACGTGTTCACCCCGAAGGGCAAGATCATGGCGCTGCCCAACGGCGCAACGGCGGTGGACTTTGCTTACGCGGTCCATACCGACATCGGGCACCATTGCACGGCAGCCCGCATCAATTACGAGCTGATGCCGTTGCGCACCGAGCTCAAGAACGGCGACCAGGTTGAGATCATCACCTCGCCGAGCGCGCGCCCGAATCCGTCGTGGCTCGGCTTTGTCGCGACCGGCAAGGCACGCTCCCGCATTCGGCACTTCCTCAAATCCCTGCAGCAACGCGAGTCGGCGCTGCTCGGCGAACGCATGCTGGAGCAGGCACTGACCTCGCTGAAAGTTCCCGCTCAGTCGATCAATTGGGATCGCTGGGAGGCTTTGGCGCGCGAATACGGCGCCAAGGGGCAGACCGAGATTCTTGCCGACATCGGGCTGGGCAAACGCCTGTCATTCGTCGTGGCTCAGGCGCTGACGCGCACGGCTGGCCGAGCCGTTGACGAGCCGGTGCCGTCGCCGGGCAAGCATGGCGCCCTTCAGCTGCGCGGGGTCGAAGGGGTCGCCATCCAGTACGGCAAATGCTGCCGGCCGATTCCCGGCGACGCGATCATTGGTCATTTTCGGCGCGGACAGGGGCTGATGGTGCACACGCGCGATTGCCTGACGCTAAGGAAGGGCCGGATCGACAGCGATCAGGTCGTCGACGTCGAGTGGGCACCGGAGATCGAGGGCATATTCGAAGCCGGTATCCGTCTGATGGTGGCCGACGAGCGGGGCCTGCTGGCCCATCTCGCCACGGCGATTGCCGACGCGGGGGCGAACATCGAGTATCTGTCTATGGAGAGGCCCGATGGCGGGCACGTCGTTGCGATGTTCTTCAGCGTCCAGGTGCGGGATCGCAAGCATCTGGCGAACGTCATGCGCGCGCTGCGGCGCATCCCCGAGGTCAAGCGGGTCGCTCGCGCGCGCACATAGCGCGCTCAAGGTTTCCGGCTTACAAAAGAAAACGGCCGGTCACCCGGCCGTCGCCATCGGCTTTCTGCGGTCAGGCCGTTTGGGCAGCCAGCAGGCGCTGCAACTCGCCCGAGGCGTGCATCTCCTGCATGATGTCGCACCCCCCGACGAACTCGCCGTTGACGTAGAGCTGCGGTATCGTCGGCCAGTTCGAATAGTCCTTGATGCCCTGGCGGATTCCCGCGTCGGCCAGCACGTTGACCGAAAAGAACTTGTCGACCCCGCAGGATCGCAGCATGCGCACCGCGGCGTCGGAAAATCCGCACTGCGGGAACTGCGGCGTCCCTTTCATGTAAAGCACGACCGGATGACCGGTCACTTGTTCGCGTATCGAGTCCTGGATGTCCATCGCCTGCTCCATGAATTCCTGTGGCCCCATTTTACCGTACACGAGGTGACGTTGCCAGACGGCGTCATTCCTTCACCGCGCCGGTCAGTCCCGAGACGTAGTACTCGACGAAAAACGAATAGAGGATCGCCACCGGCAAGGAGCCGAACAGCGCCCCCGCCATCAGCGAGCCCCAGTGATAGACGTCGCCTTCCACCAGCTCGGTGACGACGCCCACCGGGACGGTCTTCACTTCCGACGAGGAAATGAAGGTCAGCGCATAAATGAATTCATTCCACGACAGGGTGAACGCGAAGATTCCCGCGGAGATGAGTCCCGGCACCGCCAGCGGCAGAATGATCCGGACCAATATCTGCATCCGGCTCGCGCCGTCGATCAGCGCGCATTCCTCGAGCTCCAGCGGAATCGTCTTGAAGTAACCCATCAGCAGCCAGGTGCAGAAGGGAATCAGGAATGTCGGGTAGGTGAGGATCAGCGCCAGCCGCGTATCGAACAGATCGAGCTTGTATACGATCGCCGCAAGTGGAATGAACAGTATCGACGGCGGAACGAGATAGGCCAGAAAAATGCTCATGCCGACGTAGCGCGAGCCGCGAAAGCGCAGCCGCTCGATCGCATACGCCGCCAGCACGCTGCAGAAGATCGAAACGCAGGTCGATACGACCGTAATCAGCACGGTGTTCCACAGCCATTCCGGATAGGACGTATCGAACAGGAGCTTTTTGATGTGGTCGAGCGTCGGGTGGATGACCCAGAACGGATTGCCTTCGCGCGAGAGGAGCTCCTCGTTCGGCTTGAGCGCCGTGATCGTCATCCAGTAGAACGGGAACAGCAGCACGACGACGAACGCGGCCAGCGGCAAATAGACGGTGACGATCCGCCGCGGCAGCGACACCAGATAATTCATGCCCTGCGAATCGACGGCTTCGGGAGCGACTGTCGCGGTGCTCATTTATCCGAGCCCCCTTGCTGCCACGCTCGGCGCTGCAATCCAAAATAGCTGATCAGGATCGCCGCGAGCAGGAAAGGCACCATCGCCGTGGCGATCGCTGCGCCTTCGCCGAGGCTCCCTCCCGGGATCGCACGCTGGTACGAGAGCGTCGCCATCAGGTGGGTCGCGTTCAGCGGCCCCCCGCGCGTCAGGACATAGATCAGCTGGAAATCGGTGAAGGTGAACAGCACCGAGAAGGTCATGACCACCGCGATGATCGGCGTCAGCAGCGGCAGCGTGACGTGTCGGAACTGCTGCCAGGGCGACGCTCCATCGAGGCTTGCCGCTTCGTAATATGACGGCGAGATCGTCTGCAAGCCGGCCAGCAGTGTGATCGCGACGAACGGCACGCCGCGCCAGATATTGGCCGCGATCGTCGAGAACCGCGCCATCCACGGATCGCCGAGGAAGTCGATGTACTCGTGAATCAGGCCCATTCGCATCAGCGCCCAGCTGATGATCGAAAATTGCGAATCGTAGATCCACCAGAACGCGATCGCCGACAGCGCTGTCGGCACGATGAAGGGCAGGAGCACGATGGCGCGCAATATCGCCTTGAAAGGCAAATGCTTGTTCAACAATAGCGCCAGCCAGAGGCCGAGGCCGAACTTGATGATGCTGGCCACCGTCGTATAGAAAAGCGTATTGAACAGGGCAAGGCGCGTGACCGCGTCATCCCACAGAAACTCGAAGTTCTCCAGGCCGATCCACTCGCCGCTGCGTCCGATCTTGGTATCGGTAAAGCCGAGCCACGTCCCCAGGCCGAGCGGATAGGTCAGGAACACGAGCAGCACGAGCGCCGCGGGCACCATGAATACGATGCCGAGGGCGTTACGATTGTCCTGAAGGCGGGAAAGAGCCGAAGTCAATGAAGCGATCGCAGCAACCAGTCATGCATGATTGGGCGCCTGATCGGGCGTCCAGTGGAAAGCAGCCGATCGGAAACCCTGATGGGCATTCCGATCGGTCCCCAAGCGAGAGCCGCAAAAAGACTGCCTCCCGCGCGCGTTAACGGGCGCCGCGAGGCGCCGCGTTCAACGCGCGCAGGTATGGCGTCGCGCCGACGGTCGATCGTCAAGACGCTATAGTCGGCCGGCGCGGCGTTATACCTTGTAATAGCGCTCAGCCCGCTTCTGCGCCCGTTCCGCCGCTTCCTTGGGCGTCTTCGATCCCGAAGCGGCTTCCGCGACCATGTTGACGACGATGAAGTCCGCCAGCGCGCCTGCCGACGCATATCCCATTTTCCCCGCGTAACCCGACGGAATCATGTTGTCCATCGAGTTGCGATACGGAGTGTGCTTGGGGTCCACGGTCCAGATCGGGTTCTTCTCATAGTAGCGAAGCGCCGGTGTCACGTACCCGATCGAAGCTTCCACCCACGGGTCGAGCTGCTCGGGTTCCATCATGAAGCGCAGAAATTCCTTGGCTGCCTTCGGATATTTCGAGTACTTGAAGATCATCTGGTTGAAGAACAGCTGAAACTCGGTTGGCTTGCCGACCGGACCGATCGGCATATTCGCGTGGTAGATGTCGGCCGCCATTTCCTTGAGCTTCGGATCCGGCGAGTTCTTCGCGGCGTAATAGATCGATATCCCGTTGTTGGTCAGCGACAACTGGCCGTCGAGGAACGCCTTGTTGTTATTGGGATCGAGCCACGACAGGGTGCCGGGTACGAACGTCGCGTACATCTCCTTGGTGTACTCGAGCGCTTTGATCGTCTCCGGGCTGTTGATGACCACCCTGTTGCTCGTATCGACCAGCCTGCCGCCATGTGCCCATACCACCCACTGGCACCAGGTGTTGGCATCCCCGGTCGCATTGCCCAGCGCGAAGCCCGATGGCGTGCCCTTTTCCTTCAGTGCCTTGCAAAGCTTGAGCAGGCCGTCGGTATCTTTCGGAAAGGTGTCGAAGCCGGCCGCCTTCACATGGCTCTGACGATAAACCAGGCAAACGCCGGCGACACCCAGCGGCACCCCGATCCACTTCCTGCCATCGGGACGCAGGTACGGTTCGCAGACCGGGTAAAACCCGCCGAGCTTGTGGCCGAGATAACTGCACAAGTCCGACACATCGACCAGCTTTTCGGGGTACAGGTTGGCGTCGTCGTTGGTGCCTAGGATGATGTCCGGACCGGCGCCGGTGTTGGCTGCGACCGCCGCCTTCGGACGCACGTCCTCCCACCCTTCGTTGTCGACGCGAACGTCGATGCCGGTTTTCTCGATGAACTTGGCGACGTTTTTCATATACTGATCGATGTCGCCCTGCACGAAGCGGCTCCAGCGGAGCACCCGCAGCTTCGCGCCCTTCTCCGGCGTGTTGCGCCACTGCGCGTTGGCATCCTTGACCCAGACCATCGGACCGACCGCCGCGGCTGCAGCGATCCCAGCCGAGCTCTTCAGAAATTTGCGGCGTTTGAACTCACTCATCAGCTCCTCCTATGAAAAAATGCGCGCGACCGACTCCAGCGCGTTTGCTGCGGTTGATGGCTTGCGGTGACGATACAAGGACGTTATCCGGATTCATGCGATGAGGCGCACACCACTTTCCGCATCGAACAGGTGCGCGCGATCGACGTCCGGTGCGAGCGCGACGTGGTCGCCGGCTCTGCAACCGATGCGGTCGCGCACCAGCGAGGTCAATTCCTGGCCATTGAATCGGCAGAACAGTTGGGTATCGGCTCCGGTCGGCTCCACGACGACCACTTCGGCCGGCAGTCCTCCGCTCGGCGAAAGTATGCAGTGCTCGGGCCGCATTCCATAGAGGACGGCCTGGCCGTCGGTCGCTCGCGCGGTTCGTGGGAGAGGCAGCCGGACGCCACCTTCGAACTCGACGACCGGCGCTGCGCCATTGATTCGCGCAGTTCCCGGTACCAGATTCATCGCCGGGGATCCGATAAAGCTGGCGACGAAAGTATTGGCCGGGGTGTCGTACAACTCGAGCGGCGAGCCGGTCTGCTCGACCACGCCGTCGCGCATGACGACGATCCGGTCGGCCATCGTCATCGCCTCGATCTGGTCGTGAGTGACGTAGATCGACGTTGTCTTCAGACGCTGGTGGAGCTCCTTGATCTCGGTGCGCATCTGCACGCGAAGCTTCGCGTCGAGGTTCGACAGCGGCTCGTCGAACAGGAACACCTGGGGATCCCGCACGATGGCGCGTCCCATCGCGACGCGCTGGCGCTGTCCGCCGGAGAGCTGGCGCGGATACCGGTCGAGCAGTTGCGCCAGGCCCAGAATGTCGGCGGCCTTGGCGACGCGACTGGCAATTTCCGCCTTCGACTGCTTGGCGAGCAGAAGCGCGAACGACATGTTGTCGCGCACCGTCATGTGCGGATAAAGGGCGTAGTTCTGGAATACCATCGCGATGTCGCGCTCCTTGGGCGCGACGCGATTGACGACCCGCGATCCGATCCAAATTTCGCCGCCGGTGATTTCCTCGAGGCCGGCGAGCATGCGCAGAAGCGTCGACTTGCCGCATCCGGACGGACCGACCAGCACGCAGAATTCGCCGTCGGCGATCTCGATATCGACGCCGCGAATCACCAGCGTCGATCCAAATCGCTTATGTACGGCCCGTATGCTGACTGCGGCCAAGCATCTCTCCTTCTGCGCCGCGCTTGCGGCGTCCGTCCTGTTCGCCTATCCGACGTAGCGCCGGGTTCCCGCAACGACGACGTATTCGGGACGACCGGTCTTGAGCCAAGTGACGATATTCTGCGCCGCCTTGCGCCGCAATTCGATCTCCGCCTGCACGCTGAAGTACGCGGCATGCGGCGTCAGGATCACCTTCGGGTGGCCGAGCAGTCGGCTATCGACGGGAACGGGTTCGACCGGCAGGACATCCAGAGCAGCACCGGCAAGTATTCCACTATCCACTGCGGCAAGCAAATCGCCGATATCGACCAGCGCTCCACGCGCCGTGTTGACCAGGTACGAGCCAGGCCGCATGCGTGTAAGCATCGTCGCGCCGACCATGCCGCGAGTTTCGTCGTTCAGCGGCGTGTGCAGGCTGACCAGATCGCTCTGCTCGAACAGGGCCGCCATGCTCGCGCGCTGGACGTACGCCGGGAAATCGCCGTCGATCAAATACGGATCGCAGGCAATGACGCGCCGGAAGAGGTTGCGCGACACGTGCGCCATCCGTTTGCCGATGCGGCCCAGGCCGACGATGCCCAGCGTCAGGTCGCTGGCGCGGCGCAGCTTTCCCGAGGAAAGGTAGTGCCACCGCCCGCCGGAGATATCGCGGTTGTAGGCGACGACGTTGCGGATCAGCGCCAGCGCGAGGGCGAGCGCATGCGTGGCCACTTCGCCAACGCCATAGTCGGGTGAATTTGCAAGCCACACGCCGTATTTCGCGCAGGCCGCGGTATCGATCGTGTCGTAACCCGCGCCGATTCGGCTGATGATGCCGAGCCGCGGCAACTCCGCCAGCGCGCGTGCGCCGATCGGCGCGTACTGAACCAAAAAGGCATCGAAATCCCGACCGGCGGCCAGCACCTCATCCTCGCTGGCGCACTGCGCGACAGCGAGCTCGAGCCCGGCGCTGCCGAAGAGCTCGCGCTCGAGCGAGAGGTCTTCATAGTTCTGATCGGTGATGAGAACGCGGGCCATCGGATGGGATATTTTGAGGGTCGAGGGGTCGGCGCGCTCCGGGCCGCAAAAGTTACGTTGGGTCCGCAGGTTGGTCAAGCGGCCTTAGCGCTTCCGCCGCAGCGCTATAATCGCGGCCGGCCTTTCGCTCCCAGGAACGTCACCCCATGCTATTGCCCACGACCGTCGCCGGCAGCCTGCCCAAGCCTGCGTGGCTGGCGCCCCCGAATCAGCTCTGGGCACCCTGGCTGCTCGAGGGTCCGGCACTGCTGGAGGGCAAGCGCGACGCGGTGCGGCTGGCCGTTGACGACCAGCAGCAGGCGGGAATCGACATCGTGACCGATGGCGAACAGACGCGCCGCCATTTCGTCACGACGTTCATCGAAAGTCTCGACGGCGTCGACTTCCAGCACAAGAAGACGGTCCGCATCCGCAACCGCTACGACGCCGACGTTCCGATGGTCACCGGCCCGATTGCCCGCAGGCGGCCAGTTTTCGCCGAGGACGCGGCCTTCCTGCGTGGCATCACCCGGCACCAGGTTAAATTCACGCTGCCCGGGCCGATGACCGCCGTCGATACCCTCTATGACGCGCATTACCGGAGCCGTGAGAAGCTGGCCTGGGCATTCGCCGAAATCCTGAACGAAGAAGCGCGGGCCATCGAGGCCGCGGGCATCGACGTCATCCAATTCGACGAACCGGCCTTCAACGTCTATTTCGACGAGGTTCGCGATTGGGGCATGGCCACGCTCGAGCGTGCGGCGCAGGGCCTGTCCTGCCGTACGGCCGTCCACATTTGCTACGGCTACGGGATCAAGGCCAACAATGATTGGAAGAAAACGTTGGGTAACGAGTGGCGACAGTACGAGCAGACCTTCCCTTTGCTGGCGAAATCCCGGCTTGACCAGGTGTCGCTCGAGTGCGCCCATTCCCACGTCCCGCTGGAGTTGCTCGCTCTGCTGGACGGCAAAGACGTTTTGGTCGGCGCCATCGACGTCGCCACCGATCGGATCGAGACCGCCGAGGAGGTGGCGGCGACCCTCCGCGCGGCGCTCAAATACGTACCCCGCGAACGATTGCTGCCCTGCACCAATTGCGGGATGGTCCCTTTGTCCAGGGTAGTCGCCCGTGGCAAGCTGGCTGCCTTGGCCCAGGGTGCGGCAAAAATCCGGGGCGAGATCGGAAAGTGACGTATTTGTGCAACACGGAGGGGCGGCTTCGAACGCGTCGGAGTTTGACCCCGAAGGGGATACTGCGTATAGTCCGCTTCGTGTTTTGTTTCAAGTACTAAAGCACGACCTGTCCGGCTGCTTCGCTGTCGCCGAATCGCCGTACTTCCCTGTCCTTGAGATCGAAACATAGGCCGGGTTCGACCCGATTATTTTTGTTTTGAAGGATTGGTAAAAAATGGCAACTGGAACAGTGAAGTGGTTTAACGACGCCAAGGGATTCGGCTTTATTACGCCGGATGGCGGTGGGGAAGACCTGTTTGCGCACTTCTCGGCAATCAACATGCCGGGCTTCAAGTCGCTCAAGGAAGGCCAGAAGGTGTCGTTCGAAGTGACGACCGGCCCGAAGGGCAAGCAGGCATCGAATATCCAGGCAGTCTGACGCTGGCTTAATCGAACCAGAGAAAAAGGCCGGGCGATGCCCGGCCTTTTTTTTGCGCCTACAAACCTGGCATCAGCCGGCCGCGACGTCGCGGCGCGAAAGGGTGAGGCTCTCCGCGCCTCCTCCCCACCAGATCCTGCCGAGAATCGCGCCCAGCAGCGTCCAATACAGGATGGCATTGCCAAACACCATCAGATCGTTGGTCGAGTTCTTCACCAGCATCGCCAGCACCAACGCGATCGCGGCTGCCGCCCACGCCTTCTCGCGGTCGCCGCGGGCGCGGGCACACATCACGGCCATGGCGAGCAAGCGGACATGGAGCCATGCCCAGATGGCCAGCCCCACCAGCCCAACCTGCAGAGCCAGGCTGAGCAGGACGTTGTGCGCGTGCGCAAAGGCCTGGCGATCGATGCGCTTCAATTGCTGGTTTTGCGCCAGATCGTAGGTTCTCGACGGCACCGTCCGTCCGAATCCCACGCCCAGCCACGGGTGCCGCTTGGCGAGATCGTAGTAAATAGCCCAGATCGCGGGACGCGAGTCGCTGGCGATCATTTCCAGCGCGGCGCTCCGGTTGTACGGCTGTTGCTCGGGCAGGCGCAAGCGCGAAATCAGTTCGAGGCTGAGTGCCGAGACGACAAGGCCGACGCAGATCGCAACCAGGACAGGACCCAGGTGCAGCCGCCCCCGCAGCAATCCGAACACGATCAGCAGGCATGGCAGGGACAGGCATAGCGAAACGAATAGCGTCCGGCTTTCGCTCATCAGTCCAAGGCCGGCAAAGGCCACGAGCCAGGCGGCCGAGGCCCAGCGGACCGAGGCGCGGGTCGACGTCAGCGCAACGACAAACAGCGGCACCGCGAGGAAAGCGATGTAGGTGCTCGAATCGACCGCTTCCCCCGCTTTCCATGCCAGCCATCCCATCACGCCCGGGGCGGCTGCCTCCATGCCGGGCTCGACCGGCGCGACTGCCGCAGCGAACGTGGTCGTCAGCGATATGACCGTGCCGACGGCGGCGCCAAGCGTCAGCGCCAGTCTGCCGTTACGCGATCGCACCAGCATGAAGCTGATCAGGAAAAGGACGAACGGATACAGAAGGTCGGTCCGAAACGCGCGAAACGAGACGTTCGGGTAGTCCGACCAGGCTATCGAGAGCGCGGCGAACGCCAGCCAGACCAGGCAAGGCAACAGGACCGGGTTGTCCTTCCATAGTTGGGACCGGTAGTGGTAGAGCGCGGCTGCGGCGGCCATGCCGACCAGCGCGTTGCGCATGCCGGTCACGTGCGCGAGCGGCAGGATGGCGACCAGAATCGTCATCAGCACGCAAAGCGTGCGGAACGCGTAGCCATCCTCTCCCAGCCGCTGGTACGGCGCTGCCATCGTCATCGCGAATACCGGCATGGAAAAATCGAACCTACGGCGATTTGCGTCACATGAAATTGCCGGCCAAGGGTGGCGTCGCCACCTCGGGCCGATTTTGCGCGGCGCTTCGCGCCACGCCAAATCGGGTGGCCAAGGGCGGACTCGCCACCTCGGGCCGATTTTGCGCGGCGCTTCGCGCCACGCCAAATCGGGTGGCCAAGGGCGGAATTGAACCACCGACACACGGATTTTCAGTCCGCTGCTCTACCAACTGAGCTACTTGGCCAAGCGTTCAATTTTACCAGAATTGCCTTGGCCGACGCGAGCCGCCAGGAGACGGAACACGACGGTCAGGCAGCGAGCGCATCGATTCGAGATGCCGCGATGCCCACCGATTGTGCAGCGACAAGAATATCCGCCCAAGTCTTGTCGTCGAGGACAATGCCGCCGATCAGGCGGCGCGCCCGCGTACTCCGCTCGACCTCGCCCGGCATCAGCACAGGATGTCCCGGCACGGACGGCGGCGAGGCCTTGACCCAGGCCACGAAACGCGCAATCTCGCGCGCGATCGCATCCTCTCGGTCGTAAACCGCGGGCGCGATGTAGATCGACAGCATGTTGTTACGCAGCACGGTGTCCTCCGGATCCGAGCTCTTGCCGGTCGACAGGGCGCCCGCGAGCAAATCGACGACGATCGACAGTCCCGAACCCTTGTGCGCGCCGACGGTCAGCAGCGCGCCGCCGTCGTAGAAGTCCTTGGGATCCGTCGTCGGCCTGCCGTATCGGTCGATGATCCATCCCGCTGGCACCCGCTCGCCCTTGTTGCTTGCGACGAACAGTTTTCCCTCGGCGACCGTCGACGTCGTCACGTCGAGGATGACCGGCTCACCCCCGGCGACGGGGACCCCGACCGTGATCGGGTTGGTTGAAAGCCGCCGGTCGCTGCCCCCGAATGGCGCGACGCGCTGTGCCCCCGAGGTATTGAGAAAGTGCAGCGAGACCTGGCCGCGGGCAGCCGCGAGCTCCGCCCAGTCGCCGACTCTGCCCAGGTGGCCGCAGTTGCGCAACCCCACCATTGCGATGCCGGCTTTGGCGGCCTTGCGGGTGCCGATGTCGCCGGCGAACTCGCCGACGACCTGGCCGAAGCCGCGGTCGCCGTCGACGATAGCGATCGTGTCGTTTTCGAACACGACCTTCGGAACCCGGTTGGGCGCAAGCCAGCCCGCGCGCACCCACTCCAAATACTTCCCGACGCGGATCACGCCGTGCGAATCGTGGCCAACGAGATTGGAATCCACCAGTCGCCGCGCCACGGTGGCGGCCTCGCCTGGATTGCACCCGCCGGCGTTCATGATGGTCGCCACGAGCTGCACGAGCTTGTCCGCCGGAACGCGTTTCATGATGGGCTTCCGCAGGCTTTCCGCCCTCGAACGGGCCGTTTCAGTGAATTTCCGGCTCGGCGGTGGGCGCCGTCCCCTCGAGAAAATCGAAGTCGCAACCCTGGTCGGCCTGAGTGATGTGCTGCTGATAGAGCATGCCGTAGCCGCGCTCGAATCGCGGCGCGGGTCGCTGCCAGGCGGCGCGGCGCGCCGCAAGCTCGGCGGCGTCGACCTTGAGCTCCAGCTTGCGCGCGGCGACATCGAGCTCGATCAAATCACCGTCGCGAACCAGCGCGAGCGGTCCCCCGGCAAACGATTCAGGCGCGACATGCAGCACGCATGCGCCGTAGCTCGTCCCGCTCATGCGCGCGTCCGAAATGCGAACCATGTCGCGAATGCCTTGCGCCAGCAGCTTCTTGGGAATGGGCAATTGTCCCCATTCGGGCATGCCGGGCGCGCCGAGCGGCCCGGCATTCTGCAGCACCAGCACCGAATCGGCCGTGACATCGAGCGCCGGATCGTCGATTCTCGCCGCCATGTCGTTGTAATCGGCGAAGACGATGGCAGGACCGCTGTGCTTCAGCAATCTCGTCTCGGCCGCCGCGGGCTTGATCACGGCGCCGTCGGGCGCGAGATTCCCGCGCAGCACCGCGAGACTGCTGCCTGAGACCAGCGCCTTGTCGCGCGACAGGATCACCTCGCGGTTGTAGATCTCGGCGCCCGCGATGTTCTCGCCCAGCGTATTGCCGTTCACCGTACGCTCGGCGAGGGACAGCAGGTCGGCGATATCCGCCAGCAGCGCGCGCAGACCCCCGGCGTAGAAGAAGTCTTCCATCAGGTACTTGCCGGCCGGCCGGATGTTGGCGACCAGCGGTGTCTTGCGGGCGAGCACATCGAAGCGGTCGAGGGTCAATGGAACGCCGGCGCGCCGTGCGATTGCGATCAGGTGCACGACGGAGTTGGTCGAGCCGCCGAGCGCGAGCGCGGTCGTGATCGCGTTATCGACGCTGCCGGCGGTGATGAAGTCGCGCGGCTTGAAATCCGACCAGACCATGTCGACGATGCGCCGTCCGGTGTCCGCGGCCATCCTGCCATGGCGTGAATCGGCGGCGGGAATCGACGCTGCGCCGGGCAGCGTGAAACCAAGCGCTTCGGCGGCAGACGTCATCGTCGACGCCGTGCCCATGGTCATGCAATGCCCGGGCGAGCGAGCGATCCCGTCCTCGAGCTCCAGCCACTCTCGGTCGGTGATGTTCCCGGCCCGCTTTTCCGCCCAGTATTTCCAGACGTCGGACCCGCTGCCGAGCTCCTGGTCGCGCCAATGGCCGGAAAGCATTGGGCCGGCAGGCATGAATACAGCCGGCAGATTCATGCTGATGGCCCCCATCAGCAGCGCCGGCGTCGTCTTGTCGCAGCCGCCCATCAACACCGCGCCGTCCACCGGGTACGAGCGAAGCAACTCCTCGGTCTCCAGCGCGAGAAGGTTGCGGTAGAGCATCGTGGTCGGCTTCTGGAACACTTCGGCCAGCGCGATCGCCGGCATCTCCAGCGGGAATCCTCCGGCCTGCAGCACGCCGCGCTTGACCTCCTCGGCGCGCTGCCTGAAATGCGAATGGCAGGCGTTGATGTCGCTCCAGGTATTGATGACGGCGATGATCGGTTTGCCGATGTAGTCGGCGCGCGAATAGCCCATTTGCGCGGCGCGCGAATGATGTCCGAACTGGCGCATGTCATCGGACCCGAACCAGCGGTGCGAGCGCAGCTCCTCGGGCTTCTTGCGGGGCGTGCTCACCTGTACCTCATTGCAGCGCTGCATCGTGCGCGAGCAGTGCCCGCGCGGCGATGCGGATCGCGGCGTGATGTTCGGCGCCGATGTTGGAAAGCTGCGGCGATATCGGTCCCATGTCGGCGATTCCCGTCAGAGACACCGCTTCGTGCAGCACGCGGATCGGCGAGTGTGCATCGCGCAGGTCCTCGAGCGGGATATACGCCGCCCGCAGGGCATCCGCGGCGGCCCAATCGCCGGACTTGAGCGCGGCAAGCAGCCGCGTCGACCCGCGCGGTCCGATGCACACCGAGCCCGATGTGAAGCCGGCCAGGCCGAACTGCTGCAAGTGTGTGCCGGCGGGCCGCTCGCCGATACCGCTGACGATGCGTGCCGCGTCGACGCGATCGAGCAAATCCCTCAGGAAAGGATCCTCGGCCGGATCGCTGCGCACGATCGCATACTTGATCGCCGCGACGATGCCCGAATCGGCCAACCGAGCGACGTGCGTCGGTGTCAGGAAGTTGTCGGCTTTGAGATAAACGATGACCGGGCGCCCATAGCGTTCGGCGAACAGCCGGATCGCCTTTTCACTCCCGTCGGGCGTCGCCGGGAAGGTCTGCGGCAATACCATCGCGGTCGGAAAGGCACGGCCGCGCAGCACCTTCGCCTGGTCGAGCAGCTTGCCGAAGTCGGGTCCGGCCGAGGGAATGACCCAGCTGTCGGTGCCCGCCGTCTGTTCCAGCATGTCCAGCAGCGCTCCGTACTCATACAACCCGATGTTGTAAAGGTTGGCATTGCCGCCGTAGAGCAGGGTTGACACACCGCCCCGCTCGAGATGGCGGATCATGGCGACGTTGGCTTCGCGATTGAGCGACAGGTCGCCATTTCGCGCCAGTGGCGGAACGGCGAGGACCGAGCGCGAGAGATCGTCCGGACTGACGGCGCTTGTCTTCAACGCATTTTCTCCTGGCGGGGATGGTACGGTGCCCGCATTATAGCGACCGGAACCCGACAACCGCGTCCGCGGTCAAATCGAAGTCTTCCGCGCGACGGGAACGCAGGCTTCGAGCCGGACGGCGAGGTGTGGGAGCCGCGCAGTCGCCGCAACGGGGCCGCGTGTCTTGAGGAAACTGTCGATGGTCGCTCGCTCGATCAACGCTCGATTCCGCCGCCTGGCCGGCAGCGCGATGCTCGCCGTTTGTTGCGCGCTCATCCCCTTCGCAGGCGCCGCTGCGCCGGCGCGCGACGCCGCGGCGGGGATCGACGCCGAAAAATTCTTCTCCGCCCTCGTCAAAGTGCGCTCGCATGTGCCGGCGGAGGCGCGCACCGCCGCGACCCTCGGCACCGACCGCGAGGGGACCGGGATCGTCATCGATGACACCGGGTTGACCCTGACGATCGGCTATCTCATCGTGGAAGCGGACCAGGTCGACCTCGTCGACGATCAGGGGCGCACCTTGCCGGCGCGGGTCGTCGGATACGATCAGTCCAGCGGACTTGGCCTGGTTCGGTCTCTGGTGCCTCTCAAGGCATCGCCGCTCCTGCTCGGCGAATCCGACAAACTCGCCGAAACCGATCCCGTGCTGATCGTCAATCACGGTGGACGCGAGCAGGCGACGCTCGCCTACGTGGTTTCGCGCCGGCCGTTCATAGCGAGTTGGGAATACCTGCTCGACAAGGCGATTTACACCTCGCCACCGGCCCCCGACTGGAGCGGCGCAGCGTTGATCGGCAAGGATGGGAAGCTGCTCGGCGTCGGTTCCCTCATCCTTCGCGACGCCACCGAGACCGATCCGCATCTGCCGGGCAATATGTTCGTTCCGATCGATCTGCTGAAGCCGATCCTTCCTGAGATGATTCGGACAGGACACCGGTCGGGACCCGCGCGTCCCTGGCTCGGCGTCATCGCCGACGAAATCCAGGGTCGGTTGATCGTCACTCGCGTCTCTCCCGAGAGTCCGGCTGAACGGGCGGGCATGAAGCCCGGCGACATTATTCTGGCCGTCGGCGACGAAGCCGTGCGCTCGCAAGGGGAGTTCTACCGGAAGGTGTGGGGCCGCGGTGCCGCGGGGAGCGACATTCCGCTGCGACTGCTGCAAGACATCGACGTGCGCGACGTCAACGTGCATTCGATCGATCGCGTCGAATACTTCCGCCCAAAAACCAGCTACTGAATCCACGCCGTCGGTAGCGTAGCGCTCTCCTGGCGGGTGACTTGGCGCGCACGTACAATGCGCGCTGCCGACGCAACCGTGCCGGCGACCCGCTCCATCTCCCATGCCGCTTTACGCGATAACGATCTTCTGCAGCGCGTTCCTGCTGTTTCTCGTGCAGCCGATCATAGCCAAGCAGATTCTGCCGTGGTTCGGCGGGTCGGCCAATGTCTGGACGACGTGCCTCGTCTTCTTCCAGCTCGTGCTGCTGCTTGGCTATGCGTACGCCGATCTGATCGTGCGACGCCTCCCGGCGCGCGGGCAGCTTGGCCTGCACGTGCTGCTGCTCGCAGTCAGCTGTCTGACGCTGCCGATCGTTCCCGGCGCGCAATGGAAGCCACTGGGCACCGAGAGTCCGGCGCCGTTGATTCTCGGCCTGCTCGCGCTCACCGTAGGCCTGCCCTATTTCCTGCTGTCGACGACCAGCCCGCTGGTCCAGTCGTGGTTCGCGCGGCGCTATCCGGGCCGCAGCCCGTACCGGCTGTTCGCTCTGTCGAACCTGGCGTCGATGCTGGCGCTGGTGGGCTACCCGTTCGCGCTCGAGCCTTTTGTCACGACGCGCATGCAATCCTATGGCTGGTCGATCTGCTACGTGGTCTTTACCGCGCTGTGCGCCGCGTGCGCCTGGTATGGACTGCGCCGGCCCGCGACAATCGAAGTGCAAGCGCGGACCGACAATGGAGCAAATGGCGCGTCGGATGCGCGGCCCACGACCGCACGGCAGCTCCTCTGGGTTGCCCTGGCCGCGACGGGCTCGTTCCTGCTGCTCGCTGTGACCAATCACATTTGCGAGAACATTTCGTCGATCCCGCTTCTGTGGATCGCGCCACTGTCGATCTACCTGCTGACGTTCATTCTCTGCTTCGACGGTTCGCGCTGGTATCCGCGGGACCTGGTTGCTGCGACACTGGCAGCCGGACTGGGCGTCATGGGTTGGACGCTCGCCAGTCGCGGCTTGACTCACCGCCTCGAGCTCCAGATCGGCGTCTTCTGCATCGGTCTGTTCGTCGCCTGCATGTTCTGCCACGGCGAGCTCGCGCGACTCAAGCCGGCGCCCCGCTATCTGACGCGGTTTTACCTGATGGTATCGGTCGGCGGCGCGCTCGGCTCGGCGCTGGTCGGCATCGTCGCACCGCTGGTCCTGCCCGCGTATTTCGAGCTTTCGTTCGGCCTCGTCGCGTGCGCCGGTCTGCTTGCCTTCCAAATGCGTCGCCAGCACCGGGTGTTCATCGCGCTTGCCACAGCCGCTTTTGTCGTCACGCTCGGCGCCGCCGGCTGGGGAATTCACGACTTCTACGACGGCACGATTCTGGCGACACGCAACTTCTACGGCGTGCTGCGGGTGCAGGAGAGCGGCGTCGATGCGGGACGGCATCGCTCGCTCATCCACGGCACGATTCTGCATGGCAACCAGTATCTCGCGTCCGACCTGTCGCGCATTCCGACCACGTATTACACGCAGACTTCGGGCGTAGGGCGCGCGCTCGAATCGATGCATCCGACCACCCGTCGTCTGAAAGTCGGGGTGATAGGCCTCGGAACGGGCACGCTCGCCGCCTATGGAAGCCGAGGCGACGTCTATCGCTTCTATGACATCAATCCGGCGGTGATCCGGATTGCCAACAGCGACTTCAGCTATCTCAAGGACAGCGAGGCAACGATCGAGACGCCGCTCGGCGATGCGCGGCTCAATCTCGAGCGCGAAGCGCCTCAGGCCTTCGATCTGCTCGCCATCGATGCCTTCTCCAGCGACTCGATTCCCGTTCATCTGCTGACCTACGAGGCGCTTACCATTTACCGCAGGCACTTGAAGCCCGGCGGCATCATCGCCTTTCACGTGACGAATCGATACCTCGATCTCATTCCGGTCGTCGATCGCCTGGCCGATGCGCAGCGTCTCCATGCCGTGCTTGTTACCGACGAGGGCGACGGTGGCCTGGGAAGCCGCAGTGACTGGGTGCTGCTATCGGATAACGCCGGTTCGCTTGCCGTTCCGCTGATCGCCATGGCGGCCAAACCGATCGAATCGCGGACCACATGGCGTCCCTGGACGGACGACTTCAACAATATCGTGCAGGTGCTGAAGTAGAGACATCCAGGGGTCCCACCGAGCGCGGGATCCGTAAATGCGCCGTTCACGGTGTCGTGCAAAGCGATTGGAACGGCTGCTAGAATTCCCGCACCTTGCGCATGCCATCCACCAATACCCTGGAGCCGGTGATCGCCACACTGCGGGCATCGCGCTCGCGTCGCGTCGTAGAAGTTCTCGACCAGACGAGGCTTCCCCGGGAACAGGTTTCGGTGGGCCTCGCGTCGGCCACCGATGCGGCACGCGCGATCGGCGCGATGCAGGTGCGCGGTGCGCCGTTGATCGGCGTCACTGCGGCATACGGCCTCGCCCTGTCCCTCGGCGCCGATGCGTCCGATGCCGGCCTGCAGGATGCATATGCGATGCTGCTCGCCGCCCGACCTACCGCGGTCAATTTGCGCTGGGCGCTCGAACGGGTCCGCGCCAGGGTCGCCGTACTTGCGCCATTGGCGCGGGCCGATGCCGCCTGGGAGGAAGCCGATGCGATCGCTGCCGAGGATGTCGCTGCCAATCGCGCCATCGGCGAGCACGGCTTGCGCATCATCGAGGGTCTCGCCGCCAAACGCTCGCCGGTGCACGTGCTCACCCATTGCAACGCCGGAGCATTGGCGACGCTGGGTTGGGGCACCGCAACCGCGCCGATCTACCTTGCTCAGCGCGCCGGCATCGCGGTTCACGTGTGGATCAGCGAGACGCGTCCACGCCTGCAGGGCGCAAAGCTGACCGCCTGGGAAATGCGAGCGAACGACGTGCCGCACACGCTGATCGTCGACGCCGCGGGCGCGGCGCTGATGCGGCAACGCCGGGTCGACCTGGTGCTGGTCGGCGCCGATCGGGTCGCGTCCAACGGGGACGTCTGCAACAAGATCGGGACCTACGAGAAGGCACTGGCGGCGCATGACAACGAGATCCCGATGTACGTGGCCGTTCCGTCCAGCACGATCGACTGGACGCTCGCCGACGGGGACGCCATTCCGATCGAGGAGCGAAGCGCCGATGAAATCGTGGGATCGGAGGCCGATGTTATCGCGCCGGCAGGGACGCGCGTGTTCAACCCGGCATTCGACGTCACGCCAGGTCGCTTATTGACGGGCATCGTCACGGAGCGCGGCATTTGCAGCGCCAGTGCCGAGGGACTCGCGGCGCTCTTCGAGCGGGAGAGATCATGATGACCGATCTGACGTTGCGAAAGCAGATCGTCGCGACCGCGCTGCGGATGAACGAGCTGCGGATCAACCGCGGGAGGTCCGGCAACGTCAGTGCGCGCAGCGACTCCGGTTTCCTGGTGACACCGAGCGGCTTGGCTTACGAAGAGACCGGTCCCGATGACATCGCGGCTGTAACGCTTGCCGGCGATGCGAGCGGGCCACGCGACCCGTCGTCGGAATGGCGCTTTCATCGCGATATCTACGTCGCGCGAGACGATGTCCGGGCGATAGTGCACGCGCACTCGACCTTCGCGACGACACTCGCCTGCCTCGGGCGCGGCATCCCCGCCTTCCATTACATGGTCGCAGCAGCCGGCGGCAATGATATACGCTGCGCCGAATATGCGACCTTCGGCACGCAGGTCCTGTCCGATCGTGCGCTTGGCGCGCTGCACGACCGCCGCGCCTGCCTGCTTGCGAACCACGGCATGATCGCTGTCGGCCGCTCGCTGGCGGATGCGCTCGGGCTCGCCGTCGAAGTCGAAGCGCTGGCCGAGCAATACTGGTGTGCGTTGCAGCTCGGTATACCGAATCTCCTATCGGATGCGGAGATGGAGATCGTGCTGCAGAAATTCCGCACTTACGGGCAACGCGATACGAAAGAGTGACCACAAAATCGGCCGAGTACCGCTTGCCGGACAGGATATAGGATGCGGGCTGGTGATCGCCTGGCCCATGCTTGCAAGGGAAGTCTTGGTCTTGCCATATAACCGCAGCGACGAAGCTCGGCGGCGACCGGCATCCGCACCGTAGGCACGGCCAGCGGACGGATCCGCGCGGACGCGGCCACGGGGCAGAACGCCTGACGAATGACGATCGGCGTCAAGTATATCGCCTACTGCAACAACAGCGGCTATGGGCTCGCGGCGCTCGCTTACGTACGCGCCTTGCACAATGCGGGCATTCCAGTGTGGTGGCAACCATGGTTCCTGTGGGGAGAGCCGCACTTGTGGACGGCCGCCGATGGTCTGCAGATGCTGCCGCTTGCGCACGCCGCTGAAAGCGGCGTCGCGCTAGCGGAACTGCGAACGTTGATTGACGCCTGCACGCGACCGATCGCGTACGACACGGTCGTATGTCATACGGTGCCGGAAGAGTTTGGGCCATTCGTCGAGCCAAGCAAACGCATGCTCGGCTATACCGTTTGGGAGACCGATGCCTTGCCCATGCATTGGCCGAGGCTCCTTGGGGCGATGGATGCAATAGCCGTACCCTCGCGGCTGAATGCCGACATCTTCAGGCGCGGCGGCGTTGCGCGGCCCGTGCACGTGGTGCCTCACATCTGCCGCCGTGGCTGGAGTGCTGAGGCACGAGACGACGCTGCCGCGCTGCGCCTGCAATTGCGCATACCCGGCGATCATTTCGTCTTTTATACGATCGGCGCCTGGGATCCGCGCAAGGCGCTCGAGGACCTGATGGTAAGGTTTGCGGAGACGTTTCGTGCCGAAGATCGAGTAACGCTGTTGATCAAGACGTCGAGCGCGATCGGCAACGCCGAACGCGGCAGTGGCAGTCCGGTGGAGACCCGCGTGCGCGAAATTGCGGAGAGCGCGGCGCGGCGTCTGGCCCGCGCCAGAGCGAATTTCGCAGTCATTTCCGCCGACGATATCAGTGACCGCATGATTGATGCCATCCACGCCATCGGCGACTGTTACGTGTCATTCACGCATGGTGAGGCCTGGGGCATGGGAGCCTTCGACGCAGCTGCGCTGGGCAAGCCCGTACTCATCACCGGCTGGGGCGGCCCCGTCGATTATCTTGGGGAAGATTATCCCGGCCTTATCGAGCATCAGATGACGCAGGTTGCGGGCTGGCTGCCGCACGCATCCTATGAGCCGAATCAACGCTGGGCGCAGCCCGATCTCGAGCACGCATCCGCTTTGATGCACGCCGCCGTCGCGCGTGATCCGGCGCTCTTCGACGCCGCGCTGCGCGTGCAGGAGACGATCGTCAACCGCTTCGCCGAGCCGGTTATCGCGCGGCAATTGCTTGGAGCGATCGACGGTTGACGAGCCTTTCCATCTCGTCCTCGGGGTTAGCACCGCAACGCGAGCCGCTGGCATCTGGTGAGCTGCCTTCGTCTCGAATCGTATGGGCGCGTCAACCATCCGCATTGACATCGCCAAAGTCAAAGGCCCACGCGAGGTGGGCCTTTGACTTTGCAGGGTGCCTGACGATGACCTACTTTCGCACGGGCAATCCGCACTATCATCGGCGCGCCGCCGTTTCACGGTCCTGTTCGGGATGGGAAGGGGTGGGGCCAGCGGGCTAAGGTCGTCAGGCATTGACGGGTCAGGAATCGAGGATCAGGCATCAGGGATCAGAGAACCCCAAGGCTGAAGCGCGAACCTGGTCGGGGAAGAAGTAAAGCTGGATTAGATTGATTCGAGGAAGCACAAACACGCAGGTGATCGAGGTTGGTTTCAGGTTTTCCTGATCCCTGATTCCTGACCTCTGATTCCTGAGCTGCGCACGCAGTGCGCAGCGTTATGGGATCAAGCCGCACGGGCAATTAGTATCGGTTAGCTCAAGGCGTTACCGCCCTTCCACACCCGACCTATCAACGTGGTGGTCTGCCACGACCCTTCAGGGAGGTCTAGCCTCCGGGAGATCTCATCTTCAGGCACGTTTCCCGCTTAGATGCTTTCAGCGGTTATCGCTTCCGTACATAGCTACCCGGCAATGCGACTGGCGTCACAACCGGTACACCAGCGGTACGTCCACTCCGGTCCTCTCGTACTAGGAGCAGCCCCCGTCAAATCTCCAGCGCCCACGGCAGATAGGGACCAAACTGTCTCACGACGTTTTGAACCCAGCTCACGT
>DASXPJ010000011.1:0-69401 GCA_036493675.1 Casimicrobiaceae bacterium
AATGGAATCAAGAATGGAGCGCCAATCACGCAGTTGGAACGGATCGAACGCGGCGTTCCTGTAACTCCGCTTCCATCAATTCCGCAAGCACCACCCGCACCTGCAGTGACGCCTCCCGCGACGCCGCCCCAGCAGACGAAATAGGGGTACGCGAGGCAATAGATACGAGGGCAGGCCAGCACGAGGGGCCTGAGGCCGCGTAGATCGAGCGGAGAGGCGAGCAGATCAAAGCGAGGGGCGTTGCCCAGGGCGAGAGGGGCAGCCGTGGGAACGATTACCAACTAGGCGATGATCTTCCCTCTGGGGGGATCCCCCGCGCCATAGGGAAAGATGATCTTTTGCGATGATCTTTGGCTAGAGGTACCGACCATCGATATATAACTTATTGATTTTATGGTGCTGTTGAGTGGAGTCGAACCACCGACCTACTGATTACGAATCAGTTGCTCTACCAACTGAGCTACAACAGCCCGGAAAAGACACCGGCCATATCGATGCGCGCCGGCTCGTGCGGTAAACTATTGATTATACCGAAGCTTGCGGCATATGGCGACGGCGCGTGGCGGCTTCGCGCAACGGTGCGCGCCGCGCGCGGGATCCTCCCCCAGGCTATGTCGCCACCGTCTGAAAGTGAGGCAACGCCGTGCGTCTTCGCGATTGTCACAACTTTCATGACTTTCGGCGATTGGCCCGGCAACGTCTGCCGAGCCCGATCTTTAATTACATCGACGGCGCGGCCGACGATGAAGTAACGCATCGGCGCAACACGGCAAGCTTCGAGCGCTGCGACCTGGTGCCCAATGTCTTGCGAGGCGTCGAGACCGTTGACCTTTCGGTCACCATTCTGGGCCAGAAGCTCGCGCTGCCGATCTACTGCTCTCCGACGGCGTTGCAGCGTCTGTTCCATCACCAAGGCGAACGCGCCGTGGCGGCGGCCGCCGCGAAGTACGGCACGATGTTCGGCGTATCCTCGCTCGGTACCGTCGGTATCGAGGAGCTGCGCAACAATTATCCTACGCCGCAACTTTATCAATTCTATTTCCACAAGGACCGCGGGTTGAATCGCGCCATGCTGCAACGCGCCAAGTCCGCCGGCGTGGAGGTAATGATGCTGACCGTGGACAGCATCACGGGAGGAAATCGCGAACGCGACCTCCGCACGGGTTTTTCCATCCCATTCAGGCTGACGCTCGGCGGAATGATCCAATTTGCCGTCAAGCCGATGTGGGCGGTCCACTATATGACCCATGAAAAGTTCAAGCTGCCGCAGTTGGACGAACACATCGATATGAGCGGCGGGGCGATGTCCATCGGCCGATACTTCACCGAGATGCTGGACCCATCCATGACTTGGGATGACGTCGCCGAAATGGTGACGCTCTGGAACGGGCAATTCTGCCTCAAGGGAATCATGTCTGCGACCGACGCAAAGCGCGCGGTCGAGATCGGCTGCACCGGCATCGTCGTTTCCAACCATGGGGGGCGGCAACTGGACGGCTCCCGCGCCTCCTTCGATCAGTTGGCCGAAATCGTGGATGCGGTCGGCGATCGGATCGACGTGATCATGGACGGCGGTATCCAGCGCGGAACGCACGTGCTGAAAGCGCTTTCGCTCGGGGCCAAGGCGGTCGGGATAGGTCGGATTTATCTGTATTCGCTGGCAGCGGCCGGCCAGGCGGGTGTCGAGCGGGCGCTCGGCCTCATGCGGGCGGAGATCGAGCGGGGGATGAAGTTGATGGGTTGCCGCACGATCAGAGAGCTTTCCCGGGAAAACCTGCGGTTCAGGTAAAGCAACCGTCTCCCGCAATGGCCGCCACGCGTTATCTCACCGGATTCCACGCGGTCACGGCGCGATTGCGCCAGCACCCCGACAGCGTGCGCGCGATCTACGTCGTTTCCGGCCGCCATGACCGGCGCGCGCGCGAGCTGGTCGAGCGCGCGGAAAGCGCCGGCGTCGCCGTCCATGCGGTCGACGACAAGCGGCTGGATGCGATCGCCGACGGCAATCGTCACCAGGGCGTCGTGGCCGAGGTGGACGCAAGCTTGCCGTTCCGCACGCTCGACGATGTGCTCGAAGGCCTGGACGAGCCACCGCTGCTGCTGGTACTCGACGGCGTGACCGATCCGCACAACCTGGGCGCTTGTCTGCGTTGCGCCGACGCGTTCGGCGCGCATGCGGTGGTGGTACCCAAGGATCGGGCGGTCGGCGTCAATGCGACGGTCGCCAAGGCGGCATCCGGCGCCGCCGACAGCGTTGCCATCATCACCGTCACCAACCTCGCCCGGTCGCTGCGCGAGCTCAAGGACCGCGGCGTGTGGCTCGCCGGCGCCGAAGCCGGCGGCGCCGAGAGTCTGTTCGAAGCGGACCTGTCGGGGCCGCTCGCCTGGGTGCTCGGCGCCGAAGGCTTGGGTTTGCGCAGGCTGACCCGGGAGCTTTGCGACCGCATCGTCGCCATCCCGCTGCTCGGCGCAGTGGCCTCGCTCAACGTCTCGGTGGCCGCCGGCGTCTGCCTGTTCGAGACGCGGCGGCAGCGTTATGGCGCGGCCAGGAGCGCCACTCGGCCTTGAGTTGCCTTGCCCCTGGCACACGGCTAGGATGGTCGTCTGTTCGCCGCACACCGGGCGAATTCGCCAACTATCCGAGCGAGGACCATCATGCATCCGTTTCCCGTCAGGGCCTGCCGTCGTCTTTTCTCCGCCGCACTGATCGCGGGCGCGGTGGCGCTGCCCGCGGCAGCCGCCAACAAAACTCTGGTCTATTGCTCCGAAGGCAGCCCGGAGGGCTTCCAGCCCCAGTTCTTCTCGACCGGGACGACGTTCGATGCGGTGTCGGTGCCGATGTTCAACCGGCTGGTCGAATTCGAGACGGGCACGACCAACATCATCCCGGCGCTGGCCGAATCGTGGACCGTTTCACCCGACAGCAAGGTGGTGACGTTCAAGCTGCGGCACGGCGTCAAGTTCCACAGCAACGCCAACTTCAAGCCGACGCGCGACTTCGATGCCGACGACGTGCTGTTCTCCTGGAACCGCATGGCAGACGACAAACATCCGTTCCACAAGATGACCGCCGGTCAGACTTTCGCTTATTTCGAAGACATGGGCATGAAGAACATCGTCGACAAGGTCGAGGCGCTCGACAAGTACACGGTGCGCTTTACCCTGAAGCGTCCGGAGGCGCCGTTCCTCGCCGATATGGCGATGGATTTCGCGTCGATCAACTCGGCCGAATACTTCGACACGATGCAGAAAAAAGGCACGCCGAACGCGGCCGACGCCTATCCGATCGGGACCGGCCCGTTCGAATTCGTGTCCTACCAGAAGGACGCGACCATCCGCTACAAGGCGTTCGACCAATACTGGAAGGGCCGGCCGAAGATCGACAACCTGATCTTCTCGATTACGCGCGATGCCACCGCTCGCTACGCCAAGCTCAAGACCGGCGAGTGCCAGGCGATGGCATTCCCGAAGCCCGCCGACCTGGCCGAGATGTCGGAGGATCCGAACCTGAACGTCCTGCAGAAGCAGGGCCTCAACATCGGCTACATCGCGTTCAACGTCGAGAAGAAGCCATTCGACAACAAGCTGGTGCGGCAGGCGCTCAACCTCGCGACCAACAAGGAAGCGATCCTTAAGGCGGTCTATCAGGGGCAGGGACAGGTCGCCAAGAATCCGATTCCGCCGACGCTCTGGAGCTACAACGATGCCGTCAAGGACTATCCGTACGATGTGGCGAAGGCCAAGCAGCTACTGGCGCAGGCCGGTTATCCGAACGGCTTCGAGACCGAGCTCTGGTACCTGCCGGTGACGCGCCCGTACAACCCGGACGGCAAGCGCATGGCGGAGATGATCCAGGCCGACTGGGACAAGGTCGGCGTGAAGGCGAAGCTCGTCACCTATGAATGGGCCGAATACCGCAAGCGCAGCAAGACGGGCGAGCAGGCCGTGATGATGTTCGGCTGGTCGGGCGACAACGGCGATCCCGACAACTTCTTCGTTCCGCTCCTCGGCTGCGAAGCGGTCAAGGGAGGCGGCAACGTCGCGCGCTGGTGCAACAAGGCCTTCGAAGACCTGGTGATCAAGGCGGCGCAGACGCCGGCCAAGGCCGACCGCGCCAAGCTCTACGAGCAGGCCCAGGTGATATTCAAGGAGGAAGCGCCGTGGATCACGCTTGCGCACTCGGTGCGTTTCGACCCGATTCGCAAGGAGGTGAAGGGCTACAAGATGGATGCGACGGCGCATCACTACTTTACCAGCGCCGATATCGTTAAGTGACGCTTCCTCCGGGCGCGCCTTTCCGATGCGGGAGGGCCGCGCCTGGCGCCGGCTTCCCGGCGCGTGCGCTGGTCGCGCATCGGCGATGTAATGGAAACATCCGATGTTGACCTTCATCCTCCGCCGCGCTGCGCTGATCGTTCCGACATTCATCGGCGTCACGGTGCTCGCATTTGCACTGATCCATCTGATTCCAGGCGATCCGGTTGAGAACCTTTCCGGCGAGCGCGGCATGGATCCCGCGCGGCGGGCGCGGCTTTTGCACCAGTTCGGACTGGATCGTCCGCTGCCGGTGCAGTACGCCGATTATGTCGGCCAGGTGCTCCGAGGCGATCTCGGCACGTCGCTGACCACGCACGAGCCGGTGCTGCACGAATTCCTGACCTTGTTTCCGGCCACGATCGAGCTCGCGTTCTTCGCCATGCTGTTCGCCCTCGTCGTCGGTCTGCCCGCCGGCATCGTCGCGGCACTCAAGCGCAACACCGTCGCCGACTACGCGGTGATGGGGGTGTCGCTCACCGGATACTCGATGCCGATATTCTGGTGGGCGCTGCTGCTGATCCTGTTCTTCTCGGTGCAGCTCGGCTGGACGCCGGTGTCGGGACGTATCGCCGTCGAGTTCGACGTGCCGGCTGCGACTGGTTTCATGCTGATCGATGCACTCCGCGCCGGCGACACGGGCGCCTTCCGCTCGGCAATCTCGCATCTCGTGCTGCCGACGATCGTGCTCGGCACGATCCCGCTGGCGGTGATCGCGCGCATGACCCGTTCGTCGATGCTCGAGGTGCTGCGCGAGGATTACGTGCGCACGGCGCGCGCCAAGGGCCTGCCATACTGGCAGGTCGTGCTGGTGCACGCGCTGCGCAATGCGCTGATCCCGGTCATCACCGTGATCGGTCTGCAGGTCGGCCTGCTGCTGTCGGGCGCGATCCTCACCGAGACGATCTTCTCCTGGCCGGGTGTAGGCAACTGGCTCATCCACGGCGTGCAGTCGCGGGATTATCCGGTCGTGCAGGGCGGCATCCTGCTGATCGCGACCATCGTCATCAGCGTCAACCTGATCGTCGACCTGCTCTATGGCGTGATCAACCCGCGGATACGGCACGGCTGAAGCCATGAGCGAAGTCGTTGCCGTCGCCGCCGATGTGCCGACCGCCGTCCCCGGGACGCTGCGCGAGTTCTGGCAGGCATACAGACAAAGCCGCGGCGCCGTTATCGGCCTGGCGCTGATCGTCACGCTGGTGGTGCTTGCGCTCGGGGCCAATGTGATCGCGCCGCATTCGCCCTACGAGCAATTCCGCGACTTCACCCTGGCGCCACCGGTATGGCACGACGGGGGCAGCGTCCGTTTTATCCTCGGCACCGATCCGGTCGGGCGCGACATCCTGTCGCGGCTCATTTACGGCACGCGGCTGTCGCTCCTGATCGGGGTGATATCGGTCGCGATTTCGCTGTCGCTGGGCGTCGTCCTGGGGCTCATCGCCGGCTATTTTCGCGGCCTCACCGAGACGACGATCATGCGGCTGATGGACGTCATGCTGTCGCTGCCGAGCCTGTTGCTCGCGATCGCGGTCGTCGCGATCCTGGGCCCCGGCCTGATCAATGCGATGTACGCCATCGCCATCGTGCTGTTGCCCCATTACGTGCGGCTGACGCGCGCCGCGGTGATCGCCGAGGCCGCCAAGGAATATGTGGCGTCGTCGCGCATCGCCGGCGCCGGGCCGTTGCGGCTGATGTTCAACACCATCCTCCCCAACTGCGCCGCGCCGCTGATCGTGCAGGCGACGCTCGGCTTTTCCAACGCCATACTCGATGCCGCCGCGCTGGGTTTTCTCGGCCTCGGCGCGCAGCCGCCGACCCCGGAGTGGGGATCGATGCTGGCCGACGCGCTCGAATTCATCCAGCGGGCATCGTGGGTGGTGACCTTTCCTGGCCTCGCGATCCTGGTCACCGTGCTGGCCTTCAACCTGATGGGCGATGGATTGCGCGACGCCCTCGATCCGAAGCTCAAGCGGTGACGGTGAGAAACCGATGGCGCTGCTCGAAATCGAGGGCCTGACCGTCGAATTCGGCGCCGTCGACGCGCCGTTCACTGCGGTCGATGACATCGACCTGACCATCGATGCCGGCGAGATCGTCGGCTGTGTCGGAGAATCGGGTTCGGGCAAGAGCGTCACCGCGCTGGCGGTGATGGGCCTGGTCGATTTTCCGGGCCGCGTGCGCGCCCGGCGCATGGTATTCGCCGGCCGCGAGCTCCTGTCGCTGTCCGGCGCCGAGCGCAGGGCGCTGACCGGCAAGGACATCGCCATGATCTTCCAGGATCCGCTGGCGAGCCTCAATCCCTGCTTTACCGTCGCGTTTCAGCTTACCGAGACCCTGCGCATGCATGGCACCGGCGAAGAGCGACGAAGCGCGAAGCTTCGCCGCGCGCGGGCGCTGCAATTGCTGCAGCAGGTCGAAATTCCGGATCCAGCGGCGCGGCTCGGTGTCTTTCCCCACCAGCTTTCCGGCGGCATGGCGCAGCGAGTCATGATCGCGATGGCGATTGCCTGCAATCCGCGCCTGCTGATCGCCGACGAGCCGACCACCGCCCTCGACGTGACCGTTCAGGCCCAGGTGCTCGACCTGCTGCTTCGCCTGCAGCGCGAGCGCGACATGGCGCTGCTGCTGATTACCCACGATCTCGCGGTCGTCGCAGAGACCGCGCAGCGGGTCGTCGTGATGTATGCCGGCGAGCAGGTCGAAACCGGTCCGGTGCCGGACATCTTCGATACGCCGCAGCATCCTTACACCAAGGCGCTGCTCGATGCGCTGCCCGAGCACAACCTGGACCGCGCCCGCCTGAAGGCGATTCCAGGTGTCGTGCCGGGCCAGTGGGATCGGCCGAAAGGCTGCCTGTTGTCGCCGCGCTGCGAGTTCGCGCTGGCGCGGTGCTGGGTCGACCGTCCGCCGCTGGTCGGACCCGCCGGACGCAAGGTGCGCTGCCACTTCGCGCTCGATCCTGCTGGACGACCGACGCACGGGTGGGCCGCGGAGGCCGCCGCGGGCAGCGTCGCGGCGGTCAGCCGATGAACGCTGCCGCGCCGTTGCTCGAGGCCGACAGGCTGACGCGCCACTACACGGTGTCGCGTGGCCCATTTCGTGCCAAGGGTGTCGTGCGTGCGCTGGATGGTGTCTCGTTCACCGTGCGCCCAGGCGAGACGCTTGCCGTCGTCGGCGAATCCGGCTGCGGCAAATCGACCTTGGCCCGACAGGTCACGATGATCGAACGGCCCACGTCGGGCGCGCTGCGGATCGACGGCATCGAGGTCGGGGACGCCGACCAGGCGACCTTGAAGCGGCTGCGTCCAGCGGTGCAGATGGTCTTCCAGAATCCCTATGCTTCGCTCAACCCGCGCAAGAAAGTCGGGACCCTGCTCGAGGAGCCGCTGGCAATCAACGCCGGGTTCGATGCGGCCGCACGGAAGGCCTCGGCGCGGGCGATGATGGCCAAGGTGGGGTTGCGGCCCGAGCACTATCAACGCTATCCGCACATGTTCTCGGGCGGACAGCGCCAGCGCATCGCGGTCGCGCGCGCGCTGATGCTCCATCCCAAGCTGGTCGTGGCCGATGAGCCCGTCTCGGCGCTGGACGTCTCGATCCAGGCGCAGGTACTCAACCTGATGATGGATCTCCAGCAGGAAATGGGCATCGCCTACCTTTTCATCTCGCACAACCTCCAGGTCGTCCGCCATATCGCCGGCGCGATCGCGGTGATGTACCTGGGCAAGATCGTCGAGTACGGCCCGAAGGTTGACGTGTTCGCGCGGCCTGCGCACCCCTATACGCGTTCGCTGCTCGCCAGCACGCCGCGCTTGCGGCGCGATGCGCCTCGCACCGGCTTGGCCGAAACGGCCGCGACGGCGAGGCGCGAACGCGCCGCGATCCGCGGCGAGCCGCCGTCGCCGCTCGTGCAGCTGGCCGGCTGCGCGTTCCATCAGCGCTGTCCGTACGCGATCGAACGCTGCCGGATCGAGGTACCTGCGCTCGAGCCCCTGGGCGAGATTCTGGTCGCCTGCCACCGCGCCGCCGAGATCGCTCCCTAGGACGGCCGATCGCGGCCTGCTGCGAGGCGCCGGATCGCGGGCACCCGTCGATTGACGCTGCCCGGGGCTTTAGGCATCATCGTCGGGCGTCGCGAGCCAGTCCTCCACCATCGCGCGGGAACGCAGCCGCAATCCGTGCTTGCCTTCATCATCCGCCGCATCCTCCAATCGGTCGCCGTCATGGCGGTGGTCGCATTCATCGCGTTCGGCCTGTTCAATTTCACCGGCGACCCGGTCACCTTCATGGTCGGACAGGATGCGACCCAGGAAGAGCGGGCGAGACTCCGCGCCGACCTGGGACTCGACCTGCCCTTCTACGTGCAGTTCGGCCGTTTTATCGGCCGCGCGGTGCAGGGAGATTTCGGGCTCTCGCTGCGCCAGGGGCGCAAGGTGTCCACGCTGCTCAAGGAACGGCTACCGGCGACTCTGGAGCTCGCTTTCGTCGCGGCATTGCTGGCACTGGTGCTTGGCGTTCCCGCGGGCGTGTACACGGCGCTCAGGCGCAACTCGTGGCTGTCGCAGGTCCTGCTGGCGATCTCGTTGATCGGCGTCTCGCTGCCGACTTTTCTGATCGGCATCCTGCTGATCCTCGTGTTTGCCGTAATCCTCGGTTGGCTCCCGTCGTTCGGTCGCGGCGACACGGTGGCGCTGGGCTGGTGGACCACCGGCTTCCTCACCAGGAGCGGGTTGAAGGCGCTGATCCTGCCGGCGATTACCCTTTCGCTGTTCCAGATGACGCTCATCATGCGACTGGTGCGGGCCGAGATGCTCGAGGTATTGCGTACCGACTACATCAAATTCGCGCGGGCTCGCGGCTTGACCGACCGTGCCGTGCATTTCGGGCACGCCTTGAAGAACACGCTGGTTCCGGTCATCACCATCACGGGATTGCAGCTCGGCGCGATCATCGCCTTCGCGATCATCACCGAGACGGTGTTTCAGTGGCCCGGCATGGGGCTGCTGTTCATCCAGGCGGTCAGCTTCGCCGACGTTCCGGTCATGGCGGCGTATCTCTGCTTCATTGCGCTGGTGTTCGTGCTGATCAATCTGGTCGTCGATCTTCTGTACTACGCGGTCGATCCGAGATTGCGCGTCGAACGCCTCGCGGCGGCGCAATGACGCGCTCCGCACTCATCCGGGCAGCCGCGTGAATCCCGTCGAATTCGTCCGTCGCGAGCACGCCGCGCTGACCGCGCTGCGGCGCGACCTGCACGCGCACCCGGAGCTGGGTTTCGAGGAGCATCGGACCGCCGAAGTCGTCGCCCGCGAGCTCGATGCGCTGGGTATCGAGCATCATGGCGGCATAGGCAAGACCGGTATCGTCGCGGTGATCCGTGGCGCGCGACAGGACAGCGGGCGCGGCATCGGGCTGCGGGCCGATATGGACGCGCTGCCGATGCACGAGGAAAACGAATTCGCCCACGTATCGCGCTTCAAGGGGCGGATGCACGGGTGCGGCCACGACGGACATACGACGATGCTGCTCGGCGCGGCGGCCTATCTGTCCCGCGTGCGCAATTTCGATGGCACCGTGTATTTGATCTTCCAGCCGGGCGAAGAGGGCTTTGCCGGCGGCAAGGCGATGATCGATGACGGCCTGTTCGAGCGCTTTCCGGCCGACGAAGTCTACGCGCTGCACAACTGGCCCGGCCTGCCGCCCGGTCAGATCGCGGTCCGGCCCGGTCCGATGATGGCGGCGGCCGATCGCATCGAGATCCACATCGAAGGTCGGGGCGGGCATGGCGCGCATCCGCACCTCACCGTCGATCCGGTCCTGGTGGCCGGACACATCATCACGGCCGCGCAGTCGATTGTGGCGCGCAACGTAAGTCCGATCGACACGGCGGTCGTCAGCCTGTGCGCGATGCATGCCGGCAATCTCGCCGCGATGAGCGTTGTGCCACGCGACGCGCGTCTGGTCGGGACAGTGCGCACGTTCAGCGCCAGGACGCAGGACAGCATCGAAAGACGGCTCACCGAGCTCGTCCATTCGATCGCGGCGGCGTTCGGCGCCAGCGCGACCCTCAAGTACGAGCGGGTCTATCCGGCAACGGTCAATACCACGCGCGAGGCGGAATTCGCCGCCGAGGTTGCCGATACCGTGGTCGGGCCCGAGAACGTCGTCCGGAACCTGGAGCCGTCGATGGGATCCGAGGATTTTTCCTTCATGCTGCAACGACGCCCCGGTGCCTATGCGCGGCTGGGGCAGGGCGGCGCCGAAGGCGGCTGTTTCCTGCACAACACGCGCTATGATTTCAACGATGCCGTGATACCCATCGGGGCTGGCTACCTCGCCGCACTGGCCGAAGCGGCCCTGCCGCTCAAAGTTGCGGCGATGTCGCCATGAACCCGGCGGTGCATTTCGCGGCAAGCTACAACGAGGCGCGGGCCAAATTCATCGCGGCAGCCGAGGCCGCGGGCGCGCGCCTTTCTCGGCACGTGCATCCGTCCGAGCGCGGCGCCGAGGGCGAGGAACTCTCGATCGACTTGGCGACACTCGGCGAGGCCGATGCGCGCGGCCTGCTGCTGATCATTTCCGGCACGCACGGCGTCGAAGGCTTTTGCGGCTCGGGCTGCCAGGTGGCGTTGCTGCGCGATACCGCATTTCGTGCCGATGTCGATCGGGCCGGCGTGCGCGTGCTGATGCTGCATGCGCTCAATCCTTTCGGTTTTTCGCACCTGCGCCGGGTCAACGAGGACAACGCTGACTTGAACCGGAATTTCGTCAACTTCGAATCGCCGCTGCCGGTCAATGCGCCCTACGCGGACATCCACTCGCTGTTGTTGCCTTCGTCGTGGCCTCCGCCGGTCGACAGCGAGCGCCGGTTGGGCGCCTGGGTCGGCGCCCACGGGCCCGCCGCGTATCAGGCCGCGGTGAGCGGGGGCCAATACCGCTTTCCGGACGGCATGTTCTATGGCGGCGCCAGCGCGGCCTGGAGCAACCGTGTGCTCCGCGCGGTGCTGCGCGACCATGCCAGCGGTCGCAGCGCGCTGGGTTGGATCGATTTCCACACCGGGCTGGGACCGCGCGGACACGGCGAGATGATCTATGCCGGCGGCGACGTAGCCGCCGACATCGCTCGGACCAAGGCCTGGTGGGGTGAGAAGGTGACCTCGTATTTCGACGGCACATCCACCTCGGCATCCCTGACCGGCGTCAACGGCTATGCGGCATACGATGAATGTCCCGACGCCGAATTCACCGGCATCGCGCTCGAGTACGGTACGGTTCCGATCGAGCAAACGCTGCAGGCGCTTCGGGCCGAGCACTGGCTGCATAACCATTCGGACGCGCCGCGCACGCAGCGCGAGGAAATCAAGCGCGCGATTCGGGACGTCTTCTATATCGACAGCGACGACTGGAAAGCGACCGTTCATGCTCAGGCGATCGACGCCTGCCGCACGGCGATCGCGCAACTTTCCCGAGCGCCGGCCAACGCCTGACCCCACTGACGTACTTCTGGAGGAATTCGACCATGCGTCCTAACGCCCGCCGTACCCTGAATGTCCTGCTCGCGCTGGTTTTCGCCGCGGGCCTCGCGGCCACGGCGCACGCGGCGACCTACAAGTTCGCCGATCAGGGCGACGCGACCTCGATGGATCCGCACTCTCTCAACGAGTCGCTGCAGTTGTCGCTCCTGGGGAACATCTACGAGCCTTTGGTGGGTCGCGGCAAGAAGCTGGAGCTCATTCCACTGCTTGCGACGTCGTGGAAGCAGACCGAGCCGACGGTATGGCGCTTCAATCTCCGTCACAACGTCAAGTTTCACGACGGCAGTCCGTTCACCGCCGACGACGTCATCTTCTCGTATGAGCGCTCGAAAATCGATGGGTCGGACATGAAGACCAAGATCGCGCCGGTCAAGGAGATGCGAAAGATCGACGACTACACGGTCGATTTCGTCACCAACGATCCGTTTCCGATCCTGCCGGACACGCTCAATACCTGGTACATCATGAGCAAGACATGGTGCGAGAAGAACAACGCAACCGCGCCGGTCGACGTGCGCAAGGGCAAGGAAAATGCCGCCACCCTGAAAGCCAGCGGCACCGGGCCGTTCATGCTCAAGTCGCGCGAGCCGGGCGTGCGGACGGTGTTCGTGCCCAATCCCGACTACTGGGACAAGGTCGAGAGCAACGTTACCGAGGCCATCTTCACGCCGATCAAGAACGACGCGACACGGGTCGCCGCGCTGATCTCGGGCGATATCGATATGATGGAGCCGGTGCCGCTGCAGGATGTCGACAAGCTGAAGGCCGTGCCTGCGCTGAACGTCTTGCAGGGACCGGAGTTGCGCACGATTTTCCTCGGCATGGACCAGGCGCGCGAGGAGCTGCTCTACTCCAACGTCAAGGGCAAGAATCCGTTCAAGGACCGCCGCGTGCGGCAGGCCTTCTACCAGGCGATCGACATCGAGGCGATCAAGACCCGCATCATGCGCGGTGCGTCGACGCCGACCAACCTGATGATCGCGCCCGGCATCCGCGGCTTCGATCCGGCGCTCAACAAGCGGCTGCCGCATGATCCGGCGGCGGCGAAGAAGCTGCTGGTCGAGGCCGGCTATCCAAACGGTTTCGAGGTCGGCATGAACTGCCCGAACGATCGTTATGTCAACGATGCCGCGATCTGCCAGGCAATCAGCGCGATGCTGGCGCAGATCGGCGTCAAGGTGAACCTGATGGCCGAGACCAAGGTCACCTATTTTCCGAAGATACTCTCACGCAACACCTCGTTCTACCTGCTCGGCTGGACGCCCGACTCGTACGATGCCCAGAACGCGATCTTCGCGTTGTTGATGACCCCGGCGGCGAACGGGCAGGGCCTGTTCAATCTGGGCAGCTACAGCAACGCGCGCGTCGACGAGCTCGGCAAGGCGATCGCCAGCGAGCTCGACCAGACCAAGCGCAATGCGATGATCGCCGAGCTGTTCAAGATCCATGGCGATGACTTCGGCACGCTGCCGCTGCACCAGCAGGCCCTGGCCTGGGCCACGAAGAAGAACATCGAACTGGTGCAACTCGCCGATAACACCAACCAGCTCAAGTGGACCGTCGTCAAGTGACGCCGGAACCGGGCGCGATGCCAGCGGAATGACTACCGCAACGATTCGCGCATCGCGCCTCGCGCGCTGGCGCGCCAGCGATCTGGCGTACAGCTTCCGGCATTCGCCGGTCGCGATCGTGTCGGCGGCCGTGCTGGCAATCTGCCTTGGGGCCGCGATGTTTGCGCCGTGGGTGGCCCCGCATAATCCGTTCGACCTGGCGACGCTCAACCTGCTCGATGCGCTTTCGCCACCCCACGGCATGGCGGGGGCGCGGCCCCAATATCTGCTGGGCACCGACGACCAGGGACGCGACCTGCTCTCGGCGATCATGTTCGGCGCCCGGATCTCGCTTCTGGTCGGCCTGGCGTCGGTGGTGTTCGCGATGGTGCTCGGCGTCAGTCTCGGGCTCATCGCCGGCTATGTCGGCGGCAAGCTCGATGCGTTCATCATGCGCGTCGCCGACGTGCAGCTTTCGTTTCCGGCGATCCTCATTGCGCTCTTGATCGATGGTGTCGCGCGCGCCGTTCTACCGCGCGATGCCCAGGGCCCGGTGGCGCTGTTCGTGCTGATCTTCGCCATCGGCATCTCCAACTGGGTGCAATACGCGCGGACCGTGCGCGGCTCGACGCTGGTCGAAAAAAACAAGGAATATGTCCAGGCGGCGCGGGTCATCGGCGTGCGGCCGCTTGGCATCATGGCGCATCATCTGCTGCCAAATGTGCTCGGCCCGGTGCTCGTGCTGGCCACTATCAACATCGCCACCGCCATCATCACCGAGGCGACGTTGTCGTTTCTGGGCGTTGGCGTGCCTCCCACGCAGCCCTCGCTCGGGACACTGATCCGCATCGGCAACGATTTCCTGTTTTCAGGAGAATGGTGGATCACGATCTTTCCAGGGGCTGCGCTGGTGATTATGGTGCTTGCGATCAACCTGCTTGGCGATTGGTTGCGCGACGCGCTTAACCCGAGACTCCGATAATCAATGCAAGGGTCCCCGCGACTCTTTCGCGGAAATGCGTAAAGGAGGCAGGCAAATGCGTTATCTGATATTGGTCCTGGCGATTTGCGGTACCGCCGCGACGGACGCGGCCGCGCTCGAGAAATGGGGCCCCACCTGGAGCGAGGTCACCGGCGCGCGCTATAGCCGGACGATCCTCAACCGATTGCCCGCCACCATCAAGTCGGTGGACGGGAGGGATTTCGCGGCTCGTGTCGTGAAAATGGAACCGGGCAAGCGTGAAATCGTTGTGCAATCCCCGATGCGCAAAGGCTTCAGGGGCAGCGACCAGACAATGCAGCTCGATATAGCACCGTGCAAACGCTATTACCTGAACGCGCAATTCGAAAGCGGCGGCGGCGTTGACTGGAAACCCGTCGTCGACTACGTCGAGCCCATCGCCGGGTGCAAGGTCGCGGCAGCCACGAAGTGACTGCCGCTCGCTCGATGCCGCCGGCGCGCCCGGCGTGAGCGCCGGGTGAGCCTCGCGCGGCCATTGCTGTCGGTCGAGCACCTTCGCGTCGAATTCCCGACGCGGCACGGTCTGCTGGTCGCGGTCGACGACATTTCCTTTGCGCTCGCGCCGGGAGAAGTTCTCGGCGTCGTCGGCGAATCGGGTGCGGGGAAGTCGCTGACCGGCGCGGCCATCATCGGCCTGATCGACCCGCCCGGTCGCATTGGAGCGGGCCAGGTGCTGCTCGATGGTCGCCGCATCGACAATCTGCCGGCCGAGGCGATGCGTCGCGTTCGGGGGCGCGAGATCGGCGCCGTCTTCCAGGATCCGCTGACTTCGCTCAACCCGCTGTACACGGTCGGTCGGCAGCTGATCGAGACGATCGCTACCCACCTCGACATGACTGCGGCGCAAGCGCGGCGACGCGCTCTGGATCTGCTGACCGAGGTCGGCATCTCCGCGCCGCAGCGGCGCATCGACCATTATCCCCACCAGTTCTCCGGCGGCATGCGGCAGCGCGTGGTGATCGCGCTGGCGCTTGCCGCGAAGCCCAAGCTGATCATCGCCGACGAGCCGACGACGGCGCTCGACGTATCGATCCAGGCCCAGATCATCGCGTTGCTGAAGGGGCTGTGCCGCGAGCATGGCACGGCGGTGATGCTGATCACGCACGACATGGGCGTGATCGCCGAGACCGCCGATCGGGTGGCAGTGATGTACGCCGGCCGGATCGTGGAGGTCGGCGCGGTCGGCGATGTCATCCATCAGCCGCAACACCCCTATACGCGAGGCCTGATGGGATCGATTCCATCGATCGTCGATGAGCGCGAACGGCTGGCGCAGATCGACGGCGCCATGCCGCGTCTGACGGCCATACCGTCCGGCTGCCCGTTTCATCCGCGCTGCGCGTACGCCTTCGATCGCTGCCGAGCGGAGCGACCCGATCTGATGCCGGCCGCGGCCGGTCAGGCGGCGTGCTGGTTGCACGCGGCGAGCGGCCTTCAATGAACGCGCCGCTCCTCGAGCTGGTCGACGTTGCGCGTTATTTCGACGTCTCCCCGCCGTGGCTCAACCGGATGCTCGAGCGCAAGCCGCGGCAGATCCTGAAGGCGGTCGACGGGGTCAGCCTGACGATCGCCAAGGGCGAGACCCTGGGGTTGGTGGGCGAATCCGGCAGCGGCAAGTCGACGATAGCCCGTCTGATCGTCGGCCTCTATCGGCCGACCCGAGGCGAGATCCGCTTCGACGGGCGGCGCATCGACTTCGCCAACGCCGAGCTGGCACTGCATCGCACGATGCAGATGATCTTCCAGGATCCGTACGCGAGCCTCAATCCGCGCTGGCGCGTCGCCGACATCATCGCGGAGCCGATCCGTGCGCACGGCATCGCGAGTACGCCGCGCGAGAGGGAAGCACGGGTTGCGGCGCTGCTCGAGCAGGTCGGCCTTGCCGCGGCGGACGGAAGCAAATATCCGCATCAATTCTCGGGCGGGCAACGGCAGCGTGTCTCGATCGCCCGGGCGCTCGCCACCAATCCCGCTTTTCTCGTCTGCGACGAGCCGACGTCGGCGCTGGACGTTTCGGTCCAGGCGCAGGTGTTGAACCTGATGCGCACGCTGCAGCGCGAGCTCGGGCTCACGTATCTGTTCATTTCGCACAATCTCGCGGTCGTCCACCATGTCGCCGACCGGGTCGGCGTCATGTATCTGGGCCGGATCGTCGAGCTGGCACCGACCCGCGAGCTTTTCGCCTCGCCGCAGCATCCCTACACGCGAATGCTGCTTGCCGCGGTGCCCGACCTGTCGCTGACGGGCAAGCCGCGCACCGCCGTTGCGGGCGAGATACCCAATCCGCTGGACCCTCCGCCCGGGTGTGCGTTCCACCCGCGCTGCCCCTATGCGAACGACCGGTGCCGGGTCGAGACGCCGCAGCTGAAGCGTGCTCCCGCACCATCGGGCGTGACCGCCGTGGCCGCCTGCCACGCCATCGAAGAGGGGCGCCTCGCACCCATCCTCGATGCGGCATGAGCGGCATCGCCTGCCGAAGAGCGGAGGTCGAATCGGCTATAATCCGGCCTTGCTCGCGGCACTGGGCGGGTAGCCTCCGGACGCCGGTGCCGGGCGGCTGACCGGCCTTGGCTCAACCCGTCGGCGCCCCTCGACCAGGATCGCGCCGCGCATGTCCAGAAGAACTCGAATTGCGCCTCACACAAATCAAGCTCGCCGGCTTTAAGTCCTTCGTCGACCCAACGAGTATCGCGACCCCTGGCCAGCTGGTCGGGATCGTCGGCCCGAACGGTTGCGGCAAATCCAACGTCATCGATGCGGTGCGCTGGGTGCTCGGCGAGTCCAAGGCCTCGGCATTGCGCGGCGAATCGATGCAGGACGTGATTTTCAACGGCGCGGGCGAGCGCCAGCCGGTCGGCCGTGCCTCGGTCGAGTTGTTCTTCGACAACAGCCAGGGGCGCATCGGCGGCCCGTGGGGCCAATACAGCGAGCTCTCGATCAAGCGCGTGCTGACGCGGGACGGCGACTCGACCTACTACATCAACAACATCCCGGTGCGCCGCCGCGACATCCACGATCTTTTCCTCGGCACCGGCCTGGGGCCGCGCGCCTACGCGATCATCGAGCAGGGGATGATCTCGCGGGTCATCGAGGCCAAACCCGAGGAGTTGCGCATATTCCTGGAGGAAGCCGCCGGGGTGTCGAAATACAAGGAGCGGCGCAAGGAGACCGAAGGGCGGCTGGCTGACACGCGCGAGAACCTGGCCCGCGTCGAGGATATTCGCGGCGAGCTGGGTGCGCAGATCGCCAGACTGGACGCACAGGCGAAGGTTGCCACCGAATATCGCGCGCTCGAAGTCGGGCTCAGGCAGTCGCAGCACATGCTCTGGTACGCCAAGCAGCAGGACGCCGTCCGCCTGCGCGAGCGCCATTCGAATGAGATCGCCAATCTGACCGCGGCGTTCGAATCGCTCCAGGCCGACTTGCGCGCAGCCGAAAACCGCCTCGAATCCTTGCGGACGGAGCACTTCAAGGCCGGCGACGAGCTGCACGAGCGACAGGGCGCCTTCTATGCGGCAAATGCCGAGGTCACGCGGCTCGAGCAGCAGCTGCAGTTCGCACGCGACAGTGAAGGGCGGCTTACGCAACAGGTCGGGCAGATCACCGAGCAGATCGCCGCTTTCACTGCGCAGCTCGAGGCCATCGCCGCCGACGCGCAGACCGGCGAGGGCGAGGCCGAAGCCGCGCTGGCTCGGCGTGAGACCGCTACCGACGAGGAAAGGACCGCCGCGGCCGCGTTGCCCGCGCTCGAGTCCGCGGTCAACGAATCGGCGCGCGCTCTTGCCGAGATGCTGCAGCGGGCAAACGACATCGAACAGTCGATCCAGGTGGCGGCGACTCGCCGCGAGAGCACCGCCAAGCTGCTCGGCGCGCTCGACCAGCGACGGGAGCGGCTCGCTGCCGAAAGCCGCGAGCTTGCCTCGCCCGTGAGCGATCAGATCGCGCTCGTGACCGACCAGCTCGAGCAGGAAAGCGCCGACCTGGCCGGTCGTGAGGAGAGCCTCGCCGCCTTGAACCAGATCGTCCAGTCGCTGCAGGAGCGCCATCGCGCCGCGGGCGACGAATGGCAACGGACGAGCAGCGAACTCGCCGAGCGCGAGGCGCGCGCACAGGCGCTGACGGCGCTGCAGGAGAAAATCGGCAGTGGCAAGGATGCCTCGGCGTGGCTTGCCGCACACAAGCTCGATCACGCGCGGCGGTTATGGCAGCGTCTGGATATCGAACGCGGTTGGGAAGACGCCCTCGAGGGCGTACTGCGTGAGCGCTTGAACGCGATGGAACTGACGACGCTCGACACCGCCGCGGACTGGGCCGGATCGGCGCTCCCCGGCCGCATCGCCGCGTATGTCGCAGGAGGCAGCGGGCAGAAGCCGGCAGCGCGCAGCGATGCGCTACTTGTCAAGGTCAGGGCGGCGGGACCGGAGCTTGACCGCGTCCTGTCCGATTGGCTTGCCGGCATGCGTTGCCGCGACGACCTGGCCGACGCGTTGCGCGACCGCGGGTCGCTCGCCGTCGGCGAGGCCTTCGTCACGCCGGAAGGCCATGTCGTGACCGCGCAGTCGATCGGGTTCTTCGCGCCGGACAGCGATTTGCACGGCGTGCTGGCGCGGCAGCGCGAGCTCGCCGAGCTCGACCAGGCCATCGGCGCGGCGGGCGCGGCGAGCGCCGCCGCGGCAGGCGCGCGCGAAGCAGCCGAGACCGAGCTGACGGCACGCCAGCAGGAATATCACGGCGAAAGCATGGCGCTGTCGTCGCAGCAACGGCGCTGCCACGACCTCGATCTGGAGCTTGTGCAATTGAAGCAGGCGGCGGAAGTCGCCGAACGCAGGCGGACGCAGATTGCCGAGGAGCTCGCATCCTTGGGGGTCGAGGAGAGCACCGAGCGCGACTCGATGGCAGCGATCGACGCCGACATCGCCGCGCAGCGGTCCCGGCTCGGCGAGCAGACGTCTGCCGGCGAGCGCGGCCGCCATGCGCGCAATGAAGCCGAGGTCGCGCTGGCGCGCGGCCGCGAGCGCTCGCGGACGGCAGAGCGCGCGGCACAGGAGGCCGGGTTCGCGGAGCGCTCGTGCCGCGAGCGTATCGGCGAACTCTCCCGGCGGCGCGACGCGATCCGCGCGCAGGTCGCGCAGCAGGAATCGCTTCTGGCGCAACTGGCGACCGAGCGGGAGCAGATCGACTGGACGCCGGTCGAGCAAGCGTTGCAGGCGCAACTCGTTGCGCGCGGGGGCACCGAACAGGCGCTGGCCGCCGCTCGCGATCGGCTGGAAGCGATCGGCGCTGAGTTGCGGGCAGCCGACGAGCTCCGGCTGGCGGCCGACCAGAAACTCGAGCCGGCCCGCAGCCGGATCGAGGAGGTGAGGCTCAAAGAGCAGGCAGCCGAGCTGTCCGGAGCGCAATATGCCGAGCAACTCGCCGAAGCGCGCGCCGAGCTCGCCGAATTGCCTGAGCGCCTCAAGGCCTGGGGCCGCGCCAGCACCTTGCCTGCCGAGATCGATCGCCTGACGCAGGCCATCGCGGAGCTGGGCGCGGTCAATCTCGCGGCCCTCGAAGAGCTGGCACAGGCGAGCGAGCGCAAGAACTACCTCGATGCGCAGGCGCAGGATCTGACCGAGGCGATGACGACGCTGGAAAGCGCGATCCGGCAGATCGACCGTGAATCGCGCGCGCTGCTGCAGCAGACCTTCGACTCGGTCAACGTCAATTTCGGCAAGCTCTTTCCGACGCTCTTCGGAGGCGGCCAGGCGCGCTTGCTGCTGACCGGCGAGGAAATTCTGGATTCCGGCGTCCAGGTGCTCGCACAACCGCCGGGCAAGCGGAACACGTCGATTCATCTGCTATCGGGCGGCGAGAAATCGTTGACCGCGATCGCACTGGTGTTCGCGCTGTTCCAGCTCAACCCGGCGCCGTTCTGCCTGCTCGATGAAGTCGATGCGCCGCTCGACGACCCGAATACCGATCGCTTCTGCGCGCTGGTCCGGACCATGGCCGACGTCACGCAATTCGTGTTCATCAGCCACAACAAGATCACGATGGAGATGGCGAACCAGCTCATCGGGATCACGATGGCCGATCCCGGTGTCTCGCGGGTGGTCGCGGTGGATATCGCCGAAGCGCTCGAGCTGGCGGACACGGTGCCGCAGTAGAGGCGGGTGCGGTCGACATGAATCCGTTGTTTCTGGGACTTCTCGCGGCCGGCATCGCACTGGTCGCGCTCGTTATCCTCTATAACTGGATACAGGAGCGGCGCGCGCGCCGCCGCATCGAGTCGGCATTTCGCGACCCGGCCGATGTCCTGCCGGAAAGAGAGCGGGAACGCGTCGAGCCGCAGCTGCGTACCGAGGCCACGGTCGCGTCGAGCGCATCCATCGAGACCGAGCCGCCGCCTGACGATATCCCGCCGATGCCTTCCGAGACCTCGGCCGAGCGCTTGCCCGATGTGCTGCCGGCAACGCGCGCCGAGCGCGCAGGCACCGCGCCGGACGCGGACATCGAATGCGTCGTGCATCTCGAGCCGCAGCAGGCGGTGCGCAGCGATTCCCTGTCGGCGATACTGGGCGCCAAGTTCGCCAAGCCAAGCCGCTGGCTCGGCCGGCGCGGGCGCGATCTTCCCTGGCAGCCTATCGATGCCGCGCATGGCGGCCCCTGGGAAGAACTGGCGGCCTGCCTGCTGCTCGCCAATCGCGCCGGCGCGGTGTCGCGCGAAGGCGTCGAGCAGTTTCTGCACGAGGTGTCTCGGGCGGGGGCAGCGCTTCCGGCGGCATTCGCACTACCCGATCCGTCGGCCGAGGCCGGTCGCGGCGACGAGCTCGACCGCTTCTGCGCCGACCTCGACGTCCAGGTCGGCTTGACCATCCTCCGGAGCGAGCACGGTCAGATCGCCGGAACGCGCCTGCGCGGTGTCGCCGAGGCGGCGGGCTTCAAGCTGAATAGCGCTGGCAGCTTCGATTTCCTGCAAGACGACAACGGCGCGATCCTGTACAGCCTGCAGAACTATCGGCAGGAACCTTTGACCGTCGAAAGTCTGCGACAGCTGTCCACGCCGGGTCTCGTGCTTCTGCTCGACGTCCCGCGCGTCTCCGATCCGGTCCGCGTATTCGATCAGATGCGGCTTGCCGCGAAGCGCATCGCGCATACGCTCGAAGGCGTGTTGGTCGACGACAATCGCCGCCCGCTGAACGATGCCTCGCTGGCCTCGATTCGCGCCGAAGTGCAGGCGACCGCGGTGGCGCTGCGCCAGGCCAACATCGAACCCGGCGGCCCGCGCGCGCTGCGGCTTTTCGGCTAGGCCAGCTGTGTCGGCGCGCGCCGGCGTCCCTCCCCGTATCGCCGAGCGCGCGGCGGTCTTGCGGGCCGCGATCGATGCGCACAACCGCGCTTATTACGTGCTGGACGCACCGACGGTGAGCGACGCCGAGTACGACCGCCTGTTTCGCGAGCTGCAGGAGCTCGAAGGCGCCTATCCGGCGATTGCAACGGCCGATTCGCCGACACAGCGGGTCGGTGCCGAGCCGGCACGCGAATTCGAGACCGTGACCCATCGCCTGCCGATGCTGTCGCTGAACAATGCCTTCAGTGAAGGCGAAGTCGAGGCTTTCGATCGACGGGCGCGCGAAGCCCTTGGCGTCGAGCGTGTCGAATACGCGGCCGAGCCCAAGTTCGACGGCCTTGCCATCAGCCTTTCCTACGCGCGCGGCGTATTCACCGTCGGTGCGACGCGCGGCGATGGCTACAGCGGCGAGAACGTCACCGCCAATCTGCGGACCGTACGTGCGCTGCCCTTGACCCTCGCGCCTGGTTTTCCTCCCTTCCTCGAGGTTCGAGGCGAAGTCCTGATGCTGCGGCGCGACTTCGCGGCGATGAACGCGGTGCAAACCGCCGCCGGTGAAAAGGTGTTCGTCAATCCGCGCAACGCCGCGGCCGGGAGCCTGCGTCAGCTCGATTCGCGCATTACGGCCCGGCGACCCCTGGTGTTTTTCGCCTACGGAGTGGGCGCGGTCGAATGGGCGCGGATCGAGCCGCCGCGAACGCACGGAGACCTTCTCGCGTGGCTATCCAAACTCGGCTTTCCCGTCGCCCGGGATCGCGCCGTCGTCCAAGGCCTGCCCGGCATGCTCGATTACTATGGCCAGATCGGCACGCGGCGCGACAAGATGCCCTTCGAAATCGACGGGGTCGTATACAAAGTCAACGATTTCCAGCAGCAGCTCCGCCTCGGCTTCGTCTCGCGCGCACCGCGCTTTGCCATTGCGCACAAGTTCCCAGCCGAGGAAGTGCCTACCGAAGTGCTCGGCATCGAAGTGCAGGTCGGTCGCACCGGCGCGCTCACGCCGGTGGCGCGGCTCAAGCCGGTTTTTGTCGGCGGCGTCACAGTGACCAATGCCACGCTGCACAACGAGGATGAGATCCGCCGCAAGGACGTGCGCATCGGCGACACCGTCGTGGTCCGCCGCGCCGGCGATGTCATTCCGGAAATCGTGCGCGTGGTGACCGCGCAGCGGCCGCCACGGACACGACAGTTCGTCATGCCCACGCGCTGCCCGCAGTGCGGATCGGCCGTCGTGCGCCTGCCCGACGAGGCCGTCGCGCGCTGCTCGGGAGGGCTTGTCTGCCCGGCACAGCGCAAGCAGGCATTGCTGCATTTTGCCGGCCGACGGGCAATGGACATCGAGGGCTTGGGCGACAAGCTGGTCGAGCAGCTGGTCGACGCCGGCATCGTGCGCACTCCCGCGGATCTTTACAAGCTGGGCGTTGCGGCGCTGGCCGCGCTGGAGCGCATGGCGGACAAATCGGCTGCCAACGTCATGGCTGCGATCGACCGCAGCCGGCGCACGACGCTCGCTCGATTCATATTCGCGCTCGGCATCCGTCACGTCGGGGAAACGACCGCCAAGGACCTGGCGCGCCACTTCGGCAATCTCGACGCGCTGGAAAGCGCGAACGAGAGCGCGCTGCTCGAAGTGCACGACGTCGGCCTGGTGCTGGCGCAAAGCATTCGCCAGTTCTTCGGCGAAGCGCACAACCGCGAGGTCATTGCCCAGCTGCGCGCCGCCGGAGTACATTGGCCGGAGACGACTCCGCAACGCGCGCCGGTGGGCAAGTTCGCGGGCACGGTGTTCGTGCTCACCGGCAGTTTGCCGACGCTGTCCCGCGATCAGGCCAAGGCACTGGTCGAGGAGCACGGCGGCAAGGTCGCCGGCAGCGTCTCGAAGAAGACGCATTATGTCGTCGCCGGCGCCGAACCGGGCAGCAAGCTCGATCGCGCCGTCGAACTGGGGGTGCCGGTCCTGGATGAACGGCGATTCAAGGAACTCATCGAAGGAAAGCGATAATGGCGTTCGGAAGAATAACCAAGGCCGTATTCCCGGTTGCCGGGCTCGGCACCCGGTTCCTGCCGGTGACCAAGGCAAGTCCCAAGGAGATGCTTCCGGTGGTCGACAAGCCGTTGATCCAGTACGCGGTCGAGGAGGCCGCCGCCGCAGGCATCACCGACATGATCTTCATTACCGGTCGCAACAAGCGGGCGATCGAAGACCATTTCGACAAGGCCTACGAGCTCGAGACCGAGCTTGCCGCGCGCCACAAGACGGCGCTGCTCGAGACCGTCCAGTCATCCACGCCCAGCGGCATCAATTGCATCTACATCCGCCAGACCGAGGCGCTGGGCCTGGGTCATGCCGTACTCTGCGCCGAGCCGGTGATCGGCGACCAGGCGTTTGCGGTTCTGCTGGCCGACGACCTGATCGACGCGGCCGTGCCGGTCATGCGCCAGATGACCGAGATCGCTGAGCGCGAGCAATACTCGGTGATCGGCGTGATGCCCGTTCCTGCCGCGGACGTCAGCAGCTACGGGATCGTCGAGACCGAAAGCACTGTCAATCGCGTGGGGCGCATTGCCCGTATCGTTGAAAAGCCCGACGTGGGCACCACCAGTTCGACGCTGGGCGTCGTCGGCCGCTATGTGCTGACGCCGCGCATCTTTCACCACCTTCGGACGATGCCGGCCGGCGCGGGGGGAGAGATTCAGCTCACTGACGGCATCGCGCGGCTGCTCGAGGACGAAAAGGTGCTCGCACTGGAGTTCGAGGGCCGTCGCTACGACTGCGGCAACAAGCTCGGCTATCTGGAAGCGACCGTCGAGCTCGGGCTGAAGCACCCGGAATTCGGCGCCGCGTTCGCCGAGTACCTCAAGCGCGTTCGATGACATTCAACGAGCTGCGCTATATCGTCGCGGTCGCGCAGGAACGTAATTTCGGCCGGGCGGCGCAGCACTGCTTCATCAGCCAGCCCGCCTTGTCGGTGGCCATTCAGAAACTCGAGGAGGAGCTCGGCACGCAGATCTTCGAGCGGGGCAAGAACGAGGTGACCGTCACACCGGTGGGCGAACGCATCGTCGAGCAGGCACAGAAAGTCCTCGAGGAATCGGCCCGCATTCGCGACATCGCGCAGGCCGGGCGCAACCAGCTGGTCGGCCTGTGCCGTCTGGGCGTCATTTACACCATTGCGCCCTACCTTCTGCCGGACCTGATTCCGGCATTGCACGAGCGCGCGCCGGCGATGCCGCTGGAAATCGAGGAAAACCTGACGGAAAACCTGGAGACGTCGCTGCGGGCCGGCCGCATCGACTCCGCGATTATCGCGCTGCCGTTCAATCCGCCCGGCATCACCACCGATTTTCTGTACGAGGAGCCGTTCCAGGTCGTCGTTCCGGAAAAACACGCCTGGGCCAAGCGTAAGTCGATCGATCCGTCGGAACTCGCCAACGAGCACGCGATCCTGCTCCACGTCGGCCACTGCTTTCGCGACCAGGTGCTCGATTCGTGTCCGGAGCTCAATCGTTCCAACGCACCTGTCACGCGGACCAGCTCGCTGGAGACGATCCGGAACATGGTCGCCTCGGGTCTCGGTGTGTCGGTCCTGCCGCGCGACGCGCTGACGCCCAAATACCACAGCAGGCTGGTCGTCCCGGTGCCTTTCTCGCGCCCGGTCCCATCGCGGCGGGTTGCGCTCGCGCACCGCAAGAGCTTTCCGCGTCCCGCGGCGATCGCCGCCATTCGGGAGGCCGTCGCAGCGTGCCGCGGCGCGAGCGGCGGCGCGAGCCCGCGGCGAGGGGCCCCGCGCGCGTAGCGCGTGGGGATCGCGCGAGGCGAGTCGACGCCAGGTGGCCGACGCGAGTTGCCGGCAAGCGACGATCGTTCGGAGGTCACCAAGGCGAGGGGTCCCGCGCGCGTAGCGCGTGGGGATCGCGCGAGGCGAGTCGAGCTGGGCAACCGACACGGAACGTTGATGAATGGCGACGACTAAAGAGGCTGCCGCGGCGCGAAGCCGCAGCGAGGAACGGCGCGCGCATAGTACAATTCTCGAGGCGCATGAACCGCGCGCTGCCTGAATGCGCCTCCACCCGACTTTGCGCAGCAATCAAAAATCACACGGAGCTACCCATGTCCCCGGATCTCAAGGGCAAGGTCGTCTTGATCACCGGAGCCTCCACGGGTATCGGCGCGGCTGCCGCCCGCGCGTTCGGTCAGCACGGCAGTAAGGTCGTCATTCATTACAACGCCAGCAAGGACGCGGCGGAAGCGGTCTCGCGCGACGTCAAGGCGGCTGGTGGCGACGCGTTATTGGTCGGCGGCGATGTCACCCAGAGCGCCAACGTCAAGCGCATCGTCGCCGACGCCGTGGCTGGCTTCGGCCGCATCGATGTCCTGGTCAACAATGCGGGCGGCCTCGTCCGCCGCACCAAGATCGAGGAGTACAGCGACGATTTCCTGCATCAGGTGCTCGACCTCAACGTCATCCAGGTCGCGACGTTCATGCATGAAGTCGTTCCGGCGATGCGCAAGCAAGGAGGCGGGAACATCATCAATGTCAGCTCGATCGCGGCCCGCCATGGCGGGGGCGGCGGGGCGATCATCTACGCGGGCGCAAAGGGTTTCATTTCAACCGCGACCAAGGGCTGGGCGAAAGAGCTCGTCGCCGACCGGATCCGTGTCAATGCGGTGTCGCCCGGGGTCATTACGACGCCTTTTCACGAGCGCTATTCCACCGCCGAGCAGCTGAAGGCAATGCAGGCGACAATCCCGATGAACCGGCTGGGGACGGCCGAGGAGTGCGCGGGCACGTTCATCTACCTCGCATCCGACGCGATGAGCGGTTATGTCACCGGGCAGGTGATCGAGGTCAACGGCGGCCAGTACATGCCGTAGTCGGGCGCTCGTCTCGACGCGCATTGCTCTACGCCGTCAGGCGGGGGCAAGCAGCGCGGGCAAATCGGCCAGCGTGCCGATGATGCGATCGGGGGGCGGCCCGTGTCTGTCGAGCGTCGCGCCGGTCCGGTTTATCCAGAAGACGGTGAACCCGAACGCCTTGGCGCCGATCGCGTCCCAGCCGTTCGACGACACGAAGCCGATGCGTGCCGCCGCGCATTTCAACTCGTCGACGGCGAGCTGGTAGACGCGCGGGCTCGGTTTGTAAACGCCGGCATCATCGACCGACAGGATGCCGTCCAGGTGACGGGCGAGGCCGGTCGCCGCAGCAAGCGGCTCGAGCATCGCGTGGGTTCCGTTGGACAGAATCAGACGCCGTCGAGGCGCGAGCGCCGCCAATGCCGGCTCGGCGTCGGGGAACGGCGACAGATCGAGATACGCATCGAGTAATCGGTGCCGGGCATGCGAGGGCAGTGCAAGCGCCAGCGCGTCGGCCGCATAGTCGAGCGCGTGGGCAGTGACTGCCGCGAAGTCTTCTCGTGGGCGCGCTGCGGTTTGCATCAGGCTCTGCAGCCAGCTGTATTCGAGCTGCTTGCCGCGCCAAAGTTGTGCGAGCGCCGCGCCTCGCCCGGGGAATAGCGCATCCGCCGTCGAAGCCACGGACTGCACGTCGAACAGCGTGCCATAGGCGTCGAAAACCAGCGCATCGACGCTGTGCAGTCGCTCGGAATTTTCAATCATCGTCGCACCTCGCGCCAGGATTTTGCGATATGCCATGGAAAAATTGACACGATGTGACGTGTCGTGGAAAAGCCGCCCAAAAAAATAGGGGTTACACTTGCGTGCAACCCCTTGGTTCCATGGTGGGCGATACTGGTATCGAACCAGTGACCCCTGCCGTGTGAAGGCAATGCTCTACCGCTGAGCTAACCGCCCGCGCGAACCCAGACAGGAGCGAGTATTTAAGCACGCGGGTCGATCGAGGGTCAAACCGGCGCTGGGTCTTGTTCATGCCTGTCCTGAACAAAAAGGCAGCGGATTCGCGTCGGATTTCAGGCGCCGAACAGCTCGAACGCCGTCTGTCGGGGATCGAATTTGGGTAAGCTTATAGACGCAAAAGCAAATTTTTCGCTGGCTCAAGTCTTGCAGAAACAGCCCATATCCGCCAATAACCCCCCTGTGTCCCGTCTCTGTTATGACGAAATGCACGCCGGGGGCGGGGCGGTCCGTGCCCAGTACCGTGCTTTTTCGGACTGGCTGGAGCGTACGCCTGCCGACAAGATCGCTCGCAAGCGCAAAGAGGCCGAAGGCGCCTTCCATCGTCTGGGCATTACCTTTGCGGTCTATGGCGAGGACACCGGCACCGAACGCCTGATCCCGTTCGATATCGTTCCGCGCATTATTCCCGCCGGCGAATGGATGACGCTGGAGCAGGGCCTGAAACAACGCGTCAAGGCGCTCAACCTGTTTCTGCACGATATCTATCACGGTCAAAGCATTCTCAAGGCCGGCGTGATTCCCGCGGAGCGCGTGCTGGCCAATGCGCAGTATCGGCGGGAGATGCAAGGCATGAAGGTGCCGGGGGGCATTTACGCGCACGTCAGCGGTGTCGATGTCGTGCGCGCGGGTGAAGGCGACTATTTCGTGCTCGAGGACAATCTACGCGTGCCATCGGGCGTGTCCTACATGCTCGAAAATCGCAAGATGATGATGCGTCTGTTCCCGGAACTGTTTGCCACGCAGGCGATCAAGCCGATAGACCACTATCCGGACCTGCTGCTCGACACGCTGCACGCCGTGGCTCCCGCCGGCGAGGAACATCCGGAGGTCGCCGTCCTGACGCCCGGCGCGTACAACTCGGCCTATTTCGAACATGCGTTTCTCGCCCAGCAGATGGGTGTCGAGCTCGTGGAGGGCCAGGATTTATTCGTCCAGAACGATGCGGTCTACACGCGCACGACGCGCGGGGCCCAGCGCCTGCACGTCCTATACCGGCGCGTCGACGACGACTACCTCGATCCGCGCGTCTTCCGCGCCGACTCGACCCTCGGGGTGCCCGGTCTCTTTGGCGCCTACCGGGCGGGAAAGGTGACCCTGGCCAACGCCATCGGCACCGGCGTCGCCGACGACAAGTCGATCTATCCGTACGTCCCCGACATGATCCGCTTCTACCTGACCGAGGAGCCGATACTGAAGAACGTGCCGACCTGGCAACTGCATCGCGATGAGGATCTCTCCTATTGTCTGGATCATCTGGCGGAATTGGTCGTCAAGGAAGTGCACGGCGCCGGCGGCTACGGGATGCTGGTCGGGCCGGCCGCGAGCACCGCGGAGCGCGAAGCGTTTAAGAGCCGCATCCTGGCGAGTCCCGCGAAATACATTGCCCAGCCCACGCTGGCCCTGTCGACTTGTCCGACGTTCACCGAGTCGGGGCTGGCGCCCCGGCATATCGACCTTCGACCGTACGTTCTGTCGGGCCGCGCGATCGGCCTCGTGCCGGGCGGGCTGACCCGGGTGGCGTTGCGAGAGGGCTCGCTGGTCGTCAACTCCTCCCAGGGTGGCGGCACGAAGGACACCTGGGTGATGACGGCGTAGATGGCGGACGCCGGGTCATGCCGGCGCACCTGCACACGACCGCGAAAAAAGTCCGATGCTCTGCCGCACCGCCAACGAACTCTACTGGATGGCGCGCCATATCGAGCGTGCCGAGAATACCGCGCGCCTGCTCGACGTGACCTACCGGATGTCGCTCCTGCCGTATGACGCGGTCGAGCCGGGGCTGGCATGGGCCGAGCCGTGGGCGGTGCCGCTCATCACGTCCGGCCTCGCGACGTCGTTCTACGAGCGCTTTCCGCAGCTTTCGGCGGAGAGCGTGTTGCGCTACATGATTCTCGATGCCAGCAACCCGTCGTCGATCCTCTGCTGCCTGCGCTCGGCGCGCGAGTCGGCGCGGGCGGTCCGCGGGGCGATCACCTCCGAGATGTACGAAGACCTCAATTCGGCATGGCTCGAGATGCGCGGCCAGAACTACGACCACATCCAGGGCAGCGGAGTGTCCGAATTCCTCGGCTGGGTGAAGATGCGATCGCATCTGTTCCGCGGCGTCACCTTCGGGACGATGCTGCGCGACGAAGCCTATCACTTCATCCGGCTCGGCACGCACATCGAGCGTGGGGACAACACGGCGCGGATCCTGGACGTCAAGTACCACACGCTTTTACCTTCGGCAGCGGAGGTCGGAGGCGCGGTCGATTACTATCAATGGGGCGCGCTGTTGCGCTCCGTTTCCGGCTTCGAGTCGTACCGGAAGATCTATAGCGACGTGATCACGCCGCGTCGCGTGGCCGAGCTCCTGATCCTCCGGCAGGACATGCCGCGTTCGCTGCATTCGTGCATGAATTTCATCAACGAAACCCTGGCGGTGCTGTGCGACGACAGCTCGAAGGAGATCCGGCGCGCGAGCGGCGAGTTGCATGCCCGGCTGCGCTTCGCGCGAACCGACGACATCATCCGATTCGGGCTGCACGAATACCTGATGGAGTTTCTCGACCGCATTTCGGAGCTGGGCGATGAAATCAACAGCCACTTCCTGGTGCCGACCTTTTAGCGGCGCCAGCTTCCGGTAGAATCGCCATACTCGTCGCCGTCGGACTGTTCATGACCTATTGCGTTGCCATGTCGCTCGATGCCGGGATGATCTTCGCGGCCGATTCGCGGACCAATGCCGGCGTCGACCAGATCGGGCGCTTTTCCAAGTTGCGCGTCTTCGCGCGGGACGGCGACCGTGTCGTGGTCACGTTGTCGTCGGGCAATCTTTCGATCACGCAGAACGCACTGAATATTCTGGAACAGCGCGCCCGGTCAGGGGACGCTCATCTGCAGCTGTGGAACGCGCCGTCGATGTTCGACATCGCGAGGCTCGTCGGCGACGCGCTGCGCGAGGTCAAGACGCGCGATGGTCCGTATCTGCTGCAGAACAACATCGATTCGCACGCGACTTTCATCGTCGGTGGCCAGGTGCGCGGCGAGCCGCCACGGCTGTTCGAGGTCTACAGCGAGGGCAACTTCATCGAGGCCACGGCCGACACCTGCTATTTCCAGATCGGCGAGAGCAAGTACGGCAAGCCGGTCATCGATCGCGTCGTCACGCGCGCAACGCCGCTGCAGGAGGCGACCAAGTGCACGATCGTCTCGTTCGACTCGACGATGCGCTCGAATATCTCGGTCGGACTGCCGATCGATCTCGCGGTCTACGAGACCGACGGCCTGCGCCTGAAACTGAAAAAGCGGATCGAGGAATCCGACCCGTACTTTCAGATGATACACACGCAGTGGGGCGAGGGCCTGCGCCGCGTGTTCGCCGAGCTGCCGAACCCGGAATGGTCCTGAAGGCGTAACCGGATGACGATCCGCGTAGCGCTGCAGCACCGCACGACCTACACCTTCGACCGCTTCGTCAACCTGTCGCCGCACGAAGTGCGTCTGCGGCCGGCGCCGCACTGTCGCACCCCAATCGTCGGCTATTCGCTGCGCGTCGATCCGGCGACGCATTTTATCAACTGGCAGCAGGACCCCTACGGTAACTGGGTGGCGCGGCTCACCTTTCCCGAGCGCGCGGACCGGCTCGAGATCGTCGTCGACCTGACTGCCGACATGACGGTCATCAATCCATTCGATTTCTTTGTCGAGCCCTATGCCGAGCGCTTTCCGTTCGCCTACGCCGGTTCGCTCGCCAAGGAGCTCGTTCCGTTCCTCGAGGCCGATCCGCCCGAGCCGCGTCTTCAGGCGTGGCTTAAGGCGTTTCGCGGCAGCATCAAGCCGGACGAGGCGACGGTCCCGATGCTGGTGCGGCTCAACCAGCAGATAAAAAACGAGATTCGTTACCTCGTGCGCATGGAGGCCGGCGTGCAGTCGCCCGAGCAGACGCTGGCGGAGGCGAGCGGCTCGTGTCGCGACAGCGGATGGATGCTGGTGCAGATCCTGCGACACCTGGGCCTGGCCGCGCGCTTCACCTCCGGCTACCTGATTCAACTCGTCGCCGACGTCAAGGCGCTCGATGGACCGGCCGGCCCCGAGCGCGACTTCACTGATCTGCATGCGTGGGCGGAGGTCTACCTGCCGGGCGCCGGATGGATCGGTCTCGATCCGACCTCGGGACTGCTGGCCGGCGAAGGACACATTCCGCTCGCGTCCACCGCCGATCCGGGCAACGCGGCGCCGGTCATCGGCTACACCGACCCCTGCCGGAGTGAGATGAGCGTCGTGATGACGGTGACGCGCACGCGCGAGGATCCGCGCGTGACGTTACCGTACAGCGAGACGCAATGGGCGGCGATCGACGCGCTGGGCAAGCAGGTCGACCGCGATCTCGCCGCGCAGGACGTGCGCCTGACGCAGGGAGGCGAGCCGACCTTCGTCTCGATCGACGACATGGAAGGCAAGGAATGGACGATCGCCGCGCTTGGAACCAAGAAGCGCGAGCTTGCCGAAATTCTTCTGCGGCGACTGAAGGCACGCTTCGCCCCCGATGGGTTCGTGCATACCGGCCTCGGCAAGTGGTATCCGGGCGAGCCGCTGCCGCGCTGGACGCTGGGAGTGTACTGGCGCAGCGACGGCGTCCCGTTGTGGCACGACGACTCTCTGCTCGCCGACACACGGCAGACTGGACGCGCCGATCTCTCGGCAGCGCGTGACTTCAGCGGCGCGCTGGCGGTGGCACTGGGGTTGCCTTCCGACATGGTGCTGACCGCGTACGAGGACGTACCCCGGCTGCTCGCGGAGGAGACGGCGCTGCCGATCAACGCCGATCCGCTGCAGGCGGATCTGTCGGACCCCGCGGAGCGCTCGCGGCTCGCACGGCTGCTGCAATCCGGCATCGATCGTCCGGCGGGGTTCGTCCTTCCGCTCAAGGCAATGCCCCCGGGGAATCATCGCGGCCGGCAGGCCGTCTGGGAAACGAGCCCGTGGCCGCTGCGGCGCGAGCGCCTGTACGCGGTTGGGGGCGATTCGCCGCTGGGCTTGCGGCTGCCGCTCTCGTCGCTGCCCAAGGTGCTGCCCGAGGAGGAGGAGGAAGCCGAGCACGCGGCCGACCCGTTTGCGACCCGGGGCGCCCTTCCGGCGCAATCGTCGCACCCGGCGCCACTGGGAAAAGCGCGGGGCGCGAAGCCGCGAGAAGTCATCAAGACCGCGTTGACGATCCAGATACGCGACGGCCACTTGTATGTATTCATGCCGCCGCTGAAGCGCGCCGAAGACTATACCGAGTTGCTGGGGGCGGTCGAGAGTATGGCGCGGGCGATGCGCGTTCCGGTCGCCATCGAAGGCTATGCGCCGCCGCGCGACCCGCGGCTGCGCGTGCTGGGCGTGACACCCGACCCCGGCGTGATCGAGGTCAACATCCATCCGGCCGAATCGTGGCGCGATTTGGTCGCCACGACGGAAATCCTGTACGACGAGGCACGGCAGACACGCCTCGGCACCGAAAAATTCATGCTCGACGGCCGGCATATGGGGACCGGCGGCGGCAATCACATCACCCTCGGCGGCGCGATGCCGGCCGACAGTCCCCTGCTGCGACGCCCGGATCTGCTGCAGAGCCTCATCACTTACTGGCAGAATCATCCGGCGCTCTCGTATCTTTTCTCAGGCATGTTCGTCGGCCCCACCAGCCAGGCGCCGCGGGTCGACGAAGCGCGCGATGACCGGCTCTACGAGCTGGAGATCGCGTTTCAGCAGCTCGCGAGAAAGCACGAATTCAAGAAGGACGAATCGCTGCCCTGGCTGATCGACCGGTCGCTGCGCCATCTGCTCACCGACCTGACCGGGAACACCCATCGCGCCGAGTTCTCGATCGACAAGCTGTATTCTCCCGACACGCCGACAGGACGCCTCGGGCTGCTCGAGTTTCGGGCCTTCGAGATGCCGCCCCATGCGCGCATGAGCGCCGTCCAGATGCTGTTGCTGCGCGCGCTGGTGGCACGCTTCTGGCAGCAGCCGTACCGCGCTGCGCTCATACGATGGGGCACGGCGCTGCACGACCGCTGGCTGCTCCCGCACTACGTGATGGCCGATATGCGCGACGTCGTCGGCGAGCTCAATGCCTTCGGCTATGCGTTCGCTGAGGCGTGGCTGGCGCCCTTCGTCGAGTTTCGCTTTCCGCGCTTCGGCGCGGTTGACTACGACGGCGTGTCGATCGAATTGCAGCAGGCGATCGAGCCCTGGCATGTGCTCGGCGAAGAGGTCAGCGGCACGGGCACGGCGCGCTATGTCGATTCGTCGGTCGAGCGGCTGCAGGTCAAAGCGAGCGGAATGACCGAGGGACGCCACGCGCTGACCTGCAACGGGCGCAGGCTCCCACTGACCGCGACCGGGACGCCGCGCGAATTCGTCGCCGGCGTTCGATTCAAGGCATGGAGTCCGCCGTCGGCGCTGCATCCGACGATCGGCGTCCAGGCGCCGCTCGTCTTCGACCTGGTCGATACCTGGTCCGGGCGCGCGATCGGGGGTTGCACGTATCACGTCACGCATCCCGGCGGACGCAGCTACGACACGTTTCCGGTCAATGCCAACGAGGCGGAAGCGCGCCGCGTCGCGCGGTTCTGGCCGCACGGCCACACGCCCGGCCCGCTGGAAATCGCCCCGGAGACGCCGAATCCGTCGACGCCGACCACGCTCGATCTGCGCTGGCAGCCGATCGGCTGACGCATCGCTCCCCGAGCCGGTGTACACGCGGACGAGACGCCTCGCGCCGTCCGGTACAATCCGCGTTTTCGCCTGGCTTCTGCCTCCGTGCACCCCGTCCGCACCCGCTTCGCGCCGAGCCCGACCGGGTATCTGCATCTGGGCAACATCCGTTCCGCACTCTACCCGTGGGCTTACGCGCGCAAGCATGGGGGGGCGTTCGTCCTTCGCATCGAGGACACCGATGCCGAGCGCTCGACGCAGGAAGCGGTGCGGGCCATCCTCGACAGCATGGCCTGGCTCGGTCTCGACTATGACGAAGGGCCGGTCTATCAGACGCGGCGCATGGATCGGTATCGCGAGGTGGTGGCCGCGATGCTCGTCGCGGGAACCGCTTACCACTGCTACGCGACGCCGGAGGAGCTCGACCAGCTGCGCGCGGCGCAGCTCGCGCGCGGCGAAAAGCCGCGCTACGACCGGCGCTGGCGTCCGGAGCCGGGCAAGACGCTGCCGGCGCTTCCCCCAGGCATTCCACCTGTCGTCCGCTTCCGCAATCCGCTCGGGGGTGCGGTCGCGTGGCAGGACGCGGTCAAGGGGCGCATCGAGATCGGCAACGACGAGCTGGATGACCTGATCATCGCGCGTTCCGACGGCGTGCCCACGTACAACTTCTGCGTCGTCGTCGACGATCTGGACATGCGCATCACGCACGTGATCCGGGGGGACGATCACGTCAACAACACGCCGCGCCAGATCAACCTGATTCGCGCGCTCGACGGCGCGGAGCCGGTGTATGCGCACCTGCCCACGGTGCTCACGCCCGAAGGCGACAAGCTGTCGAAGCGGCATGGCGCCCGGGGCGTCCTGCAGTATCGCGACGACGGTTACCTGGCCGAAGCGCTCGTCAATTACCTGGCGCGCCTGGGTTGGGCACACGGCGACGCCGAAATCTTTTCGCGCGACGAATTCGTCGCCTGGTTCGATCTGGCCGGGCTGTCGTCCTCGCCCGGGCGCTTCGATCCCGACAAGCTGAAGTGGGTCAATCACGAGCATATCAAGCGCGTCCCGCCGGACGAGCTGGGAGAGCGCCTCGCACCCTATCTGCGGCAAGCCGGTCTCGATCCGGCAAGCGGGCCGCAGGCCGCGGCGGTCGGTGCGTTATTGCGCGACCGCGCCGCCACCTTGGCGGAAATGGCCGATGCCGCGCATTACTTCTATGCGGCGCCGCACGTGGGGACCGAGCTAGTTGCCGAATTCATTCCTGCCATTGCGCGGCCGGCGCTGACCGAGCTGCACGAGGAATTCGCCCAGTTGCCGTGGACGCGCGAGGCAATTGGTGCGGCGCTCAAGACGGTAGCGACAAGGCACGCGCTGAAGCTGCCGCAGATGATGATGGCGTTGCGGATATTGGTCACCGGCACGCCCGCGACGCCGGCGATCGACGCGATTGCGGCCTTGCTGGGACGCGACACCGTACGCGCGCGCATGGCGGCCGGATTGAGCATGGCGTAGGGAACTAGCCCGCCTGCGATTTGTGCGCGAGGTGCCATTCCGGTAAACTACGAATTTCGCAGAACTTGTCGTCTATGACCAAGTTCGTTTTTGTGACCGGTGGCGTCGTCTCCTCTCTGGGGAAGGGCATCGCCGCCGCGTCGCTGGCCGCGATTCTCACCTCCCGCGGCATCCGCGTCACCAACCTCAAGCTCGACCCGTACATCAACGTCGATCCCGGAACGATGAGCCCGTTCCAGCACGGGGAGGTGTTCGTCACCGAAGACGGGGCCGAGACCGATCTCGACCTCGGGCATTACGAGCGCTTCACCGACGTCAAGATGCGGAAGCGCAACAATTTCACCACCGGCCAGATCTATGAGAGCGTGATCCGCAAGGAGCGGCGCGGCGACTATCTGGGCGGCACCGTGCAGGTGATTCCGCATATCACCGACGAGATCCAGAGCTGGATCGCCAACGGCGCGGTCATCGACGGCATCGAGGCGGAGGTCGCCGTGGTCGAGGTCGGCGGCACCGTCGGCGACATCGAGTCGCTCCCCTTCCTCGAGGCGATTCGCCAGCTCGGCATCAATCTGGGCCGCGAAAACGTCTGCTATATCCACCTGACCCTGGTGCCGTTCATCGCGACCGCCGGCGAGATGAAGACCAAGCCGACGCAGCACTCGGTGAAAGAGCTGCGCGAGATCGGCATTCAGCCCGATGTCGTCCTCTGCCGAGCCGACCGGCCGCTGCCGGACGGAGATCGACGCAAGATTGCGCTGTTCACCAACGTGCCGCCCGAGGCCGTCATTCCGGCGCTGGACACCGATTCGATCTACAAGATTCCGGCGGCGCTGCACGCCGAAGGCCTGGACGAGATCGTCTGCCGCAAGCTCAACCTGAGCCCGAAGCCCGCCGATCTGTCGGTCTGGACCAGGCTGGTGGACGCCCTAGTCAATCCCGAGCACAAGGTGAACATTGCGATGGTCGGCAAGTACGTCGACCTGACCGAGTCGTATAAGTCGCTGTCGGAGGCGTTGACGCATGCCGGCATCCACTCGCGCAGCAGGGTCGAGATCCATTACGTCGATTCGGAAGCCGTCGAGCGCGACGGCGTCGACTGCCTGAAAGGCATGGACGCGGTACTGGTTCCCGGAGGTTTCGGCAAGCGCGGCGTCGAAGGCAAGATCCGCGCGATTCGCTACGCGCGGGAAAACAAGGTGCCGTATCTGGGCATCTGTCTTGGGATGCAGCTGGCCGTGATCGAGCATGCGCGTCACCGCGCGGGCCTCCTGGACGCCAACAGCACCGAGTTCGATCCGGACACGCCGCATCCGGTCGTGGCGCTGGTGACCGAATGGCAGAATCGCGACGGCACGATCGAGCAGCGCAGCAAGCATTCCGATCTGGGCGGAACGATGCGGCTCGGGGCGCAGCCCTGCGATATCGCGCCGGGCACGCTCGCGCACCGCATCTACGGCGCGACGACGGTTGCCGAGCGTCATCGCCACCGCTACGAAGTCAACAATCATTACCTCTCCCGCCTCGAGGCTACGGGCCTGGTGGTCGGCGCCCGGGCGCAGAGCGCGATCGCGGGCCACCTGTGCGAAATGATCGAGCTCGCCGAACATCCGTGGTTTTTCGGTTGCCAGTACCACCCGGAATTCACATCGAATCCGCGACGCGGCCATCCGCTGTTCATTGCGTTCGTCAAGGCCGCGCTCGATCGGCAACACATCGCGCAGAGCGAAGCGCCACGCACGCGCGCACAACTCGTCGCCTAGGAATTCCCGGGTGAACCTGTGTGGATTCGAGGTCGGGCTCAACCGGCCTCTGTTTCTCATTGCCGGGCCGTGCGTCGTCGAGTCGGTACAGCTGCAGGTCGACGTTGCCGGACAATTGAAGGAAATCTGCGCGGGCTTAAGCGTTCCGTTCGTTTTCAAATCATCGTACGACAAGGCCAACCGCAGCTCGTCGGGCTCGTTCCGTGGCCTGGGTATGCGGGAGGGTCTGCGCATCCTGGACGAGGTCGGGCGGCAGGTCGGCGTGCCGGTGTTGACCGACGTGCACGCGGAGGATGAAATCGCCGAGGCCGCGGCGGTCGTCGACGTGCTGCAAACCCCGGCGTTTCTCTGTCGGCAGACCGATTTCATCCACGCGGTCGCCGCGGCCGGCAAACCGGTCAACATCAAGAAGGGCCAGTTCCTGGCGCCCGAAGACATGCGCAACGTCGTCGCCAAGGCGCGCGAGGCCAGCGGACGCGACAATATCCTCGTATGCGAACGCGGCGCGAGCTTCGGCTACCACAACCTGGTGTCGGACATGAGGGCGCTGGCGATCATGCGCGCGACCGGCTGTCCGATCGTGTTCGATGCGACCCACTCCGTGCAGCTTCCGGGCGGCCAAGGCACGACCTCCGGCGGACAGCGCGAGTTCGTGCCCGTTCTGGCGCGGGCCGCGGTCGCTGCGGGCGTCGCCGGCATATTCATGGAGACCCATCCGGACCCGTCCAAGGCGCTCTCCGACGGCCCGAATGCCTGGCCGCTCGGGCGAATGCGCGAACTGCTGACCACGCTGGTCGAGCTGGATGCCACCGTCAAGCGCGCGGGGTTCGCCGAGGCGTCGCTCCTGGCGCAATGACCGATATCGTCTCGATAACAAACAACTAGCGGATACCGAGCATGAGCGCAATCGTCGACGTCATCGCCCGAGAAATCCTCGACTCGCGCGGCAATCCCACGATCGAGGCGGACGTGGTGCTCGAATCGGGCATCAGCGGGCGAGCGGCGGTCCCTTCGGGCGCATCGACCGGCTCGAAGGAAGCGATCGAGCTCCGCGATGGCGATAGCGCGCGATATGGCGGCAAGGGCGTGCAGAAGGCGGTCGAGAACGTCAATACCGAAATCTGCGAGGCGATCATCGGCCTCGACGCCTCCGAGCAATCGTTCATCGATCGGACGATGATCGATCTCGACGGCACAGACAACAAGGCACGGCTCGGCGCCAACGCGATACTCGCGGTGTCCTGTGCCGTCGCCAAGGCGGCGGCTGAGGAATCGACGTTGCCGCTGTACCGGTATCTGGGCGGGGCGGGCGAAATGGCGCTGCCGGTGCCTCTGATGAACGTGATCAACGGCGGCGCGCACGCGAACAACAGCATCGACATGCAGGAATTCATGCTGGTGCCCCTCGGCGCGCCGACCTTTCGCGAGGCGCTGCGCTACGGCGCCGAGGTGTTCCATGCGCTCAAGAAGCTGATCGACGCCAAAGGCCTGACGACGACCGTCGGCGACGAGGGCGGCTTCGCCCCCAATCTGGCTTCGAACGAGGCGGCGCTGCAGCTGTTGCTGGAGGCGATCGGCCAGGCCGGCTATACGCCGGGCACCGAAATCGCGCTGGCGCTCGACTGCGCCGCCTCCGAATACTACAAGGACGGGATGTATGAGCTCGAATCGGAGGGCGCGAAGCTTACCCGTTCGCAGATGGTCGATTATCTCGCCACCTGGGTCGACAAGTACCCGATCATCTCGATCGAGGACGGGATGTCCGAGCACGACTGGGACGGCTGGAAGCTTTTGACCGATCGGCTGGGCAAGAAGGTGCAGATCGTCGGCGACGACCTGTTCGTGACCAGCACCAAGATTCTGAAGCAGGGTATCGCGCGGGGCGTCGCTAACTCGATCCTGGTCAAGATCAACCAGATCGGTACGCTGACCGAGACCTTTGCCGCGATCAGCATGGCGATGCGTGCCGGCTACACGGCGATCGTCTCGCATCGTTCCGGTGAGACCGAGGACAGTCTGATCGCCGACATTGCGGTCGGGACGAACGCCGGGCAGATCAAGACCGGATCGCTGTCGCGCTCCGACCGGGTCGCCAAGTACAACCAGCTGCTGCGGATCGAGGAGGATTTGGGCGATGTCGCCAGCTATCCCGGTCGCGCCGCGTTCTATCAACTCAAGTAACGGCCTCGATTGCGGATCCTCGGACTCGCATTTGCGCTGCTGATCCTGGGCCTCCAGTACCCGCTGTGGCTCGGCAAGGGAGGGTGGCTGCGCGTGCGCGAGCTCAACACCCAGGTCGAGGCGCAGAAGAATGTCAACGCCGGGCTGAAAGCGCGCAACGCCGCGCTCGATGCTGAAGTTCGCGACCTGAAGCAGGGGACGGAAGCCATCGAGGAGCGCGCGCGCTCCGAGCTGGGCATGATCCGCCAGGACGAAATCTTCTTTCAGCTTCCGCCGAGCGCGCCTCCCGGTGCAGCAGCGGCGGGCGGACCGCCGGCCTCGCGCTAGTGCCGTCCGCGCGCGGCTCGTCAAGCCCGATCACGACGCGCGCGGCGCCGCTACCGCCGATCCACCGCCATCGCTTGCAACCGATATGCCTCGCATCAGCTCCTCCGACAATCCCCGACTGAAAGAAGCGGCGCGGCTCATCGCGTCGTCGCGCGAGCGGCGCAAATCCGGACGCTGCGTGCTCGAAGGCGAGCACCTGGTCGAAGTCTATTGCCGGCGCTACGGACCGCCGGAGACGCTGCTGGCCGTTGTGTCGGCGGTCGACCGGCCGACGGTGCGCGCGCTGCTGGCTCGCGTCCCGCCGGCGCGCACCCTCGTCGTGGCCGAATCGGCGTGGGCCGAGCTGGCGCAGCTGCCTGCCGCAGTCGGACTGCTGGCGGTGGTCGCCGCGCCGGTGCCCGGCATCGAGCGCGCTGCGGATTTCTGCCTGCTGCTCGATGGCGTGCAGGATCCCGGCAACGTCGGCTCGATGCTGCGCAGCGCGGCGGCGGCCGGCGTAGCGCAAGTTTTCATGTCGCCGCATTGTGCGTTTGCCTGGTCTCCCAAGGTGCTGCGCGCAGGGCAGGGCGCGCATTTCCACCTGGCGATCTTCGAAGGCATCGACCTGGGCGCGTGGGCGCGCGCCTATCGCGGCAAGGTCGTGGCGATGGTCGCTGCGGCGGGCGAAACGCTGTACCAGGCCGACTTGAGCGGCCCGGTTGCCGTTGCGATCGGCAACGAAGGGGCAGGCCTGTCGGACGAGCTCGTTGCCGCCGCTCGCCTGCGCGTGACGATTCCGATGCCCGGCGAATTCGAATCGCTCAATGCCGCGAGCGCGGCTGCGATCGCGCTCTACGAGTGCGTCAGGCAGCGGACGCGCCGGGCGCGATCCTAGCAGGACGCGCCAGCCCTGGCACGGTGCCGCGAGGGCCTATAGCGGCGGGCGGAAAACGGCGGAGAAGGTGGCGTCCTCCCGGCAGCCCTGGCCGACCATCGGCGCACTGAACCTACCCTCGATACCGAAGTTAGTCGCCTTGATTTCATTGACCGTCGCCGATGTCGACAGCCCGTCTGAACATTCATAGGCCGCCGCAGGCATCATGTAGAGCTGGCCGAGTTGCTGAAAGGTGCCCGACAAGCTGCAGCTCAGCCCGCTGCCGCTATAGTTGAATGTGAAGGTCAACGTGTTGGCCGTCGTATCCTGCGTAATGCCGAGAGCAAAAGGGTCGGAGTAGGCAAAGCTGTTCATGCAGTTGGAATAAGCTCCGACCTGCGTTCCGCTGTATGAGCCGCCGAGCGCGATCGAGGTCAGCGTCTGCCGCTGGATCGCCTTGACCACCGACGGTCCCATGGTCAACGCATAGGCGAGGTTGCCGGTATAGGCGCTGGTGGGCAGGAACGACGCCGTTCCGACCTGCGCGCTGCCGGCGCCGTCGGCGGGATTCCAGGGCGCGCCGAAATAGGTTCCCGTCGTGGCGTACAGGTTACCGTTGAAGTTGCCGTTGGCATCCTCGGTCAAACCCGCGACATACCAGGTGGGTTTGTTGTCCGGTCCGTAGATGAAAAAGGTCACAAACAGGAACGAATCGCTCTGCACGATATTGACGCCCCACCCGCCACCCGCCGTCGACTGCTCTTGCGGATTGAACCAGATATCGGTGTAGTCGGTGGCATGGGCGCCGAATGCCGCCGCGAGCAGCAGAACCGAGAAAATCAATCGTCGCACGGGATTCTCCTCGAGCAAGAGCAAGCCTCGAGTTTACCCGTGTCGCGACGACTCGGATGTAAGCGAAAGTAACAAGGCATCGATCGCGGCGCGTGCCGGAAGCGCGGGCTGCGCGCCGTGCCCGGTGCACGCGAGCGAACCCGCGGCGGTCGCGATCCGCAGCGCGATGGAGCGATCGTTCCCGGCGTCGAGCGCAGCGGCGTACGCGCCGACGAATGCGTCGCCGGCGCCGGTGGTGTCGATCGCCTTGACGCGCGGCGCAGAGACTTGAATGCGGTCGCGGCCGCAAACGCTGAGCGCGCCGCCGGCACCTTGCGTGACAATGACCTCGAGTCCGGCGATTTCCGCCGCAGCCGCCGCGGCGAACGCAGACGGCTCCTGCGGCCAGGAGAGCGCCGCCGCCAGCGCGGCCGCTTCGCTCTCGTTGACGATCAGCGTCGCGATCCTTCGCAGGACCTCGTTGGGCAGCGGCCGCGCCGGGGCCGCGTTGAGGACGATGCGCATGCCCGATCGCGACGCACGCTCGATCAGCGCTGCATTGGCCGCAGCGGGCACCTCCTGCTGCAGCAGCAGCACTGCGCCCGGCATCAGGACCGCGGCAGGGACCGCGTGGGCATCGACCTCGTCGTTGGCGCCGGGCACGACGACGATCGCGTTTTCGCCCCGGTCATCGACGAGGATGATTGCGCAGCCGGTCGGTGCGTCGACCGTGCGAACCCCGGCAAGGTCGACATTCCCCGCTCGCAGCAGCGCCAGTGCCGCGGCGGCTGCCGCATCGCGGCCCACCGCACCGTGCATACGCGCATCCGCGCCGGCCCGCGCGGCCGCCAACGCCTGGTTCGCGCCTTTTCCGCCGGGGTAGCTTGTGGAACCGCTGCCGATCAGGGTCTCGCCAGGCGAGGGCAGGCGCGCGACGCGCGTGACCAGGTCGAGATTGATCGAGCCGAAGACGATGACCATGCCGGTCAGGCGGCCGGTGCGTTGACCACGCCCTTGACCGGGAGGATATTGATCGCGTGCCGCAGATCGGCGCGCAGCAGCGGATGGATTCCTTTCAGCATGGCCGGTGCTCTAGCCCTTGATCCCGCCATGCGTGAGCCCCACGACGATCTCCTTCTGAATCAGGATCGTGAGCAGCAGCACCGGCAGCGTAACGACGATCGCGGCCGCGGCCAGCGGCCCCCAGGCGAGCTGCTCGAAGGTCAGCACGTTGTACACGGCGGCCGGCAGCGTGCGCGTCGCCCGCCCAGCCAGCACGGCTCCGAAGACGAAATTGTTCCAAGAGAAAATGAACGCGAGGATGGTCGCGACGACGATACCCGGCCTTGCCAGCGGAAGGGCGACGTAGCGAAACGTCGTCCACACGCTGCCGCCGTCGATCAGCGCGGCTTCCTCCAGCTCGCGCGGCAGCGTCTCGAAATGACCGGCCATCACGTATACGACAATCGGCACGGTGATCACCAGGTGGGTGATGACCAGTGCGGTGCGCGTATTGTTGAGGCCGAGCAGCTGAAAGACCGTAAAGAGCGGAATCAGGTACGACAGCGCGGGCGTCATGCGGGCAATCAGTATCAGGACGGTCAGCTTGTGCGCCTGCGTGCGCGCGATGCCGTAGCCTGCCGGCACGCCCACGGCCAGCGCGACCAGGGTGGCCAGCCCGGACACGACGACGCTGTTCCAGAAATACAGGCCCATCGAATTTTCCGAGAAGACCTGAACGAAATTGCGCAGGGTCAGCTCGCTCGGAATGAATACCGGAGGATAGGCGAGGTTGTCGATCTCGTTTTTCAGCGACAGCGACAGCATCCACAGAAAGACCAGGATCGCCGGGGAGACGATCACCAGGACCGACAGACCGAATCCGAAACGGCGCAGCTTTCTGCGCCAGCGGGCGCGCTTTGCGCCTGGCGCAGGTACCTCATGCGCGGCGGCTATGTCCATTTTGCTTTTTCCCGGACGTGCAGCAGCAGTAGCGCGAGCGCGAGAATGATGACGAAGAACACGACGACCACCGCCGATGCATTGCCGACGTTGTAGAAAGCGAATGCCTGAAGGTAGAGATACAGGTTGATCGTCTCGGACGCTGTGCCGGGACCGCCCTGGCTGATCACGTAGATCGTATCGAATGCCTTCAGCGCATCGATCGTGCGGATAACCGCGGCGACGATGAGAAAAGGCGCGAGCAGCGGCAGCGTGATGTAGCGGAACAGCTGCCATTCGCTCGCTCCGTCGAGGCGGGCGCTTTCGTAAGGCTCGGTCGGAAGCGCCGCCAGCCCGCCGAGCACGATCAGCATGATGAGCGGGGTCCAGTGCCAGATTTCGACCAGCACCAGGCTGGGGATGACCAGGGTCGGGGAGTAGACCCATAGCGAGGGCGGCAGACCGACCAGGCTCAGCAGGTAGTTGAGCACCCCCTGCTGCGGGTGGAACATCATCGTCCAGACCAGGGCTACTGCGACCGGCGTGGCCATCATCGGCATCGTGAATATCGAGCGGAGCACGCCGCGCAGCGGAAATTCGCGATGAAATATCAGCGCGGCGGCGGTACCGAGTATCAGCGGGAACACGACCGCCAGCAGGGTGAAGTAGAACGTATGAAGGATCGACTCGAGAAAGCGCTTGTTGGTCGCGAGCTGCGCGTAATTGTCGAATCCGACGAAATGTGCGACCGAGCCGATCTTCCAGTCGAATGCGCTCATCCAGACGGTGAACGCCCACGGAAAGATGATGACCGCGCCGACGACCAGCAACGCTGGAGCGACGAACAGCAGATAGGAACGTCGGCGCCTCGCCAGGAAGCGTGGGCGCGTAGCGAGCGGTGATGCGGGCGCGATCATCGCCGGAGCCGACGCGGCGGCCCGCGCTGGAGCGTGAAAAACGCGGGCCGTTCCGTCAGGCTTTTTCGGTCTTGTCGAGCACCGGCTGGAACTCGGCCGTCGCGCGCTTGAGCTCCGCGGCAGGATCGGCGCCGTTGATCATGTTGGTCAGCGCGATGCCGAACGTGTCGCGGAATTCGGTCACAGCGGCGATGACCGGCAAGCCGGGCTGAGCGATCTTCGCCGACGCCAGCATGCATTCGACCCATTCCTTCGGAGCCTTGAAGTCGCTGGAGGACTGCGCCGCGGCGTACGCCGACGTGCGTACGGGCGCGCCGGCAGCGGCCTGCAGCATGCGCGTCTGGTTGGCCTTGTTCGACGCCCATTGCAGATAGAACCAGGCGGGACCCTTCTTCTTGCTGTATGCCGAAATTCCCTCGCCATCCGCGAACAGCGCCGAGACCTGCCGCTTCGGGCCCGCAGGCATCACGCCGTAGCCGACCTTGCCTACGATCTTCGACTTGGTCGGATCCTCGAGCGGCTGCGCGAAGCCGATGCCGTCGAGCCACATCGCCGCCTTGCCCTGGAGGAACAGGCTTTGCGCCTCGTTCCAGTTGTAGCCGGCGACGCCTTGCGGGCCGTACTTGCCAAGCAGGACCTGGTACATTTTCGCGGACTCGATCGCCTCCGGCGTGTCGGTGAGCAGTTTTCCGCTTTTATCGACGAAGCCACCGCCGTAGCCGAGGAGAAAACTCGTCCATACCGGGACGTTGGCATTTTTCAGCCCGCGTCCGACAAATCCCGCAACGCCTTTGCCGGGATCGTTGAGCTTGGCGGCGGCGTCGATCAACTGCGGGAACGAGGTGGGGTAGCTGACCCGTTTGGCCGCAAAGAGCTCCTTGTTGTAATAGATGACCCACGGATCGAGATTGAACGGCAGGCTCATCACGCGCCCATCCGCCTCGACGGCGTAATTCAGTCCGCCCTGCGCGAAATCCGGAAAGTCGAGCTGGGGGTCGGCGAGCGACCGATCGTTGATCATCGGTCGAAGATCGGTGAGCCAGTTGTTCTTGGCGAACTGGCGCTTCTGCACGTGATAGGAAAGCGCGATCACGTCGAAGCTCGGGTTCCCGGAATTGAATTCGATGACCGCTTTCTGCCGCTGCTGTTGCTCGGGGACCATCTCGGAGCCGACGCCGATGCCGGTCATGTCCTCGAATTCCTTGTGATACTTCGAGAGCAGATCGCCGCGCGGGCTTTTGACCAGCAGCACTTCGATCTTCTCGCCGTTGAATCGCTTCCAGTCGAACGCGGATTGCGCCTGCGCGCCGAACAGCGTCGCGCCCGGTATCGCGCCCAGCGCCGCGGCGCCAGCGCCCGCCTGCAGCAGACGACGCCGCAAGGCATCGGCGCGATCATCACGAATACGGTCAGTCATCGTAGTCCTCCTCCTGTGGCAATCTGGTGACGGCATGATCGAAGCGGTACGGCCGCCACCGCCGCGCCGCCAGCACGCCTCAGAATCATACCCGGCGTGCTGTCTTAATGGATGGCATCGAGCTTGGAAAAAATGTCGATCAAGCGCTCGGCGTTGCACTCCGGCGCGCGGGCTATCGCCAGGATCCGCGCCTCGCGCTCGGCAATCTGCTGCGCGGCGGCGGGGAGCCCCGCCACCAGGTCCGCCGGCACGACGACCGCCCCATGACGATCGGCGTGCACGATATCGTCCGACTTAACCCGCATGCCCAGCACTTCGATTTCGCCACCGAACTCGACAACATGGACGTAGGCGTGCGAGGGTCCGATGCTGCCGGCGAGGAATTGCAAGCCGGGCGCCCACTGGTCGATGTCGCGGACCGAGCCGTTGGTCACCAGGCCCAGGGCGCCAAGCCCGAGATGGATGGCCGACTGCACCTCGCCCCAGAATGCCCCGTAACCCGCATCCGGGCCGTCGAGATCCTCGATCAGCACGATCGACGGCTTGCGGCCCGCATCGATGTACCGATAGTAGTCGTGGCGCAGCCCTTGCGCCGACTGCGGCGGCGCTTGCCGTGCCCGGATCGTGGCCGTGCGCGCGAAACCCACGATCGGCCGCAGGGCTGGAAATCCGCAATGGGCCGACCGTGTCGTGTAACCTCGCGCGCGGGTTGCCGGTCGCATAAGCTCGAGGGCGTTGCATACGGTTGGCGTGTCGAATGCTGCCAGTGCGGCGACAGCGGCGTGGTTCGGCTCGGCGGAACTCAAGGCATGCCTCCTTTAGCCTCGCGTCGCTGCATCGCGCGCGGGAACGATGCCGGCTGCAGCGACGGCCTGACGCAGCGCGGAGGCCTCGCCTTCGGTCAAGCCCCGCAACGGCGCGCGCAGTGCCCGCCAGGCGGGGTCGCCGGTCAGCCCGGCCTGCAAGGATTTCAGCGCGGCGAATATCGGAAACGGCGCGATTGCCGCGAGGAAGCGCTCGACGATCGCCAGCTCATCCGGGGGATTCGCGTCCAGCGAGCGATCGTACAGGCGCCGCAGCAGTCCCGGATAGAGATTGGCGATGCCGCAGATCGTTCCTGCCCCGCCGAGCTTGCGCAGCGCCGGCAGGTGCGGCTCGTGACCGACGAAGATCGACAATGCCGGTAGTGCGGCCACCAGCGCGCGCGAGTTGTCGAAGTTGCCGGAGCTGTCCTTGACGCCGGCGACGACGCCCGGGTACGCGCCCGCAAGCCGCGACAGCATCGCGAGCGACACACCGACTCCGCTGACCTGCGGGATATGGTAGAGAAACAATCGCAGTCGATCGTCGGCGACGCGGTCGATCAGTGCCGAGTACGCGGCATATATTCCTTCGTCGGTCACGTCCTTGAAGAAGAACGGCGGGAGGACCAATGCGCCGGCGCACCCGGCGGCGATCGCATGTCGCGTGAGCTCGATCGCATCGGGTAGGGCAGCACAGCCGGTGGCCGCCAGGATGCGCCTCGGGTCGACACCAGCGGCGAGCAGCGAATCGAGCCCCGCACGTCGTTCGGCGACAGAAAACGATTGGCCCTCGCCGGTGGTGCCGAACGGCGCGATCCCGTCGACGCCTGCCGCGAACAGCCGTTGCGCGTGCGCGGCGAGCCGGCCCGCGTCGAGCCCACTGTGCTCGTCGAGCGGGCTCAGGGTCGCGCACCAGACGCCGCGCATCGGCGGGCTCGGATCCATGTGTTGCAATATCTTCCCGTCTATCGCGTGCGCACGAGCCGCTCGGATAAGGGTCGCGGCACGCGCCAAGCGCTGGGTGGGGCAAGGTGCATGCTCGCGCCCGTGTCGGAATTCTAACCTGTCGCGGCAGGTCCGGCTTTGACGGATCGACGGAGCGGCCCATAATCACGGCCGAGGAGGAGCCAATCATGATTTCACGACGCAGGTTCACCGCTGCCGCTGCAGTGACGCTGGCCACCGGCCCGTTCATCCGTCGTGCCGCCGCGCAGGCAAGGACGATCATCCGTTACGGGGACGTCCTGCCCGCCAGTTATCCGAGCGTGGTCGCGCTGGAAGCCGCCGGCAAGGAGATCGCGGAGAAGACCGGGGGCCGACTGGAGCTGCAGAGCTTCCCGGCCTCGCAGCTCGGTACGCAGCGCGACATGATCGAGGCGCTCGCGTCCAACGCGCTGCAGCTTTACACCGACGGTGCCGCGACGTTCGGTTCCTGGGTCCCCGCGATATCGGTGCTGGAGGCGCCTTACGTGTGGCGCGATGCCGCTCACATGGCCAAGGGGATGGCGAGCCCCGACGCGCGCGGGCTGGTCGATACCCTGGTCAAGAACCGCGGCATGCGCATCGTCGACACCATCTACTATGGCACGCGCCAGCTGACCACCGCGAGCAAATCGGTCAGCCATCCGCGCGACATGGTCGGGTTCAAGCTGCGCGTGCCCCCAGTCGACGTGTTCAACGCAATGGCCGAGGCGTGGGGCGCGCGTCCGACGCCCATCAATTTCGGCGAGCTGTACCTGGCATTGAAGCAGGAACTCGTCGACGGCGAAGAAAATCCGCTGCCGACAATCCAGTCGGCGAAGCTGTTCGAAGTCCAGAAGCACCTGGTGCTGACCGCGCACATCATTACGCCTCGCTTCGTCGTGGTCAACGAGCAGTTCTGGCGGGGTTTGTCGGAGGCGGATCGCGGCGTGATGCAAGCCGCGATCGCGAAGGCAGTCACCTCGGCCAATACGGAGATACTCAAGCAGGAGAGCGAGCTCGTAGCGACTTTCACCAAGGGCGGAATGAACGTCATCAAGCCGGACGTGGTGGCGTTCCGCGACGCGGTCATCAAGGTCGTGCCGGCCAAGTTCGAGTCGCGCTGGGGCAAGGGCACGTTCGAGCGATTGCAGTCGCTGGCCTGATCCGTTCCAAGCTTAGCGCCAGCGTGCGGCGCCGCTGACACCGGGGAATCGTGTGCCTGCCCTGTTCACGCGAGCCGAGCGCGCGCTCGACTTTCTCGCGGTGCTCCTGTTTCTGCTGATGTTCGGTGTCATCGTCCTGCAGATCACGCTGCGCTACGTCTTCAACCACCCTCTTGTCTGGACCGACGAGCTGGCGCAATACCTGTTCGTCTGGGTGTCGTTCCTCGGTTGGACGATGGCCATGCGCAAGCGCATTCACATCGGCATCAACGTCGTCGCCGACCGGCTGCCGCCGGGAGCGCGGCGGGCGCTGCATGCGCTGTGGTGCTTTGCCACGATTGTCTTCGCGTCGATTCTGCTGTTCGTCGGCGCGGCCATCACGTACCGCAACGGGGACGTGCAGATGGTATCGCTCGATTTCGCTTTCTGGCCGGTCTATCTGGCGGTTCCGACGGCGGCGCTTTTCCTGATCGTCTACGGCATCCGTGACCTGATCGAAATCGTTCGCGGGGGCGACATCAAGACCACCGAGGTCAAGCTGTGACGACCGCCATGCTTGCGATCCTGGCGGTCTGGGTCGTGGCGCTTTTTCTGGGGCCGCCGATCTGGCTGACGATGGCGCTGGCGGGAAGCGCGTTCGTGCTGAGCCAGCACGTCGACTCGATCATCATCGCCCAGCAGCAGGTCTCGGCGGCCAACTCGTTCACCTTCGTCGCGGCGCCGCTGTTCATCCTGATGGGCCATGTGATGAATAACGCCGGCGTGACCAACCGCATCTTCGATTTCGCGACGGCGGTCGTCGGATGGATGCGGGGCGGCCTCTGCCACGCCAACGTGATGGCCTCGATGATATTCGCCGGCATGTCGGGTTCCGCGGTGGCCGAGGCCGGAGGCCTGGGCGTCGTCGAGATCCGGGCGATGCGCGATGCGAAGTACCCGATCGACATGGCTGCCGGATTGACGGCCGCTGCGGCGACCATCGGGCCGATCATTCCACCGTCGCTGCCGATGGTCGTCTATGGCGCAGCGGCCGAAGTATCGGTCGGCAAGCTGTTCATCGCGGGTATCGTGCCAGGCGTGCTGATGGGACTTTCGCTCATGGTGCTCTGTTCGTTCATGGCACGGAAGCTCGGTCTCCCGAAGGGCGACTTTCCGACGTTGCCCGTCATGTGGCGCAAGTTCCGCGACGCGTTCTGGGCGCTGATGACGCCGGTGGTGCTGCTGGCCGGAATGCTCTCCGGCGTCTTCACGCCGACCGAAGCAGCGGCGGTTGCGACGCTGTACGCGTTGATCCTCGGCCTGTTCGTCTATCGCAGCTTCAGCGTTGCCCGTTTGCCCCGACTTATTCTCGACACGATCGAGACGACCGGCGTCGTGATGGCCCTGGTGATGGCCGCGAAGCTCCTCGGCTGGTGTCTCGCGATTTCGCGCATCCCGCAGCTGAGCGGTCAGGCGCTGACGGCCTGGACGACCAACCCGTTGCTCTACCTGCTGATCGTCAACCTGTTGCTGCTGTTTGTCGGATGCTTCATGGAGGGCATCGCGGCGATGCTGATCCTGATCCCGATCCTCGTGCCGGTGGCGATGAAACTCGGCGTCGACCCAGTGCAATTCGGGCTGATCTTCGTCCTGAACCTGATGATCGGGACGGTCACGCCCCCGGTCGGTGTCGTGCTCTATGTCGTGTCCAACATTGCCAAGATTTCGTTCGAGCGCATATCGCGGGCGATCGTGCCCTTTCTGATTCCGTTGCTGGTCGTGCTGGCCGGGATAACGCTGTGGCCGCCGCTGACGACGTGGCTGCCCAATGTGCTGATCAGCAAGTGAAAGCGCGCGCGTGCTCGATGCGCGACTGAGGGCGAGGCTTTGCAACGGGCCGGTGGGCTTCGGCGGCGCGCCGCTGGGCAATCTGTTCCATGCCGTCGACCAGGAAGAGGCAATCGCGTTGGTGCGGCATGCGTACGCCGCCGGCGTTCGCTACTTCGACACGGCGCCGCATTACGGCAACGGGCTGTCGGAAACGCGGATGGGCGTGGCGCTTCGTGGCATCGCGAGGGACGACTACCTTCTGTCGTCGAAGGTGGGGCGAATCCTCATTCCGGATCGCGCCGCGCCGAGCGAACAGAACGGCTACGTCGGCGTGCGGCCCTATCGGCAGCGATGGGACTATACGCGGCAGGGCACGCTGCGCTCGATCGAGGACAGCCTGCAGCGGCTCGGTACGAGCCGCCTGGACATCGTCTACATCCATGACATCGACCGGGACACGCACGGCCCGGCGTATGCCGAACGCTTCGAGGAGGTTGTGACCGGCGCCATGCCAACGCTGGCGGAATGGCGCGACCGCGGCCTGATCGGCGGCCTTGGGCTGGGCGTCAACGACTGGCGCGTCTGCGTCGACGTGATGGCGCGCGCCGATCTGGATGTTCTGCTGCTGGCCGGGCGCTACACGCTGCTCGACCAGAGCGCGCTGGGCGAGCTGATGCCGCTCTGCGAGAAGCGCGGCGTAGCGGTGGTCATCGGCGGACCGTACAACTCCGGCGTCCTGGCGACCGGGGCGCGACCGGTCGACGGTACGACGCCGTACTTCAACTACGCAGCGGCGTCGCCCGAAGTCGTCGCGCGGGTCGCCGCGATCGAAGCGGTGTGCGCCTCGTTCAACGTGCCGCTGCGCGCGGCCGCCCTGCAGTTCCCGCGCGCCCATCCGGCCGTGGTCAGCGTCATTCCGGGCGCGCGGACGATCGCCGAGCTGGATCAGAACCTCGAATTCGCCGCCTGTACCATTCCGTCGGCGTTCTGGCACGCGCTGCGTAACCGCGGCCTGGTCGCGCCGGACGCGCCGCTGCCGCAGGCGAGCTCATGAAGAAGATCGATGCGCACCACCATGTCTGGCGGCTCGACCGTGGCGACTACGGCTGGCTCAAGCCGACCCAGGCGCTGCGGCCGATCTATCGAGATTTCGGCCTTGACGAACTCGCACCGCTCCTGCGCGCGTCAAACGTCGACGCAACCGTGCTGGTGCAGGCCGCGCCGACAATTGCAGAGACGCATTTCCTGCTCGAGGTCGCTCATCGCAGCGCAGGCCTGGTGCGCGGGGTCGTCGGCTGGGCCGATCTCGCCGCTCCCGACGCAGTCGCAGCGCTGGCCGGGCTCGCGGCCGATCCCTTGCTCAAGAGCGTCCGCCCGATGCTGCAGGACTTGTCGGATGCCGCCTGGATCGGGAGGCCCGAAGTGCAGCCCGCGCTGGCGGCACTGCCGCAGCTCAAGCTCTGTCTGGACGCATTGGTTACGCCGCGCGAGCTCAAGCCACTCCTCGCCGCCATCGAGCGACATCCGCACCTGGCGGTCGTCATCGATCACTGTGCCAAGCCCGACATCGCGCGCGGTGGGTGGCAGCCATGGGCCGACGACATCGCGGCGCTGGCGCGCCATACCACGGCGTGCTGTAAGCTTTCCGGCCTGGTCACCGAAGCCGGCCCCGGCTGGAGCGCCGATGGCCTGCGTCGCTATGTCGCGCATATCCTCGACGCGTTTGGCAGCGAGCGCGTGATCTGGGGCAGCGACTGGCCGGTGCTCACGTTGGCGGCAAGCTATGCCCAATGGGTCGAGGCTTGCGACGAGCTGCTTGTCCCGTTGCCACCGGCCGAGCGGGAGGCCATCTACGGCGCAAACGCGAGGCGCTTCTACGATCTGGCCTGACGCCCGACTTGGTCCGTTGGCCTGACGCCAGCCCGACCGAGGGGCCGGACCTTCGGAGTCTCGCACTTCAGAAGATGTGCCGCTGGACTCCGGCGCGGTGCAGGATCGTCGTCGCGATCTCCTCGATCGAGCGCGAGGTCGTATCGAGCATTGTCACCCGCTCGCGCTGCATCAGCACTTCGGCCTGGCGAACCTCGTAGCGGCAGTTTTCCAGGGAAGCGTACTTGCTCGCCGGCCGGCGCGCCTCGCGGATCTGCTGCAGCCGCTCGGCATCGATCGTCAGGCCAAAGAGCTTGTCGCGATACGGCAGTATCGACGACGGCAATTTCTTATCGACGAAATCATCGGGCGTCAGCGGAAAGTTCGCGGTCAATATGCCGAATTGCAGCGCGAGATAGAGCGCGGTCGGCGTTTTGCCGCAACGCGAGACGCCGATCAGGATCAACTGTGCCTTGGCGAGATCGCGCGTCGTGGCGCCATCGTCGTGCGCCTGGGTGAAATTGATCGCTTCCATACGCGCGAAATACTCGAGGCTGTTGGCGATGCCATGCGTGCGCCCGGCGGCATGCGAGGACTTGACGCCCAGCTCCGATTCCAGCGGAGCGATAAACACCTGAAACAGGTCGAGCACGAGCGCGTTGGCCCGGCCGAGTTGCGCGCTCATCGCATCGTCGACGATCGAGCTGAACACCAGCGGGCGCCGCCCCTCGGCCGCAGCGTTCTCGTCGATGCGCCGCAGGATCTCGTCGATTTTTTCCGGCGTGTCGACGAACGGGATCGTCTGTCGCAGGAAGCTCAAGCCCCCGAATTGCGACAGCAGGCTGTTGCCGAGCATTTCGGCGGTGATGCCGGTCCGGTCGGAAACGAAAAATACCGTACGCCGGTCCGGCATCCCTACCAGTCTTTCCAAACCGGCATGACGCCGGCAGGGAGCGGCGGCATGTCGCCGAGATCCGCCCAGCCTTCGCCCGGGCCGTGATAGTCGGAGCCGCAGGACGCGAGCAGGCCGAAGGTGCGGGCATGGCGCGCGTATTCTGCGGTTTGCGCCGATGTGTGGCTCGGCGATACGACTTCGATCGCGTCGCCGCCGGTGTCCCTGAACTCGCCGAGAAGCTCGCGCATGGCCTTCGCATCGACCTTGTAGCGTGCGGGATGCGCGAGCACCGCCTGGCCGCCCGCCTGGTGAATCCAGCCGATCGCTTCGGTCATCGTCGCCCACTCGTGCTCGACATGACCGGGCATGCCGCTGACCAGATAGCGTTTGAAGACTTCCTTGGTCTCGCGTGCGTGCCCCGTCTCGACCAGGAAGCGCGCGAAGTGCGTGCGGCTGATCAGCCGCTCGCTGGTTACGTACTTCATCGCCCCTTCGTAGGCTCCGGGAATCCCGGCGGCTTCGAGCGAATCGGCGATACGGCGCGCACGGTGCGAGCGCCCGTCGCGGATCGACGCGAGACCGGCCAGGAGCGGGGCGCATCTCGCATCGATGCCGAGCGCCACGACGTGCAGCGTGACGTCGCGCCAGCTGACGGAGAGCTCCGCGCCTGCGACAAAGCGCATGCCGCCTGCTTCCGCGGTCGCGCGTGCCTCGGTCAGTCCGCTGACCTCGTCGTGGTCGGTCAGGGCCCAGACGTCGACGCCGCGCTGAGCTGCGCGCTGCGCGACCTCGGCCGGTGTCAGCAGCCCATCGGAATGGGTGGAATGGCAGTGCAGATCGTAGCGTAGCATCGGTAGGATCGTGCGGCGGGAAACGGAGATCCGCCTTGAATACGAACGCATATTCTAGCAAAATAGCAGGCTTTGCCCGAGTGACGCCGGACGCGTTTCGAGGGCGCGATCGACAGACGACGGAAACTTCATTGCTCACCGCATCCAACATCACGATGCAGTTCGGCGCCAAGCCCTTGTTCGAGAACGTCTCGATCAAGTTCGGCGACGGTAATCGCTATGGCCTGATCGGAGCCAACGGCTGCGGCAAGTCGACGTTCATGAAAATACTCGGCGGCGATCTCGAGCCCACGGCGGGCAACATCGCCCTGGACGCCGGCGAGCGGCTCGGCAAGCTCTCCCAGGACCAGTTCGCCTTCGAGGAGCTCCGCGTGCTCGACGTCGTGCTGATGGGGCACGAGCTGCTGTGGAACACGATGCGGGAGCGCGACGCGATCTACGCCGATCCCGCCGCCACCGAGGGCGATTACCTGCACGCGGCCGAACTGGAAGCCCGGGTCGCCGAGCTCGACGGGTATACCGCCGAGGCGCGCGCCGGCGAGCTGCTGCTCGGGGTCGAAATCGCCGCGCACCTGCACGATGGGCCGATGTCCGATGTCGCCCCCGGCTACAAGCTGCGGGTCCTGCTCGCGCAGGCGCTGTTCGCCGATCCCGACATCCTGCTGCTCGACGAGCCGACCAATCACCTCGACATCAACACCATCCGATGGCTGGAGGGGGTGCTGAACGCGCGCTCGTCCACGATGGTCATCATTTCGCACGACCGCCACTTTCTGAACAGCGTCTGCACGCACATGGCGGACTTGGATTACGGAACCCTCCGCGTCTATCCGGGCAGCTACGACGACTACATGATCGCCTCGACCCAGGCGCGCGAGCGCCTGCTGTCGCAGAACGCCAAGGCCAAGGACCGCATCGCCGAGCTCGAGGAGTTCGTCCGCCGTTTTCGTGCCAACAAGTCCAAGGCGCGCCAGGCGACGTCGCGCGCCCGGGCGATTGAAAAGATCAAGGTCGAAGACATCAAGCCGTCGAGCCGGCAGAATCCCTACATCCGCTTCGACCTCGACGGTAAGGGCCGTCTGCATCGGCAGGCGGTCGAGATGAACGGCGTCGCCAAGTCGTTCGACAAGCCTCTGTTCGAGGACTTGAGCATGTTGCTCGAGGCCGGGCAGCGTCTGGCGATCATCGGCCCCAATGGAGCCGGCAAAACCTCGCTCCTGCGCACCCTGGCGGGCGAACTCGCGCCGGACGACGGGACGGTCAAATGGGCGGAAAAAGCCGCCCTCGGCTATTACCCTCAGGATCAGGGCGACGAGTTCGACTCCGAGCTTACGGTCCTCGAGTGGATGCAGCAGTGGGCCGGTGCGGAGGACGACGACCAGGCGGTGCGCAGCGTCCTGGGCAAGCTCTTATTTTCCGGCGACGACGCGGCCAAGCCGGTGCGGGTGCTGTCCGGCGGCGAGCGGGGCCGGATGCTTTTGGGGAAGCTGATGCTGCAGCGGCCCAACGTCCTTCTCATGGACGAGCCGACCAACCACATGGACATGGAGTCCATCGAATCACTGAACCTGGGGCTCGAACGCTATGCCGGCACGCTGATTTTCGTCAGCCATGACCGGCAGTTCGTGTCCTCGCTGGCCACCCAGATTATCGAATTTGCCCCGGACGGGGTCGTCCATTACCCGGGGAATTACGACGACTACCTCGCCGCCCGGGGCATAGCCTAGCCGTCCTTTCGGCCACGCGGCCGCAGGGAGCCGCCGATTGCGCTTGCATTGTCGACGGCTTTGGTCAACAATTCATAAAAATATGCCAATGGTATTGGCGCGTCGTCCTACTAGGGAGTCGCGCGCCCGGTGATTCCTTTACGACTACGTGAACGGGGTCTTTGTGAAACTGTTCGACCGAGTGCTGAATCCGCGTGAAATCCGGCGCCGCCTTGGCCTTAATCAAGAGCAGTTCTGGACACAAATCGGCGTAACGCAAAGCGGTGGGTCGCGCTATGAAAGCGGGCGCGACATGCCGAAGCCGGTCCGCGAGCTGCTGCGGCTGGTCCACGTCGAGCAGATCGACTTGTCGCAGGTGAAGCGTGTCGATTTCGAAATCATCAGCTATTTGAAGGAGTCGCACGCCGACTTGTATCGAAGCCTTCGCCGCGCGGTACGAAGCAAGCATCGGCATCCGGAAGGCGAGCCGGCGATGGTCGACGGCGACAGCGTCATGCGCAACTTCCCCGAAACCGCGGACGAGCCTACCGGCGCCAACTAGCCGCGTTACCCTTCCCTTCAGGCGATTCCCTGCGGCCCGCACATGCGGGCCGCACGTTTTTGCGGGCCACGCCGGCTATGGTGCGCCGCGCGCACGATAGAATCGGACCGTCCAGGCGCCAGCACATGCCTGCGCGAATCATCACGGAGACGGCGCGCATGACCGAACAAAAACGGGTGGTCTGGTTCGAGCGGCTGCGCATGGCCGATATCGACCAGGTCGGCGGCAAGAACGCCTCGCTCGGCGAGATGATTGCGCAACTGGGCGCCCAAGGCGTGCGCGTTCCCGGCGGCTTCGCGACAACCGCTGCGGCGTATCGCGAGTTCTTGGCCGCGAGCGGCTTGAGCGAGCGCATCGCGCGCGCTCTCGCCGGGCTCGACGTCGATGACGTGCCGAAGCTCGCCCGCGTCGGCGCGGAAATCCGCGGCTGGATCGGCGCGGCGCCGCTGCCCCCACCGCTTCAAGACGAAATCGCCGCGGCTTACCAGCGGCTCGTTGCCGACCATCCCCAACTGTCAGTGGCCGTCCGTTCCTCGGCCACGGCTGAGGATATGCCCGACGCGTCGTTCGCTGGTCAGCAAGAGACATTCCTTAATATCAATGGATTAGAAAATATTCTTAATGCGCTAAAGCAAGTATTTGCATCCCTCTATACCGACCGCGCCATCGCCTACCGGGTACACCAGGGCTATGGCGAGGCCGATCTCGCTTTGTCGGTCGGGGTCCAGCGGATGGTGCGCAGCGACCAAGGCGCGGCCGGCGTCATGTTCACGCTCGACACCGAGTCGGGATTCGATCAGGTGGTATTCATCACGGCGTCGTATGGCTTGGGCGAAACGGTGGTCCAGGGCGCGGTGAATCCCGACGAGTTCTACGTGTACAAGCCGAACCTCGCGACGGGGCGGCCGGCGATCCTGCGCAAGACGGTAGGGGACAAGGCGATCAAGATGGTGTTCGCCGACAAGACCGGGGTTGGCGAGTCGGTCACGACGGTCGACGTCGCCGAGTTGGACCGTCGCCGCTTTTCGATCAGCGACGCCGAAGTCGAAGAACTCGCCCGACATGCGCTGGCGATCGAGCAGCATTACAAGCGCCCGATGGACATCGAATGGGGCCGCGACGGGATCGACGGCAAGCTCTATATCCTGCAGGCGCGGCCGGAGACGGTGCAGTCGCAGCAGCCGGGCGGCGATAATCTGCGTCGCTACCGGCTGGAGTCGCGATCGAAGGTGCTCGCCAGCGGACGGGCGATCGGCCAGAAAATCGGACAGGGAACGGTGCGCCTGGTCAAGTCGGCGGCGGAAATGGAGCGCGTCGCCGCCGGCGACGTGCTGGTCACCGACATGACCGATCCCGACTGGGAACCGGTGATGAAGCGGGCTGCGGCGATCATCACCAATCGTGGCGGGCGTACCTGCCACGCGGCGATCATCGCGCGGGAGCTGGGAATACCCGCCGTCGTCGGCTGCGGCGATGCGACACAGGCGCTGGCCGAGGGACAGAAGGTCACGGTGTCGTGCGCCGAAGGCGACACGGGCCACATCTACGATGGACTCTTGAAGATCGACGTCGTCGAAGTCGCGCTCGATCGCATGCCGCCGGCGCCAACCAAGATCATGATGAACGTCGGCAATCCCGAGCTCGCGTTCGAGTTCAGCCGGTTGCCGAACGAGGGTGTCGGCCTAGCACGCCTGGAGTTCATCATCAATCGCAACGTCGGCGTCCATCCCAAGGCGCTGCTCGAACTCGACGCTCAGACGCCGGAGATCAAGGCGCAGATCGCCGAGCGGACCGCGAGCTATGCGAGCCCGACCGAGTTCTACGTGGCCAAGATCGTCGAGGGGGTAGCCACGATCGCGGCGGCGTTCGCGCCGAAGAAGGTCATCGTTCGCTTGTCGGACTTCAAGTCCAACGAATATTCGAACCTCATCGGCGGCGCCAGGTACGAGCCGCATGAGGAAAACCCGATGCTGGGTTTCCGCGGCGCGTCGCGCTACATCGCTCCCGAGTTCTACGACTGCTTCGAGCTCGAATGCCGCGCCATCAAGCGCGTGCGCGACGACATGGGACTGACCAACGTCGAGGTCATGATTCCGTTCGTGCGCACGATAGGCGAGGCCAAGGAGGTGATCGCGCTGCTGGCGAAAAACGGCCTCGCGCGTGGGGAAAACGGTCTGCGCGTCATCATGATGTGCGAAATTCCGTCGAACGCCGTTCTCGCCGACCGCTTCCTCGAGCACTTCGACGGTTTCTCAATTGGCTCGAACGACATGACGCAGCTGACGCTTGCAGTCGACCGCGATGCCGGCGGCGCGATCGCGACGACCTTCGACGAGCGCGACGACGCGGTGAAGGCGATGCTGGCGATGGCGATCGCCGCCTGTCGCAAGGCCGGCAAGTACGCCGGCATCTGCGGGCAGGGCCCCTCGGATCATCCCGACCTGGCGCAATGGCTCGTCGAGCAGAAGATCGAAAGTATGTCGCTCAATCCGGATACGGTGGTCGAGACCTGGCTGGCACTGGCCAAGCAGTCGCATTAAGCGAGCGCCTCATCCGCGCTCGTTCGTCGGCTCATGCATCACAACGTCATCGGCCGTCCGGACGATTGACGACAGCACGAGCTCGCGCGCCCAATCGAGCTGTGAAATCGACGCCGGTACTGCGTGTGACGCTGCGCCGCTCGCGAATCGAAGCGGCTGGCATCGTAACGCTCACCTTAGCTACCGCTGCGCTTCTTGCGCTATTGTCCGAAGCGATCTGGTTGCGCGCGGCAGCGATCGTCCTCACCGTTATTGGCGCCCTGTACGCGTTGCGGCACTGGGAACAGCCGATCGTTACTATTACGGTTGCCGCCGATCGCCGCGCGACCCTGATCGATCGATCCGGCCGACGCATCGACGGCGTTGTCCAGGCGGAAAGCTACGTCGGCGCATCGTTGACGACGCTGGTATGGCGCCCCGATGGCGCGCGCCGGTCGTGCGCGTTGGCGATATGGCCCGACACGATTGCGGCGGATGAATTCAGGCGCCTGCGCGTGCTGTTGCGGCACGGCGAGGCCCGAGCGGGCTCCGAGCGGAGTTGATGGCGCTAGCGCAGCTCGCCGCGCAGCCAGGCTTGCCCGTCGATGACCTTGCCGCTTTCCGCTTTAGGCTGGCCGGACAGCAGATACAGATAGAGCGGAACCAGAGCATCCGGAGGAGGCAGGCGCGTAATGTCGTCGCCCGGGTGCGTCTGCGCCCGCAGCGGCGAGCGCATCGGCCCCGGCACGATGCCGTTCACCCGCAGGTTGGGGGTGCTCTCCCACTCGTCAGCGAGAATCGCGAGGAGCGCGGACAAGCCGGCCTTGGCGACCGCATACGCGCCCCAGAATGCCCTGGGATCCTCGCCCCGGGTGTCCAGCGTGAACGTGACGCTGCCTTCCGGCGCGGCGCGTAGCAGCGGCAGCAGCGCGCGGGTCAAGCCGAAGGGTGCGAGCAGATCGATACGCAGTGTTGCAAGCCACCCGTCGAAAGCCTGGTGCTCGATTGGACCGAGCGAGCCCAACTGGACCGCGGTGTGAACAATCGCGTCGATCCGGCCGTGCTGCGCCTGAAGCGCACTCGCGACATTGGCGAAATCCTCCGCTCGCGCCGTGGCGAAATCGAGCGGAAGGATCGTCGGCTCCGGGCTTCCCGCCGCGACGATCTCATCGTACAGTGCCTCGAGCTTGCGCACGACTCGTCCGTGAAGAATCACCGTCGCACCCTGCGCAGCGCATGCCAGTGCGAGCACGCGTCCCAGCCCGCCACTCGCGCCCGTGACGAGCATCACTCGGTCGTCGAATCGGTGAGTGGGTGTTTCGCCGTGAGAAGGAAAGGGCATCGACGCGTCGTTGCAGAGCGTGCCGATCATATCCGAAAAGCCCCCGCTGCCTGTCGAACGAAGAAGGCTTGGGCACGCGCTGACACGTCCCGCGCGTTTGCCAAAGGCGCGACCGGCCCTTATAATTCGCGGCTCGCTGTGGGGCTATAGCTCAGCTGGGAGAGCGCTTGCATGGCATGCAAGAGGTCAGCGGTTCGATCCCGCTTAGCTCCACCACCGGTCCGCAACATCCGCCTCGTCCCCATCGTCTAGAGGCCTAGGACATCGCCCTTTCACGGCGGTAACGGGGGTTCGAATCCCCCTGGGGACGCCAGACTATACCCACTACGCAGCGGGATGCGGTAGCAAAGCTGCAGCGTGGCGTCGTCGGCGTCCGGCTCGACCCGATCCAGGATTGCGGTGAGGAAGTCCTTCAGATCGCTGCGTTCGTAGAGCTGCATTTCATCGGCCATGCGGCCGAGCATCGTCTTGACCTGGGCATCGGTGTCCTGCGCGTGAGTGACGGCGAATTTCTCACGCAATGACTTGACGGCAGCGCGCACGAACTGTAGCGACTGCAAGTCCTGCGCGACGGTCTCGATGACTGCACGTTCGACGCGCGCAGCAAGCATATTCCGGCTGCCTCTTGGTGTCTGAGCGCGATAGAGCTCGGCGCTGGGTGAGCGGTTGCCGTGCCACGGCGCACCGTCGGGTGTCTTGAGAAGCCCGGTCAGCATAGAGATCGGGGTTGTCTGACGGCTGTCTCTGTGGTTAGCTTTTTTGGCGTTATTTCTCTGGAACGCCCGCTTTGCGCAGTCCGGAATACCAGTGCGTCTCGGCAAGACGCTGGTACTCCGGATTCGTGGAATACTGCTTAGCCCTCAACTTCGCGATCGTAAAGCCCGGCGATCCGCGCAAGATCTTGGCCGTCTCCTCCGAAGCCCGCACTGTGGATCCGGTATGGGCATATGCAGCTGCAAGAAAATACGCGATGTCGAAATCCACTCCAACCTGGCCCGTGGCCTTCTCGCATGCCGCTATCGCTTGATCGTATTGCCCTAGGAGGAGATGGGCTTCACACCCAACGCGGATGGTCCACCAGTGCCCCGGGGGATCCATCGATATCGCCTCGGTGACCAAGGCTATCGCTTCTGCTGGCCTTCCGGACATCGACATCAACCACGCTCGGCTCGCCATAAGATTCGCGGAGTCGGGATCAAGTTGGATTGCCTTCGAACTCGCTTCGAGCGCGGCGTCCCAACGTCCCATGTACATGAGCGCGCCGGACCGCGCATCCCAAGTTTGGGGTGCGCCTCGGTTCAAATTCACGGCTCTGCTCGTCACCTCATCCATACGTTGAATGAGGCGCTCTCGGTCTACGGTCGAATCGACATCAAGCTGTCCGTCGAGCGTGTAGTAAACACCAAGGAGTGCCACAACGAGGTTGGGATCGCGCCGTAGTGCCTCTTCATACAGCGCTTCTTGCCGACGAAACCGGTCAAGCGATTTGTCTGTCGTGTCCAGCGCGAGAGCTCGTAGCACGGAGTTCATCGCCGTCGCGCCTACAGGTTCTGCAGCAGCGCGCCGGATTTCCACATCCCACAAACGATGTCCCAAATGATCCATCGATCTGCGCAACGAGCGCCTATGATCGACGGACGCCCCAGTGCCCTTGAATGCTACGTCTTCATTCCAAACCTGCTCCCCGGAGGCCGCGTTGACCAAGCGTAGTTGGATCGCCGTCACGCCCTGCGCGGTCTGAACTTCTCCCTCCAGGACGTAGCGCACCTGGATTGTCCGGGCCAACTCTGCGATGTCGTGATTTGCTTGGGCGGATTGCCTTGCCGTCACGGGGACGATCAGGATCCCGACATCGTTTCTAGCAAGTTCCGCTGACAGTTCCCGTGTCAGTGACTCCAGCGGTTGCGTCGCGGGAGTTTCGACCGGCGCGACCAATGGCAGCACGCCAACGGACATTGCAGGGGGCTCCGCCGCACGAGGTACCGACCACTTCCACCATGACGCGAGTAAGCCGGCCGCTACTACGGCGGCAAGAAGCGATACGGCCAATACCGATTGCCGACTTGACAACGTGCGACGCCCAAGCGCGACGGAGAGAATGCCCGTGCGCGCTGCCCGACCGTGTCCCGCCGCGTCGGCCGCATTCAACGCAACGGCAAATACGCGAATCGGACGCATGATGTTCTTGACCTGCTGATCGCCAATGTCATCGAAGGCTACATCGAGACTCCCATGCACCTGCTCGCGTACCGCGGCCGACACGCAGATCCCGCCCGGCTCAGCCAATGCCTCCAGCCGCGCCGCGACATTGACACCATCGCCCGCGATGTCGGTGCCGTCAACGATGATGTCACCCAGGTTGATGCCGATGCGGAACTCGACGCGCTCGTCGGGAGCCTTCGACTGGTTGTCCGCGCCCATCGCGCGCTGCACGCCGATCGCGCAACGCAACGCGGCGTCCGCACTGCCAAACTCGAGCAGCATCCCGTCACCCGCAGTCTTGACGACGCGGCCGCCGTGCTCGGCAATCTTCGGATCGATGACGCGCTCGCGAATGTCTTGCAGTCGCGCGAACGCTCCAGCCTCATCGCGTTCCATGTGCCGGCTGAAACCGACCACGTCGGCGATGAGGATCGCGGCGAGTTTGCGGGTGATCGCGCTTCGACTCACTGTCGTCTCGATGACAATCAAGAACGGCGATGCCAAACCGTAACATAAGGCCATGATGGGCCGCGAGGAAAGCTGGATTCCCAATTCAACAGCGCCCGGGTCCGAAGACGCAGTTTTTCGCGACCTTTATCGGCGAGCGACCGCTATTGGAGACGGGACGCTACGACCGGCTGTGGCCGGCTCCGTCCCTTCCCTCGACGGCCGCTATCCGGAACAGATCGGACATTGCCGTCAGGTCAATGCCAGTCTTTGGCCGGTGAGCTGCCCTGGCCAAAGCCGAAGCAGTCTCGTCCCCGAACTGGCTAACCGCCCCTGACCGGGAGTCTTGGCTGTTACGCCACTTTCGCCAGAGTCCTGGCCATGATGGTGGGTATAGCGACGAATCCCCGTGGGGACGCCATTAAAAAAGATAATTGCCCAATGATGGGTCGCCTTCAAGTCGGCAATGGCTAGATTGTGTCTAGAAAGCAATTCGCCTCGCAGGACTTCGCGCTATCGGTGTCGCAGGCGACCTAAAGTACCTGTCGATTGACACCCATCGTTCCCTTGGTGGATCTCATCGAAATATGGGAAAAGATATAGCTCGAGTTCCGAATCCCGATGCCTAATAAGCGGCAAGGCCCTGTGCGCTACGGCCGGCGGGCAAGCCACCACCGCCCGTGATCGCGGTGAGCGAGCCATCCGAATTGATTTGGAACGCTCCCACCGTACCCGTCCCGGCGTTAACGACATAGAGAAAACTAAGGCCATTCTCCTGTGCCGTAGCCAGATCGTTTGGCCCGGAGCCGCTCGCCGCGACTCCATTGAGGAGCGCGACGGTGCCATCCAGTCCAACCGCGTAGCTTGAGATGCTGGCGCTGAGGTTGTTGGAAACGTATGCGTAACTTCCGTTTATCGGTTCAAGCGCGATACCGAGAGGCGCGGTTGCTCCGTCGCCTACGTGCGAGCTGATTGATTGCAAGGCCGTGTTCTTTGTGATCAGGAATGACGATAGCGCGCCTTGGGCACCCGCGGGGATGCTTGTCGCTGAACCGAACATCTCGGTGACCAGCAGCTCGCCATCCATATCGAACGTAAAACCAAAGTAGGTGGGCAGCGCTGGCGCGGCCGCCTGCATCGTGGTGGGAGGATCGACGCGTCCGTCTTTCTTGTTGACTGGAAAGACGTAGATCGTATTGGTTCCTTTGACGGTGACGACCAACTCGTGCCCATCGGGCGTAAACTGAACCTGTGCCGGCGAGCGCGCAAAGGAGGGCGGATTCAGGCCGCATATAAAATCCGCTGCCGGAGCGCCGGTCAAAGCCGAGAATCCTGCGGCACTTGCGGCAGAGCAACTCTCACCTGCTCCGATCGCGGGTCCCGGATCGACCGGCTGTGTAGAACCGAGCCTCGTCAGATGGCCGTCCTTGTCCACGGTAAAGCCCGCGACGTTGGGCGTGCTGGCAGAGGACGGTGTCAAATGGCAAATGGGCACTTCCGGGCCGCCGGAATTGAGGACATATAGCAGCTCTGACTTCGCTTTTTTGACGGTGAGACTGTTGGGAAACAAGCCGCCAGAAAAAACGCGATCGGCAAATGTCAACGTTCCGTCGGCCGCAACCTTGAATGATGTGATCGTGCCCTGGTTGCAATCCGTATTGTATGCGCCACCGCCGTTATTTTCGGCGGCACTTTCCGCATTGACGGCGAATAGAACGTTGTGCTCCTCATCCAGTTGCAGGCTGCCTGCTGAACCGAGCGAGTCCACGCCGGCCAGTTGAAGACCGCTGCCGCCACCGCCGGTTGCAATGGTCTGGACGAGAGACAGGTTTCCGTTGGCTGCGCGAAGATAGACTTTGATCTCATTGTTAGAAAGAGCGTTCGTCATCGCGTAGACGGCCCCGTCGGCCCACGCCATACCCGCCGGTAACGAGCAGAATAAAGCGCATAGTGACACTTTAACTATGGTGCGAAACATGTTTGATCCCCTTGGGTTCTGCGTCCGTTTGTGCGGCGCAAGCACCGTATCCGGCACGTTTTGCCATTCTCCCCTTCCTCACAACTGCGTCAATATCCGTGCGGCGCCGGGATGAAAAGGTCCGGCTCAGAACAAGTGGGCCAAGCCGGTGTAATCAGCAATCGCCGTGTTGTAGTTTTGCAATAAGCGTTAAATCAAAGGCTTGAATGATGCACAAGCACGGTCGGATGCGGAACCCGGGAAACGGCGGTTAGCGCGGAGCGGTCCAGCCGAGTAAGGCGGAGGGATAGTACCCTTGGGGACTGACGGTTTATCTTACGTACGTTATTTAGGTTGTCTATTTCCAGGTTAGGCAGCGTGGGAAACCGGCCGTGATCCTGTCAACGAAGGAGAAGATTCTCCATGTCTTCTTTGATATCGGAGTTATCGCCAAGGCAGTCGACGGTGCGCTGGAAGTTGCCGGTGGCTTCCTTCTCCTCCTCATGCCGCCCGACCGCATTTACTCCGTGATCCGGATCCTCACGCAACATGAGCTCAGCGAGGACCCGAAGGATGCAATTGCCACTCATATACTCAACAGTGCTCTCCAGTTGACTCCCAGCACAAAGACATTCGCTGCCATCTACCTCCTCTGGCATGGGGCAGTCAAAGTTGTCCTCGTCTTGGGCCTCCTCTTCAGACGTCGGTGGGCATATCCCTTCGCGATCGCAGCGTTTTTCTTGTTCGTGCTGTACCAGCTTTATCGGTACTTGCATACGTATTCCTTAACTCTGGTGATCCTCTCGGTGCTCGACATCGTGGTCATTGCACTGACCTGGCTCGAATACCGCCGACTCCAACGGACTGGCGGCTTTGAACGATCGGCCCATTGACGTGCGCGCTCTGCCGCCTAACCCCTCCATCGAGCGGACGTCTTACAGCGGGTTTTGCTCGCTTCCAGCCGCCGCTCATGTCAAACGTTAGGCCTGTCGTGCTTTACATTGCGGTGTTGATAGCCGTTGTCGTTGGTGTAGATTTACTATTCTTTAAGAATCGATTCTGGGAACGGCTGATAGTGAACATCGGCATTGTCTTGGTATTTGCGGCCTTCTATTTGAGATTCCTGAAGAGCCGTTAGGCCCCACGTTGCCCGCCGTTCTTCCAGCCTATCTGAAGGTCGTGGAAGCCCTGACACGGATCATGCGAGGGCTTCCGGGCGTAATCGTCACGATTGATGGTCGCGACGGGGTCGGCAAGACCACCCTTGGACGTTACCTTGCGTGGCACTTCAATGTGACGCTGATCGAGGCCGATCTTTTTCTGATCCCTTCGAAGGATTACCTCACCCATCTTGACTACCAGGTAAATCGCATCATCGAACGACGGTTTACATTGCCCCGTCCGGTAATCGTTGAAGGTGTATCAATGCTTCAATTGATGAAGCGCATCAATCGCGTTCCGGATTTTGCCATTTACCTTACGAACCCTCAGCATTCGGGTAGCAGAGTCCTGGAACAGTTGCTTTCAGCATACGAAGCAGCTTATGCCCCGTCGACGAAGGCAAACATCGTGGTGGAGATTGAGCATTAATGGCTCCTCACCTCAACCCGGACGCCCGCCGGTGGCGCGCCGTTCGCAGTCTCTCGAATGCCATCGCTCTGCGCATGAAGATCGCCACCGCCGGGGCTTCGTCGTGCGCGAGAAACGATGTAGCAACATGCTGAAGGTTTATGCCTTTTCAAAGGCCAACGACGTACTGGCCCGTCGAGATCAGCGCAGTTTGGACGAGGACGATCCTGTTCTTGGCCGCTAGGACGCGCGCTGTGTCTGATACCGCCACCCTCACACAAGCGACGCGCGTAGGCGAAGCGCGCTCACCCTGGGTCCGTAGTCTCGCCTGGGATGCCTTCTGGCTGCAGTCAGCTCTCTGGCTGGCGCCGCTTGCCCTGCTACTCGCGCACGGCTACGAAGATCCCAGCGAGAGCCCTCTGGATTTGCTGGTCTTCGGCCTCACCGCCCTGTTCTGGACCAGCCACCGTTTCGGTTCGTCGTGGTTGGCTTACGCGACAACGGCCTACCGACCGCTGCTGCGTGCCGAACCGGTGCGCTTCGTAATCGTCCCCATCGCAATCGCCGCAGCCTGTTTCGCCATCCTGCTCCCCGAAGACGATGCGTTGGCCTTCACGCGCGCGGAGCGCGTCATGGCACTTGCCATGGTCGATTTCGGGCTCGTCACCTACCACTTCGCTGCACAGCACTTTGGCGTGCTTAGTCTGTACCGCGTCCACAGCGGGAGGACTGCCGATCACTGGATGCGTCGCCTTGATCGCCTCTTCGCGCTGGGTGTCGGAGGCGCGCTCGTTGTCGTGGCCGAGGCGCTCGCCGGAACGACCTTGTTCCAGAGCGTATGGTTGGGGGCGGGGCTCGACCCAGAGTGGCTCTCCGGAGCATCGGGGATGTTGCGCGTCGTCGCCACTGCACTGGTCCTAGCATTGACCCTCGCAATGCTCGGCTCAGAAGCGCGTGCTCCCAGCGTGTCGCTGCCGCGCGTCCTTTACGTCCTAGGCGTAGCCGTGATGGTCTGTGGCGGGCTCCACACGGATCGACCCTTCCTTTTCGTGGCAGTGTGGGCCGGGCAGCACTGGTTGGCTGCGACCGCCCTGGCTACGCGAGTCGCCTGGGCCGAGCCGGCGCCCACCGGCTCGTTCCCCTGGCGAATGCTTCACGCAGTCAACCGGCGACCGTGGGCGCTACTGCTCGTGCTTGCCCTGCTCTCAGTCGTACTGCTCCCAGTCATGGAGGTCGAAGCAATCGGACCCGATGACACATACTACGGTGACCGCATTTTCGGCGCACTTGCGGTCGCGTTACGCACGTCGGAATGGGTGCCGGCACTTGTGGCCTTGGGCTTCACGACCGGATTCCTGCACTACTGGCTCGATCGCGCTGTCTACCGGCTCTCCCGCCCAGCCGTGCGGATCGCGGCACGAGGGCTCTTATAAGCGGGCTTGCCTGTGAAGAGTGGCAGGGAAAATCGTGGGCCTCTCGGTCGGCAGCCTGACCCTGCGCTCAACCGTACGGGCTGGTATATGACTCGTCATTGGTTGGCGTCGGGGTGGCCCGCCGGTTGGCTTGTATCGTTAGGCTTCCAAAGCGCAGCCCAAAGTACTCTGCAACCACTCTACGTCCCAGAGTCAGGCGCAGGCTCAAAAAGCTCCACCGGATTGCCCGACGGATCCTCAATGAGAATCTGCCGGCCCCCCGGTCCAGCGACGATGTCGTTGCGGAACTCAACTCCGGCTTTCCTCAGGACGTCGACCTCGCCATCAAGATTGCTGGTTTGCACGATTATCCGATTCCACCCACCCGGCTCAGGGCTGCGGCCGTCCGGCATCGGTTGCGATCCCCCGCCTGGTCCTCGGGGCGGACTCAACACGAGCTGCAGATTCTCCCGCGCGAGAATCGCGAAATATGGGCCCGATTGGGCAGAGACGCGAAACCCCAAGTGATGGGTGTAAAAGGCAATAGCTTGGTCGACGTCGTGCACGATGTAGCGAACCATTAGCGTGTTCAGCTTCATAATGAAATCTCTTTCTCGGGCAGGTTCAGTGCCAAGCCAGCAAGTGTGGCAGTATTAGTGCCCTCGAGCTGTCGGTCAAGGCTCGCGACGTCGTGAAACTCGAGCCGCCTAACCGCTCCGTCGAGGGGACGTCCCGCAAGCGGGCGGCCCCTTACGTCGAACGTAAGGCGGCATGTTCAGAGATTTTGACGATAGCGGACTTCGCGTGGCGCTCTACATGATCGTCGAGCACTTTCGCAACGGTGCGGCAGGTCCAGTGTATCGGCGCTTTAAGGAGCGCGGCCGCATGGTGCCCGATGGCCTAACGTATGTGTCAAGTTGGGTGGATGAGAATCTCGCCACGTGCTTTCAAGTCATGGAAACGTCCGATCGCGCGCTTCTTGAGGAGTGGATGCGAAACTGGAGCGACTTAGTCGAATTTGAAGTTCATCCGATCATGACGTCACAAGAAGCCGCACAACGAATTGGCGGGCAAAATGCGACCTAACCCGTCGCTCAACTGGACCGTGTAGTCTCGTTAAACCTCATTTCCCTCCACCCACCCCGCTCGAAAGGAGTTCTTCCATGAAGATGATCAGCGTTCTTGTCCTGGCCTTCGCGCTCGCCGGATGCGCCACGAACCAAGGTATGCCAAGCAATGCACAGGCATCGCGCACCGAGATCTGCAAAGCCACCTCGGAGC
>DASXPJ010000012.1:0-21892 GCA_036493675.1 Casimicrobiaceae bacterium
GCTCACACTCACCAATCCCGGGCCCACGAGGCGGCGACTGAGCGTCTTCGCGTACTACGAATGGTGGCTCGGACCTCCCCGTCTCGGTCACAACCTCAACGTCGTCACATCGTACGTCGCCGAAGTGGGCGGCGTGCTTGCGAGAAATACCTTCACCGACGACTTCGGCGAGCGCGTGGCGTTCGTCGCGGCCAGCGAGATGCCCGCGTCAGCGACGGGCGATCGTCTCGCGTTCATCGGCCGGAATGGATCGATGACGAAGCCCGCGGGGCTCTCGAGCGACGCACTGTCGGGTCAGTTCGGCGCGGGGCTCGATCCGTGCGCCGCCCTTCACGTCTCGATCTCGCTCGAGCCCGGCGAGGTCCGCCAGGTCGCGTTTCTCATCGGCCAAGGGCGCGACATCGAGCAGGCGCGGCAACTGCTCGATTCGCATCGGGGTGTCGATCGCGCCGTCGCCGCCCGCGAACGCGCACAAGACGCCTGGCGCCATTCGCTCGGCGTCGTCCAGGTGCAGACACCTGACGACTCGTTCGACATCCTGATGAACGGCTGGCTTCTCTATCAGACAACGGCCAGCCGTCTGTGGGCGCGGACCGGGTACTACCAGCCGAGCGGCGCGTTCGGATTCCGCGATCAGCTGCAGGACGTCATGGCACTGATTCATGCGGAGCCGGGGCTTGTACGCGAACACCTTTTGCGCTGCGCGTCGCGCCAATTTACCGAAGGCGATGTGCAGCACTGGTGGCATCCCCCATCAGGGCGCGGCGTGCGTACCCGTTGTTCGGATGATTACCTGTGGTTGCCGTTCGCGACCTGCCGGTACGTGCTCGCCACCGGCGACACCGGCGTGCTCGATGAAGCCGTTCATTTCCTTCAAGGCCGCGCGCTCAAAGCCGGGGAGGAGTCGTATTACGACCTGCCCAAGGAGTCCCCAGAGAAGGCCGGTCTTTACCAGCATTGTGTGCGCGCCGTCGAGCGGGGACTCTCCTTCGGCGCGCATGGCTTGCCGTTGATGGGCTCGGGAGACTGGAACGACGGCATGAACCTCGTCGGAGCCAGCGGCAGGGGCGAGAGCGTTTGGCTCGGGTTCTTCCTGTGCGCCGTGCTGACGCAATTCGGCGAGGTGGCGCGGAGGCGGGGTGACCTCGCGTTCGCGCAACGTTGCCGGAGCGAGACGTCTCGGCTACGCCAGAACATCGAGCACAGCGGCTGGGACGGCGGCTGGTATCGCCGCGCTTATTTCGACGACGGCTCGCCGTTAGGTTCAGCACAAAACGTGGAATGCCGAATCGATTCTATTGCGCAGAGCTGGTCCGTCCTGTCGTGCACGGGCGAAGCGCAGCACGCGCGCACAGCCATGGACGCCGTGGACAGGCAACTCGTTCATCGTCATGCGGCACTGATCCAGTTGCTGGATCCGCCGTTCGATAAATGCGAACCGAATCCCGGCTACATCAAAGGCTACTTGCGCGGCGTGCGTGAGAATGGCGGCCAGTACACCCACGCTGCAGTGTGGGTCGCGATGGCGTTCGCGGCACTGGGAAATGCCGAGCGTGCGTGGGAATTGTTCACGATGATCGATCCGGTCAAGCATGCCGAATCGGCGGATGCGATCGCGACCTACAAGACGGAACCCTACGTCCTCGCGTCCGACGTCTATGCACTCACACCTCATATTGGCCGTGGCGGCTGGACTTGGTACACCGGGTCGGCCGGCTGGATGTACCGATTCATTGTGGAATCGCTGCTGGGTTTACGACTCGAGGGAAACAGGCTGCATTTCGCGCCGTGTCTGCCGGCGGACTGGACCGCTTTCAAGTTGCACTATCGATACCGGGCCACGGTCTATCACATCAGCGTTGTGCCAACCGGCGGCGCAGATGGCGACACGCGAGCCGCTGTGGATGGCGCTCAACGACACGAAGACGCCATTTCGCTGGTGGACGATCACCAGGAACACATTGTCGCCGTGAGGATACGTTCCGGACACGGTCAAGCGAGGAGATGAAGATGCAGCTCGGCATGATCGGATTGGGGCGAATGGGATCCAATATGGTCCGGCGCCTGACCAAAGGGGGACACCAATGCGTCGTCTATGACGCGAATGCCAAAGCCGTCAAACAGGCCATACAACAAGGCGTCATCGGGTCGTCATCGCTCGAGGATCTGGTCGGAGGCTTGGCCAAGCCTCCGCGTGTGGTGTGGTTGATGGTGCCCGCTGCCGTGGTCGATCAGGCGCTGGCGCAGTTGACGCCGTTGCTCGAGGCCGGCGACATCGTCATCGATGGCGGCAACTCCTACTACCGCGACGATATCCGGCGCGCCGCCGCATTGAAATCCCGAAAAATTCACCATGTCGATATCGGGACGAGCGGCGGCGTGGCAGGGCTCGAGCGGGGCTATTGCCTGATGATCGGCGGCGAAAAAGAGATCGTCGACCATCTGGGACCGATTTTGACGACCCTCGCCCCGGGTATCGATGCCGCGCCCCGCACCCCTGGCCGTCCGAAGCATCGCAGCACCGCCGAACAAGGCTTCCTCCATTGCGGGCCGCACGGAGCGGGCCATTTCGTCAAGATGGTCCACAACGGCATCGAATATGGGCTGATGGCCGCGTACGCCGAGGGGCTCAACATCCTGCGCAACGCCAACGTGGGCAAGCGCTCGCGGATGTCGGATGCCGAGACGGCGCCGTTGCGGGATCCTGAGTATTACCAGTATGAGCTTGACCTGCCGGACATCGCCGAGGTCTGGCGCCGGGGAAGCGTCATCGGTTCGTGGTTGCTCGATCTCACCGCCAGCGCGTTCGCCACGGATCCGGGGCTTAAGAACTACGTGGGCCGCGTCTCGGACTCCGGGGAAGGGCGGTGGACGATCGCCGCTGCGATCGACGAAGCCGTGCCTGCCCCGGTTCTCAGCGCCGCGCTCTATGAACGGTTCAGCTCTCGCGGGGATGCGGATTTCGCCGACAAGGTGCTGTCGGCCATGCGGCATGAGTTTGGAGGCCACGTGGAAAAGCCGGCAAGGCAAGCGAAGGGTTGAAGATGGCGCAACCTGTTTCGGACGCGTTCGTATTTTTCGGGGCCACTGGCGATCTGGCCTACAAACAGATTTTTCCTGCGCTGCAGGCGATGATCCGGCGCCGTCACTTCGACTTGCCAATCATCGGCGTGGCGAAGTCGGGTTGGGACCTCGATCAACTCAAGGCCCGTGCGCGCGACAGCCTGCAACAGCATGGTGGCGTCGACACCAACGCCTTCGCCAAGCTCTCGGACCGGCTGCGCTACATCGATAGTGATTATGGTGACGACGCGACGTACCAACGCTTGCGACAGACGCTCGGCGATGCCGCTCGGCCGTTGCACTATCTCGCCATTCCACCGAGCATGTTTACAACCGTTGTCGAGGGGCTGGCCAAGGCGGGCTGCGCCGCGAACGCTCGCGTCATCGTCGAAAAGCCCTTTGGACGCGATCTAGGCTCGGCGCAGTCGCTCAACCATACGCTGGCGCGGGCTTTTCCCGAGTCCGCCGTGTTCCGCATCGACCACTACCTCGGCAAGGAACCGGTCGAGAATCTTCTTTATTTCCGGTTTTCCAATTCTTTTCTCGAGCCGATCTGGAACCGCCAACACGTGGCCCAAGTGCAAATCACCATGGCGGAGACCTTCGGCGTGCAGGGACGCGGACGCTTCTATGACGACGTGGGAGCAATTCGCGATGTGGTACAGAACCACATGCTGCAGGTAACATCGCTGATCGCGATGGAGGCGCCCGTCGGCCGCGACCCGGACCGCATGCGCCATGAAAAGCTGCGAGTCTTTACTGCGATGCGGCCGCTCGCCGCGGTGGAGGTGGTGCGCGGTCAGTTTCGCGGCTACCGCGATGAGAAGGGTGTGGCTCCGGACTCCCAGGTCGAGACCTTCGCTGCGCTTCGACTGCACATCGACAATGGGCGCTGGGCAGGCGTGCCATTCTATATCCGGGCCGGCAAGCGGCTTCCTCTCACGGCGACCGAAGTTACGGTCGACCTGAAGCGGCCACCCCGCGCTGTCTTCGATGAATTCAGTCCCGGCGAATCGAACTATTTCCGCTTCCGCTTGAGCCCCGAGGTTCTCATCGTCGCGGGGGTACGGGTCAAGATTCCCGGAGAGGCGATGGTCGGTCAGAACGCCGAGCTCGTCCTACATCGTCACCCCGGCGACGAAATGATGCCGTATGAGCGCTTGCTGGGCGACGCGATCCGAGGCGACGCGTCGCTGTTTGCCAGTGCGGAGTGCGTGGAGCAGGCGTGGCGCGTGGTGGATCCGATCCTCGACGACGCAACGGCGTTCGCCGAGTACGAGTCGCATAGTTGGGGGCCGGCGGCGGCCGAGCGGATCATCGCCGGTGAGGGCGGCTGGCACAACCCGACGCCGGAAGGAGCCGTCGCGTGAAATCGCAGGATGACATCGTGTTCCTCCTCGACTGCGACAACACGTTGCTCGACAACGACCGCGTGCAAGACGATCTCCGAGGCCATCTCGAGCGGGAGTTCGGACGAGCGAGCAGCGACCGCTACTGTGCGATCTTCGAAGACCTGCGCAGCGAACTGGGCTACGCCGACTATCTGGGCGCCCTTCAACGCTACCGCCTCGGCGACATGAACGATCCGCGGTTGCTGCTCATGTCGTCCTTTCTGGTGGATTACCCATTCGCGGACCGGTTGTACCCTGGCGCGCTCGACGCGATCGCACACCTTCACCATTGGGGTCCAACGGTCATCCTGTCGGATGGCGACGTGGTCTTTCAACCGCGCAAGATCCAACGCTCCGGGCTGTGGGACGCAGTCGAGGGCCGGGTGCTGATCTACATTCATAAAGAAAAGATGCTCGATGCGGTTGCGAGCGCGCATCCGGCCCGCCATTACGTCGTGGTCGACGACAAGCTGCGCATCCTGGCGGCGATGAAAAGGGTCTGGGGTGATCGGATGACGACGGTATTTCCGCGCCAGGGTCACTACGCGTTGGATTCCAAGAACATGGCCGCATATCCGCCAGCGGCGCTCACGGTCGAGCGCATCGGCGATCTGGTCCATTACGACTTGGCGGCGTTTCTCGGCCGCAGTACCGCCGCCACACAGGATAGGAGACAACGATGAAAGCCACGCAAAAGCTGCACGATCTCGGTCAGAGCCTCTGGCTCGACAATATCACCCGCGATCTGCTGGACCGCGGGACGCTTCGACGCTACATCGACCAGTTCGCCGTCACGGGTCTCACCTCGAATCCAACCATTTTCGATCACGCCATCCGGAACGCCGATACCTACGACGCTGCCATCCGCCAGAAGACAAAGAAGGGTAAATCGGCCGAGGCGTTGTTTATCGATCTCGCTCTGGAAGATCTCGTCCGGGCCGCCGATCTCTTTCGTCCCGTTCACGACGCGACGCGGGGGATCGATGGCTGGGTGTCGATGGAAGTGTCGCCGTTGCTGGCCAATGACGCGGCCGGCAGCATCAAACAAGCAGCGCAACTTCACTCGCGCGCGAAACGGCCCAACCTTTTTATCAAGATTCCAGGAACGCGCGCCGGCGTTCCTGCCATCGAGGAGTCGATCTTTGCCGGCGTCCCCATAAACGTCACCCTGCTGTTTTCGCGCGAGCAATACCTCGCCTCAGCGGAAGCGTATATGCGCGGTATCAGGCGACGCCTCGCCGCCGGCCTCGACCCGAAGGTGGCGTCGGTGGCATCGCTTTTTGTCAGCCGCTGGGACGTGGCGGTCAAGGACAAGGTGCCTCGCGAACTTCGCAATCGTCTCGGAATCGCCATCGCCATGCGCACGTATCGAGCGTACCGTGATCTGCTTGCCTCGCCGCCCTGGCGAAAACTTGCCGCGGCCGGCGCGAATCCGCAACGCCTGCTCTGGGCCAGTACCGGCACCAAGGATCCAGACGCTCCGGACACGCTGTACATCGAGGCGCTCGCCGCGCCGGACACCATCAACACCATGCCCGACAAGACGCTGCTCGCCTTTGCCGATCATGGGCAGGCGACAGGCGTGCTGCCTACCGACGGCGGCGATGCCGAGCAGACGATTGCCGGGTTTAGGCGTGTGGAGATCGACGATGCAGCGCTAGCCGACCAGCTCCAGCGCGAAGGTGCGCAATCGTTCGACAAGTCCTGGAACGAGTTGCTGGACTGTATCGCGATCAAAAGCGACTCGCTCAAGAAAGTTGCCCAAGCGTGAGCGAACCGATGACGAGCACCGCCATAAAGCCGCGGCCCCGATCGCTGACGGATCGTCCCGCCTGGAAGGCGCTGGCGCAGCATTCACAGCCGATGCGGCATCGGCATCTGCGCCAACTCTTCGCTGAAGACGCGAAGCGCGGCGAGCGATTCACCGCCGAAGCGGCCGGCATCTACCTTGATTACTCGAAGAACCGCATCAGCGACGAGACGGTCCGACTGCTTTTGACTCTCGCGGAGGAGTGCGGCCTTTCGGAGCGAATTGCGGCCATGTTCAAGGGCGAGAAGATCAACGTCACGGAAAAACGCGCTGTTCTTCACGTCGCCCTGCGTGCGCCCAAGGGTGAACGGATCGTGGTCGACGGCGCCGACGTCGTTCCCGAAGTGCACGGGGTGCTCGACCGGATGGCCGCATTCTCCGACCAGGTCCGCAACGGCCAGTGGCGTGGCCATACCGGCAAGCGCATGCGCAATGTCATCAACATCGGGCTCGGCGGTTCGGACTTGGGTCCCGTGATGGCTTATCAAGCGCTTCGTCACTACAGCCAGCGGGACTTGAACTTTCGCTTCGTTTCCAACGTCGACGGCACCGACCTTGTGGAGAGCCTGCGCGACCTCGACCCGGAAGAGACGCTGTTCGTCATTTCATCGAAGACATTCACCACCCTCGGAACCATGGCCAACGCCAAAGCGGCCCGCGCGTGGAGCCTCGCGAAGCTCGGTGACGCGCGAGCCGTGAGGCGGCATTTTGTGGCCGTTTCGACCAACGCCGAAGAAGTGACGAAGTTCGGCATCGATTCCACCAACACGTTCGGATTCTGGGATTGGGTCGGGGGACGCTATTCGATGGATTCGGCAATCGGCCTTTCGACCATGATCGCTGTTGGGAAAGATAATTTCCGTGCCATGCTTGCGGGATTTCACGCGATGGACGAGCACTTCCGCACTGCTCCGTTCGATCGCAACTTGCCTGTGCTCATGGGCCTGTTGACGGTCTGGTACAACAACTTTTTCGATGCACAGACAGTCGCGGTACTTCCCTACGATCAATACCTCGAACACCTCCCGTCGTACCTGCAGCAATTGAGCATGGAGAGCGACGGCAAGCACGTCACGCTGGACGGCACACGCGTCGATTATCAGACCGCGCCCATTTACTGGGGTGAGCGCGGGACCAATGGCCAGCACTCGTTCTATCAGCTTCTCCACCAGGGGACCAAGCTCGTCCCCTGCGACTTCATCGGCTTCTGCGACCCGCTGAATCGGCTGGGCAATCAGCATGATTTGCTGATGGCGAATCTGTTCGCGCAGACCGAGGCGCTGGCTTTCGGCAAGACCGAGGAGGAAGTCAAAGCCGAGGGGACGCCAGACTGGCTCGTGCCGCACAAAACCTTCGAGGGCAACCGTCCGAGCAACACGATCCTTGTCGAGCGCCTGACGCCGGAAACGCTCGGGGTTCTCGTGGCGCTGTACGAACACAGCGTCTTTACGCAGGGGACGATCTGGAACATCGATTCTTTCGACCAGTGGGGCGTCGAGCTAGGCAAGGTGCTTGCGACTCGGATCATCCCAGAGCTCGAAATCGGGAATGAGCCGGGGCTCCGGCACGACAGCTCGACCAACGCACTGATCCGACGGTACCGCGGGTACAAGAGATGCCCACAATGAATCTCGGCTACGACAAGCCACTCTACCTTTTGCCGTTTGATCATCGCCACTCGTACGTGACCGGCATGTTCCACTTCAAGCCGCCGCTCACGCCGGCCGAGCACGACCGCGTCGCACGCAGCAAGCAGATTATATATGCGGGCTTCGAACAGGCGGTCGCCCGCGGCGTGGCCCGGGAATGTGCCGGCGTCTTGATCGACGAGGAATTCGGTTCCGATATCCTCCGCGGTGCGATCGAGAGTCGATACGTAACCGCTCTATCAACCGAGAAGAGCGGCTCGGACGAATTCGAGTTCGAATACGGGACGACATTCGCGGAACACATCGAAGCCTTCAATCCAACCTTTGCCAAGGTTCTGGTGCGCTACAACCCGGAAGGCGACGCGGCGCTCAACCGGCGCCAGATCGGCCGGCTCAAAAAGCTGTCCGACTACTGCCGGACCTCGGGTCCGCGATTCATGTTCGAGCTGCTCGTGCCCGCGACTGAGGCACAGCTTGAACGGGTGCACCGCGACAAGGAGATATACGACTTGCAGCTTCGGCCGCGATTGATGATGCAAACGCTTATAACTCTTCAAGATGCGGGCATCGAGCCCGATATCTGGAAGATCGAAGGACTCGGTCGCCGCGAGGATTGCGAGCGCATGGTCGCCATCGCGCGGCGCGACGGACGGCGTGAGGTTGGCTGCATCGTCCTCGGACGCGGCGCCGATGAGAAGAAGGTCATGAACTGGCTCGAGACGGCCGCTTCGGTGATCGGATTCATCGGCTTCGCTGTGGGCCGCACGACCTTCTGGGATGCGGTCGCCGACTATGAGGCAAACAAGGCGACGCGCGACGAAGCTGCATCCCGGATCGCCCATCGTTATCGCGAATGGGTGACGATCTTCGAGCGAGCTCGCGCCGGACACGGGTTCACGCAAGCTATCGTCAATGCGATCGGCCCGGCGAGAGCCATTTCTCGGCGCAAGTGAGGCGATACCAGCCAACGCGGATTCGGCTCGAAACTTTATGAACACCTCTAAGGTAGCGGCATCCTGGCGGGCATCGCCGCGGATCGCGACGGATTTGAATGGAAGGCACACCTTATGATGGCCCTGAAGAAGGCCGGGGCGGAGAAAAGCGGCGCATGAGTAGCTCGAAGGGCGTTGCGGGGAAAGTAAGCCCGTTAGCAGGGAAGCTGGCGCCGCACGCGATACTGGTCAACGTACCGAGGCTTGTCTCCGCGTATTACACCGATGCGCCGGATCCGTCCGTGGCTGCGCAACGGGTCGTGTTCGGTACGTCCGGGCATCGGGGGTCATCCTTCGAGCGCTCATTCAACGAGTGGCATGTGCTCGCGATCAGTCAGGCCATCTGCGGTTACCGCAGACGCCTGGGGATTGACGGTCCTCTGTTTCTGGGCATCGATACGCACGCTCTCTCGGTTCCCGCATTTGCCAGCGCGCTGGAAGTCCTCGCGGCCAACGCTGTGGACGTCATGATCGCGACAAACGACGAATACACGCCTACCCCCGCGATATCCCACGCGATACTCAGATACAACCAAGGCCGTAGCACGGGGCTCGCCGACGGCATCGTCATCACGCCTTCGCACAACCCGCCCGACAACGGCGGTTTCAAATACAACCCACCCAGTGGAGGGCCCGCAGGTGAGGAGGTGACCGGATCGATCCAGGCGGGCGCCAACAGATTCATCGAGCGCAAGCTCAAGGGCATCAAGCGCACGCCTTTTGAAAAGGCTCTGCGCGCGGCGACAACACATCGGCACGATTTTCTGCGCGCGTATGTCGGCGACCTCGGCACGGTCATCGACATGGAGGTTATTCGCGGTGGCGGCATCCGCATGGGGGTCGATCCGCTGGGCGGGGCCGGCGTGCATTACTGGCCGGCAATCGCCGAGCACTACCGCCTAAACCTTACCATCGTTAACCATGAGGTCGATCCGACGTTCCGGTTTATGACAGTCGATTGGGATGGTCGCATCCGAATGGATCCATCGTCGTCGTATGCGATGCAGGCGCTGATCGGCTTGCAGGATCGATTCGACATCGCCTTTGCGTGCGACACCGACCACGATCGGCACGGAATCGTCACTCGAAAAGCCGGCTTGCTCTCTCCAAACCATTATCTGGTGGCGGCCATCGACTATCTGTTCCGTCATCGCACACGTTGGCGCAAACAATCCGCGGTCGGCAAGACCATCGTCAGCAGCGCGATGATCGACCGCGTGAGCGCAAGGCTTGGCCGCGGCCTCTACGAGGTGCCGGTAGGGTTCAAGTGGTTCGTCGAGGGTTTGCTATCGGGCTCGCTGGGCTTTGCCGGTGAAGAGAGCGCCGGAGCATGCTTACTGCGGCGCAACGGCAGCGTGTGGACGACGGATAAGGACGGCATGGTGCCTGCTCTGTTGTCCGCCGAAATCACGGCGCGAACCGGCCGGGATCCCTGCGAGAGCTACCGCGAGATCACGCGCGAGCTCGGCGAACCCGCCGAGCGCCGGGTGCAGGCCGAGGCCAGCCCGGAGCAAAAAGAGCGGCTGGCGCATCTTTCGCCGGCAGAGTTTCACCACACCGCGCTGGCGGGCGAGAAGATCCAGCGCGTCCTCGATCGGGCCCCCGGCAACGACGCGCCCATCGGTGGCCTGAAGGTCGTCGCCGCCAGCGGATGGTTCGCGGCGCGGCCCTCCGGGACCGAGGACATCTACAAGATCTATGCCGAGAGCTTTCGCGGCGAGGCCCATCTGGACCGTATCGTGGACGAGGCGCAAGCGATGGTCGACGGCGCCCTGGCGAGCGCGGCGCCCAAAGCGAAGCGCGCGAAGAAGTCAATCGTCGACCCTGCCGGCGTCAAGAAAACCATACCGCGCGCCAGGGCCCGTTAACAGGCGCTAAATCGAGCATTTCGGAACGGCAGCAACGGTCGAGACATGAGCAGTGACAAACCCGCGATCGATACGGAGCTTGAAAAGCTTCAGAGCGAAACCTTTCGCTATTTTCTGCACGAGACCAATCTGGCCAACGGACTGGTGATCGACAAGACCGCGCCCGACTGGCCCTCCAGTATTGCCGCCACCGGGCTCGCGCTGACCGCGTATCCGGTCGCGATCGAGCGCGGGTTCATCACCCGCGATGCGGCGATCGCAAGAGTTCTCACGACGCTGCGCTTCTTCTGGAACAGCCGGCAAGGCACCGAAGCGGACGCCACCGGCTACCGCGGTTTTTACTATCACTTTCTCGACATGCGGACCGGCCGGCGGGCGTGGCATTGTGAGCTATCGACGGTCGACAGCGCCATTCTGCTGGCCGGCGCGCTGACCGCGGGCATCTACTTCGATGCGGCAACTACCGACGAACGGGAAATCCGCCACCTAGCCGACGCGCTCTATCGCCGCGCCGACTGGCAATGGGCGCAAAACGGCGGCGCCACGGTCACGCACGGCTGGAAGCCCGAGAGCGGATTCCTGCCGTGGCGATGGGAAGGCTATGACGAAGCCTTGCTGTTGTACGTGCTCGGCCTCGGCTCGCCGGCGCATCCGCTGCCAACCGAAAGCTATGCCGGATGGAGCTCGACCTACGAGTGGAAGGAAAGCTACGGTTACGAATATCTCTACGCCGGGCCGCTGTTCACCCATCAGATTTCGCACATCTGGATCGATTTTCGGGGGATCCAGGACGCGTTCATGCGCGGTAAGGGTATCGATTACTTCGAGAACAGCCGTCGCGCCACCCATGTCCAGCAATGTTACGCCATCGACAATCCACTCAAGTTCGCGCGCTATAGCCGGGACTGCTGGGGAATCACCGCGAGCGACGGCCCCGGCCCCGACGCCATCAAGCTGAACGGCATCGAGAGAACTTTTTTCGACTACCTGGCGCGCGGGGTGCCCTACGGTCCGGACGACGGCACGATCGCGCCATGGGCGGTCGTCACGTCGCTGCCGTTCGCGCCGGAAATCGTGTTGTCTTCCATCGACTATTTCGTGCATGAGGTGAAATTGAAAGTGGGGAATCCCTACGGCTTCAAGGCAACGTTCAATCCGACCTATCCGGAGAAATCCGGCAATCCCTACGGCTGGGTATCGCCGTGGCACTACGGTCTCAATGAGGGCCCGATCGTCTCGATGATCGAAAACTATCGCACAGGCCTCGTCTGGCATCTGCTGCGAAAGTGTCCGTACATCGCCACTGGATTGAAGCGGGCCGGTTTCACCGGAGGTTGGTTATGAAGGTCTCGCTGCGTACGGACGGCGGCGGCAAGCAGCAGTGCCGTTGGCATGCTGCATCCGACCCGGCTGCATTGCACCGAGCCGCGGCGGTAAGCGTCCTGGCGGCGGCCGATCGCGCGCTTCGCGCGCGGCGGCAATTCCATGTCGTCCTCGCCGGCGGAAACACGCCGCGCGGAACCTATCAAAGGCTCCGTGCTAGCGCAAGCGATTGGTCCGCCTGGCACATCTATTTTGGCGACGAGCGTTGCCTGCCTGCCGGCGATCCGGGACGCAACTCGCGGATGGCCGCGGAGACCTGGCTCGATCACGTGCCCATTCCGGGGCCGCAGCAACATCCGATTGCCGCCGAACTGGGGCCGAGTGAAGCCGCCACGCGGTATGCGGCGATCCTGCAATCCGTGGGCGAATTCGATCTGGTGCTGCTCGGGCTCGGCGAGGACGGCCACACGGCGAGCCTCTTTCCCGGGCACGACTGGGGGCAGCGGCCGGCGTCGGCGAGAATGCTGGCGGTATATGACGCGCCCAAGCCCCCGCCGCAGCGCGTGTCGATGAGCGCCGCGCGGCTGAGCTACGCCCGGGAAGTCATCTTTCTGGTCAGCGGCAACGATAAACGCGAGGCCGTAGGGCAATGGCGTACCGGCCAATGCATTCCAGCGCGGGCCATCGCGCCGGCCGCAGGCGTTGACGTGCTCGTGGAGGCGGCGCTGCTCCTGTCATGCCGTGACCAGCACTGACCGACGCCGCCGATCTTAGGGTAAGCTGATCCAATCCACGAGGACTGTCCTTGGGTGCGCGCGATAAAATCGACGTACAAGCCGCGACGACAGCGCTGACCGTCCGCGGTAAGGAGGGTCTGGAAAAACTCTTTCGCTCGATCGTGTGGATCGGCGCTCGACTGACCGCGCCGGCTATTCCGGTCGATGGGCCGCCTCTTCGGGCCGAGCTTTTCACCGCAGAGCAGATGACGCAGCACGGTCGCGCGCTGGCGACCGCGCACGAGCGGCAAGCCTCGCCGGGACCCGACCGACTCCTCGCGCGCCTTGCCGACAATGACGCCATCCTGGCGGAGACTTGCGGGCTGCTGATGGCTACCGTCAAGGCGGGCCGGCGCCTCACGCCGGCTGCCGAGTGGCTGCTCGACAATTTCTATCTCATCGAAGAGCAGATCCGCACCGCGCGGCGCGACCTGCCCAAGGGCTACAGCGAGAGGCTTCCGCAGCTCTCGACGGGTCCGTCGGCGGAGCTGCCGCGCGTCTACGATATTGCGCTGGAAACGGTGTCGCACGGCGACGGTCGCGTCGACTCGGCGAGCCTGCGCGGGTTCATCGCCGCCTACCAGACCGTGGCGCCGCTGACGCTCGGCGAATTGTGGGCGGTGCCGATCATGCTGCGGCTCGCGTTGATCGAGAACCTGCGCCGGGCGGGGACGCGCGTCCTCGCCGGCAGGACCGATCGCAGCCTGGCCAACGCGTGGGCCGAACGCATGATCAAAGTTGCGGCCGAGGATCCGAAGAGCGTCATCCTCGAGATCGCCGACATGGCGCGGGCCAGTCCACCGGAGAGCAGCGCGTTCGTCGCCGAGTTCGCCCGCCGCCTCCAGGGGCAAGGTGCGGCGCTGGCGCTGCCGCTTACGTGGTTCGAGCAGCTCCTTTCCGAGTCCGGAGAGACGATCGAGAATCTGGTCCAGGAGGAAAATCGTCAGCAGGCGGCGGATCAGGTATCGATCAGCAACAGCATCGGCAGTCTTCGCTTTCTCGCGGCGACCGATTGGCCCGAATTCGTCGAGGCCATGAGTCTGGTCGAGCAGACGCTGCGCCGCGATCCCGCCCGGGTTTACGCGAACATGGATTTCACGACCCGCGACCGATGCCGTCACGCCGTGGAGAGGATATCGCTGCGCAGCCCGCACTCGGAGGTCGAGGTGGCGCGACTCGCGGTCGAGCTGGCCGAAGCAAGCCTGCGCCGGCAAGCGGCCGACGACCGCCTTGCGCACGTGGGTTTTTATCTCATCGATCGCGGCGTTCCGAGTCTCGAAAGCGCGGCGAGAATGCGCGTGCGATACGTGCACGCGCTCGGGCGCGAGAACTTCCCGTCGCCCCTGCCGATGTACCTCGACGGCCTCATGCTGATCACGGTCGTCTTCACGGCCGCGCTCGTGGTCAGCGCTCATGCCGACGGCGCTCACGGCTGGACGCTCGCTGCCGCCGCGCTGCTGTCGCTTCTTTGCGCGAGCCAGCTCGGCGTCGCCTTGGTGAACTGGGTGGCGACCCTGCTGTGCGCGCCAGGCGCGCTGCCGCGAATGGACTACTCGAAGGGCGTCCCGACCGAGGCGCGAACATTGGTCGTGGTGCCTTCAATGCTGGCCAGCGCCGCCCACGTCGACGAGCTGCTGCAGGCGCTGGAGGTTCGATTTCTTGCCAATCGGAGCGCCAACGTCTACTTCGGTCTGCTGACCGATTTTGTCGACGCAGCCGAAGAATCGGTCCCCCACGACGAGATCGTCCTGCAGCTCGTGCAGCGCGGCATCGAGGCGCTGAATGAGAAATACCCGCAGTCGGCAGAAGAGGGCGACGCCTTCTACTTGTTCCATCGCCCGCGGCGCTGGAATGAACAGGAAAAGCTGTGGATGGGTCACGAGCGCAAGCGTGGGAAGCTCGCGGATCTCAATGCGCTCCTGCGCGGTCGCGGCGACGGTCGCTTCTGGCGCATCGTCGGCGCCATCGCCGGGCTTCGCGACATCCGCTATGTGATTACGCTCGACACGGACACGCTGTTACCCAAGGATGCCGTGCGTGAGCTTGCCGCCGCCATGGCGCATCCGCTCAATCGTCCGCAATACGACGAGCGGCGTCGATGCATCGTCGAAGGCTACGGGATACTGCAGCCCCGCATCGCGCCCAGTCTCGTCGGCAGCAACCGGTCGCGGTACGCGCGGCTCTGGGGAAGCGAGCCCGGCCTCGATCCCTATACGCGAGCGATCTCCGATGTCTATCAGGACCTGTTCGGCGAAGGCTCGTTCATCGGCAAGGGCATCTACGATGTCGACGCGTTCGAAGCCACGCTCAAGGATCGTTTCCCGGAAAACAGGATATTGAGCCACGATCTGCTGGAGGGATGCTATGCCCGCTCGGGGTTGGTGAGCGACGTCCAGCTCTATGAGGAGTATCCACCGCGCTACCTGCTCGATGTCAGTCGGCGCCTGCGCTGGATCCGGGGCGACTGGCAGATCGCCGGCTGGCTGCTTCCGCGCGTGCCGGGACCCGCGGACGGGAGGGCGCGCAATGTCCTTTCCGCGTTGTCGCGCTGGAAAATCTTCGACAATCTGCGCCGGAGCCTCGTCCCCCTCGGCCTGACCGCGTTGCTGATCTTCGGCTGGACGACTCTGACTGCGCATCTTCTCTGGACGGTTGCGGCATTGGGCGTCATCTTCATCCCGCCACTGCTGGTCTCGATCCTCGAGCTGCTGCGCAAGCGCGACGATGTCCTGCTGAGCCAGCACCTTTCCGCATCGCTGCGCTCGATGGCGCAGCACTTTGCGCAAGCGGCGTTTACCGTGACCTGCCTTCCGCACGAGGCGTTCATCAGCCTCAACGCCATCGTACGGGCGGGATGGCGGATGCTCGTCAGCCATCGCCGCTTGCTGGAGTGGATGCCATCCGCGGAGGCAAGCAACGGCGCCACCGATCTGGGATCCTCGATCCGCGCCATGTGGATCGCACCTTTCGTGGGATTGGCAACGATCGCGTATCTCTTGGCCTTCAACCGCGAGGCGCTGGACGTTGCCTTGCCCATCCTTTGCCTCTGGCTGGTCGCTCCGGGACTGGCCTGGTGGACAAGCCTGCCGTACCTGCACCCCCCGGCCGAACTATCCTTCGAGCAAGCACGACTGCTGCGCAAGCTGGCCCGCAAGAACTGGCATTATTTCGAAACCTTCGTCGGGCCCGACGACAACTGGCTGCCGCCCGACAACTACCAGGAGCAGCCGGCGGCGCTTGTTGCTCACCGGACCTCGCCGACCAACATCGGGCTGGCGCTGCTCGCCAATCTCGCGGCCTACGATCTGGGTTATCTCACGATGGGGGGGCTCGTCGCGCGGACGTCGGCGACCTTTTCCACGATGGCCCTCATGGCGCGCCACAACGGTCACTTCTTCAACTGGTACGACACCCAGGAGCGGCAACGGCTTTCGGGATATGTGTCGACCGTCGACAGCGGCAATCTCATCGCGCACTTGCTGACGCTGCGCGCCGGCCTGCTGACCCTGGCCGACGAGGGGATTGTCGGAGTGCGCTGGTTCGATGGCTTGCACGATACCTACTGGTTGCTGGTCGACGCCGTCGGCAGTGACGCGGCCGCAGGGCTCGCCGACTTCGAGCGCGCCCTCGGCGTCGCGCGAAGTGCGTCGCCGGCAAGCCTGGGTTCGACCTGGCGGCACCTCGATGTCCTGTTGACTGCGGCGCGCGCCGTCGCCGCGGCAATCGACTCGTCGTCGGCTGCGCCGGGCGAGGCAAAGCGTTGGAGCGAGGCCCTGGTCCGGCAATGCAAGGCCGGCGTGGACGAACTCGCGCTCCTGGCGCCCGGCGTGGCGAGCGGCGACGGCCAAGCGCCGGAAGCGGAGCCTCGAGCCGCCGCGGTATCCGCGTTGCCGACGCTGCGCGAGCTTGTCCTGTGCGGTGGCGATTGCTCGACATCCGCGCCAGCCGTCGCTGCCCGCGCGCGGATCGTCGCCATCGATGCCTTGATCGCGCAGGCCACCGAGTTCTCGACGGTCGACTACGAGTTTCTGTTCGACCGCAGCCGCCGCCTGCTCTCCATCGGCTACGACGTCGTCGAGCAGCGACGCGACGCGAGCTTTTACGACTTGCTGGCCTCGGAGGCGCGGGTGTGCAGCTTTGTCGGCATCGCGCAAGGCCGGCTGCCGCAGGAGAACTGGTTTGCCCTGGGTCGCATGTTGACGCGCGCTGGCGGCACGCCGACCTTGCTCTCCTGGAGCGGGTCGATGTTCGAGTATCTGATGCCGTCGCTGATCATGCCCTCGTTTGCCAATACGCTGCTCGATCAGACGTACCACGCGGCGGTGCAGCGGCAGATCGAATACGGCCGTCGTCGCGGCGTACCTTGGGGAATCTCCGAATGTGCGTACAACACCGTCGACGTCGCGCTCAACTATCAGTATCGCGCCTTCGGCGTGCCGGGGTTGGGCCTCAAGAGCGGGCTCGCCGAGGATCTTGTTATCGCGCCGTACGCCTCGGCGCTCGCGCTCACGGTGAAGCCCCTCGAAGCGTGCGCGAATATCGAACGGATGATCAGCGCGGGCTTTGCCGGCTCGTTCGGCTTCTACGACGCGATTGATTACACGCCGTCGCGCGTGCCGCGCGGGCAGCCCTACGCCATCGTGCAGGCGTTCATGGCTCATCACCAGGGCATGACGCTGCTGGCACTGCTCCATGTGCTCGAAGGCGGCGCGATGCGGCGCCGATTCGAGTCTGATCCGTTGTTCCAGTCGGCGATGCTGCTGCTGCAGGAGCGGGTTCCCAGGGCGACCGGATTTTATGCCCAGGCCGTGGAGCTTGCCGATTTGCGGCCGAGCACGCCGATCGCCGGCATGGCGCTTCGCACCATCGGCAATCCGGAGACTCCGACGCCCGAGCTGCAGCTGCTGTCCAACGGCCGTTTGCACGTGATGGTGACAGCCGCCGGCGGCGGCTACAGTCGGTGGGGAAACTTTCAGATTACGCGCTGGCGCGAGGATCCGACCCGCGATTCGTGGGGTGCGTTCTGTTACATCCGCGACGTCAGTAGCGGTGCGTTCTGGTCGGCCGCCCATCAACCGACCGGCAAGCGCGCCGACCGCTACGAAGCGATATTTTCGGAATCGCGCGCGGAGTTTCGCCGCCGCGACGGCGAATTCGAAACCCACACCGAAATCGCGGTTTCGCCCGAGGACGATATCGAGCTGCGCCGCATCCGCATCATCAACCGCGCGCGGTCGGCGCGCACGATCGACGTCACCAGCTATGCCGAAGTGGTCCTGGCGCCGCCCGCCGCCGACGCCCAGGCGCGGGCGTTCGGCAATCTGTTCGTGCAGACGGAAATTTTGCCGCAGAAGAGCGCCATCCTGTGCACCCGCCGGCCGCGCTCCGCGAACGAAGCCGTTCCCTGGATGTTCCATCTGATGAAAGTGCACGGCGACGAAGGCGGTGCTGTGTCGTATGAAACCGACCGAAGCCGCTTCATCGGGCGTTGCAATACCACGGCCGCCCCGGCGGCGATGATGCAAAGCGCGCCGCTATCGGGCAGCGCGGGCTCGGTACTCGATCCGGTGGCCGCGATCCGCAGGGGCGGCCAGGTGAAGGCGGGGGCATCGCTCACCGTCGATATCGTGACCGGAATCAGCGAGACGCGCGAAGGGTGCCTGGCCCTGATCGACAAGTACCAGGATCCGAGCCTTGCCGAACGGGTCTTCGATCTTGCCTGGACGCACAGCAGCGTTACCTTGCGCCAGCTCAACGCCAGCGAAGCCGAAGCGCAGCTTTACAACCGCCTTGCCGCCGCGGTGCTCTACGCCAATCCCGCGCTGCGTGCCGATCCGTCGGTCATCAAGAAAAACCGCCGCGGTCAATCGGGTCTGTGGAGCTATGCGATCTCGGGAGACCCGCCGATTGTTCTGCTGCAGATCGAGGACGCGGCCAATATCGGTTTAGTGCGGCAAATGATCCGGGCGCACGCGTACTGGCGGCAAAAGGGATTGGCGGTCGACCTCGTGATATGGAACGAAGATCATTCCGGCTACCGGCAGGCGCTGCACGACCAGATCACCGGCCTGATCGCGGCGGGCGTGGAGGCCCACGTGCTCGATCGGCCGGGCGGGATATTCGTCCGCCGCGGGGAGCAGATCGCCGACGAGGACCGCTTGCTGTTCCAAACTGTCGCGCGCGCCGTCATCGTCGATCGCCTGGGCACCCTCGCCGAGCAGGTCGGGCGGCGCCTGCCGCTCGATGCGGGGGCATCGCGCCCGGCACCTCTGGCGCTCCGGCGCCGCGAGATGCCATCCGTCGCGGAAGAAAGGCGACCCGCACTCGTCTTCGGCAACGGCCTCGGTGGCTTTTCCAGCGACGGTCGTGAATACGTGATCGTCACCGACCTCGACACCCGGACGCCCGCGCCATGGTCGAATGTGCTCGCCAACCCGGATTTCGGCTGCGTCGTCTCGGAGAGCGGCCAAGCCTACACCTGGAGCGAGAACGCCCACGAGTTCCGCCTCACGCCCTGGCAGAACGACCCGGTCGGCGATGGGGCCGGCGAGGCGTTTTATATCCGGGACGAGGAAAGCCGCTACTACTGGTCGCCGACTCCGCTCCCGGCCAAGGGCGCGACGCCCTATACCACCCGGCACGGATTCGGCTACAGCGTGTTCGAGCACGCGGAGGAGGGCGTGGTGAGCGAGCTGCAGGTCTTTGTCGCGCTCGACGCCCCGGTCAAATTCACCGTGCTGAAGCTGCGCAACGAAACCGAGCGCAGTCGCCGTCTTTCGGTGACCGGATACGTCGAATGGGTGCTTGGCGATCTGCCCGCGAAGACCGGCATGCACGTGATCACCGAGTTCGACGCGCGCAGCGGCGTTCTGTTTGCCCGCAACCCCTATAACAGCGAATTTCCGCGACGAACGGCATTTTTCGACGTCGACGCGCCGACGCGCAGCGTGACCGGCGACCGCGGGGAATTCATCGGCCGTACCGCAGCGCTCGACCGCCCGGCGGCGATGATCGCCGCGGATCTTTCCGGCCGGGTCGGACCGGCGCTCGACCCTTGCGGCGCGATCCGGGTTGCCTGTGAGCTTGGTCCCGGCGAAGCGCGAGAATTCGTGTTCCGTCTCGGTGCCGGTCGCGATGCCGACGACGCGGCCGTGATCGCGCTACGCCATCAGGGACGCGGCGCTGCGCGCGACGCGCTGGAAAAAGTCAGCCAATACTGGCGGCAAACTCTTGGCGCCGTGCAGGTGTCGACGCCTGATACCGGCTTGAATTTTCTTGCCAACGGGTGGCTCGTCTACCAGGTCCTGGCCTGTCGCTTGTGGGCGCGAAGCGGGTATTACCAGTCGGGCGGCGCCTTCGGCTTTCGCGACCAACTTCAGGATGTGATGGCTCTGATGCACTGCGAGCCGCGGCTTGCTCGCGAGCACCTGTTGCGTTGCGCGGCGCATCAATTCGCCGAGGGTGACGTGCTGCACTGGTGGCACCCGCCGCTGGGAAGGGGCGTCCGGTCAATGTGCTCGGACGATTTCCTTTGGCTACCGCTTGCGACTTGTCGGTATGTCGAAGTTACCGGTGACGCCAGCGTCCTCGACGAGTCGGTCCATTTCATCGACGGGCGCCCACTTGCAGCCGGCGAGGACTCGTACTATGACCTGCCTAGCCGCTCGGAAACGGTAACGAGTTTGTACGATCACTGCGTGCGCGCCTTGGTCCACGGAATGCGTTACGGAGAACGCGGCTTGCCATTAATGGGCTCAGGCGATTGGAACGATGCCATGAATCTCGTCGGCATCCAAGGTAAGGGCGAGAGCGTATGGCTGGCGTTCTTCTTGCACAGGGTACTCAAGAATTTTACCGAGCTCGCGCGGTCGCGCAATGACTTTGCGCTAGTCGAACGCTGCGATCAGGAAAGGCAACGCTTGCGTAGCAGCATTGCGCAGCATGGCTGGGACGGAGCGTGGTATCGCCGCGCGTATTTCGATGACGGCACGCCACTGGGCTCGGCGACTGATCCGGAATGCCGCATCGATTCGATCGCTCAAAGCTGGGCCGTTCTATCCGGGATCGACGACGGCGATCGTCCGCGCCTCGCGATGGACGCCGTTGATCGACACCTGGTCGCGCGCGATGAGGCCCTGGTGCGATTGCTGGAGCCACCTTTCGACCAGTCGCCGCTCGACCCTGGCTATATCAAAGGATACGCGCCTGGCGTTCGGGAGAACGGCGGACAGTACACGCACGCAGCGATCTGGGCCGCGATGGCATTCGCCGCATTGGGCGATGCCAAGCGCGCCGAGGAGTTGTTGTCCGCCATCAACCCAATCAACCATGCCAAGACGGCTGACGCCGTCGCCGTGTTCAAGACCGAGCCCTTCGTCATTGCAGCGGACGTCTACTCTCGCGCGCCGCACACGGGCCGTGGCGGCTGGACCTGGTATACCGGTTCCGCGGGATGGATGTATCGGTTGATCGTCGAATCGTTGATTGGCCTCAAGGTTCGCGCGGACACTCTCGCATTTGCGCCCTGCTTACCCGCAACATGGCCGCGGGTGGAGCTGGACTATCGGTACAAAGACACGATCTACCATATTGAAATCAGCCGTTCCCCAGAAACGCTCGAGGCCGCGCAGCTGGGATGCGATGTTCGGGTCGTGCTGGACGATATCGAACAGACCGGTAGCCTAATCAAACTCGTGGACGATCGCGCCAGACATGTGGTTCAGGTGAACCTGGCTTTCTCCAGCGACAACCAATGCAGCGATCGCAACGTTGCTGCCTGAGTCGGACGTCGATCCGACTTTCGATGTGTTGCAGCTCGCGGATGGGCCAGCCGGGTATTCGTCGTTTGCGCCCTTCGATCGTAAATCACCCCAGGGCCGACTAGGTGTCATTTCTATGAAGGTTGTTCACCCGGGCTGAATCCTAGAAGCTGGTTGGTGCGAGCCGACCAATTTCCGAGGAGACAGCCGGATGAACATCCACAAGAATGCCCGTACCACGCCGCAGAGTCGAGCCATGCT
>DASXPJ010000013.1:0-2188 GCA_036493675.1 Casimicrobiaceae bacterium
TTGCCGGTCCGGACGTCGAATTCATCAGCGCGTGGCTCGGTCAACTCGATCTCGGGGTCTACCTCAAGACGTTTGTCGACAACCATATCGACGCGACCGTGCTGCCGCATCTGACCAGCGCGGATCTGGCGGAGCTCGGTATCAGTTCCGTCGGTCATCGCCGCCGTCTGCTTGACGCGATCGAGAGGCTTTCCGCCGAAGAGAGCCGTCCGATCGAACCCGGCGACAGACCGGCCTCCGCGCCGGCGCCCTCTGGCAGCCACCCGCCGATCTTCGAGCGCCGCCAGGTCACCACGCTTTTCTGCGAACTCGTCGAATACAACGAGCTGGCGTCGCACTTCGACCCCGAACTGGTGCACGACATCGTCGGCTCCTACGTGAATGCCTGCGGCGGCGTGATCGACCGCTTCGGCGGACACGTTCTGCGCCTTTACGGCGGCGGCGTGCTGGCGACATTCGGCTATCCGCGGGCGCGCGAGGACGACGCCGCACGCGCCGTTGCCACTGGTCTCGCGCTCACCAAGGCGATCGCAGCGCTGCGGACGCGGAGCGGGCACAGCCTCCAGGTCCGGATCGGGATTGCAACCGGACTGATTGTCGCCGGCGACCTCATCGGCAATGCGGCGTCCGAGCAGGATTCATTGGTGGGCGAGGCGCCGAATCTGGCCGCGCGCCTGCAGGCGCAAGCGCTGCCAGGGCAGGTTCTGATCGCCGAGGCGACCGCCGGGATCGTCGGCGCTCAGTTCCACTGCGAAAATTTGGGCACGCGGACACTCAAGGGTTTCGCGGAACCGGTCGCGGTGTTTCGCGTGCTCGCTGAACGCAGGGACGCGAGCCGGTTCGCGGCCACCCATCGCTCGGACGGCTTGCCCATGGTCAGCCGTGAAAGCGAAATCGTGCGGCTGGTCGATCGCGCCACTGCCGCTCTGGCCGGACAAGGGCAGATCGTCGTCATCACCGGCGATGCCGGGGTGGGCAAGTCGCGCCTGATCGAGGAGATGTATCGCAGGCTCGAGATCAACGCCGCGCAGCGGTTTATCCTGCAGTGCTCGCCGATTCACACCAATCAGCCGTTTCATCCCGTCGCGCACTATCTCGCGCATGCGACCGACGCCTCCGCGCCGGAGGGGGGTCAGTTCGAGAAGCTCGACGCGCTGCTGCGGCGCATCGGGCAGGCGACGCCCGAGCGCCTGGCGCTGATTGCGGAAATGCTGCGCCACGAGCACGGCGAACGAGGACTGCTGCAGAGTCTCGCGCCCGCCGAAATCCGCTCCCGCACCGTGGAGGCGTTGCTCGACATCATCGAAGCGATCAGCCGGGAAAGCCCGGTCATCGTCATCGAGGACGTGCACTGGATCGACCCCTCCACATCGGAAATGATGACGAGACTGTCGCGGCTGATCCGGGAATTGCCGGTGCTGCTGGTGGCGACCATGCGCCCCGGCGAGACACCGCGCTGGGCCGAGGAGCGCGACACCAACCTGCTGCATCTCACGCGCCTGCAGCCCCAGGAGATCCGCCGGCTGGTGAACGCGATCGCCGCCGATCGGAAGATGCCGCCCGGAATTGTCGACGCCATCGTTGCCCGCTCCGACGGCATTCCGATCTTTGCCGAGGAGCTTGCGCGCGGTTATCAGGCGATCGAGAACGTCTCTCCCGGAAGCGCCGAGGCGAACGCGATCCCGGCGACGTTGAACGAAACATTGCTGGCCAGGCTCGACCTGCTCGAACACGGTCGCGAAACCGCGCAGCTCGCGGCGGCGATCGGCCGCGAGGTTCCCAGAGACCTCCTGATCTCGCTCTCCCCCTTCGGGGAAGCCGAGATGAGCGCCAGCATCGACCGTCTGATCGCCTCCAGTATTTTCGTGAAGCGGCGCAGCACATTCGGCGAAGCCGTCGAATTTCGCCACTCGCTATTGCGCGACGCGGCGTATCATCTGCTGCTGCGGCGCGACCGTCTGCGGGTCCACCAGGTGATCGCGGATACGATCGAGGCGCAGTTCCCCGCCATGGCCGACAACATGCCGCACGTACTGGCGCATCAACTTACCGAAGCCGGTGCCGATGCGCGCGCCATCACCTGGTGGCAGCGCGCGGGCCGGGACGCCGCACGGCGCTCCGCCGCGGTCGAAGCCGTCGCGCATTTCACCACCGCGATCGAATCGTCGTCGAAACTGCCGCGGGGAAG
>DASXPJ010000014.1:0-2327 GCA_036493675.1 Casimicrobiaceae bacterium
AAATACCGCGCCGCCCGCGACCGCTATGTCAACGTCCAAACGCCGCCGATATCGACGCTGCTCACCGTGACCCGGCTGGCGCGGCCGGGCTGGCTGATCGAGATCGAGGCGGTCGCCGCGATCGGGTAAGGCAAGTCTGGACGATCGCAGCCGGCGTCTTGATCGACGGCGACCATCAGGTCAGGCACGGAGCCGTGCCAGATCCATTTCGCCATGACGTTTCGCCCACCTTGACGGAGACGCCCCGTGACCACGCTTGTCGAGCGCCTGGATTTGCCCGCAGCGCCGGCGCCTGTGAATAGCCGGCGCGACCATGCCGCCGATACCGTCCAGTTCGCCGAGGCCGCGCTTGCGCGCGCCAAGCACGAGGGGCTCAGGCTTGCGGTGCGCGCCCGCTACGTCGCGCTCGGCGTGATCGCCTGCCTGTTGCCGATCCTCAACCCGGCCTGGGACCAGCTCTACTACGTCGCGCTGCTCGCGCTGTTTGCCTTGATCGGCTGGGCGCAGGTCAGGGTGGGACGGGTCGGCGTGTCGCGGGTCGAGCTCGCACTGCTGTTCTGCGACCTGGCGCTTTTGACGTTCGTCGCGGTGGTGCCGAATCCGTTCGGTAACTCGCATTGGCCCGTGGCGATGCAGTACCACTTCGACAACTTCATCTATTTCTTCGTGCTGCTCTCCGGCGCGACGCTGGCCTATTCATGGCGCACGGTCATCACAGTAGGCACCTGGACCTCGGTGCTGTGGATCGTCGGCCTGATCTGGGTGTGGTGGCAGCCGGACCGCAATCCGGAGCTGACGGCGCGGATCGCGGCGGCGATCGGCGACGACCATCGGCTGTTCCAGATGGTCTCGCCCAATTCGACCGTGCTCAGCAACCGCATCCAGGAGATCGTGGTGTTCCTGATCTGCGCGGTGACGCTCGCGATCGCGGTGCGCCGCGGCAACGATCTGTTGATCCGCCACGTCGCCGTCGCCCGCGAACGCGCCAACCTCGCGCGCTACTTTTCGCCGAATGTCGTCGACGAGCTCTCCGGCCACGACGAACCGCTGAAGCAGGTGCGCACCCAGAACGTCGCCGTGCTGTTCGTCGACATCGTCGGCTTCACCGCCTTTGCCGACGGACGCGAACCCGAAGACGTGATCGGCACCTTGCGCGAGTTTCATGCCCGCATGGAGCAGCAGGTGTTTCGCCACAAGGGGACGCTCGACAAGTATCTCGGTGACGGACTGATGGCGACGTTCGGTACGCCGTTTACGGGCGACGCCGATGCCGGCAATGCGTTGCGTTGCGCGCAGGCAATGCTGGCTGCCATCGAGCAATGGAACGCCGAGCGAAGCTCCGCGCACGAGCCGCCGATCAAGGTGAGTTTCGGCCTGCACTACGGGCCGGTCATGCTTGGCGACATCGGCCTGACCTGCCTCGAGTTCGCGGTGATCGGCTCGACCGTCAACGCCGCGAGCCGGCTCGAGGCGTTGACCCGCGCGCTCGACTGCGCGCTGGTGGCGAGCGACGATCTCGTCATGCGAGCCAGGGCGGAAGCCGGCGGTGCGGGAGCAGAGTTCGCCCCGCTGATCGCTCGGCCGCCGCAGGCGATCAGGGGGTTTGAACAACCGATCGCGATCTGGACGCAGGCGCGCGTGGGGTAGACCGGCCGCAAAAGGCAGAGAACGAAACGGGCGCCGGTCGAAACCGGCGCCCGTGTCGCGTCATCGTGGCGAAATCAAGCCACCCTGGTCTTGAGGTGGCCGAACATGTGGTTTCGCGCCTCTTCGTCCATCTCGGCCTTGAAAGTGAACTTGTCCTTCAGCGCGATCGCACGCGTTGCCGCGGGACGTGCGCTGATCTCGTCGACGAGCCGCTTCACGTTCTTGTACTTGGCGGCGCCCTCTTCGCCGAGCACGAAGGAGGCCAAGCGCGCCCAGCCCCACAGCGCCATGTCGACGATGCTGTAGGTCTCGCCGACCATGAATTTCTTCCCGGCAAGATGATCGTCGAGGATCTTGTAGTGGCGATGCGCCTCGTAGAGATAGCGGTTGAGCGCGTAGTCGAGGTCCTTTGGCGCTGCGACCTTGAAATGCACCGCCTGTCCGGAATAGGGGCCGAGGCCGGAGGCGATGAACATCAGCCAGGACAGCGTCTGCGCGCGGTTCTGCGGGTTGTTCGGCGGCAGGAATTTGCCGGTCTTCTCGGCGAGATAGAGCAGGATGGCATTGCTGTCGAACACGAACACGCCGTTATCGTCGATCGCCGGGACCTTGGCGTTCGGATTGACCTTCAAAAAGTCGGGCTTGTGCTGCTCGCCCTTGCGGGTATCGACCGGCACCGG
>DASXPJ010000015.1:0-163311 GCA_036493675.1 Casimicrobiaceae bacterium
CCGTGCTACTGCGCTTTCGCCTCTGCTGCGAGGCGGGCGGTGAAGGCCTCGAGGCTCATCGCTCCGAGATCTTCGCCGCTGCGCGTGCGCACGGCCACCGTGTTCGCCTGCATCTCCTTGTCTCCGACCACCAACTGGTAGGGCAGTTTCTGCAGGCTATGCTCGCGAATCTTAAAGGAAATCTTCTCGTTCCGCAAATCCGAAATCGCCCTAAAGCCTTGATCCGCCAATTGTTTCCTTACGGCCGCGGCGTAGGCGTCCTGGCGCTCGGTAATGTTCATCACCACCATCTGGATCGGCGCGAGCCAGAGCGGGAAGGCGCCGGCGTGATGCTCGATCAGGATGCCGATGAAACGCTCCATCGAGCCGACGATCGCCCGGTGCAGCATCACCGGCGTGTGGCGCGCGTTGTCGTCGCCGACATACTCGGCGCCGAGCCGCTCCGGCATGCTGAAATCGACCTGCATGGTGCCGCATTGCCAGACCCGGCCGATGCCGTCCTTCAGCGAGTACTCGATCTTCGGCCCGTAGAACGCGCCCTCGCCCGGCGAGATGGAGAACTGCAGGCCGCTCTTCTCGAGCGAGGTCTGCAGCGCGGCCTCGGCCTTGTCCCACGCCGCGTCGGAGCCGATGCGCGCCTTCGGGCGCGTCGCCACCTTGTAGATGATGTCGCTGAAGCCGAAATCCCGGTAGACCTTCTGCAGCAGTTTCGTGAACGCCTCGCACTCGGGAAGGATCTGTCCCTCCGTGCAGAAAATGTGCCCGTCGTCCTGCACGAAACCGCGCACGCGCATCAGCCCGTGCAGCGCGCCCGAGGGCTCGTTGCGGTGGCAGGAGCCGAACTCGCCGTAGCGCAGCGGCAGGTCGCGGTAGCTCCGCACGCCCTTGTTGAAAATGAGGATGTGCCCCGGGCAGTTCATCGGCTTCACCGCGTAGTCGCGGTTCTCCGACGACGTCGTGAACATGTTGTCCTTGAAGTTCTGCCAGTGGCCGGTCTTCTCCCAGATGGCGCGGTCGAGGATCTGCGGCCCGCGCACTTCGTGGTAGCCGTTGTCGCGGTACACGCGGCGCATGTACTGCTCGACCTGCTGCCAGATGGTCCAGCCCTTCGGGTGCCAGAAGACGAGGCCCGGGGCCTCCTCCTGCATGTGGAAGAGGTCGAGCTGCGTGCCGAGGCGGCGGTGGTCGCGCTTCTCCGCCTCCTCGAGCATCTTCAGGTACGCGTCCTGCTCTTCCTGGCTAGCCCAGGCGGTGCCATAGATGCGCGTCAGCATCTCGTTCTTCGAATCGCCGCGCCAGTAAGCGCCGGCGACACGCATCAGCTTGAACACCTTGAGCTTGCCGGTCGAAGGGACGTGCGGTCCACGGCAAAGATCGGTGAACCGGCCTTCGCTATACAGCGAGATCGGTTCGTTCGCCGGAATCGAGCCGATGATCTCCGCCTTGTAATGCTCGCCGAGCGATTCGAAGTACTGCACCGCGTCGTCCCGCGGCATCAGCTTGCGCACGACCGGCTCGTCCTTTTTCGCGAGCTCGGCCATCTTCTGCTCGATGGCGGCCAGGTCTTCGGGCGTGAAAGGGCGCTTGTACGAGAAATCGTAGTAGAACCCGTCTTCGATCACGGGCCCGATCGTCACCTGCGCGTCGGGAAACAATTCCTTGACCGCATAGGCAAGCAGGTGGGCGGTCGAATGGCGCAGGACCTCGAGGCCCTCGGGATCCTTGTCGGTGACGATCGCGACCGCCGCGTCGCGGTCGATCGTGTAGGAGGTGTCGACTACCTTGCCGTCGACGCGGCCGGCGAGGGCTGCTTTGGCAAGCCCGGGGCCGATCGATGCCGCCAATTGCGCGACGGTCACCGGCGCGTCGAAATGCTTGATTGCTCCGTCTGGTAATCGAATATCGGGCATGGCTTAATCCTCGATGCGAAAAAAAAGTGCGGACGAGCCGCACTTTTTGACGCTATACACGCGTGCGAACCCGCCGGCCTGTCAGTCGGTCTCCGAGCGCGTTCGCGGTGTCATAACCATGCCTTTCTCCGTTCGACCTCTAGCAGCCCGTTGCAGTGACTGGTAGGCGCGATTGGACTCGAACCAACGACCCCCACCATGTCAAGGTGGTGCTCTAACCAGCTGAGCTACGCGCCTGTCCTGCAAAGAAAACAGTATAGCCGAGTCGGCTTGCAGCCGCCAAGCGCGTCCTTCGCTCCGATCGCCTCAGTCGCTCAGCACGCGCAACAGACCGATCAGCACTGGCTGATGCACGAGATACACGATCAGGCTGTGACGTCCCAGCCAGTCAAGCCAGCGAGGCGTGATCTGCGACAACGGCCGCAACGGGTGGAATTCACACATCGCGAGCCAATGCCCCATGGCGATGCCGATCAGCACGACGCCAAGCCACGGCAATACCGGAACATAGTCCTCGGCAGCCGGCTTGTGCGTCATCAAACCTACCCATTGGAGCCAGGGCGCGTCGAACAGCGGCAATTGCACTGCGTTGCCGACCGCCACGATGGCGATTCCGGCGACCAGGGCCGCGCGCGCGTGTCCGGCCGCGGGCCACGCCAGCACCGAAGCGACGGCAATGCAATGCAGGACGCCGAAAGTGATGAATGTCTTCGGGAAGGTCACGTAACTGGCGACGCTCACGAGGATCGCGCAAAACGCGATCAAGGCGACGCGTCGCCAGAAACGACGCGGCGTCACGCCGGCGCGACGTGCCAGCACCAGACTCACGCCGACCAGCAGCATGAAGGCGCTGACGATCACACCGCGAAAGCCTAACCAGAGAGGATCGTGATCGAAGTCGGTGTGAATGAAGCCGAACCAGTTGAGATCGAAGCAAAAGTGATAGACGATCATCAGGCACAGTGCGCTGCCGCGCAGACCGTCGATTGCGCGTACGCGGGCCGCTCCCACGATCACCTGGGTGCGCTCCCGTCCGGCGCTCCGTGCCGGCGCTCTCGCCGGGCGCTGTGCACGCCGCCGGGTCATCTTCCGAGCAGCGGCCACACGATGTGGTAGCCGCCCGTGCCGTCGGCCATGCCGATGGACGAGAGCGCATTGCCGATGGCCTGGGCGCGCTCGACAGGCAAGCCTGCGCGGGGCCGGATGCGCGCATCGACCTTGGGCAGGGCGCGCATCGACAGGACGAGGTTGCCCGAAACGTCGACCTCGCCGCCGCTATTGGAGATCGTCGCCGGGATCTCGGTGCCGCTTCCCGCGGCGGCGATGCGAAGCTCGCCCAGCGCAATGCGCGTACCGGCCTGCGTGCCCGGAAGCGAGGCGTCCCTCCAGCGAAGATCGGCCCGACCCTCGAGTCGATCGTCGTGGCGGGCAAGATCGCTGGCTTCGAGTAAGAGCGTGCCGCCGATGATCGACGCCGCGTCGGGCATCCCCGCATTGCGCAGTACTGCAGCAGCAGGCAGCGCGATCGAGAAGTCGTGCACGCTGAAATCCTGCGATCCGACCGCGAACTTCGCCGGAGCGCGCGCATCGTCAACCACGATCGATCCGGCGAGCTCGCCGCGCAGCAAAGACATCGGGTCGAGCCGCCATGCGATGGGAACGCGCGTTCCGTCCGGCACGAGCGCGAGCTCGCCCGATCCTCGCCACACGCTCCCGGTGGCGGCGGCAATTCGAACGTGACCCTCGCTGAGTCCGGCGGCACGGCGGTCGAGCAACGTCGCCGGTGCCTCGATCGCGAGCGCTGCGACGAGCAAAACGGCGCCGGCGCCGATCACGAGCCAGCCACGCATCATTAGAACACTAACGCCGCAAAGTGAATTCGGCGCGCACCAACCCGGGCTCGACGCGCGCGGCGGCCGTCAGTTCGACAACGTGCAGCGCCGCGTCGCGCTGCAGCGATTCGAGGAGGCTCGTCAATGCGTCGAACGAAACGCCGTCCAGGGTCACGCGCAGGTCGTCGCCCGAACGGTCGATGGCGCTCGCCTTCAATCCCGCCTGGGCGAGCGCGAGATCGAGACCGGCGCGTGGCTCTCGATTCGGCGGGGGCGTCTTACGCTCGAGCCCGGTGATGGCGTCGGCTGTCACCCGCGCCTCGACGAGAGCCGCGCGCTGCGCGGCAAGCCCTCGCGTCAATCGTTCGATATCGGCCTGAATCGGCCGCAGCATCAGCAGCCAGACCAGTATCGCGGCGACGAGCGCTGCGCCAGCGACGATGCCTGCGCGCTCCGCGGGCGTGCGCAGCCGCCACCAATGCCGCGGTCGCTCGCGGGCGTCGAGTTCCGCCATGGTCGCCATCAATCCAGTCCCAGGCGCAGCCGGGCGCCGGTCGAGGTCGGTGCCGCGATCGCGGTGAGTCCTCGTCCCTGCAACTCCCGCTGGAGACGGGAAAGCGCCGCCGCGTCGTTTTTCTGCAATTCGAGGACCGCGTGCCCGTCGGCATAGCGCAGCGACCGCACGGTGCCTGCGGGGAGCGACGCGAGGGTAGGGGCTGCGCGCGCGAGCAGCGCCAGCAGGTCGTCCCGTCCGGCAAGCCCCGCTCGATGACGCACTTCGGCATCCCGCCGCGCAATAGCCTGCAGCGGAGGCATGCCGGCCGCGGCCTCCGGCGCTGCAGCATGTGCGATGGTCGCCAGCTCGCGCTGCACGCCACGGGTCTGCCATTGCAGCCCCAGCCACTGCCCCAGCGTCGCAATGATGTGGATGCCGAACGCGAGCGCCGCGATCGCTATCGCAGGACGGAACAAGCGCATCGCCTCGGATCGCGACGTCGCCGTGGCGACATCGCCGCCGGTCGCCTGCAGGTCCACTGCCGAAGCGAACTGCTGCGGCGTCGCGTCGAACCATCGCCACGGGTTGCCGGCGCTGAAAGCGACATCGGTCTGTGCTTTGGCCTGGGCGAGCCGTTCCGGGTCGACGCCCTCGATGTCGACGCGAATCACTTGCGGTGCATGCTCGCGCGCCGCGTGAATCGCCAAGGCGAGTTCCGCCGGCAGGCCGGCATCGCGTGCCGGGCCGACGCCAATCGATGTGCCGCGATCGGTAACGACGAATCCCGCGTCGGCGAGCGAGCGCGCGCACCAGCACCAGCCATGGGCGGGGGGCCGCGCCAAGTCGCTTTCCAGCACGACGCGGTCCCAGCGGATCCTCTCACGGGCCGATCCTGCGGCGAACGTGTGCATCCAGGATGCGGTCACGATCGCCGCACGGACCGTTCCATCCGCAGCTTGGCCGCCGAACGCGGCATGGCTGTCGTCGGGGCTGCCGGCGAGCTGGTCTTCGAGTGCGAACGCTGCCGCCGCCGCAACACGCGGCGGCGGCAGCGGTGGCAAGCCAAGTCTCACCACCCTGCCACAGCTTGCGGCAACGACCGCTTCGAGGCCGTCCCGGGCAGGCCATTCGACAGGGCGGCCGCGACCGGTCCTTACGAGCCGTCCGGCCGCGCCGAACAACGCCCATTCCGCGGCGCGTTCCGCGGCGGGCGCTGCGTCGACCAGCACGCGCAACGTGGTCATTGTCGAATCGTTCGAGGCATCGAAGCCGATGCGCACCGATTGTACGCGAGCCGGCGGACGCGCCTCGATCGCACCGTCGCGTTCATTCGACGATCTGCCATACGACGACCGGCCAGATGTTCGCAGCCGGCGAACGCTTGAGCAGTGCGCGGGCTCGCGCGAGGGTTTCGCCTTGCCTCGCTTCGATCGACACTTCGAACCAATCGCTCTTGACGGCGAGCAGGGTCTCGTCGATGACGAGGTCAGGCCGCGGCAGACGGCCCCGGAAGTCGGCAATATTGGTGAAAGGCGCCTGCGCGCGCGATGCCGCCAGCGCCGCGGCGCCTGCAGGGTCGAGGCCGCCGACAACGGCACTCAGCACTTCGGGCGTCGCCGTGTTGACGTTGACTGCCGTCGGCGCGTCGAGGGCGCTGATCGAGGGGAGCAGGCGCGCGACCAGGCTGGGGTCCGCGCCGCGGACGGCGAGCAATTCACTCGCGCGTCGCACCGGCGAGTTAGCGGCCAGGCCCGGCGGCGTCTGGCTTACGTACCACGCGTCCTCCGCACCGCCCGGCTCGCTGACCCGATCGTCGGCATCGACCCAATCGGCGATCGCGTTGAGCAGTGTGGGTGGCAGCGCCAGTGCCGCGAACAGTCGCTGCAATGCCGCGCGCGTCGGCGCCGCCGGAACGCCCGCGATGTTGTTGACGTTGATGCGGCTCTGCGCGTCGACGATGTAGCCGCTGATCGATCCGTTCTCGATCGGCAGCGCGGGCAGCCTCAGCGCCCACGGCTGCCCCAGGTGGACGATGCCGCCGCCGGCATTCTCGTTGACGATCTGGCGCGCCCATTGCACGCCTGCCATCGCGAGCGCCTGCGCCTGTACCTGGTCGCGCCGGTGCGCGTAGTCGTTGACCCAGCGCTGCTGCTGCCAGAACAGGGTCGCCGCAATCGTGGCGGCGAGTGCGGCGAGCAGCATCGCCATGACCACGGCCACGCCGTGTTCACCGCGGCCTCGCGCGGCCGGCGTCAGCGCAGCGCGAGCCATCGCTGTATCTCCTCGCCCGATGAGAGTGTAATCAAGACTCGCGCCGCGCGCGGCAGGTCGCCTTCGCCCGGCAGCGGCCAGCTGTCGATCCAGCGGCCGGACGCAGTCAGGTACGTCAATCGAAACTGCGTCACGCCCGAGAGCAGGGTGTAGGGCGCGGGCTCGCTTTCGCGCGGCCGGTCGAAGCCTGGCCAGTAGAGAACTTCGATGTTGCCATTGCGCAGCCGATATCCCAGCCTTTGCCCGCCGCTTCCCGGATCGAGCGCGAATTCAGGACCGGCCCGCGAAAACGCGAGCGCGCCGTTGCCGTTGGCGTCGACGCCGGCGAGCCACGACGGCTCGGTCACCGCGCCGCTACGCGCCGGGCGCGGGATGGCCTCGCGCAAGTCGCCTTCGAGGCGCGAGAAAAAAAGGTCGAGCGTTCGCCACTTCGTGCCCTCGAGCGCAAGGCGGGACTCGCTTTCGGACAGCGAAGCCAGCGCGCGATATCCCAGCAACGAGAGCAACGCCACGATGGCGATCGCGATCAGCACTTCGAGCAGCGTGAATCCGTGCCCGCGCGCGCCACCGTCGGCCGTCATGGCTGCGCTGCCTGGCCAAGGTAACCCACCAGCCGCGTCAGCACATAGTCGGGCCGTGCAGGGTCGCTGACGTCGATCTGGATTTTTCGAAAAGCCGGATTGGGCGTTCCGCTGACCGTTTCCCGCCAGCTGAATGCCGTTCCGGCTTCCGTTTCGCTGCCGCTGCGTTCCCCGACTGGGGGTGCCGGTGATTCCAGCTGGGCGGCAGCCAGACGATTCTGCGCGACCCAGAGCGCAAGCGTGCGTGCCTTGAGCGCAGTCGCGCTGTCCGCGCTTTGCGCGACGCTGCGAAATCCGGCTGCAAGAGCGACCGCGACGATCGCCAGCGCGACCAGGATCTCGACCAGCGTGAAGCCGGCGCGCGCTAACGCGGCTCGGGGCCGGTAACGGCGACGCGGTTCAACGGATCGGCGGCGAGCAGTGTGAACCATTCGGGCGATGCCATCTGGATGACATAGGGCTCATTACGACCGCTGGCGCGCAGCGGCAGAATCGCATCGGCAGCCACAGGGAGTCCCGCGTACTCGCGCGCCGCGATGCGAAGCGGCGCGGGCAGGAGGCGCGGCTGCAGGACGTCGTCGTCGGCCATCGCCTGCCATGTCGTGCCACCCCCGGGGCGTCGCCAGAATCGGTAGCTGTTGACGCTCGCGGAAATCCCCAGCGTTTCGTCTTTCCACTGCGCGAGGAGCGCCGCGTGCTCGAGCGCCGCGGCCAGGCGCAGGCTCTCGCGCTCGATCACCTGCCGGGGATTCGATTCGAAATGCGCATAGGCGAGGCCCGCGGCAAGACCGATGACGAACAATACGACCAGAATTTCCGCGAGCGTAAATCCGGCTGCGCCGCCGCCCCACGATCGCGGCGGGCCTACAGATCCCACGAACCGATGTCGGCGTCGAATCCCGTGCCACCCGGAGCACCGTCGGCGCCGAAGCTGAACACATCGAATTCGCCCCGCAGGCCCGGATTGATGTATTGGTAAGCGTTGCCCCAGGGGTCCTTTGGCAAGCGCTCGAGGTAACCGTTAGGCTTCCAGTTCGGCGGCACCGGCGGCTGTACCGGTTTGGTCACCAGTGCGGCAAGGCCCTGATCGCCGGTCGGGTAGCGTCCATTGTCCAGACGATAGAGCTTCAGTGCCTGGCTGACCGCGGCGATATCGTTTTTCGCCGCGATGACGCGCGCCTCATCCGGGCGCTCGAGCACACGCGGCACGACCAGCGCGGCCAGAATTCCGAGAATGACGATGACGACCAGGACTTCCACCAGCGTAAAACCGCGCGGCGATCGTAGCCGACGCGGCGCGTGCCGCTGCAACCTTGGGCGCATGCAGACATTATAATCGCCCGGGTTCGCTTGCCGGGGCTGCCGCAAATGCGTTTCGTCGTGGGACTGGTGCTGCTCGCGCTCGCCGTTTGCGGCGCTGCCTATTGGTGGGCGACCATGCAGCCGCTGCATGTGCCGCCTGCCGGCTACGCGCTGAACATCAAGCCTGGCGCGACGCTGCGCTCGGTCGCCCGCGATCTGTCCGCCGCCCACGTGCTGCCCGCGGACTGGCCGCTGGTGGCGTTGGCACGGTTGAGCCGGGCGGACCGAACGATCAAGGCCGGCAACTATGAAATCGCCGCGGGAACCACGCTGGCCGGCTTGATGGGGAAGCTCACGCAAGGGGACGTCACCCAGTCCTCGATCGCGATCGTCGAAGGCTGGACCGTGCGCGAGCTCAGAGCGGCGCTGCGCAGCGATCCGAACATCGTCAAGCGCGTCATCGACCTGCCCGATGCCGAAATGATGCGCGCCATCGGCGCCAGCGAGGCCGCCCCGGAAGGTCTTTTCTTCCCCGACACCTATTTCTTCGCCAGCGGTTCCACCGACGTCGCGTTGTTGGCGCGCGCCTATCGACTCATGCACGAGCGACTGGACGCCGCCTGGACCGCACGCGCCAGCGATCTGCCGCTGGCGAACCCATACGAAGCGCTGACGCTCGCATCGATCGTCGAAAAGGAAACCGGACGCCCGGCCGATCGCCCGCTGGTCGCGGCGGTATTCATCAATCGACTCAAGCTGGGCATGCGTCTGCAAACCGACCCGGCGGTGATCTACGGCATCGGCGAGCGATTCGACGGGACGCTGCGAAAAAGTGATCTCGAAAGGGACCATGCCTTCAATACCTACATCCGCAGTGGGCTGCCGCCCACGCCGATCGCGCTTCCCGGCCAGGCAGCGCTCGACGCGGTGCTGCACCCGGCCGCAGTACCCTATCTGTATTTCGTCGCGCGCGGGGATGGTACGAGCGAATTCTCGACCAACATCGCCGATCACAATCGCGCCGTGGCAAAATATCAGCGTGGCGCACGGTAGCGCCGCGCCGTTGCGCCGACGTTGCGCCTCCCATTGACGACTGATCGATCCCGCGGTCGCCTGATCACCGTCGAAGGCATCGACGGCGCGGGCAAGAGCACACATCTGCCCTGGCTCAAGGAGTCGATCGAGCACAGGGGGTGCCGGGCCTGGGTGACGCGCGAACCCGGGGGCACCGCTCTGGGCGAACACCTGCGCGATCTGCTGCTGCAACAGCCAATGGCACAATTGACCGAAACCTTGTTGATGTTCGCCGCGCGGCGCGAGCATTGCGAACGAGAAATCTGGCCGCGGCTGGAGCAGGGGATCTGGGTGGTCTGCGATCGGTTTACCGACGCGACGTTCGCCTACCAGGGCGGCGGCCATGGCGTTGCCGCGCAGTGCATCACCGAGCTCGAGCACCTAGTCCTGGGTGATTTCCGGCCCGATCTGACGCTGTTGTTCGACGTGCCGGTCGAAGTCGGCCGCGAGCGATTGGCCGACGGACGCCCCTTGGACAAGTTCGAGCGACAACAGCCCGGATTCTTCGAGCGCGTTCGCGCCACCTACCTCGCGCGCGCGGCGGCTGAGCCGTCTCGCTTTCGCATCATCGACAGCACGCGGCCGCATGCCGCGGTGCGTGCCGATCTCGCCGCGATCGTCGCCGCGCAATGACCGCCTCGCCGCTAGCGCCATACACCGCGCCGACGCTGTTGCCATGGCACCGCGAGCTCGCCACCGCCGCTTTGCAGCAGCGGGCGCGGTGGCCGCAGGCATTGTTGATCGCCGGCAGACGTGGCCTCGGCAAGCGCGGACTGGCGCTGCACTTCGCGCGCGCGCTGCTGTGCGAGACGCCGCTGCCCGACGGCGATCCCTGCGGGATCTGTCACTCCTGCGTCTACGTGGCGGCCGGTACACATCCCGACATGCGGTTGATCGAGCCGGTGCTCGTCGATGAGGATGGCAACATCACCGTCGTCGATGCCATTACCGTCGATCGCATACGCGAACTGACCGCGTTCACGTATCTGTCGACGCATCGTCATCGCGCCAAGGTCGCCGTGGTCGTCCCCGCGGAAGCGATGAACGCCGCCGCCGCCAATGCCTTGCTCAAGACGCTCGAGGAGCCGCCGGCGGACACCTATCTGATGCTGGTCAGTCATCATCCGGCTCGCTTGCCGGCGACGATCGTGAGCCGTTGCCAACGTTTGCTCGTGCCCGAACCCGACGCGGCGGCCGCCGCCACGTGGCTCGCAACGCAGAGCGTCGCCGACGGCGCTCGGATGCTTGCGCTGGCCGGCGGCGCGCCGCTGCTGGCGCTCGATCTGGCCGATCCCGCGCTCCAGCACGAGTGCGATGTCTGGTTGGCTGAGCTGGCGCGCCCCGAGCGCCTCTCGCCCATCGCGGTTGGCGCGCGGCTGGACGCCGCCGCGAAGGACGAGCGAAAGGCGTTGCTCGGAGCGGTGCTGTATTGGATGCTGAGTTGGACGGCCGATCTTGCGTCCGTGGCCAGCGGGGGACCCGCCCGATTTCACCCGCAGCAACGTGAAGCGCTGGTGGCGTTGGCAAGCCGTGTGGCGCGGGTCCCGCTGTTCCGTTATTATCGGACGCTCCTGCAGCAGCACGCGCTCCTGACGCACCCGTTACAGCCGCGCCTGGTTGCGGAAGCGCTGCTGATCGAGTACCGCGATCTTTTCGGGCGGGGGCGAGCCGCATAGCCGCGGCGCGCGGCATGCCCATCATCGTTCCGTCGCGGTCGCGGCGGGGCCAAAGTCGGACGGAGCGACGAAACGAATCATGGCGGCGGACCGCTCTCCCAACAGTACCACTCGGGCCATGCTCAACCGGCCGGGCGTGCTTTCGCTCAATATCCGCGAAAAGGCCGCGCTCTACGCCGCGTACATGCCTTTTCTCAAGGGCGGCGGCATATTCATTCCCACCAACCGCAGTTACCAGCTCGGCGAGGAGGTTTTCATGCTGCTCTCGCTGATGGATGATCCGCAGCGCATCGCGGTTCAGGGCAAGGTGGTCTGGATTACGCCGGAAGGTGTGCAGGGCAACAGGACCCAAGGCATCGGCGTTCAGTTCACGCCGGACGAGACCGGCGCCTCGGCGCGCGCGACGATCGAAAGGCTGCTCGGCGAAACGCTGGCCTCGAATCGGCCAACGCACACGATGTAGCTTTCGTGTTCGTCGATTCGCACTGCCACATCAACTTCCCGGAGCTGGCGGCGGAGCTGCCGGCGGTGCTCGAACAGATGAGGCAGCATCGGGTCACGCATGCGATGTGCATCGGCGTCAATCTGCCCGATCTCCCGCAGGTCCTGGCGTTGGCCGACGAGCATGCCAACATCTATGCGAGCGTCGGCGTGCATCCCGACTATGAAGATACGCCCGAGCCCACGGTCGACCAGTTGATCGAACTCGCGGCGCGGCCGAAGGTGGTGGCGATCGGAGAAACGGGACTCGACTATTACCGCGCGACTGGCGATCTGGAGTGGCAGCGGCAGCGCTTTCGCGTTCATATCCGCGCCGCGCGGACTTGCGGCAAGCCGCTGGTGATCCACACGCGCGCCGCGGCGGCTGACACGCTGGCGATCATGCGCGCCGAGCGGGCGGACGAGACGGGCGGGGTGATGCATTGCTTCACCGAGAACTGGGAAGTTGCACAGGGAGCGCTCGAGCTCGGCTTCCATATCTCCTTTTCCGGCATCGTCACGTTCAAGAACGCCGCGGTGCTCAAGGACGTGGCGCGCCGCGTGCCGTTAGATCGCATGCTGATCGAGACCGATGCGCCCTACCTCGCGCCGGTTCCGCATCGGGGCAAATTGAACCAGCCCGCCTACGTACGCCACGTTGCCGAGGAAATCGCTCGGCTGCGCGACGTGCCGGTCGATGTTATCGGCGGCGCCACTTCGGCCAATTTCTTCCGGATGATCGGGGCGGCTGTCGATGTCGGGTAAAGGGCGCCGGCTCTCGGCTTTTTGCTGGCCGCTCCTGGCCATCGCGCTGTTCGGTTGCATCCCGACCGCCGCCGGCGCGCAGGAGCTGTACGACAGCTTCATACGCGCCGTGACGGTCGACCAGTCCGGCGAAGTAGCCGCGATGCTCGCCCGCGGCGTCGATCCGAACACCGTCGATCCGAACGGCGACCCCGTCCTGCTGATTGCCGCGCGCTCGGGGTTCGAGCCTACGCTTGACGCGCTGCTTGCCGCAGGCGCGAAGGTCAATATTCGCAACAGCTACGGCGATAGCCCCATCATGCTGGCAGCGCTGGGCGGCCATCTGGCCATCGTCAAGAAATTGCTTGCTCGAGGCGCGGCAATCAATCGGGCCGGGTGGACGCCGCTGATCTACGCGGCGACGAGCGGGCAGGTCGACATCGCGCGCTATCTGATCGATGCCGGAGCCGACATCAACGCGTCGTCGCCGAACGGGACGACGGCGCTGATGATGGCGGTTCGCGGCGGTCACAGCGAGGTCGTGGACCTGCTGCTTGCCAGGGGTGCCGACGTCGGCCACCGCAACGACGCCGGCGCGACGGCGCTGGCCTGGGCCCAGCGCGGCGGGTTTGACGCGATCGAAAGCGCGCTGCGCCAGCGCGGCGCAACAAACTAGCTCGACCTGCCGACTTCAGCGATACCGCTGGTCGAACGCGCCCAGCACGGCTGCTTCGGACGGCGGCGGCTCGGCCGGCGCCATCCGGATCAGCTCGGGCAGCACGCCGATCAATCGACGCGCACCATCGAAGCGCCGCTCCCAGTACTGCTGGTTCATCGCGACGATCTCGACCTCGCCGCCGCGATGCGGCGCATGAACGAAGCGATGGTCCCCGAGGTAGATGCCTACGTGCGAAAAGGGCGCGCTTCGCGTATTGAAAAATACCAGGTCGCCGACCCGCAGGTCCGGGACGGCGACGCGACGCCCCAAGCGCGCCATCTCGCCGGAGGTTCGGGGCAGCGTTACCCCGACGACCTGCTGGAAGACGTAGCGAACGAGTCCGCTGCAGTCGAGACCCCGTTCCGGACTGGTGCCCCCATAACGATAGTCGACGCCTATCAGTCCCAGTGCATAGATCGCGAGGTCTTCAGCGCTGCGAAGGACGCTGGAGGCAGGATGCTCGGCGGTTCCGGCCGCATCCGGCGAGGTTGGCAGCGATTCGGCCGCCCCCGTCCGAGAGAGCGCCAGAAGCGTTGCCAGAGTGAACGCAACCGTCGTCGCACGAACCCGTCCGGTCGCGTTTGTGGGCCCGGCTAAGCGTGAATACATCATCCGTTTTTATCGTATATTCAGTATCTTGCCGACGATACCTGCGGCAGGCCGGCAAGTCAACCGGCACGGCGACGGACGCCTCGACGCCGTCGCTCCTTGGGGTTGGCCAAAAGCGGACGGTAGACTTCGACCCGGTCGCCGTCGGCCAGCAGCGAATCGAGCGCCACGCGTGTGCCGTAGATCCCGACACCACCGACGGCGGCGTCGATTTCGGGATGGCGCGCCGCGATCCCCGAGCGGGCCAGCGCGTCGGCGACGCGCGACCCCGCCGGCAGCTCCACGTGTAGTTCGGTAACGGCAGCGGGCCGCGCGTAGATCACGGTGACGCTGATCATGGGATTCATCCGGCACCGCCGTGGACCGCCGCCGCGCGCTTGACGAACGCGTCGATGAAGCTATCGGCAATGCGGCTGAAAACCGGCCCGATCAGGGTTTCGAGGACCCCGGTGGCAAATTCGTAATCGAGCTTGAAATCGACTTTGGACGCGGCGTTGCTCAACGCGCGAAACTGCCAGATGCCATCGAGGCGCCGAAATGGACCGTCGCGCAGCTCGATGACGATGCGGTCAGGTGGCTGGTTGTGATTCGCGGTGGTGAAATGCGCGCGAACACCGCGATAATCGATGTCGATCCGGGCCAGCGTCTCATCCCCGCTTCGCTGCAGGATACGGGTCCCGCCGCACCAGGGCAGAAATTTCGGATAGTCCTCGATGCCCGCGACGAGGTCGAACATCTGCTGCGCCGTGTACGGGACCAGCACCGACTTGTTTACGCTGCGCATTGTTACAATACGACGAGGGGAACAGCGAGCACGTCGGATGAGTATCGTACAAAATAAAAAAGCCTATCACGACTATTTTGTCGAGGAGAAGTTCGAGGCCGGCCTCGCCTTGGAGGGTTGGGAAGTCAAAGCGATACGCGCCGGCCGCGCGCAGCTCAAGGAAGCCTACGTGGTCGTCAAGGGCGGGGAGATCGTTTTGATCGGGGCGCACGTGACGCCGTTACCGACCGCGTCGACGCACATCAAGCCGGATCCGACCCGGACCCGCAAGCTGCTGCTGCATCGCACCGAGATCAATCGCCTGGTCGGCAAGGTCGAGCGCGCCGGTTACACATTGACGCCCCTGGATCTGCATTTCGTCAAAGGCAGGATCAAGATCGAGATCGGGCTTGCGCGCGGCAAGAAACAATACGACAAGCGCGAGACCGAGAAGCTGCGCGACTGGAATCGCGAGAAACAGCGACTGCTGCGCAACCGCTCCGGCAGCGGCAAGCCTGCCCGCGTGAGCTGAGCGCTCCGTGTCAGCGCCACGTGTCGCGGTACGCGCCGCCAACGCCGCCGACTTGACGGCCATCGCGGCGATCTATGCGCGCCATGTCGAGTGCGGCACCGCCTCCTTCGAGCTCGCGGCTCCGGACGGCGCAGAAATGCGGCGGCGCTGGAGTGCCATCGTCGAGTGCGGTCTGCCGTACGTGGTTGCGACGCTCTCGCCCGATGACGGCGCGATCGCCGGGTACGCCTATGCAAGCCTCTATCGCGCGCGGCCGGGTTATCGCTATACCGTCGAGGACTCGGTCTACGTGGACCCGACGTGTATGGGGCGCGGCGCCGGGCGCGCGCTGTTGGCGGCGGTTATCGCGGCGTGCATCCCGCTGGACTATCGGCAGATGGTGGCGGTGATTGGCGGGTCCGACAATGCCGCTTCGATCGGACTGCATGCCGGGCTCGGCTTCGAGCGCGTCGGATGCCTGACGGCGGTCGGCCGCAAGTTCGATCGCTGGGTCGACACGGTGCTGATGCAGCGCTCGCTCGGGTCCGGCGCGGCGACGGCGCCCGCTGAAGGCACGGCGCTCAAGGCGTAGCGAGCAGCTGGCGCGCAGCGGCTGCGCCGCTGCGCGCGGCCGCCTCGAGTGTCGCCGGAAGCTCGGGATCGGTGTAATCCCCCGCGAGGTACAGGCGCGGCGAGATAGCGCCCGCTGGCGGACGGGTGAGGCCCGCAAGGCACGCATAGGTGGCGCGACGCTCGGCGATCACCTTGAGCCAGGACGGCGGCGGCAGCGCCGGGATCAGTCGCCGCAACTGATCGTCGATCGCACGCAACAGCGCCGGGTGCTCGCGGCACTCGCCCGGAAGCTCGCTGCTTATCACCACGGCGGCCAGACCCTCCGGACCGTCCAGCTGCCCGCGATCGAACAGCCACTGGCCCGGCGCGCCATCGAGTTTCTGCATCGGCTGCGCCAGCCCGAGCCGCCGCTCGTATTTGAGATAGGCGGTCACGACCGGCTCGTAACCGAACTGCTCGACGCACGCGACCGCGTGCGCGGCGTCGGGGGATTCGATCGCCCCGCTCAGCAAGTGGCCGAGCTGGTGCGGTCCCACTGCGATCACGGCGGCGTCGAACGGTTGGTCGGTGTAGCCGCTTCGCACGATGACCTGGTCGCCCCGGCGGGCCACGCCGGTCACCGTCGTGCCCTTGCGGATCGCGCCATGGCGGTCCACCACGTACGCCGCGGCCGCATCGGGAAAAAGCGACGACAGATCGACCCGCGGCATCAGCATGTCGGAATTGCCCGCCTTACCGGTGAAGGCAGCCGCCAGCACGTTGAGGAAGACCTGCGCCGAAGCGTCCTGCAGCGGCGTGTTGAGCGCGGCGATGCACAAGGGCGCCCACAGGTGACGGGTTGCCGCGGCGGGCTGGCCATCGAGAAGCCGGGCGACCGTCAATGACGCCGCGCAGCGAAAGCGCTCCCGCCGCAGGCGCCGCATGAAGGCGAGCGTGGTCCGCCGTTCGGACCAGGTCAATCCGCGTGCGCTCAGTAACGCGACGGCAAGATGCCAGGGCGCGGGCAGCTTGGGCGCGCTCAGCCGGAATACGCCGGGCTCGTCCAGGCATAGCCGTCGCCGATCGAAGAGGTCGCGCTCGGCGCCGGGCCCATGCACGATCCGAAGCAGCGACAGCAGTTCGCGGTACGCGCCGAGCAGAATGTGCTCACCGTTGTCGACGACGACTTCGTAGGCTTCGATCCGCCGAGCCCGCCCGCCGAGGGTCTGCGCGGCCTCGAATACGGTCACCGCGCAGCCGGCCTTGGCCAGCGTCACCGCCGCGGCGAAACCCGCGTACCCTCCGCCGACGACTGCAATCTGGTTCGTCACTAAGCTGCGGGCCCTAATAGGACCAGGACGCGGTCCAGGCGATCCAGGCCTTTCGCAGCGGCGAAAGCGCGGCACGGCGGTCGAGCACGTGAAAACCGTCGCGTTCGATCGTGTTGAGTAGCGCCCGATAGATCGCCGCCATGATCAGACCCGGGCGCTGCGCGCGCCGATCCGCTGATGGGAGCGAGCTCAGCGCTCGCTGGTAGACGGTGCGGGCGCGCGCCACCTGGAAGCGCATCAACGCCACGAATCGCGGCGTATGGCGTGCGCCCAAAATGTCGGATGCGGTAACGCCGTAGCGGTCGAGCTCGGCCTGCGGCAAATAGATGCGCCCGCGCCGCGCGTCCTCGCCAACATCGCGAATGATGTTCGTCAATTGGAAGGCGATGCCGAGATCGCGCGCATAGACGCGTGTCGCCGGATCGGAATAGCCGAATATTTCCGCAGACATGAGCCCGACGCCGCCGGCGACGAGATCGCAATAGCGCTCGAGCATCGCGAAGTCGAGGTAACGCTGCTGCTCGAGGTCCATCGCCATGCCATCGATGACGGCCTGCAGCCGGGACTCGGGCAGTCCGAATTCAGCGACGACCGGCTGCAGCGCCTGCGCCACGGGATGTTGCGGTACGCCGCCGAATATCGCGGCGACCTGGCCGCGCCACCACGCAAGCTTGATGCGGGCCACGCCGACGTCGCCGGTTTCATCGACGATGTCGTCGACCTCCCGGCAGAACGCATAGAGCGCGACGATCGCGCGGCGACGGGCCTGCGGCAGGAAGCGAAAGCTCCGGTAGAAGCTCGAGCCGCTCTGTGCGGCCTTTTGTTCGCAATAGACGTCCGGCTGCATGTCAGCGCGACAGGGTCGCGGCGAACATCAGTGCCCAGTCGCGCCGGCGCAATACCGGCCGCTGTCGGAACACGTCGCCGTGCGCGCGGTCGATCGCGCGCAGGATGCGCAAGCCTCCGGCGACGACCATTTTCAGCTCGAGCCGCGCGCGCAGCGGCAGGGCCTGTGCGAGTGGAAGGCCGGAGCGCAAAAGATCGCGGGTTCGCGCGACCTCGAAGGCGATCAGGCGGCGCCAGCGCGCGTCGACGAACGCCTCGGCGATCTGACGCTCGCTTACCCCGAAACTCACCATGTCGTCGATGGGCAGATAGACGCGACCCTTGCTCCAGTCCAGCGCGATGTCCTGCCAGAAATTGGCAAGCTGTAGGCCGGTGCAGATGGCGTCCGCACGATGAAGGTCGGCTGCGCCTGTGACGCCGTACAGATGCAGCAGCAAGCGGCCGATCGGGTTGGCCGAACGCCGACAGTAATCGAGCAACTCGCCGGCATTCGCGTAACGCGTCTTCTGAACATCCTGGCGGAAGGCCGACAGCAGGTCGCGCAGCGGATCGATGGGAAGCCCGTGCCGGCGGATCGCCGCAGCCAATGCCGCGAAGGGCGGCTCGACCGGATCGTCGGAGGGATCGGCTGCCGACTCGATGGCGTCGAGCGTCTTCGCGTAATGCTCGAGCGCCGCGAGGCGCTCGGACGGCGGGTCATCCCCTTCGTCGCCGATATCGTCGGCGCTTCGCGCAAAATCGTAGATTGCCGAAATCGCTGGCCGCAGCGCGCGCGGGCCGACCCAGGACGCGACGGGAAAATTCTCGTAGTGGCTGACGGGCACGGCGATTCGGATGTTGCGCGAGAGCGTTCAAAATTGTCCCGTCAAAAACGGCGCGGACCGGAGCGTTTTGTGTGGCGGGGATAGGGCTTTTCGGCTATACTAGCCCGTTTCGCGAGACCGGCTGCGAAAGTGGCGGAATTGGTAGACGCACCGGCCTTAGGAGCCGGAGCCGAAAGGCGTGAGAGTTCGAGTCTCTCCTTTCGCACCACGAAAACGATCAAGGCTAGCAAGGAATCATGGGGTATGCAAACGACACTGGAAACGCTGGGCCAGCTCGAGCGCCGCCTGAATGTGGCCGTGCCGCTCGAGCAGATCGACGGCGAAGTGCACAAGCGTCTGGCGCGGCTCGCGAAGACGGTCAAGATCGCCGGCTTTCGTCCTGGCAAGGTTCCGCTGAAGATGGTGGCGCAGCAATACGGCCCGCAGGTGCGTTCCGACGTGATCTCGGATACGGTCCGGGCGAGCCTCAACGACGCCATTCGCGAGCAGAACCTGCGCGTGGCGGGCTATCCGCGCATCGAACCCAAAGAGGCTGCCGCCGACAATCAACTCGAATTCTCGGCGGTGTTCGAGATTTATCCCGAAATCAAGCTCGGCGAGCTCTCCGGCGTGACCATCGAGCGCCCCGTTGCCGAGGTCACCCCCGCCGACATCGACCGGACCATCGATATCCTGCGCCGCCAGAACGTGCGCTACGAGGCGGTCTCGCGTCCCGCCACCCACGGCGACCGTGCCGTCGTCGATTTCACCGGCAAGATCGATGGCATTGCGTTCGCGGGCGGCCAGGCTAAGGACTTTCCGATCGTCATCGGGGAAGGTCGCATGCTGCCCGAGTTCGAGACCGCGCTGACCGGCATGTCCGCCGGCGAAACCAAGATGTTCGCGCTGACTTTCCCCGCCGATTATCACGGCAAGGAGGTCGCCGGAAAACCCGCCGATTTCGTGATGACGGTCCAATCGGTCAGCGAGCCCAAGCTGCCCGCGATCGATTCGGAATTCGCGACCAAGTACGGCATCGCCAGCGGCACCGTCGAGGAGCTCCGCGCGGAGATCGCGGCTAATCTTGGGCTGGAGCTCAAGCGCAAGATCGAAGGCGTGGTGCGCGAGCAGGTCTTGCGCGCGCTCAAGTCCACGTCGGAGCTGGTCGTACCCCGATCGCTGGTCGAGCTGGAGGCGCAGCACTTGCTCGACCGGGCTCTTGCCGACATGCAGAGTCGAGGGCTCAAGGCGGAGGACGCGCAGCTTTCACTCGACACCTTCCGGCCGCAGGCCGAAGAGCGCGTCATTTACGGCCTCATCGTCAACGAGATCACGCGGGTCTACCAGCTGGCCGCCAAACCTGAGCAGGTACTGGCCTTGGTCCGGGAGGCGGCGCAGGCCTACGAGCAGCCGGAAGCGGTCGTACGCTGGCACTACGAGAAGCCGGGGCGCCTGAACGATTTCGAGGCGCAGGCAGTCGAACAAAACGTTGTCGACTGGGCGCTGTCGCGAGCGCGCGTCGAGAACCGGCCCACGAGCTTCGCGGCACTGATGGAGCCGCCGACGCGCTAGCGGCGCGGCCCAGATACTTTCAATCGAAGGCGGGGAATCCGATGAGCGCAGGCAGATCGCAGGAACCGAGGGGACTCGGCTTGATCCCGATGGTGATCGAGCAGAGCGGGCGCGGCGAGCGCGCGTACGACATCTACTCGCGGCTGCTGAAGGAGCGGGTGGTATTCCTGATCGGACCGGTGGACGACGCGACCGCCAACCTGGTCGTCGCGCAGATGCTGTTCCTGGAGTCTGAAAATCCCGACAAGGACATCAATTTTTACATCAACTCGCCGGGGGGATCGATTTCGGCCGGGATGGCGATCTACGACACGATGCAGTTCATCAAGCCCGACGTATCGACCCTGTGCGTCGGCATGGCCGCCAGCATGGGCTCGTTCCTGCTCGCGGCGGGTGCCAAGGGCAAGCGGTTCGCGCTGCCCAATTCGACGGTCCTGATCCACCAGCCGTTGGGCGGGTTCCAAGGCCAGGCGTCGGATATCGCGATCCACGCCAAGTACATCCTGAGTCTGCGCGAGCGCCTGAACCGCCTGTTGGCGGAGCACACCGGCAAACCCATCGCTCAGATCGAAAAGGACACCGAGCGCGACAACTTCCTGACAGCCGACGAGGCCCTGAGTTACGGTCTGATCGATAAAGTCTTGCAGAGCCGGGCTTAGGCCGGGTACAGTGTAAACGCCCCTCGGGGCCGCTCTCTGGCAGGCGCGGGCCGTAATCGGGGCGAAAAAGGCGGGTGAATGGCGGAAAAAGCGACTGGCGACAAGCTGTTGTACTGTTCCTTCTGCGGCAAAAGCCAGCACGAGGTGAGGAAGCTTATCGCCGGTCCCTCGGTGTTCATCTGCGACGAGTGCATCGAGCTCTGCAACGACATCATCCGCGAAGAGGGCGCGACGGCAGACGCGACCCGGGCGGACAAGGACAAGCTGCCCACGCCGCACGAGATCCGGCAGATCCTCGACCAATACGTGATCGGCCAGGAGTTTGCGAAGAAAATCCTGTCGGTTGCAGTCTACAACCACTACAAGCGTCTCGACACCAGCGTCAAGGAAGACGACGTCGAGCTGGCCAAGAGCAACATCCTGCTGATCGGCCCGACCGGCTCGGGCAAGACGCTGCTGGCGCAGACGCTGGCGCGGCTGCTCGACGTGCCTTTCGTCATAGCCGACGCGACCACGCTGACCGAGGCGGGCTACGTGGGCGAGGACGTCGAGAACATCATCCAGAAACTGCTGCAGAAGTGCGATTACGACATCGACAAGGCACAGCGCGGCATCGTCTATATCGATGAGATCGACAAGATTTCGCGCAAGAGCGATAACCCCTCGATCACGCGCGACGTCTCGGGCGAAGGCGTGCAGCAGGCGCTGCTCAAGCTGATCGAAGGCACGATCGCTTCGGTTCCCCCGCAGGGCGGGCGCAAGCATCCGAATCAGGAATTCGTCCAGGTCGATACGACCAACATACTGTTCGTCTGCGGCGGCGCGTTCGACGGGCTGGAAAAGATCATCCGCCAGCGTACCGCCAAGACCGGTATCGGGTTCGGCGCGGAGGTCGCGAGCCCGGACGATCGCAAGAACATCAGCATCCTGCTGCGCGAGACCGAGCCGGAGGACCTGATCAAGTTCGGCCTGATCCCCGAGTTCGTCGGCCGGCTGCCGGTGGTCGCCACGCTCGAGGAACTCGACGATGCGGCGCTGATCCAAATTCTGGTCGAGCCGAAGAACGCGCTGATCAAGCAGTACCAGAAAATGTTCCGCATGGAAGGCGTCGAGCTGGAAGTCCGCGAGCCTGCGCTGCGGGCGATCGCCAGCAGGGCGTTGGCGCGCAAGACCGGCGCACGCGGCCTGCGCTCCATCCTCGAGCAAGTGCTCCTCGACGTCATGTACGACCTGCCATCGCAAGCCAATCTGTCGCGCGTCATCGTTGACGAAGCGACGATCAACAATGACGGCAAGCCTCTGTTGATGTTTGCCGAAGCGGCCAAGGTCGCGGCGGCGCACTCCTGAGCACGCCGCGTTCGCGCCCATCGCCCGCAGCCGGCTTGAAGTTGCCGGCCGGCGGCCCAATTTGATGTTTTGCCCCTTCCAACCGATCCGGACGGCCCCGCATGCCCACCGACCTCCTTAGCGCAACACCCGAGCCGACGATCTTTCCCCTGCTGCCGCTGCGGGATGTCGTCGTGTTTCCGCACATGGTCATTCCGCTGTTCGTCGGCCGCCCAAAATCGATCAAGGCCCTCGACGTGGCGATGGAGGCGGGGAAGCACATTCTGCTGGTCGCGCAAAAGTCCGCCGCCAAGGACGAACCGTCGGCCGACGACCTCTACGACATCGGAAGCGTGGCGACCGTGCTGCAAATGCTCAAGCTGCCGGATGGCACGGTCAAGGTGCTGGTCGAAGGCACCCAACGCGCCCGTATCATCCGGGTGACCGATCCCGGCGAGTACCTGTCGGCCGAAGCGACGCTGCTCACCGGTGTCGAGAATGGCACGCACGAGATCGAGGCGATGCGCCGCGCGCTTCTCGGACAGTTCGATCAGTACGTCAAGCTCAACAAGAAGATTCCGCCGGAGATCCTGACGTCGATGTCGGGCATCGATGATGGCGGCCGCCTGGCCGACGCAATCGCCGCGCACTTGCCGCTGAAGCTCGAGCAGAAGCAGGAAATCCTCGAAATGCAGGACGTCGGCAAGCGCCTGGAACACCTCCTTGGCCTGCTCGAGGGCGAAGTCGACATCCTCCAGGTCGAGAAGCGCATCCGCGGTCGCGTCAAGCGTCAGATGGAAAAGAGCCAGCGCGAGTACTACCTGAACGAGCAGGTCAAGGCCATCCAGAAAGAGCTCGGCGAAGGCGACGAGAACGCCGATCTCGACGAAATGGACAAGAAGGTCAAGACCGCCAAGATGTCGAAGGAGGCGGAGACCAAGGCGCTGGCGGAGCTCAAGAAGCTCAAGATGATGTCGCCCATGTCGGCCGAGGCAACCGTCGTGCGCAACTACATCGATACGCTGCTCGGACTGCCGTGGCGCAAGAAAAGCAAGATCAACAAGGACCTGTCGAACGCGGTCAAGGTGCTCGACGCCGATCACTACGGCCTGGAGAAGGTGAAGGAGCGCATCGTCGAATATCTCGCGGTGCAGCAGCGCGTCGATCGGCTGAAGGCCCCGATCCTTTGCCTCGTCGGGGCGCCGGGCGTCGGCAAGACCTCGCTCGGGCAATCGATCGCGCGCGCCACCAACCGCAAGTTCGTGCGCATGAGCTTGGGCGGCGTACGCGACGAAGCGGAGATCCGCGGCCACCGCCGGACCTACATCGGCTCGATGCCGGGAAAGATCCTGCAGAACATGACCAAGGTCGGCGTCAGGAACCCGCTGTTCCTGCTCGACGAAGTCGACAAGATGGGCATGGACTTCCGCGGCGATCCGTCGTCGGCGCTGCTGGAGGTGCTCGATCCCGAGCAGAACAACACCTTCGTCGATCACTACGTCGAAGTGGAATATGACCTGTCGGACGTGATGTTCGTCGCGACCGCGAACACGCTCAACATCCCCGCGCCTCTGCTCGACCGCATGGAAGTCATCCGGCTGTCGGGTTATACCGAGGATGAGAAGATCGCGATCGCCAAGCAGTACCTGGTCCCCAAGCAAATGAAGAACAACGGTTTGAAGGACCACGAATTGCACATCGCCGAGTCGGCGTTGCGCGACATCACGCGCTACTACACGCGGGAGGCCGGAGTACGGGCGCTGGAACGCGACATTTCCAAAATCTGCCGCAAGGTGGTCAAGGCGCTGCTGCTCAAGGCGAGCGAAGGCAAGCCGCGCTCGGCGCGGCACCCGGTCGAAGTCAATGCAAAGAACCTGGATAAATACCTCGGCGTACGCCGCTATACGTACGGCATCGCCGAAAAGAAAAACCAGGTCGGCCAGGTCACCGGACTCGCCTGGACCGAAGTAGGTGGCGACCTGCTGACCGTCGAGGCTGTCGCGCTGCCCGGCAAAGGCAAGACGACGACGACCGGCAAGCTGGGCGACGTGATGAACGAGTCGATCGCGGCCGCGCTGTCGGTCGTTCGCCACCGCTCGAAGCAGCTCGGGATTGCCCCCGACTTCTATCAGAAGACGGACTTGCACATCCACCTGCCGGAAGGCGCGACGCCGAAGGACGGACCGTCGGCCGGCGGTGCCATCGTGACGGCGATCGTGTCGATCCTCACCGGTATTCCGGTGCGTGCAGACGTCGCGATGACCGGAGAGATCACGTTGCGGGGCGAAGTGCTGCCGATCGGAGGCCTCAAGGAAAAGTTGCTCGCTGCAGGGCGCGGCGGGATCCGGCAAGTGCTGATTCCTGAGGAGAACGTCAAGGATCTGGTCGAGATTCCCGAAGAGATCAAGAACCGGCTGGAAATCCATCCGGTACGCTGGATCGAGCAGGTCCTCGAGTACGCTCTCGAACATCATCCGACGCCGATAGCCGACCCCGCGCTGCCGGAGGCGCCCGCGGTTCCCGCGGCACCGGTCGAGGAGCCGGTTGCGCTGATCAAGCACTGACGATCGTTCGACGCACGGCGCAGCAAGCGCCGCGGCAGCTCGCCTTGACGCGCGCGCCGCGGCGTTTTGTTTTCTGCAGTGCGCAAAGCAAAAGCGCTTGACACGGTGAATTCGCGGTTGCTATAAAGTACGCTCTGCTTCGTTCTGCAGTCCCTCCCGAGTCACATCAACGCAATCCGCACCTCGCGCAGCATCGCGGCGCTTCGCCCGGAAACGAAAAGGGGATATCCGTGAACAAGTCCGAACTGATCGACGCCATCGCCCGACATGCCGACATCTCGAAGGCCGCCGCCGGACGGGCGGTGGATGCGACGGTGAATTCGATCAAGAATTCGCTGAAGAAGGGCGATATCGTCACGCTGGTCGGCTTCGGTTCGTTCTACGTGGGCAAGCGCACCGCCAGGCAGGGCCGCAATCCGCGCACCGGCGCGACGATCAAGATCAAGGCAGCGCGCGTTCCGAAGTTCCGGGCTGGCAAAGCGCTCAAGGATTCGGTAAACTGACAGGCTTTTCCGCACCGGTCGGTGTTCACGGACGCAACGCTGCGGCGCGTCCGAGACAACGGCGCGGCCGCGGGTGCTTAGCTCAGTTGGTAGAGCGTCGCCCTTACAAGGCGAATGTCGGGAGTTCGAGCCTCTCAGCACCCACCAACAGGAGCGCGCAAGCGGATTTGAGGAGTGGTAGTTCAGTTGGTTAGAATACCGGCCTGTCACGCCGGGGGTCGCGGGTTCGAGTCCCGTCCACTCCGCCACAAATCAGCAGCAACTAAAACCAGCGAGGGTCAGTAAGCAGCACTCGACCCTCGCGCCGGTAGCGGTCCCCTCTAGATTCACCCCACTCCGAGCAGCAACGAAGCGCAACGGCGCTTTGCTAAAGTCAACCCTAAGCGGGGGTATCAGCGGGGGTATGCTTAGCCGGTTATCGCTGGCCGTCCGCAAACGGGGGTACCGTATTCCTGTAAAGTCTTTCAAACCGCCCCCAAGTGCCTATACTGCACAGAGAGATGCAGCAGGGGGCAGCGATGCACAAGAAGGCGCTAACGCACAAAGACATAGAACACGCCAAGCCGAACGCGGCTGCGCCGTTTCGTCTATGGGCGGGCGGCGGTCTGTATGTCGAAGTGCGTCCGAGCGGCGCGAAGTTGTGGCGCGTCAAATACCGTTATGGGGGCAAGGACCAAAGGGTGCCCAAAGAGCAGCGGCGCTCGGTTGAAAAGGTGGTTGCGCTCGGCGAGTTCCCCGCGCTTTCACTGACCGCTGCCAAGTCGGCGGCCCGGGAGATAAAGGATCAGCTCGCAGCCGGCAAAGACCCGGCAGAACTGCGCAAGACTCAGAGAGTCACCGAGGCAGCCGAGCAGGAACAGAAACGCGCCAACGCCGCTATATCGCGCCGTGAGGCTATCGAGACACGCGCCCGGCTGCGGGCAACCAAGCGAAGCGATGCGGCAACGTTTAGCGCGATGGCGGAGGAATGGCACACGCTGCACGCTAAGACGTGGACCGCTGTTCACTCGGCGGGCGTCTGGCAGTCCATCGAGGACCACGCTATACCCAGCATCGGAAGCAAGCTTGTCGCCGAAGTTGTGCCGGCGGACGTGTTAGCGATCCTGGCAGCGCTCCTGAATGACGGCAAGATCGAAACCGCCGACCGCCTAAAGCAACGGCTTGGTGCGATCTTCCGCTATGCCGCGATCCATAAGCTTGTTACCGGCGACCCTACCGCCGTCGTCAAAGACCAATACGCCGCACTCAAGCGCCAACTGCGCAAGAGCAACCCCAAGCAACACCATGCGTCCCTAACCCCGCGAGAGCTGGGCGAGTTCGTTAAGCGTATGCGGGCGATCTACGCGACGCCTATCGTTACGTCCGCCTTCTGGCTCCTGCTGCTAACGGCGACGCGCACAGGGGAAGTCAGGGGCGCGAAGTGGACCGAGTTCAAGGGCCTGGACGGCGATAACCCGGAATGGAACATACCCGGCGAGCGCATGAAGTCGCGCCGGCCGCATTGGGTGCCACTATCAACGCAGGCTGCGACGATCCTCCGCCAGCTCAAGCCGATCACGAAGGAATACGGCTACGTTTTCCCCATCGTGACGCGGACACTCGCAACGCCTAAGCCCATCAGCGAGAACGCAATCCTGTATTTCATTACCAAGAGCGCCGGCTATGCAGGACAAATGACCGGGCACGGATGCCGCACGCTTTTTTCGACATGGGCCAACGAGTCCGGGCAATGGCGATCCGAAGTCATCGAGAAACAGCTAGCGCACGCCGAGACGGATAACACTAAAGCGGCGTATGACCGCTCGGAACACAGAGAGACGCGCCGGAAGTTGTTGCAAGCTTGGGCGGACTACATAGACGCCCTGGCGATTGATAACGTAGTGCCGATGAAGGCGGCGAAGGCCGCGAGCTAGACCGCAGCAGAGCGGGGAACCGGAGCGCGTAAACGTTCCGGCCCCCTAACCGCAATGCAACTCGCTAAGGAGAGCATCATGGCTACAAAAGAGCGTAACACCAAAGGGCGACGCCTTGCCGCGTCCGCCAAGGCCTTAAACGTCGATCCAGAATGGCTTAGGACTGGCGAGGGCAGTCCGCTGCGAAAACTAGCGGCGACGCCCCAGGCAGAGGTAATCGCAATCTACCGCCGGCTACAGCCCTACGCACGCGATGCGTGGCTCGACGCGGGCCGTGCGTTTGTAGCTATCGCGGGAGATAGAAATGTCAAATAAGCACAAGGCAAAGGGCAGCGCTCGCAAGACCGTAGCAACGAAGCACACGTCGACGGCCCTCGACAGATACGATCCGCGCGTCAAGGCACTTGCACAGGATTTGCTCAGGGAGGTTTTCGAAAAGGAAGAGTTGCGGGCGGCGGCGGAGCGCCAGCAAGAGGAGAAGGCTAAAAAGGAGGAAACCGAAAAGCGTAGGGCGGCGGCAGAAGCGGAGGCTACGAGGCTGCTAACAATGGATGAGGTCTTAACTCGCATGCGCAGCCTAGTGGAACCGCTGAGCGCCATTCACGACACGGCAGACCATGCGATTGCTGCGGACAGCTACGAGAACTTGGCCATAGTCGCTCTTAACCTATCGATGCTCTGTCTCGTGCGTCTCGATGCCTGTTTAGAGCGGCAAGGCGATACTCCAATAGGCTACACCGAGGATTGGGTTACCGGCGCGCAATCGCACGCGGATTAAACCAGCGACGCCGCGCAGTAAGCTGCTAGAGCTAGCGCGGCATTTTCACAAGTGGCCAGAGAGGGCGCAATGAGTAAGACACCAAAGCCGAAAGCGAAGGCCGCCAAGAAGACGCAAGGGCCGGCGCTGCCGGTCGGAGCAATGCTAGTGCTCAATGTTCAACCAGCTGCCGCCGTCTACCAGTTCAGACCCGCAAGCGCGGAGATGCTCAAGCTATGGGCGGGCAAGGAGTATTGGACACTGGCTCAAGCGGCGTGCTTGCTCGCGCGACTTGTGCCCGACGCTCCGCGCGAAGCGTTGCTTGATATAGCGAACGGTGGACAGTCCGCGCACATTCTAGGCGATCTGAAAAACTCCACCTGGGTTGACAAAACGTTGGCGCACAAAGAGGTTGCCGGATGGGTTGGCAATTGGCGTATTACCCCGGCGGACTGCATCCGGTGGGCCAAGGTACGGCAGGGACTTAACGTGCCGGCAGAGCTGGAACAGGTGGGACAAAGCCGCCACTGGATAAGGCAGGACACCAAAGCCGAGGTTGCCCGCAGGGAAACAATGACGCGCGCTCAAATCGTGGACGAGTACCAAGGCCGCATTGACGACGGCGCGCGGGTGCTTGAGCGGACGTTTGACGACCACGGCAACCCCAAGAAGGCAGGAGACATTGACGTTGTGCCGCTGCGTGTTGTTTACAGCGACACCGGCAAGGAAGTCCGGGGCTACTACGTTAAAGAGTTGATCCGCGCTCACCTGGAGCCACTATGTAATAGGCCGCGCGTTAGTGCGTACGCGCCGGGCGTTAGTGGAAAGCCGCAGGTATGGGCTCCCGTCAAACAGCCAAGAGGGAATCGCGGGAAGTCGTCAGGGAATGACGACGATTAAATTCATTCCCTAGTCACTGAGCGATAAGGAGTATCGACGAAAAACAAGCTGCGTTAAGCAGCGACGCGTAGCACCTAGAATTAATTGTGAAGCCCGAAAGTTTTCGAGCCTCGACAACTGAATCTAGGAGCTGCAAATGTCAACCGACACAGTAGTAAGACTCTCCGCCCTCGCGGTCGAGCTGCAACGTAGCAAGACGAGTATCCGTAACGATGTGAAGGCCGGGCGTCTGCCCGCGCCGATCCGCACCGGCCCTAGGTCTATCGGCTGGCTGCGTTCTGAGATTGACGCCCACTTGGAAAAGCTTGCCGCCGCTAGGTCTGCTCAGGCCGGGGGCGCGGTATGAGCGCGCAACATCATCCGCCAGACAAGGCAACGCCCCAAACCTGGCGGGCATGGGGCGTCGAGACGGCGGAAGAAACAGCACACTACGAGACGAACGATACTCCCTCGCCGCCCCTATGGCAATCGGGGCTTACTCAGTCGCAAATCTCAGCGGTCAGCGATCACCGCCGCTCTAACCCTGACCGGCCGTTGCCCGAGCGGTTGCAGCGCGCTATCGGCTCGGCATGGGCGCATGCGGGGGCACTGCGATGATCGACGTACAGCAGCAGTTTGCAAATGCTCTTGCCCGGCGCGGCATTGTTCCGCCGGACAGTCTTGCAGCAGACGGTTCGCTGCACCGGTGCGATGTTGACGGCGGGCGAGGGAAAGGCGACGCCGCTTACATACTGCACTTGAATGGTGTTCCTACCGGCGGCTTTCAGAACTGGCGCGACGGCCTGGGTTGGGAACCGTGGACCGCGAAGCTAGATCGCGCGTTAGCTCCCGACGAAGTACTGGCGCAGCGCGAGCTAATAGCGGAAGCCAAGCGCAAGGCTGCGATTGACGCCGAGCAACGCCGAATTCAGGCGAGAGAGAAGGCGACGACGATATGGGCGCGATCCCAGCCCGCTCAGGCCGATCATCCGTACCTAGTCGCCAAAGGCGTGAAGGCGCACGGCTTGCGGCTACACGGCAGCGCGCTAGTCGTGCCAGTACGCGACGGCGCCGAGCTGCATAGCTTGCAGTTTATCGAGGGCGACAGCAGCAAGCGCTTTCTCACTGGCGGGCAAGTGCGGGGGCATTACTTCTCTATCGGTGTGGCGAGTGGCGTTGTTGCAGTTGCGGAGGGATTCGCTACGGCAGCGACTATCCATGAGGCAACCGGGCATGCCGTAGCGGTTGCATTCGACTGCGGAAACCTTGAGCCGGCAGCGCGGGCGATGCGCGCGAAGTTCCCCGATGCGCGTCTAGTCATTTGCGCCGACGATGACCACAAGACGGACGGCAACCCAGGACTAGCCAAAGCAGCGGAGGCGGCCCGAGCTGTCGGCGGTCTGCTCGCTGTTCCTAGTTTTGGCGATGACCGACCCGATAACGCGACGGACTTTAACGACTTACACCGCCTACGCGGACGCGCGGCGGTAGAAGCCTCGATATGCAATGCGCGAGCGCCGGACGTGCCAACGCCCCAGCCGACCGGAAACAACGCAGCAGCGGCGATCCTAGGGGCTGATGATTGGCCGGAACCGCAAATGCTGACGCATGACGACGCGGCGCAGCCTTACCCGCTCGCCGAGCTGCCCGAAAGCATGCGCGCAGCCATTGAGGAAGTGCAGACGTTCACCCAGGCACCCCCCGCGCTGGTTGCGTCGTCTGCCTTGTCGGCTGCATCGGTCGCCGCGCAGGGATTGGCGAACATTCAGCGCGACGAAGGACTAACCGGCCCCATCGGTCTTTGGTTTCTGACCATCGCCGAATCCGGCGAGCGCAAGTCAACGGCAGATGGACATTTCGCCGGCCCGCTCCGCGACTACGAGCGCGACGCGGCCGAAACCGCGAAGCCTGCAATCGCTAAACACCTGGCCGCAGTCGGAGCTTGGGAAGCCAAGCTAGCGGGGTTGCGAGAGGCCATTAAACAGGGAGCAAAACAGGGCCAGCCGACACAAGACGACGAGGCCCGGCTAGCGGTTATGCAGGCAGAAAGGCCCGGCCGGCTACAAGTGCCGCGTCTGCTCTACACGGACGCAACGCCCGAATCACTGGCGCACGGTATGGCGGGTTGGCCTTCGGCGGCAGTCATCAGCGCGGAGGCAGGAGCGGTACTCGGATCGCACGCGATGGGGCGCGATTCGATAGTGCGCAATCTGGCGCTACTTAACTCTCTTTGGGATGCGGGCGCGCTGAGCGTGGATCGTCGCACGTCGGAGTCCTACCGGATCAACGGCGCTCGGCTAACCATCTCATTACAAGCCCAAGCGGCGGCGGTACGAGACTTTTTCGACAAGGCGGGAACGCTCGCGCGAGGGGTTGGCTTTGTCGCCCGTTTCCTAGTTGCTCACCCCGAATCGACGCAAGGGACGCGGCAGTATCGCCAAGCGCCGCAAAGCTGGCCCGCCCTGGCAACGTTCAACAGCCGAGTACGAGCGTTGCTTGCAATGCCGCCTCCGATCAACGAACGCGGCGAGCTGGAGCCGACCACGCTAATTCTCTCGGCGGAGGCAAAGGCGACTTGGGTAAGGTTCTACAACGACGTTGAAGGAGAGTTAGCAACCGGCGGCGATCTAACCGACGTGCGCGACGTGGCGAGCAAGAGCGCCGACAATGCGGCCCGGCTTTCGGCGCTGTTCCATGTTTTCGAGCGTGGACCGAGCGGGGCAGTACAAGGCGACAGCATGGCGAAGGCTTGCCGGGTTGTTGCATGGCATCTGACTGAGGCTCGGCGATTCTTGGGCGAGTTTTCGCTTCCGCCGACATTGGCGAACGCAGCCCGGTTAGACGCCTGGCTGCTCGAATACTGCCAGCTGGCTGGCGTTCAGCGCGTGGCCCGCCGCACGATCCAGCAGAAAGGCCCGAACGCTACGCGCGACGGTAAGAAGCTAGACGAGGCGCTTGCGGACCTTGTTGAAGCCGGCCGCGTGCAAGAGGTCCGCGACCGATCACGGCGAGAAGTTGCCATCAATCCCAAGCTGCTCGGGGGGCAACCATGAGCCTCCGCGACTGGCTTGCTACTGCTACACCCGCTACAACTGCTACACATCGCCCCCAAATTGGCCAATCCGTAGCAACTGTAGCAACTGTAGCAACTGTGGCAGGGGGTGAGGAAGCTGGAGCCGGCTACCGCATTGACTACACGGCGGCCGATCTTGCCGAGTTTGACGGATTGATCGAGCGCTATGCGGTCGGGCTTTCGCTGAAATCAGGAGAGGAACAGGCGAAGCGGGCTAGCCTCCTGGCGGCCCGGCGTCGCATGGCCCCTGCCCGTATCATAGTCGAGCTGCGCGCGTTTCGCGCCCTCGTCGCAGAGGCGAGCAAATGAATCTCCAACTAGCCTGGCTCTACATCAAATTGCGGCTGGCGCAGCTCTCGCCCGGCTTACTGCGCCTCGTAACTAGCCGCGACGACATGGACACTGTTATTTCAGCAGTCGGCCATCACCTTGTGGACGAAGCCGGACATTCGCGGCTAGTTGCGAATCTGTCGGATGCCTCTCCCGGCGATCGGGTACTGCTCCAGGTCTACTTTGTGGCCGGTACGAAGCGCTTTCTTTTTGGCGCGTGGGCAACGCTGTGGCCCTTGTCGGAATACGTCTATTCCCCGGTAACAGCCGAGCGCAAGCAAAAGGAAATTGCGCGAACGTTTCCGCTCTGTGCGGTTCACACGACAACGCTTGTATTCGATCCAGCCAACCCCGAGCACCGCGCACAGCTCGACGCCTGCAACCGGCACATGGTGCTTGAGCTGATGCGGGGCGCACGGTGAAGCGGGCGAAGGCTGCACTGCCTCTCGTCTGGTATCGCAGCATCGAGGCGCAGGCGTTTGACTGGCAGGTGCATCCGACGCAGGTATTGTATTACCTATCGGCCGGACTGCTCCAGGCGAGCGCGTTAGTGCCAAAGAGCCGGCTACCGGAAGCGGCGAGACGTGGGGCCGCGCCATGCGTCTGCATCGTCTTGGACTTCCGGGCGCTCGAATGGAGCCATACAGACCGGGGCAGCATCGCTTGTCTGCTCGGCGAGTACCAAGCCTTTAGCGTGAACGGCGAGCAATTCGCAACGGTGCCAGTGGAGCTAACCGAGCCCGTAGCGATCACCCATGCCGATCTAGTAATTTTGGACGCTGAGCGCGAGGCGTGCGAGGCCCGCAACACGTCCAGCCGCCCGCGATACACCAATACGGCCGAGCAGCGCGCAACTGCACTCATGGTTTGCACCCTGGCGGCGAAGGCTTACGGCTCTGATGCGATGGCACACCACTACCGTACCGCCGCTCGAATCGTCGAACAGATAGAACTCGGAGGCGCAAAGCTATCGCGCGAGAGCGTAGCGAACAAGCTAAAGGTTTTCGCACAACTTGCGACGAATGAAGGCTTTGCAACAGCCAACGTTTGATAACACCGCATTGCGTTGGCTTCACATTCGCACATTCAAGGTAAAAACCAGTCTAATGAAGTAACGACTAGCGCAACAACGAAGGCCCAATGATGGCAAGCCTCTCCGATCTCGCGGCATCGAACCCCGATCTCTCGATAGATGATCTGCTCAAGTATTTCCAGCCTAGTGCGGAGGAAAGGCACGCCGCGCAGATGCAGGGAATTCTCACGACGGGCCTTGGTCTGCTCGCGAACTCAACGGGCCCGACATTGCCGGCCGTTGGCAGAGCGGGGCTACTCGGGCAGCAGGCGCGCGCCGATTACCTGAAACAGAACTATGCGGAGCGCAACCAGAACGTAACGGCGGCGGCGCAAATGCTGCCGATCCTTCGGCAGATGCAGCAGCAAAAGATGCTGCAAGGTGTCAACTGGAATGGAACGACCGGCGACGAGCCCGCACAACCATACGCGCCAACGATGCAGCAAAACTTCTCGCTGCCACAAGGTCAGCAGTCGCAACTAGCCAGCACGTTCAATGCTCCGACTGGCGTTAACGATGCGACCGGAAACGCGCCGCCCATGAACTTCGCTCCGCCGCCCGTGCCGCCCAGGCCGCCAACCGCAGGCAGGGCGAATACAGGCAATTGGGTTATTGACCAGGCCATTAATACAGGCGTTCCGCCCGCCGTCGTGTTTTCAACCCTTCAAGGTCCGAACGGATTTGCCGAGCTGGCGAAGATCACAGCCGAGTACGGAAAGCCGCAGAACTTGCGCGCCAACGGAACGCTTACGCACCGCGACCCGCGCAGCGGGCAAGTCATCATTGACTATCGCGCGCCGACGCTTGCAGAGGGCATGACCGTTGACGGACAAGGCAACGCTATCGACGTGCCGAATGCGCAAGAGGGCCTATTTCGGCAGACGATGCGCCCGCACGTTGCAACGGCGCTCAGCACGCCGCAGGAGACGATACAACCCGGAGGGTCCAAGGGCTTCAACGCCGGAGTGTCGCGGGCGGACGTGTTGTGGCCCGGCGGCGCGGTTCCGGGCTTCGGATTCCTGCCGCAAGGAACATACAGCGGACGCACGGCGCAATGGCTCGCACAACAGCAACAGGCCGCCGGACAGCAAGGACAGCAACCGCCGCAGGGTGTGACGCCGCAGCAATGGGCCGCCGTGCAAGCGGATCAAGCGCAGAATGGGCAGCCGGGCGATTACTACGCCGCGCCCCGCGAATTAGGCGGGCAACGCACGCCGCTCAATGGCGGAGCGCAGGGGCAATATCAACCGCAGGCCATCGCGCCGCGCACGTTCCAGACTCAGCTAAGCCCGCAGGTGGAATCGGAAAGCAAGTCCTACGGCGACGCCTTGACGAAGCGGTACGAGGAAATAGCGACGGCCGGCCGCAACGGTGCCTTCGCCTCGGGCCGCTGGGGTGAGATGCAAAAGCTAGCGAGTCAGTTTGACTCCGGCGCATTCACACCCGCCCGCGCCCGCATAGCGTCTTACTTCAACGCGGCCGGAGCCTCACCCGATACGGTTAGCGCGGTTGCCGGCGGATCGCTACCGGCGATTGAGGGCTTCGGCAAGCTGGCCTTTGAATCGACGCTAAATCAAATCAAGCAATTCTCGTCGCGCCCGGCGATGCAGGAAGTTGTCTTGGCTATGCAGAACAACCCCAATATCGGCATGACGGTTCCGGGCCGCAATCTCCTGTTGCAGACGAACAAGGCGCTGGCCGATTACAACGTCAATATGTTTACCGCCGCGAAGCAATACCGGCAACAGCACAACGGCTCGATAGATGGCTTTGAGGAGGGCTACTACGCCCAGCATCCGCCGGAATCGGTGCTGCCATCGTTAGATCAGATCGAGGCGGCGAGCAGGGGTAAGCAAGTCGTGAGCAGCTCGCAAAGTTCCGCACCTGGTGCGCCCCCGTCCAAGTACAAGACCGGGGTTGTCGTGCAACTGCCTAATGGCCAGTTCAAAGACTTCCCAAGCCAGCAATACGCCGACAGGTTCAAGGCAGCGGCGGGGCTGCAATGAGCCCCGACATTGACTACGACGCGCTAGCCCGGAAGTTCGGGGGCTCGGATGTTGCTGCACCGGACTACGATGCCCTCGCGCGCAAGTTCGGGGGCTCAGACGTTGGCGTATCTCAGACTAGCGACGCGCTAAAGAGCCTTGCCGTATCGCCGCTTAAGGGCTTAGTGAATCTCGCCGGTATTGGCGGCAATCTCCGCGACTTGGCAGAGGCGGGGCAAAGCTGGATCGCTAACAAGCTTGGAGTGGACCCGACGACGGTTACGAAGGTGCAGCAGATGGTGCGCGACGCCATGCCGTTTATGAATCTGCCATCGTCGGCAGACATCATGCCGGGCTACGAGGCTATCTCCAACGCGATCACAGGCGGCCCGATCTACCAGCCGCAAACGCCGGCCGGAAAAACTGCTGACATTGCAGGGCAGACCGCGACCGCGATGGGGCGCAATCTCATTACCGCGCCAGTGCGTACCGGTGCCGTCGTCGCTGGATCAACGGCGGGCAATCGTATCGCTGGCGGTATGACAGCCGACAACCCTTGGGTGGAAGCGCTCGGCGGCCTCGTCGGGGGCGGAATCCCAGGAGCCGCGCTCGCCTACCGTAACGCTCCAGCGAAGGCGCTTAGCCAAGCAGTCGGCGACCTCACGCCGCAGCAGATGCGCGACGCCATAGCACGGCAGAACAACGCCCGCGCGCTAGGCATTCCGCTGATGGGCCCGGAGGCCTTGCCGGATAGTGGCGTGCAACAACTCGCGGCCGATGTAGCCGCATCGCGCTCCGGCGGTGCTGTCGTCAAGCCGTTTATCGCGCAACGTCCTAACCAAGTGAGGCAAGCCGTCGCCGGGCCTAGCGGCATGTTGGAATCGACCGGAGCACCCGACGCGCCTTTCGAGAACGTGGGCCGAGCACAACAGGCGGCGACGGACGTATTCAGTAACTTGGAGAGACAACGCACGGATGCGACGCGCCCGCTATATCAAGCCGCGAGTCAGGACACCGCGCCCGATGCGTCAATACAGGCCATTATCGAGGCGGCACGCCAGCGCGCACAGCAGACGGACCCGCAATTCGCCAAGGCGTTGACCGGCTTTGCGTCCGACATATCGACCGCGCGGCCCGCTATCCCTGCCGGCGCAATCATTGGCGAGAACGGTGCGCCGTTAGTCCCAGGTGTTGCCGCATCGAGTGGACCGCGCACCGCGCTAGGCCCGCTGTCGGACACGTACAAGCGCGTCCGCAACTCGCTCGATATGCCGGCTATCAACGCAACACCGGAGGATCGGATAGCGCAAGGCGTGCTCGGCCCGTTCAATCAGGACTTGGGTACAGCGCTCCGCGAGGCTAGCCCCTCCTGGGAGGCGGCGAATCACGCCTATCAGCAGTTCACCAAGACGCGCATCGAGCCGTTGCAGAATTCGCCGCTTGGCATCGTCGCCGGCCGTACTGGCTATGACCCTACCGCGCCCTCTGCTGTCCCTCGCGTCATTGGCGCTATCTCCAATCCGAGCACGGCCCGGCAGGAAAACATCCGCGACCTGTATACGCAGCTCAACGCGCAGAATCCGCAAGCCTTTCCTGGCATCGCCCGCACCTGGCTGCAGAACGCCTTTGACGACGCAACCCAGCGAGTGCAGGGCGGAGACAATCGCATGCTCGGCGCGAACTTCGCCAAGTCCTTATTTGGTACGGACCAGCAGCGGGCCAACTTCGAGGAAGTGCTACGCGGAGTAGCGAGAGCTAACGGCGTGAGCCCTGGCGATTACGTTGCCGGCGCTAACAAGCTGATGCAGACGCTTGAGGCTACCGGGCGCATTCCTGGCGTCGGATCGCCGACAGCAGGGCGTGCGGACCTAGCAGGGCAGCTCGGCAAGAGCCGGCTGGCGGATGCAGCCTCCGCTGTGTCAACGCACCCCTTCGGATTCCTGGCGAGCCGCATACAAAGCGCGATGCTCGCCGGCCGCTACAACAAGCTGGCGGAAGTGTTTACGGCACCGGATTCGGTACAGCAGATTGCGAAGATGGCGAGGCTAGACCCGCGAGGCGTAACCGCTCAGTACTACGCAGCGGCACTCCTAGGGATAGATCGAGCGGCGAGCGCGGACTAGAAAAAGCTGTCTTTGATCCAGCCGAGAAAGCATAGGACCAGCGCAACCGCGACCAAGCCTAACCAGACTTCGAGCATTAGACCCCCTTCGTTCGCGTCATATTGCGCGCGATGGGCCACGTCGTCAAAGGGAGCGCTGGGCTATCGGTCAGCGTGACGGCGCCTACGCTAACGGACCTAGTTCGATGGGAGGTCGTCGCGTAAACGACGCGGCGTGCCTCGACCGATGTGCGCTGATAGCGGTTCGTGGCACTCGCGATGGACTTCGCCCGTCTCCTTATCCGTAATCAATTCGCTGTACCAATCTTGTGCCCAATCGATTACGCGGTGGAGTTTGCTCCACCGTCCGGTCTTGCGATAAAGGCTATCGCCCGATTCAATCTGTGATACAGGGTTTTTTCTCCCCGGACGCGTTTGTACCGCTTTGACGAACGCATGTGCTTCGGCGGTGGCAGTTAGCAGCGCGTGAACCGTCCTCGATTGCGATCCGCACGAAGGGCACGGAGCACGTAGCTGCGACGTAGCGTCATACATTTCAGCGACCGGCCGGCCGCATCCCGAGCACGTTGTACGAAAACTTTGCGACGAGCTCATTTACCTTACCTGTGTTAAGCGTGCTGCACGCGGCCATCACGGCGCACGACCGGACGACGGCGGCTCTTTGGTTCTGCGATATTCTTGGACATGCCCTCCATGAGAGCCGTAGATAGCGCCCCGAAAATATCTACGCCACTCTCCCCAAGTCGGAAAAGCGATCTAATCAACAGATCTACAGAGACGCTCGGGTCGGCGGCCTCCATCTTGGCCACCCTTGACTGGCTAGAGCGCAGGCGCTTCGCAACCTCGATCTGCGAAAGGTGCCTATCAGTTCGCGCGCTGCGCAATTTTTCTCCGAGCGCAACTTTAGTCTCGACATAGGCGGCTTCGGCGTCGGAGAGATTGAGGAAGTCCTTTGCGCTTCCGACCGCCCAGCCAGCAGCTTCGAGCTTGGCCTTCTTTTGGCTATTCATTTCTTTCTCGCTTTCTCTTTAAAGAGACGGTCGTACTCCGACAACCGTCGTTCACAATTGGCAATAACCAATTTTGGGGTGCTCTGCGAATCCTTCTGGAAAACGTCAACGATCACAATTGCGTCAGCATCGATCCGATAGACAATACGCCAAGTGGCATTTTCGTCTTGAACTCGCAACTCATGGCATCTAGCACCGATAGTGGGCATAGGTCGCGACTGGGGCATGCTTAATTTGATGCCCCCTTGTAACTGCCGCAACAGCATCCCGGCTTCAATGCGTGCTTCCTCAGAAAAGGGTGGCGTCTTTACTTCGGCCCTAAACCAAATGAGAGGCTTATCGCCATCCGCCATAGCAACGATTATATGTCAGTACTGACATAACGAGCAAGGACTAAGTTCCATGAGGGTGTAGCAGCCGTAGCGACTGTAGCAACCCATCAGAGAACTACAGCGGGCCGGAGTACCGGCAACCGGAGGAGCGGGCGCCTCTCAGTAAATCAATGGGTTACCCTTTGAGTCAAGCCCATTCAATCCTTTAAACAGCGCGGCAAGTCAGTCTGCTATCCCAGCGTAAAATCAAGGAGTTACCATCTCCCACAATGGGTTTACCAAATCGGGCCGCTGAGCGATGGGACGGACCAGATGCGAAGCGTTCTTGCCTGTAGATCAGTGGCTTAAGGCAGCCGGGTTGGGGCCGCTCGCCCGGCTCCACCATTGCAAATAACAACGGATAGCAATGGCGAGGTGTAGCAACTGTAGCGGATGTAGCAGCACCCTCAGATTGCCGCCGGCTTCCTGAGAACAGGGAGATAACAGGGCGAGGGGCATTGCTAACAATGAATAACAATGGCGCGGCGACTGAGAACAATGCATATCAATGGCACCGCCGGGCCGGACGCATTGCTTCTGGCGGGCGATTAACAAACGGCGCGATGGTACTTGGCTGGCCGCCCGGCGTCGCCAACTGCCCCTTTGCGGCAATATGCAAAGCACGCCTAGGAGCCACCCTCATTCGAGGGCTGCCGAGCAGATCCGATTGGTACGAAAGATGCGACACCCATGGGCTTTGCCACGCTCAGGGAGAACCGCTATGCGCGCACTTCGCCTATTGCTTGCTTCGTCGCTGATCGCCCTATCGCTGTTCACGGGCCCGGTTAGCGCAACGTCCTATTCCGCCGATCAGTCCGACCTTTGGTACATCCCGGCCGAATCCGGTTGGGGTATCCAGCTCGTGCAGCGCGGCAACATCATTTTCTTCACTATGTTTGTCTACGACCCGACCGGTAAGCCGATCTGGTACGTCGGCACGATATCGCCAACGGCGAACCCAGTAGTGTGGTCAGGCGATGTGTTTGTGGCCACCAATGGGCCGTGGTTCGGCACGCAGCCATTCAACCCGGCGCTGGTTAATAGTCGCATTGTTGGCACACTCACATGGACGCCGACGAGCGTCACAGCGGGCACGCTTAGTTACTCTGTAGATGGTGTCGCGGTCGCCAAGAATGTGGTCCGGCAAACCCTAATAAATGACAACTTCAGCGGGCACTATGCCGGCGGACTCCATGAACAGCTCAGCAATTGTAGTAATCCGGCCTTTAACGGAACCGTCGAGGACGCTGGAATTTTCAATATCGTCCAATCAGGCACCGCAATAACGATTTCAGTAACCGCTTCACTGAGTGGCGGTGTCTGTACATATTCAGGTACGTTCGGCCAGGATGGTCAAATGGGTTCTGTTAATGGAACCTATAGTTGCAACACTGGAAATTTTGGGAGCTTTACCGCATCCGAAATGCAAGTGAACAGGACCGGCTTCACTGGCCGCTTCACCGACGCTTCCACCGCGCTCGGATGCTCAGGAAGCGGCTGGTTTGGCGGCGTACACACCACAACGTTCTAGGCGAGCTAAATAAAACGTCCGCTCTTACAGTCGACTAACAGACCCGCTCAACGCTAACCGGCGTCCAGAACCAGCTACGGAACCGGCCGTGCTTGTGCGTCATTCGCTGATATGTGATCCGCACAGGACCAAAGCGGGGCAGCACGCATTGCACTTCATGCGTTGCATCGCTGGCCGTCTCAGGCGAAGGCAGCCAGTAGCGACTAGGTGAAAGGTACTCGCCGGGAATCTCGGGCATGATGTTGTTGGTCATGCGGCGATTCTGGCGCGAGGCCGCTCAGCGCGCCAGTACCACTGCTTGTGCATAGCGCAGGACCGAACCACGAGCGAGCCGGCCCAATAGGCGTTGCCACAGTGCGAGCACCCACAGCGGGGTGCGATTACTCGCAACGATTACTAATGAATGCCGAAATTTCCCCTGGTTCGGCGAACACAATCTGCGCCCGGTCGCCGCCCATGCCTTGTCCGACCAGCACCGGTTGTTTCTTGTTTGGGCCTCGATCGGAGGTATCTGTTTTGAAGCGCAGATCGAATTCCCAGAATGGACGAATCTGGCCGTCCGCCGTAGAGACGAAATAGCTATCTCGGCAATGTCTCAAGGCTGTAACGCGCTGCCCAGGTGGGGCTTCAGTTAAGCGCGGCAGTTGCGGAACACGATTCATCTGAGCCACCGCCGTAGGATTGTTGTTAGATGCTCCGGCAAGGAAAGCAATCACGTCGGCGCGCGCCTTAGGGTCGGGCAGCCCTCTGAATGGCATCGTGCTGCCTGGAATGAAAGCCGCCGGATTGGCCAGCCACGCGTCAATTGTCTGGGCAGTCCAGACGATGCCGGAGCCTTTCAAGGCTGCAGAGTAGCGAAGAAAGCTCGACACGCTGCCTGCCTTGCGACCGATCACGCCCGCTAGGGTGGGGCCCGACATGTTGCGGCCTTGCTCCAGCGAATGGCATCCGGCGCAAGCGCGGAACACCTCGGCGCCGTTGGCAATGTTGCCCATCGCCGACGTTTGGCCAGCAGCCAACACCGGCCAGGCACTGGCTGTGATCCCAAGAAAGACGATCACTAACGCGCTCATGACTTTCCCTCCATCCTTGGACAGACACCATTACAGTCTGCCACTAGCCAAGGGTCTTCTAACGGCAGCTTTGGCAGTACCGTTGGGGGGCGTTTCCAGGCTTTTGCGGTACAATCCGGCCCCAAGCCTAGCGCAGGTAAAGCGGGGGTACAAACGGGGGTATCCTGCGGGGCAATTTGACCCGCACCCCGCAAAGCCACGCCTGGCGCGGTAAGTGGCAGACGTCCACTCCGCCATAAATCAGCAGCAAAGAAAACCAGCGAGGGCCAATAAGCAGCAACCGGCCCTCGCCCCGGTAGCAGTCTCCCTCCAGTTTCGACCGTCTCGACCGTCGGCAAGCCTCAACGAGACGCAACAAGTTTTGCCGGCCGCGTTAGATACCCCTGTCGCGTCGGTTCAGTTCATCGGCCGCAGGTTCCAGAAACGGAAACAGCTATCTGACCAGGAGCTCCGACTGGCCCGAATCACATTTGGCGGAACAGGTGCGCGAAGGGTTGGCTGACTTGGAGGGATTCGTCGCGCTGCTTGAGATGCAGCGTTGGGTGCCCGCGCAGGTCTCGAGACACCTCTGCAATGGCGTTGACGTTGACGATGGTGGACCGATGGATCTGCCAGAATTCCGACGGATCGAGAACGTCCAACAGCTCCTTCAGCGACATTCGGATCAGTGCCTCGCGCTTCGCCGTCACGAGACGCGTATATTTGGTATCGGACTGAAAGTAGCAGATCTCGTGAACGGTCACGAGTTGCACGTTCGCGCCAGTTTCGACGTTGATCCAATGAAGGTAAGAAGGCTTGTTGGCAATCATGTCGGCCAAGCGCTGCACGACGGCGTCAAGGTTTGCAGGCATCGTCGCCAAATGCTGCTTGACGCGACTGCATGCCATCGATAGGCGCGCAGCGGTTATTGGTTTCATGAGGTAATCGACGGCGCCGCGCTCGAACGCCGTAACGGCATGCTGGTCGTAGCCTGTCACAAAAACGACGTGACAGCGGCCACTCGCGGCTCGCGCGACATCCAGCCCAGAGCATCCCGGCATCTCGATGTCGAGGAACAGCACCTCCGGCGCGTGCTTGTCCAGCAACTGCCTAGCTTCGAGACCATCAGAGGCTGTGGCAATAATGTCGAGTTCTGGCCAGACGCGGGCTAAGAGCTTTTTGAAGCCCGCGCGAAGGACCGGCTCGTCCTCAGCAATAAGTGCGCGCGGATTCAAGGGGAACCTCGATCGTAGCGACGACGCCCTGCGGTGAATTAGGGGTAAGCTCGAGATGCGCCGCGTCGCCGTAAAGTCCTCGCAGCCGGTCATGAAGGCTGGCGATTTCCGTGCCATTGTTCGGAAGCGCCGACCGTGGCAAGCCGTTGTCGGCGACAGAAACACGCAATCGATCGTGGTCGACTTCGGCGGCTATCTCGATCGTTCCGCCGTGCGACAACGGTTCGAGTCCGTTGCGAATAGCATCGTCGACGAGAGGCAACAAGAGCATTGGCGGAAATGCGTTAGCGCCAAGCTCGGCGCGCAAAGCGACCGTGTACCCGAGCCGGCTGCCCATGCGTAGTTGCACGATGCGTAGGTAGCTCTCAACCAGGCGTGCTTCTCCGTCGAGCGTTGAACGCTCGCTCCGGAGCTGCGGAAGTGCCGTGCGCAGGTACACGATGAGCGCATCCAGCATCCGGTCGCCCTCTTGCGGGTCGTGGTCATACAGGGCTTCAACCTGGGTCAGCGTCCCCAGCAGGAATTGTGGTTCGATTCGTGCCTGCATTGCCGCCAGCCGCGAGGCAAGCACTTCGCGACTAGCGACGACGCGCTCCAGTTCCGCTGCGCCGAGTGCTTCACGAGCGAATCGCGCCGACTGGAAACGCACGTAGACCGCGAGCGCCAACCCGCCACTCAGTCCGAAGTTTGCCGTCGTCCAGGCGACACGGCCAAGCAACTGTCTCGTATCTGGGTCCGGGGTCCACCCGCCTGCACGGGGCGCCAGACCGGGCGCCAGCAGATACAACGCGTTCTCCATTAAGACAGCGGCCACGAAAGCGGCGACGCCAGCATACACGTACCGCCTTACTGGGATCCTTCTGTGCGCAGTGCCGTACTCCGCAATGGCGACGGCCAGGAGGAAGCAGTACGCTGCGGCGAGGAAGCTGATCATCATGCCGACCGTTTGCCCCATATTCCAGGACGGCATTGGCGGCCCGAGCAGATTCGTTACGCGCGCCACGAGGACGGGCGAGAGTCCGACGATATAGGCGAGCAGGAGCAGCAGTGCAATGGCAGTAGTCCATGCCCATTGTCGAAAGGTAATCCCACGCGATGCTCGCAACGCGGCGACGATGGGATCGCCCCAGGGCGACTCAACCTCCTGGAAGTGGTACTGCCGCGCAAGTCCGTCGCGGCTCTCATCGCGGCGTTGGCACCGGGGGAATCTCGAAGGGAAGCTCGATAGTGGCGACGACGCCGCCGCCGGGATTCGCGCCAACCGTCAAAGTACCTGCTTCGCCGTAGAGCGCTGTGAGCCGGGCGCGAATATTGGCCAAGCCGATGCCGGAGCCGAAACCTTTCGGAAAACCGACCCCATCGTCGCTGACAACTACACGAAGCCGACCGGCAACCCGTTCAGCGCCGATGGCGATCGTCCCACCCTGCGGCAAGGGTCCAAGACCGTGCTTGACGGCGTTTTCCGCCAGCGTCAACAGCATCATGGGGGGCAATCCGGCGTCCTTGCAGACCGGGAGCAACGGCGATCACAATCTTGAGCCGCTGGCCCATGCGCACCTGCAGTATGCTCAAGTAGGCTCGCGCCAATGATAGTTCACGCGCCAGCGTCGATCTCATGTTGCGCATCTGCGGCAACGCCGCACGCAGATACGCGGCAAGCTCATGGATGAGCGGCTTGGCCCGCGCCGACTCGGCCGCGTAGAGCAGTTTGACGTTCGCGAGAGTGTTGAACAGAAAGTGCGGCTCGATCTGCGCTTGCAGCGCTTGCAGGCGAGCCTCGATCATGCTGCGCTCCAACGCCAGCTTTGCCAGCTTCGTCTCGTGCAAGGCTCGTGAGTCATCGCGTTCACGTGCGAACAGGTACAGAACCGCCGTCGCCAACCCGCCGTAGAGCAGCGCACGGGAAATATAGGTGAGAATGAACAAACCATTTTGACCCCTGGCGGCCTCTAAAACGTTCGGGGGTTGGGTGTAGTGAAACGCTGTCCCATGGATCGCCGCGCCCAACAAGACGGCCACGGAAAGCGCAACGATGCGCACGCGCTCGCCCGAGCGTGCCGTTGCGTTGTCGACGACGGTCACGGCGAGCAGCATCGGGACAGCAAAGAGGAACACCCGCGCAAGAAAGCGGACGATTCCGGCAGGCGTTCCGCCGTCGGGCATGCCGCAGCTCATCTGGAACACACACAGGCTCTGCTGGCGCAGGGTGAAGAGCGCGCAGATCAGCAGCACGATCCCGACGCGCCCCAGCGTCAAACCACGGAGGTACCTGGCGACATTAGGCGTACGGGTTGCGCTGTCGCGACGCCGCAACGCCACCAACGAGGGGGCGGACGGGCCAGTGATGATCGCGCGAAACACGTGCATGCGACCTCATAAGTGCTACGGGCCACCTTGGCAGGGCGCTAACGCCGTGCAACGACACGCCTAATAGACTATGCCCAATGCGCGCGGTGCGCCAGATGAGTTCGCGTCAAGCGCGCGGCGCCCGCCATCGGCCATCGGTCCGAGGAAAGCACGCGTGCGCCGGTGAATCCTGCGGAGCTTCGTGCGCGGTTGGCTTCTCGGGTACCATGTATCGCTTTACATTGTCGGCTCATGCTGCGCGCGGAGTCAGTCGTCCGTCGGCAGGAAGCCGCGGAACGGCGGGTCCGGGAAGTAGATCCCATAACCACCCTCTAATTGCACACCGTTGGTGGGTCGGCGAATATTTGTCGCGTGATGGTCTTCGTCTGCGCAACGCCCCCGACCACGTACGAGAAGATGCCGTTGCCTCGATCACCGAACGTCAATGTGCCGGTGCCGACTTGGGTTGCCGTCATGGCGCCGGGATTGAAGACCGGCGCGGTGAATGCCGGGCCCGTCGTCCGGTAAATCGCCCCGCTGTAAGTATTCGGCGCAGTCTTGCTGGTCGACATCACGAGCCACGTTGCATTGCCGGTCGCGTCATAGGTAAACCAAACGGCGTAGACGATGTCGCTTTGGTGGGTGAGATGCAGGCCCCATCCCGATTCGGATGGATTCCACCACATACCCTGGAAGTTCGGCGCGGGTCCCGGTGCAGCACCTGCGACGCAGACGGACACCGGGCCGGCAAATACTTGGCGTGTGATGTACTTCACAATGGGGTGTTGAGGCGTTTGGAAACCGCCAATCGTGAACGAGAACATGCTGTTGTCGCCGTTGTTGTAAGCAATATCGTCCGGGATCGTGGAGAAATGGATTACGCCGCTCCCCACCTGCGTGATGGTCACCGCCGACGGGTCGAAGGAGGGCAAGTTGAACGCCGGACCCGTCGTTCGGTAGATGGGGCCGAGATAGGTATTGGGGTAGCCGAAGTAGAAGGAGGGATCACCGGACTGCTTGGCCCCCGGCATGACAAACCACGTGGGCGAGCCGTCCGTGTCATAGGTGGCCCATGCCGCGAACAAGGTCTCGCCCTGATGGTCGACGGCTAGACCCCAGCCCGACTCAGAGCCCGAAGGCGCGTTCCACCATAGACCACTGAATTTCTCTGCCACAGGGAAGATGTACGACTGGCCCGCGCTGTTCGCCGCCTGCGCCGTCGCCGTGTAGGTGGAACCATCGCCGTATGCATCCGGGTACAACGCCTTCACGCCGTCGGTCGGAAGCGCGGCATAGCGAACGGTGCTTGCATACCAATTATCCGGCCGGAGCTGTACCGTGCCATTTCGGACGGAAAAGAAGCTGTTGGGCACGATGAAATCGGGCGTCACCAGGTGGAGGTCAGCGAATCCCTGCGTCCCGACGAGAACCCATCGGCCGGCGGAATCTGGTGGATTGGCCGGAAATCTAAATGAGTTCTCGGTCGAATCGTTGCTTGCGACGAGCGTTTGGCCAACGAGAACTCCAGCTCCACCCAAGCCGTTATACATCACGAGGAATTGCACAGAGCCATCGGCGTTGGAGTAGACCTCGACAAGAGCCCAATTACAGGCCGGACAAGTATTTTGGGCGTTTGCGGCACCCGCCAGCGTCAGGCCGAAGATGAGCGTCAGAACGAACTTCGCTACGCACTTGATCATGTGAGGTCTCCCGCAATGCCCGCCGCATTCGAGCAGCCAGGCCGACGGAAGGCAAGCACGATCTGACCAAACAGAAAGAATGCCGACAAAGCCAAGAAAAGCGCGACGAAAGCTCAGTCATTTCATATGCATTAACCGGTCGACGCGCTGCACTGCGAGCCTGCAAGTAGCCCGTCAGCGAATGCCGTTAGAAAACAGACGCTTAAGGCGGGAACAATGCCGGCCTGCTAACAGAGACGTGATAGACGATCTGAATCGCTCGAGGTGCGTGCTAAAATTCGGCCCGGGTGTGCGAGGGTCCGCGAATGGGGGTCGAAGCGGGGTACAACCGGCTTGATTTTGGACCGCGCCGCGCAAACCCACTACTGGCGCGGGTTGTGGCGAACGTCCACTCCGCCAACATCGATGCAAGGGCGAACGCGAGTTCGCCCTTTTCGCTCCCGGATGCGACGCGCCGGAGGACCCGGCCTGACCCGGCCGTACCATACTGGAAGCTGCCGCCATGTTCGATTTCGTCTACAAGCAAAAGCGCCTCGTACAACTCGTGCTTGCGCTGATCACGCTGCCGTTCGCATTCTTCGGCGTCGACTACTACTTCCGGGGCACGCCGTCGACCACCGAGGTGGCGCGCGTCGGCGGCGACAAGATCACGCAGGCGGAATTCGCCAACGCGATCCAGGACCAGCAGAATCGCATGCGCCAATCACTCGGCGCCAACTATGATCCGACGGTCTTCGACAACCCCGAAGTGCGCTATGCAACGCTCGAGCAACTGATCAGCCAGCGGCTGATCGAGGAGCAGGCACGCCGCGACCGGCTGCGCGTTTCCGACGAACAAGTCAGGCAATATATCAGCGAGATACCCGCCTTCCAGGTCGACGGAAAATTCTCGCCGGAGCGCTACCAGCAGTTGCTGGCCATGCAGAGCCCGCCGAAATCCTCGCCCGAATTCATCAACGACGTGCGGCGGGCGCTGATCCAGACGCCGCTGCAGGAGCCGATCGCCGGCGCGAGCATCGTCGCCAGGAGCAACGTCGAGCGATATCTCGGATTGCTCGATCAGAAACGCGACGTCGCGTACGCCCTCATCGGGGTCGATGCGTTTCGCAAACAAGTGAACGTCGACGACGCGGCGGTCAAGGCCTACTACGACAGCAACCAGGCGGTATTCCAGACGCCGGAGCAGGTCAAGATCGAGTACGTAACGCTGACTCCCGAGGCGCTCGGTGCGCAGGCCAGCGTGGATCCGGCCGAAGTGCGCAAGCAGTACGACGACAACATCAAGCAGTACGTCAAGCCGGAAGAGCGGCAGGCGAGCCACATCCTGATCGCGGTCAAGCCGGATGCGAAGGACGACGTCAAGGCGGCCGCCAAGAAAAAGGCCGAGGATCTCGCGGCGCAGGCGCGACGCACGCCCGAAAAGTTTGCCCAGCTCGCGAAGGACAATTCCGAGGATCCGGGTTCGGCGGGACAGGGCGGGGACCTTGGCTTTTTCGCGCGCGATGGTTCGATGGTCAAGCCGTTCGAGGATGCGGTCTTTTCGGCCAAGCAGGGCGACATCGTCGGGCCGGTGCAGACCGATTTCGGCTGGCATGTCATCAAAGTGACCGCCATCAAGCCAGCCAAGACGCAAAGCTTCGACGAGGTCAAGGCCCAGATCGAGCAAGAGCTCAAGCGCCAGCAGGCGATGCGGAAGTTCGTCGATGCCGCCAGCCAGTTCGAGAATCTGGTGTACGAGCAGGCGGAGTCGTTGCAGCCCGTCGCCAAGGCGCTCAATCTGCAGGTGCAGACCACGCCGTGGCTGACGCGTGCGCAGGTACAGCCGCTGGCTCAGAACAATGCCAAGTTCGTGCAGGCGGTCTTCAGCCCGGATTCGCTGCAGACAAAGAGAAACACGGATGCCATCGAAGTCGCACCCAATACCATGATGGCGGCCCGCGTCGTCGACTACAAACCCGCTTCGCCGCGCGCGTTCGACGAGGTCAAGGCGGATATCCGGCGGCGCCTCGAAACCAATGCGGCGAGCGAGCTCGCGCAGAAAACTGGTAAGGAAAAGCTCGCACTGCTCGAGCAGGGCAAGGACGCCGGCCTTGTCTTCGGCAAGCCGGTCAGCCTGACGCGTAACCAGGTCCAGCCTGGATTCCAGCCGGACGCGCTGACGCGGATCTTCCAGGGCGAGCCGGCGAAGCTTCCGGACTACATCGGCATGCCCGGCCCGGAGGGCGGCTTTATCGTGTACAAGATAACGAAGGTAATCGACGCGCCGGCGCCCGACGCGGCGCGCCTTGCCACTTTCTCGACGCGCGTGGGCGAGCAGCTGGGCCGCGAGCTCTTCGCCGCAAATCTAGCCAGCCTCAAGGCGAAGGCTGACGTCAAGATCAATCAGTCAGCGCTGGAAAAGGACTTGCGCTCGGGTGATGCGCCGGCGCCGAGCTCGCCGCTGCCGCAGGGTCGTCGTCGCTAACGCACGATTGCTCGCGGTCAAAGGAAGTAGCGGCGACGCTCGGCTGTCGAGCCGGGGGCGCCGCAGGACCATCAGGTGGCCGGTGCCCCCGGACAGTTCAGATCGCGCATCAATTTCTCGTTGTCCGTGATCGCCTTTTGCCTCTCGGCAGGCTCGAAGAACACTCTTTCGCCCTTCTCATTGAAGCGGTAGACGTTGGCATCCTCGCGCAAGGCCTTGATCCGTCCGCGCGCCTGCCCGCACATATCGGCTTTCTTCTTCACCTCGGCGTGCTCCTTGTCGGCCTTGGCTTCGTCGTCGACCCGCTGCTGCTGGCGCTTCTTGATCTCGGCGTCCTTGGCGGCCATCGCCCGAACGGCGCCGGGGTCGGCCGGCGCGATGCCGGGATTGACGCGCTCCGCCTTGACGGTCGCCGGTGGCTGATCGCCGTAGACAACCCTGCCGTTCTCGTCGGTCCACTTGTAGAGGATCGCCTGGCAGCTCGCTGCCGCGAGCATCAGCGCGGCGCCGCATAAGGCGGTGAACCACCCCAACTTTTGCCGATTCATCCAATATCCCTGGAAAAACGCGAGTCGGCACAAGGTAATGCCATTGCCTACCCAGCGTCAACCCGCAGCAGGTCCAACGGTCGCTTCAGCCGTTTACCGGGTCGGTCGACGCGCGTATAATCCGCTTTTGCGCATGGGAGAAAAGGCAATATGCGTGTCGTTCAAAAAGCCCTCACTTTTGACGACGTCCTGCTGCTCCCTGCCCATTCCTCGGTCGTTCCCCGCGACGTCAACCTCCAGACCCGCCTTACCCAGACCATTTCACTGAACATCCCGCTGCTGTCGGCGGCGATGGATACCGTAACCGAAGCCGATCTTGCCATCGCAATGGCTCAGGAAGGCGGGCTGGGCGTCGTACACAAGAACATGCCGCCGAAGGCGCAAGCGGCGCAGATCGCCAAGGTCAAGCGCTTCGAAAGCGGCGTCGTCAAGGATCCGATTACGGTGCCGCCGACGATGTCGGTGCGCGAAGTCCTGGTGTTGACGCGGCAGCACCGGATCTCCGGGCTCCCGGTGGTCGACGGGAAGAAGGTGGTCGGCATCGTCACCAACCGTGACCTGCGCTTCGAAACCAACCTCGACCAGCCCGTGGCCAACATCATGACGCAGGGCGATCGGCTCGTCACCGTGCCGGAAGGCACCGAGCTCGAGCTTGCCAAGGCGCTGATGCATCAGCATCGGCTGGAGCGCGTTCTGGTCGTCAACGACCGGTTCGAGCTGCGAGGCCTGATCACGGTCAAGGACATCCTGAAGTCGACCGAGCATCCGAACGCCTGCAAGGACGAGCTCGGCCAGCTCCGGGTCGGCGCCGCCGTCGGCACCGCCGGGGATACCGATGAACGGGTCGAAGCGCTGGTGGCCGCCGGCGTTGATGTCATCGTCGTCGATACTTCGCATGGCCATTCTCAGGGCGTGCTCGATCGGGTTCGCCTGGTCAAGCGGCGCTATCCGCAGGTACAGGTCGTCGGCGGCAACGTCGCGACCGCCGCCGGCGCCAAGGCGCTCGCCGACCAGGGCGTCGACGCGATCAAGGTCGGCATCGGGCCCGGCTCGATATGCACGACGCGGATCATCGCCGGCGTCGGCGTGCCGCAGATTTCGGCGATTCTCAATGCGATCGACGGCGTCGCCGCCCTCGGCATCCCGTTGATCGCCGACGGCGGCATTCGCTATTCGGGCGACATCGCCAAAGCGCTTGCCGCCGGCGCTTCGTGCGCCATGCTCGGCAGCCTTTTCGCGGGCACCGAGGAATCGCCGGGCGAAACCGAGCTCTACCAGGGGCGTTCCTACAAGAGCTATCGCGGCATGGGTTCGCTCGGAGCGATGCAGCAGGGCTCGAGCGATCGTTATTTCCAGGATTCGGAAGGCGAGGGCGCCGCCGAAAAGCTGGTCCCCGAGGGCATCGAAGGTCGCGTGCCCTACAAGGGTCCGATCGCCGCCGTCGTTCACCAGCTCATGGGCGGCGTGCGCGCCGCAATGGGCTATTGTGGCTGCCCGACCATCGACGCGCTGCGCACGCGCGCCGAATTCGTCGAGATAACGTCGGCCGGCATTCGCGAATCGCACGTCCACGACGTACAGATCACCAAGGAAGCGCCCAACTATCGCGCCGATTAGCCTGCGACGGCGGAAGCGAGCCAAGCCTGGCGCCAGGCAGGCCGGCATGCCCTTCATCCTCGTTGTCGTCTTCATCGATGTACTGGGCATCGGCATCGCCCTCCCGGTCATCCCGATGCTGGTCGGCCTGTATACGCCGAGTCGGGAGCTGCAGGCGTACTGGTACGGTCTGCTCGTCGTCGCCTACGGGGTCATGCAATTTTTCTGTGCGCCGCTGCTGGGCGCATTGTCCGATCGGTTCGGCCGGCGACCGGTCCTGCTCTGGTCGCTCCTCGGGCTGGGACTTCACTTTCTGCTGCTTGGCCTCGCGCCGTCGCTGCCGCTGATGCTGCTGGCACGGATCATCGGAGGGACGGCCGGTGCAAGCTTTTCGGTGGCCAATGCGTATGCGTCGGATGTCACCCCGCCGGAGCGCCGTGCCAAGAGCTTCGGACTGATCGGAGCGGCGTTCGGCATGGGGTTCATCGTCGGACCGATGCTGGGCGGCCTGCTGGGAGGTGTCGATCTGCATCTGCCATTCTTCGCGGCCGGTGGACTATCGCTGATCAACGCGGCCTACGGCTATCTGGTCGTTCCCGAGTCGCTGCCCCGGGGACGGCGGGCCTCGTTCTCTCTCACTCGCGCCAATCCCTTCGCGGCGCTTCTGGCGCTGGCGCGACATCGCGAGATCGGCAGCCTGGTGGTCGTGTTCGCGCTGGTCGTGCTGGCGCAGCTGATATTGCAGACGACATGGGTGCTTTACACCAATTTTCGCTTCGACTGGGGGCCGCGGGACAACGGCTTCGCGCTTTTCTGCGTCGGGCTGGTCGCCGCAACGGTGCAGGGCGGTCTGCTCAGTCCGCTGCTGCGGCGCTTCGGTGACGTGCGGCTGGTCCTGCTGGGTCTGACGACGGGCACTTGCGCCTACGTGCTGTACGGTCTTGCGCAGCACGGGTGGATGATGTACGCCATCATCATCGGCAATTTCCTCTCCTTCGCCACCGGCCCCGCGCTGCAAGGCATGGTGTCGAATGCCGTCGACCCGACGGAGCAGGGCGTCACGATGGGCGCGCTCAATTCGATCAACAGCATCATGTTCGTCGTCGCCCCGCTGATAGGCGCACCGCTGCTTGCGCTGGTGAGCCAGCTGCCGCCGTCGGACACTCGGATCGGGGCCACATTTTTTGTGAGCGCGACGTTGCAGGTGGCGGCGCTGATGCTGGCGCGGCGGCATTTCGCGGCGCGCCGGACCGTTGCGGCGACATGAGCGCGCTCATGCACTGCAAGATCCTGATCCTAGACTTCGGCGCCCAGTACACGCAGCTGATCGCCCGGCGCGTGCGCGAGCTCGACACGTATTGTGAGATTCATCCGCATGATGTGCCCGCGGACTTCATCGGCGAATTCGCGCCGGCTGGCATCATCCTGTCGGGCGGCCCGGAAAGCGTCACCGCCGGCGACCCGCCGCGCGCGCCGTCGTCGGTGTGGACGGCCGGGGTGCCGGTGCTGGGCATCTGCTACGGGATGCAGACGATGGCCGCGCAGTTGGGCGGCGCGGTCGAGAACGGACTCACGCGTGAATTCGGCTACGCGGCGGTTCGCGCGCGCGGGCATGGCCGCCTGCTCGACCAGATCCAGGACCGTACCGGAGCCGAGGGCGAGGGTCTCCTCGACGTATGGATGAGCCACGGCGACAAGGTCGTCGAGCTGCCACCCGGTTTTTCGCTGATGGCGAGCAACGAAGCGACCCCGATCGGCGCGATGATGGACGAATCGCGGCGGTTCTACGGCGTTCAATTTCATCCCGAGGTGACGCATACGCGGCAGGGCAAGGCGATCCTCGGGCGATTCGTGCGCGACATCTGCGCTTGCCCCGGCGACTGGACGATGCCGGCTTACGTCGACGAGGTGATCGCGAAGATTCGCACGCAAGTCGGCGACGACGAGGTGATTCTCGGCTTGTCCGGCGGTGTCGATTCGTCGGTGGCGGCGGCGCTGATTCATCGCGCGATCGGGCCGCGGCTGACTTGCATATTCGTCGACACCGGGCTGTTGCGCGAAGGCGAGGCCGACCAGGTGATGGCGACCTTCGCCGAGCACCTCGGCGTGCGCGTCGACCGTGTCGATGCGAGCGAGGCCTTCCTGCGCGAGCTCGCCGGCGTCACCGATCCAGAGCAGAAGCGCAAGATCATCGGTCGAGAATTCGTCCAGGTCTTCCAGGCGGAAGCCGCGAAGCTCCGCGCCGGCGGCGTCGCCGCCCGATGGCTGGCGCAGGGCACCATCTATCCGGATGTGATCGAGTCCGCGGGCGCGAAGACCGGCAAGGCGCATACGATCAAATCGCATCACAATGTCGGCGGCTTGCCCGATACGCTGCACCTGAAGCTCCTCGAGCCGTTGCGCGAGCTGTTCAAGGACGAAGTGCGGGCGCTCGGCCTGGTGCTGGGCCTTCCGCGCGAGATGGTATTGCGCCATCCATTCCCCGGCCCGGGCCTGGGCGTGCGCATCCTGGGCGAGGTCAAGCGCGAGTACGCCGACATCCTGCGTCGCGCCGATGCCATTTTCATCGAAGAGCTCCGGGCCGGCGGCTGGTACGATCGCGTCGCGCAGGCGTTCGCGGTGTTCCTGCCGGTCCGTTCGGTCGGTGTGATGGGCGACGGACGCACTTACGAGCACGCGGTGGCGCTGCGTGCGGTCGAGACGACCGATTTCATGACCGCGCACTGGGCGCCGCTGCCGCACGAACTCCTGGCGCGCGTGTCGAATCGCATCACCAATGAAGTTCGCGGCATCAACCGCGTCATGTACGACATTTCGGGCAAGCCGCCGGCCACGATCGAATGGGAGTGACGCTCATGGCGATGAAACGTGAAAACTTCTCCACCGGCACGCCCTGGGAGCCGCTCGTCGGCTATTCGCGCGCGGTGCGCATCGGGAACCAGGTTTTCGTGTCCGGGACGACGGCTACTGCCACTGGTGGCGTGATCGTTGGCAAGGGCAACGCATACGCGCAGGCGCGTCAGGCGATCCACAACATCGAGCGCGCGCTCGCCAATGCAGGCGCGACCCTGGGCGACGTCGTGCGCACCCGCATCTACGTCACCGACATCGCGCAGTGGGAAGCGGTCGGCCGCGCGCACGGCGAGGCGTTTCGCGATATCAGGCCGGCAAGCGCGATGGTCGAGGTGCGGCGACTGATCGATGCCGACATGCTGGTTGAGATCGAGGCCGACGCCGTCATCGCCGACCCGGCCGGCTCGGCGGGTTGAACGCGATGCCTGGCCCGCGCAACGAGGCCGCGTCGTCGCCGGCCTCTCGCTCGTCCGAGGCAGCCGAGCGGTGGATGGCTGAAGCACTCGCGCTGGCCCGGGCCGCTCAGCTGCGCGGCGAAGTGCCGGTCGGCGCCATCGTTGTCAGCGACGGTGCCATCATCGGGCGCGGCGGCAACGCACCCATTACCGACAATGATCCCACCGCCCACGCGGAAATCGCCGCGCTGCGAGAGGCGGGGCGCGCACTCGGCAATTACCGGCTGCCCGGCTGCGATCTGTATGTGACGATCGAACCCTGCGCGATGTGCGCGGGAGCGATCATGCACGCGCGCGTCCGCCATCTGGTGTACGGGGCACGCGACCCGAAGACGGGCGCCTGCGGCAGCGTGGTCGACCTGTTCGCGGAGCACCGCCTCAATCATCACACGACGGTTACGGGCGGCGTGGCAGCCGAAGCCTGCGCAGCGCTGCTGTCGAATTTTTTCGCGATGCGGCGTGTGGATGCGCCGTGAGGCCGACCTACGGCATCGGGCTGTACGCGCCCGCCGGTTTTGCGCCGGAGCCGGAGGCGGTCGCGCGCGCGACCAGCAGGCTCGAAGCGCTCGGGCATCGCGTCATCGTCGACCCCACGGCATCGACCCGCTGGCAGCGTTTCTCGGCACCGGACGAAGAGCGATTGGCGGCGGTCATGCGCATGGCGTCGGATCCGCGCATCGACCTCGCGATCGCCGTTCGGGGCGGCTACGGCTGGTCGCGGCTGCTCGATCGGATCGATTTCGACGCGATCCGCGCTTCGAAGACGCGCTGGCTGGGTCATAGCGATTTCACGGCGTTCCAGCTCGCCGCTTGGAAGCATGCAGGCGAGGTCACCTTTGCCGGGCCCATGGCCGCCTATGATTTCGGCGCAGAAGCGGCGTCGTCCTTCACGGCGGCTCATTGCTGGGGTCTGCTCGGCAACGCGACCTATGAGATCGAGCTGAGGCTCGAAGGCCCGGCGGATTTCGCCGCGACCGGGACGCTATGGGGCGGCAATCTGGCGATGGTTGCCCACCTGGTGGGCACGCGCCACTTTCCCTCGATCGACGACGGCATCCTGATGCTGGAAGATGTCGGCGAACATCCGTATCGGATCGAGCGCATGCTTTACCAGCTGCATTTTTCCGGCGTCCTGGGAAGGCAGCGTGCGGTGCTGTTCGGCACCTTCAACGGATTCGAACCGGCGCCGAACGACAATGGCTACGATCTGGCGGCGATGATCGCCCACGCACGCGAGCGCTTCGGCATTCCGATCTGGACCGGATTGCCGTTCGGGCATTGCCGCGACAAGCTGACGCTGCCTTTCGGCGGACAGGCCGAGCTCAAAGTCGCCAACGGTAGCGCCAGGATTCGGCTGTCCGGCTACGGCGGCTAGCGGCGACAAAGCACGTCGTCTTCGCAAGCCGCTGTCGCGGTGGCGCAGGGCCTATGCAGAGGTTTCCCGACCGTCCGCCCTGAAATCGAAAGACGCCTCGCCTATTGCCTTGCCGCTGGCGTCGAAGCTTCGCTCGATGAAGCGCGCGGCGCCGTCGCGCGCGATCAAGAGCACGGTCGACGAGCGCGTCCCGTACTCGTGGCTGACGATGAATGACGACGACAGCAGCCTTTCCCATTGGCGCGAAATTCCGGTCGCAGGCAGCGCGGCATCGGCCGCCGGCGCACGATCCGCAAGGAGCGCGAATGCCGCGTCGATCGCGGGCTCGTCATCGGCGAGCCATGCCGCGAGCCGCTCCTTGCCGCGCAGAAGCTTGGGCCACGGCGTGTCGAGCAGATGATTCGACAGGCCGTGGACGCCCGCACCGAGCGCAAGCGCTCCGCTGGCGCGATTGGACGCGAACGCTGCGTCCCCACCTTGGCCAACCAGGAGGTTGAAGCCGTGGTAGCGCCCGGCATCGGGCAGCAAGGCTGCGCTCGACCGCAGCGGCGAGCCGGTCTCGCGCAGCATGTGCGTGACCAACTCGCCACGGGAAGGCGCATTCGGATCGCGGGGTATCCCCTCACGGAAGTTGGTGATCAGTGACCAGCGGCCGGCGCCCGTTACCCCGAACCACGTACCCCCGGCAACCAGGTCGCGGCCGGCCAGAATGCCCTCGCTCCACCAGTGCGCGGGTGCGGCCTCGCGCGCATGAAATTCGTCGCGATTGGCGGCGACCGCGCAACGATATTTCGCATGCGCGTCGAGCGCGATCAGCGCGAGACACATCCAGCAGCCTGCTCGGCATTTCCGCCGATCGAGACGACGCCAACGCAGTTCATTCGGTCACGTTGGGCACGAAGCGCTCGGCCTTGCGCGCCGAGCCGGGTCCGAGAAACCGCGAAAAGCGATGCGCGGCGAGCAGATCGGCGAGTGCCGTCTCGAAATGGACCGGGTCGCGTATGTCCTCGTAGACCTCCATCCACAGCAGCGGGTCGTCCTGGCGCTGCAGCAGCCGACCGCCGAGACCGATGCGCTGCTCGAGGCTCGCGAATATAGCCGCAATCGCACGGCGGGCGTCGGCCGCGCGCGCGGGGTCGATCCGATAGTACACATAGCAGTGCAGCGGCGGAGCCCTCATGCGAGGCGACCGCGCGGCGTTGCGGGGGCAGGCACCGGGTAGGGCAGCGCGAGCAGGCGCAATGCCGGCCCCGCAGGCGCGCCGGCATGCACATCCCCGCTCTTGCTCGCCGCGAGCTGCAGAACCACGAGCAGGTCGCTGCCGCCATTGGGCGAAGCGGCGGCATTGACGATGGTGCCGCAGGCCTGCTCGCCGAAGACCGCGCTGTACAGGCGCCCACCCGCGCCGGGCGCCGGCGCGTCGAGGTGCGCCAGCGCGAGCCGTTCCTTCAACCGGCCGAGGTATTGTGTCCGGGCGACGATTTCCTGTCCGGCGTAGCAGCCTTTTTGAAAGCTCACGCCTCCGAGCGCGTCCCAGTTGGCCGCCTGTGGGACGAAGAGGTCGGCGGTCGGTGGCGTGATCACCGGCACGCCGGCGCGGATCGTCAACCATTCCCATGCCGCGAAACCCGCCGGTCGAGCCGTGCCGGCCACCCGCGCCCAGGACGAAGGCGCCGCGTCGGGCGCGGCCATGACGATATAGCGCGGTCCCGGCAATGCCGCGACGGCGATCTCGCCCAAAGTTGCGACCTCGTGTACTGCCGGGGCCGCGCCTGTTGCAGCGCGAATCGCATCGACTGCGCCGGGCCCGCCGACCCCAAGCCGCACCATCTCGTCGCTGACCTCGGCGATCGTGACCCGCGACCGCAGCACGAACATGCGCAGACGCTTGGCGATCGATTCGCTCAAGCCGGCCGGCAGGAGGACTTCATAGCTCGCCTCGCCTGCCCTCCGGACGAGGAAATTGGCCAGCATGCGTCCCTTGGGCGAGCACCAGGCGCTGTACTGCGTGGCCCCGATGCCGAGTGCGGCCACGTCGCTGGTCAATTGGCCTTGCAGAAATGCCGATGCATCCGCGCCGGCGATGCGCAGCACTGCCACCGGCGAGAGGTCGCAGACGGCCGCTGCATCGCGCGCGGCAGTAAGCTCTTCGGCAGGCGCCCCGAACGAGGCTACGGCGCCGCGGTCGAAGCTTGCGCCGTGCGCTTCGAGAAAAGCAGACCAGGAAGGAGTCATTGGAAGAGATCGGGTACTGTTCGGCCGCGAGCCAGACCGGTTGCGTAACGCGGCCCCGCCGGGTACGCGCTGGCGGAGGCTCACAAAAGCGTGTTAAAATCGAACGTTAGCTTGGATCGGAGTCCGAGACGGCCCACAGGGGTGCGCCGGCAGGAACTCCGGATCCGGACAATTCGCAGATCCGCACCATCAGGGTGCCCGTCGTGCCCAGCACGACCGGCCCAGTCGCGGATCGAGGCTCAACCCTGATAAAGGAGTGTAGTAATGTCGGTCACGATGCGTCAAATGCTGGAGGCGGGCGTCCATTTCGGCCACCAGACCCGCTACTGGAACCCCAAGATGGCCGAATTCATCTTCGGCCAGCGCAACAAGATTCACATCGTCAATCTCGAAAAGACGATGGCGATGTACCAGGAGGCGATGAAATACATCCGCCAACTGGCCAGCAACCGCGGCACGATCCTGTTCGTCGGCACCAAGCGTCAGGCGCGCGACATCGTCGCCGAGGAAGCGCAGCGCGCCGGCATGCCGTTCGTCGACCACCGCTGGCTCGGCGGCATGCTGACCAACTTCAAGACCGTCAAGGCGTCGATCAAGCGCCTGAAGGACCTCGAAGCGATGGGGCAGGACGGGACGTTCGAGAAGATGAGCAAGCGCGAGGCATTGACGCTGCAACGTGAGATGGACAAGCTGAACCGCAGCCTCGGCGGCATCAAGGAGATGAGTGCGCTGCCCGATGCGCTTTTCATCATCGATGTCGGCTACCAGAAGATCGCGGTGACCGAAGCCAACAAGCTGTCGATTCCCATCATCGGAGTCGTCGATACCAACCATTCGCCCGAAGGCATCGCGTACGTCATTCCCGGGAATGACGACTCGAGCCGCGCCATTCGCTTGTATGCGCGCGGTGTCGCCGACGCGATTCTCGAAGGGCGGAGCCAGGTGATCCAGGAAATCGTCCAGACCGAGGAGTTCGTGGAGGTTTCCGGCGACGAAGCCAGGACCTGAACGTTCAGAAAAGGGGGCGGCGCCCCCTTTTGTTTAAGCCTTGCGCCGGCACGCACACCAAGATCTGCGGGTCGACGATCGGAACAATGCGGAGCGGAAAAGCGATGGCGGAAGTAAGTGCGGGCAAGGTGATGGAATTGCGGGGCCGTACTGGCCTGGGCATGATGGAATGCAAGAAGGCGCTGGTGGAGGCCGGCGGCGACATCGCCAAAGCGGAAGACCTGTTGCGAATCAGGAGCGGGGCGAAGGCGTCGAAGGCTGCCGATCGCGTCGCGGCCGAAGGAGTGATCGGGGCGATGATCGCCGCCGATGGCAAGACCGGAGCGCTGCTCGAGCTCAATTGCGAGACCGATTTCGTCGCGCGCAGTGCGGACTTTGTAGTCTTTGCGAAGAGGCTCGCCCAGCTCGTGGTCGACAACAACCCAGCCGACGTCGCAGCACTTCTCGCCCTGCCGCTCGATGGCGGTACGGTCGAATCGGCACGGCAGGCGCTGGTGCAGAAGCTGGGCGAGAACATCTCGATTCGCCGCTTCTCCCGTCTTGCGACCCCGGCGCGCCTGACGCAGTACCTGCACGGCGGCCGCATCGGCGTCATGGTTGCGATCGAGGGCGGCGACGAACAGACCGCGAAGGACGTCGCGATGCATATCGCAGCCAGCGTCGCCAACGTTCGTCCGGTCTGCGTCTCGCGCGACCAGGTGCCGGCCGAGTTGATCGACAAGGAGCGCGCGATCTACAGCGCGCAGGCGGCCGAATCCGGCAAGCCGGCGGACATCGTGGCGAAGATGGTCGAAGGACGGATCAACAAGTATCTGGCCGAAGTGACGCTGCTGGGCCAGCCTTTCGCCAAGGATACCGAGCAGAGCGTCGAAAAATATCTTAAGTCCAAAGGCGCGACCGTGCGGGGATTCACGCTGTACGTTGTCGGCGAAGGCATCGAGAAGAGGAAGGATGATTTCGTCGCGGAAGTCGCGGCGATGGCGAAGGCCTGAGATCTGACTGCGGAGGACGACCCTGCCATGACAACGCAAAACATCGCGCCTCTGTCCAACGTGGCGCCGCTGGTACGCACCGAGCCGGCCTACAAGCGCATCCTGCTCAAGCTGTCCGGCGAGGCGCTGATGGGTGATGACCCTTATGGCATCAATCGCGAGGTCATCGATCGTATCGTCGCCGAAATAGGCGAGGTCGTCCGCCTCGGGGTGCAGGTCGCGGTCGTGATCGGCGGCGGCAACATCTTCCGCGGCGTGGCCCCGGGTGCCGCCGGCATGGACCGGGCGACCGCCGATTACATGGGTATGCTGGCCACGCTGATGAATGCGCTGGCGCTGCAGGATGCGATGCGCCGCGCCGGACTGGTCTCGCGGGTTCAATCAGCCCTCTCGATCGAGCAAGTGGCGGAGCCGTATATCCGGGGCAAGGCGCTGCGCTATCTGGAAGAGAACAAGATCGTCATCTTCGCCGCGGGTACCGGGAATCCTTTTTTTACCACGGACACCGCCGCGGCGTTGCGCGGCCGCGAGATGGGCGTCGACATCGTGCTCAAGGCGACCAAGGTCGACGGCGTGTACACGGCCGATCCGAACAAGGACGTATCGGCGCGGCGTTATCCGACGTTGACGTTCGACGAGGCGATCGTCAAGAACCTGAAAGTGATGGATGCCACCGCGCTGGCGCTGTGCCGCGACCAGAACATGCTGCTCAAGGTGTTCAGCATTTTCGCACCCGGCGCGCTCAAGCGCGTCGTGATGGGTGAGGACGAAGGCACGCTGGTGCATTGCTAGTGTGATCGTGGCGTAGGAAAGGGCGGCGCGCCCGCCAGCGCTCGGGCGGATCGGTGCAACAGGTGGCGCCGCGCGCAACGGACCCGGCAAGGAGCTCCCAATGATCGCTGATGTAAAGAAGTCCGCCGAACAGAAAATGCAGAAGTCGGTCGAGGCGCTGAAGGCGGACCTGGGCAAGGTCAGGACCGGACGCGCACACACCGGCTTGCTCGATCACATCAAGGTCGACTACTACGGCACGATGATGCCCATCAACCAGGTCGCCAATGTCACGCTGGCGGACGCTCATACGATCACCGTGCAACCGTGGGAAAAGAAGATGATTCATCCGGTCGAGAAGGCGATTCGCGATTCCGACCTCGGTCTCAATCCGGCGACGAGCGGGGACGTGATCCGCGTTCCGATGCCGGCGCTGACCGAGGAACGGCGCAAGGAACTGATCAAGGTCGTGCATCGGGAAGCCGAGAATGCGCGAGTCGCCGTGCGCAACATCCGTCGTGACGCCATCAGCCATCTGAAGGAATTGCTCAAGGCCAAATCGGTCGCCGAGGACGAGGAGCGCCGGGCTCAGGACGACGTGCAGAAGCTGACCGACCGGTATATCGCCGAAGTCGACAAGCTGCTGCACGCGAAGGAAGCCGACTTGATGGCGGTCTGACAATGGGTGAGCCGGCCGCCGTTGCCACTCTACCCACCCGCGCACGGCCCGACCGGTCTCGGCAGATCCGATGCGCGCGCGCCGGGCGCGGTATCTGTTTCGCACCGTAACCGTGTTTACCAGCTCGACCCGCGATGTTCCGGAAACGCGCGCCGTTCCGCGCCACATTGCCATCATCATGGATGGCAACGGCCGGTGGGCCAAGCAACGGATGCTGCCGCGCGTCGCCGGGCACCGCAAGGGCGTCGAGGCGGTGCGCGCGACGGTGCGGGGTTGCATCGAGCAAGGTGTGGAATACCTGACGCTCTTCGCATTCTCCAGCGAAAACTGGCGGCGCCCGGCCGACGAAGTCTCGATCTTGATGCAGCTCTTCCTGCGCGCCCTCGAACAGGAAGTCGCGAAGCTTGACGAGAACGACATCCGGTTCAAGGTGATCGGCGACATCTCGCGATTCGAACCCAGGATACGCGAGCTGATCGCGGCGGGCGAGGCGGTGACCGAGGGTAACTCGCGGCTGACGCTGACAGTCGCCGCAAACTACGGCGGACGTTGGGACATCGCGCAGGCAGTGCAGAAGCTGCTCGCCGCCGAGCCGGCATCGGTCCGCGGCTTCGCGCCCGAAGCCCTGGAGCCGTATCTGTCGATGGCGTATGCCCCGGAGCCGGACCTGTTCATACGCACCGGCGGTGAACAGCGCATCTCGAACTTTTTGTTGTGGCAGCTTGCCTATACCGAGTTCTATTTTACCGACCTGCTCTGGCCCGATTTCGATGCCGGGACGCTGCGCGCGGCGATCGATTCGTACCGCCAGCGCGAGCGTCGCTTCGGGCGGACCAGCGAGCAGCTGCAAGCGGTTCGCGATTGAGTCGGCCGTGCTGAAGACCCGCATCGTCACCGCGCTGGTCCTGATTCCACTGACGCTGATCGCACTGTTCGCACTAGCGCCTCGAGTCTGGGGTGCGGTCACGCTTGCCGTCGTGTTGATCGGAGCCAACGAATGGGCCGGCCTCGCGGCGCTGCGCGGTCGCGGTTGGCTGCTTTTCGTCGGCCTGACCTTGCTTACCGGCTGCGCGCTGCTGCTCAATCCAGGCGTCGGTTTCAACCCCGAGCACGGGTGGCCCGATCCGGTGGTGTCTTGGTTCTGCGGCGCCGCGACCGCGTTTTGGCTGCTGATCGCCCCGGCCTGGCTGGCTTCGGGCCGGCGCGTCGAATCCCACGCCGTTCTGGCCATCGTCGGCTGGCTGGTTCTGATCTCAACCTGGATTGCGGTCGTCTCGCTGCAGGCGCGCTCGCCCGGACTACTGCTCGCGCTGATGGCGATCGTGTGGATTGCCGATACCGCCGCTTATTTTTCCGGGCGTCGCTTCGGCCGCAGGAAGCTCGCGCCTTCGATCAGCCCGGGCAAAACCTGGGAGGGCGTTTACGGCGCGCTTGTCGCGGTGGCGATCTACGCCTTGCTGCTGTTGCCACTCGCGGCCGCAGCCGGATATACGCGGCCGCTGGACGCTATCACGGCGCTCGTCTGGGTGGCACTGGCCCTGCTGCTCGCGGGAATGTCGATCGTCGGCGATCTGACCGAGTCGCAGTTGAAGCGTCACCGCGGAGTCAAGGACAGCGGTGCAGTACTGCCGGGCCACGGCGGGGTGCTGGACAGGATCGACGCGCTTACCGCGGCCATGCCACCGGCCGCGTTGATCGCCCAACACCTGTTGCGATGAGCGTGCACGAACCCGCGCGCAGCTTCACTATCCTGGGCGCCACGGGATCGATCGGCGCGTCAGCGCTCGACGTCATCGGCCGCCACCCCGACCGCTTCACGCTCGTGACGTTGACGGCGCGACCGCTGGGTACAGTGGACGACGCGCTCGAAGCGGATCGGGAGGCACGGGCCGTCACGCGACGGTTGCTCCACCTCATCCAAACGGACACACTGCCGGCATGATCATGATATTGCAAAAACTTCTCGCCTTTGCCGTGACCCTCGGAGTGCTGGTCATTTTTCACGAGCTTGGCCATTACGCGGTGGCGCGGCTGCTCGGGATCAAGGTGCTTCGCTTTTCGGTGGGATTCGGCCGCATCATCTGGTCGCGGCGCTTCGGCCGAGACCGCACCGAATGGGCGCTGTCCGCAGTGCCGCTCGGCGGTTATGTCAAGATGGTGGACGAGCGCGAAGGCGAAGTTGCCGTGGCCGATCTCGGGCGCGCATTCAATCGCCAGCCGGTGTGGAAGCGCATCGCGATCGTCGCTGCCGGGCCAGTGGCCAATCTGCTGCTGGCAGTGCTCCTTTTCACAGGTACCTACATCGCGGGTATCCCCGGCGAGCGCGCCATCCTGGCCACGCCCCCACCCGGCTCACCCGCAGCCGCCGCGGGACTTGCCGCCGATGACGAAGTCACCGCTCTCGACGGCGAACGTGTGTTGTCGTGGCAGGACCTGCGGTGGCGTTTGCTCAAAGCGTCGGGCAACGACGACGCATTGCTCACCGTCGAACGGTCCGGCGTGTCCTCGCAGCACACGCTATCGCTGTTGAGCCTCGGCCGCGACGACTGGGAAGGCAACTTCGTCGCCGCCCTGGGTCTCAAGATCGACCTGGGCGCGCCGCGAGTCAACGACGTGCTGTCTGGTCATCCCGCGGCAGCGGCCGGTCTGCGTTCGGGCGATTCGATCGTAGCGATCGATGGCCGGCTCGTCCGCTCTCCGGCCGAGGTTGCGGCGATCACCAACGCGCATCCGGAGGAGCGCCTGACGTTTACCGTGCGTCGCGACGGGACGCCGATGGAAATCGCATTGACACCCGAGGCGAGCGATCAGGATGGCAAGCGAATCGGACTCGCCGGCATGCGACTCGCAGTCGATCCCGCGGCGGTGGCGCGGATCGGGACGACGGTCCGCTACGGCGCGGGAGAGGCCGTCGTGCAGGCTACGCGCAAGACCTGGGAACTGTCGGTTTTCACCGTGAAGATGCTCGGCCGGATTCTGAGCGGGCAAGCGTCGCTCAAGAATGTCAGCGGTCCGCTGACGATGGCCGACTATGCCGGGCAGTCGGCGCAAGCGGGCTTGCTGACGTTTATGGGCTATCTCGCGCTTATCAGCATCAGCCTCGGTGTGCTCAACCTTCTACCCGTCCCCTTACTCGATGGCGGACACTTGATGTATTATCTCGCGGAGATTGTCAAAGGCGGTCCGGTTCCCGACCGCGTGTTAGAGGTCGGCCAGCGTATTGGCATGGCCGTATTGGCCATGCTGATGGCTTTGGCGCTTTTCAATGACCTGTCCCGCCTCTTCTGAGCCTCCAGATGGCCGTCAGCCGGCGCGCGCGCTGCGCGCCGGCCCGTTACTCAAGTCCCTTCTGGCGCTGCTTGCCGCGCTGCTCGCACATGCTGCGTTGGCGTTCGAGCCGTTCGTCGTCAAGGATATCCGCGTCGAGGGCGTGCAACGCACCGAAGCCGGCACGGTCTTCAGCTACCTCCCGATCAAGGTCGGCGACCGTGTCGACGACGAAAAAGCGTCGGCCGCGGTCAAGGCGCTGTATGCCACCGGCTTTTTTCGCGATGTGCGCCTCGATTCCGAGAACGGCGTTCTTGTGGTCATCGTGCAGGAACGGCCGACGATCAGCCAGATCGATATTGCCGGCACCAAGGAATTCGACAAGGACACGCTGAAGAAGGCGTTGAAGGACATCGGCATCGCCGAGTCGCGAATATTCGACCGCTCGGCACTCGAGCGCGCCGAGCAGGAATTCAAGCGGCAATACATCAACCACGGCAATTACGCGATGAAGGTGACGACGACGGTGACGCCTCAGGAGCGCAACCGCGTCGCGATCAATTTCACGGTCGAGGAGGGCGGGCCCGCCAAGATCGCCAACATCAACATCGTCGGCGCTCGCGCGTTTCCCGAGAAGACGCTGATCAACGAGATGCAGCTGTCGACGCCCGGCTGGCTGACCTGGTACACGAAGAACGACCAGTATTCGAAGCAGAAGCTCCAGGGCGACCTGGAAACGCTGCGCAGCTACTATACGAATCGCGGTTACCTGGAATTCGCCGTCGATTCCACGCAGGTGTCGATTACAGCCGACAAGCAGGACATCTACATCACGATCAACATCACCGAAGGGCCGAAGTATACGATCTCCGACGTGCAGCTCGGCGGCGAGCTGCTGTTGCCGCAAGCCGAGTTGATGCGCCTTGTTAAGGTCCGCCCGGGAGACGTCTACTCGCGGGAAAAGTTGACGCAATCGACCAAGGCGTTGTCCGATCGGCTCGGCAGCGACGGCTATGCGTTCGCCAACGTCAATGCGGTGCCCGACATTGACCGCGCCAAGCGACAGGCGGCCTTCACCTTCTTCATCGATCCGGGGCGGCGCGTCTATATCCGCCGGATCAATATCAGCGGCAATAGCAAGACGCGCGACGAGGTAATACGGCGTGAGATGCGGCAGCTCGAGGGTGCCTGGTACGACGCGGCGCGGATCGAGCGCTCCAAAGTCCGTATCCAACGGCTCAATTTTTTCGATGACGTGAACATCGAGACGCCGGCCGTGCCCGGAAGCCCGGATCAGGTCGACATTGACGTCACCGTCACCGAGAAATCGACAGGGAACCTGCTGGCCGGAGTTGGCTATTCGAGCGCGGACGGTGTCGTTCTTTCGGGATCGATTTCGCAGAACAACATCTTCGGCACCGGCAATGCCCTGGTCGCTTCGATCAACAGCAGTCGCGTCAATCGCGCCATAGGGGTCAGTTACACCGAGCCATACTGGACCAGCGACGGCGTCTCGCGAACGATCGAGTTATATGACAAGAACGTCGATCCGTCGTCGCTGCCCATCGCGCAGTATTCGTCACAGACGCTGGGTGGCGCGCTTGCTTTCGGAGTGCCTGTCACCGAGACCGATACGATCATTTTTGGCGGCCGGGTCGAGCACACCAAGATCTCGCTTTTCGACCAGAGCCCCCCTTCGTACTTTCAGTTCGTCAAAGACTTTGGCTATGTGACCAACAGCTACATACTGACCGCCGGATGGGCTCGGGATTCGCGCGACAGCATTCTGTTTCCGAGCAGCGGCCTGCTGCAGAATATTCTCGGGGAATTCGCATTGCCGATCGGCGACCTGACGTACTACAAGCTCAACTACCTGGTGCAGTGGTTCACGCCGATGCCGCTGAATACGGTCCTGATGCTGCGGGGTGACTTCGGCTACGGTGGCGGCCTCCAGGGTAAGACGCTGCCCTTTTTCAAGGCGTATTATGGCGGCGGGGTAGGATCGGTGCGTGGATACGAGACTGCGTCGTTGGGCCCGCAGGACATCCTGGGCAATGTGATCGGCGGACGGGAAAAGATCATAACCAACGCCGAGCTGTTCTTTCCGCTGCCGGGCGCCAAGTCGAATGATCAGTCGGTCAGGCTGTCGGTGTTCGTCGATGCGGGCCAGATTCGCGACGCGGGCCTGCAGCCTGAGCTTGAATCGTTTCGTTACTCGACAGGCGTCGGCGTCGCATGGAACTCGCCGGTGGGGCCCTTGAAACTGAGCTACGGCTATCCGCTCAAGAAGAAGCCGGGGGACAGGATCCAGAATTTCCAGTTCCAGGTGGGTACGATATTCTAGAGATGGCGTAAGTGTAGAGTAGCGGTCGGCGGGCTGTTCAGGTGCGACCGGAAGACCGCAGGCACCGCAAGACTATGCGCAGGAGAGACAGTTGAAACATCGCATGCAGCAATTGGTGGTCTGTGCCATAGGGGCGTTTTTCGCTGCCTCGCTCGCCGTCCCGGGTTTTGCCCAGGGAGCCGACTACAAGATCGGCTTCGTGAACAGCGAACGCCTGTTCCGCGAGGCCGCGCCGGCCAAGCGCGCGCAGCAAAAGCTGGAAAAGGAATTTGCAGGCCGCGATGCGGAGATCCAGAAGCTCGGCAAGCAGGTGCGCGATCTGCAGTCGGCCCTTGAAAAGGATGGCGTCACGATGGCGGAGACTGAGCGCCGGGGCAAGGAACGCGATCTCGCGAACATGAGCCGCGATCTGCAGCGTATGCAGCGTGAGTTCCGGGAGGACCTCAACCTGCGGCGCAACGAGGAGCTCACTGCCGTGCAGGAGCGCGCCAACAAGGTCATTCAGCAGATCGCGGTCGACGAGAAGTTCGATCTCATCATCCAAGACCCGGTGATTTACGCCAGCCCGCGCATCGACGTCACCGATCGAGTGATCAAGGCGCTAGCCGACAAGTAGTTCACTCGGTCCGCGACGGCCCAAGCGCATGAGTACAGGTCGAGACGCTCCGGGCATCGCTCTGAAATTGCTGGCCGAGCCGGCAGGCGCGCAGCTCGTCGGCGACGGAGACGTACTGATCGATCGGGTCGGCACACTGGACGGAGCGACGGCCGGTGCCATCGCGTTCCTGGCCAATCCAAAATACCGACATCAGCTGCAGGCGACCCGAGCGAGCGCGATCATCATCGAGCCGCGCTTCGCGGATGAGACTGCTCTGCCCAAGCTGGTCACGTCGAATCCGTATGCCGCCTATGCGCGGGTCGCTGCGCTCTTTCATCCGATGGTTCCGCTCGCCGCGGGAATACATCCGACCGCTGTGGTCGCAAAGAGCGCCCGGGTCCCCGCGACCGCGACGATCGGTCCGTACGTCGTCATCGGGGATCGTGTCAGCATCGGCGATCGGACGCAGATTCATTCCGGGTGCGTGGTCGGCGACGATTGCACTCTGGGTGCCGACACCGTGCTCCATCCGCGGGTTGTTTTGTACGCACGCACCGTGATCGGCGCGCGCACGCTCGTTCACAGCGGCGCCGTGCTCGGGGCCGACGGTTTCGGCATGGCCGAAGAGCGAGGCAAGTGGCTCAAGGTGCCCCAGCTAGGTCGCACGGTCATCGGCGAAGACGTCGAAATCGGAGCCAATACGACTATTGATCGCGGCGCCATCGACGACACGGTCATCGAGGACGACGTCAAGCTCGACAATCAGATTCAGATTGGGCACAACTGCCATATCGGCGCGCATACGGCCATCGCCGGTTGCGTCGGGATCGCTGGAAGCGTCAGGATCGGTCGCGACTGTCAGATCGGCGGCGCCGCGATGATCACCGGGCACCTGGATATCGCGGACGGAGCGGTCGTTTCCGCGGCATCGGTTGTGTTCGACTCGATCCATGAGCGGGGCGTCTACACGGGCGCATTCCCATCGTTGCCGCATCGCGAATGGCAACACGTGGCGTCGATCATACGGCGGCTGCGCACCTTCGCTGACAGGATCCGCGCCCTGGAGCGGGAACGACGCGGACAGGGAGAATAGTCATGCTGCAGATGGATATCAACGAGATCATGCGGCATCTGGCGCACCGGCCGCCATTCCTGCTCGTCGATCGGGTGGTCGAATGCGTGCCGGGACGGAGCATCAAAGCGCTGAAGAACGTGACGATCAACGAGCCGTTCTTTCAGGGCCATTTTCCCGGCTATCCCGTGATGCCGGGGGTGTTGATCATCGAGGCCCTGGCCCAGGTGTCGGTGATCCTGGTCTATCAGACCCTCAAGCGCATGCCGGACGACAAGTCGCTCATCTTCTTTGCCGGCATCGACAATGCGCGCTTCAAGCGGCAGGTTGTGCCGGGGGACCAGCTGACGCTGGAGTCGACCGAGGTCCGACTGGTGCGCGGCGTCGGCAAATTCACGGTGCGGGCCAGCGTCGGCGACGCGCTGGTCGCGGAGGCCGAGTTGCTCGCCGCCCTGCGCGACCTCTGACACTCGTGGCCAGTGTCCATCCGACGGCGATCGTCGCCTCCAGCGCGCGGCTCGGCGCCGACGTCGATGTCGGCCCCTATACGGTCATCGGCGCCGATACCGCCATCGGCGATGGAACGCGCGTGGCCGCGCACGTCGTGATCGCCGACAGGACCCGTATCGGCCGCAACAATCGGGTTTTCCAGTTCGCATCGATTGGCGAAATTCCGCAAGACCGTAAATACACCGGCGATCCGACACGAACCGTGATTGGAGACGACAATGTCATTCGTGAGTTCGTCACCATTCATGCCGGCACTACCCAGGACAAGGGCGTGACGACGGTCGGCAACGGCAACTGGCTGCTCGCGTATTCGCACATCGCCCACGACTGCGTCATCGGTAACGGGACGACGTTTTCAAACAACGCGCAGCTGGCCGGCCATGTGCTCATCGACGACCATGCCGTGCTTGGAGGATTCGTCGGCGTCCATCAGTTCTGTCGCGTCGGGGCGCATGCGATGCTCGCCGCGGGCGCGATCGTGCTGCAGGACGTCCCGCCGTATGTCACTGTCGCGGGCTCTCCGGCGACCGCGCGCGGCACGAACAGCGAGGGCCTTCGCCGCCACGGATTCAGCGGTGATGACATCGCGGCGATCAGAAGAGCCTACAAGACGCTTTACCGGCAGGGCCTGGCGCTCGAGGATGCTCGGGCGGAAATTGCCGCTGCGAGCGCCGGCGTACCGGCGTTAAGGGCGCTGAGCGCGTTTCTGGAGAAGCCAGGGCGCGGGATCGTGCGTTGAGCGGCGGCGCACGCGATTCGGTTGCGGTGACGATAGGAATCGTCGCCGGCGAGGCCTCGGGCGACGCGCTGGGTGCCGATCTGATTCGCGCCGTGCGACAGCGTCTACCCGGCGCGCGCTTCGCCGGGATAGGCGGCCCACGCATGGAAGCCGCCGGTTGTCTGCTCTGGTATCCGCATACGGCGCTGGCGCTACGCGGCTATGCGGAAGTGATCGCCCATCTGCCCACATTGCTGCGCATCCGCGGTGATCTGCTGCGGCGCCTGGTTAAAGAGCAGGCGCCGCTATTCATCGGCATCGATGCGCCCGACTTCAATCTCGGGCTGGAGGCCAAGCTCAAGCGACGGCGGGTTCGCACGGTCCACTACGTCAGTCCCTCCGTGTGGGCGTGGCGGCGGGATCGCATCGCCACGATGGCGCGCTCGGTCGACCATCTGCTCGCGCTATTTCCGTTCGAACCGCCGCTCTACGCGGACGCGGGGCTCCGCGTTTCGTTTGTCGGACACCCGCTTGCTGCCGGCGCCGCGACGGCGGCCAGCCGCCGTGAGACTCGAGAGTTGTTGAAATTCGAGATGGGCGTACCCGTCTTTGCACTGCTGCCTGGCAGTCGTATGTCCGAGCTGGAGATGCACACCGAGCTGCTCCTCAAGACCGCGGCGGCGCTGTTCGATGTGCAGCCGCAGGCACGGTTCGTCGTGCCGCTGGTCAGCCGCGAGGCCCGCGAATATTTCGAAGGGGTCCAGTACCGCCTGCAGCTGGAGTCGTTGTCGCTGAAACTCCTGTACGGGCACGCCGGGGATGCCCTGCGTGCTGCGGACGTCGGCATCGTCGCGTCGGGCACCGCGACGCTGGAAGCGGCGATGGCGCGGTGCCCGCACCTGGTCTTCTACCGGGTGCATCCTGTCACGGCGCAGATCGTCAAGCGCAAGCTGCTCCTCCCATTCGTCGGTCTGCCCAACGTCCTTGCCGGGCGCTTTGTCGTGCCGGAGTTCCTGCAATGGGCCGCCACGCCCGACAACCTCGCCCGCGCGGCGCTGAATCTCTACGATGACGTGGTGATCAGGCGCCGCACCGAAGCGCTTTTCGCGTCGCTGGCCGATACGCTCTCGGCCGATAGTGCGACAATCGCGGCGGAGGCCGTGATGACTGAATTGCGCGTCGCGGGGGTCGCATGCTGATCGCGGGTGTCGATGAAGCGGGCCGAGGGCCGCTGGCCGGACCGGTGGTTGCGGCCGCGGTCATTCTGGATCCCCAACGCAAGTTCAAGGGGCTTCGTGACTCCAAGCTGCTGACGCCGGAGAGCCGGGACGAGCTTGCCGTGATGATCCGTGCGCGGGCGGTCGCCTGGGCCGTCGCGCAAAGCGATGTCGGCGAGATCGACGCCTTGAACATCCTCCAGGCGACGCTGCTCGCAATGAAGCGTGCGATCGAGCAGCTGACGACGCGTCCCGAAGTCGTCTGGATCGACGGTAACCAGTGTCCGCCACTCGATTACCCATCGCGGGCGATCGTCGATGGCGACCGCCTGGTGGCCTCCATCGCCGCCGCGTCGATCCTTGCCAAGACGACGCGCGACGCCATGCTGGTCGAGCTCGACCGCAGCTATCCGCTGTACGGATTCGCCCGCCACAAAGGCTATTCGACGCCGGAGCATCTGGCCGCCCTGGCACGGCATGGTCCATGCGCGGCGCACCGGCGCTGGTTCGCCCCGGTCCGGCAAACGAGCCTGGACCTCTGATGGCAGAGCATGAGCTGCCGGCGCGGCCGGCGGCAATGCTGTTCGACGTATTCGGTACCGTTGTCGATTGGCGCGGAAGCGTAAGCAAAGAGGTTGCCCGCCTCGCGCGCGCGCATCGCGTTCGCGTCGATGCGGATGCGTTCGCCGATGCCTGGCGTGCCGGCTATCGGCCGGCCAAGGATCGTGTCCGTCGCGACGAGGTGCCATGGCAGCCGCTTGACCAGTTGCATCGGCAAATGCTGCCCGGTCTGCTCAGCCGTTTCGGACTGGACCTCGATTCGGGTGAGCTCGCCAGCCTCAACCGGGTCTGGCATCGGCTCACCCCGTGGCGCGACGCCCGCGCGGGGTTGCGGCGACTGAAGCGCGGCTGCCTGATCGGCACTTTGTCCAACGGCAACATGGCGTTGTTGATCGATCTCTCAAAGGCGGCGCGCCTGCCGTGGGACTGTATTTTCTCGGCCGAACTTTTCCGCCACTACAAACCCGATCCGGAGGTCTATCTCGGCGCGGCTTCGCTGCTCGGACTGCGGCCGGCGGAGGTCATGCTTGTGGCCGCGCACAAAGACGATCTGGAAGCGGCGCGGCGCTGCGGCTTGCAGACCGCTTATGTGCACCGGCCGCTGGAATTCGGCGAGCCCACCGTAGAGAGCGAATCCGATCCCCGCAGTACGCTCAACGCCGGAGATTTCGCCGACCTCGCCGATCAGCTCGGCCTGTAGTCCGCGCGCCGCGCTTCCTCGGCGCGCCCTGCGAGTGCCGGACCGGCGCCGGGAAGTGAACTTTGCTTCGATGCCTTCCGGGCGCGGACCGGCGCCGCGGCATTGTGCTATGTTTGATCCTGCAAACGGCGCTCGATCGAGCGCCCGCGCATTCGCATCGGAAACAGGAGAGGCCGCAATTGATTCACTGCGTATTGCATGACCCCAACGATTCGGTGGCCGTGGTCGTCGTCGAAGGCATCAAGGCCGGCCAGACATTGACCGGGCTGATCCTCGACGAGGACCGTACGATAGCCCTGAGCTGCGTCCAGGACATTCCTCTCGGACACAAGGTCGCCCTCAAGGATATGGCCGTCGGCGACACCGTGATCAAGTACGGCGTCGACATCGGCAAGGTCGTCGCCCCGATCAGGGCAGGCCAGCATGCGCACGTGCACAATATCAAGACCAAGCGGTGGTGAGACACCTCTCGTTGCCGACATGGCGCGGTATTACCCGCCACGCAGGTCGGACGAGTGCCCGTCGCTATAAGCGAGGGTCGCGCCGCATGCGGGGCCGGCATGCGCGCTGATCGCTAACGAACATCTAAATCGGTAAGGGATCGTTGATGCAAAAGACCTTTTTGGGATACCGGCGCGAGAACGGGCGCGTCGGCGTACGCAATCATGTGATCGTGCTGCCCGTCGACGACCTGTCCAATGCCGCGGCCGAAGCGGTTGCCCATAATGTCAAGGGCGTTCTGGCGATTCCGCATCCGTATGGCAGGCTGCAGTTCGGCGCCGATCTCGACCTGCATTTCCGCACCTTGATCGGAGCCGGAAGCAATCCGAACGTCGCCGCCGTCGTCGTGATCGGCATCGAAGCGGAATGGACCAGGAAGGTCGTCGACGGCATTGCCGCCACCGGCAAGCCGGTCAGCGGCTTCGGCATCGAGCTGCACGGCGATCACGACACGATCATGCGCGCGTCCAAGGCGGCGCGCGAATTCATGCAGGCGGCCAGCGAAAAGCGACGCGTCGAATGTGAGCTGGACCAGCTGTGGGTATCGTGCAAGTGCGGCGAATCGGATACGACCTCCGGCTGCGGCTCCAACCCGACCGTGGGTAATGCGTTCGACAAGCTTTACGCCATGGGCAGCACGCTCGTTTTCGGAGAAACGACGGAGCTGACCGGCGGCGAGCAGATCGTCGCGGCGCGCTGCCGCGACGAGGGAGTCCGCAAGGAGTTCATGCGCGTCTTCGACCGCTACCAGGAAGTGATCAACCGTCACAAAACCACGGACCTGGTGGATTCACAGCCGACCAAGGGCAACATCGCTGGCGGATTGACCACGATCGAGGAAAAGGCCCTCGGCAACATCCAGAAGATCGGCAGGAAGTGCGTCATCGACGGCGTCATCGACAAGGCGGAGACGCCGACCGGACCGGGCCTGTGGTTCATGGACAGCTCGTCGGCGGCCGCCGAAATGGTGACGCTCTGCGCGGCGTCGGGCTTCGTCGTCCATTTCTTTCCGACCGGGCAAGGCAATGTGATCGGGAATCCTATCCTGCCGGTCATCAAGCTTTGCGCCAATCCTCGCACGGTGCGGACCATGAGCGAGCACATCGATGTCGATGTGACCGGCCTGTTGCAGCGCGAGATCACGATGGAGCAGGCGGGAGACAAGCTCCTCGAAATGATGTTTCGCACCGCCAACGGCAGGCTCACCGCAGCCGAAGCGCTGGGCCACCGCGAATTCGTGCTTACCCGCCTGTACGAAAGCGCGTGATGTCCATCGCTGCCGTTTCGGCCGGCTGCCGCGCCGGCGTCATTCCAGTCTTTAGAGGAGGCACGATGAGGAGATCGCGTACGTACGGCGGTTTGACGCTGGCCGCATTCTTGCTGACGGCGATGCTGCCGCTTGGCGCGCGCGCGGAAATGAGCGAGCTCAAGGTGGCGCAGCAATACGGCATCGGCTACCTGCCGCTGCTGGTCATGGAGGAGCAGAAGCTGATCGAGAAGCATGCCAAGGCCAATGGCGTCGATGTCACCGTCAGCTGGGCCAAGTTCGCGGGCGGCAACGTGATGAACGACGCACTGCTGTCTGACAGCCTGCAATTTGCATCCGGCGGTGTCGGACCCCTGGTCACCATCTGGTCACGCACCCGGGGCAATCTCGACGTCAAGGGCGTGGCGGCGCTCAACTCGATGCCGCTCTACCTGAACACCCGCAATCCGGCGGTCAGGACAATCAAGGACTTTACCGGCAAGGACAAGATCGCGTTGCCCGCAGTCAAGGTATCGATCCAGGCGGTCACGTTGCAGATGGCGGCGGAAAAGGCGTTCGGTGAGGGCCAGCAGAACAAGCTCGACCCGCTGACCGTCAGCATGTCGCATCCGGATGCGCAGGTGGCGCTGCTGTCCGGAGGGTCCGAGATCACCGCGCATTTCGGCTCGCCGCCGTTTCAATATCAGCAATTGAAGGATCCGGCCGTTCACACGGTGCTGAGCTCGTACGATGTCCTCGGGGGCCCGGCGACGTTCAATGTCGTATTCACCACCTCGAAATTCCACAACGAGAATCCCAAGCTGTACGACGCGTTCGTCAAGGCTCTCGACGAAGCGACGGCGCTCATCAACAAGGACAAGCACTGGGCGGCCGAGTCCTACCTGCGGATGTCGAAGGATAAGGCTTCGGTGCAGGAGATCGAGGGGATGCTGAACGACCCGGCGATCGTCATCACGACGACGCCGCAGAACGTCATGAAGTACGTCGACTTCATGTTCAAGATCGGCTCGATCAAGACCAAACCCGCGTCGTGGAAGGACTTGTTCTTTCCCAACGTGCACAACCTGCCGGGCAGCTGACGGTGGATGCGGCGACGACGGCGGCGCTCGAGATCGAAGTCGACCTCGCGACCATTCGCGCCGCGCACGCGCGTATCCGCCCGCATGTGCACCGGACCCCGGTTCTTTCCAGCCGATCGCTCGATGCGGTCGCTGGAGCGACGCTGTTCTTCAAGTGCGAGAATCTGCAAAAGATCGGCGCGTTCAAGGCGCGTGGCGCATGCAACGCCGTGTTTTCGCTCAATGAGGATCAAGCCGGACGCGGCGTGGTCACGCATTCGTCGGGAAACCACGGCGCGGCGGTCGCCTGGGCGGCGGCGCGGCGGGGCATTCCGGCCTGGGTCGTCATGCCCGGGAACTCGGCGCAGGTCAAGAAGGCGGCGGTTCAGGGATTGGGTGCGACGGTACGATTCTGCGCGCCGACGCTCGAAGCGCGTGATACAACCTGCGCTGCGCTGCAAGCCGAGACAGGCGCGACGCTGATTCACCCTTACGACGATTGGCGCGTGATCGCCGGGCAGGGGACCGCCGCGTTGGAGTTCCTCGACGAGGTTCCCGATCTCGATGCGGTCATCACGCCGGTTGGAGGAGGCGGGCTGCTGTCCGGGACGGCGATCGCTGTCCGCAGCATCAAGCCGTCGCTCGGTGTTTACGGCGCGGAGCCGGCCGGGGCCGATGACGCGTGGCGCTCTCTGAAGAGCGGACACCTCGTCCCGCAGACCGATCCGCGTACCATCGCCGACGGGCTGCGCTCCTCGCTCGGCGCCAAGACTTTTGCGGTTCTGTCGAGCTGCGTCGATGCGATCGGTACGACATCGGAAGAGGCGATCGTGCAAGCGATGCGCCTGACCTGGGACAAGCTCAAGCTGATCATCGAGCCGTCGTCGGCCGTTCCGCTCGCCGCACTCCTCGAGCGCAAGCTGCCGGTCGCGGGGCGGCGCGTCGGCATCGTGTTGAGCGGCGGCAACGTCGATTTGGATCGTCTGCCCTGGCAGCATTGACGGGAGCGCCACGCGCAACGGCGACCGCCGGAGACGAGCCGGCGGGCGCCATCCGCCGCGGAGGAGGAACCATGTCTGAAGCCACCGCGCCGCTGCTCGATGTCTGCGGCGTGACGCTGCAATACAAGACCAGCGAGCATCGCATCACCGCGACCTACCGGGTCGATTTTCAGGTCTTTCGATCCGACCGTTTCATCCTGCTGGGACCGTCGGGTTGCGGCAAATCGACCCTTCTCAAGGCGGTGGGCGGCTATCTCCATCCCGTCGAGGGCGAGATCCGGCTCAAAGGCGTGCCGGTGACGCGCCCCGGACCGGACCGGATGATGGTCTTCCAGGAGTTCGATCAGCTGCTGCCGTGGAAGACGGTCAAGGAAAACGTGCTATTCGCGCTGCTGGCCAGCGGCAAGCTCTCCGGCAGGGCGGCGGAGGAAAAGGCGCTCGAGTACATCCACAAGGTGAATCTGACCAAGTTCGCGGACAGTTTTCCCCACACGCTGTCCGGCGGAATGAAGCAGCGCGTCGCGATCGCGCGCGGCATGGCGATGGAGCCCGACGTGCTGCTGATGGACGAGCCCTTTGCGTCGCTCGACGCGCTGACGCGGCGCAAGATGCAGGATGAGCTGCTGCAGCTGTGGGACGATACGCACTTCACCGTCCTGTTCGTCACCCATTCGATCCCCGAGGCGATCACCATCGGCAGCCGGATCCTGCTCATGTCGCCGCATCCCGGACAGGTCAGAGCCGAACTCAACAGTCTGCCCCGGGGTGCGATGCTGGGCGACGCCGGGAGAGATCTGGAACGAAAGATCCATGCGATGCTTTTCGCCGAAGCCGTCGAAAGCGAGGATGAGTTCCATGCTTGAAACCAACATCGTGCGACCGGACCTCATGCGGCAAACCGTCGATGCCTCGCAATTCGGCGTCGTGCAGCGGCCGCTCTCGCTTGGCGAGCGGATCTACAACATCGGGGCGGTGCGGAAACTGCTGATACTCGTGCTGCTCGCGCTCGCCTGGGAGCTCTACGCGCGGTGGCTGCACAATGACCTCCTGTTCCCGACTTTCAGCGCGACCTTGCAGGCTTTTGTCCAGGCAATGATCAGCGGCGGCCTGCTGGGCAAGGCATGGACCTCGATCAAGGTCCTGCTGGTCGGATACGCGGCCGGAATCGCGCTGGCGGCGGTGCTGACCACCGTGGCGATCAGCTCCCGCGTCGGCACGGACTTTCTGGAGACGCTGACCTCCATGTTCAATCCATTGCCGGCGATCGCGTTGCTGCCTCTGGCGCTGATCTGGTTCGGCCTGGGTAACGGCAGCCTGGTGTTCGTGCTGATCCATTCCGTGCTGTGGGCTGTCGCCCTGAATACGCATTCGGGATTCCTCTCCGTATCGAATACGCTGCGCATGGTCGGCCGCAACTACGGGCTCCATGGCCTATCTTACGTGGGCAGGATCCTGATCCCCGCCGCGTTCCCGAGCATCCTTACCGGCTTGAAGATCGGCTGGGCGTTCGCCTGGCGCACCTTGATCGCCGCCGAGCTCGTATTCGGCGTGTCGTCCGGCTCGGGTGGTCTGGGCTGGTTCATCTACGAAAACAAGAATCAGCTCGAGATCGCCAACGTCTTCGCGGGGCTTTTCACGGTCATCCTGATCGGCCTGCTGGTCGAGAACGTCATTTTCCGCACGATCGAGCGGCGTACGGTGCGTCGATGGGGAATGCAGAGTTGAACGAGGCTATCCGCCCCGCCGCGCCAGCGCGCTCGCCGGCGCCCGAGACATGCGAGACTATTCCTCGCCGGGTCACGGCGCACTGAGGACCGGGTGTTGCGCATCGTCATCAGCGAATTCATCGACGATGCGGCCGCAGCTTCGCTCGCGGCGGATTTCGACGTCCGCTACGACCCCGCGCTCGTCGAGCGCCCGGCCGAGCTTGGCATCGAGATGACTCGTGCCGACGCGCTGATCGTACGCAATCGCACCCGGGTCGACGGCGTGCTGCTGGCCGGGGCGCCGCGGCTCAAGGTGGTCGGTCGTCTGGGCGTCGGGCTGGACAACATCGACCTCGACGCCTGCGCGGCGCGGCGGATCGAGGTCATACCGGCGACCGGGGTCAACGCGCGATCGGTTGCCGAGTACGTGATCGCCGCCGCGCTGCTGTTGCGTCGCGGTGCATACGACTCGAGCGCCACAGTTGCCGCGGGTCAGTGGCCGCGTGCCGCGCTGTCCCAAGGCCGCGAGCTTGCCGGCAGCACGCTGGGCATCGTCGGTTTCGGCAGCGTCGGACGCCTGGTCGCGGAGCTTGCGCACGGACTAAGCGTTCGCGTCATCGCTTGCGACGATGCGATTTCGGCCGAATCGACTCTATGGGCGCAGCAAGGTGCAGTACCGCGCGCCCTGGACAAACTGTTAGCGGAGGCGGACATTGTGTCGCTGCACGTGCCGTTGACGCAGACGACCCATCGCCTTATCGATGCGCGCCGGCTTGCGTTGATGAAACGCGATGCCGTCCTGATCAATACCTCGCGCGGTGGCATCGTCGACGAAGGGGCGCTTGCGGCGGCATTGCGCGCGGGCAACTTGGCGGGAGCCGCGCTTGACGTTTTCGAGCACGAGCCGCTACCGGCGGCAAGCACGCTTGCCGGGTGCCCAGCGATGCTGCTTACGCCGCACATCGCGGGTGTGACGCGCGAGTCGAACGCGCGCGTGTCGGCGTTCATCGCTGCCGAGGTTGCGGCGGCATTGACGCGCCGCGACGATCATTCCGTCCATGTCTAAGCTTTTGCCCGATGCGTTGCGCGAGCTCGCGGAGCGCGCCTTGCGTCGCGCCGGCGCGACCGCGGCGACGGCCGCAATCACGGCGCAGGCCCTGACTGAAGCCGATCTGCAGGGGTTGGGCTCGCACGGCGTCGCGCGTATCCCGCAGTACGTCGCCCACTTGCGCAACGGCCGTGCCGTCGGCGACGCCGAACCTCGCGTAGTCAACTCGCGGGGCGCCGCCGCGCTGGTCGACGCGGGCGGCGGGCTCGCGTTTCCGGCCTGCGCCCTTGCGGTCGGCGAAGCGATCCGGCGCGCGCGCGAATTCGGCGTGAGCTTCGTCGGTGTGACCAACAGCCATCACTTCGGGGTCGCGGCCCATCACCTGGCGCCTGTCGCTGCCGCGACGATGGTGGGCCTGGCGCTGGGCAACTCGCCGGCAGCCATGGCGGTCGCGGGAGGCAGGCACCCGGTGCTCGGGACCAATCCGATCGCCGCCGTCTTTCCGCGTCGGGCCGGCGCGCCGCTGACCATCGATTTGTCGCTGTCCCAAGTCGCGCGCGGCAAGGTCATGGTGGCGCTCAAGGAAGGTCGGCCGATTCCGGAGGGCTGGGCGCTCGACGCCGAAGGCAGGCCGACGACCGACGCCCGCGCGGCGCTCGGCGGATCGATGCTGGCCATGGGGGGCGACAAGGGCGCGACCCTGGCGTTGGTGGTGGAGTTGCTCGCGTGCGCATTGACCGGCGCGGCGTTTGGATTCGAAGCCGATTCGTTTCTGGTCGACGAGGGCAACCGGCCGCGGGTCGGACAAGCGTTTCTGGTGATGGATCCGGCCGCGCTCGCCGGCATGCCGGTCTATCTGGAGCGGATCGAGGCGCTGATCGAGGAAATGGAAAAGGACCCGGGCGTGCGGCTGCCCGGCTATCGACGCGACGCGCTTGCCGCGGAGGCCGCGCGCAACGGCATCGAAATTTCCCCGGCACTGCACCGGCAGCTGATCGAACTCGCCGGTTGAATCCTCGTCGTTGCGCGGGTACTTCTCACACAACTGTGACGCCGAGCATCATGCCGCCGTCTTCGTGTTCTAGATTGTGACAGTGGAACACGTATTTCTGCTCGCCAGCGAAAGGCAGCGTGAAGTCGATCGCGATGCGCACGCTCTCGCCCGGCCAGACCAGCACGGTATCCTTCCATCCCAGGTCCGTGGCGAGACGGCCACGGTCGTCGATTTTGAGCGCGGTGATCTGGGCGGGGCTGGTCTGGCGCTCGACGACCTGGAAATGGAACCCGTGCAGGTGCATCGCGTGCGGCATGCTGTTGAAGTAGTTGCGGACGAGCCATGTCTCGATCGTATTGCGCCGAACGACGATCGGTGTTTCGTCCATCGCGAATACGCGGTCGTTGATGCGCCAGCGCCCCTTGGCGAAACCCAGGCGTAGTGGGCGATCCGCCGCGTTTGTTGTGGCGATCGCCGTCATCGTCGACAGCCGGGCCGGGATGGTCGCGCGATAGGCAATGCGCTCGCGCACCCGCAACTGCAGCAGTGCGCGCGAGGCGCCCTCCGGCAAGCCGCCGCCATGTCCCATGGCGGCATGATCGACGACGGCCGGCGTGTTGCCGCCGGGTTCCGGCGCCGGCATCGCGTGTCCCATCGCGGCGTGGTCGACTGCACCCGGTGCAGCCTCGGTCGCCATCTCCATGTGCATCGGATCGAAAGCGCGCGTCTCGAGGATGAAGGCGTCACCGACCGACGCCTCGCTCAGATCGACCAGGATGTCGATGCGTTCGGCGGATGCCAGGAATGCCTCGTCACAGGGTCGGGGAGCGGCAAGCAGGCCGTCGTCGGTGCCGATCAAGGTGAATGGCAGCGGTTTGCCATCCGCGCTGCGCAAACCCAGGCGATAGGCTCTCGCATTCGACGCGTTGAGCACGCGGAAGCGATAGATCCGCGTGGCGACATCCAGGTGGGGACAGATCGTGCCATTGACGTGGACCTGGTCGCCGAACCAGCCGTGCATCCGGTCCACGTCGCTCGGACCGTAGATGCCGCTGCGACGATCCTGCAGCAGCAAAGGAATCTCGGTGCGGCCGGGTACCAGGTCGAGGACCCATCGCAGCGCGCGTTCGTCGTCGTCCTCGACTTCGATCATCCCGAACAGCCCGACGTAGACCTGGCCCGCCGTCAGGCCGTGGGGGTGAGGGTGATACCAGTACAGGGAACTCCGGTCGCGCACGTCGAAGGTGTAGCGGTAGCGCTCGCCCGGGCTGATCGGTGGCGTCATGGCGCCGTCGTTGCGTCCGGCTACGGCGAGGCCGTGCCAGTGCACGCTGGTCGGCTCCCGCAGCGCGTTTTCGAGCTCGATGGATACATTTTCACCGCGCTGGAACAACAGCGTCGGATTGACGAAGCGCGCGCCGCGATGCTCGACGCTGAATCCTTGCGGCCACGGGCCGCCGGTGCCGTCGATGGCCGCCGCGCGCAGCGTCAACGGCTCGCCCGCGGGCGCGAGACGGCCGAAAAGGCCGTGCCGGCCGGGCACGAACAGCGGGGGCGACGTGCCATCGGCGGCGCAGAGATCCTGCGCCAAATTCGGCGCGGTACCTGGACTCTCCGCCGTTTGCGCCGCGGCGAAGGGGCGCGCGGACAGCGCGCCGCAGGCAAGCGCGCCCATGGTCTTGAGAAATTCTCTGCGCCGCGCCGTCATCGTCCGCTAGGCTCCGCAACTACGGCGCGCGGTGTCGCGCCCGGTGCACGCCATTATCCTTCAACCGCCGGCGGGCCGGCCATCCAGCGCGTAACGTAGGCCGATCCAGATCGTGCGCGGAGCGCCGATCGCGCGGAATTGCTCGCGCACGGGATCGATGCCGACCGCGGGGCCGAAGCTTCGGTCGGGACCGGTGAACACGTTGCTGCCGAGCTGGCCGAAATTCTGGTAGCGACGATCGAGGAGGTTGCTCGCGCTGGCGACCCATTGCAGTCCGGGCATCAGGTCACAGCGCACGTCGACATCGAGGACGCCATAGCCCGGGACGCGCCCGCTGGCATCGCGGTTGTTTTCATCCCCCCGGGCGTACTGACTGGATACGATGACCACGCTGGCGCCCAGCGCCCACCGGGAGCCGAGATCCAGATCGGCCCGCAGCTTGAGCGAGTCGTCGGGAATGCCGGGTATGCGATCGCCGGGACGCACGCTGATCGCACCGCTCGCATCGGCGGAGGAATTGTTCGGGCTTGCGGCGACGAAGGCGGAGCGGAACGTCGCGTCGATATGGCTGTAGCGCAGCCCAAGAGTCACCGCACCGGCATGGATCGTACCGCCGAGTTCGATGCCCTGCCGGCGGGTCCGGCCGACATTCTGGAAAAAACCGGCGTTGGTCGCGCCGTTGCCGCTGGCGATGAACTGGAGGTCGTCATCGAGATCGGTCCGATACGCCGCCGCTGTCCATTCGAGCATCGTTCCCCGGCGACCACGCGCGCCGACTTCGGCGGTGTGCGAAACGACTTTTCTGAGCGCCGGATCGGCGACGAAGATGTTGGGCAGTTTGCAGGGTGCCGTCGGATCGGCGCAGGTCAGTTCGACCGGCGACGGTGCCCGCATGCCCTCGTTGTATGTCGCGTACGCCGTCAGGACGGGGGAAGGCTTGAAGTTCAGGCCGGCCGCGGGGACAAAGCGAGCGAACACGTGGTCGCCGTCCAGTCGAGGGTCCGCGCCGCTTCGGTCGGCAATACGGACGCGCGCGTGGTTGTAGCGCCCGCTTAGCGTCAGCGTCCAGTCCTGGGCAAGCGCTAGTGTGTCGGCGACAAATATCCCGAGATAGCGGTGCGAGGTCGCGACATCGGTCTCGGGAACGTAATCGGCGAGCGGCACCGTCCCGCGGTCGGCCGTGAACGTCGCGGGTTGTGTCTGCTGGCGGAAGCGCGTGTCGCCGCCGTCGATGCTCGCTCCGATGACGAGTTGATCGCGCCGACCGGCCACGCTATGCGGCATCGTCAGCTGCAGGCCGGCTCCCCAGCCCTGCTGATCGGTCTGCGACCGGTCGTTGGTCGCTTCGTTATTCTGCGCAAGGCCCGTGGCAGGATCGATTTCGCCAAAGTCGTTGTTGACGTTGCTGCTGCTGTTGTCGTTGCGATAGTGGCGAACATAGGCGTTGCCGCCGAGCAGACTGGAATCGTCGAGGAAGCGACTGCCCTTGACCGAAAGCAGCAGAAGTCGGTTGCGGTTGATATCGGGGAACGTATAGGCCTGGCGCGGCGTGTCCAGGAATGACTGGGGCAGCGTCTGCGTGCCCTCGAGCGTGTTATCGGCAAGCGTCAGCGACAGGTCGAGATCGGCGCTCTCATGCTGGTACCCGAGCTTGCCGAAAAACTGCCGCAGGCGGCTTCCGTTATGATCAGCCCAACCTGCATCGTCGGCAAGGTTTCCGGTCGCGAAGTAGTCGAGGCGATCTCCGGCGCCGCCGTAGCTGAACGTCGCGCTCCGGTGCCGGAACGACCCCGCCGAAACCTCGAGCGCGGCTCCGGGATACTGCGCGCCGCTCTTGGTGTACACGGCCAGCGCGCCGCCAAGCGTGTTCAGACCGAACACCGGATTCGAGCCCGGAATAAGCTGCACCGTCGAAATGGCCGAGCGCGGCAAAAGGTCCCAGTTGACGACGTCGCCGAACGCCTCGTTGATGCGCGCACCGTCCTGGAACACCGATATGCCTTGCGGCGTTCCGAGCAGCGGCGAGGCGGTGAAGCCGCGGAAGCTCAAGTCCTGCTGATACGGATTGCCTTGCGCGGAACCGACGCCGACGCTGTTGGCGTTGCGATCGAGGAATCCGGCGATGTCCGCCGCCGATTGCCTGGCGAGATCGCGGTTGCCGAATAGCTGAACGTTCGCCGGGACGTCGGCAAGCGCGTTGCCCAGGCCAGGGAGCGGTGTCGTGCCGACGACCTCGACCCTGGGCAATTCGAAGACTTCGGCCGGATTGGCGCCGCGAGCGGGAGACCCCGCAGCCATGACGAGCGTAATCGACAGCGCGAGGACGAACTGCCTCGCCCGCCTTGCCGCGTGGCTTGCGATCAGCGGATCGCCACGCCCCAGGGCAACGCTCCGACCGCGATATCGGCGATTTTGCTGTTGGTGGCGGTATCGATGACGGCGATCGCGTTCGATCGACCGCAGGCGACGTAGAGCTTGCTGCCGTCGGGAGTGATGGCCATGTTCCACGGGCGCTTGCCGACCGGGACAGCGGCGATGATCGTATTGCTCGCCGTATCGATGACCTGCACGGTTCCCTCGCCCCCCGAGCTTACGTACACGCGTTTACCGTCCGGACGGACGGTGACGCCGTTGGAGCGGCTTCCGGCCTTGATGCGCGCGATGACTGCCATCGTCGCGACGTCGAAAACGTTGACCGTGTCGGCGTTCTCCGCGGCGACATAGGCGCGCGTCCCATCGGGCAGGAATCCTATGCCGCGCGGGCGGTCGCCGACTTTCACCGACTTGACGACCTCGCCCTTGGCGAGATCGACAATGTCGACGCTGTCGGCTTCTTCGCTGCTGACATAGAGCCACCTGCCGTCGGGACTGAAGACGGCGTGCTCCGGGTTCTTGCCGCGCATCTTGAAATTCCGCACGACTTTGGCGCTCGTCGTGTCGACCAGCATCACCTGATTGTCCTCCTCCACCGCTGCTGCCAGCAGCTTGCCGTCGGCCGACAGATAGATGCCTTCGGGCGAATTCCCCAGCGGCGTGCGAGCAATCGGCGTACCGTTGATTGCATCGACGGTCAGCACGGCGTTGCCGTCCTGATCGCTCAGGTAGAGGCGCTTGCCGTCGGGTGACAGCGCAATGCCGCGTGGTTTTCCGCCGACATTGAAGGTCGCCTTCACCTTGTCGGTCGCCGTGTCGATCACCGACACGCTTCCCGACCCTTCGTTGGAGGCATACGCGATCGGCGCTGCCGAGGCGGCCTGCGGGCCGGCGACCGACAATGCCGCCAAAACAACGAAGGCAAAGCGCATAAAGAATTCTCCAGGCAGCAGTCCCCTAGATGGAGCCCGTGCGAACGATCGGTTATGCTACACGACTTTGCGGTAGCTCCTGAGCGCGCCGAACATGCCAATCTGCCGTCGACGCGGCGAACGCCGGAGTAGCCGCATCCGGCGGACCGCATCCTTGCTCGCGATCGCCGCGGCGCTGCTGCCGGAGCTCGCATCGGCGCAGGAGGTGGTGCGCATCGATCCGCTGGTGATCACCGCAACCCGGATCGAAGAGCGCGCATTCGACCTGCCGGTGGCCATCGACAGCATCGATAGCGCGCGTATCCAGCAGAACCAGCTGCAGATCAACCTGTCCGAATCGCTCTCGCGCGTGCCGGGCCTGGTCGTCCAGAACCGATGGAACTACGCGCAGGATCTGCAGGTCTCCTCGCGCGGCTTCGGTGCACGGGCGAGCTTCGGTGTACGCGGGATCCGGCTCTATCAGGACGGGATTCCGGCGACGATGCCGGACGGTCAGGGACAGACCGGGAGCTTCAGCCTTGCATCGGCGCGACGCATCGAAGTTTTGCGCGGCCCGTTCTCGACCCTTTACGGCAACGCCTCGGGGGGAGTGATCTCGATCTTCACCGAGGATGGTCCGCCGACGCCGACCGCGCAGGCCGAGGTCGTCGGCGGAAGCTACGGCACCTGGAATGCCATTGCGAAGTTCGGCGGTGAGGAACACGGTTTCAACTTCTCGGCCGCGGCCAACCACTTCGCGACCAACGGCTATCGAGACCACAGCGAAGCCTCGCGCGATCAATTCAACGCCAAGCTCAAGTTCGCCCTCGATGGCGATACCCGCGTCGCCGTGATCGCCAACACGCTGTATCAGCCCGAAGCGCAGGATCCGCTCGGCCTGACACGCGCGGAATGGCAGGTAAATCCCCGACAGGCAGATAGTGCGGCGACGCTTTTCAATACGCGCAAGACCGTCGGCCAGCAGCAGGGCGGGGCGTCGATCGAACGCAGCATCGGCGCCGACACGACCTTGCGCCTGGTCGCCTATGCCGGGCAGCGTGCCGTGAGGCAATATCTCGCGCTCTCGGGCTCGGGCGATACTTCGTCGGGCGGCGTTACCGATCTTTTCGGGAATTTCTCGGGCATCGACCTGCGCGCCACGACGCGCGTCGCCCTCATCGGCAGACCCCTCACCCTGACGGCAGGCGCCGCGTACGACCGCCAGCGACAGGCGCGCAAGGGATTCGTCAACAACAACGGCGCGCTCGGCGACCTGCGGCGCCACGAGGACGACTCGGTCCGCAATCAGGATGTCTATGCGCAGGCAGAGTGGGCGCCGGTGGACGCGGTTTCGCTGCTCGCCGGTGCGCGTTACAGCGACGTCCGCTTCGATTCGATCGACCATTACATCACCGCGCTGAATCCGGACGACAGCGGCCGCGTGGCGTTCTCACATGCGAGCCCGGTGGGAGGCCTCGTCTGGCACGCCGCCGAGGCCGTTAATGTCTACGCGAACTGGGGCGAGGGATTCGAGACCCCGACCTTCATCGAACTCGCGTACCGGAACGTCGGCACCGGCCTCAACTTCGCATTGCAACCCGCGATCAGTCGCTCGACCGAGATCGGGGTCAAGGCTTACATTGCCGGCAGGCAGCGAGTCAATCTGGCGGCGTTCAGTACCAACACGTCGAACGAGATCATCGTCGACGCCTCGACCGGCGGACGGACGACCTACAAGAACGCCGGCAGGACGCGCCGCCGGGGGGTCGAAGCGCAATGGGAAGGCACCATCGGCGGCGGTTTCACCGCCTACGCCGCCTACACGTATCTTTCGGCCAAATTCGCCGAAGACACGACCACCGGTACGCCGCCGCTCCTCGTCCCTGCGGGCTCGCGTCTGCCCGCCGTACCGGCGAACAGCGCCTACGCCGAGCTTGCCTGGACCCGAAGCGAATGGTCGGGTTTCTCGGTCGCGCTGGAAGCGCAGTATGCGGACAAGCTCTACGTCAACGAGCGCAACACCGACGCCGCGCCAGCCTACACGGTGGCCAATGTGCGCGCCGGCTTTGAGCAACGCGTCGGCATGTGGACGCTGCGCGAGTTCGCGCGCGTCAACAATCTCACCGATCGCAACTACATCGGGTCGGTGATCGTGGGCGACACCAACGGACGGTTCTTCGAGCCGGCGGCGGGGCGCAATTACCTGGTCGGCGCGAGCGCGAATGTCCGGTTCTGATTCGACGCCTCGTTACCCCACGGCCGTCATCCTCATGCACTGGGCGATCGCCGCGGCGGTGGTCGGACTGGTAGCGCTCGGATGGTGGATGCAGGCGATTCCGAAGCAGCCGGTGGGGCCGCGCGCCGATGCTTACAACCTGCACAAATCGATCGGATTGGCCGCATTGCTGTTGATGGCGGTGCGGCTCGCCTGGCGCGCTTCGCACCGCCCGCCGGCGCTGCCCCCGCTGCCGGCGTGGCAGCAACGCGCGGCGGTGACCGTCCACTTGCTGCTGTACGCGACGATGTTCGCCGCTGCCTTCAGCGGTTACCTCGGCTCGGCGACCAGCGGCTACCCGGTAAAGTTCTTCGGATGGGTGGTCCCCTCGTGGACCGGTGCGAACGAGGCGGTCAAGGACGCCTGCAGCGTCGTCCATCTGGTCAGCAGCTGGATCCTGGTCGGCGCCATAGCCATTCACGTCGCGGCGACGATCTACCATCAATGGGCGCTGCGTGACGGCTTGCTGTGGCGAATGTGGCCCGCGGGCGAGCGGTCGCGCAAACATGCCATCGGGACGCGCGGCTGAGCCGGCGGCGGAATAACGCGGCTAGCTCTTCAGCGCGGCTTCCAGAATCTTGACCGTGTCCGGAAAATTGCCGTCGCGCGCGATGTCCAGCGCGGTTTTGCCGCGGTCGTCCTTGAGTCCCGCGTCCGCGCCGGCCGCAAGCAGTGCCTGCACCGTTTCGGTCTTGCCGTAGCCGGCCGCCCACATCAGCGCGGTAAGCTGGTGAGCGAGGATCGCGTTGGCGTCGACGCCGGCATACAGCAGCAGAACCACGACTTCGGTGCGGCCCTGACCCGCGGCATAGGTCATCGCCGTTTTTTGTAGACGGTCGACGGCGGTGACGTCGGCGCCGCCGGCCAAGAGCCGTCTGACAATTTCCGTTTGCCCCGCGTGGGCAGCCGCCATCAGCGGCGTCACGCCGTTAGCCGCCGCCAAGTTGACATCGACGCCCGCATCGAGCATGCGCAGCGCCAGCGCCGGCTGCTCGTTCTTGAGGGCGATCACGAGGCCCGTCTCGCCGATCCTGCTGCGCGCATTGACCAATGCGCCGTCTGCCAGGGCACGCGCAAGTGCCGCCTCGTCGCCAGAGCGCGCCGCCGCCAGCAGCCTCGCGTTGACCGACCAGTCCTGAGCGGGCGCTTCAGCAGGTAGCGCAACGAAAAGCACGAGGAACAAACCCGCGAGGCCGCCCGCGCCCCGCGCTCGTCGCCGCCCCAGCGGCGCAGAGGGCCTGCCGACTGAGTTGTCTGCCACAGATTGCTTTTCCATTTTGGTTGGACTATAACTCATTCCGCGGCTGGCTGCGGTGGCCCTCCGGCTTACTAGGTGGGTCGCGGGACGGGCCCGTGCAAGTTCGATGGCGCGATGAAAACAAATCTCCTGGAGGAAAAAATGATGGCGTCCCATTGCAGCATGCCTTGGCGTCTGGCCGCGGGCCTCGTCCTGGCGTGCGGTTTAAGCGTCTCGGTCGTGGCTCAGGAAGTCGGCGGCGGCGCCACCACGACGGCGCGCCCGATGCCGAACCTTACCAGCGTCACCCAGTCGATGCTGGACGGCGCCGCCAGCGACAGCAAGAACTGGCTGCATTCGAATGGCAGCTATGACCAGACCCGCTACTACGCGGGCAAGCAGGTCAACACCAACAACGTCGCCAAGCTCAAGCCGGCGTTTGTCTTCCAGACGGCGGTGCTGGAGTCGATGGAGACCGCGCCGATCGTCGACAACGGCGTCATGTTCCTGACCACGTCGTTCAACCACGTCTACGCGATCGACGCCAAGACCGGCGAGGAATACTGGCACTACAAGCACAAGCTTGGCCCGATCGTGACCGTTTGCTGCGGCAACAACAACCGTGGCGTGGCGATCGCCGAGGGCAAGCTGTACATGGGCACCATCGATGCCAAGCTGGTTGCGCTGGACGCCAAGACCGGCAAGCTACTGTGGGAGACACAGATCGCCGATCCCGACAAGGGCTATTCGGAGACGATGGCGCCGGCTTACATCGACGGCAAGATCCTCATCGGCACCAACGGCGGCGAGTACGGCATCCGCGGCTTCGTCAAGGCCTTCGACGCCAAAGACGGCAAGCTGATCTGGACGTTCTATTCGATCCCGGACAAGGGCCACGAAGGCGTGTGGGCCACGAAGGATCCGACCGGGCGCGACCTTCATCGCAGCATCGACGCCGAGAAAGCGGCATTGACCAAGGACAGCTCGTTCTACCAGACGCTCGGTGGCGGCGTCTGGATGACGCCGGCGATCGATCGGAAGACCAAGACCGTCTTCTTCGTGGTCGGCAATCCTTCCCCCGACCTGTACGGCGCGATCCGGCCCGGCGACAACCTGTACACCGATTCGATGGTCGCGATCGACCTGGACAAGGGAACCTACAAGTGGCACTTCCAGTTCGTTCCGCACGACGTATGGGACCTGGATGCCGTCAGCCCGCCGATCCTGACGCAGGCCAAGGACGCCAGCGGCAAGATGGTCGACGTCGTCATCCATGGCGGCAAGACCGGCCACATCTACGTGCTTGAGCGCAACACCGGCAAGCTGATCCGTTTTTCGGAAGCGATGATCCCGCAGGAGAACATGTGGGTTCTGCCGACCAAGGAGGGTGCGCGCATGCTGCCGGGCGCGAACGGCGGGGTCGAATGGTCGCCGCTGGCGGTCAATCCGACGACGCGCATGGCCTATGCGGCGAACCTGCATCAGCCGATGACCTATCACGTCGAGGAAGTTCCTTACCCCGGCGGCAAGCTTTGGCTGGGCGGTGCATTCAAGACGATCCCGAGCGAAGAGCAATGGGGGCAGCTGGTCGCGGTAAACCTCGATACGGGCAAGGTCGCCTGGAAGCACAAGACGCCGCAACCGCTGATCGGCGGCGTGCTGGCGACCGCAGGTGGCTTGGTCTTCAATGGCGAGGCGAATGGCTGGTTCAAGGCCTACGACGCCAAGACCGGACGCGAGCTCTGGAAGTACAACTGCGGCGCCGGCGTCAACGCTCCCGCGGTCTCGTACATGATAGGGAACACGCAGTACATCGCGGTAGCCGCCGGAGGCAATAACCAGATCGACGCGAAGCGCGGCAACAGCGTCTTCGTATTCGCGCTGCCTTAGCCGTACCGCCTGGCCCGCAACGGCCGCTTCGCGATTCGCGGAGCGGCCGTTTTTATTTTGAAATGGGAAGATGCACAGACTAGCTTTGCTGTTGGTCCTCACGCTGGCATGCGCTTTGCCGGCTCGGGCCCAGCTCGACGCCACGCAGATGGCCGCTGCGCGCCACAAGGCGCAGGTCTGCTTTGGCTGCCACGGACCGGACGGCAACTCGAAGAGTCCCGACTATCCGATCCTGGCGGGACAGAGCTGGCGCTACATTTTCATCGAGCTCAAGGACTTCAAGGAAGGCCGTCGGAGCGACCCCCAGATGTCGCCGATGGCGGCGAACCTCTCGACCGAGGACATGATGCAGCTCGGCCAGTTTTTCGCGGCCCAGAAGCAGGCGCCGATCAAGTTCCAGGCGGATGGAGCCAAGGTCGAGGCCGGTCGCAAGGTCTCCGACGCAGTGCTTTGCCCGATGTGCCATCTCGGCGGTTTCGTAGGACAGAACGAGATTCCTCGTGTGGCCGGCCAGTGGCCGCAGTACATCAAGAAGCAGCTTGCCGACTTCAAGGCGCGCAGGCGCACCAACGACGCGGGCAACATGACGAGCATCGCATCGACTCTGTCCGACGCGGACATCGAGAACCTGTCGCAATACATCGCGTCCCTTACTACCGGGTCCCACCCGGAGGCGGGAAAAGCGCGCGGCCTCTAGGCGGGCGGATGTCCACCACCGCAGCGCCCACACCCCGCATCACGTTGCCGTCATGGTCCGCGCGGAGTATTCTATTTTCGCCGTCGCAACCGGATCCGCCAGCGATCATTCCCCGACGGCGTCCAACCGAAGGAGGATGCTCGTGCCCGTTTCGCTTTCATTCACGGTCAACGGCAACGCCGCCGCCGCGGACGTCGATCCGCGCACGCTGCTCGTCGATTTCATCCGTAACAATCTAGGCCTGACGGGGACGCACGTCGGCTGCGACACCGGGCAATGCGGCGCCTGTACCGTCCTGATCGACGGCAACGCGGTCAAGGCGTGCACGATCCTGGCGGCGCAGGCGAACGGGTCGAAAATCACCACGATCGAAGGACTGGCCGCAGCCAATGGCGAGTTGCACCCAATGCAGGCTGCTTTCAAGGACTGTCACGGCCTGCAATGCGGTTTTTGCACGCCGGGCATGGTGCTGTCCGCGATCGACCTGGTGCAGCGGCATCCCAACGCCGATGAAAAGACGATACGCGCCGAGCTCGAAGGCAACCTCTGCCGCTGCACCGGCTACCAGAACATCGTCAAGGCGGTCAAGCAGGGCGCGCAGGCGATGGGGAGATAAGCGATGGGTGCCACCGACCTGAACAGCGTAGGGCAATCGGTTCGCCGCAAGGAAGACTATCGCTTTCTTACCGGCACCGGCCGGTACACCGACGACGTCAATCCGCCGCACCACACGCACGCGTACTTTCTTCGCTCGCCGCATGCGCATGCCCGGATCCGCGGCATCGACACGTCCGGAGCGAAGGCTGCGCCCGGCGTGGTTGCGATCTGCACCGGAGACGACCTGACCGGCATCAACGGGCTGCCCTGTGGATGGCTGATCACCGGCACCGACGGACAACCGATGAAGGAGCCGCCGCATCCGATACTGGCGCAGGGCAAGGTCCGTTACGTCGGCGATGGCGTCGCTTTGGTAATCGCCGAAACGCCGGACCAGGCCAAGGACGCTGCGGAATTGATCGTCGTTGACTACGAAGTTCTGCCGTCAGTCGTCAATCCGGTCGATGCCTTGAAAAAAGGGGCGCCGGCGATTCACGACGGCGCGCCCGGCAACAAATGCTATACGTGGGCGCTAGGCGACAAGGCCGCGGTCGACGCCGCGTTCGCCGGCGCCGCGCATGTGACCAAGCTGGACATCGTCAATAACCGCCTGATCCCGAACGCGATCGAGCCCCGGGCGGCCGTCGCGAGCTACAGTCGCGCCGACGACGGCTATACGCTCTACGTCACCAGCCAGAACCCCCATGTCGAGCGCCTGCTGATGACTGCCTTCGTGCTGGGCCTGCCGGAGACCAAGGTGCGCGTGATCGCGCCGGACGTCGGCGGCGGCTTCGGCTCGAAGATCTACCTCTATCCGGAAGAGACCGCACTGGTCTGGGCATCGAAAAAGGTCAATCGCCCGATCAAATGGACGGCCGAGCGCAGCGAGTCGTTTCTTTCTGATGCGCATGGCCGCGATCACGTCACGCACGCCGAGCTGGCGCTGGACAAGGACGGCAAGTTTCTGGCGATGCGCGTGCAGACGACCGCCGCGATGGGCGCTTACCTGTCGACGTTCGCTTCGTGCATTCCGACGATCCTGTACGCGACACTGTTGGCGGGCCAGTACACGACCCCGGCGATCTGGTGCGAGGTGACGGCGGTGTTCACCAACACGGCGCCGGTCGACGCCTATCGCGGTGCCGGTCGGCCGGAAGCGACCTACGTGGTCGAGCGGCTGGTCCACGCTGCGGCCGCGGAAATGGGCATCGCCCAGGACGAGCTGCGTCGGCGCAACTTCATTCGCAAGTTTCCCCATCAGACGCCGGTCGCGCTCCTCTACGATACCGGCGACTACGATGCCTGCCTCGACGAAGCGATGAAAATCGCCGACACCAAGGGATTCGCGGCGCGCAAGGCCGAGGCTGCCAAGCGCGGCAAGCTGCGAGGGCTGGGCTACGCGTCGTATATCGAAGCCTGCGGCCTCGCGCCATCGAACATCGCCGGCGCACTCGGCGCGCGCGCCGGGTTGTTCGAAGTCGGCCAGGTACGCGTCAACCCCACCGGCGGCGTCACCGTGTTCACCGGTTCGCACAGCCATGGCCAGGGGCACGAGACGACGTTCTCGCAGATTGTCGCGAGCCGCCTCGGCATCCCGATCGAGTCGGTCGAGATCGTACACGGCGATACCGGCCGCGTCCCGTTCGGCATGGGCACCTACGGGTCGCGCTCGCTGGCGGTCGGCGGCACGGCGATCGTCAAGGCGCTCGACAAGGTGATCGCCAAGGGACGCAAAATCGCCGCGCACTTGCTCGAGGCGGCGGAAGCCGACATCGAATTCGGCGACGGCAAGTTCACCGTTGCCGGCACCGATCGCAGCAAGACCTTTGGCGAGATCGCGCTGACGGCCTACGTGCCGCACAACTATCCGCTGGACAAGCTCGAGCCGGGGCTCGACGAGACCGCGTTCTACGACCCGACCAACTTCACCTTTCCGGCCGGAACGCACATCTGCGAAGTCGAGGTCGATCCCGACACTGGCGTCGTGCAGATCGTCAACTTCAGCGCCTGCGACGATTTCGGCAACATCATCAACCCGATGATCGTCGAAGGGCAGGTGCATGGCGGCCTGGCGCAGGGCATCGGCCAGGCGCTGCTCGAAAACTGCGTCTACGACAAGGACAGCGGGCAGCTGCTGACTGGCAGCTACATGGATTATGCGATGCCGCGCGCCGACGATCTGCCGCCGTTCAAGGTGGCGACCAAGGTCACGCCGTGCACGCACAATCCGCTCGGCGCCAAAGGATGCGGCGAGGCGGGCGCGATCGGTTCGCCGGCCGCATTGATGAACGCAGTGCACGATGCGCTGTCCGCGGCCGGCGTGAAATACATCGACATGCCGGTGACGCCACACCGCGTGTGGAGCGCGCTGCAGTCGGCGCGACGTTCTTAAGGAGACGCCCGTATGTATGCCATCGAATACCAACGCGCGAAATCGGTCGCCGATGCTGCGGCCGCGCTCGCCCGATCGGGCGGCAAAGCGCTTGCAGGCGGGCAAAGCCTGGTCGGGGCGATGAAGTTGCGACTCGCCAATCCCGGCACCGTGATCGATTTGTCCGGCATTGCGGAGTTGAAAGGCATCCGGAAAGACGGTGCGGCGATCACCATCGGTGCGCTGACCACGCATGCGGAAGTGGCGTCGTCTACGATCGTGAAGCAGGCGATTCCGGCGCTGGCGGCCCTCGCCGAAGGCATCGGCGACCGGCAGGTGAGAAACCGGGGAACGATCGGCGGCTCGCTCGCCAACAATGACCCCGCGGCCGACTACCCGGCCGGCGTGCTGGCGCTGAACGCGACCGTGGTGACGAACAAGCGCAAGATCGCCGCCGACGATTTTTTCAAGGGCATGTACGAAACGGCGCTCGCCGCCGATGAAATCATTACCGCCGTGAGCTTCCCCGTGCCGAAGAAGGCCGGGTATGTCAAATTTCCGAACCCTGCTTCACGGTTCGCATTGGTAGGGGTGTTCGTCGCGCAAACCGGCGGCGCAGTGCGCGTGGCCGTCACCGGCGCCGCGTCGCACGTCCACCGGTCGACCGCGATGGAGTCGGCGCTGGCCAAGAACTTCAGCACCGACGCCGCCAAGGCGGTGAAGATTCCGGCGACAAACCTCAACAGCGATCTGCACGGTTCGGCGGAATACCGCGCGCACCTGGTCTCGGTGCTGGCGGCCCGGGCGGTCGCAGCGGCGGGCTGACCGCGCGGCAGTCCGGCGCGGGCCGCGGCGAGTTTCGCGCGAGGGCGGTCACCGGGTCGCGCTGGCCTCGGGCATCAGATCGCGTCCAGTGCGTCGCGCAAATCGCGGCGCAGGTCATCGACCTCTTCGATACCGACCGACAGCCGGACCAGCGAATCGCCGATCCCCAGGGTTGCGCGCATCGGCTCGGGGATCGAGCCGTGCGTCATCAGCGCGGGATGCTCGATCAGGCTTTCCACCCCGCCGAGGCTTTCGGCCAGCGCGAACAACCGACAGTGTTCGAGGAAGCGCTTGGTGCCGGCGAGATCGGTCTTCAGAACAATCGTCACCATGCCTCCGAAGGCCCGCATCTGCCGCTGCGCCAATGCATGCTGCGGGTGCGAAGGCAGTCCCGGATAGTAGACGCGCTCTACCTCCGGCTGCCCGGTGAGCCAGCGCGCGAGATCGAGCGCGTTGGCGCAGTGCCGTTCCATGCGCAACGAAAGCGTCTTGAGGCCGCGCAACGCGAGAAAGCTGTCGAATGGACCGATGATGCCGCCGACCGCGTTTTGCAGATAGGCGAGCCGCTCGGCGAGCGCCGCGTGGCGGGCTTCTCCTCCGATTACCAGCGCACCTCCGATCATGTCCGAGTGTCCGTTCAGATACTTGGTCGCCGAGTGGACGACGACGTCGAAGCCGAGCTCGAGCGGTCGCTGGATCCATGGACTGGCAAAGGTATTGTCGGCGACGGCGATCAGATCGTGCGCGCGGGCGATCCTGGCGATTGCGGCGAGGTCGATCAGCTTGAGCAACGGATTGCTCGGCGTCTCGATCCAGATCATTTTCGTATCGGCACCGATCGCAGCGCCGAGCTGCTGCGGGTCGGTCATGTCGACAAAACTGACGCGCAGATTGGCCGAGCGCTTGCGCACGTTTTCGAACAGCCGATAGGTGCCTCCGTACAGATCGTCGCTTGCCACGATGTGCGCGCCGGCATCGAGGGCATCGATCAGCGTCGCCATGCCGGCAAGGCCGGACGCGAACGCAAAACCGCGCGCGCCGCCCTCGAGGCTGGCGACACAGGCCTCCAGTGCGGTGCGCGTCGGATTGCCCGTCCGGGCGTAGTCGTACCCCTTGTGCACGCCGGGGCTGGTCTGCACGTAGGTCGATGTCGCGTAAATCGGAGTCATGATCGCGCCGGTGGACGCATCGGGCTCCTGACCCGCGTGGATGGCGCGCGTCGCGAAGCCAGGTTGCACATGCGCGGTCTTACGGGCTTGGTCGTTCATGGCATCCTTCTTCGCAGATAGGTGAGCAGGTCGTAGCGCGTGATCAGGCCGAAAAAGCGGCCCTCGTTGACGATAATCGCGACATGGTCGCGGTTGAGCACATCGAGCAGGTCGCCGAAACTCGCGCCCGGCTCGAGTGTTTCCAGACGCCGGGTCATCGCCGTCGCGACCGTGTCGTGAAAGCGCTCCGGTTCCCGATAAACGCGAACGAGCAGATCGGACTCATCCAAAATGCCGACCACCTCGTCACCGGCCAGGACCGGCACCTGTGAGACGTCGGCGATGCGCATGCGCTGAAATGCGTTGAGCAGCGAATCTTCAGGCGCGACCGAAACGACCGCTCGGTCATCCTGGCGGCGCGATACCAGATCGCGCAGGTCCCCGTGACTCGGCAGCTCGATGAACCCCTGATCGATCATCCAGAAATCGTTGTACATCTTGGACAGGTACTTGCTGCCGGTATCGGGAACGAAGGTCACGACACGCTTGGCCGTGTTTTGCTCACGGCAATAGCGCAATGCCGCCGCGACGAGCGTTCCGGTGGACGAGCCGCCAAGAATCAGCTCCGAACGAAGCAACTCGCGCGCGGTGGCGAGGCTATCCTTGTCGCTGATCGAATAGGCTTTTTTTACCGCCGAGAGATCGGCGATCGGTGGAACGAAATCCTCGCCGATGCCTTCGACGACCCACGATCCCGCCGTTCCGATGTGCCCGGTCTCGACATAGCCGGCCAGCACGGAGCCGACCGGATCGGCGAGTACCATCTCGGTCGCCGGACTTACGCGCGCGAAATAGCGCGACAGCCCGGTCAGCGTTCCACCCGAGCCGACGCCGCATACGATCGCATCGACCCGATGCTGCATCTGCTCCCAGATCTCGGGGCCGGTGGTCCGCTCGTGCGCCAGCGGGTTGGCGGGATTGCCGAATTGGTTGGCGTAGAACGCTCCCGGTGTTTCCGCCGCCAGGCGCTGCGCCATATCCTGGTAATACTCGGCATGGCCCTTGGTCACATCGGAGCGCGTCATCCGGATTTCCGCACCGAGCGCTTTGAGATGCAGCACTTTCTCCGTCGACATCTTGTCCGGAATCACCAGGATTACGCGATAGCCCTTGGCCCGGGCCACCAGCGCGAGGCCGAGCCCGGTGTTGCCGGCCGTCGCTTCGAGCACGGTGCCGCCCGGCTGCAGCCGTCCGTCCTGCTCGGCGGCGCCGATCATTGCCAGCGCGATGCGATCCTTGATCGAACCCCCGGGATTCTGGCTTTCCAGCTTGACGAACAGGCGGCAGAGCCCCGTGTCCAGCCGCGTCAATTCGAGCAGCGGTGTATTGCCGATCAGGTTCAGAACCGCCGGATTGCTGCGGGAGGTTGCGGGCAGGGTCGCCATGACCATCGTCCGGATGCTGCGAGTATCTAGCATCGCTCCGCGCGTCGGCGACGTCAAACCTCGACGGTTTGACCGGTCGCATCTCTCGAATCAGTTTCGCAGCTGAACCGGATCCCGCGGGCATCCCTTTGCCATGCCTGACAATATTATCGCGTCCAGATTCGCGATTATAAAACTGGCCGCCTACCGACTGCTAATGCCGTCCCACCGCTCCGCCAGCGCGCCCGGGTAAAGCCGGTCGAGCGCGTCTCGCGCTGCATCCGCGAGAAAATTGTGCAATCCGCTCGCCATCCACACTGCGTCGCATGCCGGCTCGCGTTTCGTCCAGAGCTTGGCGAGCTGTTCGCGACGTTCTTCGATGATCTCCGCGATCAGTGGCGGCCAGAAGGGCGGGTACTCGGTTTCCGACCAGTCGCCGCGGCCGCGCCCATAATGCGCGACGGCGAGATAGCGCAGCAACGCGGATCCCACCAGGCTCGAAAGGAACGCGTCTTCCCAGCGCAGCGTCATCCCCGATTTGCCTCTCGCCAGATTCAGGCCGCGAGCGATACCGGCACCGCCCAAGGCTCCGAGCACTGCACCGGAGAGCATGCCGGCGCCGAACGTGAGTCCTCCTGCGGCGAGGTCGGCGGCCAAGCCGCTGAGCGCGCCCGATACGACCCCGCCCATCATCGCGGCCTTGCCTTCGCTGATCGGGGCATCCAAAGCGACGCCCGCGCCGAGCCGCGCGAGCACGTCACCTCGTGCGCGACCATCCAGTTCGTACAAAGCGATCAGGCGGTCGGTGCTCGCGCAAATCGCTTCGTCGAGGCGCGTCGCCATCGCGCCAGAGGCGCGCGTTCTGGCCTTCTCGAAGTCATCGGTACCGAGGCCGAGAGCGCGGCCGATCGCGCGCAAAGCGCCACCGCCGACTTCGGACAGAGCCTCGCGATCGCAGGCCGCGGCGGCGATCGGTGCGGCGAGCGCCGCCATCGCCTGATCGAACTGGGTCAATCGCCGCGTCCGCCACGCGCCGACGACCTGCCGGTACCCCTCTCGGCGCGCCTCCGGAAGTACTTCGCCGACAGTGTCGAGCAAGGCGATTTCCTGTACCCAGCAGCGTGCGAATGCGTCGAGCGTCGTTACCGCGCGGATGATTGGCCGAGGGCCGACCGCGGTCCGCCAGGTCGCCTCCTCCGCGAGCTCCTGATCGCGCGGCCGTGGACGACCGGTCTGGTTGAGCAGCACGATAACGGGCTTGCCGATCCATTCGAGTATGTCGAGCTCCGGCGCGAGGTACCCCGCGTCGCCCGGTGCCTCCGACACGTTGACGAGATACAGCACGACGTCGGCCTGATCGCGCACGTTGCTCACGAGCTGCTGCGACAGAAAGAACGCACGGTCCTGGAATCGGTCCCACACCTGCGACAGGAACCAGCCGATCGGATTGCTTTGCTGCTTCAGCCGTCGCGCGAGCCTTGCGCTGTCGCCGAACCCGGGCGTGTCCCACAGGACAAGCGAGTCACCGGAATCGGTAGCGGTCAGCGGATAGCACGAGGATTCCTGCGTGACATGCTGCGCATCGCGCACTGAGCCCACATCCCGTCCAAGCAGCGTCCGTGCGAGCGTCGTCTTTCCTGCGTTGGTGTGCGAGATCAGCGACAGTGCGACGGTGCTCATCTATCACGGACCATGATTGCCTGGTCGATCGCATGTTCGGCGGCCACGAGATCGGGTGCCGCAAGGTCGACGAAAACCGTGGGGACGCCGACCTCTTCGCTCATCCGCATCCATGCCGCGCGACGATCCAACATCCGAGCATGCTCCCCGTGCCAGCGCGCCGCCAAACCACTTTCGTCGACCAGGGCCAGGATCGCCTCGGCGCTGGCTCCCTGCCGCGCGAGGATCTCCATGAATGCACCATGCACCTCGCGCTCGGGTGTCGCGCTCGCGTTGAATAGCGCCACGAACGTGGTGCCTGCCGCCACCTTGGGCAGGCCGGCCGACGAATCCTCGGCGCCGTAGGCGACCGGTTGCGCGACGACGATCGCCGCGCCACCTCCGAACGCCCGCGCGATGACGCTTTCGAGACCGGCGAGCGCAGCGGGCCCAGGCGCATAGCTGTACGGGATCACGCGGACTCGCGCGGCTCCGCCTCGATAGCCGCGCAGCAGTCGCTGGAAATAGGGCTCGTCCAGCGGTAGCGGCAGGTTTGCGGCGCGATGGCGCTCGACGAGGCCGGCGAGAAACGCGAGCAGAAGCCGGGGCACGACCACGACTGCTGCAAGTGTAGCCGCCATCAAATGAAGCCAACGCGCGGCGTTTTCGCCGCCGGGCGAGCGGATCGCGGCCACTGCGGCGATGTCCGGCACCCCGATGCCGGTAATCAGCGCACCGGGTGCATACGCGATCGCCAGGATCGAATGTACCGCCGGCGGCTCGAGAAAGGTGCTCTCCCAGCTCGCGCGATACTCGAGCACGAGCCCGCGCACGTAGACCCCCCCGATGACGCCCACCGCGAGAGCGGCCGCCGCGAGATGCAGGATGCGCGCCGCGCGCATACCGTAGAGCGGGGCCGACCGGCGAGCCCATTCATCGACGAAGGCAAGCACGACACCGCGCAACGCCTCTCCGCGGCGTGGCAGCGAGAGCCCTCCAGCCATGCGGGTCACAGCGCGACGCAGCGGCCCGGCGGATGCGTCGTCGCCGTACCGCAACACGTACTCGATGGCGACGGCGACATAGACGCCGAGGTTCCAAAGGAGAAGCCCGAGCACCGGCGGGGCCATGACATTGACGCGGCGCGACGCGTCGATCTGGTCGAGAAACACGCCGAGGATAAAGGCCAACGCGACGGCGGCGGTACCAACCCATGGGCGCCAACGGAGTGCGCGCACCGCACGCGGAAGCGCAGGCTTGCGCACACCGAGTTTTTCGATCCCGAGCGTCGCGCGGCGCGCGAGGAACGCCTCAGGCGTGCCTTCCGCACCGACGACTTCGGCGGCGGCGCGGCTCGCCCACGCCCGGTCGTCGTCGTTCCAAAACGTTCGCGCTCCGTCCGCGGTCTCGACGGCCCGCAACGCGATGACGTTCAGAGCGGAAAATTCATCCATATCGCGGAATTCTACGCGGCGTTCAAAGCGTCGTGGACTGCATCGGCTTTGCGCGGGCAAGGGTTCGGGATTTTTCTCGGCGACTCGACCCAATTCGCGCGCTTCGCATTCCCCGCCGCCGATGAGCAGCTTTCATTTTTACGGGAGATTTCACGGCCACCGGTCGTCGCCGAGAGCGTAGACGCGACGCTAAGCCGGCGCCGCTGCTAAACTCTCCTGTCATGACACTCGGCATTCGCTCCAAGCTTCCGTCCACCGGCACGACGATCTTCACCGTGATGTCGGCGCTCGCGCAAGAGCACGATGCGGTCAACCTGGGCCAGGGATTTCCCGACTACCCGATCGACGGCGCGTTGATCGACCTGGTCGATGCGGCGATGCGCGCCGGGCACAATCAATATCCGCTGATGCCCGGCGTCATGCCATTGCGCGAAGCCATCGCCGCCAAAGTGGCGCGCCTCTATGGTCACGCGTACGACCCGGAGCGCGAAGTCACCGTCACCACCGGTGCGACGCAGGCGATATTCACCTCGATCCAGGTCCTCGTCCAACCGGGCGACGAAGTGATCGTGTTCGAGCCCGCCTATGACAGCTATGTCCCGACGGTGCGCCTCGCCGGTGCAACTCCCGTCGCGCTGCCGCTGACGTTTCCCGACTATGCGATCGACTGGCCCGCGCTCGCTGCCGCAATCACGCCGCGCACGCGCATGATCGTCGTCAATTCACCCAACAATCCCGGCGCCAGCGTGCTGTCGGCCGACGATCTCCTCCGGTTCGCGGCACTGACGCCGGCACCGACATCGTGATCGTCAGCGACGAGGTCTACGAGCACATGGTCTACGATGGGGCACGTCATCAGAGCCTCAGCGGAAATACCGAGCTCGCCGCGCGCAGTGTCGTGATCGCCTCGTTCGGCAAGACCTTTCACGCCACCGGCTGGAAGGTGGGATATGCGCTGGCCCCGCCCGAGATCAGCGCCGAGATCCGGCGCGTGCATCAGTTCACGGTGTTCACCGTCAATAGCGCGATTCAGCATGCGCTGGCCGAGTTTCTGCGCGATCCGGCGCGATACGAGACGCTGCCGGCGTTCTTCGCCGCCAAGCGGGATTTGCTGCGTTCGGCCCTCGCCGCCACGCCGCTCGAGCTCTTGCCTTGCCAGGGCAGCTATTTCCAGCTGGCGCGCTATGCGCGGGTCAGCGACGAGCCGGCCGATGCCTTTGCCCAGCGGCTGGTACGGGAGTTCGGCGTAGCGACCATTCCGCTATCGGCTTTTTACCAGGATCGCACCGATCACCGGGTGATCCGCTTCTGCTTTGCCAAGCGAGAAGAGACGCTGCTGGCGGCCGCCAAACGCCTGCAGCGCTGAACGCTTGACTATCGAACGATCGTTCGATAGACTATCGACTCCTGTCTGATCGGCGCTCGTCCCGGTTTATCGCCCGGGCGGGGCCGATTTGCCGGTTCGATCGATGAAGCCCGCTCTTGCCGCATTGCTGCACAACCCGCTGGTCTGGCGGGGTAACCAGCTGGCACAGCCCGACGAGTCGGTTTGCACCGGCTTTCCCGAGCTCGATCGGGAGCTGCCAGGCGGCGGCTGGCCCAAAAAAGCGCTGATCGAGTTGCTGCACGACGCACAGGGCATCGGCGAATTGGGGCTGTTGTTGCCATCGCTTGGACGGCTTGCACGATCCGGCGAGACGATCGTGCTGATTGCTCCGCCACAGCTTCCCTATGCACCCGCGTTTGCCGCCTGCGGCATCGAGCCGGCGCGGCTCTATGCCGTCGGGGCGACGGAAGGCAAGGATCGCTGGTGGGCGGCCGAGCAGGTGCTGCGCGCCGACAGCGCCGGAGCGCTTCTTTTCTGGCCAGGCAGCCTTAGCGATCATTTCAGCGATCAACGTTTGCGGCGCCTGCAGCTCGTCGCACAGGACAGCGATACGCTGGCTTTCCTGTTCGCGGCAACGTCAGGCGCGGCGCGGACTTCGCCCTCGCCGCTACGCCTGCGGCTGGCCGGGGAAAGACGCCGCCTGTGCATCGATGTGTTCAAGCGTCGTGGAGGCGTCATGAGCCATCCCTTGCTGCTGGACGTTTCGGCCGAGTCGGCCGCGGCGGATCGGCCTGGGTCGGGGCGGGGTTCCACCCAGGACGCGCCGCCCCCAAGCGAGGGTCCGGCGATAAACCGGGCGGTGAGCTTCAAACCGCGGTATCCGGTGGGCGGGCCTTCGCCGCTGATCTGGAACCGTGCACTGGCGCGAGCCGATGAGGGGAGGAGGGGATCGAGGCCGGATCCGCGCGAAGCAGGTCCTCGCGGCCGCGCACACGACGCCAGAATGGAGCACAGCGCCGGTCATTCAACACACGGCTAGTTTCGATGTCGGATGCTCTGGACTGCCCTTTATTTTCCCGATCTTCCGCTGTCCGTCTTCGCGCGCGCCGGGTCGGGAAGAGTCCCCGCGGTCGTCAGCAGCGCAAGCCATCGTCCCGACGTCGTTGCCGCCAACGACGCGGCGAAAAGGCGCGGCATCGGTGCCGGTCTGTCGATCGCAGCGGCGCTGGCACTCGATCCCGGAATCGCGATCCATCTGCGCGACGAGCGGGCAGAAGCTGCCGCGCTCAAAAGCATCGCCTTGTGGGCCGGACAGTGGACGTCGACGATCAGCATCCAACCGCCTGCCGGGGTCCTGCTGGAAATCTCAGGCTGCCTCCATTATTTCGAGGGCTTGGCCAAGCTTCTCGCGCGCATCGACGCGGGCCTTGCCACACTGGGGTTTTCCGGCGTCATCGCCACGGCGCCGACCGCGCTCGCGGCGAGCCTGCTGGCGCAAGCCGGACAATCGATCGCGATCGAGAGCGCAGCCGATCTCGAGCCAAGGCTGACAGCGCTGCCTGTCGCGCTGCTCGACAGCGCCAGTCCCTTCCTGGACACGTTGACCGGCATCGGCGTGCGCACGATCGGTGACATGCTGGCGCTGCCGCGCGACGGCGTGGCACGCCGCTTCGGGCAGCGCTTGCTCGATGAGATCGATCGCGCGCGCGGCATCCAGCCCGATCCGCGTCCGCTGTTCGTGCCACCGCAGCGCTATCACGGACAGCTCGAATTGCCGGTGCCGGTCGCCGAAGCCGAAGCGGTCCTGTTTGCCGCCAAGCGATTGATCGTCGAGCTCGCCGGATTCCTGCAGGGACGCGGCGCCGGCGTCACGCGGCTGCGCTGCGATCTGATCCACGAAGATGCGACGCCCACCGCGATCGTGCTCGGTCTCGCTGCGACGCGCCGGGTCGAGCATATCGTCAATGTGCTGCGCGAGCGCCTGGCGCGGCAGACGCTGCCGGACCGGGTCGAGGCGATCCGGCTGGTCTCGGAAGAAATTGCGCCGTTATCCGGGCAGGAAGGCGAGCTGTTTGCCGGAGCAAATCGCCACGGCGAGACCGGCACGCAATGGATCGAACGCGTGCGCGCGCGGCTTGGCGATGACGCGGTGCGCGCATTCGATCTGCACCCCGATCATCGCCCCGAGCAGGCATGGCGCTATCGCAGCACCGCCCCGGCCGTAGCGGCACGGCTTCCGGCCGATGCGCCGCGGCGTCCGCTGTGGCTCCTGCCGCAGCCCCGTCCACTCGGCGCCGACCCGGCATCCGCGCGGGTGAGCTTGCTGTCGGGCCCGGAGCGCATCGAAAGCGGCTGGTGGGATGGCGGTGAGATCGGGCGCGATTACTTCGTCGGCAGCGATGCGCAGGGAGGAGAACTGTGGCTCTACAGGGACCGCGGCGGGCAATGGTTCGTGCACGGCATCTTTGCCTAGAGACTCGACGAACGCCCGCACGCTTTTGAGCGGCTTCTTGGGATGAGTTACGCCGAACTGCACTGCATTTCCAACTTCACCTTCCTGCGCGGTGCCTCGCATCCAGAGGAGCTGGTCGCGCGCGCCCAGGATGAGGGTTACGCGGCGCTGGCGATCACCGACGAATGCTCGCTCGCAGGTGTGGTGCGGGCCCACATCGAAGCAAAAAAATGCGGCCTGAGGCTCGTTATCGGCAGCGAATTCCGCCTCGACGACGGCCTGCGGCTGGTGCTGCTGGCCACCGATCGCGAAAGCTACGGCAACCTGTCGGCGCTGATCACGCGGGGCAGGCGCAGCGCGGTGAAAGGAAGCTACAAGCTGTCACGCGCCGACCTTGCCGACGGCGTCGCCGGCTGTCTTGCGTTGTGGCTGCCGGGCCGGGTTCCCGACGCGGACGAAGTGCGCTGGCTCAAGCCGCGGTTTCGAGAGGCGCTTTGGATTGCCGTCGAGCGCCTGCTCGATGCCGGCGATGCCGCGCGTTGCGCCGACCTCGCCACCCTCGGGTCGATGCTGGACCTGCCGCTGACCGCCGCCGGCGACGTCCATATGCACTGTCGCGCGCGTCGTGCGCTGCAGGACACGCTGACGGCCATCCGCCTGAAGACATCGGTCGCGCAAGCCGGCCACGCGCTCCATGCCAACGGCGAGCGCCACTTGCGGCCGCTCGCCACGCTCCTGCGCATCTATCCTGCCGCGTGGCTCGACGAGACGCTGGCTATCGCGGAGCGCTGTCGATTCTCCCTCGATGAGCTTCGCTACGAATATCCGGAGGAGATCGTCCCCGCGGGAGAGACGCCGGCGGCCTATCTGCGACAGCTGACCGAAGAAGGCTTTGCGCGCCGTTTCCCCCGCACCGCAACGCCTCCCAAGGATCGCGCCAAGGTGCGTGCGCTGATCGAGCGAGAGCTCGCACTGATCGCCGAAAAGCGATACGAAGCGTTCTTTCTGACCGTCTACGACATCGTCAAATTTGCGCGCGAGAACGACATCCTCTGCCAGGGACGCGGCTCGGCGGCGAATTCAGCGGTGTGCTACTGCCTGGGCGTCACCGAAGTCAATCCATCGTGCACCGAAGTATTGTTCGAGCGCTTCATCTCGCGCGAGCGCGATGAGCCTCCCGACATCGACGTCGACTTCGAGCATCAGCGCCGCGAGAAGGTGATCCAGTACATCTATCGGAAATACGGCCGCGACCGCGCGGCGCTGACGGCGACGGTGATCTGCTATCGCCCGCGCTCGGCACTGCGCGACGTGGGCAAGGCGCTGGGGCTGGATCCGGCGCAAGTGGACCGGCTGGCGAAAGCGGTGGGCTGGTGGGACGGACGCCACGCGCTGCCCGAGAGAATAGAGGACGCCGGTCTGGATGCGAAGAGTCCGCTCATCCGGCAATTGTCCGCCTTGGTGACGAGCCTCCTCGGTTTTCCCCGCCACCTGTCGCAGCATACCGGCGGCTTCGTGATCTCGCGAGGGCCCTTGTCGCATCTGGTGCCGACCGAAAATGCGGTCATGCCGGAACGAACGGTCATCGAATGGGACAAGGACGACCTGGACGCGCTGGGTCTGCTCAAGGTCGATGTGCTGGCGCTCGGCATGCTGACGGCGATCCGTCGTGCGTTGGACATGGTCTCGGCGCGCTACGGGCGGCGGCTGACTTTGGCGGATGTCGATCCGGGCATGAGCGACGGTGCGGTGTACGACATGATCGGCCATGGCGACACGGTCGGGGTCTTTCAGATCGAATCGCGCGCGCAAATGGCGATGCTGCCGCGCCTCAAGCCGAGAACCTATTACGACCTGGTGATCGAGGTCGCGATCGTGCGTCCCGGTCCGATCCAGGGCGGTATGGTGCATCCCTATCTCAAGCGCCGCCAGAATCCGGCGCTGGTCGTCTATCCGAAACCCGAAGTCAGGAGCGTGCTGGAGCGCACGCTGGGCGTGCCGATTTTTCAGGAACAGGTGATGCAGCTCGCCGTGGTCGCCGCCGGATTCACTCCGGGCGAAAGCGACCAGTTGCGGCGCTCGATGGCCGCGTGGAAGCGCAAGGGCGGTCTCGAATATCTCGAGCAGCGCCTGCTCGAAGGGATGCGCGCGAATGGATACGACGATCAATTCGCGCAGCAGATCTATCAGCAGATCCTGGGCTTCGGCGAGTATGGCTTTCCCGAATCGCACGCGGCCAGCTTTGCCCTGCTGGTCTACGTGTCGGCATGGCTCAAGTGCCACGAGCCGGCGGCGTTCACTTGCGCTCTCTTGAATTCGCAGCCGATGGGGTTCTATTCGCCGTCGCAGCTGACGCAGGATCTGCGCCGTCATGGCGGCGTCATCCTGCCGGCCGACGCCTGCCTCAGCGACTGGGAATGCACGCTCGAGCCTGCACGCGACCCTCGAGCGGAAATGGCGTCGCCCCGGGAGTCCGCGTCGCAATCGCCGCCGCCGTCACTTCGCCTCGGCTTGTGCATGGTCAAGGGTCTGTCGGAAGCGGGTGGCAAACGGATTGCCGCGGCGCGCGCGCTGCGGCCCTTCGACGATGTGTCCGATCTCGCCCGGCGCGCGGCGCTCAACCGGCACGACATCGAAGCGCTGGCCGCGGCTGGTGCGCTGTCACCACTGTCCGGGCATCGCCGGCGTGCACTATGGGATGTGACCGGCATCGAGCGGATGTCGCCGCTCCTGGCCGATGCACCGATCGGCGAAGCGGCGCCGGCGCTGATGCCGCCCGGCGAAGGCGAGAGCATCATTGCCGACTATGCGAGCCTGGGCCTGACGCTGGGTCGGCATCCGCTGGCGTTGCTGCGCGACCGGCTGCAACGGCAGCGCATGCTGACCGCAGCCGAATTGCACGCGTTGCCGCACGGCAGGGTCACGCGCGTCACCGGGTTGGTGACGGGCCGGCAGCGCCCTGGCACTGCCAGCGGCGTCACCTTCGTGACACTCGAGGACGAGACGGGCATGATCAACGTAATCGTCTGGCGCGATCTCGCCGAGCGGCAGCGCAAAGAGCTGCTGTGCTCGAATCTGCTGACGGTATATGGCACGCTCGAGCGTGAGGGCGAAGTCGTGCACCTGATCGCGGCGCGATTGCTCGACCAGACGGCATTGCTCGGCAAGCTGGCGGCGCGTTCGCGCGATTTCCACTGAGCGACTTCGCGAACGGTGTTCGTTCGCACGACGGCGTGGCGCCTGTGACCGGGGCGCGAAGAAAGCGCGTTGCCGCTATAATCGAGTTTCATTCCTCGTCCTTTCTTCCGTCATGCCGCCGGCACTACCCGCCAACGTCGACGCCGTCGCCGCACTGCTCGAGCAGCACGATTACTTCGCCGATCGGCGCCTGGCGACCAGCGTCTATCTGGCGCTCAAGATGCGCCGGCCGCTGTTCCTCGAGGGCGAAGCCGGCGTCGGCAAGACCGAAATCGCCAAGGTGCTTGCGTCTGCCCTCGGTCGCGCGCTGCTTCGCCTGCAGTGCTACGAGGGCCTCGATACGGCATCGGCGGTCTACGAATGGAATTATCCGCGGCAAATGATCGAGATCCGCCTGGCCGAGGCCTCGGGGCAGGTCGACCGCGAATCGCTGGGCGCGGATATTTTCGCCGAGCGTTTTCTGATCCGACGGCCGATCCTGCAGGCGCTCGAGCCGCACGGCGGCGCGGCCCCGGTGCTCCTGATCGATGAGCTCGACCGCACCGACGAGCCCTTCGAGGCCTACCTGCTCGAAGTGCTCGCCGAATACCAGGTGACGATCCCGGAGCTTGGCCCGATCAAGGCGCAGGAGCCGCCGATCGTCGTCATCACGTCGAATCGGACGCGCGAGATCCACGATGCGATCAAGCGTCGATGCCTGTACCACTGGGTGGACTATCCGAATGCGGAACGCGAGCTCGCGATCGTGCGGCGCAAAGTGCCTGGTGCCGACGCGAGACTGTCGCGCGAAGTCGTCGCCTTCACGCAGCGCCTGCGCGCGATGGATCTGTTCAAGTCGCCGGGCATCGCCGAAACGCTCGATTGGGCCGAAGCCCTGGTCGCGCTCGACCGCCTCACGCTCGATCCCGATACGGTGACCAATACGCTGGGGGCGCTGCTCAAATACCAGGACGACGTCGGCGCCATCACGCCGGAGGTGGCGGCGCGACTGGTCGCTGAGGCGCGCGCCGCGGCAGTGGCATTGCCGGTATGACCGAGCCGGCCGAGTCGTTGTTCGGGCGCGCAAGGCTCGCCGGCAATATTCTGCATTTCGCCCGCGTGCTGCGCGCCGCAGGCTTGCCCATCGGCCCGGCAAAAGTGATCGTCGCACTCGAGGCGGTCGAAGCGGTCGGTATCGACAATCGCGATGATTTTCGGGCCGCGCTCGAAGCGGTGCTCATCGAGCGGCACGAACACAAGCCGCTTTTCGATCAGGCATTCGACCTGTTCTGGCGCAATCCACGCATTCTCGAACGCATGATGGAGCTGCTGCTGCCGAAGGTTCGCGGACGCGTGCCCACGGACCAGACGCAGGCGTCGTTGCCGGCGCGATTAGCGGAAGCCATGATGCCGCCGCCGCGACAGGAGCTCCCGGCCGAGGGCGAAGAGATCGATCTCGATGCCGCGTTCACGTTCTCGCCGCGCGAAGTGCTGCAGACCCGCGACTTCGAGTCGATGACCACGGCGGAGTTGGGAGAGGTCAAGGCGATGATCGCTCGCCTGCGCCTGCCGCTGCCGGAGGTGCCGCAGCGACGGACGATGCCGGCATCGCGCGGACACGCCGTCGACCTGCGGGCGACGCTGCGCGCCATGGTATCCGCCCGCGGCGCCATCGTACCGCTGGCGTGGCGACACAGGCGCCATCGCCGCCCGCCGCTGGTCGTGCTGTGCGATATCTCCGGATCGATGGACCGCTACTCGCGAATGCTGCTTTTCTTCCTGCACGCCATCACCAACGACGGCGACCGGGTGCACACGCTGCTGTTCGGGACGCGGCTGACGAACATTACCCGCCATTTGAAACAGCGCGACGTCGACGTGGCGATCGTGCGCATCAGCGCCGCGGTTACAGATTGGGCCGGAGGTACGCGCATCGGGGCCTGTCTTGGCGAGTTCAACCGCCGCTGGTCGCGGCGCCTGCTCGGGCAGGGTGCCATGGTGCTCCTGATCAGCGACGGCCTGGACAGTGACGTCGGCGACGGATTGTCACGTGAGATGGAGCGGCTGGCGAAGTCGTGCCGACGGCTGATCTGGCTCAACCCGCTGCTCCGCTACGAAGGCTTCGAGGCCCGTCCGGCGGGCGTTCGTGCGATGCTTCCATTCGTCGACGATTTCCTGCCGGTGCACAATCTGGAGAGTCTCAAGCAGCTTGCCGGCGCGTTTGCGCGTCCCTCGGTCGGCCGCGGCGGAGCCGCCGAACGGCTGCGCGCGGCGTGACGGAAAGAGGAGCCCACCATGGAAATGAAAGGCAGCCGGATCGTGCCGGCGGACGTCGAGACCGCGTGGCGGGCACTGAATGATCCCGAAGTGTTGCGTGCGTGCATTCCAGGTTGCGAATCGGTCGACCGCGTGTCGGACACCGAATATCGGGTCGCAATGACGGCCCGCGTCGGACCGGTCAGCGCTCGCTTCAACGGGCGCCTGCACCTTGCCGATATCGTGCCGCCGCAGTCGTACACGCTGCGTTTCGAGGGACAGGGTGGCGCCGCGGGCTTCGCCAACGGCACGGCGCAGGTCGGATTGGCGCCAGACGACGCCGGCACACGGATCGACTACGCGGTGAATGCCCAGATCGGCGGCAAGCTGGCGCAAATCGGCTCCCGGCTGGTCGATGGCGCGGCAGCGAAAGTCGCCGACGATTTCTTCGCGCGCTTGGCCGCGCGCATCGGTGCCGGGACGCGGGCCACGCCGGAGGCCCCCCCGGCGGCGCCGCCCGAGGCCGCTGCGGCGCTGCGCTGGACGCGCATCCGGCTGCTGCTCGCCGCGCTGATCGTCGCGGGCATCGCGCTCTACTGGTGGCTGCACGCGGCGTAGAATAGCGGCTGTTGGATTGCGAAGAGGATCCGCGGGCGTGGACAGCGTCGATCTGGAAGTCCTGCGCAGAAGCGCGGAATGGCTCGGGGCCGGCAAGCGTGTGCTGATGGTCACCGTGGTGCGTACGTGGGGCTCGTCGCCGCGACCGCCCGGTGCGCTGCTCGCCGTGCGCGAGGATGGGCAGGTCGTCGGTTCGGTGTCGGGTGGCTGTATCGAGGACGATATCGTCGAGCGATCGCGCCGCGAGGGAGCGTATGTGACGCACCCGCAGGCCGTGACCTATGGTGTGTCGGCCGAGGATGCGCGCAAGTTCGGGTTGCCGTGCGGAGGCACGATTCAGCTCGTGCTGGAGCCTTTGCACCGCGGAAGCCGCATCGCGGAGCTGCTCGGGATGGTCGAGCAGGGGAGACTGGTCGCGCGCAGCCTCGATCTGCGGACAGCGACCGTCACCCTGGCGCCGGCATCGGCGGCCGCCGGCCTGAGCTTCGACGGGACCATGCTCGTCACCGTGCATGGCCCACGTTACCGGATGCTGGTCATCGGCGCTGGGCAGCTGTCGAAATATCTCGCGCAGATCGCGGTGGGTCTGGATTATCAGGTCACCGTCTGCGATCCGCGCGACGAATACACCGAGGCGTGGGATATCGCAGGCGTCACCTTGGTCAGGACGATGCCCGACGATACCGTCGTCGAGATGAAGCTCGACGAGCGCTGCGCGGTGGTCGCGCTGACGCATGACCCGAAGCTCGACGACCTGGCGCTGATGGAGGCACTCAAATCGCCGGCCTTCTACGTCGGTGCGCTCGGCTCGCGCGCCAACAACGCCAAGCGGCGGCGGCGGCTCGAGGAGTTCGACTTGACCCCGGCGCAGATCGCGAAACTGCACGGACCGATCGGCCTCTATATCGGAAGCCGCACGCCACCCGAGATCGCCGTGTCGATACTGGCCGAGATCACCGCGGTCAAGAACGGCGTCGCACCGGCCGATATCGCCAGCGTTGCCGCCGCGAAGGAGCGCCTCGGCCCGTCGATCGCCTGTCCGGCGTGACGACGGCACCGCATTGAGATCGGTGCACGGCGCGACAAGCCGCGCAGCATGTGTTAGCGTACGAGCCTTCGCCATCTCTGCACGGCGCCCGAGGCTGCACTTCGAGGCGCCACCCACTTTTCCAAGTACCTTCCGACGTTGGAGCGATTTGTTGCGCCGAAGCCATGTCCTCCTCCTTGCCTTCCTGATCTCGCTGTCGAGCATCGCAGCCGCACAGGACACCACCGGGGCAAGCCCGGCGCCGCCTCCCGACTCCGCGGCACCCGCGGCGCCGCCGGACGAGCCCTGGCGCACCGACCGGATCTATCTGCAGACGAGCCTGGTCAACGTGCACTTTCACTATGACCCCGCGCACGTCAAATATCCGAAGCTGATCTACGGCGAATATCATTTCAGCGATCAATGGCTGGCCGGGGCTGCGGTATTCGACAATTCGTTCGGACAATCGACCCAGGCGGTCTTTGGCGGCTGGCGCTACCGGCCGTTGCCCGAGTTTCAACCGTTCTACCTGAAGGTTTTGGGTGGCGTGATTCACGGCTATCACGGCCAATACCGCGACAAGATTCCGCTCAATCATTCGGGTTTTGCGCCGGTCATCATTCCTTCGGTCGGGGCCTGTTACTCGCGCGTCTGTTCCGAGATGGTCATCGTCGGCGGCGCCGGCTTGTTGTTCACGATCGGCGTCACCATACCCTGACGATCGTCTGACCGGCGCGGTTGCCGCTCCGGCGCACCCGATGAGGGAGCCTACTTCTGGTCGATTTTCGGGTCGAGCGCGTCCCGCAGGCCATCACCGAGCAGATTGAACGCCAGCACCGTCAGGAAAATCGCCAGACTGGGAAAGAGAGCGACGTGCGGTGAGGTGATCATGTCGGCGCGCGCTTCGTTGAGCATCGCGCCCCATTCCGGTGTCGGTGGCTGGGCTCCCATCCCGATGAACGACAGGCTTGCCGCCGTGATGATCGAGGTGCCGATGCGCAGGGAAAAATAAACCACGACAGCGGCGATCGTGCCCGGAAAGACATGGCGCCCGATGATCGTGCGGTCCGGAGCACCAATGCTGCGAGCCGCTTCGATGAACGTGAGGTGCTTGATCGCCAGTGTGTTTCCGCGAACCAACCGGGCGAAGGTGGGAACGCTGAAGATCGACACCGCAATGATGACGTTGGTCATGCCCCCGCCGAGGATAGCGACGATCCCGATGGCGAGAAGGATGCCGGGAAACGCGAACAGAACGTCGCAGACGCGCATGATGATGCGATCGGGCCAGCCCTCGTAATAGCCGGCAAGCAAACCCAGCACGGTGCCGATGACGGCGCCAACGGCCACCGAGACGAACCCGGCCGTCAGCGATACGCGCGCGCCCATCAGGATACGGCTGAAGATATCGCGGCCGAGGGGGTCGACGCCGAACCAGTGTTGCAGCGAGGGCAAGGCATTGATACTGTCATAGTCGAAGTAATTCTCGGCGTCGTACGGGACGACCCATGGCGCTATGACCGCCAAGATGGCCAGCAGCAGCACAAATATCCCAGCCGCAACCGCGACATGCTGCTTCCTGAACTTGCGCCAGAACTCGGTCCAGGGCGTGCGGACCCTCGTGTCCTCGACTGCCTCGGCCTCGATCGTACTCATCGATAGCGAATCGCCGGATTGATTACCGCGTAGAGGACGTCCACGATCAGATTGATCAGTATGAATTCGAGGGAGAACAGCAATATCTCGGCCTGGATGACCGGGTAGTCGCGCATGTCGACCGCGTCGACCAGCAGCCTTCCCATGCCCGGCCAGTTGAAGACGACCTCGACGACGATCGACCCCCCGAGCAGGAAGCCGAATTGCAGCCCCATCATGGTGACGACCGGTATCAACGCGTTGCGCAGGCCGTGCTTGACGACGACGGTCGGCTCGCTCAGGCCCTTTGCACGCGCCGTGCGAACGTAGTCTTCGCGCAGGATCTCGACGAACGATGAGCGCGTGAAGCGCGCCATGATCGCCGCTACCGCTGCTCCCAAGGTCAGCGATGGCAGAATGTAATGTCGCCATGTGTCGGCGCCCACCGTCGGCAGCCAACCCAACTGCACCGCGAAGATTTGCATGAGCATCATGCCCAGCGCGAACGCAGGGAACGAAATGCCCGACACCGCCAGCGCCATGCCGAGCTTGTCCGGCCAGCGGTTGCGCCAAACGGCTGAGACGACGCCGATGGCCATGCCGAACACCACTGACCAGGACATCGCGGCGATCGTCAACCAGAAGGTAGGCATGAACCGCTCGCCGATCTCGACGCTCACAGGACGCTTGGTGCGAAGCGAGCGGCCGAAGTCGCCCTGCACGATACCCGAGACAAAGCGGGCGAATTGCTGCGGGAGCGGCTTGTCGAGGCCAAGGTCCTGGCGCACCAGCGCGACCGTTTCCGGCGTCGCGTCCGGGCCCGCGGCGAGGCGCGCCGGGTCCCCGGGCAGCAGATGCACGAACAGGAATGCCAGCGCGCCGACCAACAGCAAGGTCGGAATCAGCCCGAGGAGGCGCTTGGCGATGTATTGGAGCATCGTTTCGCCGCGCCGGCCGCAGCGGAGCGTGCCGGGACGCTGTGGGCGCGGCGTCCCGTGAGCCCCGCGCCTGGGCTCAGGGCTTCAGATTGACTTCGGTGAAATTGAATGACGCATCGGGCATCACATAGACGCCGCTCAGTTTTTTGTTGTGCGCGGAGAGCAACTTCTCGGTCACCAGCGGGGCCCAGGGCGCGTCCTTCCAGATCGTCTTCTGTGCATCCTCGTACAACGCGGCTTTCTTGGTCTTGTCGCTCGTTGCAAGGGCGGATTGGATATCCGTGTCGACCCTGGAGTTCTTGTAGTAGGCGGTATTGAACAGCGTCGGCGGCCAGGATTCCGACGCCAGCAACGGCCGCAGCGCCCAGTCGGCTTCGCCGGTCGACGCCGACCAGCCGACATAATAGAGGCGCACCGGCGCGGTGGCGGGATCGGACCAGCTTTCGACCTTTTCGACCCGCTGACCGGCCTCGAGCAGCGTGATCTTCGCCTTGATCCCTATCTGGGCGAGTTGCTGCTGCAGGAATTGCGTGACTTTCTGCGCGATCGTATGGTTGTACGCCGACCAGAGCTCGGTCTCGAAGCCGTTTGGATAGCCGGCCTCGACCATCAGCTTTTTGGCCTTGCGCAGGTCGTACGGCCAGGGTCCGAGCTTGACGCTGTATTCGACACCTTCCGGTACGACGCCTTCGGCCGGCTCGGCGTAGCCGTTGAATGCGACCTTCGCCAGCGCCGCCTTGTTGATCGCATAGGCGATCGCTTCGCGTACCTTGACGTTGTCGAACGGCTTTTTCTGCGTGTTCATCGACAGGTAGCGCAGTACGATCGACGGCGCGGCAACGACCTCGAGCTGCGGCTTGGCACGCAGTACCGCGTCAAGCTCATAGGGCAGCGGAAACGTGAATTGGGCCTCGCCCGTCTGCATCACGGCCGCTCGCGAATTGCTGTCGATCACCGGCTTCCACGTGATCGTGTCGACCTTCGGATACCCCTTGCGCCAGTAGCCTTCGAATTTGGCGACCTTCAAGTAGTCGGTACGCTTCCATTCGACGAACTTGAACGGGCCGGTGCCAACCGGATTCGAGGCGATGTCCTTGCCATACTTGGCGAGCGCGGTAGGGCTGATCATCACGCCCGACGGATGCGCGAGGTCGTTGATGAACGCCGAGAACGCCGTCTTCAAGGTGATCTGCGCCGTGTAATCGTCGACGACTTCGGTCTTGGCGATGTTGCTGTAAAGCCCGTAACGCTTGAGCTTGTTGTCCGGGTTGGTTACGCGATCGAAATTGACCTTAACCGCTTCGGCCTTGAAGTCGGTGCCATCGTGGAACTTGATCCCCTTGCGTAGTTTCACCGTGTAGACGAGGCCGTCCTTGCTGACCTTGTAGCTCTCGGCCAGCACCGGAATCATCCGCATGTCCTTGTCGAAACCGTACAGGCCCTCATAGAACGACTTGGCCATCGCCTGCGACAGAGTGTCGTTGGCGTCATAGGGATCGGTCGTCGTGAAGGTCGATGCGACCGCGAACACGACGTCCTTCGAGGCGAGCGATGGTTCGGCGACCAGAGCACTCAATGCGATGACCGAGGCGGCAAGCAGACGGGACAACGATTTCATACATTCCTCCAATGATGCGAACCTGCGGCGAGTACCGGGTTCAGTAGGCGTCGGAGATGCGATGCTTTGCGACGAAATGCCCGGGGCCGACTTCCACCAGCGGCGCAACGACCGGCTCGTCGCCGACCGCGCGGATCGGGCTCGGTATTTCTTCGGATGATAGCTCGCTTTTGCGTCGCCGTCGCGCGGGATCCGCGATCGGGACAGCGGCCATCAGCTTGCGCGTGTAGGGATGCTGCGGATCCTCGAACACCGCGCGGCGCGGCCCGATCTCCACGATCTGTCCCAGGTACATCACCGCCACTCGGTGACTGATCCGCTCGACGACCGCCATGTCGTGCGAAATGAACAGGTACGACAGACCGAATGCCTCCTGGAGATCGAGCATGAGATTGACGATCTGCGCGCGTATCGAAACGTCGAGCGCAGACACCGCTTCGTCGGCGACGATGATGCTCGGTCGCAGCGCGAGCGCGCGCGCCAGCGCGATCCGCTGCCGTTGCCCGCCGGAAAATTCGTGCGGATAGCGCTGCGCAAGATCCCGCGAAAGGCCGACGTGCTCGAGCAGCGATGCGACGCGCTCCTCGGCGGCTCGCCCGGACGCGACGCCGTGAACGTAAAGCGGCTCGGCGACCGAAAACCCCACCGTCAGTCGCGGGTCGAGCGAAGCGAAAGGGTCCTGGAACACCATCTGGATGTCCCGCCGGAGCGGCCGGAACTGGTCGGAAGAAAGGCGCGCGATCTCGCGGCCGTTGAGCTCGATGCTGCCGTCCTCGATGTCGACCAGGCGCAGCAGGGAACGCCCGGTGGTCGACTTGCCGCAGCCCGATTCGCCGACCAATCCCAGGGTCTCGCCGGCGTAGAGATCGAAGCTGACCTGCTCGACCGCATGCACGCGCCGCCGCCCGCGGCCCAGAAGTCCGCTCCGCACTGGAAACCGCGTCTTGAGGCCGCGCACCCGCAGCAGCGGCGCGCGGGGGTCCGACGCCGGCATGCGGAGCGGGGCCCGCGTCGGCGTGACGAGGGCGCCGGATTCCTGCCATCGCAGCAGGAAACGCTCTGGCATTTCGGTTCCGCGCATCGACCCGAGCGTGGGCACTGCCGCCAGAAGTGCCTGCGTATACGGATGGCGCGGCGCGTGGAATACCTGCGTGGCGGTGCCGTCCTCGACCTTTTCGCCCCCGACCATGACGACCACGCGGTCGGCGACTTCGGCGACAACGCCCATGTCATGCGTAATGAACAGGACGGCCATATGCATCTCGGCCTGCAGCATTCGGATCAGCTCGAGAATCTGCGCCTGAATCGTCACGTCGAGGGCCGTCGTCGGCTCGTCGGCGATGAGCAAGCGCGGCCGGCACGACAGCGCCATCGCGATCATCACGCGCTGTCGCATGCCGCCGGAAAGTTGGTGCGGGTAGCGCGAGAGCACGCTGGCGGCATCGGGAATACGAACTTGCTGCAGCATGCGCAGCGCCTCGCGCCGTGCCGCGGCAAAGTCCATCCGCTGGTGCAGCCGGATCGACTCCGCGATCTGCTCGCCGACGGCGAACACCGGATTGAGCGAGGTCATCGGCTCCTGGAAGATCATCGCTATTTCGGCGCCGCGAATCGAGCGCATCGTGGCCGCGTCCGCCTGCGCCAGGTCGATGCGATTCCCGTCCGGCCGAGTGAATTCCATCTTTCCGGATACGATGCGGCCGCCCCCGTGCTCGACCAGCCGCATCAGCGACAACGCCGTCACGGACTTTCCGGAGCCGGATTCACCGACGATGGCGACCGTTTCGCCGCGTCCGATGTCGAATGCCAGGCCCCTGACCGCGTGCACGGTTCGCTCGGAAGTTCGAAACTCCACCGAGAGGTCGGTGACCGACAGCGTATTCGGCGTCGATGCCGGGTGCATCAGGATCCGCCGCCCTGCGCGCGCAATTGATCGATGGTCGCGTTCATCGTGATCGCCTGGGGATCGAGACGCAGGTGGAGCAGCGACGACCCGTCGTGCGCCAGCGCGCGCTCGAAGGCCGGCTCGAATTCCGCCGTCCGGGCCACCGTCTCGCCATGCGCGCCGTAGGCGCGCGCCAGCGCGGCGAAATCGGGATTGGTGAGCTCCGTGCCGTAAACGCGCCCGGGATAGTGCTTTTCCTGATGCATGCGGATCGTTCCATACATGCCGTTGTCGATCACGACGAAAATGACATTCAGGCCATATTGGACGGCGGTGGCGAGCTCCTGGCCGTTCATCAGGAAACATCCGTCGCCGTTCCATGACAGCACGATGCGTCCCGGGCAAACCGCCTTGGCCGCGATGGCGGCCGGTACGCCGTAGCCCATCGAGCCGCTGTACGGCGCGAGCTGGGTGCGATAGCGCGGATAGCGGTACAGGCGGTGCAGCCAGGTCGCGTAGTTGCCGGCCCCGTTGACGAGTATCGAATCTTCCGGCAGCCGGTCGCGCAGATATCCAACCACACGCCGGAGGTCGAGCTCGCCGGGCATCGGGCGCGGCGATTGCCAGTCCAGATATTCCGCATGCGATTTTGCCGCGCTCCCGGCCCAGACCGGCGCACCAACCGGTGGCAGCGCGGCAAGCGCCGCGCAAAACGCCGGCAGTGACGCGGCGATCGCCAGCGACGGCTGATAGACCTTCCCCAATTCGTCGGCGCCGGGATGCACATGGATCAGTGCCTGCGCCGGATGAGGTACGCTGAGCAGCGTATAGCCGGAAGTGACCATCTCGCCGAGGCGCTCGCCGATGACCAGCAGCAGATCGGCATCGCGGACCCGCGCGGCGAGCTTCGGGTTCGGCCCGATCCCGACTTCGCCGGCGTAACGTTCGCTGCGATTGTCGACGAGGTCCTGGTTCCGGAAGGCGCAGGCGATCGGCAGGTCGTTGGCGGCGACGAAGCGCGCGAGATCGGCGCAGGCGCCCTCGCTCCAGCCGCTGCCGCCGGCGATCACCAGTGGCCGCCGCGCCCGTGCGAGTCGCGCGTGCAGCGCGGACATGGCGTCCGGCGCAGGGTGCAGGATCGCGGGCTCGATACCCGCCGCATCGTCGACGGCGGCGCTGGCCGTGAGCATGTCCTCCGGCAGCGCCAGCACGACCGGGCCTGGACGCCCGGATCGGGCGACGCGAAACGCGCGCGCGATGTATTCGGGAATGCGATCGGCGCGATCGATCTGCGCCACCCATTTGACGCTGTCGCCGTACATCCGGCGATAGTCGATTTCCTGAAATGCTTCGCGATCGGCGAAATCGGCGCCGACCTGGCCGATGAGCAGAATCATCGGTGATGAATCCTGCGCGGCCGTATGAATTCCGACCGCGGCGTTCGATGCACCCGGCCCGCGCGTGACCAGCGCGATGCCGGGCCTGCCCGTCAGCTTGCCGTAGGCCTCGGCCATGTACGCCGCGCCACCTTCGTGCCGGCAAACGATCAGACGAATCTGCTCGCGGGCGTCGTATAGGGCGTCGAGCACGGGCAGATAACTTTCGCCGGGAACGCAGAAAGCCAGATCGGCGCCCTGGGCAAGGAGGTTGGCGACCAGAATCTGGCCGCCGGTGCGTGACGAGGACATGGGCGGCGTCATTCTAGTGTACGGGCCTGCGGAATGGCGACCCTAAAGCGAACGGCACGGCGCGCGCAGGCTGTCGTAGGGCTCTATAATCACGCGACGCCGGGGCGGCCCGGACAAAAATTCGATTGCGAGTGATGAATATCGCCGCGACGCTCCACGAAGCGCTGCTCTTCACCGTTGCCGGCGGCGTGCTGGCGCTGGTGATGATGCGCTGGAAGCCCGAATCCCGGCCGGGCCTGATTCCGATGCTGAGCATCATGGCTATCGGCGTTGCCGGCCTCGCCGCTCTGGCGCGCTTCGGCGTCGGGCTCGAAGGGACCAAGGCCGGCATCGCGCTGCGCGAGGCATGCCTCGCCATCGCCACTATCGGGTTCATCCGCATTCTTTTGGCATTCGTGTTCCAGGGCTTGCTGGCCCAAATGACGCTGCCGCGCATCCTGGGCGATGTCATTTTCGCATTGTCGCTTGCCGTGTATGCGATCTATCGGATGGATGCGCTTGGCGTCAATCTGGCCGGCATCGTGACGACTTCCGCGATCCTCGGCACCGGCGTGGCATTGTCGCTGCGAGAACCGCTGACCAACCTCTGGGGCGGCCTGGCGCTGCAACTCGACAACACCTATCGAATCGGTGACTGGGTCCGCGTCGAGGGCGCGATGGGACAGGTGGTCGGGATACGCTGGCGCTATACGTCGCTGGCGACCAACAGTGGCGAGACGCTGATCATTCCCAATTCCACGCTGATCAGGAACCGGGTGCACGTGCTGGCGCGTCGAGGTGACCTGCGCATCCCCTGGCGGCGTCCGGTCGAGATCAGCGTCGGTTACGAATGGCCGCCGAGCCGCGTAATCGAGGTCATCGAGGCCGCGCTCGCCCGCGCCGACATGCCCAATGTAGCGCGTGCGCCGGCGCCGTCATGCATCTGCTCGAGTTTCGAGACGAGCTCGATCAAGTATGTCGTTCGCTACTGGCTCACCGATCTCAGCCTCGACGACCTTACCGATTCGGTCGTCCGGCTGCACGCGTTCGCTGGTCTGTCGCGCGAAGGCATGGATGTACCGATCACCCGCGCCGAAATATTCTGGCACCCGGCGAGCGATGTCCGTGCCGAAGAGGCGGTGCGCGAGCGTGAGGCGCGGGTTGCGTTGCTCGTATCGCTCGAGCTGTTCCGGCCGTTGACCGATCCCGAGCGCAAGGCACTTTCCTCGGAGCTCAAGCCCGTGCCTTTCGTCACCGGGGATACCATCACCCGGGAGGGCGAGCCGGCCGAATCGTTGTACATCCTGGCGCGCGGCCAAGTCGGCATCTTCCGCGATGCGCCGCAACCCGCCGAATCGCCGCGGCAGCGTCTGGCAACGCTGTCGGCGCCTGGTTATTTCGGCGAAATGGGGCTGCTCACCGGCCAGGCGCGCACGGCGACCGTCGTCGCCGAACGCGAAGTGCTTTGCTATCGCCTCGACAAGCCGGGCTTCGAGGCGATCCTCAAAGCGCGCCCTGAACTGGCCGAAGGCCTGTCGCAAACGCTGGCCGCGAGGCAGGCCGCCAACGACGCAACGCTGGCCTCGCTTTCCGCCGAGGCAAGGGCGCGCGCGACGGGCTCGCGCGCGTCCGACCTGGTCCAGAAGATACGGCAGTTCTTCGGCATGTAGCGCTCGTGTGCTGAGTCGGAAGTACCGAGCGAATTTCTGAATCAGCACACTAGCGCGCAGCGACGAGTTCCTCGCGCCGGATCATCAGGACGCTGTTGTTGCCGCCGCCGGTGGTGAGCCAGGTGAAAGGCACGCGCGGAAAAGCCTTTTCGACGGCGGTGCGATTGTGGCCGACTTCGATGACCAGCAAGCTTTCGGGCGCGAGGAACTGCGGCGCCTTGTCCAGCACGATCCGCACCGCATCGAGACCGTCGTCACCGCCGGCCAGGGCGACCGCCGGTTCGTGACGGTACTCGGCGGGGAGTTCTTCCATGGCCATCGTCGTGACGTACGGAGGGTTACAGATAATCAGGTCGTAGGTCTTTTCGGTGAGGTTCGACAGCAAGTCCGACCTGATCAGATTGATGCGGTCCTGAAGACCGTGCTCGGCGACGTTGCGCTGCGCGACGGTCAGCGCGTCGGGAGAGATGTCGGTGGCGTCGACATCCGCGTTCGGATAGTGATGCGCGAGCAGGATCGCCAGGCAACCTGAGCCGGTGCAGAGATCCAAGCTGCTTTGCACGGCACCGACATCGGGAATCCAGGGCGCCAGTCCATCCGGCAGCAGTTCGGCGATGAACGAGCGGGGAATAATGACGCGCTCGTCGACGTAGAAGCGGAAGCCGCCCAGCCACGCTTCGTGCGTCAGGTACGCGGCGGGAACGCGCTGCTGGACACGGCGCTCGATAAGCTGCAGTAAGTCGGCGCGTTCGGCTTGCGTAACGCGGCTGGCCAGGAAGGTCTCGAGCCGATCGGATGGCAGCGACAACGCGTGCAGCACCAGGTACGAGGCTTCGTCATAAGCGTCGGTCAGCCCGTGCCCGAAAAAGACACCCGCCGCGTTGAAATGCGACACGGCGTAGCGAATCCAGTCGCGAACGGTTTCCAGCTCCTGCATGGCGGTGCTCATCGGCGATCGGTGCGGCGCGCTGTGTTCAGATCAGCAATCGTTCGAGTATGCCACGATAGATCGCGGCCAAAGGTTCGAGATCGGCAACCGCGATTCGCTCGTCGATCTTGTGGATCGATGCATTGACCGGGCCGAGCTCCACGACCTCTCGGCAGATGTCGGCAATGAAGCGTCCGTCCGAGGTGCCGCCGGTACAGGAAAGCTCGGGCGCGATGCCGCAGACCCCTTCGATGGCCGCAGCGGCCACGTCGACCAGCCGGCCTCGCGGCGTCAGGTAGGGGTTACCGCAGCCGGTCCAGACGAGCTCGTGATCGAGCCGGTGCCGGGCCAGAACCCCCGCGAAGGCGCGCTCGATGTCCTCGCGCGAGCTCGCCGGCGCGTAGCGGAAGTTGAAATCGAGCTCGAGGGTGCCTGGAATGACGTTGGTTGCGCCGGTGCCGGCGCGGATATTCGACACCTGCCATGTCGTTGGGGGAAAGTAGGCGTCGCCTTCATCCCAGCGCGTGGCGGCCAGTTCGGCGATCACCGGTGCGGCCAGGTGGATTGGATTGCGCGCCAGGTGCGGGTATGCGACGTGCCCCTGAACGCCGCGTACGATCAATCTGCCCGACAGCGTGCCACGGCGGCCATTCTTGATCATGTCGCCCAGGCGCTCGACCGACGACGGTTCGCCGACGACGCAGTAGTCGAGCGTCTGGCCTCGGCTTCGCAAAAGGTCGACGACGCGGATGGTTCCGTCAACCGAAGGACCTTCCTCGTCGGATGTGACCAGCACCGCGATCGAGCCCGGGTGGTCGGGGCGCAAGGTCAGGAACTGTTCGATCGCAACGACGAATGCAGCCAGCGAGGATTTCATGTCGGCGGCGCCGCGGCCGTAGAGGTAGCCGTCGCGTTGCGTCGGCGCGAAGGGATCGGACCGCCAGGCGTCGAGCGGACCCGGAGGAACGACGTCGGTATGGCCGGCGAAACAGACGACCGGATGCGCGGCGCCGCGCTGCGCCCACAGGTTGCTCACGCCATTGGCCGGCACGCTTTCGCAGCGGAAGCCGCACCGCGCGAGGCGGGCGGCCAGGAGCGCCTGACAGCCGGCGTCGTCCGGCGTCTGGGACCGGCGCGCGATCAACTCGCGCGCCAAGTCCAGCGTGGGCGCGTCGGACGAACTCGGCGCCACGCTTATCGGTGGTTGGTCACTGCGGTCGATTGAGGAATTCCGGATCGATTTCCAGTTTGACGAAATCGCGTGACAGCGCGGCCTCGGACGCTTCCTCGTCGCCGCCGGTGTCGACACGTGCCGTCGAGGTTTGCGAGTTCTGGTTGACCAGCCATGCCAGGTTGGTGGGCGAGTCCGCCGCGCTCAGGGCTTCGTCGTAGGACACGACGCCATCGAGGTAGAGACGACACAGCGCCTGCTCGAAAGTCTGCGACCCGGGGTATAGGCTCTGTTCCATCGCCTCCTTGATCTGGGTGATCTCGCCGTTCTTGATCAGGTCGGCGATCAGCGACGTATTGAGCAGGATTTCCACCGCGGGCTGCTGCTCGCCCTGCTTATTGCGGACGAGCCGCTGCGAAATGATCGCGCGCAGGCCGATTGACAAGTCGGACAACAGGCCGGAGCGGGCATCGTAGGGGAACATGTTGATGATCCGCGACAACGCATGGTAGCTGTTGTTCGCGTGCAGCGTCGAAAGACAGAGGTGGCCGGTCAACGTGTGCAGCAGCGCGTGCTGCATCGTCTCGCGGTCGCGCACCTCGCCGATCATGATCAGGTCCGGCGCCTCGCGCAGCGCATTGGGCAGCGCCCTGTGGTAGCCCTGCGTATCGATGCCGATCTCGCGCTGGTTGACGATCGACTGCTTGTGCTCGAACAGGTATTCGATTGGATCTTCGAGCGTCAGGATGTGGCCGGAGCGATTGTTGTTGCGATAGTCGATCATCGCGGCCAGCGTCGTCGACTTGCCGGAACCGGTCGCGCCGGCCACCAGCACCAGGCCACGCTTTTCCATCACCAGGTTGAGCAGCACGGCCGGCAGCTTGAGCGCCTCGAACGGCGGCACCCGGCTGCGCACGTAGCGGATGACCATCGAGATCGTGCCACGCTGCCGGAATATGTTGATACGGAAGTTGCCGACGGCCCGGTCGAGATACGAGAGGTTCATTTCCAGCTCGTTCTCGAATTCGCGCGCCTGCTCCTTGCTCATCAGTTCGTAGGCGATACGGCGGACGGTCTCGACGTCCATCGGCTGGGTCGAGATTGGCGAGACGACGCCGTTGATCTTGATGTTTATGGGGGCGCCGCACGAGACGAACAGGTCGGAGGCCTGTTTCTCCGCCATCAGCTTGAACAATCGGTCGAGGTACATGGTTCGATCCCGGTATCGGCAAAAGGGTCACCAGAAGCGCGCTTTACCTGTCGACAACAAATCTTGACAATGTCATTAATTGACAAGAATAACCAAGGTCGAGCAAAGTAACAACTGGCACGCGGGCCGCCAGGCAGTCGGGGTATTGGCGTCCGTCGGCCCCTTTTGATCGCCGATCCCATGCTCGCCATCATCGGTGGCAGCGGGCTTACCCGCCTGTCCACGCTTGCCGTCGCCCACCGCGAAGTCGTTCGCACCCCCTACGGGGAGCCTTCGTCGGCGCTGGTCTTCGGTCAGATTTCGGGCCGTGACGTCATGTTTATCGCGCGCCACGGCCACGGCCATACGATTCCGCCGCATCGCGTCAATTACCGCGCCAACCTCTGGGCGCTGAAGGACAGGGGTGCAAGCGCGATCCTGGCCGTCGCTTCGGTGGGTGGCATCGCCACCGCCTACCGGCCGGGCGATCTGGTGCTGCCCGATCAGCTGATCGACTACACCAGCGGCCGCGAGGCGACGTTCTTCGACGGCAGCGACCGGGTAGTGATCCATATCGATTTCACCCAACCCTATTCGCGGGTCCTGCGGGAGCACTGCATCGCGGCCGCCTCGGCCGCGGCGATCCCGCTGCACGATGGCGGCGTCTACGCGGCGGTATCGGGTCCTCGCCTCGAAACCGCGGCGGAGATCGACCGCCTCGAGCGCGACGGCGCAACGATGGTCGGCATGACGGGGATGCCGGAAGCCTCGCTGGCGCGCGAGCTCGGCGTCGATTACGCCGCCATTGCCGTGATAGTCAATCAGGCGGCCGGACGCGGCGACAGCGCGCGCGCTGTGTCGATGGCCGGAATCGCCGACGTATTGGAGAGTGCAATGGACAGGGTCAGATCGTTGATCGACCGTGTCGTGGAGTTCGCGCCGTGATTCGCGACATCCTGCGCATGGGCGATCCCCGGCTGCTCCAGCGATCGATCGAGCTCGATCGCTTCGGCACGCCCGAGCTCGACGCGCTGGTAGCAGACATGCGCGAAACGATGGTCGCCGCTTCGGGCGCCGGCCTCGCGGCGCCGCAGATCGGTGTCGGCCTGCGCGTGGTCATCTTCGGGTTCGAGCACAACGATCGCTATCCGGATGCCGAGCCGGTCCCTTATACAGAGCTGATCAACCCGGTCTTGACGCCGCTCGGCGACGAGACCGAAGAGGGATGGGAGGGATGTCTTTCCGTGCCGGGCCTGCGCGGTCGCGTACGCCGCTATACGCGCTTGCGCTACACCGGGCTCGATCCGCAGGGGAAGCGGATCGAACGCGAGGCGTCGGGATTCCATGCGCGGGTGGTCCAGCACGAATGCGACCATCTGGACGGGATTTTGTACCCGATGCGGATGGAGGACATGCGGATGTTCGGTTACACCGACATCCTCTTCCCCGACACGGACGGCCGGGACGAGTAGAGACCGCCGCAGGGCACTAGACGCGCAGCTGCTCGTAAAGCGCGGTCTCGAGCTTCACGCGCGCCGACTCGTCGTGCAGACGCGCCCCGTCGAGCAGGAAAATGTCCTCCGCTCTCTCGCCGAGCGTATTGATCTTGGCACTTTCCACGTTGACGTTGGCCTTGGCCAGCGTATAGGCGATGCGCGCCAGCAGGCCGGGCCGGTCGCCGGCGACGATCTCGAGGATGAAGTGCATCCCTTTGTCGTCGGCGAAGATGCTGACTTCGGGCGAGAGCGGAAAATGCCTGAGGTGGCGACTGACCCTTCCCTCGGGCGGCATCTCGAGCGGCGGCCGCTCGGTGAGGACACGCTGCAGCTCGAACTCGATGTAACTGATGGCTTCGCGGTAACCGGCGTGCGGGTTCGTGGGATCGTGCACGACGAACGTGTCGAGCGCATAGCCGTGACGGGTCGTATGGATCTTCGCCTCGAGAATCGAAAGATGGGCACCCCCGAGAAAGCCGCAGATGCGCGCGAAGAGCTCCTTCTGATCGGGCAGATAGACCATCAGCTGCAAACCGGCGCCGTCGCGCGCCAACCGCGCCTTGACCACGGCCCGTCGGCCGTCGACCCGGAAGTAGAGCTGGCGCGCATGCCAGGCGATGTCGTCGGCGCTGTGCCGCTGGAAGTAGACGGCGTCGAGCCGTTGCCAGAGGTTCGCTTCGGCGCGCTCAGGTAAGGCGTACAAGCGCAGCTGACGCCTGGCCTCGGCGCGGCGTGTCTCCAGGCCGTCGGGCGCGCGCGCGCCGCCGCCGCCGAGCTTCGAGCTCGCGGCGTTGTACAAGTCTTCGAGAAGCTTCGCTTTCCACGCGTTCCAGACGCGCGGGCTGGTGCCGCGGATGTCGGCCACCGTCAAAAGATACAGCGCGGCAAGACGCCGGCCATTGGCCGCCTTATCGGCGAATGCGGTCACGACCGCCGGATCGGCAATGTCCTGCTTCTGCGCCGTCGCCGACATCATCAGATGCTGGTCCACCAGCCAGGCGACGAGGTCGGTGTCTTCCCGCGAGAGCCGGTGCGCGCGGCAAAAGCGTCTCGCGTCGGCACTGCCCAGCGCCGAGTGATCGCCACCTCGGCCCTTGGCGATATCGTGGAAAAGGCCGGCGATGTAGAGCACCTCGGGTCGCGCGAAATCGGCGATGAGCCTCGAGCAGAGCGGATACTCGTGCGCATGCTGCGGCTCGGTGAAGCGGCGCAGATTCCGGATCACCATCAGGATGTGCTCGTCGACGGTGTAGACGTGGAACAGGTCGTGCTGCATCTGGCCGACGATGCGACCGAAAACCGGCAGATAGCGGCCGAGAACGCCGTACTGGTTCATCCGGCGCAGCTCGTGGGTGACGCCCCTCGGCTGCCGGAGAATGTCGATGAAGCGGGCACGGTTGGCCGGATCGCGCCGAAACGCCGCGTCGACCCGATTGCGATTGCGCCACAACGCCCGAAGCGTGCGCGCCGACATTCCCTTGAGCTCGGGATGGCGCTGCAGCGCGAGGAAGCTGTCGAATATCGCGGCCGGGCGGCGTGCGAACAATTGCTCGTCGACGAGATCCAGGAGCTCGTCCACCGCCTGAAAATCGGCGTCGATCGGCCGGGCGGCGAGTTCGACCGGGAATAGCCGCGCGTGCAGGTTCTGCAGCAGCACGACGCTGATCTGGCGAATCGACTTGGCCGCGCGGTAATAGCGCTGCATCAGCAGCTCGGATGCGCGACGGTCGGCTGTGTCGGCCAAACCCAATTCGCGGGCGAGGGCGGTCTGCACGTCGAACACAAGCCGGTCCTCGCGCCGTCCCGCGAGATAATGCAGGCGAATACGCAGCTCGGTCAGCAATCGCTCATGGCGGACGACTTCGCGCGCCTCGAGGCGAGTCATCAAGCCATGCTGGGCGAAGTCCCGCCACGAGCGACCCAGCCCCGCCGCCCGGGCAATCCATACGATCGTCTGCAGATCGCGCAAGCCCCCGGGGCTCTCCTTGATGTTGGGTTCCAGGTTGTAGGCGGTGTCCTGATAGCGCAGATGACGCTGCTGCTGCTCCAGCGCCTTGGCTGCGTAGAATCCGCGCGGGTCGATCGCGGCGGCAACACACTGATCGAATCGGCGATAAAGCGCGCGCGAGCCGACCACGCGGCGATGCTCGAGAAGGCTCGTCCGGATGGTGATGTCGCCTGCCATCTCGGTTTCGCATTCGGCGATCGTGCGCACGGCATGCGCGACTTCCAGGCCGGTGTCCCATAACAGGCCGATGAAGCGCTCGATGGCGGGTGCCGCGGCCGGGCCGGCCAGCGGGCGCGGCAAAAGGATCAGCACATCGACGTCGGAATGTGGAAAGAGCTGGCCGCGTCCATAGCCGCCGACGGCGATCAGCGTACAGCCCGCCGGCGCTCCGATGTCGCCCCACAGCCCGCGCAGCACCCGGTCCACCAGCCGCGATTGCGCCGCCAGCAGGCGTTGGGGCGCCTGGTTTTGGTCGAAGGCGGCGCGAATCGCAGCGCGTCCGAGCGCGAGCTCGCGCTTCCATCGCGCCGCTCTCGCCACGGCGGTCGGCGGCAGGGCGGCGGCGAGCGTGGCGGCCACGGAGTCGTTGTTACGGCGCCAAGGGGGCCGGCGGAGACGGAGCCCCGGCGGAGAGGGTAAGGACCTCGTAGCCCTCCTCGGTGACCAGGACCGTATGCTCCCATTGCGCCGACAGGCTGTGGTCGGCGGTGACGATCGTCCAGCCGTCGGCCAGACCGCGGATGGCGGCGCGTCCGGCATTGATCATCGGCTCGATGGTAAACGTCATGCCGGGCTGAAGCTTGAGCCCGGTCCCGGTCTTGCCGTAGTGGAGTACCTGGGGCTCCTCGTGGAACTGCCGCCCGATGCCATGCCCGCAGAATTCACGCACCACCGAGAAGCCCTGGCTCTCGGCGTAACGCTGGATTGTCGCGCCGATGTCGCCGAGGCTGGCGCCGCCCCGCACCGTGCGTATGCCGCGCCACATGGCCTCGTAGGTGACGTCGCACAGCCGCTTCGCCTGGATCGGCGGCGTTCCGACATAGAACATCCTGCTGGTATCGCCGTGGAATCCATCCTTGATCACCGTGACGTCGATATTCACGATGTCTCCCGCCTTGAGGACTTTGTCGCCTGGGATACCGTGGCAGACGACATGGTTGACCGAGGTGCAGATCGACGCCGGATAGGGGCGGTGGCCCGGCGGCGCATAGTTGAGCGTTGCCGGCACGACGTGCTGCACCCTGACCTGGTAATCGTGCGCGATGCGATCGATCTCTCCGGTCGTGACGCCCGGCCGAACGTGCGGCGCGATGAAGTCGAGCAGCTCGGAGGCGAGCCTGCCGGCGACGCGCATTTTGTCGATTTCCTCGGTGGTCTTGATCGAGACGGACATATCGGTTCCGGTGTTCGGTTCGCGGCGCGGGGCGCCCCCCGTGCGCGTCACGCGCGCAGCAGCTCGTTGATGCTGGTCTTGGCCCGGGTGCGGGCATCGACCTGCTTGACGATGACGGCGCAGTACAGACTGCAATTGCCATCGGACGAGGGCAGCGTCCCGGCAACGACGACCGAGCCCGCAGGAACGCGACCGTAGCCGACCTCGCCAGTCGACCGGTTGTAGATCTTGGTGCTCTGGCCGATGAATACGCCCATACCCAGCACCGAGTTCTCCTCGACGATCACGCCTTCGACAACTTCCGAGCGGGCACCGATGAAACAGTTGTCTTCGATAATGGTGGGGTTGGCCTGCAGCGGTTCCAAGACCCCGCCGATGCCTACCCCTCCCGACAGATGAACGTTGCGGCCGATTTGCGCACACGAACCGACGGTGGCCCAGGTATCGACCATGGTCCCGCTGTCGACATAGGCGCCGATATTGACGTAGCTGGGCATCAGAACGACGTTCGGCGCGATGTACGCGCCGCGCCGCGCGACCGCCGGCGGTACGATGCGCACGCCGGCCTGCGCAAAGGCATCCTCGTCGAATTGCGCGAACTTCGTCGGCACCTTGTCGTAGAACCGGAAGGGTGCCGCGGCGCCGGCCAGACCGATCGGTACGTTTTCCGACAGCCGGAACGACAGCAGCACAGCCATCTTCAGCCACTGGTGCGTCACCCATTCGCTACCGCGCTTTTCGGCGACCCGCAGTCGCCCAGCGTCCAGATCGCCTATGGCCGAGGCCACCGCGTCGGCGATCTCGCGAGGCGCGGTCGCGGGCGCGAGCTCGCCGCGCCGCTCCCACGCGGATTCGATCGTTTGCTGCAGGGTGCTCATCGCGGGCGTACGGGCGCCAGGGCGGCGTCGGCAAAACGATTATTTTACCCGTTGGCAGGGTCCGGCGGGCCCTTGCCGGGCCCTCGCCGCGGGCTCGCGTCGCGGCCTCCTCACCGATCGGAGAATGTTCGCGGTCGCGTGTCGGCCGCAGCGCCGACTCGCCACGCGCGATCCCCGCTCACGCGGGGCCCCTCGCCGCGGGCTTGCGTCGCTACATCGCCTTGAACAGATGGGCGAAGGTCCGACTGACCGTCAACGACTCCTTGCGGTTCTTGAGCACGATCAGCGGCTGGTCGCGCTGATCGCGCTCGACGCGCGAAATCGCCCGCAGATTGACGATCGTGCCGCGATGGACCTGCCAGAAGGATTCCGGGTCGAGCTCCTCGAAGAGTTCCTTGATCGTCTTGCGGATCAGTGCGTCGCCCTCGGCGGTGACAACGCGGGTGTACTTGTCTTCAGCTCGGAAGTAGCAGATTTCGTCGACCGGGATCAGGCGCATCGTTGCCCCCAACGACGCCTTGATCCAGCGCAGCGGACCACTGCTCGCGCGCGCGGCAAGCTGCTGCAAGACCTCCGAAAGATCGGCGGGCGGGGCGGCGAGCCTCTGCTTCAGCCGCTCGACGACCTTGGCGACGCGCTCGGCGGTGACCGGCTTGAGCACGTAGTCGACCGCGCCCTGCTCGAACGCGTGGACCGCGTATTCGTCGTAGGCGGTGACGAACACCACGTGGCAGGAATCGCCGATGGCGGCGGCAACGTCGAGACCATCCTTGACCGGCATGCGGATGTCGAGAAACGCAATCTCGGGCTCGAGCTCGGCCGCCAGCGCCAGCGCCTGCTCGCCATTCTCCGCTTCGGCGACGATGGCAAGCTCCGGCCATGCCTGCGACAGGCGCGTGCGCAGTTGCGCGCGCAGCATCGGTTCGTCCTCGGCGATGAGGGCGGTGACGCGTCTAGCTGGCGACGGTGGTTTCATCCGGCACCTCGATGGTGGCCCGCACGCCACCCCCCGGCTCGCCTTGGAGGATGAATCGGGCGCGGCCGCCGTAGAGGGCCTGGAGCCGGTCGCGCAGATTGGTCAACCCCACACCGCGGCCTATCTGGTCGCCGAGCCCTTGGCCGCTATCGATGACCGATAGGTTCAGCGCGCCGGCGGCATGCTGCGCCTCGATGCGTATCGTGCCGCCATCAGCCTTGGGCTCGATGCCATGCTTGACCGCGTTTTCCACGATCGACATGAGCAGCATCGGTGGAAACGGCGCCGCGCGCAAAGCTTCGGGAAGCGCAACCGAAAATTGCAGCCGAGGCCCCATGCGCATCTGCATGATCGAGAGGTAAGCCCGCGCCAGGTCGATCTCCTGGCCAAGGGTCGAACTGGCCGAGCGCAGTTGCGGAAGCGCGGCGCGGAGGTAGGCCAAGAGGTGCCCGAGCATAAGCCCCGCTTTGGGCGGGTCCGTTTCGGTAAGGAACTGCACCGAAGCAAGTGTATTGAAAAGGAAGTGAGGCTCGACCTGCGCTTGCATCAACTTCAGTTGCGCTTCGATCGCCTGCTTAGACAGCAGATTCCGGGCGGATTCGCTTTGCAGAATGTTGGCCTGCGCCCGAGCTTCGCGAAACTTGAGCAGGAAAAACAGTCCGACGAAAACGCCGTTGGTAAATCCGCTGAACGCCGTCCATGCGAATTGGCTGCGGTGCGAGTCCAGGTAGTCCCAGCTGTAGGCATGCAGAATAGGAAACTTGATGGCGACCAACAGACCGAACCCGACGATCGTGCCGATGGCCACGGCAGCGACCAGACGCCAGATCGGGCGGGACCGTTCCCAGGGACGCGCCGCGTTGACGGCGTAGGCGATCGACAAGCCGAAACACTGGGCCGTGATCAGTGGATGCCAGAAGGGCCGCGGATCGTCGACCCAAAGGATCGCGGCAAACCCGAAGTTGATCGCCAGAATCAGCGCGAGCGACTGCCAGGAAACACCGCGGAGCCCGGCCAGAGGCGTTGTCGGCGCATCGACGACTTGGGTGGACGACATGCAGCCGATTGTACCGTCGGCATGACCCCTCGCCGACGGATGCGACGGAGGGCTAGCCGATTGCGATAAAGCGCCCGCCGCCGGCGCGAAGCGCATCAGCCGCCACGGGCGAAGCGCACCAGGCGGTCGATAGCTTCCGCGCATTCGTCGAATTCAGCAACCAACGCGATACGAATATAGCCGGCACCCGGATTGACGCCGGCGACCGTGCGCCCAAGATAGCTTCCCGGCAGAACGGTGACCGCCTGCTCGGCGTAAAGGCGGCGGGCGAAGTCGGCGTCATCGCCCCCGACGTTGGCCCACAGGTAAAAGGCCGCGTCCGGCAATTGCGTTGCCAGCACCGCTTCGACACGCGACGTCAACGATCCGAATTTCTGCGCGTACAGCACACGGTTCGCTTTGACATGCGCCTCATCGCTCCATGCCGCAATGCTGGCCGCGACAACAGGGGGGGACATCGCCGAGCCGTGGTAGGTCCGATAGAGGAGAAAAGCCTTGACCAGCGCGGCGTCGCCGGCCACATAGCCCGAGCGCAGGCCGGGGCAGTTGGAGCGCTTGGACAGGCTGCCGAAGACGACCAGTCGCGGATAGTCGTCGCGGCCCAGCGCCGCCGCGGCGGCCAGCCCACCGAGCGGCGGCTGGGCCTCGTCGCAGTAGATCTCCGAATAGCATTCGTCGGAGGCGATGACGAAGCCATGGCGATCGGAAAGCGCAAACAGGGTTTGCCATTCGTCGTCCGTCATCACGCGGCCGGTCGGATTGTCCGGTGAGCAAAGGTAGAGGATTTGCGTGCGCGCCCAAACGCTGTCGGCGACCTCGCCCCATTGCGGCGCGAAGCCGTTCGCCGCCACGCTATTGACATAGTGCGGGGTTGCCCCTGCCAGCAAGGCTGCGCCCTCGTAGATCTGATAGAAAGGATTCGGGACGACTACCGCTGCGCCGGCGCGGCTCGGGTCGACGATCGTTTGGGCGAAGGCAAACAGCGCTTCGCGGCTGCCGAGCACCGGCAACACCTGCGACATCGGATCCAGCGCAGCAAGTCGATGCCGACGCTTGAGCCACGCCGCGATTGCCTCGCGCAGCGCAGGCGGACCAGCGGTTATGGGATAATTTGCCAGCCCGCCGCTGGCTGCAGCCAGTGCCTCGCGTATGAACTGGGGCGTCGGATGCCTGGGCTCGCCGATCGATAGACTGATCGGCGACTTCGCGGCGTTCGGCGTGACGCCCGCGAACAAGTGGCGCAGCCGCTCGAACGGATACGGCTGCAACAGCGCGAGCTGCGGATTCAATGGCTTGAAACTCGAAGGCGGGCGGGATCGAATCGTGCCGAGCGAGACCGGATTATACGTGACCACCGCTCCGCCGCCGCCGTGGCGCTGGCGCGCCGGCGCGCTGATCGCGCTGCTGGTCGCCGTGGCCTTCCTCGCGATGACGCTCGCGCATTGGGGATGGATCTGGTTCGGCCCGTCGCCAGTCTTTATCCCCATCCCGCCGCCGGAAACCGATCTCGCGCGCGCCGCTGCAGGTGCGCATCTGTTCGGAGATGCCGGCGTTCGCTCCGGCGCGGCGGCCCCCAGCGGCGACCTGGGCGGGCTACGCTTGCTCGGTGTCTTTGCCCAACGCGACGGCAAAGGTTACGCGCTCCTTCGCATGGGCACGCGCGGCGCCGTGCTGGTTGCTGCCGGTCAGGAGTTGGCACGGGGCCTTCGAGTCGAGAGCGTGCGACCCGATGGCATCACCGTGATCGACGACGGCGCCCGGCATGAGCTGCCGCTGCGCGCTCAGACCGCGGCCGAGCGGCCCCGCGTGGCATCGACGACCCCCACGTCGGCGGCCTGCGCCATTCCGCCCGGCTTCAAGGGACCTGTCGTGCGGCTGAACGCCGAGCTCTTGGGCGGCATGATCGGCTCCCCGGATGCATGGAAAGCATTGGTGGCCCCCGCCGCGGGCGCGCTGGCCGTGAGGGATCAGAGCGGTTTCGCGGGACTGCTGGGGCTGAAAAACGGCGACCGAGTCGAGCGCGCGAACGGCATCGCGCTGGCATTGCCCGACGATATCTCGGCAACGATCCTGGTTCCGCTCACCCGCAGCCAGCCGGTGTGGCTCGCCGGAACGCGCGACGGCAAGCCGCAGCAATGGCTGTATCTCAACGCCGGGTCGTGCCCGGGCTGATCGCGCGTTCGGCCGGGGCGGCCGAACCAGGCGGATCCGCCGCCACGGCGAGAGGCAACCAGTCGAGTAGCGACGGCAGCGAGTCGAGTGCGCCGTCGGGTTTCCACGCGGTGGGCGTTTCGTCCACACCGATGTAGCCATACGCCGCGAACAGCGTGTGCATGCCGGCGGCGCGTCCCGCGATGATGTCGCGCTCGGCGTCGCCCACGTAGACGCAATGGGCCGGCTCCGCCGAGAGCGCGGCGGCGCCGGCGAGCAGCGGCGCGGGATGCGGTTTGCTCTGAGGCGTCGTATCTCCGCAGATCACGGCGCCGGCCCGCGCTGTCAGCGCCAGCCGGTCGACGACCGGCAAGGTAAAGCGTGCCGCCTTGTTGGTCACGATCCCCCAGCGCAAGCCGCGGCGCTCGATTTCGTCCAGCACCTGACAGGCGCCCGGGAATAGACGCGTGTGTTCGCACAGAGCACTGGCGTAGTAGCCGAGGAAAGCATCGCGCAGCGCCGCGAAATCGGCGTGTTCCCTGTCGATGCCGAAGCCAGCCGCAAGCAAGCCGCGGGCGCCGTGCGAGGCTTGCGGACGCAGTGTCGCCAGAGGCAGGGCCGGGAGCGCGCGGTCGGCACGGACTCGGTTCAGCGCGGCCGCGAGATCGCCGGCCGTGTCAGCCAGCGTGCCGTCGAGATCGAACAGCACGGCGCGCACCGGCAGTCGGCGAGCCTTCCCGCGCCGGTGATCGGCGTGCTCCAGCAGATCAGGCATCGGGGCGGAAGGTTGCGATGTAATTGACGGAGGTGTCCGCCTCCAGCCGGTACGTCCGCGCCAGCGGGTTGTAGGTCATCCCGGTCAGGTCGACCAGATCGAGCCCGGCTCGGCGGGCGAAGCCGACGATCTCGGATGGCTGCAGGAACCGTGCGTAGTCGTGCGTGCCGCGCGGCAGGAGCCTGAGCACGTATTCGGCGCCGATGATGGCAAGCAGGTACGACTTCGGATTGCGATTGATCGTAGAACAGACGACGACGCCGCCTGGTCGGACGAGTTTTCCGCAGGCTGCAATCATCGACGAAGGATCGGGTACATGCTCGAGCAATTCCATGCAGGTCACCAGATCGAACGCCGCCGGACGCTCCTCTGCCAGCGTTTCTGCGGCGATCCTGCGGTAGCTGACTGACGACTTCGATTCGAGCTGGTGCAATCTCGCGACGGTGAGCGCCGCTTCGGAAAGGTCGATGCCGGTGACGTCAGCGCCCGCCGCCGCCATCGCTTCGGCGAGGAGGCCACCCCCGCAGCCGATGTCCAGCACCGCTTTTCCGCCAAGGCCGTCGCACTGCGTGACGATATGGCCGAGGCGCAGCGGATTGATGTCGTGCAGGGGCTTGAACTCACTGGTCGGATCCCACCAGCGGTGCGCGAGCGCGCTGAATTTGGCGAGTTCCGCGGGATCCGCATTGTCGAGGATTTCAGTCATAAGGTGTGGCCCACACGATGGACCGGCACGACCGGACGGATGCCGTAGCGCCGATTCTACTTCGCCGTCGATGCCTGCTGCTGCAATCGCTCCTGCCAGAAGCGCGTCCGCGCGGCCAGCTCATCGGAATCGAGCCTTGTCGAATGGCGATCCGCAACGACATGACGTCCCGCGACCCACACGTCGGTCAGCTGATCGCGTCCGGTGACGTGGACCAGGTGCGAGACCGGATCGTAGCAGGGGCCGTGTTGGACCCCGCCCAGGTCCACGGCGATCACGTCGGCCTGCTTGTCGCGCTCGAGCGAGCCGATGTCGCGGTCGAGGCCGAGGGCACGTGCTCCGTTCAGAGTCGCCATCCGCAGCGCCTCGGCGGCCGGAATGGCGGCGGCATCGCCACTGACCCCCTTGGCAAGCAGTGCTGCTAGGCGCGCCTCGCCGAATATGTCGAGGCGATTGTTGCTGGCGGCGCCATCGCTACCCAGCGCAACGTTCACACCGCGCCGCGCCAGCTCGGTCACGGGCGCGATACCGCTGGCGAGCTTCAGGTTGGAGGTCGGACAGTGCACGACATGGCAAGCCTGCGCCGCGAGCAGCTCGATGTCGCCGGGCTCGAGGTAGGTGCCGTGCACTGCGATGAAGCCGGGGCCGGTAACGCCCAGGGCATGCAATCGTCGCAGAGGGTCGATACCGAACTCGGATTGGCTGCGCGACCGTTCCTCGCGCGTCTCCAGCAGGTGGGTCTGGATCGGCAGATCGAGCTGACGCGCATAGACGACGATCTTCCTCCAGCTTGCATCGCTGACGGTATAAGGCGCATGCGGAGCCAGGGAAAAAGAGAGCAGCGGCTCGTGTCGCCACGCGTCGCGAGACGCGAGTCCCGCCCGCAGGTAACCGTCGGCGTCCGCGGCATACGCGGTGGGGAAATCGAGCACCGCCAAACCGAGCATTGCCCGCATGCCGCTCGCCTGGTAGGCCCGTGCCGCGGCATCCGCGAAAAAATACTGATCGTTGCAGCAGGTGATTCCGCCGCAAAGCATCTCCGCTGCTGCCAGCAGCGTGCCGTCGTATACGAACTCGGGCGAGAGAAATGCTTTTTCCATGGGCCATATGTGTTGCTCGAGCCAGGGACCCAGGGGAATGTCGTCGGCGCCCCCGCGCAGCAGGCTCATCGCTGCGTGCGTGTGGGCGTTGACGAGCCCCGGCAGCAGGGCGTGGGATGGCAGCGCTATGCGTTCGACGGCATCGTAATCCCGATCGGCATCGGACGTCGGCACGATCGCCGCGATTCGCCCCGAATGGACGATGACCGAGTGCGCGGCAAGCGCTCCGGACGGGACGATGGGTATGACCCAGCGTGCATCGAGTCGCAGATCGACGGTTTGCATCGAGAGGAAGCCACCAGACCCGGTAAAGAAAAAGCCCCGCGCGGGGCGGGGCTTTTTCCGCGGAAAGCGCCGCTTTAGCGCTTGACGGCTTCGCCTTTGACTTCCACCTCGACCCGGCGGTCCGGCGCGAGGCAGGCAATCAGCTCCTTCATGTTTTTCTGATTGCAGACTACGCCCGGAATCGGTTGCGTCTTGCCCATGCCGAGGGTCTCGATCTTGTCGCGTGCTACGCCACGGCTCACCAGGTAATCCCGGACGGTATCGGCTCGGCGCTCCGACAGGCGCTGGTTGTATGCCTGCGTGCCGATGCGATCGGTATGTCCGGTAACCAGCACGAGCTCAAGCTTGGTCACGTCGCGCAGCTTACTGATCACTTCGCTGTCGATCGCCGCCTTACCCTCGGGCTTCAGCACCGACTTGTCGAAGTCGAACAGCGCCTTGCTGGCCAGCGTAATCTTTTGCACTTGCGCCGCAGGAGCGGCCGGAGCGGGTGCGGGCGCGGGCGGCGGGGGCGTCACCGCGGGGGCGGGCGCGGGGGCCGGAGCGGCAACCTTGACCAGGTCCGGGTCGCACTCGCGGATGGCCATCGCCGGGGTCCAGTAGCCGGCGCGCCAGCACAAGCCGGTGCCGCTGCGCCAGACATTGTTGTCCGGGGTGCCGTACTGCTCAAGCCAATAGCCGGTGTCCTTTGGGTCGGCTTGACCAAGCGCCGCACCAGCCATCATCGCGGCGACGGTACCCGCCATGAGAGTTGCGATCAGACGATTTTTCATCACTTTGACCTCTCTGCCTGGAGTTGTTGAGTTTTGCCCGTTCATTTGGGAGCGTAACGGCAACTTTTTTCGTGTTCGTCTGCGAACACCGACTTCCTTCCAAATATAGCACAGGGAAGGCGACCCGCAATAGCGAATCCGGCCTTTCGCAAGAGGATGTTGGAAGGTGTCGCGGTAATACAACGGTCATGCTAAAATTCGCTGTTTCCCGCTATGGCCGGCCGTGACGCGCCTCGCGTCGCGGCGTGCACAGATTTCAGCCCCGCGTCGCGGTCATTCGTATCGCCCGATTATAAGCGTTTCAACAGACAAAGAGCCGGTCCCCGATGGAGCAGTTCGCCAAAGAAACCCTTCCGGTAAGCCTCGAAGCCGAAATGCGGCATTCCTACCTCGATTACGCAATGAGCGTAATCGTCGGACGGGCGTTGCCGGACGTGCGCGACGGCCTCAAACCGGTCCATCGCCGGGTCCTTTTCGCGATGCACGAATCCAATACGGTCTGGAACAGGCCGTATGTCAAATGCGCGCGCGTCGTCGGTGACGTGCTTGGCAAATACCATCCGCACGGCGACAGCGCGACCTACGAGGCGCTGGTCCGGATGGTGCAGGATTTTTCGCTGCGCTATCCGCTGATCGACGGCCAGGGCAACTTCGGCTCGGTCGATGGCGACGCGCCCGCGGCATACCGCTACACCGAATGCCGGCTGGAGAAGATCACCGCCGAGATGCTGGCCGACATCGACAAGGAGACCGTCGATTTCGCGCCGAATTACGACGGCAAGGAGCTCGAGCCTACGGTATTGCCGACGCGGATCCCGAATCTGCTGGTGAACGGCTCGTCCGGTATCGCCGTCGGGATGGCGACCAATATCCCGCCGCACAACCTCACCGAGATTGTCACCGCGTGCCTGGCGCTCCTCGACAACCCCGACAGCACGGTGGACGAGCTGATCGAGCACGTCCCGGCCCCTGATTTCCCGACCGCGGGCATCATCTTCGGCACCGACGGCGTCCGCGAGGGCTATCGCACCGGACGAGGCCGCGTCGTCATTCGCGCCCGCACGCACGTCGAGGATCTGGAAAAGGGCGGACGCCAGACGATTATCGTCGATGAGCTTCCGTACCAGGTCAACAAGGCGACGCTTTTGACGCGTATCGGTGAGCTGGTGCGCGAGAAGAAGTTCGAAGGTATTTCCGACCTTCGCGATGAATCCGACAAGTCCGGCATGCGCGTGGTCATCGAGCTCAAGCGCGGCGAGGTTGCCGAGATCGTCCTCAACAATCTGTTCAAGCTGACTCAGCTGCAGGACAGCTTCGGCATGAACATGGTCGCGCTGGTCGACGGGCAGCCGCGACTGCTCAACCTCAAGCAGTTCCTGGAATTCTTCCTGCAGCACCGGCGCGAAATTGTCGTCCGGCGCACCCGCTTCGAGCTGCGCAAGGCACGCGAGCGAGGCCATATTCTCGAAGGCCTGGCGGTCGCGCTGTCCAACGTCGACGAGATCATCGCGCTGATCAAGGCGGCGGCGACGCCGCCCGAGGCCAGAATCGCGCTGATGGCGCGGACATGGCGTTCGGCGCTCGTCGAGGAAATGCTCGCCCGGTCCGCGGCCGACGCGGCCAGGCCCGAGGGTCTCGCGGCCGAATATGGCTGGCAGCGCGCGCCCGCGCAGGGCTACCGGCTGTCGGATGCGCAAGCGCAGGCGATCCTCGAGCTGCGGCTGCAGCGCCTGACCGGACTCGAACAGGAAAAGATCGCCGGCGAGTACCGTGACGTAATGCTGCAGATAGTCGACCTCCTAGACATGCTGGCGAAGCCGGCGCGCGTTACGACGATGATCGCCGACGAACTGAAGGCGATGCGCGACCAGTTCGGTGACAAGCGCCGCTCCGAGATCGTTGCGCAGGGCGTCGATCTGTCGATGGAGGATCTGATCGCGCCCGAAGACATGGTCGTTACCCTGTCGCACGGCGGGTACATGAAGGCGCAGCCGGTCGCCGAGTATCGCGCGCAGCGCCGCGGCGGCCGCGGCAAGCAGGCGACGGGCACCAAGGAAGACGATTTCATCGACCGCCTGTTCATCGCCAACACGCACGATTTCATCCTGTGCTTCTCGAACCGGGGACGCGTCTATTGGCTCAAGGTCTACAGCGTTCCGCAGGGTGGACGGATTTCGCGCGGCAAGCCAATCGTCAATCTGGTGCCGCTGCTCGAGCACGAAAAAATCACCGCGATCCTGCCGGTCAAGGAGTTCGTCAGCGATCGTTTCGTGTTCATGGCAACCGCCAAAGGAACGGTCAAGAAGACGCCGCTGTCCGATTTCTCGCGGCCGCGTCCGTCGGGAATCATCGCGGTCGACCTGGACGACGGCGATTTCCTGGTCGGAGCGGCTCTCACCGACGGGAAACACGACGTCATGCTGTTCAGTTCCGGGGGCAAGGCGGTGCGCTTCGAGGAAGGCGACGTCCGTTCGATGGGCCGCACCGCGCACGGCGTGCGCGGCATGACGCTCGACAAGGGTCAGCGCGTGATCTCGATGCTCGTTGCCGAGGACGAGAAACAGTCGGTGCTGACGGCGACCGAGAATGGCTACGGCAAGCGCACGCCGATCGTGGAGTACACGCGACACGGGCGAGGCACCAAGGGCATGATCGCTATCCAGCAGACCGCGCGCAACGGCAAGGTCGTCGCTGCGGCCCTGGTACTGCCCGACGACGAGGTGATGCTGATCTCCACCGGCGGTGTGCTGATCCGGACCAGCGTATCGTCGATTCGCGAGATGGGGCGCTCGACGCAGGGGGTGACGCTGATCAATCTGGGCGAGGGCGAAAAGCTCGCCGGCCTCGAAAGAGTCGTCGAGACCGAGCTCGTCAGCGACGAGCCGGAATAGATCGGTGATGCAAAGGCGGCTGCCTTCGCGACCGGCGGCCACGCGAGCGAGCAATGAGCAACGACGACGGCGATCAGGCATTCCAGCGACACCGCGCGGCGATCGACGGCCTCGACCGCGAGATCCTGCGCGCGCTCAACGAACGCGCGGAGCACGCTCAGGCGATCGGTAAGCTCAAGGGCGAAAGCGCCGCGTATCGGCCGGAACGGGAAGCCCAGGTGCTGCGGGCGATGCGGGAGGCCAATCCGGGACCGTTGCCGACCGACGCCGTCGCCGGGATATTCCGTCAGGTGATGTCGGCCTGCCTTGCACTGGAGCGGCGATTGCGCATCGCCTACCTGGGCCCGATCGGGACGTTCAGCCACGGCGCGGTGGGCCGACACTTCGGCGAATTCGTCGATGCCGAGCCCTGCGCGTCGATGGACGAGGTTTTCCGCGCCGCCGAATCCGGCCAGACCGACTACGCCGTCGTGCCGGTGGAGAATTCCACCGAGGGCGCGGTCGGGCGCACGTTGGACCTCATGTGCCAGACCGAGTTGACCATCGTCGGCGAGGTGCGCTTGCGCATCCAGCAGAACCTGCTTTCCAAGTCGACCTCGCTCGAAGCGGTACGCAAGATCTATTCGCACGCCCAATCGCTGTCGCAGTGCGTGCTGTGGCTCGCCCGCCATATGCCGGGCGTGCCGCGCATTCCCGTGGCGAGCAACGCCGAGGCGGCTCGTCTGGCGGCGACCGAGGCGGGTGCCGCGGCGATCGCCGGAGAAACCGCGGCGGCGATCTATGGACTCGGCGTGCTGGCACCGCACATCGAGGATGATCCGAACAATACGACCCGCTTCTGGGTATTGGGGCGTCACGCGGTCGCCCGCTCCGGAGACGACGAAACCTCGCTCGTCATGTCCGCGCAGAACCGGCCTGGCGCCGTCCATGCGCTGCTCGAGCCGCTGGCCAGGCACGGCGTCAGCATGAATCGACTGGAATCCCGTCCGGCGAGAACCGGGTTGTGGGAGTACCTCTTTTTCGTCGATCTCGAGGGGCATCGCGACGACGCGCCGGTCGCCGCCGCGCTGGCGGAACTCGGCGCGCGCGCGCCTTTTCTCAAGCTGCTGGGATCGTACCCGGCGGCGCAGTCCTGAAAGCGCGGCGGATGAATGCGAATGCGAGTCGGGTGGCGGCCCTTTCGCCCGAATACGTGCAGCGAATCAGTCCTTATGTCCCCGGCAAACCGATAGAGGATCTGGCGCGCGAGTACGGCCTGGCCGAGAGCGAGATCATCAAGCTCGCCTCGAACGAGAATCCGCGGGGACCGAGCCCGAAGGTGCGGGCGGCGATCGCCGCCGCCGCGGCGGGAGTCACCCGCTATCCTGACGGCAACGGCTTCGCGCTGAGGCACGCGCTGGCATCGCGATTCGGCGTGGACGCCGACCAGATCGTGCTGGGTAACGGCTCCAATGACATCCTCGAGCTCGCGACACAGGCGTTTCTGCGTCCGGGCGACCACGCCGTCTACGCGCAGCACGCCTTCGCCGTCTACCCGTTGGCCACGCAGGCGCGCGGGGCACGCGGGATCGAAGTGCCGGCGCGGGACCTGGGGCACGACCTGGCCGCGATGCGCGCCGCGCTGACGCCGCAGACGCGCATTGTCTTTGTCGCCAATCCGAACAATCCGACCGGCACATGGCTACCGCCGCCCGCAGTCGAGGCGTTCGTGGCTTCGGTGCCGGGCGAGGTGCTGGTCGTGCTGGACGAGGCGTACAACGAATACCTGCAAGGCGATCAGCAGGCCACCAGCGCGTCGTGGGTCGCGAGGCATCCGAACCTGCTGGTGTCGCGCACCTTTTCCAAGGCCTACGGCCTCGCCGGCCTGCGTGTCGGCTACGGTATCGCCGACGTCGCGGTCGCCGACATGCTGAACCGCGTACGGCAGCCGTTCAACGTCAACTCGATCGCCCAGGCGGCCGCGCTCGCGGCGCTCGCCGACCCCGACTATGTCGCGGAAAGCGCGCGGTTGAACCGCGAAGGCCTCGTTCAACTCATGCGCGGGCTCGACGCGCTGGGCGTGAGGTACGCGCCATCGCATGCCAACTTTCTGCTGGTGCGCGTGGCCGGGGACCACGCAGGCGCCGCGCCGGTGTACGAGGCGCTGCTTCGCTCGGGTGTAATCGTTCGGCCGGTGGCCAACTACGGATTGCCCGATTGGCTGCGCGTCACCGTCGGCCTGCCGGAAGAGAATGCACGCTTTCTGACGGCGCTCGGCGCCACACTCCGCCGGTAACCGGTGTCCCCGCGCACGCCCCCCAAGCTCGTCGTGGTCGGAACGGGGCTCATCGGCGGCTCGTTCGCGCTGGCGCTGAAACACGGCGCCCACGTCGGCGTCGTGGTCGGCGTCGGACGCAGCCGCGACAATCTCGAGCAGGCGCGCCGCCGCGGCATCGTCGACCGCGCTTACACGCGCGACTCCGAATGGCTGCCGGAGCTCGCCGATGCGGACCTGGTGCTGCTCGCCACCCCCGTGGGCGAAATGCCGCATCTGTTTGCCGCGATCGCGCATCGTCTCGGTGCCGCGACGATCGTGACAGACGCGGGCAGCACCAAACAGGACGTGGTCGCCGCGGCCCGCTCCGCGCTGGGCGCCGCGTTTCCCCGTTTTGTGCCCGCCCATCCGATTGCGGGCAGCGACCGATCGGGCGCCGTTGCGGCAGCGGCGACGCTCTTTCGCGGCCGGCCGGTCGTGTTGACGCCGGTGCCGGAAACCGATCCGGCTGCCGTTGCCCGCGTGCGCGAATGCTGGACCCGGTGCGGAGGTATTGTCAGCCTGCTTGACGCCGGGCGTCACGACGCGCTGCTGTCGGCAGTCAGCCATCTCCCGCATCTGCTGGCCTTCGCGCTGGTCGCGGAAATCGCCGATCGGCCCGACGCGGACGACTATTGGCGCGTCTCCGGAACGGGCCTGCGCGATTTCAGCCGGCTAGCCAACAGCCATCCCGACATGTGGCGCGACATCTGCATCGCCAACGCGGCTCGGTTGCGCGTGGATCTGGCCGCCTACCGTAGTGCACTCGGGAGAATCGATGCGATGCTGGCGTCCGGCGATGGCGCGGCGCTGGCCCGTCTGTTCGAGCGCTCGCGTGACGCGCGAGCCGCGTGGCTCGAGCGCCGGCCCGGAGACGACGATGTCGACTGATCAGGCGGAGCGCGCGGCCGATTTTCTCGATATCGGTCCCATCGCGCACATGGAGGGCACACTGCGCCTGCCGGGCTCCAAAAGTATCTCGAACCGCAGCCTGCTCCTGGCGGCGCTCGCGCGCGGCACGACCGTCTTGTCGGGACTTCTGGACGCCGACGACGTCGATCACATGCGCGCTGCGCTGCGCGCGCTCGGCGTGCGGATCGACGGCGGTGTCGGGGACGAACCTTGCGTCGTTCACGGTGCGGGCGGTGCCTTTCCGGTGCGGCGCGCAGCCCTTTTTCTGGGCAACGCCGGTACGGCTTTTCGCCCGCTGACCGCAGCGCTCGCCTTCTCGGGCGGCGATTACGAGCTGTCCGGCGCGCCGCGCATGCACGAAAGACCGATTGGCGACCTGGTCGACGCGCTGCGGGCACTAGGCGCCGACATCCGCTATGGCGGAGCCGCCGGCTTCCCGCCGCTGACGATCGGTCCCGGCGCCATGCGGCCGCGCGGCAAGGTCGCGATCCGAGGCAACGTGTCAAGCCAGTTTCTGACCGCGCTGCTGATGGCGCTGCCTCTCGCGGGCGGCGGAACGACGGTCGAGGTGGAGGGCGAATTGATTTCGCGTCCCTACGTCGACCTGACGCTCTCGCTGATGCGCCGCTTCGGCGTCTCGGTCGCGGCCGAGCGCACCGATCTGTTTCGCGTGCCGGAGGGAGCCTCGTATGCCAGTCCGGGCACGCTCGCGGTCGAAGCGGACGCCTCGTCGGCGTCGTACTTTCTCGCGGCCGGAGCGATCGGGGGCGGCCCGGTGCGCGTCGCGGGGGTGGGTCGCGCCAGCATTCAGGGCGACGTCGCGTTTGCCGGGACGCTGGCATCGATGGGGGCCGAAGTCGGGCGCGGCGACGATTGGATCGAGGTGCGCAGCGGTACGAAACTGCGCGGCATCGACGCCGATTTCAACGCGATTCCCGACGCGGCCATGACGGCGGCGATGGTCGCCCTTTTTGCCGAAGGGCCGACTTTGCTGCGCAATATCGGCAGCTGGCGGGTCAAGGAAACCGACCGGATCGCGGCGATGGCGAGCGAGCTGCGGAAGCTCGGCGCCACTGTCGACGAGGGTCCGGACTGGATGCGCGTGCTCGGATCGCCGGCATGGCGGCCGGCGACGATCGACACCTATGACGATCATCGCATCGCCATGTGTTTTTCGCTTGCCGCACTGGGCGGCGTGCCGGTGCGCATCAACGATCCGCAGTGCGTCCGCAAGACCTTCCCCGGCTATTTCGTCGCCTTCGAGCGGCTTGCGCAGCGAGCTTGAACGGTGGCCGCGCGATGAAGTCCCACTCGACCGGGGCCGTGCCTGTGATCGCGATCGATGGCCCGGCCGCCTCCGGCAAGGGCACAATCGCGCAGGGCGTCGCCGCGGCGCTCGGCTATCGGTACCTGGACAGCGGCTCGCTCTATCGCCTGGTCGCCCTGGAGGCGACCCGAAATAAGGTGGAACTCGACGATGAGCCGCGGCTCGCGGCGCTGGCCGACCGAGTCGAACCGAGCTTCGACGGCGGACGGATGATCGTGTCGGGCCGGGACGTGACGGACGCCATCCGCGCCGAAGGGGTCAGCGCCGCGGCGTCGAGGGTGGCGGTCATGCCGCGGGTGCGGACCGCGCTCCTGACCCGCCAGCGGTCGTTCCGGGCACCGCCGGGGCTGGTTGCGGAGGGAAGGGACATGGGCACGGTCGTCTTTCCCGACGCCAGGCTCAAGATCTACCTGACCGCCAGCGCCGAGGCTCGGGCAAGCCGCCGGTATAAGCAGTTGATCAACAAAGGAAACTCAATTACAATTCAAGGTCTTTTGCGCGATATCCGCGAACGGGACAGGCGCGACAGCGGACGGGCGGAAGCGCCGCTCATGATAGCGGCGGATGCCTTGGTGCTGGATACGACCGACATGACCGCTGACGCGGCCGTCGCCTACGTCTTGCAGCAGTATCAGTCGCTTACCGAATCCGGACCGGCCGGGAACGCGTGAACGCAGCGATTCGAGGCAGGAGCAGCATGCATCAGGCCGCCAGCGGAGCGTGATCGCGCTCCGCGGCGGCAGCAGGGTCCGCCATCCGGGCGCGAGCAGGGCAGCCCGGGCGGCGGTTCGACCAACGGACCCGCAGCCACGCCCGTGGCGACGGACGAAACGACAGGACATCATCATTCATGGCAACCGCAACGACCAATCCCACTGCTCCGACCCAGGAGAACTTCGCCACGCTGTTCGAGGAGTCGCTCGCGCGGCAGGAAATGCGTCAGGGCGAACTCATCACCGCCGAGGTGACGCGCGTCGACTACAACATCGTCGTCGTCAACGCGGGGCTCAAATCCGAGAGCTTCATCCCGATCGAGGAGTTCAAGAACGACAAAGGTGAAGTCGAGGTCAAGGCCGGCGACTTCGTCACCGTCGCGATCGAGAGCCTCGAAGACGGTTACGGCGAAACCCGCCTGTCGCGCGACAAAGCCAAGCGGCTGAAGGCCTGGCACGACCTCGAAGCCGCGATGGAGCAGGGGACGATCGTTTCCGGCGTCGTCAGCGGCAAGGTCAAGGGTGGACTGACGGTCATGGTCAACGGCATACGCGCGTTCCTGCCGGGGTCGCTGGTCGACATCCGGCCGGTCAAGGACACCTCGCCGTACGAGTTCAAGACGCTCGAATTCAAAGTCATCAAGCTCGACCGGAAACGCAACAACGTCGTCGTGTCGCGTCGTGCGGTACTCGAGGCGAGTCTTGGTGCGGAGCGCGAGGAGTTGCTCAAGACGCTGCAGGAAGGCGCGATCGTCAAGGGTATCGTCAAGAACATCACCGATTACGGCGCGTTCGTCGACCTGGGCGGCATCGACGGCCTGCTGCACATCACCGACCTCGCCTGGCGTCGGGTCAAGCATCCATCGGAGGTCCTGGCCGTCGGCGACGAGGTCACCGCCAAGGTGCTCAAGTTCGATCAGGAGAAGAATCGCGTGTCGCTGGGCATGAAGCAGCTCGGCGAGGATCCATGGGTGGGCCTGTCGCGCCGCTACCCGCCGGGCACGCGTCTGTTCGGCAAGGTCACCAACCTGACCGATTACGGCGCCTTCGTCGAGATCGAGCAGGGGATCGAAGGCCTCGTCCACGTTTCGGAAATGGACTGGACCAACAAGAACATTCATCCGACCAAGGTCGTGCAGTTGGGCGACGAGGTCGAGGTGATGATCCTGGAGATCGACGAGGAGCGGCGCCGCATCTCGCTCGGCATGAAGCAGTGCATGCCCAATCCCTGGGAGGAGTTCTCGATCAACCACAAGAAGGGCGACAAGGTCAAAGGACTGATCAAGTCGATCACTGATTTCGGCGTATTCATCGGACTGCCGGGCGGCATCGACGGGCTGGTGCATCTTTCGGATCTTTCCTGGTCGGCGACCGGCGAGGCCGCGGTGCGCGACTTCAAGAAAGGCCAGGAAGTCGAGGCCGTCGTGCTCGCGATCGACGTTGAGCGCGAGCGTATCTCGCTCGGCATCAAGCAGCTCGATGGCGATCCGTTCTCCAACTACGTCGCGACGCACGACAAGGGAAGCCTCGTCAGCGGCACGGTCAAGTCGCTCGACGGCAAGGGAGCGGTCATTGTGCTGGACGGCGATGTCGAGGGCTACCTGCGCGCCTCGGAGGTCGCCCGCGATCGCGTCGAGGACATTCGGTCTCACCTCAAGGAAGGCGACTCGGTCAACGCCATGATCATCAACATCGATCGCAAGAATCGTTCGATCAACCTGTCGATCAAGGCGAAGGACAGCGCGGACGAGTCGGAGGCGCTGCAGCGCATGACCGCGGAAAATTCCGGCACCAGTGCGGGCACGACCAACCTGGGGGCGCTGCTCAAGGCCAAGCTCGACAACAAAAACCAAGGGTAGGCGGCTGACGTGATGACCAAATCGGAGCTGATCGACCGCTTGGCGGCGCAGTTCCCGCAACTGGTGGCAAAGGACGCCGAGCTCGCGGTGAAGATGATCCTCGACGCGATGGCCGAGAGCCTGGCCAAGGGCGAGCGCATCGAAATCCGCGGGTTCGGCAGCTTCGGCCTCAACTATCGGCCGCCTCGCACCGGCAGGAACCCGAAGTCCGGGGAACGCGTCCAGGTCCCGGAAAAGCACGTCCCGCATTTCAAGGCCGGCAAGGAACTGCGCGAGCGCGTCGACTTCAAGGAAATGAAAAAGGGTTGAGATGACCCGGATCGAGTTATCTTCATTGGATTCGCAGTATGAGATTCGTCCGCTGGCTCGTCGGGCTCGTCGTGTTTGCAAGCCTGCTGCTGGTCGCATTGCAGAACGCGGAACCGGTCACGCTGCATGTCTATGACGGCGTCGGTTGGCAGACGCCGCTGATCTTCCTGCTCCTGATCGTGTTCGCGGCCGGGGTGGCGGCAGGCCTGCTGGCTGGCTTGCTTCGCTCGGTTCGACTGAAGCGTCAGCTTGCCCGGCTGCGCTACCAGCAGCGGCGCGCGCCGGTGACGCGTCCGCGCGACGGGGGATGAGCGTCTGTGCCCACCATTGAGATCGAGATCTGGTGGTTGCTCGCGCTGACGTTGCTTTTTTTCGGGCTCGGCTGGATTGCCGCGCGCATCGACATCAAGCATCTGCTGCGCGAGTCCCGCGCGTTGCCGCTGTCCTACTTCCGCGGCCTCAATTTTCTGCTCAACGAGCAGCCTGACAAGGCGATCGAGTCGTTCATCGAAGTGGTCAAGGTCGACCCGCAGACGATCGACCTTCACTTCGCGCTGGGCAACCTGTTCCGGCGCCAGGGCGAGATCGACCGCGCGATCCGCATGCATCAGAACCTGCTCGACCGTCCCGATCTTCCGCCGGACAAGCGCGAGACCGCGGTCTTCGAGCTCGCCCAGGATTTTCACCGTGCCGGTCTGCTCGATCGCGCGGAGGACCTGTTCACCAAGCTCAATGGCAGCAGTTTCGAGCACCAGGCGCTGGGCTCGCTGCTGCAGATTTACGAGCAGGAGAAGGACTGGCCGAAGGCAATCAGCGCGACCCGGCGCATGGAGACCCTGGCCAAGCGTCCGTACTTCAAGGAAATCGCACACTATCACTGCGAGCTCGCGCAAGGAGCCTTGCTGCGATCGCAGGCCGACGAAGCGCGCCGTTTCATCGACCAGGCGCTGGCCGAATACAAGCTTTGCACGCGGGCCACGATGCTATTGGGCGACCTCGAGGCGCAGCAGGGCAGCGATGCCGCCGCGATCGCCGCATGGCAGCGCATCGAATCGCAGAACCCGGCGTACCTGGGTTTGGTCGCCGACCGGCTGGCCGACGGTTACCGGCGAATCGGCGATACCGCGCAGGGTATCCGGGTCTTGCGCAGTTACGAGGACCAGTATCCGTCGCTCGATCTCCTGACGACGCTGTTCAACCAGGTCCTCGCCCACGACGGCGCGGAAGCGGGAACGCAGCTCATCAAGGACGAGCTGGTTCGCAATCCAACCTTGCTCGGGCTCGACAAGCTGCTCGAAGCGCAGCTGATGGAAGCGCCGGCGGAACGCCGCCATGACCTTGAGCTCGTCAAGACCCTGGTCAGCCAGCATATCAAGCGACTGGGCATGTATCGCTGCGACCAGTGCGGCTTTCGCGCCAAGCAATACTACTGGCGTTGCCCGGGCTGCGGCAAATGGGAGACCTATTCGCCGCGACGGACCGAGATGCCCGATGGCTTCGCGTGAGCACGACTCTCGGCGTTACACAGCCCCGGGCGTCGTGCCCCACGCCGCTGGATGCGACCGGGGACACCCAAGCCGTGACTGCCGCTGACCCTCGCGTCATCGTCGCGCTGGATTTCCCCGACATGCTGAGCGCTTTCGGGCTCGCGTCCCGGCTCGATCCGGCGCATTGCGCGCTCAAGGTCGGCAAGGAGCTCTTCACTGTCGCGGAAGCCGGGCTGGTGCGAGAGCTCGTTCGCCGCGGCTTTCGGGTTTTCCTCGATCTCAAGTTTCACGACATTCCGAACACCGTTGCCCAGGCGTGTGCCGCGGCGACACGCCTGGGCGTCTGGATGATCGACGTGCACGCCGCGGGCGGTGCGGCGATGCTCGCGGCCGCGCGCGACGCGGTCGCGCGGACGGCCGCTGAAGAGCGTCGACCGCGCCCGCTGTTGATCGCAATCACCGTGCTGACCAGCCTCGATGCATCCGATCTGGCTGCGATCGGCGTCGGCGGCACGCCCGAAGCGCAGGCGTTGCGGCTTGCGCAGTTGGCCCAGGCGAACGGCCTGGACGGCGTGGTTTGCTCGGCGCAGGAGGCCGCGATGTTGCGAACCGCGTGCGGCCCGGCGTTCAAGCTGGTCACGCCGGGGATACGTCCCCAAGGCGCCGCGGTGCACGATCAGGCGCGAGTAATGACGCCGCAGGCCGCCATCGCGGCGGGCGCCGACTACCTGGTGATCGGTCGTGCGATCACGGCCGCCCCGGACCCGGTGCGCGCGCTGCGCGACATCAACGCCTCGTTGGGAGCGCCGGAGTGAGGATCACGATGATCGGGACGGGCTATGTGGGGCTCGTCTCGGGCACCTGTCTGGCCGAGGTCGGCAACGATGTGCTGTGCCTCGACGTCGACGAGGGCAAGATCGCTGTCCTCAACGGCGGCGGCGTACCGATTCACGAGCCGGGATTGCAGGCCATGATTCGCCGCAACGTCGACGCCGGACGGCTCCGCTTCACGACCGATGTCGATGCCGCCGTGGCGCACGGCAGCCTGCAATTCATCGCTGTCGGCACGCCACCGGGAGAGGATGGGGGCGCCGACATGCGCCACGTGCTGGCTGCGGCGACGGAGATCGGGCGGCGCATGTCCGATTACAAGGTGATCGTCGACAAGTCGACCGTCCCGGTAGGCACCGCCGATCGGGTGCGCGAGACCATTGCCTCCGAGCTTGCCGCGCGCGGCGTGGCGCTGCCCTTTGCCGTAGTATCGAACCCGGAATTCCTGAAGGAAGGTGCCGCCGTCGAGGATTTCATGCGACCCGACCGCATCGTTATCGGTACCGACGACGAGCGCGCGATTGCGCTTCTGCGCGCCGTGTATGCACCGTTCCAGCGCAATCGGGAGCGGCTGCTGGTGATGGATGTGCGTTCGGCTGAGCTCACCAAGTATGCCGCTAATGCGATGCTCGCGACCCGCATCTCGTTCATGAACGAGATGGCCAACCTCGCCGACGCGCTGGGCGCCGACATCGAGCACGTGCGCCAAGGCATCGGCTCCGATCCGCGCATCGGCTATCATTTCCTCTACCCCGGAGCCGGTTTCGGCGGTTCGTGCTTTCCCAAGGACGTGAAAGCGCTGCAGCACACCGCGGTCCAGTATGACAGGCCATTGCGCGTCCTTGCGGCGGTGGAAGCGGTCAACCAGGCGCAGAAGACGCGCCTCGTGGAAAAGATCGTGGCGCGACTTGGAAGCAACCTTGCGGGCAAGGCCTTCGCACTCTGGGGCCTGGCGTTCAAGCCCGATACCGACGATATGCGCGAAGCGCCCTCGCGCGCGATCATCGGCGCGCTGCTCGATCGCGGTGCGACCGTTGCCGCGTACGATCCGATCGCGATGGACGAAGCGAGGCGCGTCTTCGGCCAGACGCCGGGGCTGTCCTATGCGACCTCGCCCATGGCTGCCGTGGCGGGCGCCGACGCGCTGGTCGTCGTCACCGAGTGGAAGGAGTTTCGCAGCCCCGATTTCGCGGAAATCCTGAAAAAGTTGAGACACCCCCTGCTGTTCGACGGCCGCAACCTGTTCGAGCCGGCGCTGGTACGCGCCGCGGGCCTGGAATATTTCGGCATCGGCCGAAACTGATGCCGGCCGCCGCGCGCCGCTTTGCCGATTTCCGCGACGCGGTTCGCCGCGCGCGCGTCCTGGTCGTCGGAGACGCAATGCTCGATCGCTACTGGTTCGGCGAGGTCGAGCGCATCTCTCCGGAAGCTCCGGTGCCGGTGGTCAAAATCGCCCGCAGCGAGGAGCGGCCCGGCGGCGCAGCCAACGTCGCGCGCAACGCCGCGGCCCTTGGCGCCCAAGTGACGCTGATCAGCATCATCGGCGACGACGAGCCCGGACACGCCCTCGAGCGCCTGTTGCAGGGCGAAAGCGTCAATACATCGCTGCACCGCGACGCGGCGCTGCCGACGACGGTCAAGCTTCGCGTGATCGGACGGCAGCAGCAGCTGCTGCGCATCGACTTCGAAACCACGCCATCCCCACTGGCGTTGGCGGCAAAGCTCGCCGACTACGAACGGGCGCTTTCCACCTTCGACGTCGTCGTCCTTTCCGATTACGGCAAGGGCGGACTGTCGCAGATCGAGCGGATGATTGCGCTCGCCCGGGCAGCCGGCAAGCCGGTCCTGGTCGATCCGAAGGGAGAAGCGTATCTGCGCTATCGCGGCGCGACGATGCTGACCCCCAACCGCGTCGAGTTCCGCCAGGTGGTGGGCCCGTGGCACAACGAAGCCGAGCTCGCGGAAAAGGCGCAAACGCTGCGCAGCGAGCTCTCGCTCGATGCGTTGCTGATCACTCGTTCGGAGGAGGGGATGTCCCTCTACACCGACGGCGGCGCACAGCACGTTCCGGCACAGGCACGCGAGGTCTTCGATGTCTCCGGAGCGGGCGACACGGTGATCGCGACACTCGGCACGCTGCTCGGCGCGCACGCCGATGTCGGTAGCGCGGTGCGCATCGCCAACAGGGCGGCGGGGATCGTCGTCGGCAAGCTGGGGACGGCGGTCGTCCATCCCGACGAGCTCGGCTGAAATGCTCGAGCCACACCCCCGTCACGCACGCTGATGGCCAAGGCGAAGACCGCATACGCCTGCACCGAGTGCGGCGGTCAGAGCACCAAGTGGCAGGGGCAATGCCCGCATTGCGGCGCGTGGAACACGCTGGTCGAGACGATCGCTGCCACGCCGTCGTCTCGCTTCCAGGCGCTGGCCGGCGCGCCCAGCGCGGTCCGGCCGCTCGCGACCGTCGAGACCCGCGATAACGCGCGCACACCCACCGGCATCGAGGAATTCGACCGGGTCCTTGGCGGGGGCCTGGTCTCGGGCGGCGTGGTGCTGCTCGGTGGCGACCCGGGCATCGGCAAGTCGACCCTTTTGCTGCAGGCGATGGCGGCGCTCGGCACTTCAGGAAAGCTCGGGCGCGCGCTGTACGTGACCGGTGAGGAATCGGTCGAGCAGGTGGCGCTGCGCGCGCAGCGCCTGGGGCTGGTCAACGCGACCGTCGAGCTGTTGGCCGAAGTTCAGCTGCAGGCGATCGTCGGCGCGATCCGGACCTTGCAGCCGGGTGTGGTCGTCATCGATTCGATCCAGACCGTCTATACCGAATTGCTGGAGTCCGCGCCCGGGAGCGTGGCTCAGGTGCGCGAATGCGCAGCGCAGCTGACGCGGCTCGCCAAGCAGAATGCGATCACCATCATCCTGGTCGGCCATGTCACCAAGGAAGGGGCGATCGCGGGGCCGCGGGTGCTCGAGCACATCGTCGACACGGTCCTGTATTTCGAAGGCGATGCGCATTCGAGCTTTCGCCTGGTGCGCGCGATCAAGAATCGCTTCGGGGCAGCCAACGAGCTCGGCGTGTTCGCGATGACCGAGCGCGGCCTCAAGGGCGTGGCGAATCCGTCGGCGCTGTTCCTGTCGCAGCATGCCGATCCGGTTCCAGGCAGTTGCGTGCTGGCGACGATCGAAGGGTCGCGCCCGTTGCTGGTCGAGGTGCAGGCGCTGGTCGACCCGGTGCAAGGCGGACTGGCGCGGCGGCTCGCCGTCGGCCTCGATCCGCAGCGGCTTGCACTGCTGCTGGCGGTGCTGCACCGCCACGGCGGCGTCGAGACGGGGCTGTTCGATGTGTTTGTCAACGCGGTCGGCGGCGTTCGCATCGGCGAGCCGGCCGCCGATCTCGCTGTCCTCATGGCTATTTATTCGTCATTCAAAAACAAGGCATTGGAACGCAAATATCTTGTTTTTGGTGAAGTCGGTCTTGCCGGCGAGATCCGGCCGGTGCAGCGGGGCCAGGAACGCCTGCGCGAGGCCGCGAAGCTCGGCTTCGTTCGGGCCCTGATTCCGGCGGCCAACAAACCGAGGCAGGCGATCGAAGGCATCGACATCGTGCCCGTGCATCGCATTGACCAGGCCTTGCAGCAGCTCCGGGGTTAAGGCCGCGACCTTCCCGGGGGTTGCCTTCGAACTGCCTCGCGCTAACGCGCCGGCGTCGCCGCGGCGACGGGCGCGGCGCCGAGGTATTTCGCCAGGAAGCGTTCGACGCGATGCCAGAAGTCGAACAGGTTCTCGTCGCGGTTGAAGCCATGACCTTCTTCCGCGTAGACGACCCATTCGTACGGCTTGTCGTATCTGTCGAGCGCAGCCTTGAAAGCGGTGCCGTGCACGATCGGCACACGGACATCCTGCGCGCCGTAGGCCAGCAGGATGGGCACGCCCACCTTGTCCGCATTGTCCAGCGGATTGACTCGCTTGAAGCGCGCGCGCTCGGTGTTCGGATCGCCGATTCGCTCCGCCATCAAGGTTGATTTTTCCGCCAGCTGCGACATGTCGGTCTGGGCGTTGTCGAACAGGTAGTCGATCGACGAGACGCCGACGTAGTCCACCGCGCACTTGATGAGCTTCGCATTCTTGATCGCTCCCCACAGCGCGGCGTAGCCGCCATAGCTCGCCCCGAAAAAACAGACCCGGTCGGCGTCGGCGACACCCTGCGCAATGGCCCATTTGACCCCGTCCTCCAGGTCGTCCTGCATTTCGTCGCCCCATTTGCGGAAGCCGGCCGACTCGAGCTTCCACCCGAAGCCTTCGGTGCCACGGAACTGCGGCTGCAGCACCGCGTAGCCGCGCGAAGCAAGGAACTGGACATCGGGGTCATATCCCCATCGTGTGGCCGGAACGTTCGGGCCGCCATGGATGTCGACGACCAGCGGGACACGCTTACCTTGGCCGCCGAGTGGAATTGTCAGCAGCGCTGGTATCGTGAGGCCGTCGCGCGCCGTGTATCGGACCCACTTCGTCGGGGCCATCTCGGAAGGCTTGATTTCCGGCTGGTACGAGAACAGCCTCTGCATCTTCATCGTCTTGCCGTCGAGCAGATACACTTCGCCCGGATTGCGGTCCGAATAGGACGTTACAATCCAGCGGTCCGCCCTCCGCTGGAGCAGATTGACCGTGTCGGGCAGCGCTACGTCTATGCTCTTCTGCATCCGCGCCCATTCCGCATCGAACCATACGGCCCCGGGCTGGTCGTCGATATAGCGCAGGCCGAAGAGCTTGTGCTGTCTGACATCCTGCACAAATCTGACAGTTATGTCGCGCTCGGGATGCTTGATGATCGGCCCGTTCCACTTGCGGCCGTCGATGTCGTATTCGTAGAGCGCCACTCGGTCGCCATCGCGGCGCGATGCGATGTACAGGATCTTGCCGTCGGGGCTGAACGCCAATGGCGAGGAAGTCAGCCGGCCCAGTCCCGTTTCCTCGATCTTCTGCCAACCCGTGGTGCTGCCGCGCACATAGATCGCGGACTTGTCGTGGTCCAGGTCGCCGGTCACCGCGGCGCGCGGCACGCCGTCGAAATCCACGATCCATCGGCTGACATTGCCAGGGGAATCGAACGACAGGAGCGTCTTTTGTCCGGTCACCGTGTCGAAGCGGTACAAGTCGAGGCTTTCGCGCGTTCGGTAGTGGCTGGCCACAAGAATGTCGTTGGTATCGGGAATTTCACGAACGAAATCCACACCGACGCCGCGGGCGAACGCCACGTCCGCCCCGGACGCACGTTCGAAGTGCTTGGAAACAGCCATCGGGGACGAGGCGTCGCGGTTGGCCGCAAACACCCCGAGGTATTGCGGCGGCTCGCCGGTTCCGCGCTTGACGTCACCCGCGGTGACGACAAGCCGATCGTCATTGAGCCAGGTGACGTCGATGACGTCCGCCGCAGTGAACCCCGTGACCGGTGTGACCTTGCGGTCGTCCAGATCCAGGACGCCCAGGTTGAGCCGCCCGTTGACCACCGTCGTAACCGCCAGATACCGGCCGCTCGGTGACAGTACCGGGTTGCCGTATTGCGGCTTCTTGAAGAACGTCTCGACCGGCAGCGGCGCGGCTGCCGCGCTCAAAGCCACTGTCGCGATCAACGCCCACGCCGCCAGCGGCGCAAGCCTCCACGCGCGAAACAGGGCATGGCGCATCGGAAGGTCCCCCGGTTCCCGGGACGATTCCTACGCCGCAAGGCGCGTCCGACCCGGTTGCCGGATGCTAGTCGAACCCGGAGGACAGGGCAAACACCCGAGCGATCACGATTTCCCGCGCAGCTCGACCTGCAGTTTCGTGACCCGCTTCGCGGCAATCATCGGTTCGGTCGACGCGAGATAGTTTTTGAAGTGGGGCATCTCCCTGTGCCGCAGGAAGGCCGCCTCGTCGTCGTAAACCTCGTAGAAGCAGACTCGATCGGGCAGCGCCGGGTCCTGCAGCACATCGAAGCGGCGGCAACCGGGCTCGTTGACGACCGACCCCTCGGCATCGAGGCGCGCGGCTTCGAGAAAGGCGGCACGATGGCCCGGCCGCAGATCGAATTCCACCCAAAGTGCGAATCGCTGCATCAACGCTCCATCAGATCGGCGTCTTCAACGGATCACTGCCCTCAAGGCCAATGCGGCGCGACCACGAAGATGCGTACCGTTTCGCGCCAGGTTCCGTCCGTGGCGCATTCGAGGCCGGCGACGAGCTGCGCCTGGGAGGAGGTCGCGAAATGCGCATCGATCCGCGCCCGGCAATCGTCGGCCGATTCGACGGCGTCGACGTCCGAGATCGCCGCGGGTGCGATCCATGCGCGCCGCGGGAGCACCGTCCATGCGGTGGCGAGTCCGGCCCAGGGCGCACCGCGCCGGTCGTCGCTGCGGCACCACCAGCCGCGCCAGTGCGCCGGCGACACCCCTGGAATAGGCGTTGTCGCGCCGCCAGTCAGTGGATAGAAGAGCCAGCCCTGTAAGCAGGCCCTCGGGATAACGTTGCTGACGCCGGTCGGCAGCGCGGCCCGGCCGAGCGCGGTCTGCGAAAGCGGCAGTTGCACATCGACCATGTGCCGCCATTTGCGGTCGAGGCGGTCGGCGGCATTCGGTCCGAAGAGGCGCGAAAAGTCGGCGCCCGGCGGGCAATAGAGATAGAACTTGTAGCCCATTTCCAGGTGCTGGACCTTGGGCAGCCCGGGCAGCGACACGATAAAATCAAATTCCCCGCGGACCGCCAGCACGTCCTTGACCGCCAAGCCGGCCGCATACAGGCACGCGCCCGGAAGCTGAGCGAACCAGAAATGCCACAGCGCTTCCGCGTAGCGCCCGAGCTGGCGCGCGTTCGACGCGGCAAGATGCGCGCGCAGGATGTGCGGTGCCCGGTCCAAATCGAGCAACCAGCGATGGCGCAGCCGAAGCGAGTCGATGCGCCACGCGTCGGTCAACGTCGCGATCGGGGCGACCTGGTCGGCGATCAAAAGCGGCGACGCAATCAGCGCGGCCAGAGCACGCACGTCCGGGTCGGCGAGCTCGTGCCACAGCGGCTGCGCGCGCGTCGGGGGACGCGGCTCGTCGGCGTAGACCGCCCGCGGTGTCGGCGTCGGAACCATGGGAGCAACGGCGATTCTAACCTGCGCCGGTCGCGTCTGGCAGGATGGCTGGTTTCTGGTTGACGCGTCGCACGTGAAGGCGTGCAATACCCTGGCATCGTCGGGTAGCGTGTTCCGTCAAAGCGACCCGATCCCGTCGTGTGTCGTCGAGCTCAAGGAGTGTCGATCATGGCCAAAAAATCGTCCTCGAAACCGGCGCGCCGCCCTGCGGGCGCCAAACGTAAGCCGCGCGCGAAGGCGACGGCGAAGCAGCGCTCACCGTTCGACGCGCCTCACGCGGCTGGTTTCGGCGATCTGTCGAAAATGGCCAAGCTGATGACGCCGGAGCAGGCTTTCGAACTCTATCGGGCCAACGCCAAGATCGCCCTCGACGTCATCAATGCCGCCGTGGAGAGCACGGCCAAACTGCGCCGGCTGCAGTTCGAAGGCGAGGAGGAAGCGCGGTCGATGCAGAAAAAGGCGGCCCGGCACGCCGCCGAGGCGGGCGATCCGCAGGCCCTCGTTGCCGCCGGGCAAAGCGTCACCCAGGAAGCCGTCGAGAAGGCGATGCGCTACTGGAGTCAGATGTTCGAGATGATCGTCGAGATGCAGAAGCGGCTGTTCGCCTTGATGCAGGAGCAGATGAGCGGCATGCCCGGCGCTCGCGAGGCGAAGGCGATGATGACGATGATGCCGGACTTGAAGCAGGCGCAGAATCTGGTCAATGCAATGCAGGGCGTGATGGCGTCCGGCGGCTCGGCGTTCTCCACGATGCAGCGGCTGGCCGGCGATTTCGCGCGAACCGCGCAGCAGGCGATGCCGGGCAGCAAACGCTAGACGGTCCGGGCACGGAACGACAGCGCTGCCGCGGGCGTTCGCTCCGTAACGGCGCCAATCTCCGGAACGGGCATGCGTACGGTGCCGGCCCCGCCGGGTAGCAGCGCGGCCCGAGGCCGGTTGCCGGCATCCGTTACCGAGGTGCCGCGGATGCCGATGGGAATGCAGGCGCTCAGCGACGCGATCAGGACAAGATAGAACGGCACTCTCACGCGGGCCTCCCATGACGATGGCGGCACAGCATAACGCACTAGGCGCTGCCCGCGTGGGTCGTCCCCACGAGGCCGACAGGCGGCGATCCGCCGGCGCTAGCGGCGCAGGCGCGCCCGCACGTATTCGACGCCCAGCGGCGCCAGCGAGAGAACGACGATCGCGACGATGACCAGCGCGAAATTGTCCTGCACCATCGGCAGCTTGCCGAACAGGTAGCCGCACGTCACCAGCAGGCCGACCCACAGCAGTGCACCGCCAACGCTGAAGGCGATGAAGCGCCGATAGTTCATACGCCCGATGCCTGCGACGAAGGGCGCAAACGTTCGTACGACCGGAACGAATCGCGCAAGGACGAGCGTCTTGCCTCCGTGTCTGTCGTAGAACGCGTGCGTTCGTTCGAGCGCCCGCCGGTTCAGGAATCGCGGATGCTTCTTATTTGCGCTATGGCTTCCGAACAGCCGGCCGATCCAGTAATTGCAGTTGTCTCCGCAGAAGGCGGCGCCCGCCAGCGTCAGTCCGAGCAATTCGACCGGCATGTCCGCCGCGGCCCAGAGCGCACCCGAAGCGAACAATAGAGAATCGCCCGGAAGAAAAGGTGCGACGACGAGCCCGGTTTCGCAGAAAACGATCAGGAACAGGATCAGATAGATCCAGGCGCCGTAATTCTGCAACAGCAGCGCGAGTTCGTCATCGAGGTGGCCGATGAACTGCCACGCGGTGATCAGGAGTTCCATGGGCGCCTGGTCATCGAACGGTCTCCTCGCGCCGGCGCTGAAGGGCGCTCTCGCGCCTAGCGCGGCACGAGCTCCGCCGCGCGGCGTTCGCTGCGCCGGAGGATTTCCGTCCTGATTTCGCCGAACTGCTTGCGCGTCTCCGCCTCGATCAGCGCGGGGCCGATCAACGGAGGAACCCATACCTTCGGCGTGTAGCGCCCGCTATTGATGATATGCACGAGACCATCGACGTCGACGATGCGTGTCGTGAACGCCGAGGCCTTGAGGTCGCCGCTGATCAGCCGCGAGCGAACTTCGGTGTAAGGCAGGAGCTCCACTTCGCGGACGTTGTCGAAGGTGAAGCTCAATGGGCCGCGCGTCGCTTTACCCGTTTGTCGCACCTTGAGCATATTGTCGACGCGAGCCTGGACGGCGCTGTACTGAAGGTTCGAAATGAAGCGGGTCATGTTGTCGTAGTCGGTCAGCACGTCCCAGACGGTGGCCACGGGCGCGCGCACGGGACAATCGACCTCGACGACGATCTCCGGGCCGTCCTTCTTGACATGCACCAGGATGTCCTGATCGGCTATTGCCCAGGCGGATGCCGCGACCATCGCCAGCGAGCAGGCAATCAGCCATCGACACGCTCGGCCCACGGGCGCGTCACGCATGGTCGGTCCGCGCGGTCATACTCGGCATCGGCCGCTCGCGCAGGCGACGTTCGATCACAGCAACTCGTCCAGCGGGAGCAACGATAACGTGTCGACTTTCGCACGTCGCCAGACGGATGCGTCCGGCTCGTGACGGTATTCGACCAGCTTGCCGTCCTCCAGGGTGCGCCATGCCAAGGCCGGCTTGCCCGCCGCGTTGGTTCCGTCGACGGCGAGGACGTAGCTATTGGCCGGTCGGACGATCGCCTCGAAGCGCGTGGCGATCTGGCGGGCCAGTTCGGGACTGTCGATGATCGCTCCGATCTCGGTATTGACGTGCAAGGAACGCCGGTCCAGGTTCATCGATCCGACGAAGACGCGCTGCCGGTCGAACACGAAAACCTTGGCATGCAGTGCAAACTGCCCCGCGCTGGGCGACTTAAGCGCGTCGCCTTTCACCACCGGCTGGCCGAGCACCGGCCGGACTTCATAAAGCTCGACACCCATTTCAAGCAGCGGAATCCGGTATTTCTGGTAGGCCGAGTGGACGACCGGCATGTCGGTCGACGCAAGCGAATTGGTGAGTATGCGGATCTGCACGCCGCGTTCGCGCAGCTTGGCCAGAAACTTTACGCCGGAATCTCCGGGGACGACATAGGGCGATACCACCAACAACTCATGTCGCGTCGCCTCGACCACCTTCCCGAGGCGGTGGCGCAGCAGCTGGCCCGGCTCGTCGCCGTCCTCGACTTTGCTCTTGTCGGGACTGTCGTAGATGATCTCGGCCCGCGCCCAGACCCACGGGGATTTGGCGCCGAGCAGGGTCTGCAGCGGCTCGCCGCTGCTAAGGCGTCCCATGTAGGTCTTGCCGTTCATCGCGTCATGATGGGTTGCCAGCGCGTCGCGATAATCGGCCAAGCCTTGTGCCGAAGTCTTGCCGCCGAACAGAGCTTCGATCGGGATCGCCAACGGGCTGTTCCAGTAGGCATCGAAGCTCTTGGACATGTCCTTGACGGCCGGGCCGGCAGCGATGACATCGTAGTCGCCGAATTCCAGGTCGCGACCCTCCTGAAAGTACGCATCGCCGATGTTTCGGCCGCCGATAATGCCCACTTCGTTATCGACGACGAACAGTTTATTGTGCATGCGGTAGTTCAATCGGGTCGCATCGCACAAGAGTTCGACATCGTGCACGAACTGGACCGAGCCGCGGTATACCGCCGGATTGAATACACGCAGCTCGACATTCGGGTGTCCCGACAGCGGCTTGATCTTGGCGGCGCGTCCGAACGATCCCTCATCGTCGATCAGTACCCGCACGCGCACGCCGCGATCGGCCGCTTTGAGCAAGGCTTCCTGCAGCAGTTTGCCCGTGTCGTCGTTTTCGATGACGAAATACTGGACGTCGAGGGTTCGCTCGGCTCGCTGCGCCATCTCCATGCGCAGCAGGAAGCTGTCGATGCCGACCGGGAGCAGCCGGAACGCGGACTGCCCGGGATGGGCGGCCGTCTGTGCCGCGAATTGACGCCCAAGGCTCGTCTGCTCCGGATGGGTGAGCGCGTTGGACGCCGACTTGGGATAGTCGGACCCCGGCGGCAAACTCGCGCAGCCGGCCAGCAGCGCTACGGCAAGCGCGATCGAACCCAGCCGGTCGCGCCAGGCGCGCAGGGCGCTTGTCACCGCGGCAGCCGCCAGCCTTCGGCGTGAGTGTTGGGCATGCGAGGACCTTGGTTTAGGCGCACGTAGCGCAGGGATTTTCGCCCGCGGGTGCTTCGGTCGCCATCGGCGGATGGATGAAAGCGTTGTAGGACGAGCGGTGACAATCCAAGCTTCGCGGCAGCGAATGCCGCCATTGTCCGCCGGTTTGACAGCAGAATCCGCCGCTTGTGCGATACAAAGGAACGACGGCCACTGCGCGCAGTGCGAGCCATGCCTGTCGACGCGCCAGGCGAAAACAACGCGCGGCGATCTGCTCGCCTACGGGGTGGCAGGCTGCGGTTATAACCTGCTATGCCTCGCGCGCGGGGCGGCCTGGCTGACGCAGTCGGGGCGATTGCGCGCATCACTCGGAGGACGCCATGCAACGAATGGACTATGAGCACGCGAAGTTACGCCTCGCAATAGGCGCAGTGCTACTCGCGTACATGTTGATAGCCCACGGGCACGCTGGAATCGCCCTTTGGCTGGTCGCCGCTTACGTGCCCTTAGCAGCGGTCTCGGTCGCGGTGATGCGCGTGCTGCGTCAACCGTGTCCGCTCTGCAGGGTGGCATGGATCGTTGTGGACAACACCGCGATCAGCTATTTCATGTTCGTGGTAGGTGAAGGTGGCACCGTTGCCCTAGGCCTGTTCCTGATGGTCACTATCGGCAACGGCTTCCGCTACGGTAGGACGTACCTTTTCCTGTCCCATGCGGCCGGGCTGATCGGCATGAGCACGGTCATCGTCATCTCGCCGTTCTGGTCTCAGCACGTCGCCATCGGCGTCGGGTTGTGGCTGACGATGGTCCTCGTGCCGATCTATGTCGGCAGCCTATACGAAGCTATGAGGCGTCGGGTGACCACGACGGCCACCGATTTGCCCACGACAACGCCATAGATTGTCGATCACTGGGTAGAGTGTGGAAATCGGAGCGATTTGCTAGCTGGTCCGGCAAGCCAGCGTGGGGTAGGCTGGTTATTGGCGGATTGTTGGTGCCCAGGGCCGGCCCCCAACTGCCTAGGGTAAAGGCGGCATGGCGTAACCCTGTACCCCCAGCCGTACCCCTGCGTGCTGGTGCGCACCTGTTATGCCACTTAGAATCTCACCATGAAGAAAAGCGTATCACCTTCCGTAACGGAACGGGCATTCGACTGCCCACACTGCGGTGCCTACACGACGCAGTACTGGTTCGACGTATTCGCCCATAGCGTCGAAAGTGACCCTGGTACTCCATTCTTTCCGGACGCCACGCATCGACAGGTTGTTCTCGGTGAGCGGAGCGTGAACGAGGAAGTACGGCGAAAGGTCATCGATCACTTCGACAAAATGATGAGCGGCGAGCTGTATCTTGCCCGAAGGGAGCAGTCGAAGTCAGTGTTCTTTGATGCGTTGAATTTATCTCTAAGCCAGTGCTACGCGTGTAGCAAAGTAGCGGTGTGGGTACACGATCGTTTGTTATATCCACCGACTCGTACAGGGCCGACACCGAACCCTGACTTGCCGCCTGACGTTTTGCAAGACTACGAAGAGGCGCGCGCGATCCTCGATCTCTCGCCGCGTGGCGCGGCCGCGCTGTTGCGCCTTTGCATCCAAAAGCTTTGCGCATTCTTGGGGGAAAAGGGTAAAAAGATCGACGACGATATCGCCAGTCTCGTTGCTAAGGG
>DASXPJ010000016.1:0-9122 GCA_036493675.1 Casimicrobiaceae bacterium
CACCACGTGTCCCACGCCAACAACAAGACCAAGCGCCGGTTCCTGCCGAACCTGCAGCGGCGGCGTTTTTGGGTCGAAACCGAGAACCGTTGGGTCAGCTTGCGCCTGAGCAATGCGGCGCTGCGCACGATCGACAAGAACGGCATCGACGTCGTCCTGGCCGAGATGCGTGCCCGCGGCGAGCACATTTGACCGCCTGCGCGAGCTCAAGGAGATTTAGCCATGCGTGAAAAGATCAAGCTCGAATCGTCGGCCGGCACCGGCCACTTCTACACCACGTCGAAGAACAAGAAGCTGATGCCGGAAAAGATGGAGATCAAGAAATTCGATCCCGTCGCCCGCAAGCACGTGATGTACAAGGAAACGAAGCTGAAGTGACTGCTTGCCCCGAGGCGCGCTCTGCGCGCCTCGGGGCAATGCGGGTTTACTCAGCAGTCGGCATCCGAAAACCCCCTGAGTGGCCCTCAGGGGGTTTTTACTGGGCAGGGCGGCGGCTATACGGGAGTTCTGGGAACGACATCGTTAATAGATGACCCGCTGATACACAAAAAGATTCGCTCGAAAAACTGGCAGGTTGTCACTTGACAACCTGATGGCGCTACACTAGACTACGCGAACCATGTGAAGTGGTACGAGCCACCCACCCTAAGAAGGAAGTTGAAGAAGCGATTCGACATGCCGAAGACAACGGCTGGAAAGTCGAGGTTGGCGGCAGTCATGCGTGGGGCAAGCTCTACTGCCCCTACAACGATGCCGAGTGCCGATGCGGCGAGTTCTGCATCACGAGCATCTGGAGCAGCCCGAAGAACCCCGGCAACTTCGCCAGAAAGCTCAAACGAGTTGTCGACAACTGCACAACACATAAACGAATCAGTGGCGCGGCTAAAGATGAGCCCGCTGCGGAGTGAACTATGGAATACGACTTCACCTTGAAATTCAAGCTCGCGACAGACGATGTCGATGCCGATTTGCTCGTTGAGCGCCTTGGCGAGGCTGGCTGTGATGACGCGTTGGTAGGTGTTGGCCAACCGGGCCGGATTGCGCTGGACTTTACGCGCGAAGCTAAATCAGCTGAGGCAGCCATTATTAGCGCGCTTGCGGATGTGAAGAAAGCCATCCCAGACGCCAGGTTGGTAGAGGTCGGTCCTGACTTCGTCGGGTTATCCGACGTCGCCGAGCTAATTGGCGTCACCCGGCAGAACATGCGCAAGCTGATGTTGGCTCACCAAGCAAGCTTTCCGATGCCCCTCCACGAAGGCAGCGCTGCAATTTGGCACTTGGCCACCGTGCTGAAGTGGCTCAAGGAGCGCGGCACTTATCACTTTGAGCAGGCCGTGTTTGAGGTCGCTTGCACAGCTATGCAAGTTAACCTGGCCAAAGAGGTTAACTCCCTCGTGCCTCGAGTCCGACGAGAAGTACGGGCGCTCGTCGCATAAGAGGCTGGGTAACGCCCCGGGCATAATAAAGCCCGCCATTCGGCGGGCTTTTGTCATCCAGCGAGTCCGGTCTAGGCGTAGCTGCGCAGCCGGCGCGAGAATGTCTGCAGCGCGGCGATGTTGCTTGCCTCGGCGCGATGGCACCAGTCCTGCAGGCGGGCGAGCAGCTGCTCGCGCGAATCGTTCGATCGTTCCCACAGGCCGGCCAGCTCCTGCCGCATCGCGTAGATCGTCTTGAGCGCCGAGCTGCGCTCGAGCGTCGTCTCGAGGTGCGCGCGATCGGTTTCGGGCAGCGCCTTGGCGTCCGACTGGAACCACTTGCGCAGCCGCCGGAAGCTCGGCATGTCGGGCGTGAGCTCGCCGCGGCGGGCGCGCTCGCGCAAGCTGGCGACTTCCTGCGCATAGGCAAGCTTCAGCGACGAGGCATAGCTGGTCAGCACCGCGTAGCGATGGGTGATGATCGCCTGCAGCGTCTCCAGGTCGGCATTGAGCTTGGCGCGGTCGACCTTGAGGCGTGGCGCGACCTTGCGCACCGTGGCGAGACCGAAGAATTCAAGCGCGCGGATGTAGGCCCAGCCCAGGTCGAATTCATACCAGCGCGACGACAGCTTGGCCGACGTGCCGTAGGCGTGATGGTTATTGTGCAGCTCTTCGCCGCCGATGATGATGCCCCAGGGCACGATGTTGCGGCTCGCGTCTTCGCAGGAAAAATTGCGATAGCCCCAGTAGTGCCCGATGCCGTTGATGATGCCTGCCGCGGTGATCGGGATCCACGCCATCTGCACCGCCCAGATCGTCGCGCCCAGCGGGCCGAACAGCGCGAGGTTGATGACCAGCATCAGCCCGACGCCCTCCCACGAATGACGCGTATAGACATTGCGCTCGATCCAGTCGTCGGGCGTTCCCAGTCCGTACTTGTCGAGCGTGTCGCGATTCTTCGCTTCGTCGCGATACAGCTCGGCGCCTTCCCAGAAAACCTTTTGGATGCCGCGTGTCTGCGGGCTGTGCGGGTCGTCCGAGGTCTCGACCTTGGCGTGATGCTTGCGATGGATCGCCACCCATTCCTTGGTGACCATGCCGGTCGTGAGCCACAGCCAGAAGCGAAAGAAGTGGCTGGCTATCGGATGAAGATCGAGTCCCCGATGCGCTTGCGAGCGATGCAGATAAATGGTGACCGCGGCGATGGTGACGTGGGTGAACACCAGTGCAACAACGATGTAGCCCCACCACCGCAGCGGGACCAGGCCGTTGGAGAGCAGGGAAAGGGGATCGGGTGACATCAGTCGGGAATCCTGGGGAGAACGAGCCGGGGGGCTCGGTGTATGGTATCGGACAGAGCGGATTTTACATGGTTTCGCCGGGCGCTGCCGGCCGGTGATCTTCCGCTGTCCAGTACAGAATCACGCCGGCGCCGAGGCGTCGGGTTTGTTCTCGGGTGGCCCGCCGAGGATGCGGACTTCGCGCTGCGGGTAGGGAATGCGAATGCCGTTATCGCGAAACGCCTTCCATATGGCGATGTTGAGGGCAGTCTTCAAGTTGCCTTGTCCCTTTTCCGGGTCGTTGATCCATACGGCCAGCTCGAGGTCGATGCCGTCGCCGGCGAACCGCAGCACGTTGACCACCGGCGCGAGCGTGCCCTTCAGCACGCGCGGCTCCTTCACGGCGAGCTCCGCCATCACGCGCATCGCCCGCTCCAGGTCGCTGTCGTAGCTGATCTGCACCGGAATGCCGACCTTGATCTCCTTGCTCGTATATGAATGGTTGAGCACGGTCGTCGTCACCAGCGTCTCGTTCGGGACGATCGCCTCGACGCCATCCAGGCCGCGCACGACGACGTAGCGCGACGTCACGACGCCGACCGTGCCCGTGCGGTTGTCGACGGTGATCATGTCGCCCAGCCGGATCGAGCGATCCAGCAGAATCGTGAATCCCGCGATGTAATTGCTGGCGAGCTTCTGCAATCCCAACCCGATCCCGACGCCGAGCGCGCCGCCGAAAACCGAGAGCACGGTGAGATTGACGCCGATGACCGACAGCGCAACCAGCACGCCGACCAGGATCAGCAGCGCGCGGAACACCTTGCCCAGCACCACGCGCAGATTGGCGTCGAGGTTGGCAGCGCGCAGCAGGCGCTTCTCGAGCAGGCTCGACACCCACATCGACAGCACGATGACGACGACGATCACCATGGCGTCGGCCCCGAGGTCGAGGAGGTTCAGCTCGCCTTTGCCGAAAGGGATGCGCGCGTCCGCGAGCGCCGCGCCGATCTCGGGCAGCACGCCGACGTAGTAGAGCAGGAGGGCGGCCCAGATCGCGAAGCTGAGCGTTCGTTCCGACGCCGCCGAGGGATGGCCGACCAGGCCGCGCAGCGCGTAGATCAACAGACGGATCAGTGCGAGCGCAACGACCAGCGGCAACGCGACCGGAAAGAACGCCGGCACCAGCCAATGCCTGAACACGGCGCGCGTGACGAACAGCAGCGCCAGCGCGGTCAGCGGAAAGATCAGCCGGTTGAAACCGCCGACGCCCAGCTGGGCGACGCGGGACTCGCGCTCGCTGGTCACATGAAAGCGCCGGTCGACGGCCCAGGCGATCGCGAAGCACACGGCGATGGTCGCGACCTCGATCCAGCCGTTGGGCGTCCGCAGCGAGGCCTGGATACGGTCCAAGTCGAGAGGGGTCAGCATGTCCGGAAGTCTAGCGCGAGTCGCCCTTCGTGCCCGGCCACGGCGCCGCACGCGCCTTCAGGCGCAGCCAGTTGTCGCGGTAGGCGCGCGCGACGTCTTGATTATCGCGCAGGATCACGACGTTCTCGGCATTGTGCCATTGCGCCGCGACGGTGAAGTTGTAGCTGCCGGTGATCGTCGTCGCGCGCGCCGTGTCGGCATCGACGATGACGACTTTGTTGTGGGCCGCCTGGTAGTTTGCATCGAGCCAGACCTCGACCCCGCCCTTAACCAGTTCCGCCAGCACGTTCTGCGGCAGCGTCGCGGCCTGTTGGCTGTCGGCGATCACCTGCACCGTTACGCCGCGTCTGCGCGCCGCAATCAGCGCACCGGCGATGCGACGCTGCGTGAACGAGTACGCGTTGACCAGCACCTCGTGCTTCGCCGCGCCGATCGCCGCGATGATCAGATTGTCGATGCGATCGCCGGGCGTGAACGCCGTCTCGATCTTTCCTGTGGCGGGAAACCGCGTCTCGCCCGTCGGCGACGCCGCCTCGGCGACGGCGGCGCCGGTCCAGGCGACGAGAGTGGCGCAGGCAAGCGAGCGCACGACGCGCGTGCCGGCCGCGATCACGCGGCGCGCTCGAGCAAGGCGCCGAAAAAGCCGTCGCAGCCATGGCGTGCCGTCGACAGCTTCAGCATGCGGCCCGTATCGAGCGCGACGCCGGCGCGGCGCAACTGCGCCGCCGCGTCGCCGAGCGAGAACTCCGGACGCTCAGCGAGAAAAGAATCGACGATCGCCTCGTTTTCGTCGGGCAGCACGCTGCAGGTCGCATACACCAGTCGCCCCCCGGGCTTGACCAGCGTGGCCGCGGCGCGAAGGATCCGCGACTGCTTGAGCGCGAGCTCCCGGATCGCCGCGGCCGTCTGCCGCCATTTCAGATCCGGGTTGCGGCGAAGCGTCCCGAAGCCGCTGCACGGCGCGTCGACCAGCACGCGGTCGAGCTTGCCGGCCAGACGCTTGATGTGCGTGTCGCGCTCGTTCTCGATCAGCATCGGCTGCACGTTCGACAATCCGGAGCGCGCGAGCCGCGGCTTGAGCCGGGCGAGCCGTGCGCGCGAGACATCGAACGCATAGACGCGTCCCTGCGAACGCATCAGCGCGCCCATCAGCATCGTCTTGCCGCCGGCGCCGGCGCAGAAATCGGCCACCATGTCGGTGCGCCGGGGCGCGACCAGCAGGCCCAGCAACTGACTGCCCTCATCCTGCACTTCGATCGCGCCCGAGGTGAACAGGGGGTGCGATTGCAGCGCGGGCTTGCCGGCGACGCGCAGGCCCAGCGGCGACAAGGGCGTGGGCGCGGCGGCGATGCCCGAGGCCTCGAGCGCGGCCAGCGCCGCGTCGCGCGTAGTCTTCATCGTGTTGACGCGAAGGTCCAGCGGCGCCGGCGCGAGCCACGCGCGCACCAGCGCATCGCGCTCGGCGGCGGGTAGCGCAGCGCTCAGCTGGTTCCACAGCCATTCCGGAAGCTCGGCGGCTTCCGCCGGCGAGAGCTCCGGCCTGGTTGCCTTGAACTGCTTCGCCCACGTCGTTTCGGCGGGCGAGAGCGCACCTTCGATCTCGCGCAGGCTCGCACCCAGCTCCCGCACGGTGACCGCGATGGCAAGGCGCCGCGGCGATCCGCTCCCCGCTTGCGCACGAAGCGACGGCAGGCGACGCAATGCCGCGAACACACCTTCGGCGATGAAGGCGCGATCGTCCTGACCAAGCGAACGGTGGTGTCGAAAGAAGCCGCGCAGCACGCCGTCGGCGGGCTCCTTGAAAGGCATCACGGCCGCCAGCGCGTCGGTGAGCGCACCGAGCTGGCTGGCGCGCACCGTCATCGCTGCGCGATGGTGTTGTCGACGCGGATGCTATCGAGCAAGCCTTCGACGGTCGCTCGCGCGTTGGACAGGCGCAACTTGACTGCGACGTAGCGCAACGACGGCGCCAGCCAGACTTGCGCCTCGACGGCGCCGTCGCCGCCGACTTTCTTCCAGATCTCGGTGTCGACATCGCCGAAAGGCAGGCTGATCTTCTCGCCGCCCACGCGGCGGAACGTCAGATGGTAGACCTTGCGCGTCGTCGCTATGTTGAACTCGATCTCGCCCTGCGCCGGCGGCGCGAAATAGAACTGCCAGAGGACGACCAGCGGGTCGAAGGTGGGCAGCTCCAGCGGCGCCGACTTGTCATCTTTCAGTTGCACCATGCCGGATTCCCAGTCGAAGCTCGCCTCCTCGCGCCGCTTGCCGCTCGCGCGCTCGACGGTGTAGCTGGAGGGCTGCAGTCCGTCGGCGGTGATCGCGCCTTCGCTGGTCGCCTTGGCTTCACCCGGGAACAGCAACGCGGCCAGGCCGCGCGCCTCCCCGACGGTGGAAATCCGATACTGACTGCCCGAATGCTCGAGTCGATAAACCGCGTCGCCGATGAAAAAGCCGCGCGTGCCGAGAAAGGCGCGATACGCCAGATCGATGCGTGGCGGCAATGCGCGCGGCGGCGCGAGCGACGGCGCGGGAGGGATCGGCTCCTCGAGCGGCGGCGGTGGGACGGCATCGGGCGATTCCAGCGGCGTCGCCGTAGATTCCGCCGTGGAGGACGAGGAGATCGGCGCGGGTGCCGCGGCGACAAGAAGCGCGGGGTCACGACTCTCGACCGCGATGCGGGGCGCCGCGCGAATGACGCGGTGATGCCTGGGCTTTGGCGGCGGGGGCGGGCGTGTCTCGACCGGCACCGGAGGCGGCGGCAGCTCGGTGATCGTCGCGAGGAGCGGCGGAGTCTCGTCGACCCGGGCCGGCAGCTGAAACGGGGATTGCAGCAGTGCCAGATGCACGGCGAGCGAGGCCAGCGCCGCGACGGCGAGGACGCGCGAGGCGCGCGGCGTTTCGGAAGGAGCAGGGATCGCGCTGCGGGACCACATGGCTGGACGAGAGATTACCTGCTTTGGCGCGACATGGTGCGGGTTGGACGGCTACAGCGGCGGGGAGTTCGTTCCTTCGGAAGGCGCGAGAAGCACGGCCGCGGCGGAGCCGGCGCCTTTGATGCGCACGCGGCCGTCCTCGATCGTCAGGCGGTCCGCGCAGAACCAGCGCACGGCAGCGACCAGCAGGCGATGCTCGACCGCGAGCACGCGCGCGGCGAGCGCAGCTTCGTCATCGCCGTCGTTCACCGCCACCGCGCCCTGGGCAACGATCGGGCCGTGGTCGACCTCGGCGGTGACGAAGTGCACGGTACAACCGTGGATCTTCACGCCATCGGCCAGCGCCCGGCGATGCGTGTGGATGCCCGGATAGAGCGGCAGCAGCGACGGATGGATGTTGAGCAGCAGTCCGGCGTAGCGAGCGACGAACGCCGGCGACAGGATCCGCATGAACCCCGCGAGCACGATCAGATCGGGTGCTTGCGCATCGATCGCGGCGCCGAGCGAACGCTCGAATCCGTCGGAGTCGGAGAAGGAGCGATGATCGACAATCGACGTTGCGATCCCGGCGGCCGCGGCGATCGCCAATCCCGCCGCGTCGGGGCGGTTGCTGATCACGATACCTATGGTGGCGTCGATCGCGCCTGTCCGAACCGCATCGATCAGCGCGCCCATGTTGGAGCCACGCCCCGAGATGAGGATGACGAGGCGCTTCATCGTATGGTTCGCGCAGCCGCTCGCGTTGCTTGCGCCAGCGTCAGGCGACGACGGTTCCCGCCTCGCCTGCGCCGCGCGGGACGACGGATCCGATCACAAACGGCGTCTCGCCCGATTCGCGCAGCCGCGCAACGACGTCCAACGCCGTCTCGGGTGCAACGACCAGCACGAAACCGATGCCGCAATTGAACACGCGGAACATTTCAGCCTCGTCGATGCCGCCTTGCCTCTGCAGCCAGTCGAAGATCGGCGGGCGCGGCCACGACCCCGCCTCGACGCGCGCAGCCAGATCCTCGGGAAACATGCGGTGCGTGTTCTCGCTCAGGCCGCCGCCGGTGATGTGCGCCATGCCCTTGACGTCGTGCTCGGCGAGCAGCGCCAGCACCGGCTTGACGTAGATGCGCGTGGGCTCGAGCAAGGTCTCGCCCAGCGTGCGCGCTCCGGTGATGCCGGGGATCATCTGCCCGAGGTCGGCCTTCGAGCGCTCGAGGATGCTGCGGATCAGGGAAAAGCCGTTGGAATGCGGCCCGCTGGACGCGAGTCCGATCAGGATGTCTCCCGCGGCGATCCTGCGGCCGTCGATCACGCGCGACTTTTCGACCACGCCGACGGCGAATCCGGCGAGGTCGTATTCACCGGGAATGAATGCCCTCGGATGCTCGGCGGTCTCGCCGCCGGCCAGTGCGCATCCGGCCTGCTCGCAACCGGCCGCGATGCCGCGCACGACCTCGCTCGCCACCGCGACGTCGAGCGTTTCGCAAACGTAGTAATCGAGGAAGAACAGCGGCTCGGCGCCTTGCACCAGGATGTCGTTGACGCTCATTGCGACCAGGTCGATGCCGATGGTGTCGTGTCTTTTCAGCGCGAAGGCGAGCTTGAGTTTGGTCCCCACGCCATCGGTTCCGGCGACCAGCACCGGTTCGCGGTAACGCTTGGGCAGCTCGATCAGCGCACCGAAGCCACCGATCCCGGCCAACAGCTCGGGCCGCAGCGTGCGCTTGGCGAACGGCTTGATGGCCTCGACCAGGCGGTCGCCGGCGTCGATGTCGACGCCCGCATCGCGATACGAAAGCGATGGGCCGGGGACGCTCTTGGAAGAACTCAATGCGGTCTCGACGGGGGCGGCGATTTGGATTGAGTCGCGGCGTCAAAGCGCGGTAAAGTGCGCGGGGAGGATTTTACCGGAAATGACCATAGGGGGCCCGCCGCCCGACGATGTGCATGCGCCGTTGCCCGGCGGCGTCGTTCGCGGCTACGCGCAGCAGCGGCAACAGCTGAGTCTGCAGCATTACCTGTGGATCATCGCGGTCGCGCTGATCTTCGCCCTGCTGCTGCACTTGCTCGGG
>DASXPJ010000017.1:0-1742 GCA_036493675.1 Casimicrobiaceae bacterium
CTCGCCGACATGGGCTATCGCGCAATTGCGCCGAGCCAGCGCGGCTACTCGCCGCTCGCCAGGCCCGATCCATCGGATCATCCGAGCTATCACATCGACCGCCTGATGGACGACGCGATGGCGATCGTCACGGCGTCGGGCTATGCCGACAGGCGCTTCCATCTCGCCGGTCACGACTGGGGCGGCAGCATCGCCTGGGCGCTCGCCGACCGCTATCCGCAACGGGTCGCCTCGCTGACGATCCTGTCGCGGCCGCATCCGAACGCGTTCAACCGCGCGCTCGCGATGCCCGACGGCGAGCAGGCGCAGCGCTCGAAGCATCACAGGTGGTTCCTCGAGCCCGACGCCGCCGATATCGTGCTGGCTGATGATTGCAAATGGCTGCGCGACCGACTCGCGGCCAACGGCATGCCGCAAGCGGCGATCGAACGGCATCTCACCGTGCTCGGCAACAAGGACGCGATGGAAGGCGCACTCGCCTGGTATCGCGCGCGCGGCGCGATCCGCGGTCCGCTCGGGCCGATCCGCGTGCCGACGCTCTACATCTGGGGCGATGCCGACGACACCGTCGGCCGCGTTGCCGCGGAAGGCACGGTCGATTTCATTGCCGCACCCTACCAGTTCGAAGTGCTGCCCGGCGTCGGCCATTTTGCTGCGGATCAGGCGCCGGAACGCGTCAGCGAGCTGATGCTGGCCCACGTCAGCGCGCATCCGGTGGAATAGCCGCCCGCATCAGACCAAAGACGGCGCCGCAGACGCAGCGCCGCCGTCGGTCTCGCCTCGCGCGCCACGAACTTGTGACATGCTTTCCGCCCTAGTGGCGCCGGCGCCCGCGCGGCGGAGAGCCGGCAAGACCACCATCGCGATTGACCGTGACGCTGTCGCGCACGGTGTCCTCGAAGGTGCCGTCGAACGGGACGCTGAAGGACTCGATGGTCAATTCCGTCTTGGTGACGGTCACGCGCTGGAAGCCGGCACTGTCCTGATCGTAATAGTCGAGCTTGAGGTCGAGATTGGGATCCTGCTCGGACTCCGCCTTGACGCCCATCGGCGGATAATCGCCGCTGTCGCCCTTTTGCATCTTGTGGGCGAGCCGGTCGGTATTGGCATATCCGCCGCGCCCATCGATCAGGTAGGGAATCTCCCGGCCCTTGTAGCTCCGGGTGAAGCGTTGCGTGTTGTGAACATGCCCCGACAGCACCGCATGCGGAATGATGCCGGTGCTTTCCATCGCCTGATCGAGGGCCGCCACGATATCGGGATAGCCGCCGTGGGTCTTGTCCAGCGAGTACGGCGGGTGATGGACCGCGACGACGATGAACCCGTCCCTGGATCCGGCGCTGGTGAGCTGCTGTTCCAGCCAGCGCTGCTGCTCGAACGTTCCGCGCGCGTCGAGCGTGCCTTCGACGTTGGAATAGAGCCCGATGATGCTGACCAGCGGCGCATCCAGCGTCCAGTACACATAGGGCTGCGTCATCGTGGAACGATAGGCGCTGATCTGGTGCGGTTGCGGCGCGCAGAAATTCTCGGTGAAGCCGAACAGCGACGGCTCGGAATCGGGCGTGTCGCCGGAGCGAACCCGGGTGTCGCCGTCATGGTTGCCGGGAATGGCGAAGATCGGCGCCGGGTAATATTGATACGGCTCATAGAATTGCACGCCGTACAATTCGCTCTGGCCGTTGAAGTAGACGACGTCGCCGACATGATAGAGGAACGCCGGCTTGCTGGCATCGGACGCCGCC
>DASXPJ010000018.1:0-67914 GCA_036493675.1 Casimicrobiaceae bacterium
GGTTGCGGGGACAGGATTTGAACCTGTGACCTTCGGGTTATGAGCCCGACGAGCTGCCAGACTGCTCCACCCCGCGTCAGAATTGCAATTATACGCTGCGTCGGCTGACGGGGTCAAACAGCCTCACCGCGCGCTCCGATAGTTAGGCCGTGGGGTAGTCGCCCTATAACCGCTCGGTCTCCGCGGTGCCCGGCCGCCAGACGAGCAGCCGGTTTTCGATCCGGGTGACGACGAAATCCAGAATCAGCGCGAAGATTGTCAGCACGAGGATCCCGGCAAAGACAGTGTCGATGTCGAACACGCCCTCGGCCTGGTGGATCAGGTAGCCGACGCCACGCGCCGATCCCAGATATTCGCCGACCACCGCTCCGACGAACGCGAGGCCGATCGAGGTGTGCAGGCTGGAAAACACCCAGCTCGTGGCCGACGGGAGGTAGACGTGCCGCAACAGTTGCCTGCCCGATGCTCCCAGCATGCGCGCGTTGGCCAGCACGACGGGGCTCACTTCCTTCACGCCTTGGTAGACGTTGAAGAAGACGATGAAGAAAACGAGCGTGACGCCGAAGACCACCTTGGAGGCGATACCCAGACCGAACCAGACCGCGAATATCGGCGCCAGGATCACGCGCGGCATCGCGTTCATCGCCTTGATGTAAGGGTCCGCCAAGGTCGATGCGGTCGGGGCGAGCGCGAGCCACAAGCCGAAGACGAGCCCAAGCAGCGTACCGATGGCGAACGCGAGCAGGGTCTCGACCAGCGTTACCCACAGATGCACGTAGATGCTGCCGCTCGCGAACCATGTCCAGATCCGCTTGAATACTTCGAGCGGCTGGCCGAAAAAAAACTTCGCGCGCGTGGGATCGTCGAACCAGAACGGCGGGACGAGCCCAGGCTCGGTCATCGCGTACCAGAAAAGCAGCACGCCTCCCAGCAGCAGCGCGTGGTACAGGAGAAGGCGCAGGCGCGGCGCAGCGATCATCGGCAGCCGATCCGTGTCACTGACTCTTCCGGCTGCGAGCGTAGCCTTTCAGGACTTCGTCCTTCATCGCATGCCAGATGTCGCCGTGCAGCTCGACAAAGCGCGGCGTCATGCGAATCTCGTTGACGTCGCGCGGCCGCGGCAAGTCGATGACGAACTCGCCGATCGGATGCGTCTCCGGACCCGCCGAGAGCACGATGACCCGATCCGACAGCGCAATCGCCTCCTCCAGATCGTGCGTGATGAACAGCACCGACTTGCGATCGGCCGACCAGAGATCGAGCAGCTCGTTCTCCATCAGCTGGCGCGTCTGCACGTCCAGCGCGGAGAACGGCTCGTCCATCAGCAGGATCTTGGGATCGAGAATCAGCATTTGCGCCAACGCCACCCGCTTGCGCATGCCGCCCGAAAGCTGGTGTGGAAAGCGGTTCGCGAATCCCGTCAGACCGACTCTTGCCAGCCACGCGTGACCCCGCTTCTGGGATTCGGGCCGCTCTACCCCCGCGAATTGCAGACCGGCCACGACGTTGTCCAGGGCGCTGCGCCACGGCATCAGCGAATCGGCCTGAAACATGTAGCCCGCAGTGCGGTTGATCCCGGTCAGCGGCCCGCCGAGCACGCGGACCTGGCCGGACGATGGCGCGAGAAGCCCGGCGGCGACATTGAGCAAGGTCGATTTGCCGCAGCCGGTGGGGCCGACGACGGATACGAATTCGCCCTCGCCGACGGTGACGGTCGTGTCGCGCACCGCCGTGTACCGCGCTCCCGCCCGCTCGCGCGAGGCGAAGGTGCAAGTCACATGATCGAGCGCCAGCGCCGGTTTGCCGCCGGCGCCCGGAGCGAGTTGCATGACGCTACTTGCTGTATTTCGCGAGCGCCTTTTCGACGTAGCTGTTATCGAAGGTCTGCGTCAGATTGATCGCGCTCGGCTTGACCGCCGGATTGAACGCGGCCAGATACTTGAGCGTGTTCTCCGCGCCTTCCTTGTTAAACCGGCCATCGGGCGAAAAAGCGTCCTTGACCTTGTTGTAGCTCGCGAGGTACCCGGCCTTGTTGCCCAGCAGGTATTCAGGAGGAACGGTGGCCACGACCTGGGCGGGCGTCGATTTCTTCAGCCAGAGCAGCGCGCGCACCATCGCATTGGTCAGCGCCTGGACCGTGTTCGGATTCTTCTTGATGAAATCGATCGGCGCGTACAGTGCCGCCGCCGGCATGTCGGGGCTGCCGAACACGGCCGCGGTGCCCTGCGCGGTGCGCGTATCGGCGACCAGCACGATCTCGCCCTTCGATTCGAGCATCGTGATCACCGGGTCGACGTTCGAGATCGCGTCGATGTTGCCCGACTCGAGCGCCGCGATGGCACCAGCCGCCGTCCCCACACCGATGATCGACACGTCGTCGCCCTTGAGCCCGTCCTTGGCCAGCATGTGCAGGACCAGGCGGTTGGTGCTCGACCCCGGTGCGCTGACGCCGATCTTCATCCCGCGCAGATCCTTCGGCGATTTGTAGACGCTCGCCTTGTTCTTGGCGATCCCGAGCGAAATCGCCGGGTAGCGTCCCTGCAGCACGAAGCCTTGCATGTTGAGCCCCTTCGGCTGCTGATCGATCGTGTTCTCCCAGGCGCCCGACACGACGTCGGCGCTGCCTCCTACCACCGCCTGCAACGCTTTCGATCCGCCCTCGAAATCGCTGATCTCGACATCGAGCCCCTCGTCCTTGAAATAACCGAGGCGCTCGGCGATCGTCAACGGCAGGTAATAGAAGCCCGGCTTCCCGCCGACGGCGATGGCAACTTTGGGTTTTTCGAGCTTGCCTTGAGCTTGCGCAGCGAACGGCAGCGCGGCGGCAACCATCGCGCAAACGGCGAGCGCGAGCATGCGAACTAGCTTCATCGAGTCCTCCAGATGCGGATACGGCGCGGGGCCATGCGACGGCGCCCGCATGATCGAAATGTCACGTCGGGACGGCCGATGCTCACATAGTGGTCCGGGTGTGTCAACGACACGGCCCAGGCCATCCGTCGACGCGGGCTCAATGATTCGCCAGCTCCTGCGCGGCATGCAGGTCGGTCGACTTCCCGGCCTTGACAACCTGGCCCGGCAAATCGTGGCCGACGATCTCGCCCAGGCGCCGCGACGCCGCGAGCAGCCGATCGAGATCGACGCCGGTCTCGTAACCCATGCCGTGCAGCATGTGCACCAGGTCTTCGGTGCAGATGTTGCCGGTGGCTCCCGGCGCGAATGGGCACCCGCCCAGTCCGCCGAGGCAGCCTTCGTAGCGGGCCACGCCCGCCGCGAGCCCGCCCAATACGTTCGCGAGTCCCATGCCTCGCGTGTTGTGGAAGTGCAGCGCGACTTCGAGCTCGGGCCAGCGCCCGCGCACGAGTCGCACGAGCGCTTCGACCTGCCGGGGATTGGCCATGCCGGTCGTGTCGGCCAGCGTGACACCGGCCACGCCCAGCTCGACGTAGCGTGCCACGCCGTCCATCACCTGCTGCTCTGCGATCAGCCCTTCGAACGGGCAGCCGAAGGACGTCGCCAGCGCGCCGGTGATCGCCTTGCCGCTGCCGCGAGCGACGTCGAACACCTCGGCGAAGCCGGCGAAGGATTCCGCAACGCTGCGCCGCACGTTGGCGCGATTGTGCGTCTCCGACACCGACACGACCAGCACCATTTCGTCGACGTCTGCAGCGAGCGCGCGCTCGGCGCCGCGTGCGTTCGGCACCAGCGCGACATAAGTGACCGCCGGGTTGCGGGCGATGCCCGCCATGACCGCTTCGGCATCGCGCAGGTTCGGCACCGCCTTGGGGGAGACGAACGACGTCGCCTCGATCTTGGCCACGCCGGTTGTCGACAGGCGGTCGATCAGCTCTATTTTGCGTTCCGTCGGCACCCATTGCGGCTCGATCTGCAGGCCATCGCGCGCGACGACGTCATGAATGTGAATGTGCTTGTCCATGCGTGATCCTTCAGATCGTCCCGGCCGCACGCAACCGCGCGATGTCGCTCTCGCCGTAACCGATCGAATGCAGCACCTGCTCAGTATGCTCGCCCAACGCGGGGCCGATCCAGTCGATGTCGCCCGGCGTTTCCGACAACTTCGGAACGACGCCGGGAAATTTCATCGGCGTACCATCGGGCAGCTGCATCTGGCGAATCATTTCCCGGGCCAGATACTGCGGATCGGCCACGATGTCGGCAGCGGTGTAGATCTTGCCATGCGGCACATCGGCCGCCTTGAGCGCGGTCAATATGTCGTCGAGGTCGTGCGCGCCGGCCCAGTCGCCGATTGCGCCGTCGATCTCCGCGGTGCGCTTCACCCTGCCGAGATTATTCGCCAGACCTGGATCCTGACCGAGATCATCGCGCCCGATCGCGTGCATCAGACGCTTGTAGATGCTGTCGCCGTTGCCGGCGATGACGATGCTGTGCCCGTCGCGAGTCGTGTAGGTGTTCGACGGCACGATATTGGTGAGGCCGGTACCGATGCGCCCCCGCGCCTCGCCGAACACGTCGTAATCCGGAATGAGGCTTTCCATCATGTTGAACACCGCCTCGTACAGCGCCACGTCGACGACCTGGCCGGCGCCGCCATGCGCCTTGCGATGATGCAGCGCCATCAGCACCCCGATGACGCCATGCAGCGCCGCCAGCGCGTCGCCGATGCTGATGTTCATGCGCACCGGCGGCCGGTCGGGGAATCCGGTGACGTGGCGCATGCCGCCCATCGATTCGCCGACCGCGCCGAATCCCGGCTGGTCGCGGTACGGGCCGGTCTGTCCGAAGCCCGACAACCGGAGAAGAATCAAGCCGGGATTCGCCGCCGACAACGCCTCGTAGCCGAGTCCCCACTTTTCCAGCGTCCCTGGACGAAAATTCTCGATCACGACGTCCGCCTCGCGAGCGAGCCGTCGTACGATCTCCTGCCCCTCGGGTACCCGCAGATTGGCGGTGACCGACTTCTTGTTGCGCGCCTGCACATACCACCACAGCGACGTTCCCCCGTGCAGCAGCCGCCATTGCCGCAGCGGATCGCCGCCGTCGGGGGACTCGATCTTGATGACTTCGGCGCCGAATTCGGCAAAGACTTTGCCTGCGAATGGCCCGGCGATCAGCTGGCCCAGTTCGAGGACCTTAAGACCGGCGAGCGGCCGGGCGTTCGTTGCGGCAGGAGGCATCGCGGGGCGTCTCATCGCCATGGTGGCAAGACGGCCATGGCGCTCGACGTCGATTCTATCAACATCGCCCGACCGCATGCCTCAGATGCTGGGGCCGGTGCGCCTCGTACGCAGCGCTTCCTCGAGCTGCGGCAATTTTTCCGCCATGGCGCTGCCGACGAAAAGCTGCGGGTCGGAAGGGGGACTCATGTTCTCCTTCTTCTCGCGCTCGGCGATACTGCGTCGCGCCTGCTCGAAAGCCTTGAGAAAAGAACGCTCGTAACGCAGCGCCTGCCCGAACAGGGCCTCGGAGAAAAATGTTGCGTCGCTGTCAGTGCCGCAGCCGAACGACGTGCGGTCGGCAGCCGACGCGGTCATAACCAGCGTGTGATCGTCTCTCAGCGGTTCGACATACCCTCCGGAATAGCAAGCGGACACGATGACGATGCGCCACTTGATGCCCGCGTCGTCGAGCATGTCGCGCAGGGTCTGCGGTGTAAGGTCCTCGAGGTCGAGCGGCGGAAAATCGGCGGCAAGCCGATAGTTGCGATCGCCGTGGCTCTCGAGGAACAGCAGCACGACGTCGCCGTCGGGGTCGATGGTGGCGCCGAGCTCGTTCAGCGTTTCGCGCAAGTTGCTCACCGTGGCCAGAGGAACGTCGAGTACCGTCCGCGGGTTGTTGATCAGCGTGACCGAGCGCCCGTCGGTGTCGAACCGCTGGTCGAACAGCTCTCTTGCCGCGACCACATCCTTGCGAAAAACGTCCTCCGTCGCGTCCGGCGCAAACCCGACGAAATACAGGTCGGTAACGCCTGGCCGCTCGTCCTCGAGGTCGCTCAGCGTGTCGTCGAGCAGTCGGGGTTGCGCGGCGAGGGCCTCTTCGGATGCTGGGCCGGGAAGCGTCGCGTCTCGCGCTTCGGCGCTCGAAGGCGACGACCACCACGCCTGGTCAGGGAGGAGCGGCGCGAACAGCCAGATCGGGCTGACCAGTACTGCCGCCGCCACGATCGAGCGCAACCAGTAGTGCGGCCGCGCCGGCGCAAGGCTCACGGCCGCCGCGCGCCAAAGCCAGAACACCATCCATAGCGTCATGATCCACTGCCCGTGCACGGTCTCGCCGAAAAGCGGGACCTCGCCACCGACGGTGCTCAGCGCCACGCGCGCAACCTGCAGCGGCCATTCGCTGGCCAGAACGACCACGGGCAGCGCCAGCGCGTACGCCGGCTGGCGGAACGCCCGCGCAAGCAGCGCGGCGAGAAGCATCAGGACCGCACCGAAGAACATTTCACCGACCAGTCCATGCATCGTAAACGTCGCTTCCGGGTCACGTTGCATCCAGTCAACGGCCACGTCGACCAGCGCGGAAAAGACGAATAGCGCCAGGAGTTGCGGCACGCTGATGCGAAAGTCGAGCCTGGTCACCGGCAGCCCGAGGATGACGCGCGCGCCGCGGCCGAGATTTCGAGCGAGATCGCGCAGCAGCGGCATAGTCAGGATCCGGGGCAATCAGGCCACGCGTGCGGCGATGTACGCCTTCACCGCAGGCACATCCGCCGGAAGCACGCCGAAGCGCTGGGGGCGGTCCTCGAGGCCCACGTACGCGGCCGGTCGCGCGGCTTCCCGGCCGAGCGCCTCACGCATCGTGGCCGCGAATTTCGCCGGCAGCGCGGTTTCGATGCAGATCAGCGGAACGCCGGTTTCGCGCTGTTCGAGGCCGACCTTGATCCCGTCGGCGGTATGCGGATCGACGACGATGCGGTAATCGTCGGCGACAGCCTGGATCGTCGCGATGCGGTCCGCGTGCGTGCTCTTGCCCGAGACGAACCCCGAGTCGCGCAGGCGCTCCTCGAGAGTCGTGCCGCTCAGGTCGAACCCGCCTTCGCGCCCGAGGCGCGCCCACAACTCGCGAACCTTGGCCGCATCGCGGCCGGCAAGGTCGAACACGAAGCGTTCGAAATTGGACGCCTTGGAGATGTCCATCGACGGGCTCGACGTCTGCACCGTCTCCTCCGGGCGGCGAACGCGATACCGGCCGGTGCGGATGAACTCGTCGAGCACGTCGTTTTCGTTGGTCGCCAGAATCAGGCGCCGTATCGGCAGGCCCATCTGGCGCGCGACATGGCCGGCGAGAATGTTGCCGAAGTTGCCCGAAGGAACGGCAAACGACACCTGCTCGCCGCCGCCTTCGGTTGCCGCGAAATAGGCCTTGAAGTAGTAAACGACCTGCGCCGCGACGCGCGCCCAGTTGATCGAGTTGACGGTGCCGATGCGCATCTCGCGTTTGAACGCCGCGTCGGCGCTGATGGCCTTGACGATGTCCTGGCAATCGTCGAACACACCCTCGATAGCGATATTGAATATGTTGGGATCGGTAAGCGAATACATCTGTGCGGTCTGGAACGGGCTCATGCGATCCTTGGGCGAGAGCATGAAGACCCGGATGCCGCGCTTGCCGCGCATCGCGTACTCGGCCGACGATCCGGTATCGCCGGAGGTTGCGCCCAGGATGTTCAAGTCGCGCCCTCCCCTGGCCAAGGCGTGCTCGAACAGGTTGCCGAGGAGCTGCATGGCGATGTCCTTGAACGCCAGCGTCGGCCCGTTCGATGCCCGCAACAGGTACACGCCGGGCTCGAGTTGCAGCAGCGGAGTGACGTCGTCGCTGCCGAAGATCGCCGCCGTATAGGTTCGGTCGATCAGCGCCTTGAGCTCGGCAGCCGGGATGTCATCGGCGAAAAGTGAAAGCACCGAGAACGCGAGGCCGCGGTAATCGAGCCGGCGCAGCGCGGCGAGCTCCGGCCCAGCGAGACGCGGATACGTCGCAGGGATGGTCAAGCCGCCGTCGGGCGCGAGCCCCTCGAGCAGAATGGATGAAAAGGGCTGCGGTTGCATGCCGCCCCGGGTGCTGACGTATTCCATCGGCAGCGAGGAGGCGGCTAGCGCTCCGGCGCGAAGTCGACCTCGCGCACCGATTTCTGGACCCGCAGCCGCTCGACGTTGGCGCGGATCTGTTCGCGCAGCGCGAGCCCGTTCGGCACCGCGTGCAGAATCAACAGCGGCGTCGTGCGGTCGGACGAAGACAGAACGATGTCGGCCAGGCCGAACATGCGCAGGAAAAAGGGCTCGACCAGCGTCGTATCCTTGACGCGGTAGAGCTCGATCGAATCGGTCCGCTTGGTCAGCACGCCGCGGCTCAAGCCGGCGCGCTCGGTCGTCACTCTGTAACGGAAATACCTGAGCTCGAGGTAGCGCCAGAGCGCGACCGCGAGCGGGACCGGCAGTACCCAGAACGCCTGCGGCGCGATCAGGATGCCGGCAGCGACGATCGCAACGACGACCAGCGCGCATGCGAGATAGGTGCCGAAGTTGGTCAACTGCGACGGGGTTCCCTCCCAGACGACAACTTCGCTCGTGGTGTCCATCGCTTGTCCTCCTGTGCCTAGTTCAGCTCTTCCATGCGAATGCGGACCACCTTGCCGCGCACCGTCGACAATTCCTCGATCCGCCCGATCGCGTCGACGACGCGGCGCTCGATCGAACGATGGGTCAGCAGAATGATGTCGGTCTGCTCGGCTCCTTCCGAGGGTTCCTTCTGGATCATCGCCTCGATCGATATCTCGCGATCGGCGAGAATTCGCGTGATGTCGGCCAGCACGCCGGGACGATCCTGGACCCGCATGCGCAGGTAATAGCTGGTCTGCACATCGCCGATCGCCAGAATCGGCGTGTCGGAGAGCTGGTCGGGCTGGAACGCCAGATGCGGCACGCGGTGCTCGGGATCGGCCGTATGCATGCGGGTGACGTCGACGAGGTCGGCAATGATGGCACTCGCGGTCGGTTCGGCGCCGGCGCCGGGACCATAATAGAGCGTCGGCCCGACGGCATCGCCCTTGACCAGGACCGCGTTCATCGCGCCTTCGACGTTGGCGATCAGCCGCTTGTGCGGCACCAGCGTCGGATGTACGCGCAACTCGATGCCGTCGCGGCCGTTGGCCTTCGCCCGGCGCGTGATTCCCAGCAGCTTGATCCGATAGCCGAGCTCCTCGGCATAGCGTATGTCCTCGCGCGCCAGTCTCGAGATGCCCTCGGTGTAGGCCTTGTCGAACTGCATCGGCACGCCGAACGCGATCGCCGACATGATCGTCAGCTTGTGCGCGGCGTCGATGCCGTCCACGTCGAAGGCGGGGTCGGCTTCGGCAAAGCCTCTCGCCTGCGCGTCCTTGAGCGCGGCGGCGAAGGTGACGCCCGTCGCGCGCATCTCGGACAGGATGAAGTTGCTCGTGCCGTTGATGATGCCGGCGATCCACTCGATCCGATTCGCCGTCAACCCTTCGCGCAGCGCCTTGATGATCGGAATGCCGCCCGCCACCGCCGCCTCGAACGCCACCATCACCCCCGCTTTTTGCGCGGCGGCGAATATCTCGTTGCCGTGCGCGGCCAGCAGCGCCTTGTTGGCGGTGACCACGTGCTTGCCGCTTTCTATGGCTTGCAGCACGTACGACTTGGCCGGTTCGACGCCGCCGATCAGCTCGACGACGATGTCGATGTCGCGGTCGCGGAGCACGGCTTGCGGATCGGTATCGAGGCGCACCCCGTCGCCGCTGCGCGTGGCCGCTTTCGCACGATCGAGCGTCCGCGTGGCAATGCGGGTGATGCGGATCGGACGCCCGGCGCGACGCGTGATCTCCTCCTGGTTGCGCAGCAGCACCTCCCACGTGCCGCGCCCCACGGTACCCATGCCGAGCAGTCCCACCTGGAGCGGCTTCATCGCGTCGTCGACCATCGGCGCCTCAGGCGATTCCATCCCCGCGGAACATCTGCTTGATGCCCCGGACGGCCTGGCGCGTGCGCGATTCGTTCTCGATCATCGCGAAGCGCACGTGGCCGTCCCCGAATTCGCCGAAACCGATGCCCGGCGAGACCGACACCTTGGCCCGCGCCAGAAGCTGCTTGGTGAATTCGAGCGATCCCAGCTCGCGGTATTGCGCTGGGATCGCCGCCCAGACGTACATCGATGCCTTCGGAACATCGACCTTCCAACCGGCTTCGTGCAGACCCTTGACCAGCACGTCGCGTCGCTTCTGATAATTCATCGCAACCTGCGTCACGCAATCCTGCGGTCCCTCGAGCGCCGCAATCGAGGCGACCTGGATCGGCGTGAAGGTGCCGTAATCGTGGTAGCCCTTGATGCGCGACAGCGCATAGACCAGGTCCTTGTTGCCGACCATGAACCCGATACGCCAACCGGCCATGTTGTAGCTCTTCGACATCGTGAAGAACTCCACCGCGACCTCGCGCGCTCCGGGGACCTGCATGATCGACGGCGCCTTCCAGCCATCGAAGCAGATGTCGGCATACGCCAGATCGTGCACGACGTAGATCCCGTGCTCGCGCGCCAGTGCAATGATCTTCTCGAAGAACGGCAGCTCGACGCATTGCGCGGTTGGATTCGCCGGAAAGTTGATGATCAGCATTTTCGGCTTCGGAAAGCTTGATTTGATCGTCCGATCGAGCTCGGCGAAGAAATCGACGTCCGGCGTCAGCTGGACCTGGCGAATGTCGGCGCCGGCGATGACGGGCCCGTAGATGTGGATCGGGTAGCTGGGGTTCGGGACGAGGACGGTGTCGCCCTGGCCCAGTGTCGCGAGGCCCAGGTGGGCGATACCCTCCTTCGACCCGATGGTGACGATCGCTTCGGTGTCGGGGTCGAATTCGACGCCGTAGCGCCGCTGGTACCATTGGCAGATCGCGCGGCGCAGGCGCGGAATGCCGCGCGACACCGAATAGCCGTGCGTGTCGGAGCGCTGCACGGTCTCGACCAGCTTGGCGACAATATGCGCAGGCGTCGGTCCGTCAGGATTGCCCATGCCGAAATCGATGATGTCCTCGCCGCGGCGCCTTGCGGCCATTTTGAGCTCGGAGGTGATGTTGAAAACGTACGGCGGCAGGCGCGCGATGCGCGCGAACTGGGAATCGGAGGGGGAAGCCATGCGGTTTCCTCAAGCCGCCAGCATAAGCGCCCGGACCGTCCGAGCGACGCGGCGGCGATTGACGCTATAATCCTAACGGACTTAGGCAGTTACCGCAATGCACAACGAAACGCGCCGCCCGTTTCCGGCGGGGGTTGATCTCAAGTGAAGTTTCACGTCGACACCGGTTCGGGCAACCTTTTCACCGGCCACGGCGAGGGCTACGTCCGTGTCGGAGAGAGCGACTACCGGGAAAATCTGCTGGTGACGCCCGAGCAGGTGATCGAAGGCTGGGCGCCTGGCGGGTTCGATGCGCTTTCGGAAGCCGATTTCGCCTCCCTTGCAGCACTGCGGCCCGAAGTCGCGCTGTTCGGGAGCGGCGCGACGATGCGGTTTCCGCATCCGCGCCTGACGCGCGCGCTGGTCGATGCCCATATCGGTCTCGAAGTGATGGACACGCCGGCCGCCTGCCGCACCTACAACATCCTTGCCGCCGAAGGCAGACGCGTGGCCGTGGCGATCCTGATCGCGCGTTGACCAGGCGCGCCGCGCGCAGGCGGTCAGGATCTCGCCGCCGTCGGTGGGGTGTCAGGTGACGGCGGGGCGTTCGATCGGATCGAAGCGAGCGACGCGGCGAACCGATCCGGCTCGGGCCGCAGGTTCACGTAATCGGCGATGCGCCCGATTTCGCGCGCGGGATCGGCGAGCATATCCGAGAAATCGATGCGCAAATGATCGTGCCCGGCGAAAAACCGGTTGACCTCGTCCCACAAGCGCCGTTGCAGTCGCTCGGCGTAGGGCTCGGGCCACCAGCCTGTACGACGAATCGACGCGATCGATTCGTCCAGCGGGCGCGCTGTCCAGACGAAGCGGACCGCCGGGCCCCAGGCTTCGACCAGGTCATCGCCGCAGAGTGACAGCAGCGGATGCTTGGCGCCGACGTGGGTGGCACCTCCCGTTTCGAGAAAACCGATCCAGTCCCCAAGTTTGCGCACGCGCTCGGCGCGCGGGAAGCGTTCCTGCAGATCCGGCTCGCGCCACCATCGCCGCAGTCGTCTTGCAAGCCGCGCCGATTCGAAATGGTCCATCCAATAAGGCGCGCCCATTTCGACGCCAAGGTGGTGCAGCGCACCCGCGGCCGCCGACGAACCGGAGCGGTACAGGCCGAGCACGGCGATCCGCGTGGTCGCCATCAACGATCGCGCCGAGGCCGATGCATGTTGCAACTCCACCGAGACTTGTGCCCGCGCCGATTGTAATGCAGATTCCATTACCATCCGCGCAGCTAACGGAGGAAACCGATGATCAAAGTCTACGGCATGTCCTTATCGGGCAACTGCCACAAGGTCCGCATGATCCTGGAAGCGTTGCAGCTGCCCTACGCCTGGATCGAGATCGACCCGGGGCTTGGCGAGACGCGTACGGCCGAATTTCTGGCGAGGAATCCCAACGGAAAGGTGCCCGTGCTCGAGCCCGAGCCCGGCGTCTATCTGGCGGAATCGAACGCGATTCTGTTTTATCTCGCCGAAGGGTCGCCGCTCGTGCCGAGTGATCGGCTGGCGCGCGCCCGCGTGCTCGCGTGGCTTTTTTTCGAGCAATACAGCCACGAGCCGTTTATCGCCGTGGCGCGCTTCCTGCGTCGCTTTCATCCCGATCCGTCGTCGCAACACGCACTCGCCGAGTCCAAGCTGGCCGGCGGCTACCGTGCGCTGGAAGTGATGGAGGGACAGTTGACCAGGGAGCCGTTCATGGTCGGCGGGCACTACACCATCGCCGATATCGCGCTTTACGCGTACACGCACGTGGCGGATGAGGGCGGTTTCGACTTGAGCCGCTTCCCCGCGATCAATACCTGGCTGGTGCGCGTCGCCGCGCAACCAGGCTATGTTGCCATGGCCGCAGCCGCCTGAGTTGCCGCGCGCCCGCAAACCCGGCGTTCAGCACTGAATCGTCTGGCGGCAGTACTGCGTCAATTCGCGCACGACCGTCGTCGTACCCACCGGCACATGACCCTTGCCTTGCCCGTACTCCATCGTCAGCTTGAAGTCGTACTTGCGGAAAAACGCATCGAACTGCTCGGCGCCGACGGTACCCAGCGCCGCCAGCCCGTCGGTTGCGGCGTCGTAGTCGAGCAGAATCGCCGCCAGTGGCTGTGGCGCGGGGCCGCTGACGACCCGCGCTCCTGCGGCGGGATCGTAGACGCTGTGATCGGCGCAACAGTGGATGACGTTGCCGTCCGAGGTCGGCGAGCGCTCCGACTGGAAGCGGATGAAGCTCACCTCCCGCGTCGGATAAGCGAGCTTGTGCGCGCATATCGCCGAATAAGAGACCAGTGCGTGGCCGGGTCCCACGCCGCCGGACCAGGCGTAGGTCGCCCCATCGGCACGCAGCACGTTGTCGGCCGGGGCGACCGGCCGGCCGAGATTGAGCAGGAAGCAGGGCGTACCGGCGTAAGGATAGTTGTACACGTAGTTGGTACGTGCCGCGAGCTGCGCAAGCTTGATCGGCTCGCCGTGGATGTTCACCAGCCGCGAGCGGGCATACAAACGCGGCGCCGCGCCGGCCCAGGCCGCGCCGAGCGGGCCAAGCTGCGCCGCTCCTGCCGCAGCCGCGCATACGGCCATGAATTCTCGTCGTTCCATGCGGTGAATGTCTCCTTTCCGTTGCGCGATGCGGGTTGCCGGCGTGCCTTTGCGCGGCGTCGCGTCGCCGATGCGATTTGGTGCTGCCGCTAGGACCCCAGACCCGCCAGCGCGCGCACGTGCTCGGTCGCGCTGCGGCCGAGCGCGTTCAGCGCATAGCCGCCCTCGAGCGTGGACACGATGCGGCCCCCTGCGTGTCGCGCGGCGACCGCCGCGATCTTGTCCGTCACCCATGCGTAGTCCTCGTCGGTCAGCTGCAGATTGGCCAGCGGATCTTCGCGGTGCGCATCGAAGCCGGCCGAAACGAAGATGATTTCCGGGCGGTGCGCTTCCAGCGCCGGCAGGCAAACCTCGACGAATGCCTTGCGGAATGCGTCGCTGCCGCTGCCCGGAGAAAGCGCGACGTTGTGCATGTTCGGACCGCGCGGATCGATGCCCGAATACGGATAGAGCGGATACTGGAACGTGCCGGTCATGATGATTCGAGCATCATTGGCGAAAATATCCTCGGTCCCGTTGCCGTGGTGCACGTCGAAATCGACCACCGCGGCTCGCGCAAGGCCGTGATGCTCGAGCGCGTGCGCGACGCCGACCGCGACGTTGTTGAACAGACAGAAGCCCATCGCCCGATCGCGCGTCGCATGATGGCCGGGCGGTCGCACGGCGCAAAACGCGGTGTCGCGCCGCCCGCCGACCACCAGATCGGTCGCCAGTATCAGTGCTCCGGCACCATGTCGTGCGGCATCGAGGGAATCGGGATTGAGCGCGGTGTCCGGATCGAGATAATGCACACCGCTTTCGGGGCTCGCGGCTTCGATCTCATCGATGTAGTGCGCAGCATGTACACGCGCGAGCTGCTCTCGCGTCGCGGCCGGCGCGAGGTGATGCTCGACGAGCGCATCGAGGCCCGAGCTGATCAGCCGCTCCTGGACCGCGTCGAGCCGCTCCGGGCATTCGGGGTGGTACGGCCCCATCGCATGCAGGCGACAGGAAGGATGCGTGATATACGCGGTGGACACGGTGTCGAGACGTTCGGCCGGCGGTCGCGAGTCGCGCCGCATGGCTTGGGGGTCGAGCGGAGTGTAGCGCGCCGCGAGCGGTAATGACTAGCCGCCGATTGCCCTCTATAGTGCTCGTTTCGCCATCACCGACGACGAGCCTATGAGCCTGCGCCCCGCCGAGACCCGCACCACGCCACTGCCGGAAAGGCTGGCGCGGGTCGTCGCGACCCTGGGCAGCATCGTCGTGGGCAAGGAGTCGCCGCTGAAGCTCGCGCTGGCGTGTCTGCTCGCACGCGGGCACTTGCTGATCGAGGATATTCCCGGCGTCGGCAAGTCGACGCTGGCGCAGGCGCTGGCGGCAACCCTGGGCCTGCAGTACGCCCGGATCCAATTCACCAGCGATCTCTTGCCGGCCGACGTGCTCGGCGTCTCGATCTTCGATCCGGCAACCCACGCCTTCCGCTTCCATTCGGGACCGGTTTTCCACTCGATCGTGCTCGCCGACGAAATCAACCGCGCGCCGCCGAAGACCCAAAGCGCGCTGCTCGAGGCGATGGAGGAAAGGCAGGTCTCGATCGATGGCAACACCCGGCCGCTGCCCGACCCGTTTTTTGTGATCGCCACGCAGAATCCGGCCGAGCAGATCGGTGCCTATCCGCTGCCCGAGTCGCAGCTCGACCGGTTCCTGATGACAATCGAGCTCGGCTACCCCGAGCCCGCCGCCGAACGGGAGCTGCTGCTGTCCGGCGACCGCCGCATTCGCATCGCGGACATTGCGCCATGCTCGGACGCGGCGACGCTGATCGCCTGGCAGCGCGAAGCGGCAGCGGTTCACGTCGCGCCTGCGCTGCTCGATTACGTGCAGGCTCTGCTGGCTGCATCGCGCGGCGCGGCGTCCGCCATCAGCAGCAGCGGCAGCGCGCACCGCGGCCTGTCGCCACGGGCGGGACTGCTCCTGGTCGCCGCGAGCCGTGCCTGGGCGCTCCTGGCCGGGCGGCCGATGGTGCTGCCGGAAGATGTCCAGGCCGTGTTCTCCGCCGTGGCCGGACACCGTCTGGCCGGCAGCGCGCGAGCCGGCGGCCCGCAAGCCAGGACCTTGCTGCGTACGGTGCCGTTGCCCTGAGATCGGCGAGTCGGGCGATGGATCCGCCGATCGCGCGACGCAGCGCCGACGCGTTCGATCCAACCCTGCGCACGATGGCGACGCTTCCTTTCACCGGCTTCCCCGGCTCCTGGTTCGCGCGGGCGCGGCAGCGGTTCTGGCGTCTCGCACCCGGCGATCGCGAACCGGTGGTGCTGCGTCACAGCCGAATCTACATCCTGCCTACCCGCCGCGGATTTGCGCTGATCGCGACGCTGGTGGTCATGCTGCTGACCTCGATGAATTACGCGCTCTCGCTTGGCTACGCGATGACGTTTCTCGCCGCCGGCATGGTGGCGGCGGCACTGCTGGCGACGTTTCGCAACCTCGCCGGCATCGCGGTCTCGCCGCTTACTGCCGGCGAAGCATTCGCCGGCAGCCAGGTCGGGTTCACGCTTTCGCTCGCCAGCGGCATCCGCGAGCGCAGCAGCATCGTCGTCGCCCCTCGCGACGGCGCCCCCGTGATCATCGATCTGCCCGCCAACGCGACACGGCCGATCGTGGTGATCGTCGCGGCGCCGCGGCGCGGCGCGCAAGCCTTGGGCCGCGTCACGCTGTCGAGTGACGTTCCGCTGGGGCTATGGCACGGATGGGCCTATGTGCATTTTCCGCTGACTGCGTGGATCTATCCGGCGCCGGAAGCGGCGCCTCCGCCGTTGCCGGCAAATCAGCACGGCATCGATCCGCAGCGCGCCGCACGGGCCGCGGATGCGGAGCTCGGCGGCTTGCGCGATTACGAGCGCGGCGATCCGCACAACCGTATCGCATGGAAGGCGGTGGCGCGGGGCGCCGGATGGTATACGAAGCAATTCGAAGGGAACGCCGGCGGCGGAGCCGTCGATCTCGACTGGGCCGACTTGCCGCCGGGCCTGGACGAGGAATCGCGTCTGTCGCGTCTGACAGCGTGGGTGCTCGCCGCCGAGCGGGAGACCCGCGCCTTCGCATTGCACCTGCCTGGCGCCGCGTTGGCGCATGGCCAGGGCGCCGGTCATCGTCGCGCGGCGCTGGTCGCGCTGGCCGTTTTCGGGCAGACCGGCCCGACATGAGCGCCAAGAGAGCACCGCCCGGACTGACGCGCGCGCGACTCGGCGCGCTCGCCGCACTGCTCCTGTGTGCGCAAATGCCGCTGTGGACGCACATCGATCGCTGGATCGCCCTGTCCGGCACCGCGCTGGTCATCGCGCGGCTCGTGTTGCCGTTCGATACCGACCATGTTCGCAACCTCCGCCGCTGGCTGTTACCGGTCCTCGCGGTGGCGGCCGCGATAGGAATACGGGCCGAATACGGCTACTTCATCGCGCGCGACCCCTGCGTCGCGTTCCTCTACGTGCTGGTGGGCATCAAGTTCCTCGAGGCGCGCGGCGCGCGCGATGGCGCGCTGCTGGTTTGCCTCGCGCTATTCCTCGCGCTGACGCAATTTTTCTACGCACAGACGATTCTGGCCGCAGCCCTCGCGATGCCGGCACTCCTGGCCACCGGCGTCGCCCTGGCGACGCTGCAACCGCCTGCCGGCGCGCCACAGGCTTGGCGAGCGCATTTGCGGGCGACGGCACTCCTCATCCTGCAGGGCGTGCCGATCGCCGCGCTGCTGTTCGTGTTGTTTCCGCGACTGGCGGGACCGTTGTGGGGAAGCCCACTCGAAAGCGGCGCCCGGACTGGACTCTCCGAGAGCATGTCGCCGGGCTCGATCAGCGACCTGTCGCTTTCGGACGAGGTGGCGTTCCGCGTCGAATTCCTCGGCGCGCCGCCACCGCCATCGCAGCGCTATTGGCGCGGCCCCGTATTCGCGCGTTTCGACGGCACCACCTGGCGGCCGCTGTACAAGCTGCGCAGCGGTCAGTTCGTCGCGCCGACCGCGCGACCGATCGATTACACGGTGACGATGGAGCCGCACGGCAAGTTCTGGTTGTTCGCACTGGAACACCCGACCGGACCGCCGCGTGCGCCAAACCCCGACGCGCCGGCAGGGGCTGCAACCGAAGTTCTGGCCAGTCTGATGTACGACCAGCAGCTGCTGGCGAAGGCTCCGATCACCCAGGCGGTACGCTACGTGGTTCGCTCCGCCACGGTCGGCGCATTCGCCGCCGTGGCCAACGACGAAACGGACGCGCTGCAACTGCCGCGGGGCAACCCGCGTACGATCCAATTCGCGCGTGATCTGCGCGAACAGAGCGGATCGGATCGCGCCTACATCGAGGCGGTGCTGAACTGGTTTCGTACCGAATCGTTCGTCTACACGCTGGCACCCGACATTCTCGAGAAAGACCCGGTCGACGGTTTCCTGTTCGACACGCGGCGCGGTTTCTGCGAGCACTTCGCCGGAGCCTTCGCTTTGCTGATGCGCGCCGCCGGCATTCCGTCACGCGTGGTCACCGGCTACCAGGGCGGCGAAATGAACCCAACCGGCGAATACATGATCGTGCGCCAGTCCGACGCCCATGCCTGGGCCGAGGCGCTCCTCGACGGCAAGTGGCAACGGATCGATCCGACCGCCGCGGTCGCGCCGTCACGCATCGAGCGCGGCATCGGCGCGGCACTCCCGGCTGGTGAGCGTGTGCCGTACCTCGCGCGGGTCGAGATGACCTGGCTCAAGAGCCTGCGGCTGCATTGGGACAGCGTCAACTATCACTGGCAGCGTGGCTTTGTCGGCTTCAATCTCGAGCGGCAACGCGATCTGCTGCGCGACATCGGGCTCAAGGGTGCGCCGCCGTGGCGCCTGGTCGCGCTGCTCGCCGCCGCCGCCTTCGTCTGGGGGATCGCGGTGCTCGGATTGTCGCGGCTTCGACGCTTGCACGTCGACGCGGAGGTGGCTTTGTGGCGGACCGCCTGCCGAAGGCTCGCGCGCGCGGGCCTCGAACGAAGGCCGGACGAAGGACCGTTGTCGTACGCCGAGCGCGTCGCCGCGCGCTGGCCAGCGCTGGCGGCGTCGATCAACGCCATCGCCGAGCGCTACGCCTTGCTGCGCTACGGTCCCGCGAGCGCGCGTAGCACGGAAATGGCCGCGCAACTGGCTGCGAGCGTCCGCGCGCTGCCGCCGGCCCGCGCGTTGCGCACCATGGCCTAGGCGCTGCGCGCCGCGGCGCGCAGCGGCGAAGCCTCACATCACAGCAATGCGTCGCGCGATAATCCCTTGCGCCGCAGCCTCGCCCGAAGTTTTTCCAACGCCTCCGCCTGAATCTGACGCACGCGCTCGCGCGTGACGCTGAGCTCGCGGGCGAGTTGCTCCAGCGTGGCGACATCGCATCCGTTCAGTCCGTAGCGACGCTCGATCACCAGCCGCTGTCGCTCGGAAAGCTCCTCCAGCCATTGCTTGACCCAGCCCTCGATCTCGGAATTGTGCAGCAGTAGTTCGGGGCCCGGCGCATCCTCATCGCTTAACTGGTCGCCGATCGACAGGCCCGAGTCGACGTCGAATGCGGCGTCGAGCGAGGTGACGTGCTCGTTGTAGCCCAGCACCTTGCGCACCTGCTCGACCGGCTTGCCGAGCAGATGTGCGACGTCGTCCAGCGTGGGGTCGCGCCCCTGCCCCAGCATGCCATGCGTTTCGAGGTGCCGCATTGCGCGGAGCACGATGTTGAGCTCCTTGACCACGTGCGCGGGTAGCCGGATCGTGCGCGACTGGTTCATGATCGCGCGCTCGATCGATTGCCGTATCCACCACGTCGCGTAGGTTGTGAAGCGGAAGCCACGCTCGGGATCGAACTTCTCCAGCGCGTGGATCAGGCCGAGGTTGCCTTCCTCGATCAGATCGGCCAGCGTCAGGCCCCGATTGAGGTAGTGCTTGGCGATACTGACGACCAGTCGCAGATTGTGCTCGATCATCTTCTGACGCGCTTCGAAGTCGCCATCCCTGTTGGCGCGCGCGTACTCCAGCTCCTCGGCGGGAGTCAGCAGTGGGCTCTGGCCGATCTCGTTGAGATAGATCTGCGTGACATCGTTGAGGAAGTCGGCGCCCACGCCGACGACCGGCATGTCCAGCGGCAAATCGCGCGTCTGGGTATCGGGCTCCGGTGCCGCGGGCGGCTCGTCGTCGTCCGCGGCCGAATGCGCTCTCATGCTTCGCCGGGAGCGCCGCTACGCCGGCGGCAGGAATTTCGCCGGGTCGACCGGCTTGCCGAAGCGACGGATTTCGAAGTGCAGCTTGACCTGGTCGGAGTCGCTGTCGCCCATTTCGGCGATCTTCTGGCCTTTCGCGACCTGCTGCCCTTCCTTGACCAGGATTTCGCGATTGTGCGCGTAGGCGGACAGGAACGTGTTGTTGTGCTTGATGATGATCAGCTTGCCGTAGCCGCGCAAACCGCTTCCGGCGTAGACCACCTTGCCCGGCCCGCTGGCGAAAATGGGCTGACCGGACTTGCCGGCGATGTCGATGCCCTTGAGGTTGGCGGTCTCCGAGAAGCCGGCGATGACTTTGCCCGTGGCGGGCCATGCCCAATCGATGTTGCCGCCATCGATCTCGGGAACGCGCGAGGACTCGCTCCGTCCCGGCGTTGCAGCGGAAGTTCGCGGAGCGGAAGCGGCCGACGCGGCACCAGTCGCGGCTGGCGCGGCGCCCGGCGCTGGTGTCGCCGCGACAGGTGCTGCGACTGTCGGCGCGGGCGGCGGAGGCGCGACGGCATCGCTGTGTTGCATCTGCGCGAGCGCCTGTTCCGAATACGGCACCTTCAGCGCCTTGGGTTCGCTTTTGTAGGCCGTCGTGTTGCCACGGCCGGACGGAACCGCACCGGTAAAAGGTAGCGTCCGTGTCTCGCTCCCGACCGGGGCGATCGGCGCTGTCGCGGGCAGCGGCGTGGTCACGGCGGCGCCCGGCGCGGCGGTCGCTGCGGCTGCAGCGCCGCCTTCGCCCGGCGGCGCAAGCACGAGCACGCGTCCGGTGCGAATGACATTGATGTTTTCGATGTTGTTCCACGCCGCCAGCTCGCGGTAATCGAGGCCGTGATCGAGCGCGATCTGGTAGAGCGTCTCACCGCGCTTGACGATGTGCGTGGGCGGCGGTGCCTCCGCCGCGGGCGGCGCCTCCGTGGGTGCACTCGGCGCGACTTCGGTCGTCTCGGGTGTCAGGGGGATGCGCTCGCTAACGGGGGCGGGCGGGCGTGTCATGCAGGCCGCGAGGGCTAGGGCGGCCGCCGGCACAAGCGCTCGGCAGCCCCGCGCGAAACTGAAATGAGTCATGCGAGCCCGGGAAGCAATGGAACGAATCTTACCGCGTCGAAGCTTTGCTCGCGGATGCCGGTCGGCGCCTTTTCGATGACGGTCAGCCGCTGTGCGCCGCGTTCGTCATCGACGTGCACCGCCAGCGGCAGCACCATGCGCCCGCCGACCTTGAGATAGCGAAGGAGCGCCGTCGGTATCTGCGTTGCGGCGGCCGTGACGATGATGCCGTCGACTTCGAGATCCTCGCCCAGATCCGCGGAGCCGTCGCCATGCTTGATGCGCACATTGTTGAGCTTCAGCGCGCGCAGGTTGTGGCGCGCCTTGGCGACCAGCGACGCGATCCGTTCGACGGTATAGACTTCGTCGGCGAGACGCGCGAGCACGGCGGTTTGATACCCGCAGCCGGTGCCGATTTCAAGCACCCGATGCAGGTGACCGCCCGCGCGCAGGAGCTCCGTCATCCGAGCGACGACGTAAGGCTGCGAAATCGTCTGCCCCGACCCGATCGGCAGCGGGCTATCGTCGTAGGCGCGGATCGCCAGCGCTTCGTCGACGAAAATGTGACGCGGCACCGCAGCGATCGCGGAAATCACCGCCTCGTCACGGATGCCCTGCTCGCGAAGACGCTCGATCATCCGCGTGCGTGTGCGCGCGGATGTCATGCCGATACCGCCGAACTTTTCCACGCCTGCGGTCATGGTGCGGCCGCCCCCCGCCGCTCGGCGACCGGCGGGCGGCACCGCAAGTCGCGCGGCGTCCTCATGCTTCGATCCAGTCGGCGATGCGCGGCATCTCGCTGTGGTTGGTCAGATCGATCTGCAGAGGCGTCACCGAGACGAATCCCAGACCGACGGCGTGAAAATCAGTGCCTTCGCCGGCGTCCGCCGCGGCGCCGGCGGCGCCGACCCAGTAGCAAGTCTCGCCGCGCGGCGTTTCGGTCTTCACCACCGACTCGGCCTTGTGCCGTTTGCCCAGACGCGTCACGCGCACGCCTTTGATGTCGCCGGCAGGGACGTCCGGCACGTTGACGTTCAGCAGCCACGCTCCGGACGGCTTGCGGCGATGGCGCGACAACAGGTCGACGACGATCTTGGCGGCGGTTTCGAAATGATGACCGGTCTTGCTGGTGAGCGACACGGCGATCGAGGGGATCCCGAGCAGGTAGCCCTCGGTCGCCGCTGCGACGGTGCCGGAATAGATCGTATCGTCGCCCATGTTGGCGCCGTGATTGATGCCGGAAATCACCATGTCGGGCAGCTCGTCAAGCAATCCGGTCACGGCAAGGTGAACGCAATCGGTCGGCGTGCCGTTGACGAAGAGGAAACCGCTGGGCGCACGGCGCACCGTCAGCGGCCGATCGAGCGTCAGCGAATTGGACGCGCCACTGCGATCGCGCTCCGGCGCGACGACCGTGATGTCCGCATACGGGGTGAGATCTGCGGCGAGGCGCTCCAGTCCCGGGGCGAAGTAGCCGTCGTCGTTGCTGAGCAGGATGCGCATCGCGAGAGTTGGCGGATTCGCGCCGGTCGATGTCGAACCGGCACGCTGCGGCCATTATATGCGAACGCCACGCGGAATCGACGAGCGGGCAAGCCGTCGCCGCATCGGATCGGCGCAGCGCGGGCGCGCGCGGCGATCGTTATGTCGTTTGCGCTACTTGGCCGGCCAGTTGCGCGCAAACACGGAAGCCAGCTTCGGGTACGTCTCGACCTTGAGCAGCGCCGCATGAAACGGGGGGCGATGTTCCGCCAGATACGCCCGCGAACCCGACCACTTCGTCACGACGGCCGCGTACAGGTCGAGCGCTCCGACGTCGTTGCCGGTGAGGAATGGGCGAGCCGGAAACATATCGGCGAAGATTTCCCAGTGGCGATGCAGGCGCTCGCGCGTCCCCGCCCGAATGCGGTCCCTGGCCGAATCGTCCATGTCTTTGCAGAAGCGCTCGGGAAAATCGATAACCGTGATGGCGGAATAGCAGTTGGCCGCGATGAAAATCAAGCCGCGTATCGCCTGCGCACGCGCGGTTTCGTCGCGCGGCAGCAGCCCGGCCGCCGGATGCGCGACGTCGAGATGAATCAGGATCGCCGCACTCTCCGACAGCGCGCTTCCGTCCGGGAGCGCGAGCGTCGGGATCTGGCCGATCGGATTGACCTTGAGGAGCTCGCGAAAGGCGTCATTGGTTTCCCACGACGCCGTCTCCACCATGCGATACGGCGCGCCGGCCATCGTCAGCGCGGCCTCGATCGAGGCGGAGCCGGAGCCCTTCTTGCCATACAGCGTGTACATGCTTTCTCCCCTACCCTTCAAGAGTAAATTCGCTCAGGCACGGTGCGACCCGAGCATCGATCCGCAGACGCCATCGCCCCGCGCGTCGATCACCGATGTCGCTATCGATACGGTCGGCCGTCCTTGTGCGCGGCGTGTCGGCCATTCTCGGTCTCGATCCACATCAGATCGTCGTCCGGATAGAAGCCACGATCGCCGGGAACGCGCGAACCGATGAGCAGGTAGTCGGCCGGGCGATCCGACCGGTTGATGAAATGATGGCCATTGCGCACTCCGGCCTTGAAGCCCACGCACATACCTGCCGTCATTCGGGTTTCGCCGGCATCGGTGACCAGCGTGACCTCGCCGTCCAGAACGTAGACCAGCTCATCATTGAGCGTGTGCCAGTGCCGCAGCGCCGATTGGGCTCCCGGCTGCAATGTCTCCAGGTTGAACCCGAACCGGGTCAGACCGAACGCATCGCCGAGGCGGCGCCAATGCGCGATGCCCGTGCGCGACTGGAACGGCTCGGGATATCCGCCCGATGATTCCGCGGCCACCTCGCGCGCGACCACGTGCGTGGGCGCCGCCGGACGATCCTCGACAGGTTGGTCCATGTGCGAACCCTATGCGTTCTGTCCGGCTGCCATCATCTTTTCCATTCGCTTCTGCATGTCCGACGCCGAGACGTCTTCCTTGTGCGTGGCGATCGTCCACATCAGGCCGAACGGATCGGTGAGCGTACCGCTGCGGTCGCCATAGAACTGGTCCTTGACCGGATTCTTGACCTTGCCGCCGGCGGCCGTGGCCTGCGCAAAACTCATGTCGACGTCCGGCACGTAGAACATGAGGCTCACCGGCGAGCCGCCATACGACTGGACGCTGCGATGCCCCATCTCCGGCGATTCGTCGGCGAGCATGACGGTGGCGCCGGCGATCTTGACCTCGGCGTGCGCGACTTTACCGTCGGAGCCGGGAAAGCGCATCACTTCGGTGGCGCCGAAGGCCTTTTTGTAGAAGTCGATCGCGGCGGACGCGTCGCGGATGATGAGGTAGGAGGTGACGCCGGCGTAGCCGGCGGGGATTGCCTGGACCATGAGATCTCCTCGTGTTTTCAATGTCGTCCGGCCTCTCGCCGGAACGCGGGTGGTCGGACCGTGTCCCGCATTGGCGGCAGGTCCTTGTCGAGCCCAGCGTCGTCTGCCGGCGACCTTGCCGTCGTGCGATGCACGCGGACCCGCCTATTTGAACGCGCCTGTCCGCAGCAGTCCGACGGCGACACCCTCGATCGCGAAATCGGTGTGGGCAGGATTTACGACAGTCGGTTCGAACTCGGAGTTCTCGGGCAGCAGCACGATCTCGCGGCCGCGCCTTTTCATACGTTTGACGGTCACTTCATCACCGGAGGCGCCGGACAGACGGGCCACGACGATCTGTCCCGACCGCGCGTCGGCTGTGCGGTGAACGGCGAGCAGATCGCCGTCGAGAATGCCCGCATCCTTCATGCTCATGCCGCGTACGCGCAGCAGATAGTCCGCCCGCGGCGTGAATATTGCGGCATCGACCCGGTAGTGAGCGTCGACGTTCTCGGCCGCCAGAACCGGCTGGCCGGCTGCGACGCGGCCGACCAGCGGCAGGGTTCCCTGGATAGGCACGCCCGGAACGTCTTTGAGGCGCAAGCCGCGTGACGTGCCGGGCATGAGCTCGATCGCCCCCTTTTTGGCCAGCGCCTGCAGGTGGTCCTCGGCGGAGCTTGCGGTGGAAAACCCCAGCCCCGCCGCAATTTCCGCGCGGGTGGGCGGCATGCCCCGGGCTTCGATGAAGCCTCGGACCCAGTCGAGGATCTGGCGTTGCCGCGCGGTCAATCGCGGCGCCGGCGCGGGGGCCGAGTCGCGGCGCAAGCCGGCAAGCGGAAGAGACTGTCTCGGTGGCATCGCTCGATACCGAACATATAGCTGGTACCGTGATTATAAACGGTCATCGCATGCTGTCAACCGCGCTTCGCAGAGGCGCAGCGCCTCGATCGTGTGCGACCTGTTCTATGATTGGCAATTCAAGCGTTGCCCTGCCCTACCCATCGCTGAATTCATGCCCAAACCGGCCCATTGCATCGGCGTCCTCCTAGCCCTTCTTCTCGCCGGCTGCGGCGGTGGAGGATCGGGTGGAAGCTCCGCCCCCCCTGCGCCCGCCTTTACCGATCCGGCGCTGTATTCGACCGCGTCCACCGCTTCCTTGCCGAGCGCGAGCGAGCTCAGCGCGGTCACCCATCACCAGCTGGTAGTCAACGGTGCAACGGTCAACTACACGGCAACTGCCGGCCATATGACTGCCATGGCGCTGACCAGTGGCGCGCCGGAAGCATCGTTCTTCTATGTGGCTTACACACTCGACGGCGCGAACGCCGCCACCCGGCCAGTCACCTTCTTCTACAACGGCGGCCCGGGCTCATCGACCGTATGGCTCCATCTGGGTTCTTTCGGTCCGAAGCGACTGGTGACCGGCGATCCGGCCACGACCGCACCGACACCCTTTCCACTGATCGACAACGCCGAAAGTCTCATCGATATCAGCGATCTGGTATTTGTCGACGCGGTGGGCACCGGTCTATCGGAGGCGATCGCGCCGAACGTCAACCTCAGCTTTTGGAGCGTCGACACCGATGCGGCGGTGTTTCGCGACTTCGTCATGCGCTACGTCACGGCGAACGCGCGCGGCGCATCGCCCAAGTTCCTGTTCGGCGAGTCTTATGGCACCACCCGAAGCGCGGTACTCGCGAACGTGTTGGAGAACGCAGGCGTGAGCCTCAACGGCGTCATCCTGCAATCCTCGATTCTGAATTACAACACCAATTGCGCGGGAAGCACCCTCACCGTAAGTTGCGCCGGCTACCTGCCGTCCTACGGTGCGGTCGGCGCCTGGTACAACCTCGACCATCCGAATCCGAGCGTGGCCGACCTGCCCGGATTCGTGGGTCAAATGCGCACTCTCGCCGCCAGTCAATACGACCCGGCAGTCGTCGCGTTCCTGACGATGGCAACTCCGCCTCCCGCCGGCCTGCTGCAGCAGTTGGTGAGCACGACTGGCATGTCGCTCCCAGGCTGGCAGACTCACTTCAATATGGATCCCGATTTCTATCAGGCTAACCTGATTCCGGGCACGCTGATCGGGCGTTACGACGCGCGCGTGTCGGCGCCGATCGGAAGTCCGCTGGCAAGCGAAGGCGATCCGTCCAGCACCTTCATCAATGCCTCGTTCGCCGCGAGCATCACGTCTTATCTCAATACCGCATTGCAATACACCAATCCGTCGAGTTACGTGCTCGTGAGCAATGCGATCGGGAGTTGGAACTACTCACACGATGGACTCCCGTTGCCCGACACCATCCCCGACCTCGCCGCGGCGCTGGCGCAGAATCCGAAACTCAAGGTGCTCTCGGTCAACGGTTACCACGATCTCGCGACGCCGTTCTTCCAGACGGAACGCGATCTCGCGCGGCTCGGTCCAAACCCCAGCGTACAGCTGCATTTCTATCTGGGAGGGCACATGACCTATCTGGACGACGGCGCGCGGGCGATAGAAAAGGCCGACCTGGCGCAGTTCTACCAGAGCGCGACGGCGGCGCCATGATCGGCCCGACACGCAGCCCGGTTTCACATCGTGCCTTTCTTCTCGGAGGAGTGGCGCTGGCGCTGGTCGTGGCCGTACCGCTGTCTGCCCAAGGGGCGGCGCAGTCGCCGCCGGCGACGATCGAGGTGCCGATGCGCGATCCGTGGGTACCTCCCGAGCTCCGCAACCCGACCACCCGGCCCGCATCGCAAGGCGCGACGTTACGCGGCCAGGTCGAGCGCAAGCTCAAGGCCGGATTCGATGCAGCGGACGTCAATCGGACCGGAACGGTGACGCGCGAGCAGGCTCGCGCGGCCGGCCAGGGTTATATCGTCAAGCACTTCGACGAAATCGACCGGCAGCGCGCCGGCGCCGTGACGTTCGACGACGTCAAGAACTTCCTGCGCGGCCGAGGCGCACAGCTCGATTGACCGACCGAGCCTGCGGCTGCGCTCAGCCGGAAGAGCGCAGCCTCTGCGCCGCCAGTGCATATCCGCCCGACGCGCCGTCGACGAAGTGAACGTGATTGCTTTCCGCGATCGACGGAACAATGCACGTCATGATCGCGGCCTGCTGGCGATGAATACCGAAGCGCACGACACCGTCGCGCTCGGCCTGCGCCAATTGCCGCTCGATACGGTCGGCGAGCGCCGGCGTGCAATCGAGAGTCATGCGCAGGTTATCGTCGTACTTGCGGAAGTCCGAGTTCTCGACGACCTGGTGCCGATACACGGCCGGATCGAACCCGCCGACGCGCGCACCGGTCCGAAACACCGCGTACGCCAGCAGCGTCCGGGCGAGCACGCGCAGTCGAGCGAGGAAAAGACTGTCGCCTCGTTTGCGCGATGCGCGTGCCTCGAGCTCGGCGCCCGGCGGCGGCCAGCCCACACCCAGTCCGTCGGGAATCGGCTGGGCGACGTCGGCGCTCGCTTCCAGCTCGGCGAGCAGTGCTTCGATCGCGCGGCGGAAGGCCGGATCGCCGTGGCTCACCGGCAAGACCAGCAACGAGACAATCACGCCATGCGTTGCCGGCATGTCGTTCCAGCGGCAGGATAATCCTGTCAGGTCGGGCCGCGCCCCGACCTCCCCGGCGTGCAGAGTGTAACGGCCAGCCTTCATCGCACGCTCGGCCCAGGCCAGGCCTCCGCCCGAGAACATCGCGTAGGACACGTTCTTCGAGGGGCCGAAGCGCGCGACGCTCGCCTGGAGTCCCTGCTCGTGAACGGCGATAACGGGCACCAGCGCCGTTCGCAGCGTGAGATCGAGATCGTCGCGTGTCCACGCTGCCGTCGCCGCCAGCACGCTCGATGCGGCCGCCTGGTCGCGCGCAGGCACCGCGAAGCTCGCGCCATCGCCGCCGAAGACGAAAGGAAACTTGCGGTCCGGCAGCGCATTGCCGATCGCGGAAATCACCGCGGCGCCAGCGGTGTTGACCGACTTGTAGCGGCCCGCGGCAATTGCCTGGGTCGAATTGACGACGTCGGTCAGTCCGATCAGCCAGTCGTCCGGCAGCGGCCGGTAGCACGCCGGGTCCATGATGTTGGCGAAGCCTTCGAAAACCGGCAGCCGATCGTAGAAGTCAGCGTTGTCCTGCATGTTCGAAGCGCGCAAGATGACAAGGTGCGGGAAGCATCATAACCGGGACGGCGCTCTGCCGGCGCAGCCGCCGCCGAGGACGCCGTGCGACGCCCGCAAGCGGCGCACCGGTCCCCTATTTGTAGCAGAATGTCGGTGCCCGCCGCCGGCACAGACCGTATCGTCCGGACGCGGCGCACGGAGGAATCGATGAGCGGAAAAGCGGCTGATGACCACCGCCACGAACACGACGGTCACCATCATTCGGGGTCCGAACTCCCGGAAATGGATTTGCGCGTGCGCGCCCTCGAGTCGCTCCTCGTGGAAAAGGGCTACGTCGACCCGAAGACGCTCGACGTCCTGATCGAAACCTACGAAACCAGGGTGGGCCCGCGCAACGGCGCGCGCGTCGTCGCGAAAGCGTGGAGCGACCCTCGATTCAAGCGCCTGCTGCTGGCCGACGCCACCGCGGCGATCGGCTCGCTCGGCTACACCGGCAGGCAAGGCGAGCACATGGTGGCATTGGAGAACACGCCACGCCTGCACAACATGGTCGTGTGCACGCTCTGCTCGTGCTATCCGTGGCCCGTGCTCGGTCTGCCGCCGGTCTGGTACAAGTCCGCGCCGTACCGTGCACGCGCCGTGATCGATCCGCGCGGCGTCCTCGCCGACTTCGGCGTGACGCTATCCGACGGCGTCGAAGTGCGCGTCTGGGACTCCACTGCGGAGATAAGGTATCTGGTTCTTCCGCAGCGGCCGGAGCGCACCGAAGGATGGAGCGAGGACGCGCTCGCGCAACTGGTCACCCGCGATTCGATGATCGGGACCGGTCTGCCAAAAATTCCCGCGAAGCCTGAGGCTGCGCGATGAACGGCGTGCATGACATGGGCGGCGCGCAGAACTTCGGGCCGGTGGTCCCCGAGCCGGACGAGCCGCCGTTCCACGCCGCGTGGGAGCGGCGCGCGTTCGCGCTGACGCTCGCGATGGGCGCGCAGCGCCGGTGGAATCTCGACCAGTCGCGTTCGACGCGCGAAAGCCTGCCGCCGGCGCAGTATCTGGCGAGCAGCTATTACCGGATCTGGCTCGATGGGCTGGGCGCGCTGATGCTTGCGCGCGGACTGGTGACGAGCGACGAACTCGCCGACGGCCGGATGCGCCAACCGCCGGCGAGCGCGCCCACAGCGCTCAAGGCCGATCAGGTCGCCGCAGCCTTGGCGCGAGGCGCGTCCACCGCGCGACCGATCGAGGGCGCGCCGCGCTTCGCGCTCGGCAATGCGGTGCGCGCGCGCGAGATCAATCCGCCGACGCACACGCGCCTTCCCCGCTACTGCCGGGGCAAGCGCGGCACAATCGTCACGGTGCATGGCGGCCACGTGTTCCCCGATGCCAATGCGCTCGGCACCGGCGAAAACCCGCAATGGCTGTACACGGTGCGCTTCGACGGCCGCGAGCTGTGGGGTCCGGACACCACAGCGACGGCCGTTCATGTCGACTGCTGGGAACCTTATCTGGATCCGGCATGATCCGTCGGCTTGTCTCTTGCTCGCGCTGTTGAAAGCTTCGGCGCATTGGCCATCGGTGATGACATGATGAACGCGCTGCCGAGCCTTCCGCGCGACGACGCAGGCCCGGTGTTCAAAGCGCCGTGGGAGGCCCAGGCCTTTGCGATGGCGTTGGCCTTGCACGAGCGCGGCGTGTTCAGCTGGAAGGAATGGGCGCAGGCGCTCGCCACAGTGATCGGCGAAATCAAGGCGCGCGGGGACTCCGATACCGGCCAGGACTATTACCGGCACTGGCTGACGGCGCTCGAGCGCATCGCCGCAACCAAGGGTTTGGTCACCGACGAAGCATTGCGGGCGCGGCGCGAGCAATGGGCGCAAGCCGCGCGCGCAACCCCGCACGGCCGGCCTATCGAATTACGCCGGTGAATTTCCAGGAGGACTTGCAACATGCCAGCGTCACCTTTCGATGTCCCGACCGCGATACCGGACCGGTCCGCGGCGGTTGCGGGATCAAGCCTTGTCGCGCCGCTGTGCGCGGCGGCATTCGGGCTGATCCTGCTTTACGTCGCGGGCTTCGCGCCGACAGACGTGTTGCACAACGGCGCACACGACGCGCGCCACGCCGCGGGATTCGCGTGTCACTAGCGGTTGATTGAACACCGCTACCGAGCAGGTCCGGTGCTCAAGTCTATCGTCGCCGCCGCCGCGCTGGCTGGACTCGTGGCCGGCTTGCTCCTGACCGCAGTCCAGCAGATCGCAGTCGCGCCGCTTATCCGCGCTGCGGAAGCACGGGAGGCGGCTCATGCTGTTGCCGCCGGCACGGGCGATCAGGACGCGATCGCCTGAGCGCCGCGAGAAGGCCCCGAAAGACTCGCCGCCACGGCGATCGCCAACGTCGTGCTGGCGACGGCGTACGCTCTGCTGCTCGGTGCCGCCATGGCGCTGCGCCGGCACTTCGGCTGGCGCCCAGGCATCCTGTGGGGAATAGCAGGGTACGTCGTCTTTTTCGCCGCGCCTGCGCTGGGGCTGGCGCCGCAGCTGCCCGGCAACGACGCCGCGCCGCTGGCCGATCGTCAGATTTGGTGGATCGCCGCCGCCTCCTGCGCCGCGGCGGGCCTGTGGCTCACCGCATTCGCCAGAAAACCCGGGTGGCGGATTCTCGGGCTCGCGCTCGTCATCGTCCCGCATGTCGTCGGGGCGCCGCTGTCGATGGGGTCCGGCGACGAAGACAGCCGCGCATTCATCCGCGCGACCTGTCTGACCAACGCCGCGTTATGGCTGACGCTCGGCGTCCTGGTGGGCGGGATGAGCAAGCGCGCCGTCGTCGCTGGCGCCTCGCCTTAAGGTGTGCTGCTGCACCCCGCTGCGTTCGTCGATGCTCCACAGTCCCGCGCCCGCGACCGCGAAATACAGGAACACGAAGCTGTAGATCGCAGCGAGCTCGCCTCCATTCAGGATCGGCAACAGGTTGCGCTCGCCATGCGCGAGAAAATAGGCAAACGCCATTTCGCCGGAAAGGACGAACGCGACCGGGCGCGTGAACAGGCCGATCAGAAGCAGTAATCCGCCCACGATCTCCAGTACGCCCGCGACGCCCACCAATGACATCAGTTGTACGTGATCGAACGAGGGCACATGCGGGATGTGCAACAACTTGGCCGTACCGTGCTGCAGGAACAATCCGCCAACGACGATCCGCAACAAGCTTCGCACGCGCGGTGTCCACATTGAAAAAAAGCCCTGTTCCGGAACCATATCGATCTTCTCCTGGAGGCGATCATCGCGCCGCTGAATTGGGACCGCGGGTTGGACAACGGAAAAAGCGAAGCGTTGCGACGACACTCATGAGGCCCGAACGGGCCGGCGACCATACCGGCCGGAAGCTCGCAGCGTCGGGCAGTCGTCGGAGCCCCCGCGGACGGACGGCGACGTAGCGACCAGCCGCCTCTCGGCACACGAGAATAAGTTACCAACGGCGACCTTCAATCGATTATTCTGCTGCATCGATCGAGCCTCGGCGACGCCAGCATGAACACGCCACACCTCGCTCCGGCGTCGCACGCATTGCAAGAGCATCGCACCGCCCTTGCCGCACGCACGCTTTCCGAACTGTTCGCCGCCGACGCCGACCGCTTCGCGCGACTGTCGCTGTCATGGGACCAGTGGCTGGCCGATTGGTCGAAACAGCGGGTGACGCCGCAGACGATGGATGCCCTGGTCGCGTTTGCGCACGAGGCGAATCTGCCGGCGTGGATCGCGGCGCTGTTCAACGGCGAAAAAATCAATCTTTCCGAAGGACGGCCGGCGCTGCACACCGCGCTGCGCCAGGCAGACGATACGCCGCTCGTGGTCGACGGCAGCGACGTCATCCCGCTGATTCGCGCGGCACAGGCTCGCGTGCGGACGCTGGCCTCGCAAATCCGCGGCGGCTTGCGGCTGGGTGCGAGTGGCCGGCCGCTGCGCCACGTCATCGCCCTGGGTATCGGCGGGTCCGATCTCGGCCCGAAGCTCGTCTGCGACGCGCTGGCGCTGCAACGCGACGGACGCGGCAACGGTACCGAGGTCGCGTTCGTATCGAACGTCGATCCCGAGCACCTGACGCGTGCGCTGGTGGGGCTCGATCCCGCGACGACCTTGTTCGTCGTCACGTCCAAGACGTTCACGACCGCCGAAACGCTGGCCAATGCGCACGCGGCGCGAGGATGGCTCGCGAGCGCGCTGGGCGCGGGCGGCGCGCTTGCCGCGCACTTTATCGCGATCACTGGCAACGACGAGGCGGCGCGCGCCTTCGGCATCGCCGGGGCCGATATTCTGCCCGTCTGGGACTGGGTCGGCGGCCGCTATTCGCTGTGGTCCCCGGTCGGGTTGCCGATTGCGATCCGTTGCGGCTGGGACGCATACGCGGAGCTCCTCGCGGGCGCAGCGAGCATCGACCGCCATTTTCGCGAAGCGCCGCTCGAGAGCAATCTGCCGGTTTTGCTGGCCCTGGTCGACTACTGGAACGCGCGGATGCTGGGCTATCCGCAACGCATCGTCGTTCCTTATGCCGAAGCGCTCAAGCTGTTGCCGAGCTATCTGCAGCAGCTCACGCTCGAAAGCAACGGTAAATCAGTCCTGCGCGATGGAACGCGGTTGGACGGACCGACGGCGCCTGCGCTTTGGGGCAGTCCCGGCACCGACGGCCAGCACGCCTTCTTCCAATGGCTGCATCAGGGAACGTCGACCGCATCGGTAGAGTTCATCGTGCCGGTGCGCGCCGCGCACCCGCTCGGCGAGCAGCAGACGATGCTGATCGCCAATGCGCTGGCGCAGGCGCAGGCCCTGTTGCGCGGCAAATCGTTCGACGAGGCGCGCGCCGAAGTCGCGCGCGGGACGAAGCAGGGCGCGCCTGTGTCGGCGGATGCGCTCGCCGCCAATCGCGTCTGTCCCGGCAACCGGCCATCGACGGTGTTGCTGCTGCCGGAGCTCAATGCGCGTCGCCTCGGCCAGCTGATCGCGTTATTCGAACACCGTACGTTTGTCGAAGGCGTACTCCTGGGCATCAATTCTTTCGACCAGTGGGGCGTCGAGCTCGGCAAGGCGCTCGCGGCTCCGCTGTTCAGCGCGCTGAAGGGCGGCGTCGAGCCAAGCGGCGCCGATGCTTCGACGCTCGGCCTGGCTGCGCATGTCAACGCGCTGAATCGCCCGCGTTAGGATCGCCGGCGGCCGGCTTCGCATTGGCTGGAGTCGCGGCGGCCGGCGTCGTATCGGCCGGCATCACCTTAGCCGGAGTCGCCACGGGACGAGCCGGTTCGATGGACGCCGCTTCGCCGCGCGCCGCCCTCAGCGCCTGTGCGAGCTGCCAGACCACCGTCGCATAAAGGCGGCTCCGGTTGTACCGCGTCAAGACATACCAGTTGCTGAAAGCGAACCAGTAGCTCTGGCCCTCGGCTTCCTCGAGCATCAGCAGGCCGGCCGGATCGGGGCCCGGGTCATCCGGCAGGACGATAGCGACAACGCCATCGCGCGCCCAGGCATCGAGCGGCCGCCGTTCGCTGACGCCGCCATCGAGCTTGCGCAGCACCGTCTCGGTCGACGCCGGATCGATCTGCGCCGGTGCGAGCACTGGCGCTCCCTTCTGCCAGTCATGCCGCGCCAGGAAATTGCCGACGCTGCCGATCGCATCGGCCGGGTCGGTCGACAGATCGATCCGCCCATCGCCGTCGTAGTCGACGGCATACGCCCGGACGCTTCCCGGCATGAATTGGGGCAGCCCGGAAGCCCCGGCGTACGAGCCTCGCGCCGCGAGAGGCGAGACGCGCTGGTCGCGTGCCAGCAGCAGGAATTGCTTGAGCTCGTTGCGAAAGAAATCGGCCCGGCGCGGATAGTCGAACGCGAGCGTGGTCAACGCGTCGAATACGCGGTAGCCGCCCGTGTTGCGCCCATAGAACGTTTCGACGCCGATGATGGCGACGATCACTTCGGGAGGGATGCCGAATTCAGCTTCCGCCCGCGCCAGCGTCGCCGCATTGGCACGCCAGAAATCGAGTCCGCCCTCGATGCGCTCGGGCGCCAGGAATTGCGGCGCGTATTCGTTCCATTTCGGCGGCGCGAGCACCGGGCGCGACATCGCCGCGACAATACGCGGCTGATAGCGCGCCTGCGCGAATTGTCGGGTCAGCTCGCGCCGATCGAACGCATGCTCGGTGACCAGATCTTCGATGAATGCACGCGTTTCGGGTTGCTGATCGTAGCGAAGGCGTGCCGCGCCGTCGGTCGCGGCGGCAAGCGACGAAGTCCCAAAACACGCGGCGATGACCAGCGCCAGGCGGTGGGTCGCGCGCCACACGGAAGACAGCGTCACAACGCATCGCCGCGAGCGCGGCCGTGGCGAGTCGTTCGGCGCCGAGGTCATGCGTGACGGATGTTATCATCCGCGCGCCGTCAGCCGGCGTCTTCGCACGGCGTTCCCATCGATTTCGCCAATGCTCTATCCACTGTTCCGACCGCTGCTGTTTACCCTCGATCCGGAGACCGCGCACGACGTCGCGTTCGCCGTCCTGGATGCGGCGGCGGCGTGCGGTGCCGCGCGGCTGGTCGCGCCTCGCGTCGCCCCTTCGCCTGTCGAGGCGATGGGTCTCACCTTCCCTAACCGGGTCGGGCTCGCCGCCGGACTCGACAAGAACGCGGCGCATATCGACGGCCTGGCGACGCTCGGCTTCGGCTTCATCGAATGCGGCACCGTCACGCCGCGGCCGCAGCCCGGCAATCCGAAGCCCCGACTCTTCCGCCTGCCCGAAGCGCAGGCATTGATCAATCGGTTGGGCTTCAACAACGATGGCGTCGATCGTTTTCTCGCCAACGTCGCACGCTCGCGCTTCGGTTCGAAGGGCGGCGGCATTCTGGGTCTTAACATCGGCCGCAACTTCGATACGTCCAATGAGCGGGCCGTCGAGGACTACCTCACCTGCCTGCGCGCGGTCTACGGCAGCGCGAGCTACGTGACGGTCAACATTTCCTCGCCGAACACCTCCGGTCTGCGCGCGTTGCAGAATGACGCCGCGCTGCAACCGCTGCTGGCTGCCCTCAAGGCGGAGCAGTCGGCGCTCGCCCAGAAGCACGGCAAGTACACGCCGCTCGTGGTAAAGATCGCGCCCGATCTTTCGGCAGCGGAACTCGGCCGCATCGCACGCACGCTGGTTTCGCTGCGCATCGACGGGGTCATCGCGACCAACACGACCATCGACCGCGGCGCGGTCGCGGCGCTGCCGCACGGCGCCGAGGCCGGTGGGCTTTCGGGCGCGCCGCTCCGGGAAAAATCGACGGCGGCGGTGCGCGCGCTGGCACGGGCGCTCGACGGGGCGCTGCCCGTTATCGGAGCCGGCGGCATTCTGTCGGGGCAGGACGCGCGGGAAAAGATCGCCGCCGGCGCCACGCTGGTGCAGATCTACACCGGCCTCATCTACCGGGGACCGGCGCTCGTCGTGGAAGTCGCCGAGGCGTTGGCGGAGCTCTGAGGTCGCGCTACGCGGGTTGCGCGGCGACCGTGTCGTCGTCGGCGAACTTTTCCTCCAGCGTCGCCATCATGCTGGTGAAGGCGCGATCGACCAGCGGCTCGGCTTCGACCAGCCGGGCACGATCGTTGCGGAATCGCTCGGCCAGCTCATCGGCGGACAGCGAGACCGCCTTCTGCCCCTGGCGGTTCGTGAACAGATAGGTGCCGCGCAACGGACTCACCCAGGCAAGCTTGGCGAAAGCGAGCTGGCCGCCTTCGCCTTCGAACTCGACCCACATGCCGCGGTCCAGCGTCGCCGCGATTTCGGCAAAGCGATCCTGCGGCACTTCGGGCGGAGGCTCGGGCGGCGGCGGAGCGGGTGCGGGTGCCATCGCCTCGGCCAGCTTGCGCGCTTTCGCGGCCGTCTCGACGTCGCCCTTGGCGGTCGCTTCGGCGGCGGCTGCAGCGGCGGCCTCCGCGACCACGGTCGTGGGCATGGGCGCCGACGCCAGGCTCGGCTTGACCGCGGCCGCGTGCGCCTCGACCAGGTTGGTCATGAATTGTTCGCGACCGCCCGGCTCCCAGGCGACGCTGGCGAGGCCGCCTTGCAGACGCTTCAGCAGATTGCGCAGCATCGCGACGAGCTTCTTGCGCTCCTCGGTCTCGCGCTTCGGCTGCACGCTCCAGATCAGGTCGTCCAGCGTTTCCAGTGCCGAAGTCCAGCCTTCGCTGTTCTCGCCGTCGCGAAGATATCGCTGCGTCAGCGCCTCCATCCACTGTTCGTGAAGGAATGTCGCCAGGAAGGTCGGCGTCGGGTGCTGGCGCAGGCGCAGCTCGACTTCGGCGTGCGCCACCGATTGCGCGATTTCCAGGCGGTCGCGGCGATCGATCTCGTCGGCGGACGACTGGATCTCCGCCTCGGCAGATTTGTCTTCCTCCTCCAGGAACTTCTCGAGGTCGGCGCGCAGCTCGTCGAACAGACCGATGTCTTCCGAAAACTCCTCGAGCACGCGGTGCACGATCGATTCGATCTTGCGGTACAGTGGGTCCTCGTGCCCCATCGTCGGCGACCAACCGATGCCTGCGCGGGCGAGCGCGTTGACAAGCAGACGCGACGGGTGGGACTTCTTCGAGAAGAACGCTCCGTCGAGCATCGCTGCGCGCAGAACCGGCATCTGCAGGCGGCCGATCAGCGCTTTGATGCTGTCGGGCAGATCCTTGGTCTCGAAGATGAAGTCGAACAGCATCGCGACGAGCTCGATCGTCATGGCCTCGAGCTGGTTCGCCTTGCTGCCGAGCGGCGACTCCTGCAGGTCGCGCAGCACGTTGTGCATGTCCTGCTGCAGCCCGGCGAGCTGGAAGGACACGCCGCCGTAGTTCATGCTGCTTTCGCCGTGCTGCATGCGGGCGAGCGCGTCGCCGAGCTCGGGGGTGACCAGGATGCGCGGCCCGCCGAACGGGCCGACGGCCGGCTGCCCCTGCTGTCCCGCGCCCGGGGTGCTCGCCATCATGCTGAGGGCGTTCGCCAGCGCGCCGAGCGACAGCGCGTGGCCCTGTCCAGCCATTTCCTGGCCCGCGTGCCCCAACGATCCCGCGTCCGGGACCTGAATGCCGCCCGGGGGCAACCCGGCCGGCATCGGCGCGCCGGGCGCCTGCTGACCCATACGGGCGCTCACCAGGCGTTGCAGCATCGCCATCAGGTCGCCCTCGCCGGCGGAGGCGGGCGCCACGGCCGCCTCGGTCGCACTCTTGCCGTCCCCTCCTCGGCCAGCCTGTCCCGGACTGCGATGGACGGCCGTCGACCGCGGCTGCGGCACGACGTTCATGCCTTCGAGATGACGGTTGACGTCGGCGTAGATCGCCGCGATGTCGCCGAACGATGTCTGGTTGAGCTCTTTGAGGATCGCCAGCTTGACGCGACGCTCGCCCTTGAGGTCGTGCAGCGCCTGGGTAAACGCGGCGACGATCGTCGTGGGCGCCAGCGGGTTGGCGGCGGTTTCGAGGTTCGGCTCCCCCATCAGATAGCCGACGCCGCGGTTCAGCTCGCGCAATTCCTCGTGACAGGCGTTTTCGACGACGCGAACGATATTTCCCGACAGCACCGACTCGTCCATCGCATCGGTGTCGACCAGGGTCAGTTTCTTGGCGTCGACCGCCGAGAAATCCGCCTTGGCCTGCCCCGCTCCGCTGATGCGCTCGTCGACCAGCTGTCGCAGGTGGCGTTCGAAATCGGCCATCAGGTTGGAGCGCTCGCTGCTCAGGACTTCCCGCGCATCGAACAGCACCGCCTGGTCCTCGCGCACATCGGAGCGCTCGGCACGGGCCATCAGCAGATCACCGACCCGATCGAGCATCGACGTAAACGACAGCAGCAGACGATGGACGGCGAGATCCCGACAGTCGCCGAGTATCCTGGCCATGTCCCTGGGCACCGGACGCCGGGTCGCCCGGTCGCCGGAGGTCGTTGTCACGCTCACGCGTTCGATCCTCGTTGGCCGCACGCGGGCCGCGCGGCGCGGACCCCGGTCAGGACGCTTTCGCGCCTCGCCCGGCTTCCCCGCTGGCTTGAGCCCGCAATAACAGCAAGTTACTGTAACACGCGGCGTTTGGGGCCGCCAATGCAAAAAAGCGCCATCTATCGACGAATAAGCTCCACCCAAGCCTTTTCCAGACGTTTGTATGACACCGGGAAGGGAGTGCGCAGCTCCTGGGCGAACAGCGAAACCTTCAATTCCTCCAAGAGCCAGCGAAATGCCTCGAGCGCGGGCTCCACGCGCTGGGCTGCGCGGTCGGCCTCGACCCGCGCCCGGTAGCGCTCCCAAAGCACAGCCACGGCATGGGCGTGCTTGGCGTCGCGAGCCGGATCGACGGCCGCCTTGGCGAGCCTTCGCGCCATCGCCTGCAGATAGCGTGGCACGTGGCCGAGCTGCGTCCAGGGAGTGGTTGAAAAGAATCCGGGGTAAACCAGCGCCGCGCGCTGCGCGCGCACGTCGGCACCGAGTCGCGCCTGCGATGGCGGCAACGCGGCCAGACGCAGTGTCAACGCATGGTGCTCGGCTGCAATCGCCGCCAGCATCCGAAATGCGCCTTCGGCCACCGCGGGAAGTCTCGCCCGGGCGCGCTTGACCTGCTCGGCGAACGCGCGCTCCGAGCGGGGCAACGGATCTTCGCCGATGAAGGCGCGATCCTCGACCGCCGCCAGTACATCGGCAAGCAGCGCGTCAGTAGGGATCGCGGTCTTGAGCGCCAGCGCGGCCGCGGCGAAGCCGGGCGGGTTTTTCTCCCAGCGCCGCAAGGCATCCTTGAGCTGCTGCCGGATGAGTCGCACCACGGCCAGACGCGTCGCCGCCTCGGCCGTCTGCCGCGTGTCGTACAGGCGCAGCGCAGCGGCGTCGCCATCGATGACCAGCGCGGGAAATCCGGTCAGGCGGCGGCCACCGCGCTCGATGCTCAAGGTTTCGGGCAGATCGCCGAAATCCCAATGCCGAATGCCGGTGCGTTCGAACTCCGGGCCGGCACGTGCAAAGCTGAGCTGCGCGGCTTCGCCGAGCTGGGCGCGCAGGGCGGTCAGATCGCGCCCCTGCGCCAGCTCCTTCCCTGCGGCGTCGACGACGCGCACGTTGACATTCAGGTGCGCCGGCAGCGGTGCGCCATCCCAGACATCGCTCGGCAACGGCTCGCCCAGACGCGCCGTAACAAAGGCGCGCAGAGCGCTCGAGACGTCGACCCCGGAAGCGGCGTCGCCCTCGATCGACTCGAGAAAGCTCGTCACCACTTCAGTCGAGGGCGTCAGCCGATTGCGCCATGCCTTGGGCAAGGACTTCAGGTACCAACCGACTTTTTCCCGGATCATGCCCGGCACCAGCCAGGACAGCCTCGCCGCATCGATCTGGTTGAGCAGAGGCAGGGGCACCGTCAATGTCAAACCGTCGAGCGGGTGTTCCGGCGCGAAACGGTAGGCGAGCGGCAGCGACGTGCCGGCCATCGCCATCGTCTCCGGATACTGCTCCTCGGTGATGCCGGCCGCTGCGTGCCGCATCAACGCCTCGCGCGTCATGTATAGCAGCTTGGGCACCGTCGCCTCGGCGCCGGCTCGCCAGCGCTCGAACGACGCGGTCGAATGAATGCCCGCCGGCACGCGCTCGGCGTAGAACGCGTAAAGCGTTTCGTCGTCGACCAGCACGTCCTGCCGTCGCGCCTTGTGCTCGAGCTCGGCGACCGATGCGATCAGCCGACGGTTGTGCACCAGGAACGCGCCCTTGGTCGTGAGCGCGCCGGTAGCGAGCGCTTCTCGAATAAATACTTCACGCGCCGCGTCGGGATCGATCGGACCGTAGGACACGCGCCGGCGCGCCACCAATAGCAGTCCGTACAGCGACACGCGCTCCGCGGCGACGACTTCGCCGCGTGCGGCGTCCCACTGCGGATCGAAGTAGCTCCGATCTACGAGCGGCCCTGCGGTCTGCTCGATCCACTCCGGCTCGACCCGCGCGACGCAGCGCGCGTACAACCTCGTCGTCTCGGTCAGCTCCGCCGCGAGCACCCACTTGGCCCCTTTCTTGGCCATGCCCGACGCGGGATGCAGGTAGAACTTGAGTCCCCGCGTGCCCAGATAGTGCTCTTCGGCGTCCGCGCGGCATCCGACGTTCGACAGCAGTGCGGCGAGCAACGCGCGATGGACCGACTCGTATCGCGCGGCGTCGACCGAGTCCGGCAGCGCATCGGTCCAGCGCCAGCCCAGCTCGGCCACCTGCTCGGAAAGCTGCCGGTGCAAATCGCGCCATTCGGTGAGCCGCAGATACGAGACGTAGTGCGAGCGGCATTGCTCGACCAGCTTGCGATGCGACAACTTCGCCGACAGCGCGTCGGCGAAGAATTGCCAGAGCGCCATGAGGCTCAGGAAATCCGAGCGTTCGTCGCGAAAGCGCAGATGCGCCTGATCGGCCGCCTGCCGCTTTTCGAGCGGCCGTTCCCGTGGATCGGGAACGGCCAGCGCGCTGGCGATCACCAGCATCTCGGCCAGAGGCCCGGCCTTGCCTGCGAGCAGCATGCGCCCGATGCGCGGGTCGACGGGCAGCGCGGCAAGCTCGCGGCCGAGCGACGTGAGCCGGTGCTGCGTGTCGACCGCGCCAAGCTCCTCCAATAGCTGGTAGCCGTCGGCGATCGCTCGCGGGCTCGGCCGGTCGAGAAACGGGAACGCATCGACCGCGGTCAGGCCGAGCGCAGCCATGCGCAGGATCACCGCGGCCAGCGACGAACGCAGGATTTCCGGCTCCGTGTATTTGGGTCGCGCCGCGTAGTCATCGCCCGCGTACAGGCGGACGCAGACGCCGGCCGCGACGCGGCCGCAGCGGCCCGCGCGCTGATCCGCCGCCGCCTGCGCGATCTTCTCGATCTGCAGCTGCGTCACCTTGTTGCGCAGCGAGTACCGCTTGACCCGGGCGAGACCCGAATCGATCACGTAGCGGATGCCCGGTACGGTCAGCGACGTCTCCGCGACGTTGGTCGCCAGCACGATCCGCCGGCCCGCGCTGCGGCTGAAGACCCGATGCTGCTGCTCCGCCGACAAGCGGGCGTACAGCGGCAGGATTTCAACCTGGCGTGCGTACGGCCGCCGCGCAAGGCTCCTCGTCAGCAGCTCCGACGTTTCGCGGATTTCGCGTTCACCCGGCAGGAAGACCAGAATGTCCCCGGGACCTTCGCGCCACAGATCCTCGGCCGCGGCGACGATCGCCTCCTCGAGCTCCTCCTCGTCGTCGGCCTCGTCGACGGACCCGCCACCCAGCGGGCGATAGCGCACTTCGACGGGATAGCTGCGCCCCGACACCTCGATCACCGGAGCGGGACTTTCAGCGGAGCAGAAATGGCGAGCGAAGCGTTCCGCATCGAGCGTTGCGGAGGTCACGACCAGCTTGAGATCCGGCCGCCGCGGCAGCAGCTGCTTCAGATAGCCGAGCAGAAAGTCGATGTTCAGGCTGCGCTCGTGGGCCTCGTCGATGATGATCGTGTCGTACGCCGCGAGCGTGCGATCGGATTGTGTTTCCGCCAGCAGGATGCCGTCGGTCATCAGCTTGATGTAGGCATCGGGCCGGGTGTGGTCGGTGAAGCGGACCTTGTAACCGACCACGGTGCCGAGCTCGGCGTTGAGTTCCTCGGCGACGCGCGCGGCGACGCTGCGGGCGGCGATGCGCCGCGGCTGCGTGTGCCCGATCAAGCCGCGGGTGCCACGCCCGAGATCAAGACATATCTTCGGAATCTGGGTCGTCTTGCCGGAGCCGGTTTCGCCGCAGACGATGACGACCGGGTGCTCGCGAATCGCCGCGGCGATCCGATCGCGCTCCGCGGAAACCGGCAGCTCCGGCGGATAGGCGATGGCGGGACGGGCCGCGGCGCGGCGCGCGACCTTGTCGATCGAGGCGCCGATCGCCGCCTCGACGCGCTGTTGCTCCGCCGCGGAGGCGCCGTGTCGAAGCCGGTCGATTCGGCGCCCCAGCGGAATCCAGTCGCTCGCCATGCCGGCGGCGAGGCGCTGTCGCAGCACGGCGTCCCGATCCGACACCGAAGTCGGACCGGACGCGGCGGGGACGGCCCGACGGCGCGGCGGACTCAAGGCGAGGCCCTGCCCGCCGGCCCGTGGCAGCGGCCCGCCGGGTTTATCATGGCTCTTTTCGCGCCCGGGGGAAATTCACCATGCTGCGCCTGATCACTCTTGCGTTCACGCTGGCCGCCCTGACGGTCGGCGCGGTAGAACCCGCTTCGGCCAAGACGCTGCGCTGGGCCGGGCGCGGCGACATGCAGACGACCGATCCGCATTCGCAGAACGAGAACCTGACCAACAACATCAATATTCTCATCTACGAACCGCTGCTTCTTCGCGACAAGACCCTCAGGCTCACTCCGGCGCTGGCCACGTCCTGGGAAAAGCTCAGCCCGACGACGTGGCGCTTCAAACTGCGGCCCGGCGTCAAGTTCCACGACGGGACGCCGTTCACCGCCGACGATGTGGTGTTCTCGTTCGAGCGCGCGCGCGCCAACAGTTCGCAGCTTCGCGTTTACGCCAACGCGTCGGGCATACCCAAGAAAGTCGATGACCTGACCGTCGATTTCACGACCAGCGGCGCCAATCCGGTCGAGCTCGAGCATATCAACACCATCAACATCATGAGCCGCGCGTGGTGCGAGAAAAACCGAGCGACCAAGCCGCAGAACTACACGGACAAGGAAGACATGATCACCGCGCATCAGGCCAACGGCACCGGCCCCTATATGCTCAAGTCGCGCGAGCCGGACATCAGGACGGTGCTGACCAAGAATCCCAACTGGTGGGGCATCAAGGAGGGCCGGTTCGAAGGCAACGCCGACGAGGTGATCTACCTGCCGATCGTATCGGATGCGACCCGGGTCGCGGCGCTGATCTCGGGCGAAGTCGATATGATCAACGATCCCCCGCCCCAGGACGTGCCGCGCCTCAAGCAGGATCCGAACATCAAGGTGCTCGAAGGCGTAGAGAACCGCATCGTGTTCATCGGCATGGATCAGAAGCGCGACGAACTGCTGTATTCCAGCGTCAAGGGCAAGAACCCGTTCAAGGACCGGCGGGTCCGGCAGGCGCTGTACCAGGCGATCGACATCGAGGCGATCAGAACGACGACGATGCGCGGGCTCTCGCAGCCGTCGGGCCTGCTGCTGCCGTCGCCGATACAGTCGACGCCCGAGCTCGAAAAGCGCCTGCCCTTCGACAAGGCGAAGGCGAAGCAGCTGATGATCGAAGCCGGCTATCCGAACGGCTTCGAGGTGACGCTCGATTGTCCCAACAACCGCTATGTCAACGACGAGAAGATCTGCCAGGCGCTGGCGGCGATGTGGGCGCAGATCGGCGTGACGATCAAGGTGAACGCGATGCCGCGGGCCAATTACTTTCCGAAGCTCGAGAAGACCGATACCAGCATGTACATGCTGGGATGGGGCGGCGGCACGACCGATGCGATATTCATCCTGCAGCCGGTGCTTGCGACCTACACCGGCAAGGGCGACGGCGACTACAACTACGGCCGATATACCAATCCGAAGCTCGACGCGCTGCTCGCCAAGCTCAAGGTGAACATGGATCCGGAAGATCGCCTCGGGGAGATCCACGATGCGCTCGCCGCGCACAATACCGAGATCAATCATCTGCCGTTGCATCGTCAGGTCATACCGTGGGCGACGCGCAAGAACGTCACCGCCGTACATCGCGCCGACAATCAGGTCATGCCGTACTGGGTGAAAATCGAATAGCGGCCGCGAACCACGCTCATCCGGGCGCAGGGGCGGCGGCCGCCACGGGCGTGTTGACGCGCAGCAGGTAGCGCGTGATCCCCCAGGCAACCGCCAGCGTCGCCGCGATTTCCAGCACCGCGTAGAGGGCGCCCGCGGCAGTGCCCTTGAGCAACGCGTTGCCGACGATGCGCACGATCGCGTTCGCGGCCACGAACGGCGGCACGAGCCGGAGGTCGTACCGCAGAACGGTCGCGAAAAGCAGCGTGTAGAGCGCCCCTCCGACCAATCCGGATACGATGACGGCCGTCAGGTCGTCCGCCCGCAACGAGGCGGCTGCGGCCGTCGCAACCGTCAGCCCCACATAGACCGTCCAGCGGTGTCGGCGCCAGCCGTCGGTCCAGCGCTCCAGCCAATGCAGCGCGATAATGGTCACGGCGACGCCGAGAATCGGCGCGGCGACCGATCGGACCGGTGCGTCAAGCCAGGGCAGCCACGCGTTCTCGATCGCGTACCGCGCCGAGCGCGGGAAGTCCTGGGTGGCCATGGCACTTGCAAGACTCTGGACACCGGCGACAAAAAATCCCGCGCTCGCGCCGCGCAGCCATAGCTGACCGATGCCGGTATCCGGCGTCGAGTGCTCGCGCGCCTCCCACACCGCGACGCCGGCCAGCAGACTGGTGAGCAGAGTAATCGGAATCAGCGAGAAAGCGATGCCGGCGGCGCCGAGCGCGATTTGCGGCCCGAGGGGCTCGGCGGTCTTGAGCTGCATCGCGAATGCCGGCCATGAATTGATGCCGCTTGCCAGCGTCGCCGCTCCGACGACACACAGCGCGAGCCAGAAGGCACGCCGGTCGAAACGGCCGCGGCTCCACGCGATGATCGTGGCAATGATCGCCGCCAGCGCGAGGACTGCCAACGACAGGGTCACCGCGTTTTTCGCGAGACTCAAGCGTCCCGCGCGCAGGCGTTCGGCCCGCTGCCAGGTCTCCGGGACGAAGACGTAGCGTCCCGATCCTGCAACCTGATCGCCGGCGACCGCGACGATGACCCGCGCCTCGCCGCCCTTGCCGACCGCGACCGTGGGGTCGGTGTAGGTGAATTGCCAGTCGGCCCTTGCCGGGCGTTCCTGCTCCTCGGCCGATACCTCGCGCAATGTCGCGGGATCGAGCCCGAACCGCTCCCGGATCTCGTGCTGCGCCAGGGCCCGCGCCTCATCGCGCGAAAGACGGGCACCCGGCTGCTTTTCGGAAAGCTGGTGACGAACTTGGCGAACGGTGCCGTCGGCAGCAACCGTGACGCGCCATTCCTCGGCCCGGTCGGCGACGTCGCCCGTGTCGAAGCGCGCGTAGCGCACGTCCCACAGCGGCGGCGCAAGCCAGTTGCCGATCAGCCGCTCGTAGACCTCGCGTCCGGCTTCACGCCAGACGAACGCATGCCAGAGCGCGGCATTTTGGTCATCGGCGACGAGTCGGACGACCGCAAAACGCTTCCAGCCATCGCCGGGCTTCATTCCCCGCGCTTCGACTGCCGCGTCGGCGGCGGCTTCGGCCTGCGCTCGATCGACGCGTAGCGGCGGGGTATCCCGCTGCGCGACGCTGCTTGCGCCGATCGCCACCAGCCCCGCGAGCCCGAGTAACGGCAGCAGGCGCTGCACCCGCGCGGTCCATACGCCTGCGGCGGCGCGTCCGCGCAACAGTGCGGCGGCCTCGGGGGCGGCGGTCGCCTGCCATGCGCGATTGCGCAGGCCCTCCGGAAGCTCGCGCCATCGCTCTTCCCGGAAGCGACGCGCGAGCACCGCCGCCAGAGGAATCAGCCCTGCCACGATCACCAATGCCTGATTGATCGTGCTGCCTTGACCATCGATAAGAAATACCGGGATCGACATCAGCGTGAGGTCGAACAGCGCGTGCAGAATCACGGTCGGCAGCAGTCCGAAGCGAATGAATATCAAGCCCCAGACAAAGGCGGGTCCGACGAGCTCCACGAGCCGCGAATACGACGGAAAGCCCGGGTAATTCGCATGCGCTGCGCCGAAGATCAGCGCCTGCAGCACCAGCGCGATCCCAATGAAAAGCTTGCGCTGGCCGAAATGGCTGCCGAACAGCGCGGCGATCGACAAGGGCACGGCGCGAAACAGGCACTCCTCCATGAACCCGGCCTGAAGCGCCATGCCGATCGGGGCGAGCGCCGGAAGCGCACTGCCCAGGATATTGGGATCGGTCAGCGTTTCGGAAGGTTGCCACCAGCCAAAGTAGCGGTTGGTCACAAAATAGAACGCGGCGATCAGCGCGAGCTCGATCGGCACCGCGAGGTAGCCGCCGACGGTTCGGCCGAGGACGGCCGGCGACGGCGCGGCTTCGCGCGACCAAAGCCGCCACAATTGCGGGTGCCGCGGAAACGCGTTCCGCGACAAGCTTTCCGCGGCCATGAACACCAGGCCCAACGCCAGACCTCCGCCAACGAAGACCAACGCGGCCAGCGCGAATTGCTGTGCCCAGAAGAGCCACAGCGGCTGCGCCGTATCGAAGCCGAACCACGCCTGCGGCGCGTTGGCGATCAGCGCGAGCGCGTTCAAGCCGGCAACGATCCCGCCCGCGACAAGGGCGGGCCGCCAGACCAAAGCGCGCCTGCGCAGCAGCCACAGCACGCCCAGCACGCAGCCACCGATTCCATACAGTGCTCCAGCCGAGATGCCGGCGACCTTGGCGATGGCGTTGTTGGCGAAGCGCATTTCCTGGAATCGCAGGGCGAACGCTTCGGGGATATGGACGAACCGAGTGAGCTCGACCAGGTGGTCGCCGGCGACGCCCAGCCGCATCCTGTAGCGGCCGTCGCCGAGCTTCTCATGCTCACGCTCATAGGCGAACGTGTGGTCGATGCGCCCGTTGGGCAGCTGCACCTGCGATTGCTCGAGCAGCTTGTACGGTGCGAAGTCGACGCCCCAGTCGTCGCGCGCATGCGCTTCGGCGATCGCGCGCGCGGCTGCCGCGTCCAGCGCGGCACCGGGATCGCTTTCGGGCACGATGCGCACGAAGCCATACGGCGTGGCGTCGGGACGGAAGCGCACGCGCGCCTCGGCGGTCTCGCCCGGCTTGAACAACCGCACTTCCCACCAGTAAGGCGAATAGAGCTTGCCCGCGATCATCTCCGCAAACGCCGGCTTGCCGCCCGCCTCCAGCTCGACGAAGTTCTGCGTGGCGGCGTCGTGCGCGAACAGCGCCGCGCGCTGCGCGCCGGCAGGCGCAAGCTCGAGCCGGTCGGCAAGCGAAGCGGCCGCGGACAGCGCATCGCCTCGCGTCATCTTGACGTCGAGGTTGATCAGCGGCAGCGCGGCGGGGAAATAGCGCCAGGCAAACGCGCCCGACAACGCCGAGACGAGCGCGAAGACAACCCAGAACGCCGGCCTACGCGTGATTTCTTTCATCGCTGCTGGTTTCGGTCGCTCATTCGAGATCACCGCTGTGGAGGCTCCTATCCAGGCTCAACTTCGCATTTCTATGACGCGACGCGCTGCGAGTTCGAGCAGCGCCGCGTCGGCAAGTCCCAGTCGCTCCGCCAGCACGTCGCGGGTGTGCTCGCCGAGCAAGGGAGGCGACCGAGTATACGCGACGGGCGTCGCCGAAAATTTCAATGGATTGGCCACCTGCGGGACGGTACCCGCCAGCGGATGCGGCATATCGACCCGCATGCCGCGCGCGACGACCTGAGGATCGGCGAAGACTTCGTCGATCCCGTTGATCGGACCACAAGGTACTCCGGCCGTTTCGAGCGACGCGAGCCAGTCGCGCTGCGTTCTGCCGCGCATGACCTTCGCAATCGACGGCACGACGAAGTCGCGGTGCCGGACGCGCTCGCTGTTGCGCGCGAAGCGAGGATCGTCGAGCCACGCGCTGGTGCCGGCGACTTCGCAAAAGCGCGCGAACTGTCCATCGTTGCCGATGGCGAGGATGAGCAGCGCGTCGGCGCAGTCGAACACCTGATAGGGCACGATGTTCTGATGCGCGTTGCCGGCGCGTCCCGGCGCCGTGCCGGTGACCAGATAATTCATGTCGAGCGACGCCATCATCGCCACCTGGGTATCGAGCAGCGCGGCATCGATATGTTGACCGACGCCGGAGACGGCGCGATGGGCGATCGCCGCCAGTATCGCCGTCGCCGCATACATGCCCGTCATCAGGTCGGCAATAGCGACGCCCGCCTTCTGCGGACCGCCACCCGGCAGGTCGTCGCGCTCGCCCGTGACGCTCATGAATCCGCCGATGCCCTGGATGATGAAGTCGTAGCCGGCGCGCTCGGCATACGGGCCGGTCTGCCCGAAGCCGGTGATCGAGCAGTAGACCAGCGGTGGATTGATCGCGGCAAGCGCCGCATAGTCGAGACCGTAACGGGTCAGCGCGCCGACCTTGAAATTCTCGACGACGATGTCGGCTTGCTTGCATAGGTCGCGCACAATGCGCCGGCCGTCGGGCGATGTGAAGTCGACGGCGACCGACTGCTTGCCGCGATTGCAGCCCAGATAGTAAGCAGACTCCGCCGTGTCTCGTCCGGCGGTGTCCTTGAGGAAGGGCGGTCCCCAACGGCGGGTATCGTCACCGCCGCCCGGTTTCTCGATCTTGATGACGTCCGCACCCAGGTCGGCGAGCAACTGCGTGCACCATGGGCCGGCGAGCACGCGGGAAAGATCGAGGACGGTGAGATGTGAGAGCGGACCTGGCACGGGCGGCGTGGATTGCGCGATGAGCGCGGCGCCTCGCGCGCCGCCACATTCTAGCCGAATCGACGCGGCCCGCGCTCTATTCCGGCAAGCCCGCCTTGCGCCAGCCCGGTACGAATCGAGTCCGAATCTCTTCGTTCCACACCGGGCTATTGGAGAACTGCTTGGCCAGGAGACGCGAAATGGTGAAATCGGGCACGCGCTTCATCACCTCGGCCTTGGTGGCGGAAGCCCTGGCCATGTCGCCGGTTTGTGCGTAAGCAGTCGTCAGGTCGAGGTAAACCCAATAGTCGTTCCCCTCCGCCACCGCGCGCTCGCAGTCCGAGAGCGCCTGCTCGTATTGACCCAGATGGATGTGCGCGTGGCAGCTATAGAACAGGAGGCCCGGATCGGGCGCGCCCAGCATCGCGTTGCGTCTCGCGATCGCCTGCAACGCGTCCGCCGACTGGCCCGACATGATGTAGAGCCCGGACCGGGTCAGGAAGCGCGACGGGTCGAGCGCGAGCGCGCGCTCGCTGGCCTCGAACGCCGCCCGCCACTGCCACTGCACCTGAAGCGCGGACGTGCGGGCCATCCAGGCACTCGGGTCGCGGTCATCGAGCGCGATGGCGCGCCGCGAGTCGCGATCCATTTCCGCGAGCAGCCGCTCGTTCCGTCCCGCGGCAAGATCATTAAAGTGCTCCGAGATCAACGTATACATATGGCCGATCCAGGCCGAGACCAGCTTGGGATCGCGCTCGATGGCCTCCTCGTAAAGCTTGCGCGCGGCCCGCGTAGAAGCGAGGTCCTCCTCGGTGAAAATTGCATTCGCGCGCGCGACGAGACTCTGTGCGTCGGTGGCACCGGCCGGCTCGGCGGCGATGCGCCGGCCCTCGGCATTCTGGAACATCAAACGCGCCGCCGCAGTCACCCGCGCGACGAGCAACTCCTGATCCTCCATCGCACGGGCACGAGCAATCGTGCGTCGTTCGCTCGCGAGTTGCTTGGCGGTCGCGCCGTCGATCAGCCGCGCTGTCGCGGCGATATCGTCGCCCGCTCCGCGCAATTCGCCTGCCACGAGATAACGAACGTTGGCATCCCGGGCGAGTATCCGTTCGTCGACCGGCTTGCCCTTCTGGACGGCCACAGGATTCGGTGCCACCACGTTCGCATCGCGCACGCTGTTGGCGAGGGCACGCGCCACGTCGACCGATAGCGAATCGGCTAGGCCGTCGAGCTGCGTATCGCCGGCCGGCGCACTGAACGGCAGCACCATGATCGACCGCGGCGGCGGTCCGACAAAGATGGCGACCGCTGGCAGGGACGCCCGATGCTGGGTCCAATGCCAGACTCCAGCACCGATGGCGGCGAGCAGCGCAACAGCGCCTGCCGTCATCGCCGCGCGCCGAGTGCCGAGCCGGCCCTTGGTTGCGACGGCCGTCGCCTCCGCGGCCGCTTTCGCACCGGCTCCCTTGCCGAGGGCGATTCGGTAGACGCGGATCGGCTTCGAGATGTTCTTGACCTGCTGCGGCCCGACGTCGACGAACTCGACACCCAGATCTTCGTGCACCTGCTCCCATACCGCCGAGGCGACGCAGATGCCCCCGGGCTCGGCCATCGCTTCCAGTCGCGCCGCCACGTTGACGCCGTCGCCGGCGATATCGTCGCCTTCGACGATGATGTCGCCCAAATTGATGCCGACCCTGAACTCGATGCGCTCTTCGGGTGCGACGTAGAGATTGCGCGCGCCCATCTCGCGCTGTATCTCCACGGCGCAGCGCAGCGCGGAGGTCGCGCTCGGGAATTCGATCAGGGTTCCGTCACCGGACGTGTGAACGGTCCGACCGCCGTGCACGGCGATCTTGGGATCGATCAGCTGTTCACGCAGTTCGCGCAGCCGCGCGTGCGTGCCCGCTTCGTCGCGTTCCATCAGCCGCGAGTAGCCGACGACGTCGGCGAACACCACGGCCACGAGCTTCCGCACGATCGGCACGCGTCACCCCCTCATCGCATTGGATCACCCGCGCGGGTCGATGACCCGCCGTCGATTGCGTAGGCGATTCAGTCTACAGCCTTGACCAGCTCCTCGACGACTTTCTTGGCGTCGCCGAACACCATCATCGTCTTGTCCATGTAGAACAGCGGATTGTCGAGGCCGGCGTAGCCGGAAGCCATCGAACGCTTGTTGACGATGACCGACTTGGCCTTGTACGCCTCGATGATCGGCATGCCGTAGATCGGGCTGCCCTTCTGTTCGGCCAGCGGGTTGACGACGTCGTTCGCGCCGAGGATCAGCGCGACATCGGCCTGCGCGAACTCGCTGTTGATGTCCTCCATCTCGAACACCTGGTCGTAGGGCACCTCCGCCTCGGCAAGCAAGACGTTCATGTGCCCGGGCATCCGTCCGGCAACGGGGTGGATCGCGTATTTGACGTTGACGCCCTTCGCGGTCAACTTCGCCGCGAGTTCCTTGACCGCATGCTGGGCGCGCGCGACGGCGAGGCCGTAGCCGGGAACAATGATCACGGTGTCCGCGTTCGACAGCAGGAACGCGGCATCGTCGGGGCTGCCGCTCTTGACCGGCTTTTTCTCCGTGCCCGCAGCCGCGTCGGCGATTTCGCCGCCGAAGCCGCCGAGGATCACGCTGAAGAACGAGCGGTTCATCGCGCGGCACATGATGTACGAAAGAATCGCACCCGAGGAGCCGACCAGCGATCCGGCGATGATCAGCATCGGGTTATCGAGCGAGAAGCCGATCCCTGCCGCTGCCCAGCCCGAGTAGCTGTTCAGCATCGAGATGACCACCGGCATGTCGGCTCCGCCGATCGGAATGATCAGCAGGAAGCCGAGCAGGAACGCGAGCGCGGTCATGATGACGAACGGCGGCCACTGCGCTTCCGGCGGCGTCATGCAGAACCAGATGCCGCACGCGATCATCGCGATGCCGATCGCAAGATTGACGTAATGCTGGCCCGCGAACACCACCGGCGCGCTGCGGATGCGGCCGGACAGTTTGCCGAACGCGATCACCGATCCGGAAAAGGTGATCGCACCGATGAAGGTGCCGATGAAGAGCTCGAGCTTGTGCCCGAAGGTGATCGGGTCATCGAGCCCCATCGCCTGCGGGTTGTTCACCGCGGCGATGGCGATCAGAACGGCGGCGAGACCGACCAGCGAATGCATCGCCGCGACGAGCTCGGGCATCTGCGTCATCTGCACGCGACGCGCGACGATCGCTCCGAGCACGCCGCCGACCGCCATGCCGCCGAGAATGGGCAGCACGTGCTTGCTGTGCGAATAGACCAGCGCCAGCGTGACCAGCAGCGCGATGGCCATGCCGACCATGCCGTACACGTTGCCGCGCCGCGCGGTGTGCGGGCTCGACAGGCCTTTCAGCGCGAGGATGAAGCTCACTGCGGCGACCAGGTACCACAGTGCGAGTTGATTCGCGCTCATCGCTATTCCTTGGTCGCGCCGGTACCGCGTTCCTTCTTTCTGAACATGCCGAGCATCCGCTGCGTGACCAGGAAGCCGCCGAACACGTTGATCGACACCAGCGTGACCGCGACGACACCAAGCCAGCCGCCCCAGTCGAGATCGGCCGCGCCCGCCGCGAGCATCGCGCCGACCAGGATGATGCTCGAGATCGCGTTGGTCAGCGACATCAGCGGCGTATGCAGCGCCGGCGTCACATTCCAGACGACGTGGTAGCCGACGAAGATCGCCAGCACGAACACGATCAGGTTGATGACGATCGGATCAACGCCTGCTGTCATGATTCTCTCTCCGGCGCAACGTTCCCGCGAACGGGAAGCCCGCTATCAGGTTCTGGGTACGACTTGCCCGTTGGCGCACACCAGCGTGGCCTTGACGATCTCGTCTTCGGCGGGCACGGCGAACTCGCCGGTCTTGGCGTTGAGCGACAGGGCAAGAAAGTTGAGCACATTGCGCGCATAAAGCGCGCTGGCGTCGGCAGGCACCAGCGCCGGCAGGTTGGCCAGCCCCACCAGCTTGACGCCGTTCTTGACGACGATCTTGCCGAGCTCCGAGCCTTCGACGTTGCCGCCCTGCTCGACCGCGAGATCGACGACGATCGCGCCAGGCTTCATCGCGGCGACCGTCTCGGCCTTGATCAGCTTCGGCGCCGGCCGTCCCGGTATCAGCGCGGTGGTGATCAGGATGTCGACGGTCTTGCAGCGCTCGCTGATGATGCTTGCCTGCCGCGCCATCCACTCGGGCGGCATCGGCCGCGCGTAGCCGCCGACACCCTCGGCGATCTTGCGCTCCTCGTCGTTGGCGTACGGCACGTCGACCCACTTGGCGCCGAGCGATTCGACCTGGTCCTTGACCGACGGGCGCACGTCGGACGCCTCGATGACGGCGCCGAGGCGCTTGGCGGTGGCGATCGCCTGCAGGCCCGCCACGCCGACGCCGAGGATCAGCACCCGCGCCGCCTTCACCGTTCCGGCGGCAGTCATCAGCATCGGCATGAAGCGGGCATATTCGTCGGCGGCGATGATCACCGCCTTGTAGCCGGCGATATTCGCCTGTGACGACAGCACGTCCATCGACTGCGCACGCGAAATGCGCGGCAGCCACTCGAGCGCGTAGCCGCTGACGCCGGCCTGCGCGCACGACGCGATCGCGGCCGTGTCGAACGGATCGAGCAGGCCGATCAGCAGCGCGCCGCGCTTCAGGCGTGGCAGCTCGTCGACGGACGGACCGCGGACCTTGAGCACGATATCGGCGCCAAGCGCCGCGGCGGCGTCGGCGATGCGCGCTCCGGCGCTTTGATAGTCAGCGTCGGGAATGCTCGAAGCGACACCGGCACCGGACTCAACGACGATGTCGTGCTTGCCGCTGGCGGCGAGCTTTTTGACCGTCTCGGGCGTCGCCGCGACGCGCGTCTCGCCGGCGCGCGTTTCGCGCGGAATGCCGATAATCATCTTGATCGTCCCCTTGCGGCGCTGCTCGTTCTTGCCGCTATCTTGCCACAGAGGACCGGTTTTTAGCGAAGGCGCGCCGTCAGGAAATCGCCGCGGCGATCGCCTTGCCGAGTTCCACCGTCGTCGCCTTGCCCCCGAGATCGGGCGTGCGCGGCGCCGATCGATCGGCCAAGGTGGCCTCGATCGCGCGCACGATCGCGGCTGCCGCATCGGCGTGGCCGAGATGCTCGAGCATCAACGCCCCCGACCAGATCTGCCCGATGGGATCGGCGATGCCCTTGCCGGCGATGTCCGGCGCGGAGCCGTGCACCGGCTCGAAGGTCGATGGAAAATCGCGCTCCGGATTGATGTTGGCCGATGGCGCGATCCCGATCGTGCCGCACACGGCGGGTCCCAGATCCGACAGGATGTCGCCGAACAGGTTCGAGCCTACGACGACGTCGAACCAGTCGGGATGCAGAACGAATTGCGCGCTCAGGATGTCGATGTGGTACTGATCGGTGCGAATCGCCGGATATTGCGCGGACATCGCCTTGAAGCGCTCGTCCCAGTACGGCATCGTGATCGAGATGCCGTTCGACTTGGTCGCCGAGGTCACGTGCTTCGCCGGGCGCGTCAGCGCCAGGTCGAAGGCGAAGCGCATGATGCGATCGACGCCCTTGCGGGTGAACACCGTCTGCTGGAATACCGTCTCGCGATCGGTCCCTTCGAACATGCGGCCGCCGATCGACGAGTATTCGCCTTCGGTGTTCTCGCGTATCACGACAAAATCGATCTCGTCCGACCGACGCCCGGCGAGCGGCGTCGGAATGCCCGGCATCAAGCGGCACGGGCGCAGATTCACGTACTGATCGAAATGGCGCCGCCACTGGATCAGCGAGCCCCAGAGCGAGACATGATCGGGCACCATCGCCGGCCAGCCCACGGCCCCGAAAAAGATCGCGTCGTGGCCGCCGATCTGGTCGATCCAGTCCTCCGGCATCATGCGGCCGTGCTTGGCGTAGTAGTCGCAGCTCCACGGAAACTCGTCGAACCGCAACTCGATGCCGAACTTCGCCGCCGCCGCCTCGAGCGAGCGCAGGCCTTCCGGAACGACTTCCTTGCCGATGCCGTCGCCCGGTATGACGGCAATGCGATGCGAACCGGTCATTGCCCCTCGCTGTGAAATGCCCCCGCATAGTGTAACTTAGCGCATTTCGTCAGCGACGCAAGTCTCGCGATGCAGCCCGAAATCCGCTGGCAATGGACGCGCTTCGACGACCTCGAGCCGCGCCATCTGTACGCGCTGCTGCGCGCGCGCGGCGAGGTGTTCATCATCGAGCAGCGTTGCGCCTTTCTCGACACCGACGGGATCGACTTGCATGCCTGGCATCTGCTCGGATGGGTCTCGTCGGGCCGGGAAGCCGAACGCGGCACGGGCGCGACCGGCGTGCTCGCTGCGTACCTTCGATTGATCGAGCCCGGGCGGGTGTTCGCCGAGCCTTCGATCGGCCGCGTGCTGACCGTCGCGCCGTTCCGGCGGATAGGTCTTGGTCGTCCGCTGATGAACGAAGGGCTGCGCAAGGCCTGCGAGCTCTTTCCCGGGCAAGCGCTGCGCATCGGCGCGCAGAGTCACCTCGAGCGCTTTTACCAGAGCCTGGGCTTCCGCACCGTGTCGGAGCCCTACATCGAGGACGGGATCGAGCACCTGCATATGCTGCGCGCCGCGGTCCCGCCGTACTGACGCCATCGATGAGCGAGCTCGCCGCCGAGTGGCGCGGTTATTCCGCCGCCTTTTACGCCGCCGCCACGTTCGGGATCCTTCTTACCGGCGTGTTCAAGGGCGGATTCGGCGGCGGCCCGGGCGGCATCGCGGTTGCGCTGATGTCGATGTTCGTCGCCCCGGCGGATGCCGCCGGCATCGTGCTGCCGATCCTGTGCGCGATGGACATCTTCGGGTTGCTCGCCTATCGGAGGCAATGGTCAGCGCATCACGTGCGCGTGCTCATCCCCGGGGCACTTCTGGGCATCGTCCTGGGATCGCTCGCGTTCGGCGTCGTACCGGTCGAGTGGGTGCGCCTGTTGATCGGTGTCATCGCGGTATCCTTCGCGCTGAATCGCTGGTTCGACATCGCCCAGCGCCTGGGACGAAAGGCGGGCAAGCCGGGACGCGTGATCGGCTTTTTCAGCGGTGCGATGTCAGGTCTGACGAGCACGATGGCTCATGCCGGTGGACCGCCGCTTCTGGTCTACCTGCTGCCGCAGCGAATGGAGAAAACAATCTTCGTCGGGACCAGCGTCGTCTTTTTCGCCATCGTCAATTACCTGAAGCTCATTCCGTATGGACTTCTCGGCCAGTTGTCCCCGGCCAACCTCGGCCTGTCGCTGCTGTTCGCGCCTCTTGCGCCTCTGGGCATCTGGTTAGGCCTCCATCTCGAGCGACGGATTCCGGAAAAGCCGTTCTATCGCATGAGCTACGCCATCCTGTTTGCGACCGGCTGCAAGCTGATCTACGATTCACTTCCCGGATAAAAGCGGGCGGCGCCCGTCCGCAAGCGATGGCGCCGCTGGCGCGGACTGCGCTATGATCGCGCCCTCGCACCGCCGATACTGCTGCCGATGAAACAGACCTTTCTCGATTTCGAAACGCCGATTGCCGAGCTTCAAAGCAAGATCGACGAGCTGCGTTATGTCCACGAGGATTCCGCGGTCGACATTTCCGAAGAAATCACGCGGCTCAGCAAGAAGAGCCAGCAGCTGACCAAGGAGGTCTACAGCAAGCTTTCTTCATGGCAGATCGCGCAGGTGGCGCGGCACCCGCAACGGCCCTACACCCTCGACTACATCGCCGGCATTTTCACGGACTTCCACGAGCTGCACGGCGACCGCAGTTATTCGGACGATCCGGCCATCGTCGGTGGCATGGCGCGGTTCAACGGCGCGCCGTGCATGGTGATCGGACACCAGAAGGGCCGCGACACCAAGGAAAAGATCTATCGCAACTTCGGCATGCCCCGTCCCGAAGGGTATCGAAAGGCGCTTCGACTGATGAAGCTCGCCGAAAAATTTGGATTGCCGCTGTTCACCTTCATCGACACGCCCGGGGCGTTTCCGGGCATCGGCGCCGAGGAGCGCGGTCAGTCGGAAGCGATCGGCCGTAATCTCTACGAAATGGCCGGCTTGCGCACGCCCATTATCGTCACGATCATCGGCGAAGGAGGCTCTGGCGGCGCGCTGGCGATCGCGATCGGCGACACCACGCTGATGCTGCAGTATGCGACCTACTCGGTGATCTCGCCCGAAGGCTGTGCCTCGATCCTGTGGAAGTCGGCCAAGAACGCCGAGGAGGCCGCCGAGACGCTCGGCATCACTGCATCACGGCTGAAGACCCTCGGCCTGATCGATAAGGTCGTGAACGAGCCGACCGGTGCGGCGCATCGCGATCACGCGGCCATGATGGCGACGCTGAAAAAGGCGCTCACCGAGGCGCTGCGCCAGGCGCAGGAGCAACCGCTCGAAACGCTGCTCGAGGCGCGCGAAGACAAGATCCTCGGCTACGGCAAGTTCAAGGAATTGAACCCGGGCTGACGGCTCGCCGCCTCGTCCGGGCTATGCGCATGGCCGCGACTACGCCCCTCCCCCGTGGGAACACCGGCGCGGCGAACGACGCCAATGCGGTCCGCGGCGTCGCCGACCGCCATGCGACTCCGGTCGCGGCGATCGATGCCGCGCTGTCCGCCGCTCTGACCGCACATGTTGTCGCAGACGCGCGCATCGCCGTGGCATTGTCGGGAGGCGTCGACTCGATGGTGCTGCTCGACGCATTGCACGCGCTCTCGCCGCGCTTCTCGCTGCGCCTGTCGGCACTGCACGTCGATCATCGCCTGTCTCCCAATGCGCTTCGCTGGTCCGAGTTCTGCGCCGAAGCCTGTGCGGCGCGCGGCGTGCCGTTGACCGTTCACCGCGTCGACGTCGCGCGCCGATCCGGCCAGAGCCTGGAGGCCGCGGCGCGGGAGGCTCGCTACCAAAAGCTTCTGGCGGCCGACGTCGACATCGTCGCTCTGGCGCACCATGCCGACGACCAGGCGGAAACGACCTTGCTGCAATTGCTGCGCGGTGCCGGGCCCGCGGGGCTGGCGGCCATGCCGCGCTATCGCGCCGGCAATGCGGGCGGCCCGGCGCTGCTGCGTCCGCTGCTCGAGCTTCCGCGCGGCACGCTCGCCGCCTACGCAAGGGCACGCCGTCTCGCCTGGGTTGACGATGAGAGCAATGCCGACCGGCGGCACAAGCGCAACCTGTTGCGGCTCGCCGTGGCGCCGCTGCTGGCCGACGCCTTTCCAGGTTACCCATCTGTGCTCGTGCGCGCGGCCGCCCACCAGGCCGAGGCGGCGGCATTGCTCGACGAGCTTGCCCAGCAGGACGCCGGCGGTGTGCACGATGGACTGGACCGCGCCGCGCTCGCCGCGCTGCCGCCGGCGCGCGCGCGCAACGTGCTGCGCTGGTTCCTGCGCCGCGAGGGCTTGCGGCCTCCATCGACGACGCGTCTTGCCGCGATGCTTGCGCAGCTGGTCGCGGGCGCCGCGGATGCCCGCACGCGCATCGTCCATGATGGAGTCGAATTAGGGCGCTATCGCGACCGCATCCTGGTTCACGCGATGGCTACCGATCCCTACGTCCGCCCGTGGTGCGGCGAAGAAAGCGTAGATCTTCCCAGCGGCACCTTGCGGTTCGAGCGCGCACGAGGCACCGGCATCGCCACGAGCAAACTGGAAGCGGCGCCGGTGACGCTGCGCTCCCGCATCGGCGGCGAGCGCATCCAGCTTGCCGCGAACCGGCCGCGTCGCGCAGTCAAGAAGCTTCTCTACGACGCACAGCTGCCGCCGTGGCAGCGCCAGGGGCTGCCGCTGATCTGGTGCGGGGACGAGCTCGCGGCAGTGCCCGGTATCGGCGTAGCCGTGGCGTTTCAGGCGAAAGGCGAGGAAACGGCATGGCGCGTCGCCTGGCACCCGCAATGAACGAGGGCCTGTCAGTAGGCCCTGAGTTGCGGCGTCCCGATCGTTCGATTCAGCGGGTCCAGGCCTTCAGGCCGTCCCAATCGGCGATTGACAAGCCGGATCACGCAAGGCTAAATGACCCGCAGAACTTACAAAAAAGGCTGTTTACGGTTCGTCTTTCATTGGAGGTCCTGATGAAATCCAGCTTTTTCCTGGCGCTCGCCGCGTCCGCGCTGCTCGCCGTCGCCGCACCCGTCCTGGCACAGCAGCCGATCGTCATCAAGTTCAGCCACGTCGTGGCGGAGAAAACGCCCAAGGGACAGGCCGCCCTGAAGTTCAAGGAGCTTGCAGAGAAGATGCTCCCCGGGAAAGTCCAGGTCCAGGTCTTTCCGAGCTCGCAGCTTTTTGGCGATGCCAAGGAGCTCGAGGCTGTGCTCCTGGGCGACGTGCAGATCATCGCTCCGTCGCTGTCGAAGTTCGACCGTTACACCAAGAAGCTGCAGATATTCGACCTTCCTTTCCTGTTCGACAACGTTGCCGCAGTCGATCGGTTCCAGGACAGCGCGCCCGGCCAGGGTCTGCTCGATGCGATGACAAGCAAGGGGCTGAAAGGCCTCGGATACTGGCACAACGGCATGAAGCAGTTGTCGAGCGACAAGGACCAGCTCAAGCGTCCCGAGGACGTCAAGGGCCTCAAGTTTCGCATCCAGGCCTCCGACGTGCTCGAGGCGCAGTTCCGCGCTCTCGGCGCCAACCCGCAGAAAATGGCGTTCAGCGAGGTGTATCAGGCGCTGCAGACCGGCGTAGTCGACGGCCAGGAGAATACCTGGTCCAATATCTGGTCGCAAAAATTCTACGAGGTCCAAAAGACGATCGCGATGACCAACCATGGCGTGATCGACTACATGGTGGTCACCAATGCCAAGTGGTGGAACGGGCTGCCGGCCGACGTGCGCGCCGGTCTGACGGCCGCGATGAAAGAAGCCACCGCCTATGGCAACAAGCTGGCCAACGATCTGAACGAGCAGGACCGCAAGCACATCGCCGATGCCGGGAAGGCCAAGATCCAGGAGCTCAGCAAGGAGGACATCGCTGCGTGGAAGAAAGCCATGGAACCGGTCTGGAAGAAGTTCGAAGGGGACATCGGCAAGGATCTGATCCAGGCGGCGCAGAAATCGAACGGCTGAGGCAGAGTTAGGCGTCCGGGAGGAGCGCCGTGCGGCTGGCCTGGTTCGAGACGATCGAGGAGTGGCTGATCTCGGCGCTCCTCGCCGTGATGACCCTCGTGACCTTCGGTCAAGTCATCGCACGGTACGTATTCAACTACAGCTTCGTCTGGGCGCTCGAGCTCGTCACCTTCCTGTTCGCAGCGCTGATTTTCCTGGGCATGGCGTACGGTGTGCGCGTCGGCGCCCACATCGGCGTCGACGCGCTGGTGAAAACGCTCGGTCGCCGCAATGCCCGCAGGGTGAGCGCGATCGCCGCCGTCCTTTGCGTCGTCTACTCGGTGATCGGCCTGGTCGGCGGCTCGCTGTACGTCCTGAAGATGTACGACATCGGCATCCTGGCGGAAGACCTGCCGATACAGCAATGGATTCCGCGGCTGGTGCTGCCGCTCGGCTTTGCCCTGCTGCTCGTACGTTTCGTCCATCTTTTCTACCGGATCGTCTCGGGCCGCGAGCAGGGGCTGCATCTGGCCGACGAGGCCGCCGAGGCGTTGAAGCTCGGCGCTCTCGGCAAAGGCGCGCCGGACGAGGCGGAGCGACGATGACCACGGCGGCATTGTTCATCCTGCTGTTCGCGTTCATGCTGCTCGGGATGCCGATCGCGATAGCAATCGGCCTTTCCTCGTTGCTGACGATCCTCCTGTTCGGCCACGATTCCCTCGCCTCGCTGGCGCTCAAGCTGTTCGAGACCTCCGAGCAGTTCACGCTGCTCGCGATTCCGTTTTTCATCCTTTCCGGCGCATTCATGACCACAGGCGGCGTGGCCAGGCGAATGATCCGGTTCGCCAACGCCAGCATAGGGCACTTGCGCGGCGGTTTGGCGATGGCCTCTGTGCTGGCCTGCATGCTGTTCGCCGCAGTATCCGGCTCGTCGCCAGCCACGGTCGTCGCCGTTGGCTCCATCGTCATCGCCGGGATGGTCAAGGCCGGCTATTCAAAGGAATTCGCCGCCGGTGTGATCTGCAACGCCGGCACGCTGGGCATCCTGATACCGCCGTCGATCGTGATGGTCGTCTACGCCGCGGCGACCGAGACCTCGGTCGGCAAGCTGTTCATGGCCGGGATTCTGCCCGGCATCGTGCTCGGCCTGATGCTGATGGCGGCGATCTACGTTCGGGCGCGCATGATCGACCTGCCGCGCCAGCCCAAGGCCGCGCTGCATGAGGTGATTACGGCCGGCCGAGAATCGCTCTGGGGGATGCTCCTGCTGGTCATTATCCTCGGCGGCATCTACGGCGGGATATTCACGCCGACCGAAGCCGCGGCGGTCGCCGCAGTTTATGCATTTTTCATCGCGGTGTTCGTCTATCGCGATATCGGAATGCGCCACGTGCCGCGGGTGCTCACCGATGCGGCCAAGGTCACCGTCATGCTGATGTTCATCATCGCCAACGCGCTGCTGTTCGCGCATGTACTGACCACCGAGCGTATCCCGCAGGTGATCGCCGAGCATATCGTCGCAATGAACATGCAGCCGTGGGTGTTCCTCGTCGTCGTCAACGCATTGCTCCTGATCGCCGGAAACTTCATGGAGCCAACCGGCATCATTCTGATTCTGGCTCCGATCCTGTTCCCGATCGCCACGCGCCTGGGCATCGACCCCGTCCACCTCGGGATCATCATGGTGGTCAACATGGAGATCGGCATGATCACCCCTCCGGTCGGCCTGAACCTGTTCGTGACCGCGGGCATCACCGGCATGTCGATCATGCAGGTTGTGCGGGCGGCTCTCCCGTGGCTGTCGGTCCTCCTCGTTTTCCTCGTGATCGTGACTTATGTTCCCTGGCTGTCGCTGGTGCTGCCCAACCTGCTGTTCTGAAGCGCTCGCTGTGGACAGATCCGGCCGCGGCTCGGACGGCGTACGATGACCCTGCCCCACCCCGACCATCACCAGGAACTGCGCGACGCGATCCGCGACCTGTGCGGTCATTATCCCGACGCCTACTGGCGCGACGTCGATTCGCGGCGCGGCTATCCGGAGGCATTCGTCGACGCGCTGACGCGCGCCGGATGGCTCGCCGCGCTGATCCCCGCGGAGTACGGCGGCTCGGGCCTGGGGCTCACCGAAGCCTCCGTGATCATGGAGGAAATCAACCGCAACGGCGGCAATGCGGGCGCCTGCCACGGACAGATGTACAACATGGGCACGCTGCTGCGGCATGGCTCGGAGGCGCAGAAGCGTCGCTATCTGCCGAAGATCGCCAGCGGCGAGTTGCGTCTGCAGTCGATGGCGGTCACGGAACCGACCACCGGCACCGATACGACGCAGCTTTCGACCACTGCGGTGCGCAAAGCCGATCGCTACGTCGTCAACGGCCAGAAGGTCTGGATCTCGCGCGTTCAGCACTCGGATCTGATGATCCTGCTGGCGCGGACGACGCCGCTGGCCGCGGTCAACCGACGCGCAGAGGGCATGTCGGTCTTCCTGCTCGACCTGCGGCAGGCGATCGGCAAGGGACTCGTCGTGCGGCCGATTTCGAACATGGTGAACCACGAGACCAACGAGCTGTTCTTCGACGGCCTGGAAATTCCCACCGACACGCTGATCGGCGAGGAAGGTAAAGGCTTCCGCTACATTCTCGACGGGCTGAACGCGGAACGCACGCTGATCGCCGCCGAATGCATCGGCGACTGCTGGTGGTTCATCAACCGGGCCAGCGCCTACGCCAACGAGCGGCGCGTATTCAGCCGCCCAATCGGCAAGAATCAGGGCGTGCAGTTTCCGATCGCGGAAGCCTATATCGAAGCCGAGGCGGCCGACCGGATGCGTTTCGATGCGTGCCGGCGCTTCGACGCGCACGAGGCCTGCGGGCCCCAGGCGAACATGGCGAAATACCTCGCCGCCAAGGCGTCCTGGGAAGCCGCCAACGTCTGCCTGCAGACCCATGGAGGCTTTGGCTTCGCCAGCGAATACGACGTGGAACGGAAGTTCCGCGAAACCCGCCTGTACCAGGTCGCCCCGATCTCGACCAACCTGATCCTGTCCTACGTCGCCGAGCACGTGCTCGGCCTGCCGCGCTCGTTCTGACCGCCGCCGCGCGCGGCGCCGCCGGCCCCGATTCCCGGGTCCGTCCAAGGGTCATTCGGATGGTATAATTTTGAGTTTATTCGCAACGTCGTCGGAGCTAAACGCATGGCGGTAGAACGGACGCTTTCGATCATCAAACCCGACGCGGTGGCCAAGAACGTCATCGGACAGATCTACTCGCGCTTCGAGCAATCCGGGCTCAAGATAGTCGCAGCGAAGCTGGCATGGCTGTCGCGTGCCGACGCCGAGGGCTTTTACTCGGTGCACCGCGACCGGCCGTTTTTCAAGGATCTGGTCGATTTCATGATCTCGGGACCGGTAATGATCCAGGTGCTCGAGGGCGATAACGCCATCGTGAGAAACCGGGAACTGATGGGGGCGACCGACCCGAAGAAGGCTGCCTCGGGAACGATCCGAGCCGATTTCGCTCAATCGATCGATGCCAACGCGGTTCATGGCTCCGACGGCCCCGGGACTGCGGGCGACGAAATCGCCTTCTTCTTTCCCGCGATGAGCATTTACCGCCGATGAAGACCCATTTGCATCTTCAGGGTACCGGCGGTAACGGAAAGCCGCGGCTCCGGCCCGGTCTCGGCCGCCGGTAGGACTGCCGCCAATCCCGACAATGATCAATCTGCTCGACCTCGATCCCGCAGCGATGGCGGCGTTCTTCGCCGAACGCGGCGAGAAGCCGTTTCGCGCCAAGCAGACGCTGCACTGGGTCCACCATCGCCTGGCCGATCGCGTCGAGGCGATGAGCGACCTCGCCAAAGTCACGCGCGAAATCCTGGCCCGCGATGTCGAGATTCGCGCGCCTGCGGTCGTGCGCGATTCGACCGCCGGCGACGGCACGCGCAAATGGCTGCTTGACGTCGGCGACGCGAACGCGATCGAAGCCGTGTACATACCCGAAGGCGACCGCTCGGCGTGGAGCAGGGGCCCCGAAGGGGATGCGACCGCCGAGCGGGATGCGAGCGCCCCGAACGCCGCCGCCAGCATTCCCTCCGCTGGCCTATCCCGGTCCGCGGGTCCCTCGACCGACGCTCCGGGGCGCTACCGGGGCACGCTGTGCATCTCGTCGCAGGCCGGCTGCGCGCTCGACTGCGCGTTCTGTTCGACCGGCAAGCAAGGCTTCAATCGTAACCTCGGCGTCGGAGAGATCATCGGGCAGTTGTGGCACGCCAACCGCGTCCTTCTGGCGGATGGCATCGCCGCGCCGTGGGTCGAGCAGGGTCGTCATCCGATCACCAATGTCGTGATGATGGGCATGGGTGAGCCCCTCGCCAACTTCGACAACGTCGTCGCGGCGCTGCGCCTCATGCTCGACGACAACGCCTACGGGTTGTCACGCCGCCGGGTGACGCTGTCGACGTCCGGTCTCGTGCCAGCCCTCGACCGGCTGCGCGATGCCTGTCCGGTCGCGCTGGCGGTCAGCCTGCATGCGCCGAACGACGCCCTGCGCGACCGCCTCGTTCCGATCAATCGCAAATATCCGCTGGCCGAGCTGCTCGCCGCATGCCTGCGCTACATCGAAAAAGCGCCGCGCGATTTCGTGACCTTCGAATACGTGATGCTCGACCACGTCAACGACGGCGCCGAGCACGCGCGCGAGCTGGTCGCACTGGTGCGCGATGTTCCGTGCAAGTTCAACTTGATTCCGTTCAACCCATTCCCCAACACCGAATTCACGACCAGCTTGCGCACGCGGATCCTGGCATTCCAGCGCATCCTGCGCGACGCCGGGCTGGTTGCGACCGTGCGCAAGACGCGCGGCGAGGACATCGATGCCGCCTGCGGGCAGCTGGCCGGTCGCGTGCAGGACCGAACCCGCCGCACGGTGCGCAGGATCCAGCCGATCGCGGCTCAATAGAGGCTCTCCTGCCATGCCTTACCGTCTTCTGATCATCGCCTTCGTGTCGCTGCTTGCGGCGTGCGCCAACAATCCGTTCAGTGGCAATCCGGCGACGACGCCGCCCGAGCGGCCGACGCGCGAGACGCCGCCGCCGCAGCAGATGGCGAGCGCGCATGAGCGAGCGAGGCTGCATACCGACCTCGGCGCCGGCTACTACGAACGCGGCCAGATGGACATCGCGATCAGCGAGCTCAACGCGGCGCTGGCCATCGATTCGAATTATGCGCCGGCGTACAACATCTTCGGGCTGGTCTATGCGGTACTGGGCGAGGATCGCAAGGCCGAGCAGAATTTCGAGCGCGCGCTTCAGCTTGCGCCCAACGACCCCGACATCCATCACAACTGGGGCTGGTATCTCTGCCAGCACAAGCGGCAGCGCGAGGCGATCGCGCAGTTCGAGCTCGCCGTCGCGGACCCGCTGTACCGGACTCCGGAAACCGCGCTGGTCAACGCGGGCCGGTGCGCCCAGGCGATCAATGACGTCCGCGCCGCCGAGGGGTATTTCCGGCGCGCGCTAGCCGGGCAACCCGCCAACGTACTTGCCAGCTATGGTCTGGCCCAGATCGCGTACAAGGAGGGCCGTTACGAAGAGGCCCGGGCTGCGATGCGGCGGGTAATGCAAAATAACAACCCGCCGGCCGAAGCACTTCGACTCGGCATGTGCGTCGAGCGCAAGCTTGGGGATCGGCAATCGGAACTGTCGTACACCTCGCAATTGCGCAATCGCTATCCCGATGCGCCGGAGACCAAGGCGATAGCCGAGGCCTGCGAGTGATGGCTCTCGAAGCGCATCCGGCCGGCGGCGAGGTGCCCGAGCACGACGCGCCCGCGGGACCGGGCACGCAGTTGCGGGTCGCGCGCGAGGCGGCGGGGCTGTCGCTCGACCAAGTCGCGCAGCAGCTCAAGCTCGCGCCGCGCCAGGTCAAGGCGCTCGAGGAAGAGAACTTCGGCGAGCTTCCCGGTCGCACGTTTACACGCGGCTTTCTGCGCAACTATGCGCGACTGCTGAATCTCGATCCCGACCTGCTGGTCGCAAATCTGCCCGACGCGGCGCATGCGCCCTCGCTCGAACCGCCGGCGCTGCATTCGACCGGTACGACCATGGCCGAGCTGCCGACCGCGCAGGCGAGGGGAGCCTCGAGTCTGAGCCACTGGCTTATCCCGTTGCTGCTGATCGGATGCATTGTCGCGGCGGCCGGGTACGAGTGGTACCGCGGCAGGCCGGCCGGTCAGCCGACGCCGCTCCGCCCGACCGAGAAGGGCCTCGTCCCGAATGTCTCGACCACGCCGTTGCCGAACCCCGTCGCACCCGATGCCGCGTCGCCTAACCCCGTCGCGCCTGCGGCGCCCTCCGATGCGACGGTGCCGTCGGGCGGCGGCAAGCCCTCCGACGCGGCCGCGCAGGCGGACCGCGCGCCGCAATCGACCGCGCCCGCCGTCGATGCGATGCTGGTGCTCCGTTACGAGGGCCCCTCATGGACCGAGATCCGCGATCAACGCGGCCAGATGCTGATCTCGCGCCTGGTCGATGCCGACTCCATCGAGCCTTTCGATGGGACGCCGCCCTTTTCGGTCGTCATCGGCAATGCGCGCGCGGTGACCCTCGTCTATCGCGGCCAACCAGTCGATCTGGCGCCTTATACACGCCTCAATGTCGCCAGGCTGGTGCTTCGCTAGGGCCTGTCAACAGGCCCTAGTTCGTCAAGATCGATGAGGTTTCAATGAGTGCGCTCAACCTTCCGCCGATCATCCGCCACCGAACGCGCACCGCCTTCGTCGGCGGCATCGCCATCGGCGGCGGCGCGCCCATCGTCGTGCAGTCGATGACCAACACCGACACGGCGGATGTCGAATCGACCGCGCGCCAGGTGGCCGCACTCGCCCGCGCCGGCTCTGAGTTAGTGCGCATCACGGTCGATCGCGACGAGGCGGCCGATGCTGTGCCGCGCATCAAGGATCGTGTCGCGCAATTGGGCGTGAGCGTGCCGATCATCGGCGACTTCCATTACAACGGCCACACGCTGCTCACCAATTATCCCGGCTGCGCCGAGGCGCTCGACAAATACCGCATCAATCCCGGCAATGTCGGCTTCAAGAACAAGCGCGATCCGCAATTCACCCAGATCGTCGAGATGGCGATCAAGCACGACAAGTCGGTGCGCATCGGCGTCAATTGGGGCTCGCTCGATCAGGAATTGCTGACGCGCCTGATGGACGACAACTCCAAACAGGCCGAACCGCGCGAAGCGCGCGCGGTAACGCACGAAGCCATGGTGCAATCGGCGCTGCTGTCGGCCGCGCGCGCCGAGGAAATCGGCCTGCCGAAGAACCGCATTATACTGTCGGCTAAAGTCTCGGCGGTGCAGGATCTCATCGCGGTCTACATCGAGCTCGCGCGCCGCTCCGATTACGCGCTGCATCTGGGCCTGACCGAAGCCGGCATGGGCTCGAAAGGCATTGTCGCCTCATCCGCCGCCATGGGCGTGCTGCTGCAGCAAGGCATCGGCGACACGGTACGTGTCTCGCTCACCCCCGAGCCGAACGGTGACCGCACGCTTGAAGTCCAGGTGGCGCAGGAACTGTTGCAGACCATGGGCCTTCGTACGTTTGTGCCGCTGGTCGCGGCGTGCCCCGGCTGCGGCCGCACCACCTCGACCACGTTCCAGGAACTGGCCTCCGATATTCAGGGCTTCATCCGCTCCTCGATGCCGGAGTGGAAGAAACGCTATCCCGGCGTCGAAGCGCTCAACGTCGCGGTCATGGGCTGCATCGTCAACGGGCCGGGCGAGAGCAAGCACGCCGACATCGGCATTTCGCTGCCTGGCACCGGCGAGCAGCCGACCGCGCCGGTATTCGTCGACGGCCAGAAAGTTACCACCTTGCGCGGGCCAACGCTGACCGCGGATTTCAAGCAGA
>DASXPJ010000019.1:0-1647 GCA_036493675.1 Casimicrobiaceae bacterium
CGCGACCCGGCTCTGGCAGGAGCTGCTGTTCCTGCCGAGCGTGCGCGCCAACGAGAAGGAGCATCGGCGCAGGGTCGAGCATGTGATCGAATTTCTCGATCTCGAGCCCTATCGCGACAAACTGATCTCGGGCCTGCCTTATGGCGTGCGCAAGGTGATCGAGCTGGCGCGCGCGCTCTGCTCCGAGCCGAAACTGATCCTGCTGGACGAGCCGTCCTCCGGACTCAATGTCGAGGAGACCGGCGACATGTCGTTCTGGATCCGCGACATGAAGTCCGAGCTCGGCATCACCGTGGTCATGGTCGAGCATGACATGACCCTGGTGAACCGGGTCTCCGACCGCGTGATCGCGCTCAACTACGGCCGCGTGCTGGCGATGGGGAGCCCAGCCGAGGTGCAGGGTCATCCCGACGTCGTCGCCGCCTATCTGGGAGCGTAAGGGATGAGCGCCACGGACATCATCCTGAAGGTCAGCAATATCGAGAGTTACTACGGACCCATCATGGCGATCCGCGGCATCTCGCTGGAGGTGCCGCGCGGCCGCATCGTCACGCTGCTGGGCGCCAACGGCGCCGGCAAGACCACGGTGTTGAAGACCATCTCGGGCATCCTCGACCCGCAGAAGGGCAGCATCGAATTTCTCGGCAAGCCGATCCAGCGCATGGAGGCCGACAAGATCGTGCGGCTCGGCCTCAGCCATGTGCCGGAAGGACGCGAAGTCTTTCCGTTCCTGTCGGTGCGCGAGAACCTGATGATGGGCGCCTATCCGCGACCCGATCGCGACGGGGTGGCCGAGGATCTGGAGCGGGTCTACGGCTATTTCCCGCGGCTGAAAGAGCGCATCGACCAGCCGGCCGGCCAGCTCTCGGGCGGCGAGCAGCAGATGCTCGCCATCGGGCGCGCGCTGATGAACCGGCCGACCCTGCTGCTTCTGGACGAGCCCTCGCTCGGGCTATCGCCAATCCTCGTCAGGGAAATCTTCGGGATCATCCGCCGCGTCAATGAGGAGCAGGGCATGTCGATCCTGCTGGTCGAGCAGAACGCGAAAGTCGCGTTGGAAACCGCGCATTACGGCTATGTGCTGGAGATCGGCCGCATCGTGATGAACGACACTTGCGACCGTTTGTTGCATTCCCAGGACATCCAGGAGTTTTACCTTGGCGCCAAGGAAGCCGGCGCGCGCGGCGAACGGCGCTGGAAAAAGAAGAAGACGTGGCGTTAAATACCACTGCTTCGGACAACAAGACCGGCTCAAGCTGGCATACCAGGTACAGGTGAGGGAGGGAACGGCATGGCCGGATCGGCAGTGCTGACGGTCGCCGACACGATCGCGAAGAGCTTTCTGCTCGCGGTGGAAACGCGCGGTGACAGGGCGGCGATTCGCGAAAAGAAATTCGGCATCTGGCAGCCGACCACCTGGCGCGAATGGTTGGCGATCTCGAAGGACATCGCCTACGCGCTGCATGCGATCGGCTTTCGCCCCGGCGACGTCGCTTCGATCATGTCGAACGCGGTGCCGGAATGGGTCCATGCCGACATGGGCATCCTCTGTGCCGGTGGCGTGTCGTCCGGCATCTATCCGACCGACTCGGCGGCGCAGGTCGAATATCTCGTCAACGATTCCCGCACCAAGGTGGTTTTCGTCGA
>DASXPJ010000020.1:0-61317 GCA_036493675.1 Casimicrobiaceae bacterium
CAATTCCTGATCGAGCAAGGCGTCGTCGACGCCGAAGCCTACGAACGCCGCAACGCCCAATTCTTTGCCGACTACAAGGCCGGGCGGCTCGACATCCATGCGTTCCTCGAGTTTCAGCTCCGCCCGCTCGCCGAGAACGAGCCGTCGGACCTCTTGGCATGGCGGGAGCGGTTCATCGCGGAAAAGATCGGGCCGATGCTGCTACCGGCCGGCCGCAGAATGGTCGATCAACGGCTCGCGGCCGGCGATCTGGTCGCGGTGGTGACGGCGACCAACAGCTTCATCACCCGTCCGATCGCCGCGCTTTATGGCGTCTCCCACCTGGTGGCGACCGAGCCGGAAGTGGTCGCCGGCCGCTTTACCGGACGGCCGAGCGGCCACCCCTGCTTCCGGGACGGCAAGCTGGTCTGTCTCGAAGCGTGGCTTGCGGGCCTCAACCGGAAGCTCGCCGATTTCGACGAGTCGTGGTTCTACAGCGACTCCCACAATGACCTGCCGCTGCTGCTCGCCGTGACCCACCCCGTGGCCATCGATCCGGACCCGGTTCTGGCGGCCGAGGCAGCGGCTCGCGGCTGGCGGACTGCGAGCTGGCGTTGAGGCGCCGAGCGGAAGATAGCCCTATTGTGTCAACCGTTTATGCCAAGGTCGCGTTAATGGCGGCGACACGGCTTCGAGTGTCGACCAACCCACTCTTAAGACTGAGGACAGAACCCATGAACAAGCTGTTGACCGCGCTGCTCGCAGGCGCTTTGGCCGTATCGCTGGGCGCGCTCGCGCAGACTCCCGCGCCGGCACCCGCACCCGCTCCTGCCGCCGCGCCTTCGGCGCCGGCCAAGGCCGAAGCGGCGAAGGATGCCGCCAAGAAGGATGAAGCGGCGGCGAAGAAGGCGGACAAGGAAGCCAAGAAGCAAGCCAAGAAGGCGAAGAAAGAAGCCAAGAAGGCCAAGAAGGAATCCGCCAAGGCGATGAAGAACGAAGACAAGGCGATGAAGAAGGAAGACAAGGCGATGGCAGCGCCGGCAGCGACCGGCACGCCGGCCCCCAAGTAATCCACGCTGCTCCGTAGCTAACGGCCTGGTCTCGCAAGGGACCGGGCCGTTTTTTGCTATCGAATTCGCGTATAATCATGGCCTTAGCCATGAGCAGCAAACAGCGCATCGTCGTGGGACTGTCGGGCGGGGTCGATTCGTCGGTCGCGGCGTGGCTGCTCAAGCGCGCCGGCCACGAAGTCGTTGGCGTCTTCATGAAGAACTGGGAGGACGACGATGGCGACGGTTACTGCACGTCGCGGCAAGACCTGGTCGACGCAGCCTCGGTCGCCGACGTACTCGGTATCGAGCTCGAGGCCGTCAACTTCGCCGCTGCGTACCGGGATCGGGTGTTCGCTCAGTTTTTGCACGAATACCGGGCGGGTCGCACGCCCAACCCCGACGTGGTTTGCAACAGCGAAATCAAATTCAAGGCGTTCGTCGATCATGCGCGAGCGCTCGGCGCCGAGCGCATCGCGACCGGCCACTACGCGCGGCTGGCGATCGACGATGCCGGCGTCGCGCTGCGCAAGGCGGCCGACGCAGGCAAGGACCAGACCTATTTTCTGCATCAGCTCACGCAGGAGCAGCTCGCCGTCACGCTCTTTCCCGTCGGTGAGTACGTCAAGCGCGATGTGCGCGCCATGGCGCGCGAGCAGGGCATACCGACCTACGCGAAAAAGGACTCGACCGGCATCTGCTTTATCGGCGAGCGGCCGTTTCGCGACTTCCTGGCGCGCTATCTGCCCAGGCAGCCCGGGCCGATCGAGACACCGGCCGGCACCGTGGTGGGACGGCATCAGGGACTCGCCTATTACACGCTGGGCCAGCGACACGGTCTCGGGGTGGGGGGCACGCATGGCGGCGCCGCTTCGCCCTGGTTCGTCGCCGGCAAGGACGGCACGCGCAATGCGCTGATCGTCGTTCAGGGCCACGGCGACCCGCATCTGTACGCGGAGGTAGTGGAGACCGGCCCTGTACACTGGATTGCCGGCAGCGCGCCCGAAGGACGGCGCTTCGCAGCCAAGACGCGGTACCGCATGACGGATGCCCGCTGCGCGATCGAGAGGCTCGACGGCGGCCGCTGGCGCGTGCGCTTCGACGCCCCGCAATGGTCGCCCACGCCCGGCCAGTACCTGGTGCTCTACGACGACGAGATCTGCCTGGGCGGTGGCGTGATCGAGACGGCGCATGCCATGTCAGCGGCGTCGGCCTGCGCGGCCGACTGAAGTTCGCCGCAGCGCGGCGGCGAGAGGCGATCTCGGCGCTTAAGCGTATCCGCGGTCGCGCAACAAGTTGTTACCAACGCCCGCCGACCGATGTTTTCCTGACGCTACGCTTGCGCGTTAATGAGGGAAGCGCCGTCCGTGGGTGGTCGGTGCGAATCTGCCGCAGGAACAGACAGGCATCGACGCGTGTTAGCCTGATCCCGCGAAGATCCATCGATGGCGACGAGATACCAATGATGCAAGCCCGTGCGGTCCATCGCTTAAGCAGCAGCTCTGGCAGCGGGCAGCGCGCCGCGGGCGTGCCTCCGGCGCTCGAGCGCCTGATGGTGATCGTGCTGGCGGCCATCATCTTCGCGATCGCGCCCTTCCGGGCGCATGCGCAATCGTACGGCGTGCCGCCCGATGCCGACACGCAATCCGCCGAATTCCTGCCTCAGGATCAGCTCGATGCGCTGCTGGCGCCGATCGCGCTGTATCCGGACGACCTTCTGGCGCAGGTGCTGATGGCCTCGACCTATCCGCTCGAAGTCGTCGAGGCGGCGCGCTTCGTACAGCAGAATCCCGCGCTGACCGGAGCCGCGCTCGATGAGGCATTACGCACCCAGCGCTGGGATCCGAGCGTGCAGTCGCTCGCGGCATTTCCCCAGGTGCTGGCGATGATGAGCGACCGGCTGGAGTGGACGCAGCAGCTCGGAAACGCATTCCTGAGCAATCGCCAGCAGGTAATGGACACGGTGCAAGCGCTCCGCGCACGCGCCGAAGCGGTCGGCACGCTGCAGGATTCCGATCAGCAGCGGGTCTACACCGAGGGCCAATCGATCGTCATCGTACCGGCGCAGTCCGATTACGTTTACGTGCCCGTCTACGATCCGCAGATCATCTACGGACCATGGTGGGTCGCTTCGTATCAGCCTTTTTTCTGGTATCCGCCGGCCTTCTACGGTTACCCGGTCCAGTGGAGCGTCGTCGGCATCGCGTGGGGCAGGCCGTGTCGGGTCGATCGGAATCATTGGGGATGGGCACATCCGGCGTGGCGAGCGGGCAGAATCGAAGTCACGGCGGGACGCAACGATTTTTTCAACCGTCCGCGATACCGCAACGTCTATCGCGGGACCGCATCCTGGCACCACGCTCCCGAGCACCGGCGCGGCGTGGCCTATGGCAGCGCGCTCGTGCGCGAGCGTTACGTCAACGCAGGACGCGGCACTGGACCGCGGCGCGAGGTGCGCGCTCTCGCAGCCACTGCGCCGGGTCATCAGGGTATTGTGCCGCGCACGACCCTCGCCGCTCCGCAGCCCGCGCCTGCTTACCGACAGGTTCCTCCTGACGCCCGCGGCGCGCCCGTCGTGCGCCCGGCGCCGAACGCCGTTGCCCCGGCGTGGCGACAGGTCCCGGCGCAGCGACCGGTCGCGGTGCCGCCTGCTTTGCCGCGAGTCGTCGTCGCGCCGCAAGCGGCCCCCCCGGCACCTGCGCCGGTGGTTCGCGAAGCGCCCGCCTATGCGCCGGCCGAGCGGAGCCGCGTGATTCGACCGGGGCCTGCGGGACCGGCGGAGAGCGGCGATGCGGGAGCGCCGCGCGGTCGCTGAGCGTTCGACATGCGCGGCTCGAGCGGTTGCGCCGGAAAAGCCGGCAAGGCGCCGCTAGAACGGTATGTCGTCGTCCAGGTCGTCGACGTTTTTCTTGGCAGGCACGGCGCCCCCGGACTTGCCGCTGCCTGCGCCGCGCTCGCGCTCCGGCGCCATCTCCCCGCCACCGCCGCCTGCGCCCGCCCGGCTGCCCAGCATCTGCATGCGGTCGGCGATGATCTCGGTCGTGTACTTCTCCTGACCTTCCTTGTCCTGCCATTTGCGCGTCTGCAGCCGGCCTTCGACGTAGACCTGGCTGCCCTTCTTCAGGTACTCGCCGGCAATCTCGGCGAGCTTGCCGAAAAACGCGACCCGGTGCCATTCGGTGCGCTCCTGCTTCTCTCCGGCCTTGTCCTTCCACGTATCGGTGGTCGCGATCGATACGTTGGTCACGGCTTCGCCGCCGGTCGTATACCGTGTCTCCGGGTCGCGGCCGAGGTTGCCGACCAGGATCACCTTGTTCACCGATGCCATCGTGCTTCTCCCATGCGAAATGCGCCGTTCGATGCTATGCCAACGGACGGCGTGTCGATCTCGGCAGTTCGTATCGGCCGCTCGGCCGAGGGTCCGGCGGCGTTTCGGACGCGCTCTGACGGCGCGGGAATGCCGGCATCGAACGAGCGTGCGAAAAGGAGTATATTAGCAGGTTGCCCGAGATCTTCGTGGCGATAACCTCGCCGTAACGACGCCGCAACGCACAGCAACCGCATGGACTACATCCGCATCCGGGGTGCGCGCACCCACAATCTCAAGAACATCAACCTCGACCTGCCGCGCCATCGGCTGATCGTCATCACGGGCCTGTCGGGCTCGGGAAAAAGCTCGCTCGCCTTCGACACGCTCTATGCCGAGGGGCAGCGGCGCTACGTCGAGTCGCTGTCGGCGTACGCACGGCAGTTCCTGCAGCTGATGGAAAAGCCGGACGTCGACCTGATCGAAGGTCTGTCGCCGGCGATCTCGATCGAGCAGAAGGCGACGTCGCACAATCCCCGGTCCACGGTGGGCACCGTCACCGAGATCCACGATTACCTGCGGCTGCTCTATGCCCGAGTCGGCGAGCCGTACTGCCCGAACCATCCGGAGCAGAAGCTCGCCGCCATGACGATCTCGCAGATGGTCGATGCCGTGCTGATGCTGCCGGAGGAAACCCGGCTGATGATCCTCGCGCCGGCGGTGGTCAACCGCAAGGGCGAGCAGGCCGATCTGCTGGTCGAGCTCCGCGCCAAGGGTTTTATTCGGGTGCGAGTCGACGGCAAGGTGTACGAGATCGATGGCGTGCCGAAGCTCACCAAGAACACCAAGCACACGGTCGAGGTCGTCGTCGATCGGCTGCGCGTTCGGCCGGACCTCAAGCAGCGCATCGCCGAATCGTTCGAGACCGCGTTGCGCAACGGCGATGGGCGCGCGATCGCGGTCGAGATGGATACCAACCACGAGCATCTCTATTCGGCCAAGTTCGCCTGCCCGATCTGCAACTATTCCCTCGAGGAGCTCGAGCCGCGCCTTTTCTCGTTCAACAATCCGATGGGTGCCTGCCCGCGCTGCGATGGCCTCGGCGCGATAAGCTTCTTCGATCCCAAGCGGGTGGTCGCGTTTCCGCAACTGTCCCTTGCTTCCGGTGCGATCAAGGGCTGGGACCGCCGCAACCAGTTCTATTTCCAGATGCTGCAAAGCCTGGGCAAGCACTACGGCTTCGATCTCGACAAGCCCTTCGACAAGCTGCCGGAGCGCATCCAGCAGATGATCCTGTATGGCAGCGACAAGGAGAAGATTGCCTTCCAGTATCTATCCGACCGAGGCAGGACGGTCGTGCGCGAGCATGCGTTCGAGGGCATCATCCCCAATCTCGAGCGCCGCTATCGGGAAACCGACTCGGTCATGGTGCGCGAGGAGCTGGCCAAGTACCTCAATTCGAAGCCGTGCCCGGAATGCGACGGCACGCGGTTACGACGCGAAGCGCGGCACGTCAAGGTCGGGCCGCCCGGCGACGAGCGTGCGATCTACGAGATCAGCAACCGCCCGCTCAAGGAAGCCGGCGAGTTTTTCCGCCAGCTCAAGCTCGAAGGGCAGCGGCAGGCGATCGCCGACAAGATCGTCAAGGAAATCGTCAACCGTCTGCAGTTTCTCAATAACGTCGGCCTCGACTACTTGTCGCTCGATCGCTCGGCGGAGACGCTGTCGGGCGGCGAGGCACAGCGCATCCGGCTGGCATCGCAGATCGGCTCGGGGCTGACCGGCGTCATGTACGTTCTCGATGAGCCGTCGATCGGCCTCCACCAGCGAGACAACGACCGTTTGCTGACGACGCTGAAGCACTTGCGCGACCTGGGCAACAGCGTCATCGTCGTCGAGCACGACACCGAAGCGATTCTGTCGGCCGACCACGTCGTCGACATGGGTCCTGGCGCGGGTGAGCATGGGGGACAGATCGTTGCTCAGGGAACGCCGGAAGAGATCCGTCGCGCACCGCATTCGCTCACCGGTCAGTACCTTGCGGGGCACCGACAGATCCCGATCCCCGCGCATCGGCGCAAGGCGGATCTGAAGCGCGTGCTGACGATTACCGGCGCTTCGGGCAACAACCTGAAGGACATCACGCTGAATCTGCCGGTGGGGGTGTTCGTCTGCGTGACCGGCGTCTCGGGCTCCGGCAAGTCGACGCTGATCAACGACACGCTCTACCACGCCGTGGCCAGACATCTGTACGGCAGCACCGCCGAGCCTGCGCCGCACGCGGAACTGCACGGCCTCGAGCATTACGACAAGGTCATCAGTGTCGATCAGAGCCCGATCGGTCGCACTCCGCGGTCAAACCCTGCGACCTACACGGGCCTGTTCACGCCCATTCGCGAGCTCTTCGCGCAGGTCAAGGAGGCGCGCGAGCGCGGCTACGGACCGGGTCGCTTTTCGTTCAACGTCAAGGGCGGACGTTGCGAGGCCTGCCAGGGCGATGGACTGATCAAGGTCGAGATGCATTTCTTGCCCGACGTCTATGTTCCCTGCGACGTCTGCCACGGGCAGCGGTACAACCGCGAAACCCTCGAGATCCAATACAAGGGACGCAACATTCACGACGTGCTGTCGATGACGGTCGAGCAGGCGTACGCGTTCTTCGAGCCGGTTCCCGTGGTGGCGCGGAAGCTCTCGACGCTGCTCGACGTCGGGCTCGGTTACATCACGCTGGGCCAGTCGGCGACGACGCTGTCGGGCGGCGAGGCGCAGCGGGTCAAGCTGGCGCTGGAGCTGTCCAAGCGCGATACCGGCCGAACGCTCTACATACTCGACGAGCCGACGACAGGGCTGCACTTCCACGACATCGAAATGCTGCTCACGGTGCTGCATCGCTTGCGCGACCACGGCAACACCGTCGTCGTCATCGAGCACAACCTCGACGTCATCAAGACCGCCGACTGGGTGATCGATCTGGGTCCCGAGGGCGGCGCCGGGGGCGGGCGGATCATCGCGGAAGGAACGCCGGAGCAGGTCAGCAACGCCGCGGGCAGCTACACCGGACGCTATCTCAAACCGGTGCTCGAGCGCGCCGGACGCAAGGTCGCCGGCGCCGCGCCGGCGGGACTGCGCAACGGGCGCGGCAAAAAGACCGCGGCAGATCTGCTGGGCTAGTCTCGGCGTGAAAAGGAGGAGCGATGGAACGCATCGGCAAAAGGCTTCTGGCGTTGATCACCGCCGCCGGCATCGCCGGAGTCGCCTGTCCATCGGTGGCGGCGGACGCCGGACGCTGGACGTATTCGGGGGCGACGGGGCCGGCCAAGTGGGCCAAGCTGGAAAAGAATTTCGCCGCGTGTGCGCAGGGAAGGACGCAGTCCCCGATCGACATTCCCGACGCCGAGGCCAGAAAAGGCGACCTGCCGCCCCTGCTGTTCGATTACAGAACATCGCCGCTGACGATCGTCGACAACGGCCACACCATCCAGATCAACTACGCGCCCGGCAGCTCGATCTCGGTCGAAGGCAAGCATTACGAACTGGTCGGGTTCGACTTTCATAAACCGAGCGAGGAAAAGATCAGCGGGAAGGGGCACGACATGGATGTGCACCTCATGCACCGCAGCAAGGACGGCAAGCTGGCCGTCGTCGCGGTCCTGCTGGACGAAGGCAAGGAAAATGCGCTCGTCAAGACGCTGTGGGGCCACTGGCCGCAGACGAAGGACAAAGAAACCACCGTCGATGCGGTGAAAATCAACGCCCTCGAGCTGCTGCCGCGCGACAAGGGCTACTACACCTTCGCCGGCTCGCTGACGACCCCGCCGTGCACCGAAGACGTCAAGTGGATCGTGCTGAAGACGCCGGTCCAGATCTCGGCGGACGAGATCGCCCGCTTCGCCAAGACCTACCCGATGAACGCGCGGCCGGTACAGGAGCTCAACGGCCGGGACATCCAGGCGACGCGGTAAACCAACGCGGTACAAAGCAAAGCGCGGCGCCGACCGGCAGTCGGGCCGCGCTTTTTTTGCAGCCTCCTTAGCGCATCGCGTGAGGCGATGCGCTACGGGTCGGCTCCGGTCGCGACTCGCCTGCGCGCGTCAGCGCCTCGGCGAGCGCGAATAGCGTGCGTGCGCGCAAACCGCCGCCTTTGCGGTCGCATCCCCGCGTCGCTTGCGCTCGCGGGGGCCCTGCTCCTCGCGCCGGCGGCGTGCCCCGTCGATCCCCGCTACGCGGGGTCCCTCGCCGGGTGGCTCGCGCGCGCGGCCTCCTTGGCACATCGCGTGAAGCGATGCGTCACGGGTCGGCCGCGGTCGCGACTCGCAATTCCCCGTCGATCCCCGCTGCGCGGGGCCCCTCGCCGGGTGGCTCGCGCGACTACTGAATCGTAATTTGCTTGCTGTTGACCTTGGCCACCTTCGGCAGGGTCAGCTGCAGCACGCCGTCGACATGCGTGGCCTGCGCGCCGTTGGCATCGACCGACTCCGGCAAACGGATCGCACGCGAGAGCTTGCCGAAGCTGCGCTCCTGCCAAAGCGTCTTGCCGTTGGCGTCGATTTCCTGGCTGAACGAGGCGCCGATCGTGACGTTGCGGTCTTCGACGTTGACGTCGATCTTGTCCTTCGGGATCCCGGGCAATTCGGCCTTGACGATATAGGCCTCGGGTGTCTCGACGACGTCCAGCGCGATGCTGCGGCTGACCGCGCCCGCGTCACCGTTGGCTGCCACCGCGCCGAACGCGCGGTCGAACACGCGATCGAGCGGATCGAAATAGCGAATCAGACTGGTCATTTCCTTCTCTCCATTGGTTTTACCCGCGGCCGGCACGGAATGTTTGCGCCGCGTACGGCCGATAAATGGCGACCCCGCAGGGGATTTCAAGGGGTGTCGCGCGGCGCCGGGGGCGAAGGCGTAGGCGCCGGATCGGGCGCGGGGACGGAAGGCGCCGGCGCGTACGCGGTGATCGCCGCCAAGATACCCTGAAGCAGCGCGCGCGGCGACGGCGGGCAGCCGGGGATCGCGACGTCGACGGGAAGCACGCTGGCCACGCCTCCCAGGCTCGCGTAGCTCTCGCCGAAGATCCCGCCCGAACAACCGCAGTCGCCGACCGCGACGACGAGTTTGGGTTCCGGCGTCGCGTCGTAGGTACGTTTGAGGGCAAGTGCCATGTGCTTCGAGACCGGGCCGGTGACCAGCAGCATATCGGCGTGGCGGGGACTCGCCACGAAGCGTATGCCCATGCCTTCGAGGTTGTAGTAGGGGTTGGCGAGCGCCTGGATTTCCAGCTCGCAGCCGTTGCACGAGCCCGCATCGACATGGCGTATCGTCAATGCGCGGCCGAGCGTGCTCAGGATCGTCTTCCGCAGACGCGCGACGACGACCATGTCCTCCGCCGGCGCGGGCGGCGGCTCGGTCTTGATGCCGGTTCTGGCGATCTTGTGGAGGATGTGCAGCATCGCGTGGCTCTCTCGCGCTACAGATCGTGGCCGCTGTAGGAAAGGTTGAACGATTTGTTGATCAGCGGGAAGTCCGGAACGATGTTGCCGATCACCGCGTGCTCGATCACCGGCCAGTTCTGCCATGACGGGTCGTGCGGATGGCAGCGGCGGATGGCCCCGCCGGGGCCGCTTTCCAGCGCGATAAAAATCGGTCCGCGCCACCCTTCAGCGCAGCCGATCGACAACCGCGAGGCAGGCGCTTCGGGAAGCGTTACCGCGATATCACCGTCCGGCATCGCCCCGAGCATCGCGGCGACCAGCCGAAGCGACTCGAGGGTCTCGTCGAACCGTACCGCGACCCGCGCGGCGACATCGCCGTCGCCATGTGTCGCGCGCCGCACGCCGAGCGCGTCGTAGGGCGTCCAGGCGAAATCGCAGCGCAGATCGTCGGGAATCCCGCTGGCGCGGCCGGCCAGCCCGGTCAAGCCAAGCTTCGACGCGAGCTCGCGGGTGACCTGTCCGCAGTTGCGAAACCGGTCCTGCAGAGTGGCGTGCTCGTCGTAGATATCGCGCAGGACGGCGAGCTCGCGCTCGAGCGATACGCACTGCTCGCGCATTGTCACGACGTCTTCGGCGCGCAGGTCGCGCGCGACGCCGCCGGGCCGGACGACGTCCATCAGCAGGCGGTGGCCGAAGGCACGGTCGTTGAGACGCAGCACATCTTCCCTCAGACGGGAGAATTGCGAATGACCGAACGCGAATCCGCCGTCGTTGCCGAGGTAGCCCAAGTCGCCCAGGTGGCTCGCGATGCGTTCGCGCTCCAGGCACAACGCGCGCAGCCAGGATGCGCGCGGCGGCGCGGCGGTGGCGACGATCGATTCGACCGCTTGCGCGTAGGCGCAGGCGTAGCCCACGGTGCTGTCGCCGGAAATGCGCCCGGCGAGTCGATAGCCGTCGAGGAGCGACATCGACTCGAAACGTTTTTCGATGCCCTTGTGCACGTATCCGAGACGCTCCTCCAGACGCAACACTTTTTCCCCGACGACCTGAAAGCGGAAGTGTCCCGGCTCGATCGTGCCCGCATGCACGGGGCCCACCGCGATTTCGTGCACGCCCTCGCCGGCGACGCGCACGAACGAATAGTCCTCCTGCCCCGGCTCCCACTTCGGCGAGGCCTCGAAATCGCGTTGCAGTGGAAAGCGATCGATCGGCCAGGCCGCCTGCCAGGCCCAGGGTCGCTGATCGTCCGCATCCGATTGCGCACCGGAGAGATCGAACGCGGCGCGCTGCATGCGGTTGGCGGCCGGAAAGATCGGCGACAGATCCGGATAGCGCGCCTGCTCGTCCGGGAGCGTGTGCTCGAGCAGGGTCAGCCCGTCGCCGTCGCGCAGGAGCACGCGAACGGTGAAGCCGCGGGCCCGATCGCGCTCATCGCTCGCCCACAGGGCCACCAGTTGTCCGCCGCGCTCCCACGCCAGGCGGCACGCGCTCAAGAGCTGACCGGAATTGACGCGGCAGCGCTGCGCCGGCATACCACAGGGCAGCGGCGAGGCGGCGAGTCCGAGCGGAGAGACATTCATGTTCGTCGATTCAGCCGATCAGCCGGGCCGCCTGCCGATACCATTCGGCGAGAAACGGCGGGATCCACAGTCCCAGCATCAGAACGATCCCCAGGTGCACGAAGACGGGGATCATCGCCGGACGGTGCGGCAGCCGCCTGACCGTGGTCTCGCCGAAAACCATCGGGTGGACGCGCGAAAAAATCGCGGCGAATGAGATACCCAGGGCGCCCAGCAGCAGCGGCGTCGCCCACGGCTGCTCGCGGATCGCCGTGGTCAGGATCAGGAATTCGCTGGCGAAAACGCCGAATGGCGGCATGCCGAGAATCGCCAGCGCGCCCAGCGCGAGCCCCCATCCGATCAACGGGCTTACGGTGACCAGTCCGCGAATGCCGTCCATCAGCTGCGTTCCCGCTTTTTGCGTCGCATGGCCGACGGCGAAAAAAATGGCCGACTTGGTGAGCGAATGTACGGTCATGTGCAACAGGCCCGCAAAGCTCGCGATCGGGCCGCCCATGCCGAAGGCGAAGGTGATGATGCCCATGTGCTCGATCGAGGAGTAGGCGAACAGCCGCTTGATGTCCTTCTGTCGCAACAGCAACAGCGAGGCCGTGACCAGCGACAACAGCCCGAAACCCATCATCAGGGTTCGCGCGAACGAGGTTTGCAGCGAGCCCTCGACCAGCACCTTGCAGCGCACGACCGCGTACAGAGCCACGTTGAGCAAAAGCCCGGACAGCACCGCCGATACGGGCGTCGGGCCCTCGGCATGCGCATCCGGAAGCCAGTTGTGCAGCGGCACCAGGCCGACCTTGGTGCCGTAGCCGACGAGGAGGAAGACGAAGGCCAGCGAAAGCACGGTGGGTTCGAGATCTCCCTTGACGCCGTCGAGTTCGGTCCACAGCAGCGCACCGCCGCCGGCCCCGAGCACCTTCTCCGCGGCGAAATAGAGCAGGATCGTTCCGAACAGTGCCTGGGCGATGCCGACTCCGCAAAGGATGAAGTATTTCCAGGCCGCCTCGAGACTCGCCGGCGTCCGGTACAGCGAAATCAGCAGAACCGTCGTCAGGGTGGCTGCCTCCATCGCCACCCATAGCAGGCCCATGCTATTGGTCGAAAGTGCCAGCAGCATCGTGAAATTGAACACCTGGAACATGCTGTGATAGAGCCGCAGGCGTCCCGGCGTCAGGTGACCGAGATCCTGCTCGATCCGCATGTAGGGCCGCGAAAAGATCGATGTCGTCAGGCCCACGAAGGCGGTCAGGGCGATCAGGAATACGTTGAAGGGATCGACGAAAAAGACCTTGCCGGCCAGCAGCTGGGGGCCTTCGGCGATGACGCGCACCGTCATCGCGACGGCGCCGATGAAGGTGATCATGCATACGCCGACGTTGATCTCCGCGGCGTGCTCGCGCTCGCCGATCGAGGCAAGCAGCATGGCGCCTGCGATCGGCGCGCCCAGGATGACGATAAGCTCGATCATTCCTTGAGCTTCTCAAGGTGCTGCAGGTCGAGGCTGTCGAACTGCTCGCGGATCTGGAAGAAGAACACGCCCAGTATCAGCATCGCCACCAGCACATCGAGCCCGATGCCGAGCTCGACCACCATCGGCATCCCATAGGTCGCGCTGGTCGCCGCGAAGAACAGTCCGTTCTCCATGGCCAGAAAGCCGATGACCTGCGGAATCGCCTTGCGGCGGGTGATCATCATCAGGAACGCGAGCATGACACTGGCCATCGCGATACCCAGCGTCGCGCGGGTCACGGTATTCGCGAGCTGCGATATGGGCAGCGCCAGGTTGAACGCGAATACCACCAGCACGATGCCGAGCAGCATCGTCGTCGGAATGTTGATCAGCCCTTCGACGTCCCATTTGACGTCGAGCCGGACGATCAGCCGGTGCAAAAGCCACGGCAGCAGGAGCACCTTGAGCGCCAGAGTCAGCCCCACCGACCAGTAGAGGTGCGGCTGGTGCGTGGCGAATGCGACGATCGCCGTCGAACAGGCAAGCGCGAATCCCTGTGCGGCGAACAGGTTGATCAGTGTCAGGACCCGGCGCTGCGCGAGCATTGCGAAAGCCAGCAGCAAGAGCAGCGCGGCGAACAGGTTAATGAGCTGCGCCCAGAGCGGAATCTGCGTCATCGGCACCGTTGGTCCTTCAGCTTCCGAGCATCAGGTTGACCAGCATCGCGAGCACGGCGAGCAGGAAGGCCGTGCCGAGGAACTCGGGCGCCCGAAAGATGCGCAGTTTCGCCGACAGCGTCTCGATCAGCGCCAGGCCGAAGCCGCCGACCCCGAGTTTGGCGATCAGTACGGGCGTCGCGCCGAGAATCGCCAGCCAGTCGGCGCTGCCTTCGGCGATGCCGAACGGCAGGAACAGCGCGAGGCCGATGCACGAATAGTTGAACAGTTTCAACGCGGAAGCCCATTCGAGCAGCGCCAGGTGCCGCGCCGAGTACTCGAGCAGCATCGCTTCGTGAATCATCGTCAACTCGAGGTGGGTGGACGGATTGTCGATCGGGATCCGCGCATTCTCCGCGAGCGAGACCATCGTGAATGCGACGCCGGCGAAGGCGAGGCTCGGGTAAATGGCGAATTCGCGGTGGGCCAGTGTGTCGACGATGGTCGGCAGGGAGGTCGAGCCCGAGATCAGCGAGGCCGTGAACAGGACCATCAGCAGCGCGGGCTCGGCGAGGAAGCCGATGAACATCTCCCGCCGCGCGCCCATCGAGCCAAACGCCGTCCCGATGTCCATCGCCGCAAGCGCCATGAACACCCGCGCCAGCGCAAACAGCCCCACCAGCGCGATCGCATCGGCCGCGCGGGCGAACGGAAGATCGGTTGCGAGCGACGGCACGATTGCCGCGGCGAGCGCCATCGCGGCGAAGACGATGTAAGGCGTCATCCGGAAAAGCCTTGAGGCGTTCTCCGCGACGACCGCATCCTTGTGGAACAGCTTCCTGATCATCCGGTAGGGCTGCAGCAGCGGCGGCGCGCTGCGGTTGGCAAGCCACGCCCGGCACTGGTTGGTCCAACCGACGAGCATCGGCGCCAGCGCGAGGGCGATCGCGAGCTGAAGCAGTTGCGACAGGAAACCGGCGCCGCTCATCGGATCAGCATCAGCAGCGCAAGGAGGGTGACGAAGCTGTAGATCAGATACATCGAGATCCGGCCCTGCTGGATCAGGCCCGCGGCCTTGGCGAGCCCCTCGACTCCGCGAATGATCGGCAGATAGAGCCACTGCCACAGGGGGTCACCCACCGTGACGCGATACTTCGGTGCCGCGTCGAACGGCGAAGGCAGCACCCGCTCCACCCGGAAGAACATTTCGAATACCTGCCGGATCGGCTGCCCGAACCCCTCCGCCGTATCCTGCATGCGCGGCGTCTGCAACGGAAATCCGCAATCCCAGGGCGGGCCGCTGCGTATCCGTCCGTGGTAGGTGCGATGCACGATCTGTATGGTCAACGCCACGACGGCGGCGATCACCACCAGCACGATCAGCGGGCTGTAGCTCGAGCGGTCCGGATTGATCGGGGCCAGCATCCACCATTGGTCGCCGGCGTGACCCACCGTCGCGCCGATCAGCGCCGCGTTGACGTTGTCGAGAAGCCCGATGACGGTCCCGGGGAACAGGCCGAGCGCGACGCAGCCTGTGGCAAACCAGGCCAGCGCGACGCGTTCGTAATGGCCGGCATCGCGCGCATACGCCAGTTGCGCCTCGCGCGGACGACCGAGAAAGACGACCCCGTAGAACTTGACCATCACGTACGCGCCCAGCGCAGCGACCAGCACCAGCGCCGCCGCGGCGAGCGGCACCAGCATGTTGATGAACGATTGCGGCAATGTCGGCGTGAACAGGAACGCCTGCAGCAGCAGCCACTCGGAAACGAAGCCGTTGAGCGGCGGTAGTCCGGCGATCGCCAGTGCGCCGATCAGCGCCGACCAGGCGACCCATGGCATGCGGTGGATGAGCCCGCCGAGCTTGCCGAGGCTGCGCTCACGGGTCGAATGCAACACCGACCCGGTGGCCAGGAACAGCAGGCTCTTGAAAAACGCGTGATTGAGGGCGTGGTAGAGCGTCGCCACCAGCGAGATCGACGCGAGCAGGGTTTTGCCGTTGGCCTTGAACAGGATGGTGAGCCCGATGCCGGCCACGATGATGCCAATGTTCTCGATCGACGAATAGGCAAGGAGCCGCTTCATGTCGGTCTGCACCGTCGCATAGATGACGCCGAAGAGCGCCGTCAGCAGACCGAGCACCAGTGCGATGACGCCCCACCACCACAGCTGCGCATTGAGCAGGTCGAGCGTCACCCGCAGCAACCCGTAAATCGCGGTCTTCAGCATCACCGCGCTCATCAGCGCCGACACCGGCGAGGGCGCCGCCGGGTGCGCCTCCGGCAGCCAGACGTGCAGAGGCAGCAGGCCGGCCTTGGCACCGAAACCGGCAAGCGCCAGCAGGAACGCGACCGAAGGCCACGCGCGGGGCAGCATCATCGAGCGCATCGAGCCGAACGTGTAGTCGCCGCTGCCGCCCTGCAGCACGCCGAAGCACAGCAGGATGGCCACCGCACCGACGTGCGCGATCAACAGGTAGAGAAAACCGGCGCGGCGAGTCTCAGGCACGACATGATCGGTCGTCACCAGGAAGAACGAGGCGAGCGCCATCGTTTCCCACGCGACCATGAAGACATATGCATCGTCGGCGAGGAGCACCAGCGCCATCGCCGCCAGAAAGACGTGATACTGGAAGCACAACAGCCGCGGCGAGGCCCCCTCGCTATCGCGGAAATAACCGGCGGAGAAAACCGAGATGCCGGCCGCGGCGACGCCGAGCAGGATCAGGAAGAAGGCGGACAGCGCGTCGAGGCGCAGGTGAAACGGCAGATCGGGCAGGCCCAGCGGCAGCACCATCGCCTGGGCGACATCGCCCACCGCGGACAGTGCGATCAGGGCGATCGCCAGGCCCACCGCTGCGCCCGCGACGAACAGGCCACGGCGGATCCAGCCGTCGCCGACCGGTATCAGGGCGAGCGCGCCGATCAGAAGCCACAGCACAATGGCGCCGACGATGAGCGGCAGCGCACCCGTCATCGGCTACCAGCTTTGTTGCCGCGGATACGCCAGGCACCCAATTTGGCGGCCCCCTGCCTACTTGACGCGCATGCCGGGCAGGGCGCCCGAGTCCGGCGCGAGCAGGAAGATTCCGGGGCCATCGCCCGAGGCCGCGAGCACCATGCCTTCCGACAGTCCGAACTTCATCTTCCGCGGCGCCAGATTTGCGACCATCGGCGTCAGGCGCCCGATCAACTCCTCGGGCTTGTAGGCCGACTTGATTCCGGCGAACACCGTGCGGTGGCGCGCCTGGCCGATGTCCAGCGTAAGTTTGAGCAGCTTGTCGGCGCCGTCGACCTGCTCGGCGTTGACGATACGGGCAACGCGCAGATCGATGCGGGCAAATTCGTCGATGCTGATCGGCGGTGCGACGCTCGCCGATGCCGCTTGCGCCGGAGGTGCAGGCTCGGCGACCGCACCCGCTTTCGGCCCGTCGAGCAGCGCATCGACCTGCTTGGGATCGATGCGGTTCAGCAAGTGCTTGTAGTCCCCGATCGCGTGCCCGGCGGGGAGCGGGGTGCCGAGATCGCCCCATGTCTGCGATGGGATCTGCAGAAACAGCTCGGCGCTGGCGGCCACGCCGGGCAGCACCGGCTTGAGCAGTGTGGTCAGGATGCGGAAGTCGTCGACGCATTCGGAACAGATCTGCAGGACCCGCTCGGCGCCGTCGGGCCGCTTGGCCGCGTCCCACGGCTTGTTGCGATCGAAATACTCGTTGGTTCGATCAGCCAGCTCCATGATCTCGCGCAGAGCCTTGCCGAACTCGCGATTTGCGTACAGCTCGCCGATCCGGTCGGTCAGCTCACGCAAGGCGGTGCCGTGTCTTGCGTCGAAGCCGGAAGTCGCCGCCAGCTTGTTGCCGCTCTGCGCGATGAAGCGTGCGGCGCGGCTCGCGATGTTGACGTACTTGCCGATGAGGTCGCTGTTGACCCGCGCGATGAAGTCATCGGGATTGAAATCCAGGTCCTCCACCCGATTGTTGAGCTTGGCCGCGATGTAATAGCGAAGCCATTCCGGGTTCAAGCCGAGGTCGAGGTAGAGCTCCGGGCTGATGCCGGTGCCCCGCGACTTGGACATCTTCTCCCCGGTGAAGGTGATGAAGCCGTGGACGAAGATGTTGTCGGGGACCTTGTACGGCGGGCCGGCGAATTCGAGCATCGCCGGCCAGAACAACGTGTGGTGGTAGACGATGTCCTTGCCGATGAAGTGATACTGCTCGACGCCTTCCCGCCCGAGAAAATCGTCGAGCGCGACGCCCTTGGTCGCAAGATCCGCCTTGAGGCTCGCCAGGTAGCCGACGGGCGCATCCAGCCACACATAGAAATACTTGCCCGGCGCATCGGGGATCGGAATGCCGAAGTATGGCGGATCGCGGGAAATGTCCCAGTCGGCAAGGCCCTTGCCGTCGCCCCCCGGCTTCTCCGCCAGCCACTCGAGCGCCTTGTTCGCGACCTCGGGCTGCAGACGGCCTGGCGCCTGCGTCCATTGCCGCAGGAACGCGATGCACTTCGGATCGGACAGCCGGAAAAAAAAGTGATCGGACGACTTCAGCACCGGCGTCGCACCGGTCAGCGTCGAATACGGGTTCTTCAGATCCGTCGGCGCGTAGACCGAGCCACAAACCTCGCACGAGTCGCCGTACTGATCCTTGGCGCCGCACACCGGACATTCGCCCTTGATGTAGCGATCCGGCAGGAACATCGACTTGACCGGATCGAAGAATTGCTCGACCGACTTCGAGTAGATCAGTCCACGCGCCTTGAGGCGGCGGTAGATGTCCTGCGACAGCTCGACGTTCTCCGGCGAGTCGGTGCTGTGCCAGTGGTCGAAGCTCAGATGAAAACCCTTGCCCGCGAACTCGCCGATACCGAGGATCTTCGGCCGCGTCGCGGCGATGCGGGCGACCATCTGCTGCGGCGTGACGCCGTCGGCCTCGGCGGCGAGCATGATCGCCGCGCCATGCGCGTCGTCGGCGCAGACGAAGTGCACGTCGTGCCCCTGCATGCGCTGGAACCGAACCCAGACGTCTGCCTGGATGTATTCCATGATGTGCCCGATATGAAACGGGCCATTGGCGTAGGGCAACGCAGTGGTGACGAACAGCGTGCGGCGCGGCATGCGGCGAAGACCTTTGATGCGGCAGGGGATTGGTACATTCTAGCAAATGGGCCCGCGCCACCGAGTACCGAGCGCTGGCGTTTTTCGCTAAACTCGACCTTTATTCGAGCGCGAACGATCCCCCGATGGCCTTTACCGAGGCAGATGTCCAATCCAGTCTGCGCGCGCTGATCGATCCCAACACCGGTCGCGATTTCATCTCCGACAAGGCGATCCGCAAGGTGCAGCTCGATGGCGCCAACGTCGCCGTCGATGTCGTGCTCGGCTATCCGGCGAACAGCCAGCACGAGACGCTGAAGAAACTGATCCAGCGCCACCTTGGCACACTGCCGGGCGTCGGCAGGATCGCGGTGACGATCAGCCATCGCATCGGTTCGCACGCTGTGCAACGCGGTGTCAAGCTAGTCTCCGGCGTCAAGAACATCATCGCGGTCGCCAGCGGCAAGGGCGGCGTCGGCAAGTCGACGACGGCGGTGAATCTTGCGCTGGCGCTGGCCGCGGAAGGCTCCACGGTCGGCGTGCTCGACGCCGACATCTACGGTCCCTCACAGCCGATGATGCTGGGTATCGCGGGCCGGCCGGAATCGAAGGACGGCAAGACGCTGGAGCCGCTCGAAGCGCACGGCGTGCAGGCGATGTCGATCGGCTTCCTGATCGATACCGATACGCCGATGGTCTGGCGCGGCCCGATGGTGACGCAGGCGCTCGAGCAGCTGCTCAAGGACACCAACTGGCGCGACCTCGACTACCTGATCGTCGACCTGCCGCCGGGCACCGGCGACATCCAGCTCACCCTGTCGCAAAAGGTGCCGGTCACCGGGGCGGTGATCGTGACCACGCCGCAGGACATCGCGCTGATCGACGCGCGCAAGGGGCTCAAGATGTTCGACAAGGTCGGCGTTCCGATCGTCGGGATCGTCGAGAACATGTCGACCCACATCTGCTCGAACTGCGGCCATGCCGAGGCGATCTTCGGCGAGGGCGGGGCGAAGAAAATGTGCGACGATTACAACGTGCCTTTCCTCGGTCAGCTGCCGCTCGACATTCATATCCGCGAGCAGGCCGATTCGGGACGGCCGACTGTCGTCGCCGATCCGGAGGGCGCGATCGCGACGATCTACAAGGACATCGCGCGCAAGACCGCGGTGTTCGTCGCGCAAAAGGCCGAGGATTTCTCCGCCAAGTTTCCCAACATCGTCGTGCAGAACACGTGATCGACCAGGCGAGGGCAGGCCCGCGATGATCAAATCGGACCGCTGGATCCGCCGCATGGCGAAAGAGCAGCGCATGATCGATCCGTTCGAGCCCGGGCAGGTCCGCGAGTGCGAGGGCCGCAAGATCGTCTCCTACGGCACGTCGAGCTACGGTTACGACATCCGTTGCTCGAGCGAATTCAAGTTGTTCACCAATCTGAATACGACGATCGTCGATCCGAAGAACTTCGACGATCGCTCGTTCGTCGATTTCAAGGGTGAATCCTGCATCATCCCGCCGAACTCGTTCGCGCTCGCGCGCACCGTCGAATACTTCCGCATCCCGCGCAATGTCCTCACGATTTGTCTCGGCAAGTCGACCTACGCCCGCTGCGGCATCATCGTCAACGTGACGCCGCTCGAGCCGGAGTGGGAGGGCTACGTCACGCTCGAATTCTCGAACACGACGCCGCTGCCGGCCAAGATCTACGCCAACGAGGGCGTGGCGCAGGTGATTTTTTTCGAGTCCGACGAAGTTTGCGAAACCTCCTACAAGGATCGCGGCGGCAAGTACCAGGGTCAGAAGGGCGTCACCCTGCCCAAGATCTGACCCATGGCGCTGGCGACCTCGAAGCGCGCCTCCATCGCCATCATCGCCCTTTGCCAGGTCGCGGCGATGGCGGTATGGTTTTCCGCATCCGCGGTCACCCCGGCGCTCGCCGCCGAGTTTCATCTGTCGAATTTCGCGAAGGCGGCGCTCACCAGCGGCGTGCAGGCGGGCTTCGTCGTCGGCTGCCTGGCCAGCGCTTTCCTGGGTCTTCCCGATCGCGTCGATCCGCGCCGGCTTTTCGCCGCGTCAGCCGCGGCGTGCGCGGTAGCCAACGCGGGCTTGCTGGTGGTCGATCCGGGCTCGGCGGCCGCGCCGCTGCTGCGCCTGGTCACCGGCATCGGCATGGCCGGCGTCTATCCGGTGGGAATGAAGCTCGCGACCACCTGGGCGCGCGACGACATGGGACTCATGGTCGGCATCCTCGTCGGTGCGCTGACGCTGGGCTCGGCCTCGCCCCACCTGATCAATGCGTTTGGCGGCGTCGACTGGCGGCCGACCGTGGCGATTTCGTCGGCGAGCGCGCTGGCGGCCGCGCTCGCCATCGGGCTGGCCGGGCTCGGTCCCAACCGCAAACCGGCGCCGCTCTTCGAGCCGCGCGCCATGCTGCTTGCCTGGCGGGACGTGCCCCTGCGGCTCGCCAATCTCGGTTACCTCGGACACATGTGGGAGCTCTACGCAATGTGGGCGTGGATCGGCGTGTTCCTGAATGCGAGTTTCGCGCTTTCGCTGCCCGCGTCGTCCGCGCAATTCGCCGCGAGGTTGGCCGCGTTCGCGACGATCGCCGCGGGTGCGGTCGGCTGCGTCCTTGCGGGACTGGTTGCCGACCGGGTCGGCCGCACGACAGTCACGATCATCGCGATGGCGGTCAGCGGAAGCTGCGCCGCGGGGATCGGACTGTTGTACGGCGGGGCGCCCTGGCTGCTGCTCTCCGTCTGCCTGCTCTGGGGGATCAGCATCGTCGCCGACTCGGCGCAGTTCTCGGCGTCGATCGCCGAGCTTGCCGACCCCGCCCGCGTGGGCACGATGCTCACGTTGCAGACGGCCCTGGGGTTTACGCTGACGCTGGTGACCATCCATCTGCTGCCGTATCTGGTCGATGCCCTGGGCTGGCGTTATGCATTCGTCCCCTTGGCGATCGGCCCCGCGGCCGGCGTCTGGGCGATGGCGCGGCTGCGCCTGCACCCGGCGTCGGCTCGGCTCGCCGGCGGCCGCAGATAGACAGGCCCTTGTCGAATATTCGGCTGGAATCCATGCCGTGCTGGGCGTAGCATTCCAAAGGCCTCGGCGCGCTTATTGCGCCGCCGTTCGGTTCGATAGCATAAGGAGGAATGCATGGCCTATCACCTGGAAGGAAGACTGCTCGAGGTCTGCAATTGCCGTGTGCTGTGCCCGTGCTGGATCGGCGAGGACCCCGACTATGGCACCTGCGACACGATCGTCTCCTGGCATTTCGACAAGGGCACGATCAACGGCGTGGACGTCTCCGGTCACACGATCGCGATGATCGCGCACATTCCCGGCAACATCCTGCAGGGTAACTGGCGAGCCGCGGTCTATCTGGACGACAAGGTTTCAGCCAAACAGGAGGAGGCGATCCTCGGTGTCTACACCGGCAAGCTGGGCGGCCCGGTCGCTGATCTAGCCAAGCTGGTCGGCGAGGTCGTCTCGGTGGAAAAAGTGCCGATCCAGTGGGACGTCCAGGGCGGAAAGGGGACGGTGAAGGTCGGCGACGCGGGATACGCCGAGCTGGAACCGTACAAGAGCGCGTCGGGAGCGACGACGACCTTGGCCGATACGGTGTTTTCGACGGTCCCCGGTGCGCCGGTGTACGTGGGGAAGAGTCCCCGCTACCGGTCGAAAGTCGACAAGCTGGGCATCGATCTCAACTTGAGCGGCCACAACGCGCTGCAAAGCACGTTCGTGTTCGACTCCTGAGGCCGTGCCGAGAGCCCGCTAGAAAGCCATGACCCCGCCCGACCGTCCGGCGGGCGCCGCGGCGCCCGCCGGATCGATCGCGCTCGATCCGCAAGCACCGCGGCTCGCGCTGGTGGCCGCGTTGTCGGTCGCCGCCTGGATCGCGCTTGCCGCGTGGAGCGTCAGCCCGTATTCCCGCTACCTGGAACACGGCGGCTGGGCCGATCAAGGTTTTTTCGGCGCGTTGTGCAGGAGTTTTCCGCAGGGCACGCTGATCGTTCCGGCGCTCACTTATGCGCTGGCGTGGCTGCTGATGATCACCGCGATGATGCTGCCGACGACTTTGCCGTTGCTGGGCATTTTCGGCAGGGTTGTCGCGGGCCGGCGCGACACGGCCTCGCTGCTGGCGAGAGTCATCGCCGGCTACGCGATCGCTTGGCTGGGGTTCGGCCTGCTGGCGCATGGCTTGGACAGCCTGCTGCACCTCGCCGCCGCGCAAGCGGGCTGGCTCGCGGGGCGCGGCTGGGCGATCGGAGCGGTCGTGCTGGCAGGAGCCGGAGCGTTCCAGTTCAGCGCACTCAAATACCGCTGCCTGGAACGGTGCCGGACGCCTTTCACCTTCGTCAACGCGCGCTGGCACGGGCGCAAGCCGCATAGCGAAGCGCTGCGGATCGGGTTCGACCATGGCCTATTCTGCGTTGGCTGTTGCTGGGCGCTGATGGCCGTCATGTTCGTCGCCGGCATGGGCAACCTGGGTTGGATGCTCGTCCTGGCGGCGGCGATGGCCGCCGAGAAGAATCTCTCCTGGGGGCGCAAGCTGCGTACGCCCCTCGGGCTGGGTCTGATCGGCTGGGCGGGCCTGCTGGTCGCCACGAACGTCTGACGGCACGGTTCGGCAGAGTCCGCGCGCTGGCCGGACGCCCGCGGCGGCTCCAAATCGCTCGCATCGCGCGCCGTCGCGGCGCACAATGCGCCCTGACCAGGGGTGTGCCCTTTTCGGGCTGACACCCCGCTTTCTTTTCTGGCGCGCGGTAGCGCGCGATCCGCAGGAGTGGCTGGATGAAATTTCGCTTTCCCATCGTCATCATCGACGAAGACTTCCGTTCCGAGAACGCTTCGGGGCTGGGCATACGCGCGCTGGCCGCCGCGATCGAAAAAGAAGGAATGGAGATCCTCGGCGTCACCAGCTACGGCGACCTGTCGCAGTTCGCGCAGCAGCAGTCACGCGCGTCGGCGTTCATCCTGTCGATCGACGACGAGGAATTCGGTGCGGGTTCGGCCGAGGAAACCGAAGCGGCGCTGAAGAGCCTGCGCGCCTTCGTCGAGGAGATCCGCTTCAAGAACGCCGAGATCCCCATTTATCTCTACGGCGAGACGCGGACATCGCGTCACATTCCGAACGACATCTTGCGCGAGCTGCACGGTTTCATCCACACGTTCGAGGACACGCCGGAGTTCGTCGCGCGGCACATCATCCGCGAAGCCAAAAGCTACCTCGATTCGCTGGCGCCGCCGTTCTTCCGCGCGCTGGTCGACTACGCCCAGGACGGCTCGTACTCGTGGCATTGCCCGGGGCACTCGGGCGGCGTTGCCTTCCTCAAGAGTCCCGTCGGGCAGATGTTCCATCAGTTCTTCGGCGAGAACATGCTGCGCGCCGACGTCTGCAACTCAGTCGACGAGCTGGGTCAGTTGCTCGATCACTCGGGCCCGGTCGCCGCCGCCGAGCGCAACGCGGCGCGTATTTTCAACGCCGATCATTGCTTTTTCGTCACCAACGGCACGTCGACGTCGAACAAGATGGTCTGGCACGCCACCGTCGCCCCGGACGACATCGTCGTCGTCGACCGCAATTGCCACGTGTCGATCCTGCACGCGATCACGATGACCGGCGCGATCCCGGTGTTCCTGACGCCGACCCGCAATCACCTCGGCATCATCGGTCCGATTCCGCTGGACGAGTTCCGTCCGGAAAACATCCGCAAAAAAATCGAAGCCAATCCGTTCGCGCGCGCGGCGAAGAACAAGCAGCCGCGGATCCTGACGATCACGCAGAGCACCTACGACGGCGTCGCCTACAACGTCGAGATGATGAAGGAAACGCTCGGCGACTGGATCGAAACCCTGCACTTCGACGAGGCGTGGCTGCCGCACGCGGCGTTCCACGATTTCTACAAGGACATGCACGCGATCGGCAAGGACCGTCCGCGGAGCAAGAAGGCGATGGTGTTCGCGACGCACTCCACGCACAAGTTGCTGGCCGGCATCTCGCAGGCGTCGCAGATCATCGTGCAGGAGTCGCAGACGCGCAAGCTCGACCGTCACATATTCAACGAGGCTTACCTGATGCACACCTCGACCTCGCCGCAGTACGCGATCATCGCCTCGTGCGACGTCTCGGCGGCGATGATGGAGGCGCCCGGCGGGACCGCGCTGGTCGAGGAGTCGATCGCCGAAGCACTCGACTTCCGGCGCGCGATGCGCAAGGTCGACGACGAGTGGGGCAAGGACTGGTGGTTCAAGGTCTGGGGACCCGAGAAGCTGACGGCGGAAGGCATGGGCAAGCGCGACGACTGGGTGCTCAAGGCCAACGAGAAATGGCACGGCTTCGGCAACCTGGCGCCGGGGTTCAACATCCTCGACCCGATCAAGGCGACGATCATCACGCCGGGACTCGATGTCTCGGGCAAGTTCGCCAAGACCGGCATCCCCGCGTCGATCGTCACCAAGTACCTGGCCGAGCACGGCGTCATCGTCGAGAAGACCGGTCTGTACTCGTTTTTCATCATGTTCACGATCGGCATCACCAAGGGCCGCTGGAACACACTGGTCACCGCGCTGCAGCAGTTCAAGGACGACTACGACAAGAACCAGCCGCTGTGGAAGATCCTGCCGGAATTCTGCGCGAAGCAGCCATCGTACGAGCGTGTCGGCTTGCGTGACCTGTGCCGGCAGATCCACGACATGTACAAGGCCAACGACGTCGCGCGCGTGACGACCGAGATGTACCTGTCCGATATGCAGCCGGCGATGAAGCCGTCGGACGCGTTCTCGTGCATGGCGCACAGAGAGATCGACCGCGTCGAGATCGATCAGCTCGAAGGACGGGTCACCAGCGTGCTGCTGACGCCGTATCCGCCGGGCATTCCGCTGCTGATCCCCGGCGAGCGCTTCAACCGCACCATCGTGCAGTTCCTGGAGTTCGCGCGCAATTTCAACCAGCAATTCCCCGGATTCGATACCGATATCCACGGGCTGGTCGAAACCAGCGACGGCGGCAAGCTCCGTTACTTCGTCGACTGCGTACGGCCGAAATAGACGGGCGGCCAGCTCAATCGCCCTGACGCGGGCGTCCGTCCGGCAGATGGGTCTGGCACTCGGTGAATATGCGCGCGGCGCTCGCCTGGCAGATCGCCGAATCCAGGCGGGAATAAATGCCGCGGATCGCGGTGGCCTTGGTCTCGAATATCCGGTCGCGTCCGATGCGATCGAGTACGCCAGCGCGCTCCAGTACGTCGATCACCGTCGGTTTGAGATTGCACAGGTAGAGGGCGCCGCCGGCCGCCTTCTGCGCTTCCGCCTCCTGCGCGAGCAGCTCGGCGCCCGCGACGTCGATGAAGTTGATGCCGCTTCCGATCAACAGCACGTGACGCCGCGCCGACGCGGCCGAGCGCATTTCCTCGAGCTCGTCCTTCACGTGGTCGACCGCCCCGAAGAAAAGCGAACCGTCGATGCGTAGCAGGGCGAGCTGCGGGCATTCGGTCAGAAGGCTGAAGGAGCCGCTGGCCGCGACGGGAATGAAGTGGCGCTGCGGCGACGTCGGATCGGGCGCGACGACGTGGATCGCCGGGTGCGTCGTCCGATTGAGGTAGGCGAACAACGAGCAAAGAACGCCGACCAGGATCGCGAATTCAAGTTGCACGAACAGCGTCGCCAGAAACGTCACCGTGAGGACCAGCGCCTCGCTGCGGCCGACGCGGAAGATCTCGCGAATCCGGTGAAGATCGATCAGGCCCCATGCGACCATGAACAAAAGCGCCGCCATGACCGCCAATGGCAGGTACGCCGCGAGCGGGGCGACCAGCAACAGCACCAGCAGCAGGAAGCCGGCCGAGAACATCGCCGCCAGTGGCGTCTTGGCGCCGGCTTCGTAGTTGGCGCCGGTGCGGTTGAACGAGCCGGACGTCGGATAGCTCGAGCTGAACGCGCCGGCGATGTTCGCCAGCCCCTGTCCGATGAATTCCTGATTGCCGTCGATGCGCTGGCCCGAGCGGGCTGCCACCGCGCGGGCGCTCGCCACGGCTTCGGTCAGACCGATGACGGTCAGCGCGAAAGCCGTCGGCGCCAGCGTGCGCCAGGTATCGGGCGAAAAATCGGGCAGCGACAGCGCCGGGAATGCGGACGGCAGCGGACCGATCGTCGCGACGTTGGCGAGTCCGGCGCGCGCCAATGCATAGGCGAAGACGCTGCCGACGATCATGCCGGTCAGCAGATAGGGGATTCGCGGCAGCAGCCGCCTCGCGGCGAGCGCAGCCAGCAGCGTGACGACGCCGACCGCGACCGCCCAACGATCGATGTCGGCGGCGTGTTGCGCGAACGACGCCAGCGCATGCGAGAACGTGGCCGGATGCGCGGCCGGCACCCCGAAAAAATTGGCGAGTTGCGCCGCGACGATCAGCAATCCTGCGCCCGCGGTGAATCCCACGATGACGGTAGTCGAGATGAAATTGACCAGCGCGCCCAGCCTTGCCAGACCCAGCGCAAGCTTGATCAGCCCGATCATCAGGCAAAGCGTCAGCGCGAGACTAACGTAATCGGACGAGAAAGGCAGCGCCAGCGCGCCGAGCGACGCCGAAACCATCAGCGAGGTCGCGTTGGTCGGCCCGGATACGAGATGCCAGGACGACCCCCACAGCGCGCCGACGATCGCGGGCAGCATCGCGCCGTAGAGTCCGTATTGCGGCGGCAGGCCGGCAAGGGTCGCGAAGGCGACCCCCTGCGGCAGCACGATCAGTGCGCTGAGGAGCGCCGCCGAGAGATCCGCGCGCAAGGTCGCCGCGTTGACGCGATGCCGCCAAGCCAGAAAAGGGAACAGCCTCAGCGCTGGCGGAGGCATCGGAAGCGAAGGCTTGTCTGCACGGCCGCCATCATGCAGCGGCGGCACAAGCCGCGCAATGTGGAGGGAAGGGAGCGAACTACGCTGCGACCGGAACACCCGCCTGGGCGACGGGTGCGGACGCGCGCTGCGAGTGCGCTGCGGCCACCAGCGATGCCAGAACGCAGGCAGACATGCGAACCTCCATCGTGTCGCTGCGGCCCCCGAGGACGACCGGGACCTTGGCGCCGAGCACGATGCCGGCGGCGAGTGCGCCTGATATGGCGGTCAGCGTGCGCAGCATCAGCGACCCGGCATCGAGGGCGGGAACGATGAGCACGTCGGCGTGGCCGGCCACCGGGTCTTCGACATTGTTGGCCCGCGCCGCGTCCAACGAGAGCGCGCTGTCGGCGGTCATCGGGCCTGCAACCGTCCCGCCGGTGATCATGCCTTGCTTCGCCATTTTCGCCAGCGCCGCCGCGTCACCGGTCGCCGGGAGCGCCGGGGTCACGCCCTCGACTGCCGCGAGCACCGCGACCTGCGGATTCAGCGTGCCCAACGCTTGCGCGAGATCGATCGCGTTCTGCACGATCTCGCGCTTGGCGGCGAGATTGGGCGCAATGTTGAGTACCGCATCGGACAGCAGGAACGGCCGACCGAAACCGGGGACATCGAGAAAATAAGCGTGCGTCAGGCGATGTTCGCCGCGCAACCCGGCGTCCGGCGCGGCAACCGCGCGCATCAGATCATCGGGATACAGGCTGCCCTTGATCAGCGCCCGAACGGAGCCTTCGCGCGCCAGCGTAACGGCGCGCCGCGCCGCTTCGGCCGGGTCGTCCGGCGTATCGACCAATTCGATCCGCGAAAGATCGAGTCCGGCGTGCGCGGCGGCATCGGCGATGCGTGCTTCCGGACCGACGAGTACCGGCGCCAGGTAGCCGGCGAACTGCCCCGAAAGGGCGACCTGGAGCGAATCGCGATCGCACGGATAGACGATCGCCGTCGGCAGCGCCGGCAGATTGCGGACGCGTTCGACCAGCCGCTGGAAGTGCGGACGGGTAACCATGGAGCGAGCGTGGCAAAGGGGGACGGGCCTGTCAACCCTTTCCGATGACCGGCATTCGCCGGGCCGCAGCCGTCAGGTTTCGGCCTCCGAAGCTGTTCGCGGCCGTGCGCATCCCCGCGCTTTGCGCGGGGCTCCTCCCTACACCTTCCCTTTCCAGGGAACGACCACTCGTTCGACCTGGCGCATCAACAGGTCGAACAGGTAGGCGACGGCGCCGATGACGACGATGCCCATGATGACGATGTCGGTGCGCAGGAAGTTCGACGCGTTCAGCACCATCTGGCCCAGTCCGTACGTCGCTGCCACCATTTCCGCCGCGACCAGCGTCGTCCAGCCGAATCCGATCGAGATGCGCATCGCGGTGAGAATTTCGGGCATCGCCGCCGGTATGACGACGTGGGCGATGACCTGCCACTTCGACGCGCCCATCGAATACGCGGCATGAATCTGCTCCTGCGAGACCGAGCGCACGCCCGCGCGCGCGCTCATCGCCAGCGGCGCGAAGCAGGCAAGATAGATCAACAGCACCTTCGACAGCTCGTCGATGCCGAACCAGATGATGATCAGAGGCAGATAGGCGAGCGGCGGGAGCGGACGATAGAACTCGATCGGCGGATCGAAGATGCCTCGCGCGATGCGCGAGACGCCCATCGCGATTCCGATCGGTATCGCGGTGACGCAGGCGAGCAGAAAAGCGCTGAAGACACGGAACATCGACCACCCGAAGTGCGTGGCGAGCGGCGCGTCGGTCAACTGGCCGCGCGCGGATTCCCACAAGCGCGTGAACACGGTCTCCGGCGTCGGCAGGAACAGCGGCGGCAGCCAGGCATAGTGGCTGGCGATCCACCAGAGCGCGACGATCGTGATCATCGTCGCGACCGATATCGCCGTGCTCGGACCCTCGCCCGGGGTCGCATAGCGCGAAGTCTTCGGGCGCTCGACGCCCGCAGTCGGACGCGTCGTCATCGTCATGTCGCTGCCGCCCCCGCGACCGCATTGTCCCGGTGCAGGATCACCGCCAGAACTTCCTCGCGGATGCGGATGAAATCGGGCGAGGACTTGATCGCGCGTGCATCGCGCGTCTCGATGAAGCGGCGGCTGAAATCGAGCTCGTACTCATGCGAGATGCGGCCCGGGCGCGGTGTCATGACCACCAGGTGCGTCGCCAGGAACAAGGCCTCCTCGACGCTGTGAGTGATGAAGAAACACATCTTGCCCGTGCGGTGCCAGACGTCGAGGATCAGCTCCTGGATCGCCTCGCGCGTAAATGCATCGAGGGCGCCGAGCGGCTCGTCCATCAGCATCAGCTGCGGGTCGCTGGCGAGCGCGCGCGCGATGCCGACGCGCTGCTGCATGCCGCCGGAAAGCTCGTAGATCGGACGCTCGGCCAGGCCTTCGAGTCCGACCAGTCCGAGCGTCTCGATCGCGACCTTGCGCCGGGCGGTCGCGTCGACGCCGCGCATGCGCAGCCCGAATTCCACGTTCTCGACGACGTCGAGCCACGGCATCAGCGCGTGCTTCTGGAACACCACGCCGCGGTCCGCGCCGGGCGCGGTCACCGGCTTGCCGTCGAGCACGATCGTCCCTTCGGTGGGGGGCAGGAACCCGGCGATGCACGATAGCAAGGTCGTCTTGCCGCAACCGGACGCACCGATGGCGACCAGGAATTCGCCGTCGCGCATCGACAGGTCGACGCCCGACAGCGCGTCGACGGTGCCGTTTTTGGTCGCGTAACGGACGCCTAGCTGGCGGATATCGAGTGTGGGCAAAAGGATTCTCGTTCGAAGGCGGCGTTGCCAGAGTCGAATCGCAAGCAGGAAAGCGAGCTTCCGATGCGGCGCAGCGCCAGGATTCTGGCAGAAAAACGGCGGCGCATCAGGCGCCGCCGTTTCGATGCAGGGCGTGCTGCGAATACCTTACATCGCCTTGGTCACCCACTCGACGGTCACGTTCTTACTGTAGTCGGGTGCTACCGTCTGCAGCCGGCCTTGTTCCTTCAGGAAGTTGGCCTGCTGCGAAAGCGCCTTGGCCGCGGCCCCGTTGGCGCCTCCACCCAGCCACTCGGGCGAGGCCTGCTGCTTCAGATCGGGGAATCCGTAAAGGGCCATCGACGCCGCAACGTCCCCGGGTTTGCCACCCGACCATTTGGCCACCGCCGCGACCTTGGCCGGGTCGCCGGTCCAGGCCTGGGCGTTGGCGCGATAGTCGGCATCGGCTTTCGCGACCGCTTTGACCAGCGCGACCATGAACGCCGGATTTTCCTTGGCGAACTTCCGCGTGACGATCAAGCCGTCGAACGTGCACGCACCGTTCTTGCAGATGTCACCCGAGGTCGTCAGCACCTTGCCGTTCTTCTTGACGGCCGTCAGCACCGGGTCCCAGATGAAGGTGGCGTCGATGTCTCCGCGCTCCCACGCCGCGGCGATTTCCGGCGGCCGCATGTTGAGGACCTGCGCGTCGGTCGCCTTGAGTCCCGCCTTCTGCATCGCGTAAAGCAGCTGGAAGTGCGAAGTCGATACGAACGGCGTGCCGATCTTCTTGCCCTTCAGATCGGCGACCGTGTTGATGCCGCTGCCATTGCGCGCGACCAGCGCTTCCGCAGCCGCGATGTCCTCGAGTATCCAGAACAGCTCGACGTCCATGCCCTGGCTGATCGCGGTCGCGATGCCGGTCGACCCGACTTCGCCCAGCTGCACGTCGCCGGAAGCCATCGCGCGGATCACGTCGCCGCCGCCGCCGAACTGGCGCCAGTTGATCTTGAAGCCGGTCGCCTTTTCGATCTCCTGGCTCTGCTGTACCCAGCGCCAGGGATTCATCATGTCCTGATAGGCAAAGGTAACCGTTTTCTGCGCCATTACCGGCAGCGCCACGGCCGCCACCATCGCGAACAAGAGCCCAGCCAGCCAATGTTTCATGTGTCCTCCATCCCCTTCGATGTAGAAGCGAGCCGCCGGTCAGATCGTCGCCAGCGTCTTGCGCAAGCAGTCGACTATGATGTCGACATCCTTCTTCCCGGCGATCAGCGGCGGCGCGATGATCGCGCAGTCGCCGGTCGTCTTCAGATGCAGACCGTTGTCGAACAATTTTTTCTGCAGAATATGCCCGCGTTTTCCCGGGGCGCCATCCGGATGGACGTCAAGCGCCGCCAGCATGCCGTAGCCGCGCAGGTCGGCGACTACCGGCAAATCCTTCAGCGACCAGATCGCATCGAGGAAGTACGGCGACAGCTCGGCGCCGCGCTCGAACAGATTTTCCTTCCGATAGATGTCCAGCGTCGCGAGGCCTGCCGCGCATGGCGCCGGATGCGCCGAGTACGTATAGCCGTGGAAGAATTCGATCGCCCCTTCGGCAGCGGCTCCGATGATGGTATCGTGCACGCGCTCGCTGATCGCCACGGCGCCCATCGGCTGCGCGCCGTTGGTGATGCCCTTGGCCATTGTCATCAGGTCGGGGGTCACGCCGAAGCTTTGCGCGGCGAACGCTTTGCCGGTGCGACCGAAGCCGCAGATCACTTCGTCGAACACCAGCAGGATGCCGTGCGCGTCGCAGATCTCCCGCAGCCGCTTCAGATAGCCCTTCGGCGGCACGAGCACGCCGGTCGACCCGGCGATCGGCTCGACGAAACAGGCAGCGATGTTCTCGGCGCCGTAAAGGTTGACGAAGCGCACCAGGTCGTCGGCCAGCTCGGCGCCGTGCGCGCCTTCACCGCGGACGAACGCGTTCTCCTTCAGGTGCGTGTGGCGCATATGCACGACGCCGGGCAGGGTCGGGCCGAAGCGACGCCGGTTGTTCACCATGCCGGCGAGCGAAACACCGCCGAAATTGACGCCGTGGTACGCGCGTTCGCGCGAGACGAACATGTTGCGGCCGCCCTGGCCGCGCGCCTGGTGGTAGGCCAGCGCGACTTTCATCGCGGTGTCGACCGCCTCCGAGCCGGAATTGACGAAGAAGATGCGGTTCAGGTCGCCCGGCGTCAGCTCCGCCACGCGCGCCGCCAGCTCGAACGACTTGACATGGCCGCGCAGGAACGGCGCGATGAAGTCGAGCTCGCGCAGCTGGTTTCCGACCGCATCGGCGATTTCCTTGCGGCCATGCCCGGCAGCGCAGCAGAACAAGCCCGAGCTGGCGTCGATGATCTTGTGTCCGCGGTCGCTCCAGTAATACATGCCTTCGGCGCGAACGACGATCTTGGGGTCGGACTTGAATTCGCGGTTCGGCGTGAACGGCATCCAGTACTCGTCCAGCGAGACCTGGGTGACCGGCGATTTGTCGCGCAGATTGGTTTCGACTTGCCCCATGCATTTCTCCTCATCGCCGGCGAAACCGGCGCCCCGGCTTGGTCGCCATCGGGCCGTTGCGGCTGTGTTAGGATTCTACGCCAGCTTGCGGGCTGGCGTAACGCGGCGGCAAGCGCACCGCGCGGCCTCGATCGTTTGCGCTCGATTAACGCTCCCACGATGCATATCGGCGTTCCCAAGGAGATCAAGGTCCTCGAGCACCGCGTCGGCCTGACGCCGGAGAGCGTGCGCGAGGCGCGAACCCACGGCCACGAAGTTCTGGTCGAGACGCGCGCCGGGCAGGGCATCGGCATGGACGACGACGCCTATCGCCGCGCCGGCGCGACGATCGCCGCGTCAGCGGCGGAGGTCTTCTTCCGCGCGGACATGATTGTCAAGGTCAAGGAGCCGCAAGCTGTCGAGCGTGCGATGCTCAGGCGTGGCCAGATGCTGTTCACCTATCTGCACCTCGCACCCGATCCCGAGCAGGCGGCCGAGCTCGTCGCCAGCGGTGCGGTGTGCATCGCCTACGAGACGGTTACCTCGCGCAACGGCGGCCTGCCGCTGCTCGCGCCGATGTCCGAGGTCGCCGGACGTATGTCGATCCAGGCTGGCGCTTATTTTCTCGAAAAGGCGCACGGTGGACTGGGTGTGCTCCTCGGCGGCGTGCCCGGCGTCGATCCGGCCAAGGTCGTGATCCTCGGCGGCGGCGTCGTCGGCTCGCACGCCTGCCATATCGCACTTGGCATGGGGGCGGAGGTCTGGGTGCTCGACCGCAACACCGATGTGCTGCGCGCGCTGTGGCGCCAGTTCGGGCGGCCGCTGAACACGGTGTTCTCGACCCACGATGCGATCGAGCGCCACGTGACCACCGCCGATCTCGTCGTCGGCGGCGTGCTCATTCCCGGCGCATCGGCGCCGAAGCTCGTCTCGGCGGCGCTGGTGAAGCAGATGAAGACGGGTTCCGTGATCGTCGACGTGGCGATCGACCAGGGCGGTTGCTTCGAGACGTCGCGTCCGACGACGCACGCCGAGCCTACCTACGTCGTCGACGGGGTCATTCACTATTGCGTGGCGAACATGCCCGGCGGGGTGCCGCGAACCTCGACCTTCGCGCTGAACAACGCCACGTTGCCCTTCGTCCTTGCGCTCGCCGACAAGGGATATCGGGCAGCGCTGGCGGACGATCCGCATCTCAAGAACGGCTTGAATGTCGCCTTCGGCAAAGTGACTTGTCTACCGGTCGCCGAAGCGCTCGGATACGCTTACACGGAACCCGGGGTCGCTTTGGCGTAGGCGGCGGGAAGAATGGAGGAAGAGCGATGAATTCGATGACCGATGCCGGAACGTTCCCCGCGCGATGCGTCGTACGCGGCCGGCAGAGAATGACGCCGTCCGAGGCGTTCGTCGAGACGCTGGTCGCGCATGGCGTGACCGACGTCTTCGGCATCGTCGGTTCGGCCTACATGGACGCCCTCGATCTGTTTGCGCTCGCCGGGATCCGCTTCGTCTCGGTGGCCCACGAGCAAGGCGCGGGGCACATGGCCGACGGCTACTCGCGCGTGTCCGGACGGCACGGGGTGTGCATCGCGCAGAACGGCCCGGGCATCACCAATTTCGTGACCGCGATCGCTGGCGCGTACTGGGCGCATTCGCCGGTCGTCGTCGTGACGCCGGAGACCGGCTCGATGACGCTCGGTCTGGGCGGCTTCCAGGAAACCGAGCAACTGCCGATTTTCTCCAAGATCACCAAATACCAGGCGCATGTAAACAACCGGGCGCGCATGGCCGAGCTCACCTCGCGCGCGTTCGATCGCGCGCTGCTCGAGATGGGTCCGACGCAGATCAACATCCCGCGCGATTACTTCTACGGCGATATCGAATGCGAGATTCCGCGTCCGCTGTCGATCGAGCGCGGCGCCGGCGGCGAGCAGAGTCTCGATGATGCGGCGGCGCTGCTCGCCGAGGCGAAATTTCCCGTGCTCGTCTGCGGCGGCGGAGTCGTGATGGCTGATGCGCAGGCGGAAGCGATCACGCTGGCCGAGCTCCTGCAGGCGCCGGTGGCCAATAGCTATCTGCATAATGATTCGTTCCCCGCCAATCATCCGCTGTGGTGCGGGCCGCTCGGCTACCAAGGCTCGAAGGCGGCGATGAAGCTCCTCGCCCGCGCCGACGTCGTGCTGGCGCTGGGAACACGGCTAGGCCCGTTCGGCACGCTGCCGCAGCACGGGCTCGATTACTGGCCGGCCGCAGCGAAGGTCATCCAGATCGACGCCGATCCGCGGATGCTGGGCCTGGTCAAGCCGATCTCGGTCGGCATCTGTGGCGATGCGAAGGCTGCGGCGCGGGCGCTGATCGCCCGCCTTTCCGGGCGCGTACTCGCCTGCCAGGGCAACCGCGACCGGCGGCGCGCGGAAATCGCAGCCGAGCGCTCGGCCTGGGAATCCGAGCTCGCGCAATGGTCGCACGAGAATGATCGCTGGTCGCTCGAGGTCGCGAAAGGCTCGTCGGCGATGCATCCGCGGCAGATGCTGCGGGAGCTCGAAAAGGCGATGCCGGACGACGCGATGGTGTCGACCGACATCGGCAACATCTGCTCGGTATCGAATTCCTATCTGCGCTTCAAGTCGCCGCGCAGCATGTTCGCCGCGATGAGCTTCGGCAATTGCGGCTACGCGTTTCCGACGATCATCGGCGCCAAGCTCGCCGCCCCGGACCGGCCCGCAGTCGCCTACGTCGGCGACGGAGCGTGGGGAATGAGCTTCGGCGAGATTCAGACGTGCGTACGCGAAGAAATTCCGGTCACCGCGGTCGTCTTCAACAACGGCCAATGGGGCGCGGAGAAAAAGAATCACGTCGATTTCTACGCCAATCGCTTTGTCGGCGTGAACCTCGACCGTCAGCCGTCTTGGGCCGCCGTGGCCAAGGCGATGGGCGCCGACGGGGTCCGCATCGACAAGCTGTCAGACGTCGGCCCTGCCCTGCGCGCTGCGACCGACGCGCAGAAGGACGGCAAGACCACGATCCTGGAGATGATGGTCACGCGCGAGCTGGGCGATCCATTCCGGCGCGACGCGCTGGCGCTGCCGGTGCGGCATCTCAACAAGTACAAGTCGACCGCGGCGTCGTAGCGATGTCGCGGCTGGGAGGTGGCCGGAAGGATTCCACCGGCGCGACGCGCGCGGTGGCGGGTTGATCGCGGCGCCGCTGCCCGCCCCGGTCGGCTATCTTGCCTGGGGCGCGGCGGTCGCGCTGTTCGCAGGCATCGTGCGCGGCTTCGCCGGCTTCGGACTGTCGGCGTTCATCGTCGCAGGCATGTCGCTTCTGCTCTCGCCCCAGCAGATCGTTCCGGCGGCGATGATGCTGGAAATCCTCGCCAGCCTGTCGCTGCTGCGTTCGGTCTGGCGCGATGTCGCCTGGCAGTGGATCGGTCCGCTGCTCGCGGGTTACGCGGTCGCCGTGCCGCTGGGTGTATGGTGCCTGGCGGTTTTGCCCGAGGCGCCGCTGCGGGCGGCCGTATCGGTCCTGATTTTCGGCGCGGCCCTGGTCATGCTGCGCGGCTGGCATCCGAGCTGGCGCGACACGATCGCGTTGCGCCTGGGCACGGGGCTGGGCTCGGGGTTTTTGTCGGGACTGTCGGCAATTGGCGGCATGTTCGCGGCGACGGTGCTTTTCACGACGACGCTTCCGGGTGCGCGGCTTCGCGCGACCTTGATCACCCTGTTCTTCCTGAGCGCTTCGTATGCCCTGGCGTGGGCTTGGCAGCAGCGGCTTGCCACCGAGGCCACGGCACTGTGGGCGGCGTGGCTTCTCGTCCCGATGCTGATCGGCATCGCCATCGGTCGCCGTTTCTTCGCGCGCGCCGACGAAGCGCAGTTCCGGCGCAGCGTGTTGCTTGTACTGGCCGCAGTCGCCGCGCTGGGCCTCGTCCGTGCGCTGTTTGCGCTTTTCTGACATCGTGCGAAGTCTTGCGTCATACTTAGCCCGGGGCACCCACAGCTGGCGCACGCGGCACCGCGCGCCGCATCGCCGCCCCCTCCATCGTCCATGACCCGCCAGATCGCGTTCGACGACCGTTCCCGCCAGCAGACGCATTTCAGCACCTGCTACATGTGCGCTTGCCGCTGCGGCATCAAGGTCACCGTCGAGAACGACCGGGTGCGCTTCATCCAGGGGAACCCGAGTCATCCGGTCAACAAGGGCGTCCTGTGCGCCAAGGGCTCGGCCGGGATCATGAAGCAGTATTCGGCGGCGAAGCTCACCAAACCGCTCAAGCGTCGACCCGGCGCCCGGCGCGGCGCCGGCGACTTCGTCGAGATCGAATGGGACGAGGCGCTCGATATCTTGACCGCGCGGCTGGCGCAGATCCGCTCCAGCGATCCGACCAAGCTCGCTTTTTTCACCGGACGCGATCAAATGCAGGCCTTGTCCGGGCTGTGGGCGCAGCAGTTCGGTACGCCCAACTGGGCGGCGCACGGCGGTTTCTGCTCGGTCAATATGGCCGTCGCCGGGCTGTACACGATCGGCTATTCGTTCTGGGAGTTCGGCGCGCCCGACTGGGACTACGCCAAATATTTCCTGCTCTGGGGCGTCGCCGAAGACCATTCGTCGAACCCGCTCAAGATCGGGCTCGACAAGCTCAAGAAACGCGGCGCCAAATTCGTGTCGATCAACCCGGTGCGCACCGGTTACTCGGCCATCGCCGACGAATGGCTGCCGATCCGCCCAGGAACCGACGGGCTGCTAGCGCTGGCCATCGTCCACGTGCTCTTGAAGCGTGGCGCCATCGACTGGGAATTTCTGATCCGCTATACGAACGCGCCGTGGCTCGTCGTCCAGACACCCGGCCTGCCAGGCGATGGCCTGTTCGCCCGCGACGATCAGGATCATCCGCTGGTCTGGGATCATGTTGCGCAGGCCTTTGTCGACGGCAACCTGCCCGACATCGCCCCGGCGCTTCTCGCCAGCGTCGAGTTGCCGGATGGACGCCGCGCCAAGACAGTATTCTCGCTGATCAGCGAGCGCTATCTGGACGAGCGCTACGCGCCTGAGAACGTTGCGGACGAGTGCGGGGTTGCGGCCGCGACGATCACCCGCATTGCCCACGAGATCGCGCACGTCGCGTTCAACGAGGCGGTCGAGCTACCGATACGATGGACCGACATGCACGGGCGCACGCACGACAAGGTCATCGGCAGGCCGGTCGCGATGCACGCGATGCGCGGCATCTCGGCGCACTCGAACGGTTTCCAGACCTGCCGCGCGCTGCACCTGTTGCAGATGCTGCTGGGCGCGCTCGAAGGGCCGGGCAACTTCCGCGCCCGCGCGCCGTATCCGCGGCGCATTCCGATGCGGACGCTGCCTGAGAACGATCCGACGGTGATCTTCGCGCCCGACACGCCGCTGAAGCGGATGCCCAACGGCAATCCGACCCGGCCCGAGGATCTGGTCATCGACAAGGACGGCAAGCCCCTGCGCATCGATCGGGCGTACTCGTGGGAATCGCCACTCGCTGCGCACGGCATGATGCACATGGTGATTACCAACGCCGCCAACCACGATCCCTACCCGATCGACACGCTGCTGCTGTTCATGGCGAACATGGCATGGAATTCGTCGATGAACACCGGCGACGTGCGGGAGATGCTGGCGCGCACGGCGGCGCACGGCGAATACGCGATACCGTTCGTCGTTGTCGTCGACGCGTTCCAGTCCGAGACCGTCAATTTCGCCGACCTCGTTCTGCCGGACACGACCTATCTCGAACGCTACGATGCGATCTCGCTGCTCGATCGGCCGATTTCGGAGCCCGATGCCGCCGGCGATTCGATCCGTCATCCGATTCTCACGCCCGATCGCGACGTCAGGCCCTGGCAGGACGTACTGGTCGAGCTCGCGTCGCGGCTCAAGTTTCCGGCGTTCACGCGCGAGGACGGCTCGCGCAAGTTCGCCGACTACCGCGACTTCATCGTCAATTACGAGAAATTTCCCGGAATCGGCTTTCTCGCCGGCTGGCGCGGCAAGGACGGCGAGTCGCATCTGCGTGGCGAACCGAACCCGAAGCAATGGGAAAAGTACATCGAGCACCAGTCGTTCTTCAGCTATCCGTGGCCGGAGAACATGCGTTATTACCGATTCGCGAACAAGGATTACCTCGAATTCGCCGAAAAGCATGCGCTGTTCGGAACGCCGCCGGTGCAGGTGATCCTGCAGATGTATTCGGAGCCGCTGCAGAAGTTTCGTCTGGCCGGCCAGGGTCTCTACAACGGTCCGCAACCATCGTCTCCGACCGACCGCGAGCGGCTGGCCACCTACTTCGACCCGCTGCCGTTCTGGTACGAGCCGCTGGAAACCCAAGGGAAGGCGCGCGAAGCGTATCCGTTCCACGCGATCACGCAGCGGCCGATGATGATGTATCACTCGTGGGATTCGCAAAACGTGTGGCTGCGGCAGATCGTCGCGCAGAACTATCTGTACATGAATCGTGGCAGTGCGCGGAAGCTTGGTCTGGCCGACTACGACTGGGTGTGGGTGGCTTCACGCCACGCCCGAATCCGCTGCCAGCTGAAGACGATGGAAGGGGTCGAGGCGAACACCGTCTGGACTTGGAACGCGATCGGCCGCCAGGCCGGAGCCGCAGGCCTCGAGGCGGACGCACCCGAAGCCACGGCAGGCTTCCTGCTCAACCACCTGATTTCGGAGCTGTTGCCGAAACATGCGAGCGACGAGCGGCGCCTGACCAACTCGGATCCGGTCACCGGGCAGGCGGCATGGTTCGATCTCAGGGTCAGCATCCGCAAGTGCGCACCGGGTGAAACCGGTTTGTGGCCGACGGTGGCTCCGGCCAAGCGCCTGCCCGGTGACGACGGCGTGCGTCCGTCGATACTCCGTTGGACTACCAAGAGGTCCTGATGAACGCGACTTTCCGGATCGAACGATGAAGCTCGGGTTGCTGATCGATCTGGACACCTGCGTCGGCTGCCATGCCTGCGCCACCGCGTGCAAGGAATGGAACGGATCGTCGTCGGTCAGCGGGCCCTTGTCCGACTATCAACCGTTCGGCGCCGAGCCGTCCGGCGTGTGGCTGAACCGGGTGCGTCACTACGAGGTCGGCGATTATCCGGCGAGCAAGACGATCAACTTCCCGATGTCGTGCCTGCATTGCGAAGACGCCGATTGCGTCAGCGTCTGCCCGACCGGGGCCTCGTACAAGCGCGCCGACGGCATCGTTTTGGTCGATCAGGACAAATGCATGGGCTGCAACCTGTGCGCGTGGGCCTGCCCGTACGGCGCCCGCGAGCTCGACCAGGAGACCGGCACGATGAAAAAGTGCACGCTGTGCGTCGATCGAATCTACGACGTGCTGCTGCCACCGGAGGACCGCCAGCCGGCATGCGTGCTCGCTTGTCCGACGCACGCGCGGATGTTCGGCGACTTCGACGATCCGAAATCCGAGGTTTCGCGCGTCACCGCGGAGCGTGGCGGCTTCGGCCTCTTGCCCGAGCTGGGCTACGCCCCGGTCAATCGCTATTTGCCGCCACGCGAGCCGAAACCTTTGCCAGGAGTCGATGACGCGCGCGCGCTCCTCGAGCGCGGGCTCGCGAGCCTCGCGAGTCCCGTGATCCGGCGATGAGACATCCGGCCGCCACGCCGCGATGAAGCCTGCGATGTCGATCGTCTTTTTCACCGTGGCTTCGGGCGGGGGCCTGGGGCTGCTCGCACTGCTTGCGCTCGCCGATCTCAGCCCGGTACCGCTGTTGTCGCCGGCGGCGTTGCCGCGCGGCATGGTGCTCGCGCTGCTGCTGATCGCCACCGGTCTCGCCTCTTCGGTGCTGCATCTGGCCAAGCCCTCGAATGCGTGGCGCGCGTTTGCGCGCTTCCGGACGTCGTGGCTGTCACGCGAGGCGGTGCTTGCGACGCTGCTTTTCCCTGTAGCCTTCGCCTATCTGGTCGCGGTTGCTCTGGATACCGCCGGCACTGCGCGCGCTCTGCTCGCGATCGTGGTTTGCCTGCTCTGCTGGGGCGCGCTCTTTTGCACGGCGATGATCTACGCGAGCCTGAAACCGATCCGGCAGTGGCGGACCGGATGGACGCCGGCGGCGTATCTGCTGCTCGGCCACTGGTCGGGCGCGCTGATCGTGCTGGCGCTGGCCATCGGCTATGGCGGCAGAGTTGGCACCTGGATCTGGGTCGCGTTGGTGCTGGGGATCGCTGCGCTTGTCGTCAAGCTCGGCTACTGGCGCCATGGCGCCGCCGATCGCGGCGGAAAATCGGCGCTGACGCTCGAGCAGGCGATCGGTGTGCCGCAGGGTGTTCGGCCGCCGGGTGTCAGCGTTGCGCAGGCCCGGCTTTTCGATGCCGGCCACACGCAGCGGACATTTCTGACCGATGAATTTGTCTTTCGCATCGCGCGGCAGCACGCACAGGCCGTGCGCGGCGCGGCGCTGGCGCTTGGCTTCGGCATCCCGCTGATCTGGCTCGCCACGGGGCCGCGCCACTGGGCCGCAGCGGCCTCGGTCGCCGTGCTGGCGCTCGTCGGACTTCTCGCCGAGCGCTGGCTCTTTTTCGCCGATGCGCGCCATACGGTGCGCCTCTACCATGGCGATGCGAGAACCTGAACTGCTTGAGGTCGACGTCTGGCGCGGCGGCAGTGACGGCGGCGGGCGGTTCCAGACTTACGCGGTGCCGCGCCAGGAGGCGCAGACGGTCCTCGACGTCGTCACCTGGATCCAGCGCAAGCTCGACCCGACGCTGGCCTACCGATTCGCCTGCCGCGTCGGCATGTGCGGCTCGTGCGCGATGACGGTCAACGGTCGCGCGCGATGGACCTGCCGCACGCATGTCGCCAAGGTTGCCAGCGGCAAGCGCCTGCAAATCGCGCCCCTTGCCAACCTGACTATTGTGCGCGACCTGGTCGTCGATATGCGCGAGTTTTTCGACAAATGGGCGAAGGCCGGCGGACAGTTCACGCCGACCGCGTCCCGCCGCGACGATTTCGCGCGCGTTGCGCCCGAGTCGCCGGCGCGCCGCGAAGTCGATGCCGCGATCGAGTGCATCGGCTGCGGCGTCTGCTACGCGTCTTGCGACGTCGTCGCGTGGAATCCGGCCTACCTCGGTCCGGCGGCGCTCAACCGGGCGTGGACGTTGCAGAACGACGTGCGCGACGGCGGGCGAGTCGAGCGGCTGGCCGCGGTCGCCGGCGACGCCGGTTGCCACGCCTGCCACACGCAGGCCGCGTGCACCGAGCGCTGCCCGAAGCAGCTTTCGCCGACCGCGGCTATCGCGGGGCTCAAGCGCATGACGGCGCGCGCGGCGCTCAAGGGCGAACTGTGAGCGCGCGCGGCGAGACGCGCTTGTGGCTGGCGCAGCGGGCAAGCGCGGCGGTGCTCGCGCTGTGCGTGCTGGCCCATCTGGTGACGATGATCGTCGCGGTGAACGGCGGCTTGACCGCCGCCGACATCCTTGGCCGCACGCGTGGCAATCCGGCCTGGGGCGCCTTTTACGCGGTGTTCGTCGCGGCGGTGGCGATCCACGCGCCGATCGGCTTGCGCACAATAGCATCGGAGTGGCTACACTGGCGCGGTCGCGGCGCAGATGCCTGCTGGCTCGTCGTCGGCATCGCACTGTTCGTCATCGGACTCCGCGCCGTCGCGGCCGTCGTGCTGTGAGAACGGCCGGCTGGCGCAACCGAGACCACCCGTCGTACTGGGCGTTCCTGGTCCACCGCGTCTCCGGGCTCGGGCTGGCGCTGTTCCTGCCGCTGCATTTCTGGGTGCTGGGACGGGCCCTCACCGGCGAGGCGGCGCTCGACGATTTCCTGCGCTGGACCGAGCGACCGCTGGTCAAGGCCTCCGAAGTGGCACTCGTCTTCCTGCTTGCCGCGCATCTGGCCGGGGGCTTGCGACTGCTTCTGGTCGAGTTCGTTGGCTGGCACCGTCGGGCGCAGCGGAGCTGGGTCGCCGTCGCCGCGGGTGTGGCGCTGTTCTGTGCGCTGACGTTCGCGCTTAACCTATACTGACGGCACGATCCGCATCGAACCGGCCTACGTCGATTGCAAAGGCGCCTCGCTTGCGCGAGAGTTGCGGTCGATGCGAGTCCCGCCCCAGGCGTCACCGATGCCCCCGCTGCGCCCGTGGCACGCGCGCCTCGCTGGGTCCGCGCGCCTGGCGGCAGCGCTTGCCGCCGAGTCGCGTTTGCCGTTTCGTCCGCTCGAAGCAATCCGGCACGCGCAGGCCCGCCGCGTCCGCGCGATGGTTGTCCATGCCTTTCGCACCGTGCCGCACTACCGCGACGCGATGCGTCGCCTCGGGTTGACGCCGGCGGATTTCACATCGGCAGACGACCTCGAGCGGCTGCCAATGATCGAACGCTCGGAGCTGCAGCGGGATCCGGAGCGGTTTCGGTCCAGCGCGTTCGCGTCGCGCGACCTGCTCGAACTGCACAGCGGCGGGCGCACAGGCGAACCCGTCGCGGTCTGGCACGACCTGCCCGCCGTGATCGCCAACGCCGCGCACGGCGAACGCGATCGCGCTGTCTGGGCCGGCTCGCTGGTGCCACTAACCGGGTATCGCGAAGCGGTCCTCGGAATGCTCGATGGCGCGGACGCGTCGGTGCAGCGCTTCCTGCGCCGGGGCATCATGCTGCCCGCTCGCGCCGACATCGAGCGGCGCTACCTGTCGGGACTCGACCCGGTGCCGCGCACACTCGCAGCGCTCAATGCATTCCGGCCGCACGTCGTGCATGGCTACGGATCGATGCTCGAGTTCCTGTTCGCGCACATCGCGTCGAGCGGTGCGCCGTTCGAGCGCCCCGCCGTTGTGACTTATAGCTCCGACGACCTCAGCTCCGCCACACGACAATTCGTCGAGCGGAATCTCGGCGTCCCGGTCTTCGCGACCTACGAGGCGATCGAGGCGTTCAAGATCGGATTCGAATGCGGCCGCCGAAACGGTTACCACCTGAACGTCGATCTTTATCCGCTGCGCGTCGACGGGAGCGGCGATGTAATCGTCTCGAACCTCGTCAATCGAGCGACCGTACTTCTCAACTATCGCCTCGGTGACCGCGCCGAACTGTCGCCGGGCGCCTGTTCCTGCGGGCGCCGGTTGCCGTTGATGTCGCGGCTCGACGGCCGGCGCGACGGCGTTCTGCGGCGAGCCGACGGAACGGGGCTCCTGCCGATCGCCGTGGCGATTATCTTCTCGCACACGCCCGGCGTGCAGCACTACCAGGTGCAAGAGGTCGAACGTCTGCGGCTAGTCGTCCGCCTTGTGGTCGATGCGGCCTGCGACCGGCGGTCGGTCGAGACGCATGTCGCCGCGGCGCTAGCTCGAGCGATCGGCGATCCGGTCCGGCTTCGTGTGGACTTCGTCGATCGCATCGAGCCCACGGCGGGCGGCAAGTTCCAACGCATCCTGCCGTATCCGTACGACGATTGAGCGGAGCGGGCCGCCGCGGCGCGCCCCGTCTGCGACTTCCGAGCGCCAGGCCCTCTCGGCCTCGACCGCTGGGGCTGCGTCGCCGTCGCCGCCGGTATCGCGGTGTTCTGTATGCTGGCGTTCGCCTTAACTTATACTGACGGGATGCTGCGCATCGATCCAGGGCTGGTCGAAAACGTCGCCAAGGAACTCTACATCCGGGCGCTCAAGATCCTGCCGCCCGACATCAAGCAGGGCTTCGCCGCGCTCGCCGCCCGCGAGACCGTGGCGACGGCGCAGGGCGTGCTGGGCACGATGATCCGGAACATCGCGGTGGCCGAGGCGACCGACAACCTGCTCTGCCAGGACACGGGCATTCCGATCTACAACGTCAGCATCGGCCGCGGCGTGCAGTTCGGCGGCGCCGACGGCGCTGCGTTGAAGGCGGCGATTCGCCGCGGCTGCGAGCGCGCGACGCGAGAGCACCCGCTGCGCTCGTCGATCGTGCACCCGTTGACCCGCCGGAACGAGCACACGTCGTGCGGCATCGGCGTCCCGGTGATCCACCTCGATCACGGCGACGAGATCGAGGGCCTGAAGATCGAGATGATCCCCAAGGGAAGCGGCTCGGAAAACAATTCCTGGCTCAAGATGGCCGTGCCGGCCGAAGGCATCGACGCGATCAAGACCTTTGTCGTCGACTGCGTGCTCGACGCCGGCGGCAAGACTTGTCCGCCGACCATCGTCGGCGTCGGTGTCGGCGGCACGGCCGACCTGTGCGTGCACCTGGCCAAGATCGCGGCCACCCGCCCGCTCGGCACGCATTGCGCGGACGCCGAAGGCGCGAAACTCGAAGACGAGCTCTCGGCCGCGGTCAACATGCTGGGGGTCGGCCCGCAAGGCCTGGGCGGCGACGCCACGGCGTTCGCAGTGCACGTCGAGCTCGCCGCAACGCACATCACGATGAATCCGGTCGCGGTGAACATGCAGTGCCACTCGGCGCGCCGCGCGAGCGCCTTGATCACCGAGGCTGGCGTGGCGTACGGATTCTGAGCATGCCGCACCACCATCTGACGACGCCGGTGAGCGACGCGCAAGTGCGCGCGCTGCGGATCGACGACACGGTAACGCTCGACGGGGCGCTGTTCGGCATTCGCGATGCGACGCAGATCGCGATGTTCGATCGCGGCCGGAAGACGCGCTTCGAGCTTGCCGGACACGCGGTCATCCACACCGCACCCAACGTCAGAAAAGTCGAGGTCTCGCCCGCGCATCCGACCGGCTATGCGCCGGTATGCATCGGCACGACGACCTCGTCGCGGATGGAGCGCTTCACGCATCCGCTGCTCGAGCGTTGCGGCGTGCGCATCGTCATCGGCAAGGGCGGTCTTGGCGCGGCATCGCTGGCAGCGTTCGCCGAGTTCGGCGGTGTGTATCTCGCGATCGTCGGCGGTACCGCGGCGCTGGAGACGACCTGGATCGAGGCGATCGAGGATGTGGATCTCGACGACCTCAACCCCGAGAGCCTGTGGCGCTTTCGGGTGCGGGGCTTCGGACCGCTGAAGGTCGCGATGGACAGCCACGGCGGCAGCCTTTACCGCTCGGTCGACGCCGAAGCGCGATCGAAACGCGCGGCCGCATTAGCCGCGCTCGGCGTCAACGTCCGTCCCGCACGCTAAATGCGGCGGCTTCGCACCGATATCCTGATCCTCGGCTCGGGCGGCGCAGGGCTGTTCGCCGCGCTGCACGCCCACGCCGCCGACCCGTCGCTCTCAATCGCGATCGCCGTCAAGGGCTTGCTTGGCAAATGCGGTTGCACGCGCATGGTGCAGGGCGGCTACAACGTCGCGCTGGCACCGGGCGATTCGGTCGAACGCCATTTCATGGATACGATCGAAGGCGGCAAGTGGCTGCCAGACCAGGATCTCGCCTGGACGCTGGTCAACGGCGCGATCGAGCGCGTGCGCGAGCTCGAGAACGAGCTCGGCTGCTTTTTCGATCGCAATCCCGACGGCACCGTGCATCAGAAGGCATTTGCGGGACAGACGTTCGACCGCACCGTACACAAGGGCGACCTGACCGGCATCGAGATCATCAACCGTCTGTCCGAGCAGGTGTGGTCGCGCGGGATCGGGCGCCTGGAGGAACATCGTGCGCTCGAATTCATCCTGTCAGCGGATGGTTCGGCCCTGGCGGCGGTGCTGCTGGTCGATATGCGTACGGGCGAGTACGTCCTGGTGGAGGCCAAGGCGGTGCTGCTCGCCACCGGCGGCGGGCCGACGATGTACCGCTATCACACGCCGTCGGGCGACAAGAGCTGCGACGGCCTGGCGATGGCGCTGCGCATCGGCCTGCCGCTGCGCGACATGGAAATGGTGCAATTCCATCCGACCGGGCTCCTCGCCGGTCCGCACACCCGCATGACCGGCACGGTGCTCGAGGAAGGCCTGCGTGGCGCAGGCGGCTACCTGCTCGACGGGCGCGGCGAGCGCTTCATGCAGAACTACGATGCGCGCGGCGAGCGCGCGACGCGCGACATCGTGTCGCGCGCGATCGATGCCGAAATGCGCGCCGGCAGAACGACACCCCACGGCGGCGTCTGGCTGTCGATGGCGCATCTGGGCGCCGACAATGTGCGGCGCCAGTTCAAGGGCATGGTGGAACGTTGTGCCGATTGCGGATTCGACCTGGCCGGCGGCCGCGTCGAAGTCGTACCGACCGCGCATTACATGATGGGCGGCGTCGAGTTCGCTGCCGACTGCACGACCGCGCTGCCCGGACTGTTCGTCGCTGGCGAGGACTCGGGCGGCGTTCACGGTGCGAATCGCCTCGGCGGCAACGGAGTGGCAAATTCGACGGTATTCGGCGCGATCGCCGGTGATGCGATGGCGGTATGGGTGGCGCGCGAAGGCGTGTTTCGCAATGCCGATACCGTCGCGATCCAGGCGGCGCTCGATCGGGCGGAGAAACCGTTTGGATGCGGGAAGGAAACGGACCTCGACGCGATGCGCGAGCGCCTGTTCACGACGATGTGGGACGACGCCGGCATCGTGCGCGACAATGCGGGACTGGAGCGTGCCGCCGGAACGCTGGTGGCCGTGGCGTCCGAGCTTGCCGCTTTTTCGCTCCCAGCCGGTGCCCGCGAGCGCGCCTTCAACCTGTGCTGGCACGATTGGCTCAACCTGCGGAGCCTGGTTGACGTCAGTCGCGCGATCGTCGCGGCCGCTGCCGCGCGGTGCGAATCGCGGGGCGCACATTTTCGCACCGATCATCCTCACACCGCAGACCTGGCCGCGTCGGCGTACACGCGTGTGCGCGGGCGGGACGGGACGCTGACGGTCGACGCCGTGCCGGTGCGCTTTACCCGGGTCAAGCCCGGGGAATCGCTGCTGGCGAGCTGAGGATGGACGGATCGCTGTCGCAATGGCCAATTCCGTCACATTCGTGTCATCTGAGCCGTGCCAGAATCCACAACCGATCCATGGAGGCAATGGGATGGCCGTCGTCGCCGACGGTTGGTCACATATCATCGAGCAGCTCGGGGAGAAGCAGGATTTCGAATCCGAGCTGAGCCGGCTCGGATATCGCCATGAAGACTTCCGGGTCACCGTGCGCCGCGCTCGCTTGTCGGGGCAAGTCGACCAATGGACTGCAACCTACACCGTGTGCGTGACCGACTTGCGCACGTCGCGGTCGAACGTCTACTGGGGAGGACCGCACATGCAGTGGGTGGCCCAATTCGCGGCCGACCTGGCGATCGGCTTCTTCGGCGAGCCGCGCATCGTTCGCGAACCCGTGTCGATTCGGCGCGGTCGTGCTAATGGGTAGCAAGCGAGCACCGCGTATAATGCCCGTCGCCGGTTAGCTGTCCAGCGGCCGAACGTCGCTGGACCATCGAGGATCCTCCATGCATGCCGGTCGCGGGCTCGTCGCAAGGCACCCGCGCCATAAGGTCGAAGCGCTTTGCCGTCCACCGTCTATCACGCCTTGATTCCCGCCGCAGGCAACGGATTTCGCTTTGGCTCGAGTCTGCCCAAACAGTATCTGACGCTGCAGGGGAAGCCGGTTCTGCAGCACGCGCTGGATCGCCTGAGAACCAGTTTTCCGCTCAGTGCTGCGTATATCGTGCTCGCTCCGGACGATCACTGGTTCGACGAGGCCATCGTCGTCGGCGAGAACGTGAAGGTCTTGCGGTGCGGCGGTGCCACGCGCGCGGAGTCGGTGCGTAACGCGCTCGAAGCGTTGCAGCCGGTCGATGGGGATGACTGGGTCGTCGTGCACGACGGTGTGCGCCCTTGTCTCGATCGTCCCTCGTCGCTGCGCTTGCAGCAGGAGCTCACGGACGACGCCGTTGGCGGGTTTCTCGCCTTGCCGGTGTCCGACACGCTCAAGCGCGTCGATGGAAACGCCCGCGCCGTGCGCACCGAGTCGCGCGAAGCCCTCTGGCGGGCGCAGACGCCGCAAATGTTTCGCTATCACGTATTGCGCCGCGCGTTCGTGCTGCCAGGCTTGGAGCGCTGGACCGACGAGGCACACGCGGTCGAGGCGTTGGGGCTGCAACCACGGGCGGTCCTGGGTAGCGCCTGCAACGTGAAGATTACGTTCCCTGAAGATCTGGCGCTCGCAGCGGCGATTCTGATGGCGGAAGACCGCCGACCCTAAAGACCGCGCCTCCCAGGGCGCCCGAGCGCACGCCCTGTTCCGCAGTCAGACGGCAGGTTTCGGAACGCTCTCGAGCCGACGCTTGCCGAAGCGGCGCCGGATTGCCTGCGTGATGCCCGCGCTGTCGAGACCGCATTCGCGCAGAATTACCGCCGGATCCCCGTGGTCGGGGAATCGATCGGGCAGGCCGAGGTGCAGCAAGGGCACGGTCACGCCCGCTGCCGCAAGCGCCTCTGCGACGCCGCTGCCGGCACCGCCTCCCACGACATGCTCTTCCACCGTTACGAGCGCCGAATGCTCCGAAGCCAGTCGCAACAGGAGTTCGACGTCGAGCGGTTTCACGAAGCGCATGTTGACCACCGTGGCGTCGATGGTTTCCCCCGCGTCGAGCGCAGCCTGCAGGAGACTGCCGAAGGCCAGGATCGCGAGCCGGTCGACCCGGCGGCTCGATTCGCGGCGCACTTCGCCCCGCCCCAGAGGCAAGGAAGCCATCGCCTTCGAAGGCGACACGCCCGGGCCGGTACCCCGCGGATAGCGCACGACCGCGGGGCCCTCGAGCGTGAAGCCGGTGAAGAGCATCTGCCGGCATTCGTCCTCGTCGGCTGGAGCCATGACGACGACATTGGGCAGGCAGCGCAGGTACGAGAGATCGAACGCGCCGATGTGTGTCGCACCGTCGGCGCCGACAATGCCGCCGCGGTCCACGGCGAACAGGACGGGCAGATTCTGTAACGCCACATCGTGAATCATCTGGTCGTAGCCGCGTTGGAGAAAGGTCGAGTAGATAGCCACCACCGGTTTCATCCCTTCGCATGCGAGGCCGGCGGCAAAGGTGACCGCGTGCTGCTCGGCGATGCCCACATCGAAGTAGCGCTCAGGATATTCGCGGGAGAAGCGCACGAGGCCCGAACCTTAGCGCATCGCCGGGGTGATGCAGACCAATCGTGGATCGCGCGACGCCATGTCGCACACCCAGTCCCCGAAAATTTGCGTATACGTCGGCTTTCCCGGCGGTTTGGCCACGATCCCGATCGCCGGGTTGAAGCGTGTCACGCCGTGATAGAGGATCGGATCGGCTTCGGCGCGCGGGTAGCCCTGACCCTTTTTGGTCGTCACATGCAGCAACTGCGGGCCCTTGAGCCGCTTGACGCTGGCCAGCATGGGTACCAGCGTGTCCAGGTCGTGGCCGTCGATGGGTCCGATGTAGTTGACGCCGAGCTCTTCGAACAAGGTACCCGGGAGCAGCATGCCTTTGGCGTGCGTCTCCCAGCGCTTGACGAGCTCCTTCGCCGGCGGCAGATGCGACAGCACCTCCTTGCTGCCGCGGCGGACGTAGTCGTACGCCTTGCTTGATAGAAGCCGGGCCAGGTGGTTGTTCAACGCACCGACGGGCTCCGAGATCGACATGTCGTTGTCGTTCAGAACGACCAGCAGATCGGCCTCCGCCGCGCCGGCGTTGTTCAGAGCTTCGAAAGCCATGCCCGCGCTCATCGCACCGTCGCCTATGATCGCGACGACCCGGCGCGATTCGCCCTTGAGGCGAGCCGCTATCGCCATGCCCAACGCAGCCGAGATCGAGGTGGACGAATGCGCCGTGCCGAAGGCGTCGTACTCGCTTTCGCTGCGCCGCGGGAATCCGGATGGTCCTCCAGCCATGCGCAGCTGGCGCATGGCATCGCGCCGACCCGTCAGGATCTTGTGCGCATACGTCTGGTGGCCGACGTCCCACACCAGCCTGTCGTGCGGCGTGTCGAACACATAGTGCAGCGCGATGGTGAGCTCGACCGTGCCGAGGTTCGAGGAAAGATGGCCGCCGGTCTGGGCGACCGACTCGAGCAGAAAGGCGCGAAGCTCGCGCGCGAGTCGCGGCAGCGACGTCTTTTCGAGCCGGCGCACCGCCGCAGGGTCGTCGATCGTTTCAAGCAGTGGATACATTCGCAAAAGCGAGGCGTTATCCCGGACATTATAGTGGTGTCTCGACTTGGCGCCGGGACTTGCCCTTCCGAACCGCTGCCCCGCACGAATTACACGGCAATGTCGAGCGCTGCCGGAGCAGCTGCGCCGACGCGGTTCGTGTCATCTCGCTGTAATGTGGGTCGCTCACCATTCCGGACGTGGCCATCGACCAAGGAAAGAACGTGCGAGACACGATTGCAAGAGCCCTGCTGGCGGCTGCGGCTACTGCCGGGCTGCTATGTGCCGTCACGGCCAACGCCGCCGAGATCACCGGCGCCGGCGCGACGTTCCCTTATCCCGTCTACGCCAAGTGGGCCGAAGCCTACAAGGGCAAGACCGGGGTGAGCATGAACTACCAGTCGATCGGCTCCGGCGGAGGGATCAAGCAGATACAAAACAAGACTGTCGACTTCGGTGCGTCGGACATGCCGCTCAAGCCCGAGGATCTCGACAAGGATGGCCTGATGCAATTCCCGACCGTGATCGGCGGCGATGTGCCGGTCGTCCATCTCGAAGGGATCAAGGCGGGCGAGCTCAAGCTGACCGGTCCGCTTCTCGCCGACATCTATCTGGGCAAGATCGGCAAGTGGAACGATCCCGCCATCGCCAAGCTCAACCCCGGCCTGAAGCTGCCCGATGCCGAAATCACGGTCGTCCATCGCTCCGACGGCTCGGGGACGACCTTCATCTGGGTCAATTATCTGTCCAAGATGAGTGGCGAGTGGAAGCAGAAAGTTGGCGAAGGAACCTCGGTGGCCTGGCCGACGGGTGTCGGCGGCAAGGGCAACGAAGGCGTATCGTCGTACGTGCAGCGCGTCAAGGGATCGATCGGTTATGTCGAGTACGCCTACGCGCTGCAGAACAGGATGAACTACGCGCAGGTGCAGAACCACGACGGCAATTTCGTCAAGCCCGCGGCGGAGACGTTCAAGGCGGCTGCGGCGGGTGCCGACTGGAGCAAGGCCCCCGGCTACTACCTACTGCTGACCGATCAGCCGGGCAAGGAGGCGTGGCCGATTTCGGGCGCGACGTTCATCCTGATGTACAAGACGCAGGCCAAGCCCGACGTGGCCAAGGAAGTCCTCAAGTTTTTCGACTGGGCATACTCGGCCGACGGCGACAAACTCGCGAGCGCGCTGGACTATGTCCCGCTGCCCGACGCCGTCACCACCCAGATCAGGACGGCCTGGAAAGCGCAGATCAAGGACCCGGCGGGCAAGCCGCTGTACTGACGCCCCATTCGTCCCAGCTTTGCATCGCGGCGTTCGATCGCTGTCGAACGCCGCATTGATTCCGAAATCCGAGTCGCGCGCCCGGCGACGGCGAGCCACCGAGCGCGGGTTCGGCTCCTCTTCGCAGCGGGCCTGACGATGCAAACTGCCACAGCCTCGCCACCGTTTATAATCGGCCCGTCACCGCCCGAAGTGATGGCGGTCGCCGCCAAAATGCCCGATCCATCGCAGACCCGCGCTCGCCTGCAGGACCTGGCGTTTCGCGCCCTGACCTGTTTTTTCGCGTTCATGGTCCTGGCGCTGCTGATTTGCATCATCGCGTCGCTGGTTCACGGCAGCCTGCCCGCCATCGACCGATTCGGCTGGGGTTTCCTCGTCAGCGCGGAATGGAACCCGGTCACCGAGAATTTCGGCGCACTGGTGCCGATCGTCGGGACGTTGCTCACTTCCGCGATCGCGCTTGCGATCGGCGTCCCCGTAAGTTTCGGCATCGCGCTGTTCCTGACCGAGCTCTCGCCGGGCTGGCTCAGACGGCCGCTGGGCACGGCGGTCGAGCTCCTCGCCGCGATTCCCAGCATCATCTATGGTATGTGGGGCTTGTTCGTGCTGGCGCCGCTTTTCGCCGATTATCTGCAGCCCTGGCTGATACGAACGCTCGGCGCGTCGCCGTTGATCGGGCCGTTGTTCAAGGGGCCGCCGCAGGGCATCGGCGTGCTCACCGCCGGCTGCGTGCTCGCGATCATGGTGATCCCGTTCATCGCTGCGGTGATGCGCGATGTCTTCGAAATCGTGCCTCCCGTGCTCAAGGAGTCCGCCTACGGCCTGGGGTGCACGACCTGGGAGGTGGTGCGAAATATCGTGCTGCCCTACACCAAGGTCGGCGTCATCGGCGGCGTCATGCTCGGTCTGGGCCGGGCGCTGGGCGAGACCATGGCGGTGACCTTCCTGATCGGCAACGCGCATCAGCTGACCGCGTCGATTCTCGCCCCGGGCAACAGCATCGCCTCCGCGCTGGCCAACGAATTCACCGAGGCGGTCGGCGACCTGTACACCTCGGCGTTGATCGAGCTCGGACTCATATTGTTCGTCATCACCTTCATCGTGCTGGCGCTGGCCAAGCTGTTGCTGCTGCAGCTTCGCAAGGGCGAAGGCCGAACCGCGTGACCCGGAGGACGATCGCGATGACGCTCTATTCCCGCCGGCTCCTGGTCAACCGCTTCAACCTGGTCATGTCGCTGCTGACGATGGCACTTGGGCTGGCGGTCCTGTTCTGGATCCTTTTCACGCTGGCGCAGGCGGGCCTGGGCGCGCTCAGCGTCAAGCTTTTCACGCAGATGACGCCGCCGCCGGGCAGCAGCGGGGGTCTGCTCAATGCGATCGTGGGCAGCGTCATCATGGCGGGGATGGGGACGCTGATCGGCACGCCGGTCGGCATTCTCGCCGGCATCTACCTCGCCGAGTTCGGCAGCCGAGGCTGGCTCGCCCCATCGACCCGGTTCATCAACGACATCCTGCTGTCGGCGCCATCGATCGTCATCGGACTGTTCGTCTACGAGGTCTATGTCTATCGCGTCGGACACTTTTCGGCGTGGGCCGGCGCCTTTGCGCTGGCCTTGATCGTCATACCGGTAGTCGTGCGCACCACCGAAAACATGCTTCGACTCGTCCCGGACAGTTTGCGCGAAGCGGCCGCCGCGCTCGGCACGCCGCAATGGAAGATGATCCTGATGGTAACGCTGCGCTCGGTCCGCGCCGGCATCATCACCGGGGTGCTGCTGGCGGTGGCAAGGATTTCCGGCGAGACGGCGCCGCTTCTGTTTACCGCGCTCAACAACCAGTTCTGGACGACCGATTTCAATGCGCCGATGTCCAATCTGCCGGTGGTGATCTTCCAGTTCGCGATGAGCCCGTACAGCGATTGGCAACAGCTGGCCTGGGCCGGCGCGCTGCTGATCACCTTGGCGGTGCTGCTGCTCAACGTCCTGGCCCGCACGCTGTTCCGCCAGAGCCGAGCCCAATGACTCAGGGATTGCCGCATGAACCTTGAAGCGGTGGTCGCGCGGCCGCCGACCGGCGAGCCTGTCGGGCAGACGGCCGCCGCCAAAGTATCGCTGCGCCACGTCGATTTTTTCTATGGCAGGTTTCCGGCGCTCAAGAACATCAACCTCGACGTTGCCGATCGGCGCGTCACGGCGTTCATCGGACCGTCGGGCTGCGGCAAATCGACACTGCTGCGGACGATGAACCGGATGTACTCGCTCTATCCCGGGCAGCGCGCCGTGGGCGAGATTTTGCTCAACGGCCGCAACATCCTCGATCCGGGCATCGATCTGAACACGCTGCGGGCCAAGGTGGGAATGGTGTTCCAGAAGCCGACGCCATTTCCGATGTCGATCTACGACAACATCGCTTTCGGCGTCAGGCTCTACGAGCATCTGGGGCCGCGGAAGATGGATGAGCGCGTCGAATGGGCGTTGACCAAGGCGGCGATGTGGGACGAAGCCAAGGACAAGCTGAAGCAGAGCGGCACGGCGCTTTCGGGGGGCCAGCAACAGCGTCTCTGTATCGCGAGGGCCGTCGCCGTCAAGCCCGAAGTCCTCCTGCTGGACGAACCGACATCGGCGTTGGACCCGATCTCGACGGCCAAGATCGAGGAGCTGATCTTCGAGCTCAAGACGGACTATACGATCGCCATCGTCACGCATAACATGCAGCAGGCGGCGCGAATATCGGATTTCACCGCCTACATGTACCTGGGGGAGTTGATCGAGTTCAGTGCGACCGACGAGATCTTCCTGAAACCGCGACGCAAGGAAACCGAGGATTACATTACAGGCCGGTTTGGTTGACGGCGGACGACGCGAGAACGAGGGCAAGTCATGAGCGATCACACCCACAAGCAATTTGATGCCGAGATGGAAGAGATACGCTCGGGCGTGCTGGCGATGGGCGGGCTCGTCGAGACGCAGCTCACCCGCGCCATCAATGCGCTCAAGCATCCCGACATCGACTTGATCGCGTCGGTGGCGAACGACGAGCGGGCGATCAATCAGATGCAGGTCAGCATCGATCAGCAGTGCAGCCAGATCATCGCCAAGCGCCAGCCGGCGGCGATCGACCTGCGTATGGTCCTGACCGTCGTGAAGATCGTCAACGAACTCGAGCGCATCGGCGACGAGATCAAGAAAATCGCCTACAAGGCGCAGCAGATGCAGCGGCCGGAACGCCTGGCGAACGTCAACTTCCACGAGATCACGCGTGCGGCCGTTCTCGCCGAGAGCAACTTGCAGCTCGCGCTCGATGCGTTCGCCCGGCTCGACGTCAACGCCGCGGCGCAGGTCGTCAGCAACGACGAGGCAATCGACTCCGCCTTCCTTTCGATCCTGCGCCAGCTGATCAGCTACATGATGGAGGACCCCCGCACCATCAGCGCCGCGCTGGAGATCGTCTTCATCGCCAAATCGATCGAGCGCATCGGCGACCACGCCAAGAACGTCGCCGAGAACGTCGTGCAGGCGGTCCGAGGCAAGGACGTGCGTCATGCGACGGCCGAGCAGATTCGCGCCGAGGTTGCGGAATGAGCCGATGGCCGCGATGAGCACGAGCACGTCGATTCTGGTCGTCGAGGATGAGCCGGCGATCCAGGAGCTGTTGCGCCTGAGTCTTGCCGACGCGGGATTCGCCGTGCACGCGGTCGCCGATGCCGAAAGTGCGCACGCGGAAATCCGACGGGCGTTGCCCGACCTGGTGCTGCTCGACTGGATGCTTCCCGGGCAGTCCGGGTTGGCGCTGGCACGCACGTTGCGCGCCGACGCGCGCACCAGGGAGCTCCCGATCATCATCGTGACCGCCCGCGGCGACGAGACGGACAGGATTCTGGGGCTCGAAGCCTGGGTCGACGACTATGTGACCAAGCCCTTTTCGCCGCGTGAGCTGAAGGCGCGGATCAAGTCGGTGTTGCGTCGGCGCGCGCCGGAGGCGGCGCAGGAGGTGCTTTCGGTCGGTGTGTTGGAGCTCGATCCCGGGTCGCATCGCGTCACGGCCGCTGGCGCGGCGGTCGAGCTGGGACATACCGAATTCCGCCTGCTCAAATTCCTGATGGCGCGTCCGGATCGCGTGCATACGCGCACCCAGCTTCTCGATCAGGTCTGGGGCGATCATGTGTACATCGAGGAGCGCACGATCGATGTCCACATTCGCCGGCTTCGCCTAGCACTCGAGCCGCACCGCCAGGAGCACATGATCGAAACGGTGCGCGGCACCGGATACAGGCTTGCCGCCGCCGAGCGCTCGTAGAGGGAGCCTCGCTTGCCGGGCGCCGGGCGTGCGGAGGCGGCGATGAGTCCCGTCTGGCTGACGGGCCTCACCAGCGCGGCCCTGGTCGCTCTGGTGGCTCTCGTCGTCGGCCTGTCGGCGGGCGCCGCCGCGGCCTGCGTCGTGGTCGCGATCGGCGCAGGTCTGATCATCGGCTGGCATCTCAAGGAGCTCGACCGGCTGCTGCGCTGGGCAGCCGGCCCGTCGGATGCGCCGGTGCCCGAGGGAAGGGGCTCGTGGGGCCTGGCTTTTACCGCGCTGTATCGGAGGACGCGCCTGCGCGCCGCGCAGCAACGCGACTTGAGACTCGCGCTCGAGCGCTTCGAAAGCGGCGCGGAAGCAATGCCCGAGGGTGTCATCGTCCTCGACGGACACAATCGGATCCAATGGGCGAATTCCCGGGCCGGGAGGCACCTCGGCATCGACGCGGTGAAAGACCGGGGCGCGCCGATCGTCAACCTCGTGCGCCAGCCGGCGTTGGTGCGCTACCTGTCGGAAAGCGAGACCGGCGAATCTCTGGTGCTGCACTCATCGCGGGAAGCCGCGCTGACCCTGTCGCTGCAGATCGTTCCGTTCGGCGTCGAGGAAAAGCTGCTGCTGAGCCGCGACATCACGCAACTGGAGGCGGTGGCGCGCGTTCGGCGCGACTTCATCGCCAACGTGTCGCACGAGCTCAAGACACCGCTGACCGTCCTTCTGGGTTTTATCGAGACGCTGGCCGATGTGCCGTTGGACGAGGTTCAGCGCAGGCGCTGCCTCGCGCTGATGGGCGATCAGGCGCACAGCATGCAACGCCTGGTCGAGGATCTGTTGACGTTGTCGGTGCTGGAAAGCGAAGAGAGCCCACTCAAGGAAACGGAGTTCGCGGTCGCGCCGCTGCTGCTCGCGCTTTCAGCCGACGCCAAGGCGCTATCGAGCGGCAGGCACGACATCGTGCTGACGATCGGCGCGCCGGCGACGGTCTACGGAAGCCGCGACGAGCTCGGCAGCGCGTTCGGCAACCTGATCAGCAATGCGGTGCGCTACACGCCGGAAGGCGGTCGCATCGCGCTCGACTGGCGCGCCGACGCGGAAGGCGGCGAATTCAGCGTCGCCGATAGCGGGATCGGTATCGCTGCCGAAGACCTGCCCCGGCTCACCGAGCGCTTCTACCGCGTCGACCGGAGCCGTTCACGCGCGACCGGCGGCACGGGCCTCGGACTCGCCATCGTCAAGCACGTGCTGATCCGCCACCAGGGCGAGCTCAAGATCGAAAGCGAACCCGATCACGGCAGCCGCTTCACCGCGCGCCTGCCGGCGCGAAGGGTCCGGGTTCTCGAAGAGCTTGCGACCGAGCCCGTCGAGCTTACCAATATCGCATCGCCGCGCTGAACAGACCCTTCAGGTCGTCGCGCGAAACATCCTTCGGCGCATTGCGGATCACGCGGTACTGCGGCTCGGCCCCGGTGGCCAGCGCGTCGACGTCGGTGGCGCCGAAGCCCAGCGCAGCCAGGCCATTGGGCATATCGGCGGCGCGCATCAGCTCGACGACGCGGCCCGCGAGCGCTTCGCCCGCGTCCGTCGCGGCAGCCCCTTGCATCCTGGCGCCGAGGCACGCCGCAGCGTGCAGATGCCGCTCCGGGCATGCCGCCGCCGTGTACCGCCAGACCGACGGGTTGTTGAGCACGACCGCCATGCCATGCGGCACCAGCGTTTTGCCGGCCGGGTAACCGGGCACATGGAAATCGCGCGCGAGTCCGGAGACCGCGTACGACAGTCCGTGCGGCAAATGGCAGCCCGCGGCGTTGAATGCGATCCCCGCCTGCATCGCGGCATACATCATCTCGGTGTGCGCCTCGATGTCGGCCGCATCGCTGACCGCGCGCACCAGGAACTTGCCGACCGCGCGCAACGCCTCCGAAGCCAGGCCGTCGGAAAACGGGTTGGCGCCCTGCGACACCGGCCGGCTCGCGCCCCGAGCCGGGTTCAGCCGCCGCGGCCACGCGCGGGCGGTCAGCGACTCGAGCGCGTGGCTCATGCAATCGAAGCCGCTCGACGCGACGACGTTCCTCGGCAGGGTCGAGGTGACGTTCGGATCGACCAGTGCGACCGTCGGAATCAAGCGGCGCGAAATGATGCCGGTCTTGGCGTTGATCTCGGTCAGATTGAAAATCGAGATGCCGGTCATCTCCGAGCCGGTGCCCGACGTCGTCGGACAGGCGACATGCGGCTTGAGCGCGCCGGGCACGCGCTGCCCCGCGCCGATCGGCGCGTTGACGTACGTCATGAACTCGGCGGGGTAGGTGGCGTAAAGGTTGGCCGCCTTGCACGTATCCAGCACCGAGCCGCCGCCGACCGACACGTAGCCGTCGAAATGACCTTCGCCGGCGAACGATGCCGCCGCCTGGAATGACGCCGTCGTGGGCTCGATCGTCACCTCGTCGTAGATCGCCACATCGATGTTCGCGGCGGAGAGTGAACTCAGCACCGTCGCCAGGTGCTCGGAGCTCCTGAGGGTCTTGTCCGTAAATACCGCGACCCGCTTCAAGCCGAGCTCCTGCGCGTGTGCACCCGCTTCGGCGAGGCAGCCGGCCCCGAAGGTGAACGTCGGCATGCCGATGGTGAAGGCCTTGTCGCTATCGGCGTTGAGCGCAAAGTCGCTGTGGCAGCAGCTCATCGAGTCTCCTTTGCCTGATCCGTGGCCGAGGCGGCGTCGCCCAGAATCAGATCGGCCGCCTTTTCCGCGATCATGATGACCGGCACGTTGGTGTTGCCCGAGGTGAGCGTCGGCATGATGCTGCAATCGATCACGCGCAGGCCGTCGATGCCGTGCACGCGCAATTCGCGGTCGACGACGGCCAGGGAGTCCCGCGCGGCGTCGCCCATCTTGCAGGTGCCGCTCGGGTGAAAGATCGTCCCGCCCGTGTTCTTCGCGAATTCCAGCAGCTCCTCGTCGGACTGCGCCGTCGGCCCCGGGCGATATTCCGCCTTGACGTAAGGCGCGAGCGCGCGGGTTGCAGCCAGCCGGCGCGCGAGCCGAACCCCGGCGATCAGCGTCTCGCGGTCATCCGGCGTGGAAAGGTAATTCGCCTGCATCGCGGGCGAGGCCAGGGGGTCGGCGGAGTCGATACGCACCGATCCGCGCGATTGCGGACGGAGCTGGCACACCGACATCGTGAAGCCGGAGAAGACGTGCGTCGGCGACCCGGCCATGTCGGAGGACAGCGTCGCGACGTGGAATTGCACGTCCGGCGTGACTGCGTCGGGCTGGGCCCGCGCGAATATTCCGCCCTGGTTGATGCCGACGGCCATCGGTCCATCGCGGGTGAATGCATAGTCGATGCCCATCGCGATCATGCGCCAGAAGCTCGCGAGGTCGTCGTTGGTCGTGATCGGTTTGGTGCACTCGCAGATCACGCGCGCCTGCAAGTGATCCTGCAGATTCTCGCCGACGCCCGCAAGCTCGTGCACGACCGGGATGCCGAAGCGGCGCAGCAGCTCGCCGGGGCCGACGCCGGATAGCTGCAGCAACTGCGGGCTTTGCAGCGCGCCGGCACACAGCAGCACCTCGCGGCGCGCGAGCGCCGTGAGCGCGATGCCACGGTGTCGATAGCTGACGCCGCGGGCGCGGCGCCGCTCGAGCGTCACGGCCGTGACCCGGGCGCCGGTTTCGATGCGCAGATTCGGCCTTCGCCGGGCCGGCCGAAGGTATGCCGACGCCGCGCTGCACCGCCATCCGCGGCGGGTCGACAGATGATAGTAGCCCGCTCCCTCCTGCACGGCGCCGTTGAAATCGTCGTTGCGGGCGATACCCAGCTCGCCGGCGCCGGCGATGACGGCATCGATCAGTTCGTGTCTGCGCCGGATCGGCGAGCACCAGAGAGGTCCCCCGCGACCGTGGTACGACGGGTTGCCGTCGACCGCGTGCTCGAGCCGCTTAAAATAGGGCAGCACGTCGTCGTAAGCCCATCCGCCGTTACCGGCCGCCGCCCAACGATCGTAGTCTTCGCGCTGGCCGCGGATGTAGATGAGCCCGTTGATCGAGCTCGAGCCTCCGAGCGTCTTGCCGCGCGGCCAGTAGATCTTCCGCCCGTTCATGCCCGGATCGGGCTCCGTATGAAAGCACCAGTTGAACCGCGGGTCGAACATCGTCTTGGCGTATCCGATGGGCACGTGAATCCAGGGATAGCTGTCCGGCGGTCCCGCCTCGAGCAGCAACACCGAGTAGCGACCATCGGCGGAAAGACGGTTGGCGAGCACGCAACCGGCCGATCCCGCGCCCACGATGATGTAGTCGTAGTGCATTTATCGGATTCTACGCAAGCGGGCAGGCGTGCATGACCCGCAGCAATCAGCGCAAAACAGGCACTCGTTTGACACTTGGGAATGGAAATTGCTAGACTATGCGGTTTCCCGGTTTCGACGGAGGGGTTCCCGAGCGGTCAAAGGGAGCAGACTGTAAATCTGCCGGCTCTGCCTTCGAAGGTTCGAATCCTTCCCCCTCCACCGTTCAGGGATCGGGTATCAGGATCAGATCTAAGGGAGGCGCACCCGCTGGCGTGGTCGAGGGATTTGCTGATCCCTGATTCCTGGCCTCTGATACCTGACAAGCGGGTGTAGCTCAATGGTAGAGCAGAAGCCTTCCAAGCTTATGACGAGGGTTCGATTCCCTTCACCCGCTCCAGAATTTGCCCGTTTCCAGCATTCCAGGCAAGGAGCGGTTAAACGATATTTGCGGCAGCTCGCATGGGCGGGGTCGCTCGAAAGAAGCAAGCGCCCATGTAGCTCAGTGGTAGAGCACTCCCTTGGTAAGGGAGAGGTCGAGCGTTCAATCCGCTCCATGGGCACCACGGGCTGTACGCGGACGACAGGCGCATCACGGGCGTAAGAACAGACAGCGAGGAGCAGGATCATGGCCAAGGGCAAGTTTGAGCGGAAGAAGCCGCACGTGAACGTGGGGACGATTGGGCACGTGGATCATGGGAAGACGACGCTGACGGCGGCGCTGACCTTGGTGCTGAGCAAGAAGTTTGGTGGGGAGGCGAG
>DASXPJ010000021.1:0-2220 GCA_036493675.1 Casimicrobiaceae bacterium
TCGCGGGCGCAGACCTCACGATGTTACAATGTAACATCTCCGGGATGGAGCGAGCTTGTCAACAACAGGCGCCTGAGACGCGATTCGAATCAAACGACGCTGTGGCTTCCGCATCACGACGGGAACATGCCGGATATCAACGGCCTTCGCGCAGCCAGGTCGCCGCGAAAGCGCCGAGCAGCAACAGCAGCCCGAGCAGGCCCGCGAAGATCGGCAGCACGCCGACGCCCTTGACCACGCTCGCATCGCGCATCTTCACGCCCATCCAGCCGTCGCCATGGAAGGTGCTGGTGGCGCGCACCGGCACGATGCGCGGCAGGTCGATGCTGTCGCCGTCGACCACGCGTCGCGCGTCGCCGCCGGTCGCGAGCGCCAGCGGCTTCAGCATGTCGGGGGTCGAGGTGACTTCCGAAAATTCCTTGGGGTTGGTCGGCCCGACATTGATCAGCGCCTTCAGCGTGCCGTCGGTCGCCTGCCACAGGCCGAGCTCGTTGGCCGGAATGGTCGCGCGCCATTCGCCGGGCTCGCCGGCGGCGAGCGTCAATTCGCGCGTCGCGCCGGACGGCGAGGTGACGGTGACGGGCGTGACGCTGTCGGCCATGGTCTGGCGGGTCACCTGCAGATTCTTGCCCTGCACTTGCAGCCGCAGCGCTTCTTCATCGAGATCGGGCTGTTTCATCAGCCAGTGCGACATCCGTCGCAGCAGATCGAGGTGCGGACCGCCGCCTTCATAGCCGCGCGCCCACAGCCAGATGTGATCGGACAGCAGCAGCGCGACGCGGCCCTCGCCGAAGCGCGACAGCAACAGCAACGGCTTGCCGTCGGCGCCGGTCATGACGGGCGGGGTCACGGCGTTGCGCGTCTCCACGGTGCGGAAAAAGCGGCTCCAATGCGGCGGCTCGCTGTTGGCGCCGTCAAGCCCGCGTGTCACCGGATGGCGTTTGCCGGCGTCCGAGAGATGCGCATAGAACGGCTTCTCGGTGACGCCGACGGGTTCGGCGGGCAGCACCGAATCCAGCGGCGTGCGCCAGATGCTGGTGGTCGAGGCATAGTCGGGACCGGCGGAGACCAGCACGGCGCCGCCCGACCGCACATAGCGCGCGATGTTGTCGAAATAGGCGATCGGCAACACGCCCTGGCGGGCGTAGCGGTCGAAGATGATCAGCTGGAATTCGTTGATCCTCTGCTGGAATAATTCGCGCGTCGGAAACGCGATCAGCGACAGTTCGTTGATCGGCGTGCCGTCCTGCTTCTCCGGCGGGCGAAGAATCGTGAAATGCACGAGGTCCACGCTCGGGTCGGACTTCAGGAGATTGCGCCAGGTGCGCTCGCCGGAATGCGGCTCGCCCGACACCAGCAGCACGCGCAGCTTGTCGCGCACGCCGTCGATGGCGACCACCGCGCGGTTGTTGACCAGGGTCAACTCGTTGTCGAGCGGGGAGGCCTCGATCTCGACGATGTTCGGGCCGGCATGCTTGATATCGATGTCGACGCTCGAGGTCTGGCCGCTCGAGAGCGTGCGCTCGCTGATCGTCTCGCCGTCGCGGCGGATGGTGACCTTGGCGCGCTGGCCGGTAACGCCCTGGTCGTCGAGCCGATAGGTGACGGTCTGGGTCTGGCCGACGATCCCGAAGCGCGGCGCGGCCGAAATCGCGATGCGGCGGTCGCGCTCGTCCTTGTGTCCCGTTATCAACGCATGCACCGGCGCCTGAAAGCCGACCGCGCCTGTATTGGCGGGGATGTCATGCACCCGTCCGTCGGTGATCAGGAACGCGCCCGCGACGCGATCGACGGGAACATCCGAGAGTGCAGACTGCAGCGCGCCGAACAGATGCGTGCCGTCGGTCTCGCCGTCGGCTTGCCCGGCTTCCACGACGCGGACTTCGAGACCCTTGATCTTCTTCAAGGTGCCGACGAGCTCTTCCTGCGCCTTCGCCGTCTCCTGATTGCGCGTGCCGAAATTCTGGCTCGGGCTCTTGTCGACGATGACGGCGACGACCGAGCTCAACGGCTCGCGGTCCTCGCGGGTAAAGGAAGGATTGGCGAGCGCGAGCAAGATCAGCGCAAGGGCTGCGATGCGCAACGGCCAGCCGCGCGCGCGAGCGAGCAACAGCAGCGCCGCGATGACAATGATGGCGCCGATCGCGATCCAGAGCACGAGCGAGGGAACGAGGGGCGTGAAGGCGATGCCGTAATTCATGACGCGAACCTACTGTCCCA
>DASXPJ010000022.1:0-2459 GCA_036493675.1 Casimicrobiaceae bacterium
CACGCCGGACTCGAATTTGAGCTTCGAGAACGCGCCGCGGCCCTGCACCTCCGCGATGATTTCCTTGAAGCCGCCGACGGTGCCCTCGCTCGCCGAGATCACCTCGACCTTCCAGCCCTGCAGATTGGCGAAACGCTCGTACATCCGAAACAAGTCACCGGCGAACAGCGACGCCTCGTCGCCGCCGGTGCCGGCGCGGATTTCCAGCATCACGTTGTGGTCGTCCATGGCGTCCTTGGGCAGCAGCGCGACGCGGATGTTCTGCGTCAGCTCTTCCCGCCGCGCCGCGAGTGCGTCGCGCTCGGCCTCGGCCATGCCGCGCATTTCCGCATCGGTCGCGGGATCGGCGATCAGCGCTTCGGTGTCGGCGAGCTCCTTCACCGCGGCACGGTAGGCCTTCACCGCCGCGATTAGCGGGTTGAGCTCGGACAATTCGCGGGTGATCTGGACATATTTCTCGGACGACAGCTGGCCGAGCACCTGCGCTTCCAATGAAGCGTGATGTGCAAGGAGAACGTCGAGTTTGGCTTCGGGGAGGGCGGACATGGTCGAATCTCGTAGAAAAAAAATGGGGAGCGAAGCGGGAAAGGAGAACCGCCTCGCTACAACGTCAGTCCCTCGGCTTCCGCGAATTCGGTCAGCTTCTTGCGGATCGACACGCTGCCGGCCGGCGCATCCAAAAGCGGATTGATCATCGCTTCCGCCTTTTTGGCGTCGAGATCCAGGATCAGTGCCTTGACCGGACCATGCGCGGTCGCCGACAGCGACAGCGAACGATAGCCGAGCGCGACCAGCACGAGCGCTCCGATCGGCTTCGACGCCATCTCGCCGCACAGCGAGGCGGATTTCTTCGCCGCGTTCGCTTTGCGCACGATGTCGCGCAGGGCACGCAGGATCGGCGCCGACAGCGTGTCGAAACGCTCGGAGACCTTCGCATTGCCGCGGTCGACCGCGAACAGGAACTGGAACAGATCGTTGGAGCCGACCGAGATGAAGTCGACCTTCTTCAGCAGCTCATCCATCTGATAGAGCAGCGCAGGCACCTCGACCATGGTGCCGATGTCGATGCGCTCGGGCAGCGCATGACCGTGCTGGCGCAGATATGTCAGCTCGCGTTCGACGATGGCCTTGGCCGCGTCGAACTCGGCGACGTCGGAGATCATCGGAAACATGATGCGCAACGCGCGGCCGCCGCCGGCACGCAGCAGCGCGCGGATCTGGCCGCGCAAGAGGCCCGGCCGGTCGAGCCCGAGCCGGATCGCGCGCCAGCCGAGCGCGGGATTTTCCTCGATCACCGTTTCCAGATACGGCAATGCCTTGTCACCGCCGATATCGAGCGTGCGGAAGGTGACGGGTTTTGAGCCGGCGGCATCGAGCACGGTGCGATAGAGCGCGAGCTGGTCGCTCGATCGCGGCAGGCTCGGCGACACCATGAACTGCAGTTCGGTCCGGAACAGGCCGATGCCGGCGCTGCCGGTCTCGTCGATATGCGGCAGGTCGATGGTGAGCCCCGCATTGATCATCAGCTCGACCTTCTGGCCGTCCCTGGTGACGCAGGGCTTTTCGCGCAATGCCTGGTATTGCGCCTGGCGCCGCGCGCGGAAACGCACGCGTTCGGCATAGGCCGATTCGATCTCCTGCGACGGACGCACATAGATGTCGCCCGAGGTGCCGTCGACGATGATGGCGTCGCCGGGATCGGCGATACCGGGCGCGTTCGCGATTTCGCCGACCGCGGGAATGCCCAGCGCCCGCGCCACGATCGAGACGTGGGAATTGGCGGTGCCTTCCTCCAGCACCAGGCCGCGCAGGCGCTTGCGGTCGTAGTCGAGCAGCGCCGCCGGCCCCATCGCGCGCGCGATCAGGATGGCGTTGTCGGGCAGATGCTCGCGCGACGGCGCGTGGTCCTGGCCGACCAGCTGGCGCATCAGGCGAAAACCGAGGTCTTCCAGATCGTGCAGGCGGTCGCGCAGATAAGGATCGGTCGAGCGCAGCATGCGCGCGCGGGTGTCGGACTGCACGCGCTCGACCGCGGCCTCCGCGGTGAGGCCGGTGGCGACCGCCTCATGCAGCTTGTGCGACCAGCCCTGGTCGTTGGCGAACATGCGGTAGGCTTCGAGCACGTCGCGGTGCTCGCCGCCGTCGGCGACGTCGCCGCGCTCCAGCATGCGATCGAGATCGGCGCGCAGCTTTGCCAGCGCCGAATCCAGCCGCTTGACCTCCTTCGGCAGATCCTCGGCGATGTAGTCCTTGATGACCACGCGGGGCTCGTGCAGCACGACATGGCCGAGCGCGATACCGTCGGACAGGATCGCGCCGGTCTTCTGCACGGAGTGGCGCGCGGCGGGCTCGAGTCCGGGCTGCGCCAGCGCGGAGAGCTCGCCCGAGGCGATCATTTCGGCGAGCACCATCGCCGTGGTCTGCAGCGCCTCGACCTCTTCCTCGACATAGGTGCGCTT
>DASXPJ010000023.1:0-4911 GCA_036493675.1 Casimicrobiaceae bacterium
GGAATCCGAGTTGAGCACTTCGCGCCATTGGCCGCCGAAGGGGACCCGGATCGGATAGCGCTGATAGACGTTCGGCGAGAAATTGACCACGACCACGCAACGCGAGCGCGGATCGAGCCCCTTGCGCAGCCAGGCGAACACATTGCGATTGGCGTCATCCGTGACCAGCCATTCAAATCCATCGGCTTCGCAATCGAGCTGGTGCAGCGCGCCGACATCGCGGTAGAGGCGGTTGAGGTCGCGTATCAACGCCTGTACGCCCGAATGGTTCTTGTATTGCAGCAGGTGCCAGTCCAGCGAATGGTCGTGATTCCACTCGCTGGATTGCGCGAATTCGCAGCCCATGAACATCAGCTTCTTGCCCGGATGACCGAACATGAAGCTGTAATAGGCGCGCAAATTCGCGAAGCGCTGCCACTCGTCGCCGGGCATCCGTCCCAGGATCGAACGTTTTCCGTGCACGACTTCGTCATGCGACAGCGGCAGGATGAAATTTTCCGAGAAAGCGTAGTGCAGGCCGAACAGGATGTCGCCGTGATGGTATTTGCGGTGCACGGGATCCTTGCCGATATATTTCAGCGTGTCGTGCATCCAGCCCATGTTCCACTTGTAGCCGAAGCCGAGCCCGCCATGCTCGACCGGCCGCGAGACCTGCGGCCAGGCGGTCGACTCTTCCGCCGCCGTCGTCGCCTCAGGGAAGCGCGCGAACAGCTCGGTGTTGAAACGTCGCAGGAAGGCGATGGCGTCGATATTTTCCCGGCCGCCGTATTTGTTCGGCACCCAGCCGCCGGCCGGGCGGCTGTAGTCGAGATAGAGCATGGAGGCCACCGCATCGACGCGCAGCCCGTCGATGGCGTAACGTTCCAGCCAGAACAGCGCGTTCGACACCAGAAAATTCGTAACTTCCGTGCGGCCGTAATTGTAGATCAGCGTGCCCCAATCGAGATGACGGCCCTGTTGCGGATTGGAATGTTCGTACAGACCGGTGCCGTCGAAGCGACCGAGCCCATGCGGATCGTCGGGGAAATGTCCGGGCACCCAGTCGAGGATCACGCCGAGGCCGTGCGCGTGGCACGCGTCGACCAGAGCGGCGAAATCCGCAGGTGAGCCAAACCGGCTCGTCGGCGCAAACAGCCCGGTCGGCTGGTAGCCCCAGGAGCCGTCGAACGGATGCTCGCTGATTGGCAGGAATTCGACATGGGTGAAGCCGAGATCGCGCACATAGGCCGGCAGTTGCTCGGCAAGATCGCGGTAGGTCAGCCATTCATTGTGGTCCTTGCGCCGCCACGAACCGAGATGGACCTCGTAGATCGACATCGGCGCGCTGCGGGCATTGATCCCCGCAGGCGCGCCGCGCGGCCGCGGCAGCGCCGCTTCGTCGAACACGATCGATGCGGTCTTCGGACGCAGCTCGGCGGCGAAGGCGAGGGGATCGGATTTCAACGGCAGGTGCTGGCCTCGACGGGCGACGATGTCGAACTTGTAGTGATCGCCGGCGCGGGCGCGCGGGACGAACAGCTCCCAGTAACCGTTGCCGCGCACCCGCATGGGGTGCCGCCGGGCATCCCAGAAATTGAAATCGCCGACCACGCTGACCCGCCGCGCATTCGGTGCGAACACCACGAAGGCGACGCCCTCGACGCCGTCGAGCGTGCGGGGATGGGCGCCGAGCTTGTCGTAGAGCCGCTGGTCGGTGCCTTCGCCGAGCAGATAGAGATCGAGATCGGACAGCACCGGGGGAAAGCGATAGGGGTCCTCGAGCTCGACGACATTGTCGCCGAATTTCGCGCGAAGCTGATAGCGCTGCGAGCCGTTCGGCATGGTGCCGGCAAACAGGCCGGCGTCATGGATGCGCGCGAGCTTCGCGGCCGCACCATGCTCGTCGATTGCCTCGACGTTGCTGGCTTCGGGCAGGAAGGCGCGCACCACGGTCTTGCCGCCCTCGCGGTGCAGGCCGAGATAATGGAAGGGATCGGAATGCCGTCCCTCGACGATGGCATAGGCTTCGGCGGACAGTTTCGGCATCAGGTCTCGCTTGCGGTCTCGGACAGCGTTCGAAGCAGGGCATTCAGGGGAATGCGCAGCCAATCGGGCCGGTTGAGAAGAGCATCTTCGATCTCGCCGAGCATCCGTTCCAGCAAAAAGAAGTTAACGAGGGCATCGGTTGCATGCGGATCGGCAGGCCAGAGCCGAGCGTTGGTCATGGCCTCGCGGTAAAACTCGAGGAACGTTCCTGCCGCGCGGGTGCCCCAATCGGTTAACGCGCCTGCCAATTTACCATGTTCGTCGGGCGTCCCGCGCAGGACGCGATCGTAGGCGGCCGCGACCGAATGCTCGATGGAGCGGATCATGCCAGCGAGATCGCGCGCCGCCGGCGCCTTGCGCCGCTGCTGTTCCAGTGGACGGCTCTGGTCGCCGTCGAAGCCGGCGATGAAGATGTCGTCCTTGACGATGAGGAGCCGGCGGAGCTGGAAATCGCCGTGAAGACGGATGTTCGATCCGCCGATATCCGGCGCCAGCAGCGAGGCGAGCCGCCGATGCAGGTTGTCGCGCAGCGCCAGCACACGGTCGACCAGCGCGCGATCGAATTCCCTCACAGTGTCGCGGCGTTGGCTCAGAGCGTCGAAGGCGCGATCCGCCTGCGCGGTGACTTCATCGGTCCAGCGCGCGACATCGGCGGCCCGTGTCGGCTCGGGTGCGAAGTCGGCAAGCTCGATATTCGAGGCCAGCGCCAGATGCAGCTCGGCGGTGCGCTTGCCGGCCTGCGCCATGTAGCGCAGATAGGGCGCCTGTTCCTCCCTTGCGGCGGCATTCTCCTTGGCGAGCAGACGCTGCTTGTCGACGAAGCGGTCGAGATAGGCCGCGCTCACGGTCCAGCCATCGCCCTGGTTGAGGACAAAGGCATGCACGGTTGCGATCGCGCTGCGGTTGTCGCCGTCTTCCACGAGCTCGGCGCTGCCGAGCAGGGCAGGGCTATTGGCAAAGCCTGCGACCTCGGTCAGGAAGCGCCCGACTTCGATAGCCGGATGGATGCCGGTTTCCAGCTTGCGATAAAGCCGCACGACATATTCGCCGTCGACCAGCGCGGTGGTGGCGCAGCGGCTGGATTCGACCAGCTCGACCCGCTGCGGCTCGCGCACGATGCGTCCGGCAAACTTGCTGGTCGGCCAGAATTCCAGCCGCAGTCCGTTTTCCTCCACGATCAGCGATTGCCGCAGATTGCGCAGGAACAGACCGATGAAGATCGGGCTGGTCGCGACGTCGAGCAGCGTGCCCTCCCGCGCGCCCTGGCGGACCGCGGCAAAGGCATTGGGATTATAGTGCTCGCGATCGAAGCGCATCCACTCGGTCTGCATCGGCAGCACGTAGCGTGCACGTCTGTCGTCCTGAGTCGCCTCGAAGAACACCAGCCACGGCTTGTTGTCGCCGATATCGCAGAACGGAACGGCCGAGACCAGCACCGGGTGGATCGCGGCCGGCCGGTGCTCCGGGTACCAGCGCGTGCGTGAGAGGTGGCCGGGCAGCACGTCGTGCTCGAAGATGCCGCGGGTGCGCGCCAGCGAAGCCCAGGTCGAACCGAGCGGCACCACCAACGTCTCGAACTCCTGCATGGTCCGCGGCGCGGGCGCGACCGACTTGTCGCGCTCCTGCAGGTCGAACCAGTAGAAGCCGTAGGGCCCGAGCGTGACCATGTAAGGCAGCTCGCCGATCGCGGGAAAGCGCGTGCGGCCCATCATTTCCAGCGGAATGCGCTCCTTGAAGGCGGACAGGTCGAGCTCGGTCGCCTGCGCCGAGCGCGACAGGTTGGCGACGCACAGGATAGCCTCGTCCCTGTATTGCCGCACATAGGCCAGCACTGCGCGATTGGCGGGGCGAATGAAGGTCATGGTGCCGCGGCCGAACGCCAGCGTCGACTTGCGCACCGAGATCAATTTCTTGGTAACGCTGAGCAGCGACGACAGACTCCGCGACTGCGCCTCGACATTGACGGCCTCGTAGCCATAGACCGGATCCATGATCATCGGGGCGTAGAGCCGCGCCGGATCGGCGCGCGAGAAACCGCCGTTGCGATCCGGAGTCCACTGCATCGGCGTGCGCACGCCATTGCGGTCGCCGAGATAGATGTTATCCCCCATGCCGATCTCGTCGCCGTAGTACACGATCGGCGTCCCCGGAAACGACATCAGGAGCGAATTCATCAGCTCGATCTTGCGACGGTCGTTGTCCATCAGCGGTGCAAGGCGGCGTCTGATGCCGACATTGATCCGCGCCCGCGGGTCGTTGGCATAAGTCGACCACAGATAGTCGCGCTCGACGTCGGTGACCATTTCCAGCGTCAGTTCGTCGTGATTGCGCAGGAACAACGCCCACTGGCAGTTCGCGGGGATGTCCGGCGTCTGGCGCAGGATGTCGGTGATCGGAAAGCGGTCCTCCTGCGCGATCGCCATGTAGATGCGCGGCATCAGCGGGAAGTGGTAGGCCATATGGCATTCGTCGCTGTTGCCGAAATACTCCTGCACGTCCTCCGGCCATTGATTGGCTTCCGCCAGCAGCAGCTTGCCTCTGGAATAGGCGTCGAGCTCGGCTCGCAGCTTGCGGATGATCGCATGCGTCTCGGGCAGGTTCTCGTTATTGGTGCCGTCGCGCTCGCAGAGATAGGGAATGGCATCGAGACGGAAGCCGTCGACGCCGGCATCGAGCCAGCGCTTCATCACCTGGATCAGGGCGCTGACCACGCGCGGATTGTCGAAGTTGAGATCCGGCTGGTGGGAGAAGAAGCGGTGCCAGTAGAACTGGCCGGCCTCGGGATCCCAGGTCCAGTTCGATTTTTCGGTGTCCGTAAAGATAATACGCGTGTTCGGATATTTCTGGTCGCTGTCGCTCCAGACATACCAGTTGCGCGCGCTGGAG
>DASXPJ010000024.1:0-107471 GCA_036493675.1 Casimicrobiaceae bacterium
GCGGGGACGGAGATGGTGATGCCTGGCGACAACATTCAGATGACGGTGACCTTGATTGCGCCGATTGCGATGGAAGAGGGCTTGCGCTTTGCGATTCGCGAGGGTGGCCGCACGGTCGGCGCCGGCGTCGTCGCCAAAGTCATCGAGTAAGTGCGACGGGCAACGCAGTCAACCAGGAATTCAAATGCAAAACCAGAGAATCCGCATTCGACTGAAGGCGTTCGATTACAAGCTGATCGATCAGTCGGCGCAGGAGATCGTCGAAACGGCGAAGCGATCGGGCGCCGTCGTCAAGGGTCCCGTGCCGCTGCCGACCAAGATCGAGCGGTTCGACATCCTGCGCTCGCCGCACGTGAACAAGACCTCGCGCGACCAACTCGAGATCCGGACCCATCTGCGGCTGATGGACATCATCGATCCGACCGACAAGACGGTCGACCAGCTGATGAAGCTCGATCTGCCGGCGGGCGTCGATGTGGAGATCAAGCTGCAGTAGTCAGGTATCAGAGATCAGGTATCAGAAGTCAGAAGCAACGTTGTAGGGTCGGGTACCAGTTACCAGGGTTCAGACAAACTGGCGCGCGAAGCGCGCCTAACCACTCTGATTCCTGATGCCTGATTCCTGATTACCGAACCGCTGCCGGTCAATCGTAATCGGCGGCTTTGAAGGAAGACGAAAATGAGCCTAGGACTAGTCGGCCGCAAAGTCGGCATGACGCGGATCTTCACCGATGACGGCGCTGCCGTCCCCGTGACGGTGCTCGACGTCGCCAACAATCGCGTCACGCAGATCAAGACGCAGGAAAACGACGGCTACACGGCTGTGCAGCTCACCTATGGCAAGCGTCGCGCGAGCCGCGTCAGTAAGCCGCAGGCCGGACATCTGGCCAAGGCCGGCGTCGAGGCAGGCGAGCTGTTGAAGGAGTTCCCGGTCTCGGTCGAACAGCTTGCGAGCCTCAAGCTGGGCGAAGTGGTCAGCGTCGAGACTTTCGTCGTCGGGCAGTTGGTCGACGTTTCAGGAACGACCAAGGGGCGCGGGTTTTCCGGCGCCATCCAGAGGCACAACTTCAGCTCCAACCGCGCCTCGCACGGTAACTCGCGTTCGCACAATGCGCCCGGATCGATCAGCATGGCGCAGGATCCCGGCCGTGTGTTTCCCGGCAAGCGGATGGCGGGTCAGTATGGCAATGTCAATCGGACCCTGCAGACGTTGAAGGTCGTGCGCGTCGATGCGGCGCGTGGGCTCCTGCTTGTCAAGGGAGCCGTTCCCGGTGCGGACGGCGGCCACATCGTGGTCCGCCCGGCCGCCAAGGCTCCGTTGAAGAAGGGAGCTTGACCATGGACTTGAGACTGATCGACGAAGGCGGCAAGTCCGCGACGACGCATGCCGCGTCGGACGCGCTGTTCGGGCGCGAATACAACGAGGCCTTGATCCACCAGCTGGTGACCGCGTATCAGGCCAATGCGCGCAGCGGCAACCGCAAGCAGAAAGGTCGCGCCGACATCAACAAGTCGCACAAGAAGCCCTGGGCGCAGAAGGGAACCGGCAGGGCGCGCGCCGGCCAGGCGAACAGCCCGCTGTGGCGCGGTGGCGGCAAGATCTTTCCGAGCTCGCCCGACGAGAATTTCTCGCACAAGGTCAACCGCAAGATGTTTCGCGCGGGCATCGCCGCGATCTTGTCGCAGCTCGTTCGCGAGAACCGTCTCGCGGTCGTCGGCGAGCTTGCCATCGATGCCCCGAAGACAAAGCTCTTTGCGCAGAAGATCAAGGGCTTCGGCCTGACCGGCACCGTGCTGGTGGTCACCGACAAGTTCGACGACAACGTATTCCTGTCGTCGCGCAACCTGCCCAATGTTCTGGTGCTCGAGGCGCGGGAAGTCGATCCGGTCAGCTTGGTGCGCTTCGATAATGTGCTGCTGACCAAGGCAGCCGTCGCGCAGTTCGAGGAGATTCTGGGATGAGCCCGACCAAATCAACGGCCGCAACCAGCAAATCCGCGAAGGCGTCCGCAAAGACGGCGGAGAAAAAGGCTGCGAAGGCCGCCGCGAAAACGGCGGCGAAGACGGCTGACAAGACGGACACGAAAAAGTCCGACAAGAAGGCCGCGAAAACATCCGCCAGGACGCCGGCGAAAGCGGCCGGCTCGAAATACAAGCCCGAGCGACTGCTCACGCTGCTGCTCGCGCCGACGGTATCGGAAAAGGCGACGCACATCGCCGACAGGCATTCGCAGGTCGTCTTTCGCGTCGTTCAGGATGCGACCAAGCCCGAGGTGAAGGCCGCGGTCGAGCTCCTGTTCAAGGTCGACGTCGAGGCGGTGCAGATCGCCAACGTCAAGGGCAAGGCGAAGCGCTTCGGCGCCTACAGCGGTCGACGCCGCCACTGGAAGAAGGCCTACGTGAGCCTGAAGCCGGGCCAGGAAATCAACTTCGCCCAAGAGAGCTGACATGGCACTGATCAAGGTCAAACCCACATCGCCCGGCCGGCGTTCGCTGGTCAAGGTGGTCACCAAAGAGCTGCATAAGGGCGCGCCGTTCAACGCTCTTACCGAGAGCAAGAAGCGCGGTTCGGGGCGCAACAACAACGGCCACATCACGACGCGGCACAAGGGGGGCGGTCACAAACAGCACTACCGGCTGGTCGATTTCCGTCGCAACAAGGACGGCATCGCTGCCACGGTCGAGCGGCTGGAATACGATCCCAACCGAAGCGCCCACCTGGCGCTCCTGCTCTATACCGACGGCGAGCGTCGCTACATCGTCGCGCCGCGCGGCGTCGCGGCCGGCTCGCAGCTGATGAGCGGCGCCGAAGCGCCGATCAAGGCCGGCAATTGCCTGCCGTTGCGCAACATTCCCGTCGGCACGACCATCCATTGCGTCGAAATGATGCCGGGCAAGGGGGCGCAGATCGCGCGCTCGGCAGGTGCCTCGGTGCAGCTGCTGGCGCGCGAAGGTGCCTATGCGCAGCTGCGCATGCACTCGGGCGAGATCCGCAAAGTGCATGTCGACTGTCGCGCCACGATCGGCACCGTCGGCAACGAGGAGCACAGCCTGCGCTCGATCGGCAAGGCGGGCGCCAACCGGTGGCGGGGCATCCGCCCGACGGTGCGCGGCATTGCGATGAATCCTGTCGACCACCCAATGGGCGGGCGCACCAACGGAGGCGGAGGCAGGCACCACCCGATGTCGCCGTGGGGCACGCCGAGCAAGGGCTACCAGACGCGGCGCAACAAGCGCACCGACGGCATGATCGTCCGCCGCCGCCAGGCCGCGAAAAAAGGATAAGGGACTATGGCTCGTTCGATCAAGAAGGGACCGTTCGTCGATCATCATCTGCAGGCGAAGGTCGAGGCGGCGCGTGCGACATCGGACAAGCGTCCGATCAAGACCTGGTCACGGCGCTCGACGATCACGCCCGATTTCGTCGGGCTGACGATCGCCGTGCACAATGGCAAGCAGCACATTCCGGTGTACGTGTCCGAGAACATGGTTGGCCACAAGCTCGGTGAGTTCGCGTTGACCCGCACGTTCAAGGGTCACTCCGCCGACAAGAAGGTCGCGGCGCCGGCGGCGCCGCCGAAGAAGTAAGGAGCAATACATGGAAACCACAGCGATCCTGCGCGGCGTTCGTCTTTCGGCCCAGAAAGGCCGTCTGGTCGCCGACCAGATCCGCGGACTGCCGGTCGGCCGGGCGCTCGACGTGCTGGCGTTCAGTCCGAAGAAGGGCGCGAAGATCATCAGAAAGGTGCTCGAGTCGGCGATCGCCAACGCCGAGCACAACGATGGGGCAGACGTCGACGAGCTCAAGGTCAAGACGATCTATCTCGACAAGGCGACCAACCTGCGCCGCTTCACCGCACGGGCCAAGGGCCGCGGCAACGTCATACTGAAGCAGACCTGCCACATCCACGTCACCGTCGGTGACGGTAAACAAGGATAGCTCATGGGACAGAAGATCAATCCGACCGGCTTCCGCCTTGCCGTCAATCGCGACTGGGCGTCGAAGTGGTACGCCAACAGCAAGCATTTCCCGACGATCCTGAACGAGGACATCAAAGTCCGTGCCTATCTGAAGAAGAAGCTCGGGCATGCGTCGGTGGGCAAGATCACGATCGAGCGTCCTGCCAAGAACGCGCGGATCACGATCCATAGCGCGCGCCCCGGCGTCGTCATCGGCAAGAAGGGCGAGGACATCGAAACGCTGCGCGCTGACTTGCGCAAGATGATGGGCACCGAAGTGGGCCTCAACATCGAGGAAATCCGCAAGCCGGAAATCGACGCGCAGCTGGTCGCCGACTCGATCGCGCAGCAGCTCGAGAAGCGCATCATGTTCCGTCGCGCGATGAAACGCGCGATGCAGAACGCGATGCGCCTGGGAGCGCAAGGCATCAAGATCATGAGCGCCGGACGCCTGAACGGCATCGAAATCGCGCGGACCGAGTGGTATCGCGAAGGGCGCGTGCCGTTGCACACGCTGCGCGCCGATATCGACTACGGATTTGCCGAGGCCAAGACGACGTACGGCGTCATCGGCATCAAGGTCTGGGTATTCAAGGGTGAAGTGATGCCGCACAACGGCGAGCCGCAGGCGGCGCCGGCGCCGGCGCCGGAAGCGCCGAAGCGCGTGCGCAAGAGCGCAGGAGTGAAGAATGCTGCAGCCAGCTAGAAGGAAATACCGCAAGGAGCAGAAGGGCCGCAACAAGGGCGTTGCGACCGTCGGCGCCAAGGTCAGCTTCGGCGAGTACGGCCTGAAGGCGACCGGCCGCGGCCGGCTGACTGCGCGCCAGATCGAGGCGGCGCGCCGGGCGATGACGCGCCACATCAAGCGCGGCGGCAGAATCTGGATCCGCATTTTCCCCGACAAGCCGGTCTCGCAGAAGCCGGCCGAGGTCCGCATGGGCAACGGCAAGGGCAACCCGGAGTACTACGTCGCCGAAATCGTGCCGGGCAAGGTGCTCTACGAAATGGACGGCGTCGACGAGGCGCTCGCCCGCGAGGCGTTCGCGCTCGCTGCCGCCAAGCTGCCGATCAGGACGATATTCGTGCATCGATTGCTCGGCGGCTGAGAGGACACCCAATGAAAACCTCCGAACGCAGGAAAGACCTGCACACGAAGTCGCAGGACGAGCTCAATGTCGAATTGCAGGCGCTGTTGCGCGAGCAGTTCGGGTTGCGCATGCAGAAGGCCACTCAGCAGCTCACCAATCACTCGAAGCTGACGGACGTGCGGCGCAACATCGCCCGGGTACGGACGCTGCTCCACCAGAAGGCGGGACCGGTATGAACGCGCAAGCCAACACGCAGGACGCCCAGGCGGCGGCATCGCAGCCGGGCGCGACCAAAGGCAGCCTGATCCAGACGCAGATCGGGCGCATCGTCAGCGACAAGATGGACAAGACCGTCACCGTGCTGGTCGAGCACCGCGTCAAGCATCCGCTGTACGGCAAGGTCGTCACGCGCTCGCGCAAGTATCACGCGCACGACGAGAGCAACGAGTACAAGGAGGGCGACCTGGTCGAGATCGAGGCCTGCCGCAAGCTGGCCAAGACCAAGGCCTGGCGGGTCAAGCGCCTGATCGAAAAGGCGAAGGTGATCTAAGCCTTTGATTGCGGGCTGGACTTGCGCACAAGCACAAATCCTGCCATAATTTTCGTTTCCCCGGCCGCCAGCTGGGTGAAGCTTTAATCCAGGCGCTGGCGGCGGGCTACCCTTACGGGTTCCAAAACTGGCCGCCGCCGATCGTTGCCGCAGCGGGTCAAGTTGGAGATTGTTGCAATGATTCAGATGCAGTCAATGCTCGATGTCGCCGACAACACCGGCGCCCGCCGCGTCATGTGCATCAAGGTGCTCGGCGGCTCCAAACGCCGCTATGCGCATATCGGCGATGTGATCAAGGTCACCGTCAAGGATGCGGCGCCGCGGGGCAGAGTCAAGAAGGGCGAGATCTATAACGCGGTGGTCGTGCGCACGCGCCAGGGAGTGCGTCGCGATGACGGCGCCAAGGTCAAGTTCGACAGTAACGCCGCGGTGCTGCTGACCCCGAAGCTCGAGCCGATCGGCACGCGTATTTTCGGGCCGGTGACTCGGGAATTGCGCACCGAGCAGTTCATGAAGATCGTCTCGCTGGCGCCGGAGGTGCTCTGACCATGCGCAAGATCAAGCAGGGCGACAATGTCGTCGTGATCGCCGGCCGCGACAAGGGCAAGCGCGGCAGCGTCACGCAGATTGTCGACGCCGGGCACGTCGTCGTGGCCGGCATCAATCAGGTGAAGAAGCACACGCGTCCCAACCCGATGAAGAACCAGCCGGGCGGCATCGTCACCAAGGACATGCCGATCCATGTCTCGAACGTCGCGGTGTACAACCCGGTAACGCAAAAGGCGGACAGGATCGGCTTCCGCACGTTGAACGATGGTCGCAAGGTCCGCTTCTACAAGTCCAATGGCGAAGTGCTCGGAGCATGACAATGGCGCGCCTGAAGGAACTCTACAAGAAGGAAATCGTGCCGGCGCTGACCGCGCAGTTCGGCTACAAATCGGCGATGCAGGTGCCGCGAATCTCCAAGATCGTTCTGAACATGGGCGTCGGCGAGGCCGTGGCGGACAAGAAAATACTCGACAACGCGGTCGGCGACCTGCAGAAAATCTCGGGTCAGAAACCGGTTGTCACCAAGGCGAAGAAGTCGATCGCGGTATGGAAGATCCGCACCGGCTATCCGATCGGCTGCATGGTGACCTTACGTCAGCAGCATATGTACGAATTTCTCGACCGGCTTGTATCGATAGCGCTGCCCCGCGTGCGCGATTTCCGCGGTGTATCGGGGCGTTCGTTCGACGGCCGGGGCAACTTCAACATGGGCGTCAAGGAACAGATCATTTTCCCCGAGATCGAGTACGACAAGATTGACGCGCTCCGCGGCATGAATATCACGATCGCGACCACGGCAAAGACGGATGCCGAGGCGAAAGCGCTGCTCGCCGCGTTCAAATTTCCGTTCAAGAACTGAAGACCGAGGACGCCATGGCAAAAACGGCTGTCATCAACCGCGACCTGAAGCGCCGCAAGACGGTGAAAAAGTACGCGAAAAAGCGCGCCGAGCTGATCGCCGCGATCAACAATTTCAAGCTGTCCGAAGATGTCCGCCTCGATGCCAGGCAAAAGCTGCAGCAGCTTCCGCGCGACGCCAGCCCGACCCGGCTGCGCAATCGGTGCAAGCTGACCGGCCGTCCGCGAGGGGTGTACAGCAAATTCGGACTCGGCCGCAACAAATTGCGCGAGATCGCGATGCGGGGCGAAATCCCCGGCGTGGTCAAGGCCAGCTGGTAGAGGTGACCGATGAGCATGACTGATCCGATCGCCGACATGCTGACGCGTATTCGCAACGCGCAGCTCGCGGAAAAGGCCACCGTGCAGATGCCGGTGTCGAAGGTGAAACTGGCGATCGCCAAGGTGTTGAAGGACGAAGGCTACGTCGAAGGCTTCGCCGTCGTCGGCGACGAAGCCAAGCCGCAACTCGAGATTTCACTCAAGTACCACGCCGGCCGCCCGGTGATCGAGAAAATCGAGCGCGTGTCGAAGCCCGGCCTGCGGATTTACAAGAGCAAGGACGATATCCCGCGCGTGATGAATGGGCTGGGAATCGCCATCGTGTCCACGTCGCACGGCGTGATGACCGATCGCAAGGCGCGCGCCACCGGAGTCGGCGGCGAAGTGCTCTGTATCGTTGCCTGACGAGGAGCGAAGCGATGTCCCGAATCGGCAACAACCCGATCAAGGTCCCGGCGAAAGTCGAAGTGACGATCGCCGGCGACGAGATTTCGGTCAAAGGTCCGCTCGGGTCGCTGTCGCGGCGCTTCGGACCCACGATCAGCATCGAGAAGGCCGGCGATACGCTGACCTTCAAGCCGGCCAACGCCGAGGCGAGCGCGATGCACGGCACGATGCGGGCGCTCGTCGCCGGCATGGTCAAGGGCGTGACCGACGGCTACCAGAAGCGGCTGACGCTGGTTGGCGTCGGCTACCGGGCGCAGGTCGCCGGCGACAAGCTCAACCTGTCGCTGGGCTTTTCGCATCCGGTCGTGCATCAGATGCCCAAGGGTGTCAAGGCGGAAGTTCCGGTGCAGACCGAGATCATCGTCAAAGGCGTCGACAAGCAGCAGGTCGGACAGGTGGCCGCGGAAATTCGGGCCTACCGCCCGCCGGAGCCGTACAAGGGCAAGGGCGTGCGCTACGCCGACGAGCGAGTCGTGATCAAGGAAACGAAGAAGAAGTAGGCGGCGGGTCGATAGAAAACCGGAGATCGGGTCAATGAACAAGAGAGAAGCTCGTGTCCGCCGCGCCCGCAAAACCCGGGCGCGCATCGCCGAGCAGCGGGCAAACCGGCTGGTGGTCAGCCGGTCCAATTGCCATATCTACGCGCAGATCATCGCGCCTGCCGGCGACAAGGTGCTGATCAGCGCCTCGACGCTCGAGGGCGAGATGCGTCAAGGCGCCAAGAACGGCGGCAATCGGGCGGCCGCGGCACTGATCGGCAAGCGTATCGCCGAGAAGGCTAAAGCGCTGGGGATCGAGGCGGTCGCATTCGACCGCTCCGGGTACAAATATCACGGCCGCGTCAAGGCGCTGGCCGAGGCGGCCCGCGAGGCCGGCCTGAAGTTCTAGCGCCACACGAGGACTGGACCGAACATGGCAAAGCCGATGGGAAGGCAGCAAGGCAGGCAGCAGCAGGACGATCGCGGCGACGGCCTGCGCGAAAAGATGATCAGCATCAACCGCGTCACCAAAGTGGTGAAGGGCGGGCGGATCCTGGCATTCGCCGCGCTGACCGTGGTCGGGGACGGCGACGGACGGGTCGGCATGGGCAAGGGGAAAGCGAAGGAGGTTCCGGTCGCCGTCCAGAAGGCGATGGAAGAAGCGCGGCGGCGGATGATCAAGGTGCGGCTGAAGGGCGGCTCGCTGCACCACGCGGTCGTCGGCCGGCACGGCGCGACCAAGGTATTCATGCAGCCGGCGTCGGAAGGCACCGGCGTCATCGCCGGCGGCCCGATGCGTGCGGTGTTCGACGTCGTCGGCGTGACGAATATCCTGGCCAAATGCCATGGATCGACCAATCCGTACAACGTCGTGCGCGCGACGCTCAACGCGCTCGAGAACTGCAACGCGCCGGCGGACATCGCGGCCAAGCGCGGCCTGACGGTCGAGCAGCTGACGGAGGCGTGAACATGGCGGCGGACAAGAATGTCTCGGCTGCACCGAAGAGACTGCGCGTGACGCTGGTGCGCGGACTGATGGGCAAAAAGGCCGATCACCGCGCCACCGTCGCGGGCCTGGGGCTCAAATGGCGCAGCCACTCGGTCGAAGTCGCCGACACCCGTGAGGTGCGCGGCATGATCAACAAGATCGGCTACATGCTGGCCGTGACCGAGGCGAAGGATTGAGTTGCTTTTGCGGGCGATGGACCCACATGGTCCTGTTGGCCATGGGTCGATGAAGCGATCGAGGACACGACGATGCGGATGAATACGATCAAACCGGCGGCCGGCAGCAAGCGCGCGAGGCGTCGCGTCGGCCGCGGCATCGGGTCGGGACTGGGCAAGACCGCGGGGCGCGGCCACAAAGGCCAGAGCTCCCGCAGCGGCGGCTTCCACAAGGTCGGCTTCGAAGGCGGCCAGATGCCTCTGCAACGGCGGCTGCCCAAGCGAGGCTTCGTGTCGCGCATGCGCGATGACACGGCGGAAGTGCGCCTGTCGGATCTGGCCAAGATGCCGGTGGCTGACATCGACCTGCTTGCGCTCAAGGCGGCTGGCGTGGTGCCGGCGATTGCCAAGACGGCGAAGGTCATCAAGACCGGCAAGCTCGACAAGGCGGTCAAGCTGTCGGGCGTGCAGGCAACCAAGGGCGCCCGCGCGGCAATCGAAGCCGCGGGCGGCAGCTTAAGCGAACTGAGCGAACCGAGCGAATAGGCGGAACGAATTGGCCACGACCAACCCGGCGCAAAAAAGCGGCAGCCGCTACGCGGACCTGAAAAAGCGTCTGCTGTTCCTGCTCGGAGCGCTGGTCGTCTATCGGGTCGGTACGCACATCCCCGTGCCGGGGATCAATGCGTCGATTCTCGACGAACTCTTCCGCCAGCAGCAGGGCGGCATCCTCGGCCTGTTCAACGTATTCTCCGGCGGGGCGCTGCAGCGCTTCTCGATTTTCGCGCTGGGGATCATGCCTTACATCTCGGCCTCGATCATCATGCAGCTATGCACGGTGGTCGTGCCGACGCTCGAGGCGCTAAAGAAGGAAGGCGAGGCGGGCCGGCGCAAGATCACGCAATACACCCGGTATGCGACGCTGGGGCTGGCTTTCTTCCAGGGTCTGGGTATTTCGATCGCTCTCGAGGCGCAGGCGGGACTGGTCATCGAGCCCGGCCTGGCGTTCCGCTTCCTGTCGGCGACGACGCTGGTGACCGGCACGATGTTCCTGATGTGGCTCGGCGAGCAGATCACCGAACGGGGCCTGGGCAACGGCATTTCGCTGATCATCTTCGCCGGCATCGCGGCGGGCCTGCCGCGGGCAATAGGACAGACGCTCGAGCAGGTCAATACCGGCGCGTATTCGGTGCTGCTGGTCCTGGGTATCGCGGCGCTCGTCATCGCGGTGACGGCATTCGTGGTCTTCGTCGAAAAGGCGCTGCGCAAGATCCAGGTCAATTACGCCAAGCGGCAGGTCGGCAACAAGGTGTATGCCGGCCAGCAATCGTTCCTGCCGCTCAAGCTCAACATGGCAGGCGTGATTCCGCCGATCTTCGCCTCGTCGATCATCCTGTTCCCGGCGACGCTCGGGCAATGGTTCGGCTCGGGCGAGAACACGATCTGGCTGCGCGACCTGGCATCGACCTTGGCACCCGGCCAGCCCGTGCACGAGCTCCTGTACGCGGCGGCGATCATATTCTTCTGCTTCTTCTACACGGCGCTGCAATACAACCCGCGCGAGACCGCCGACAACCTGAAGAAAAGCGGCGCTTTCATCCCCGGGTACCGGCCGGGCGAGCAGACGGCGAAGTACGTGGAGAAGATCACGTTGCGGCTGACGCTGATCGGCTCGATCTACCTGGTGGTCGTGTGCTTCATCCCGAACTTCCTGATCGCGTGGAAGAACGTGCCGTTCTACTTCGGCGGCACGTCGCTGTTGATCATCGTGGTCGTGACGATGGACTTCATGACGCAGGTCCAGGCCTACATGATGTCGCAGCAGTACGAGAGCTTGCTCAAGAAGGCGAACTTCAAGGGCGGCTTGCCCACGCGCTGATGTCAAAGGAAGAAACGATACAGATGCAGGGAGAGATCCTGGAGACGCTGCCCAATGCGACGTTCCGGGTCAAGCTGGAAAATGGTCATGTGGTGCTGGGTCACATCTCCGGCAAGATGCGGATGCACTACATAAAGATACTGCCGGGCGACAAGGTCACGGTGGACCTGACCCCATACGATCTGTCGCGGGCGCGGATCATTTTCCGCGCCAAATGATGCGCGGGTTTCAGGATGACGCAAGACGATTGGCGGAGAAACGGCAATGAAAGTACTCGCATCGGTGAAGAAGATTTGCCGCAACTGCAAGATTATCCGACGCAACGGTGTCGTGCGGGTGATTTGCACCGACCCGCGGCACAAGCAGCGCCAAGGTTAACCGAACGATAGGGTAGGCATATGGCCCGCATAGCAGGCGTCAATATTCCGAATCACCAGCACGCCGATGTCGCGCTGACCGCGATCTATGGCATCGGCCGGGCGCGGGCGCGCGCCATCTGCGTCGCCGCGGGCGTCGACGGCACCAAGAAGGTGAAGGACCTGTCCGACGCGCAAATGGACAAGCTGCGCGAGCTGATCGGGCGCTACACGGTCGAAGGCGACCTGCGGCGCGAAGTGACGATGAGCATCAAGCGGCTGATGGACCTCGGGTGCTATCGCGGCGTACGGCACCGCAAGGGCCTTCCGGTGCGCGGTCAGCGCACCCGCACCAATGCGCGCACACGCAAGGGCCCGCGCAAGGCCCGGCAGGCGACATCGATGACCAAAGGGACAGGCAAGCCCGCTGGCAAGCCCGCGCCCAAATAGGCGCGGTAACCGAACCACGGGACCGAACAAGGACCAAGGAAACAGCGAATGGCACAGGCACCGACCAAGACCGGCACCACGCGAGCGCGCAAGAAGGTGAAGAAAAGCGTGTCCGAAGGGATAGCGCACATTCACGCGTCGTTCAACAACACGATCATCACCATCACCGACCGGCAGGGCAACGCACTGTCGTGGGCGACGTCGGGCGGGGCGGGCTTCAAGGGGTCGCGCAAGTCGACGCCGTTCGCGGCGCAGGTTGCGGCCGAGTCGGCGGGCAAGGCGGCGCAGGAGTGCGGCGTCAAGAACCTCGAGGTGCGGATCAAGGGGCCGGGGCCGGGACGCGAGTCCGCGGTGCGCGCGCTCAACGCGCTGGGACTCAAGATCACCAGCATTTCGGATGTGACGCCCGTGCCGCACAACGGCTGCCGCCCGCCGAAGCGCCGCCGCATCTAATGGGTTTTCGTCGCAGTTTTTGCCATGAATCGACGGGCTTTGCCTGCGATTCATGGGTGACTAAACCGGCCAAAAGTAGGTTTTTACTTTTGGCCGAATGAGGATACAACGTGGCTCGATACCTCGGACCCAAATGTAAGCTGGCGCGACGGGAAGGCACCGACCTTTTCCTGAAGAGCGCGCGTCGATCGCTCGACTCCAAGTGCAAGCTCGATTCCAAGCCCGGGCAGCATGGCGTGAAATCCGGCATGCGCCAATCCGACTACGGCAATCAGCTGCGCGAGAAGCAAAAGCTCCGGCGCACCTACGGCATCCTCGAACGCCAGTTCCGTCGCTATTTCACGATGGCGGCGCAGCGCAAGGGGTCGACCGGCGAGAACCTGCTGCAGCTGCTTGAGTCGCGACTGGACAACGTCGTCTACCGGATGGGGTTCGGCTCGACCCGCGCCGAGGCCCGCCAGCTGGTTTCACACCGGGCCGTAACCGTCAATGGAAAGATCGTGAACATCCCGTCGGCACTGGTCAAGGCCAGCGATGTCGTTGCCGTCAAGGAAGGGTCAAGGACGCAGCTTCGTATCGTCGATGCGCTGCAGCTCGCCGAGAAGATCGGGTTTCCGTCCTGGGTCGAAGTGGATGTCAAGAAGATGGTGGGCACATTCAAGGGAGCGCCCGACCGGTCCGAGTTCGGCCAGGACATCAACGAGAGCCTCGTCGTCGAGCTTTATTCGAAGTAAGCGGCGGGCGGCATTTGGCCGGTACCGCAGGAATTTGCCTTAAGGATTCCGCATGCAGAGCAATGCTTTCTTGAAACCGCGCATCATCGATGTGCAGAGTACATCGCCGTTTCACGCCAAGGTCGTGATGGAGCCGTTCGAGCGCGGCTACGGGCATACGCTGGGGAACGCGCTGCGGCGCGTGCTTCTGTCGTCGATGCCCGGCTATGCGCCGACCGAGGTCAAGATCACCGGCGTGCTGCACGAGTACTCGGCACTGGACGGAGTTCAGGAGGACGTCGTCGACGTTCTGCTGAACCTCAAAGGCGTCGTGCTCAAGCTGCACAACCGCGATCACGTCACGCTCAAGCTCGCCAAGAACGGGGAAGGCCCGGTCACTGCGGCGGACATCGAGCCCAATCACGACGTCGAGATCATCAACCCGGATCACCTGATCGCGCACCTGACGGCGGGCGGGAAGATCGAGATGGAGATCAAGGTCGAGAAGGGTCGGGGCTACCAACCGGCCACCGTCCGGATCAAGCCCGATGGTGGACGCAGCATCGGCAATATTCTGCTCGATGCCTCGTTTTCTCCGGTGCGCCGCGTCAGCTACGCGGTCGAAAGCGCGCGGGTCGAACAGCGCACCGACCTGGACAAGCTGGTGATGGACATCGAGACCAACGGCGTGATCGAGCCGGAGCAGGCGATCCGCTACGCAGCGAGCATTCTGGTCGAGCAGCTCGGCGTGTTCGCCGATCTGAAGGGAACCGAAGCGCCCACCGAGCAGCGTTCGATGCCGCAGGTCGATCCGATCCTGCTGCGCCCGGTCGACGATTTGGAGTTGACCGTACGCTCGGCCAACTGCCTGAAGGCCGAGAACATCTATTACATCGGCGATCTGATCCAGCGGACGGAGACCGAGCTTCTGAAGACGCCCAACCTGGGCCGGAAGTCCCTGAACGAGATCAAGGAAGTGCTGGCCTCGCGCGGCCTTTCGCTCGGGATGAAGCTCGAGAACTGGCCGCCGGCGAACCTCGACCGGCCCTAGGCCTGCCTGCGCTCGCGACGGCCTCTGACCATCTAGTCCCAGGGAACATCGATATGAGACACCGCCACGGATTGCGCAAGCTCAACCGCACCAGCAGCCATCGTCTCGCGATGTTGCGCAACATGACCAACTCGCTGCTGACGCACGAAGTCATCAAGACGACGCTGCCCAAGGCCAAGGAACTGCGCAGCGTCGCTGAGCCGCTGATCACGCTCGGCAAGTCGCCGACCGTGGCGAACCGCCGCCTGGCGTTCAATCGGCTGCGCGACCGCGACGTCGTCAGCAAGCTCTTCGACGAGCTCGGTCCGCGCTTTGCCAAGCGGCCCGGCGGCTATCTGCGTATCCTCAAATACGGATTCCGCCAGGGCGACAATGCGCCGATGGCCCTGGTCGAACTCGTCGACCGCGCCGCGGACGCGGCCGAAGCGCCCTCCGACAGCAAAGCGGCAGCCTCCGAAGCCAAACCCAAAGCCAAGGCCAAGGCTTCGCGGGCCGCCGCAGCGAAAGCCGCCTGACAGGTTTCAAAGACGCAAGAAGCCGGGCCCGAAGGCTCGGCTTTTTTTCGCGCCGGCGCCGGCTTGCTCGCGTAAGATGAGACGATGCCAGAGGCGATTCTCGTCACCGGTGGTGCAGGCTATATCGGGTCGCACATCGTCGTCGAACTCGCGCGCGCCGGCTACCGTCCGCTCGTCCTCGATAATTTCTGCAACAGCTCGCGCTCGGTCATCGCTCGGCTGCGCCGCGTCACCGGCCAGCCCGTACCGTGCATCAGCGCGGACGTCCGCGATCGCGCCGAGCTGGCGCGGATATTCGCGCAGGACCCCATCGCGGCGGTCGTCCACTGCGCGGGACTCAAATCGGTCGGCGAGGGCGAGGCGCAACCGCTCGCCTATTACGATTGCAATGTAGGCGGTGCGATTGCGCTGGTCGCGGCGATGACATCGGCCGGCGTCAGGCGGCTGGTATTCAGCTCGTCGGCCGCGGTTTACGGACAGCCCGACCGCAACCCGGTCACCGAACACGCGACGATCAGGCCGCAAAGCGTGTACGGCCGTACCAAGCGCGCCGTCGAAGAGCTGCTCGAGGATGTCGCTTCGGCCGACCGGTCATGGCGAATCGCGCTCCTTCGATACTTCAACCCGGCCGGCGCGCATCCAAGCGCCGCGATCGGCGAAGCGCCATCGGGAATGCCGAACAACCTGGTCCCGCTTCTGGCCGATGTGGCCGCCGGCCGGCGCGCGGAGATCGCTGTTTATGGCGACGACTGGCCGACGCCCGATGGCACGGGCGTGCGTGACTACATTCACGTAATGGATCTTGCGGCCGGTCACGTCGCGGCGCTCGCGCATCTGGCATCGGCTCCTGGCGTGGCCACGCTCAATCTCGGCACCGGGAAGGCCCATTCGGTGCTCGAGGTGATCGCCGCGTTCGAACGTGCCTGCGGTCGTTCGATACCACGCCGTGTCGTGCCCCGCCGGGCGGGCGACGTCGCGGTGTACTACGCGGATGCCTCCCGCGCCGAGGCGATGCTCGGCGTGCGCGCGCGCCGCGACCTCGACGCGATCTGCGTCGATGCCTGGCGTTGGCAATTGCGTCGGTCCGAAAGCGAATCCGTCGATGAATCGTGAGCGCCGCGAAGGTGACGGCAGCAGCAGTCCGGTGGACGAGCGATGAAGCGCTTCTATACGGCGCTCAACCGCTTCGACGCCTACCTGCTCCTGCATCGTCTGCAGCACGCCGGCATCAGTGCGCACGTCTTCAACGAGCACGTGTCGAGCATCGTCGGCGAGGTTCCGCCCGACATCGCGCAACCGCAGGTCTGGCTGGACAATGAACGCGATCGCCCGCGCGCGGATGCGGTTTTGGCGGCGCTGGTCCGCGAGCGGAGCCAGTCGGGCAGCGTGTTCTGCCCTTCGTGCCATGAGGAAAACCCGGCGAACTTCGAGCTGTGCTGGCATTGCGGCGCGAGCCTCTGATACTGCAGTGCAACGGCGCGTCGGAGCCTAGGCCGGCGGCTCGTCCTCGAGAAGCGCGCGGGCGCGAGCCTCGGCAGCGGGATTACGGGTCGGCGCCGAAGCTGACGCGCGCTGCCGGCTGAGCAGAACCTGCCATCCGACCACGGCTCCTCCGATTAGCAGCGCGAACGGGCCGAACCAGAGCAGCCAGGTCGTCCGCTTCAACGGCGGATCGTAGAGGACGAAATCGCCATAGCGGGCTACCAAGTATTCGCGAATTTCGCGATCGCTCCTGCCATCGAGCGCGAGTTGGCGTACCTCACGCCGCAAATCGCCCGCGAGATCCGCGTTGGAATCGGCGAGCGTCTGGTTCTGGCAGACCAGGCAGCGCAACTCGGTCTCCAGCTTCTTGAGCCGCGCATCCAGCGCAGCCGACGGCAGGGCGGCGGACGCGGGGGCCGGGACGATGGTGGCGTCGGCGAAAACACCCGTCGCGGCCAGCGCCAGGATGAAAATGCCGACCCATCGGCGGCTGCTCATTGCTGCAGCTGGCGCACCAGCGGAAGGATCTTCTGCTGCAGCGCCTCGAGGGTCAACGGACCGATCTGCTTGTAGCGGATGACCCCGGCCTTGTCGATCAGGAACGTCTCCGGCACGCCGTAAACGCCGTAGTCGATGCCGACCTTGCCGTCGCCGTCGACGATCGATGCCGTATATGGGTTGCCGTGCTGCGCGAGCCAGGCAAGCGCATCGTTCGGCTTGTCCTTGTAATCGAGACCGTAGACCGGAACGACGTTGGTCTTGGCGAGCTGCAGCAGCAACGGGTGCTCGACGCGGCACGACACGCACCACGATGCCCAGACGTTGAGTAGCCACACTTTGCCCTTGAGATCGTTCGCGGCGAGCGTCTTGTCGGCATCGTGCAGCTGCGCGAGCTGGAACGCCGGCGCGGGTTTGCCGATCAGAGGAGAAGGTACTTCACGCGGATCGCGTCCGAGCCCCACCCAAAGAAACGCGACCAGAACGACAAACACCGCCAGCGGCACGAACCAGCGCAGCGTTTTCATCGCGAATCGTCAGTCGCCCGCCGCCGCGGCGACCCACGCGCCGAGGCGCCGTCGCAGTGCCAAGCGGTAACGGCGATCCGATACGGCGACAAAGCCTCCGAGGGCCATCACGAAAGCGCCGAGCCAGATCCAGTCGACGAAGGGCTTGAGGTAGATGCGAACGCCCCACGGCCCCGCGATCGCACCCTCGCCTCCGACAGGTTCGCCCAGCGAGACGTAGCGATCGCCGGACACCGTCGTATCGATGGCGGCGATCGTCATCGTCTGACCCGACGCGTTGTAGATGCGCTTTTCCGGATGCAGCGTCTCGACCAGGCGACCGTCGCGCCGCGCCTCGACGGTCCCGACCAGCGCGCGGTAGTTCGGTCCGGGCGCGGGCGTCACACCGAGGAAAGTGAACTCATACGGACCGACGGCAACCCGCTCGCCGACGTCGAGTCGCACGTCGCGTTCGACCTCGTAACCCTTTACCAGGGTGACACCGACGATAAACACGCCCACGCCGAAATGGGCCAGCAGCATGCCGTAATACGCGGCTGGGTTCGCGGCGAGCCTTGCCCATAGAGTTCGATGGTGGGAGCCCTTGATCCGAAGCCACAGGCTCACGGCGGTAGCGGCGAACAGCCACAACGCGAGAAACAGGCCGAGGGCGACGAGCGGTGACCAGCGACCTAGCACGAACGGCAGCAGCAGCGCGCTCACCAGCGCAACGGCGAGCGCCCACTTGAGTCGAGCGGCCAGCTCGGGCACGGGCGCCCGGCCCCACCGCGCGATCGGGCCGATGCCCATCAGAAATACTCCCGGCGCCAGCAACGGATAGAACACCGCGTCGAAATACGGCGGTCCGACCGAAATCTTGCCCAGGTTCATGGCGTCGAGGAACAGCGGATAAAGCGTGCCAAGCAACACGCTCGCCAGCGCGACGACCAGCACGACGTTGTTGGCGAGCAGCATCGATTCGCGTGAGACCGTTGCAAACGAGCCGCCGAGGCCGACCGAAGCGGCGCGCCACGCGAAAAGCGCGAGCGAGCCGCCGATGACGATAGCGAGAAAGGCGAGGATGAACACACCGCGCGCCGGGTCGGTCGCGAACGCGTGCACCGAGGTCAGCACGCCGGAGCGCACCAGGAAGGTCCCGAGCAGCGACAAGGAAAACGCGAGGATTGCGAGCAGCACCGTCCAGCTGCGAAAGGCGCCGCGTTTCTCGGTTACGGCCAGCGAGTGGATCAGCGCCGTGCCCGCGAGCCAGGGCATGAAGGACGCGTTCTCGACCGGATCCCAGAACCACCAGCCGCCCCAGCCGAGCGTGTAGTAGGCCCAGCCGCTGCCCAAAGCGATGCCGGTCGTCAGGAAGGCCCAGGCGACCGTCGTCCACGGTCGGGACCAGCGCGCCCAGGTCGCGTCGAGGCGGCCCCCGATCAGCGCCGCCAATGCGAATGCGAATGCCACCGAAAACCCGACGTAACCCATGTACAACAGCGGTGGATGGAACACCATGCCCGGATCCTGCAGCAACGGATTCAGGTCGTGTCCTTCCGCCGCGGGCGGGACCAGGCGAGTGAATGGATTCGAGGTGAACAGCAGGAAAAGCAGGAAGCCGACGCCGATGATGCCCATCACCGACAGCACGCGCGCCGCCAGCTTGTCGGGGAGATGGCGCGAAAAGACCGAGACTGCGCAGCTCCAGCCCGCGAGCATCAGCATCCACAGCAGGAGCGAGCCCTCGTGCGAGCCCCAGGTCGCTGCAATGCGATAGTGCAGCGGCAACTCCGAGTTCGAATTGGCGGCGACGTTCTGCACCGAGAAGTCGTTGCTGGCGAAAGACCAGGCGAGACATCCGAAGGCGAAGGCGACGAGAAGGAACTGCACGCGCGCGGCGGGTCGCGCCAGCGCCATCATGCGGGGCTGGTTGAGCGCCGCGCCCAGCATCGGGACGATGCCCAGGGTCGCCGCGACCAGCAGGGCGAGAATCAGCGCGAAATTACCGAGCTCGGGGATCATTTTGCGGTGCTGCTCTCGTGTAGGCTGGGCATCGTCATCCCCTGCTTGGCAGTATCGATCGCCGCTTGTGCCTGCGGCGGCATGTAGTTGGCGTCGTGCTTGGCGAGCACTTCGGTCGCATGGAAGCTGCCGTCGGGCGCCAATGTGCCTTGTGCGACCACGCCCTTGCCTTCCTTGAACAGATCGGGCAACAGGCCGGTATAGCTGACCGGGATCGTGCGCGCGGTGTCGGTCACGCGGAAATGGACGGTCAGGCTGTCCCGCTCCCTGGTAAGGCTGCCCGTTTCGACCATGCCGCCGATGCGGAACGCGCGGCCGTGCGGCGCTTCGTTGGCAGCGACTTGCGACGGAGTGAAGAAGAAAACCAGGTTCGACTGGAAGGCGTTGAGAACCAGCGCGGTCGCGACCCCTAACAGCGCAAGTCCGCCCGCGACCCATCCCAGCCGGCGCATCCGGGGCTTCACTGCGAGGACTCCCGGTCGCCGGTGACGCGGCGAGCCGTGGCGATTCGCGAACGAACGGCGACGACCTCGGCCGCGATAGCCACCGCGCACGCTACGTACGAGCCCCAAACGTAGAATCCGTACCCGCCCATCCCGAAGAATTCGCCGATACTCAACGTGCCGCCCTCGCGGCCAGTGCGACCTCGCCCACCCATCCGGCGTGGCGTTCGCGTTCGAGGATGATCGCGCGCACTCGGGTGAGCGAGATCGCGATCGTATAGGCCCATGCCGCGAGCGCCATCAGCAGCATGCCGGTCAGCATCACCGCGGCCATCGTCGGTGCCGATGTCAGGCTGACGCTCGCTCCCTGATGCAGCGTGTTCCACCACTTGACCGAGAAATAGATGATCGGCACGTTGATCGCGCCGACCAGCGCCAGCAGCGCGCTGGCGCGGTCGGCTCGGCGCGGCTCGTCGATCGCGTTGCGCAGCGCCATGTAGCCGAAATAGAGGAACAGCAGGATGAGCTCGGAGGTCATCCGCGCATCCCACGCCCAGTAGGTGCCCCAGGTCGGCTTGCCCCACAGCGCCCCGGTGAGCAGCGCCAGGGCGGTGAACAGCGCACCGGTTGGAGCAAGCGCCTGCGCCATCATCGCCGCAAGGCGCGCGTTGAACATCAGCGACACGGCGCACCAGAACGCCATCACGAGGTAGATGAACATCGACATCCACGCCGCCGCCACGTGCACGAATATGATCCGGTAGGCGTCACCCTGCTGTGCGTCCGTCGGCGCCGCGACGAGGCCGACATACAGTCCAGCTGCCGCGAACACGCCTGCGGCTGTGGCGAACCACGGTGCGAGCTTCCCGGCGAGCGGGAAGAACGACGCCGGTGAGGCAAACCGGAACCAGTTCAATGCTTCTCCCAATCAATCGACCGCCAGGCAGACCGCGGCCGCCGCGGCGAGCGGCGCCCCGACCAGCGCCGCCAGCAGCGCCGCCGCCAGCAGCGAAAGTTCGGCGGTCGCACCCAGCCCCGTGCGCGTCGCGTCGACGGCGCCCGCGCCGAAAATCAGGACTGGCACGTAGAGCGGCAGGACCAGCAGCGCGAGCAGCGCGCCGTTGCGCAAACCCAGCGTCAGCGCGGCGCCGACGGCGCCCAACAGGGACAGCGTCGGCGTTCCCAGCAACAGACCGAACGCCAGCACGATAAGTTCGTCATCGCCCAGCCCGAATTGCAGTCCCAGCAAAGGCGACACAGCCACGAGCGGCAGCCCGGTTGCCAGCCAGTGTGCCGCTATTTTACCGGAGATCAACGCCGGCAGCGGATAAGGCGAGAGTGCCATCTGCTCCAGCGTGCCGTCGGCAAAATCCAGTGCGAAAAGGCGCGGCAAGGCAAGGAGCGATGCCAGCAGCGCGGCGACCCAGAGCACGCCGGGACCGAGTGCGCGCAGCAGCGCGGGATCCGGACCGACACCGAGGGGAACCAGAACAACCACAATCACGTAGAACAAAAGTTGGACGCCGAGCTCAGGTTTCGAGCGCAAAGCGAGCCGCAAGTCCCGGTGCACGGCCCAGGCTGCGCCCCGCCATGCGCCCGGCGCGTCCGGCCCGCTGCGCTGCGCCGCCGCTCCCGTCATGACAGCGACAGGCCGCGAATCGTCGAACCAGGCAACGCGATGTCCTGATGGGTGGCGACGATGGCCATGCCGCCTTGCGCCAGGTGCCCGCCGAGCATGTTGCACAGAAGCGCAACGCCGGCGGTGTCGAGCGCCGCGGCGGGCTCGTCCAGGATCCAGAGCGGACGCGGGACGAGCGTCAGGCGCGCCAAGCCGATGCGGCGGCGCTGGCCCATCGACAGCGCGCGGGCGGGCAATGCGCGTTGCCCATCGAGCGCCCACGAAGCGAGCGCGCCGCGCACGGCATCGGCCGACGCGCTGCCGGCGTGCAGGCTTGCCAGCGATGTGAGGTTTTCTTCCGCGCTGAGATCGTCTTTAAGCGCAACGGCATGGCCGATGTACAGGACGGCCGCGCGCAGGCCCGGGTCCAGCGGGCGCACGGCGGCACCTTGCCACGACAGCGTACCCGCGGAGGCATGCGAAAGCCCGGCCGCGATACGGAGCAGGGTCGTCTTGCCGCTGCCGTTGGCCCCGGTGACGAGTAAGGCGTCGCCGGGCACAAGGCTAAAATCGAGGCCCGAAAACAGCGTCGCGGCGCCGCGCTGCGCGGCCAGTTGCTTCGATTCGAGCATCGAACCTGCGCGGCACGAGGAAGAACACAATTATAGCCCAGCACCTCTCGCGCTGCCGGGGCACGGCGCGGCGATGGATGTGCTAAGGTTGCGCCCGGTCGCTTCCATTTCCCGCCGACAGGGACTTTTCGATGCCTTGGTCGTCCGGCTTTGCACTGCGTCTCGCCCGAAGCGTCAACGGCTGCCTGCCTGCGCTGGTCGCGGCGCTGCTGCTTGCGACGACCTTGCCCGCGAATGCGATTACCGGGATCCGGACGGGTCCGCTGAGCGCGGAGGTCGGCCGCATGTTCGTGTCCACCTTCATTCCGGTCAACAGTCATTTGCCCAAGTATCCAGTGGACTGGTCGCTCAGCCCGCCCAATTGTCTGACGGGATCGGGTATCTCGCTGGATGGGACGAACGGCACGCTCGCGGGCACGCCCAGCGAGCCCGGAAGCTTTTCTTGCATTATCCTTGCGGTGGATACCTTCCCCGACCCGGTGACGACCGCGCAGACACCGTTTACGCTGGTCGTCGAGCCCAATTGCGTCGCGCCCTCCATCGGTAGCGGAACTCCGCCCGCCGCCACCACAGGCGTTCCCTACGAATTCACGGTCAGCGCGCTGGGCAACCCGGCACCGACGCTGACAATCGCCGGCCTGCCGGCTGGACTGGCCTTCGACGCGGCGTCGAGCGCGATCAGCGGCACACCCGTGGCCGCCGGAACGTCGATCCTGACCATCGCCGCCAGTAGCGACTGCGGCTCGGTGGTGCAAACCCAAACCTTGGTCGTCAATCGCGCCCCGACGACGCTGACGCTGGTGGCGCTGCCGCCAATCGCCGTATTCGGTCAGCCCGTGACCGCGACCTTGGCGGCTTCGGGCGGCGGTACGCCGCCGCAAGGCACGCTTCAACTGTGCGTACGGGGCGGCGGAATGTTCTGCGGGCCGCCGTTCGATACCATTCCGCCCGGGACACCGCCGGAAAAAATCACGGCGCCGCGGTCGAGCATGCTCGACCCCGGCGGCCACGCGGACTTTCGATTGACAGGGCTCACGATCGACGCCTTCACGCTTTCCGCGTTTTACGCCGGCGATCCGTCGCACCTCCCGGCGACCGCGGGACCGGTCGATGAACTGGTGATCAAGGGTGTACTGCTGCCCGAACCGGCTGCCGGCAGAGGGAGCGCCGCCGCGTCGTCGGCGCCGGCGAACGCCATCCCCGCGCTATCGCCCGTCGGAATGGCCTTGCTATGGCTCGCGGTCGCGGCGCTGGCGGCGGCAGCATTGCGCCGGCGAGCGCAGCGCTAGCAAGACGCCGCCGTGCGTCTCGCTCCCGGGGCGCTTGCGGCATGGCTGCCCGGCGCGCCGCGCTGGCTGGTCGGGTTGCTGATCATTGCGGTCTTCCTGCTGCATCCTTTGACGCAGTTCGGCAAGACCAGCCTCTTAGCCAAGCTCGAAGCGATCGCGTACGACACGCGGCTCAAGCTCACGCTTCCCAACCGCGGCGATCCGCAGGTCGTCATCATCGACATCAACGAGCCGAGTCTGCAGCGCGAAGGCCGCTGGCCCTGGCCTCGCGACAAGCTCGCGCGACTGACGACGCAGCTGCTCGATACCTATCACGCGCGAGCCGTCGGCTTCGACGTCGTGTTCGCCGAACCGGACCGGTCTTCGGGCATCGATGTGCTCGAGCGCCTGGCACTGGCCGGTCTCAAGGACGACCGCGGCTACGCCGCCGCGCTCGACAAGTTGCGGCCGGAGCTCGATTTCGACGCGCGCTTCGCCGCCGCCATCCGCGGCAGGCCGGTGGTGCTCGGCTTCGGTTTCACCTACGAGAAGCAGCAGATCGGCGAGCTGCCGATGCCGGTATTCCGCGCCGATGACATCGGCGCCGGCCAAATCGAAATCCTGCCCGCGGTCGGATACACGGCGGCGATCGCCGAGCTCACGCAAGCGGCCGCCGGCAGCGGTCATGTCGACCCGTTCTTCGACGCCGATAACGTCGTGCGCAGGGTGCCGATGCTCGAGCTCTATCGCGACGCCTACTATCCCGCGTTGTCGCTGGCCATCGCGCGAGTCGTGCTCGAAGCCAAGCGCATCACGCCACATTTTGGACCGGGCGAGAGGCTCGACGCGCTCGACCTCGGCGGTCTCGCGCTCCCGACCGCCGCCGACGGAACCGCGTTGATTCCCTTTCGCGGCGGCCCGAAAACGTTCCGCTACTATTCAGCCTCCGACATTCTTTCGGGCGCGGCGCCGGCCGACTTCGCCGGCGCCATCGCACTGGTCGGCACGACGGCGAAAGGCTTGCAGGATCTCCGGGCGACGCCGCTCGCTGCCGACTTCCCCGGCGTGGAAATCCATGCGACCCTGCTGGCGGGGATGTTGAACCAGGAATTCAAATCGGTGCCCGCGAACGCGAATGCGATCGAGGCGCTGGTGATGCTGCTGACCGGACTGGCGGTCGTATGGGTCATCCCGTATCGCGATCCGGTGTTCAATGCTCTGGGCGTGGCGGCAGTCATGGGCCTCGTGGCCGCGACCAACTTGCTGCTTTGGATCAAGCTGAACGAGGTGGTCCCGGTGGCGGCGACGCTGCTGATGCTTGCGGTGCTCTTCAGTTGGAACATGCTGGCCGGGTTCATGCGCGAGGAGCGCAAGATTCGCCGGGTCTCGGCGATGTTCGGCGAGTACGTGCCGCGCGAGCGCGTTGCCCAGATGGTCGAGAGCGGAGAGCGCTACAGCATGGTCGGCGAGAGCCGCACGATGACCGTGCTCTTCTGCGACGTGCGCGACTTCACGGCACTGTCGGAGAACCTGCCGCCGCGCGAGTTGTCGGCCATGCTCAATGCCTACCTCACGCCGATGACCGAAATCATCCACGCCAAGCATGGCACGGTCGACAAGTACGTCGGCGATCTGATCATGGCTTTCTGGGGTGCGCCGATCGACAATCCAGCCCACGCGCGCGATGCGGTGCTCGCGGCGCTGGCGATGCAGCAGCGGATGGCTTCGCTGGCCCGCGAATTCAGTAAAAAGGGCTGGCCCGAGCTCGGCATCGGAGTCGGCATCAACAGCGGCCCGATGAACGTCGGCGACATGGGATCGGAATTCCGCAAGGCATACACGGTGCTCGGCGACGCCGTCAACCTCGCGTCCCGCCTCGAAGGATTGACCAAGGAATACGGCGTCGACGTGATTATCGGAGAGGATACGAGGAACGCCATTCCCGATATCCGCTGCCGCGAAATCGATCGCGTGCGCGTGAAAGGCAGGGCACACCCGGTCACGATTTTCGAGCCGTTGCCGGAGACTGACGGCAGCGCACCCGCCGAAATCGCGGCGTGGGAAAAGGCGCTGGCGCAATACCGCGAGCGGCGCTTCACCGACGCGGCGGCATCGCTCAACGCGCTTGCCAGCGCATATCCGGCGACGCGGCTCTACGCTTACTTTGCGCAGCGTTGCGCGATGTACTCCGCCGCGCAGCCGCCCGCGGACTGGGATGGCGCCATCAGCTTCGCCACCAAGTAGCGAGCGCCCGAGCCCGCGTCGCTACGGGGCAAGTCGGCCGCGCTGTTTCAGCAGCCGCCCGGCCCGCATTTGCGATAGCCGACGACGCCCTCGATGACGCTCCCCGTGCGGGTGTTGAAGTAGTAATCCATGCCGATGCCGGATCCGCCGGGTCCGGCAAAGAACCCTGTAAAGTTTCCGGCAACCAGCGGCTGGCAGCCGCCGCCGGCACAGCCTGTCGTCGCGCCACCGACGCCGCCGGTCGAAAATCGTCCGTTGATGATGCTGGCCGTCCCGCCCATCGTGTAGCTCGCATCGCCGAAGCCGGCCGTAAGACCGGCGAGCGCCAATTGAGCGGTCGTGAAGTTGACGTTTACCGTGCCCCCGGACACCAGCGTTCCCACCGCGCCGGTGCCCGAATCGGTGGGTCGCGTTCCGCCGACCATGTCGTACGACACCTGCCCCGAGCTCGGCAGCGCCGTCGCCGTGTTGCCATAAAGGTAGTGCAGGTCACCGCCGTCGTTGTGCACGATCTGACTACCGAGCACTTGCGTGATTGTCGACCCGGGGCCCGACCAGCGACCCCAGTTCAAGCCGCTGCCGACGGCGAAGCGGGACGTGGCCGACCCGTCGCTGCCGACATCGGTCAGCGTCGCGGAGCCTAGCTCCGCGGTAAGCGATCCGTTGCGAAAAGAATGCAATGCCCCGCCGATGACGCCGACCTGCAGGTCGGGGTTCGACGTCGCATCGAGCTCCAGCGTGTATCGGTCGGAGCCGACCACGATCGTCTGTCCGGGCGCGAGCAATCCGGAACCGAGGTCTTCGGTCGCCTGGAATACGAACGCCGGTTGCGGCAACGCCGGCGACGGCGCGGTCTCGGGAACCTTGGCAAAACGCAACTCCGTCGGCGCCGAGCGGGCCGCGCGCGTACGGCGCTCCAGCTTGTCGGACAGAAAGTCGGGAGGGCCGAGCCAGCGCAGCGGTGCCTGGCCGTCGGGGACATAGAAAAACTCATCGGCACCGAATTCCCCGCCGCCGTAGCCGTTGGAGACGACGACGCCGCCCTCGTAGGTCCCGCCGTACATCCCGGCCGCCGCGTCCCCGCCGCGATTCTTGCATTGCCCCACCGCGCAGATCTGCACTTGATAATGCGTGCCGCGGATGCCTATCGTCGCCTGCGTCGTCAGCAGCTGGTACTGGTCGCGATTCAATTTGCCGATCTGCCCGGTCAGTGTGCGGAACCCGCCGCGCACCAGTCGGAATATCGCGACCTCGCTGCCGTCCTGCTTGCCGTCGAAATTGAAGCGTTCGATGCGAAATTCGGTGTCCGGCTTCAACGCCACCAGCGCGTCGTCGCTGAAACGGATCTGGGCGTAGCTCTCGGCACCGGTGACGACGCTGTCGCCCGTAATGACGGTGGCGCCCGCCGCGAGGCGGATTTTCTCGCTGCCGCGGACGGCGGTCACGTCGCCGACTGCGAGCAGGACTTTGCCCGCGGTCTGCGCCGCCGCCGGGTTCACGGCGATCGCCCAGCACAGCAGCAGGCCGAAGCGCCATGCCAGGCAGCGGATCCGTTGCGGGGTGTTTGCGCTATTTGAAGTCATAACGGACTTTCAGAGCGGCGACGTGGCGCGTGTATTCGTAGAGCTCGATGTTCGACGTGTTGCGGGCGTAGCGATACTCGGCGCGAACGCTCAAGTTCTGGTTCACCAGATAGACGGCACCGAGGCTGGCGCCAACGTTTCGACCGCGCCGCGTCACGTCGAGCAGCGGAATCGGCCCGTCGTAATCGCTGCCCGCGTAGGCCGCGCCGGCATTGATCGCCCAGAAGGCAGACGGCGACACGGTGACATCGAGGCTCGCGCCGGCGATGCTGCGGCCCAGGTCGCCCCGACCCTCCCGGTTGTGCTCGTCGCCGTAGAACAAGGTGGCATTGAGGACCGGCTGCCAGCGGCGCAGCCAGACTTGTCGGTAACTGGCGCTCAGCGCGCTCAGATCGGCGTTGCGTGGAACGTTGTCTCCGGAGTACCGGATGTGCGCGTATTGCGGTGCCAGTGCGAACGAAGACAGCTCCGAGAGCTGCCGCCGCCATTCGGCACCCACGCCGTCGGTCCACCGGTAGCGCGAGCCGTCGAGCGTGATCTCGCCATGCGCGTAGGCAACCGAGTACTCGTCGCGCGCGGCGCGGTAACTTGCGGCGAGCGACGCGCCATAGTTCGCCAGATCGAATTCCGACGCCGATCCATAAAACGTCCCGCCACCGTAAATGCTGGCTCTGGCCGTCAATCCTGCCGCTACCGGATGATCGATCTCGGCGCCGGCCGCCAGCCATCCGAAACCGGAGGCCTGGTGGACACCGAAGGGATCGACAATGACGGGTCCGAGCACCGGCAAGCCGATCTCCGCCTGGGCGACGCCGGCGTTCGCATTGCTGTCATAGCCGCCGCCCAGCTCGACGAAGGCCAGGCGCCTCCCTCGGTAGCGGGCCTCGCGTTCCGCCAGCGCCGCGAGGTAGCGATCGATCCCCGCCCGGACATCGGCGGGCGGATTGCCTTTGGCGACCGCCTCGAACTCTTCGCGCGAGCGCACGTCGTCGCCGGCATAGAAATAGGCGCGGGCCAGCTCGAGGTGCGCGCGCGCATCGTCGGGAAACTGCAGAACGTAGCGCTCGAGCGCGAGGACACCTTCGCCCGCACGGCCGATGTCGACCGCGGCGACTCCGCACCACAGATCGAATTCGGCAGAGCGCTCCGCCGTGTCGATCGCCGTTGCGCAATGGCGCGCATACGCGGCTGCGGAGTCGCCGGCTTCCACGGCAGTCCGCAAATCGTCGATCGGAGCGGCCCAAGCGGTCGTTGCGACGCAGATCAAGCATGCTGCGACGGCGCCGATGGTGGCACGCAGGGACGGGCCGATGCGCTGCGCGAACGAGTCGTCCTCCGAACGTGCCATGCTCGCGCCGCGCCTCCCAAGTTTGGCTCGGCGGCGATCATAGCATGGCGCGATAGCGCGTCCGGGTAGAGGCCTCGCTCAGGGAACGACTTGGTCTATCGTAATGTGCAGGCCGGCCGTTCCCGGTTTGGTCGGTGCGCTTCTTCCGAACAAGTCTCCTGTTTGCGGCAGCGCATTGCCGCTCTTGGATAAGCGGGCTTCCACCACGACCTCGCTCGCGCTCGAAAGCTTCACCCCTGCCATGCCCATGGTATCGTCGAGCTCGAAATCCTTGGGCAGCTCGGCCGCCGGAATGCGCAGCGCGGCGAGCGGCATGCGTGGTCCGTTCGTGGCGCGGGCAAAGATGAAAACGGTATCGGTCGGTGAAACTTTGCCCGCCAGCGACGCGCTCAGCGTGACGCGGCCGCCGATCGTGCCCGCGGCGGCTGTCGCGCTGCCGGCGCGAGCCGACATTTGCGTGCTGCTGCCTGCGGCGGGGACTGCCCGTCCGAGTTGTGCAATCACGGCGGCAACCTGTCGCGCTTCGTCCGAGCCCGGGGGCAGCTGCGCGCCAAGCCGGCGCCAGTAAGCGATTGCCTTGTCCGGATCGCGCTCTTCCATCGCCGCCGTCGCGGCGAGCGCCAGCGCTTTTTGGTGTTGCGGATCGATTGCGAGCGCGCGCTCTATCAGCGCGACCGGCTTGCCGGCGAGATGGTTGCCCTGCACCATCGCCAGCGCGTCGGCGTAATCTGCGAGCAGATCGGCGTTGTCCTGTGTCAGTGCGCTCGCTTTGGCGAACGCGTCCGCAGCAGCGGGAAAACGACCGAGCGCGTAATTCGAGCGCGCCAGCAAAGCCCAGCCTTGGGCGTCGTTGGGATGCTGCTCGAGCCGGTGCGCGAGATCGTCGATCATTGCGACGATTTGCTGCTCGCTCAACTCGTGCGCGCCACCGTCTGCTCCGGTCACGGCGGCGATGGTCGCTGCGGCGCCGGGATCGCCAACTTGGCGATACAAAGCGATCGCGAGCGCCGGAATCGAAAGCAGCAACACGATCGCCAGCGGCCACGCCGGTCGTGCTGCAGCGACAACATCCTTCGGGCGGGTCGGACCGCCGATTTCCTCGGCCATCCGCTGCGCGAGATCCCCGAGCACGACATCGCGCTCGGCGCCCGTGATCGCGCCGGAATCCAATTCGGCGTCGATCGCACGCTTCTGGTCGCGAAACACCGCGATCGCCGCCGAATCGGCGTCGACCGCTGCGGCGGCGCGGGGCGGACGAAGGAGCGGCCAGACGAGGATGCTCAACGCGCCGAGCAACAGCGCTGCGGCGAGGAACCAGAACAGGGGCATCGGTGGGAAAAAACCGGCGGGCGTAATGCCGCGCATTATACCGGCCGATGCGACGCAGCGCGCAAGGTGCAGCCGAATCGGCCAGTACCGCGGCCGGGCAGGCACCCCGTCTGCTATCATCTTTTTCCGCGAACGAACCATGAGCGCGCAGATGCCGGACCATGACATACGAGAGGCTTCGCTCGAATACCATCGCGCTCATCCGCCGGGAAAGATCTCGATCCTGCCGACCAAGCAGCTGACCAATCAGCGCGATCTCGGTCTGGCCTATACGCCGGGAGTGGCCGCCGCCTGCGACGCCATCGTACGCGACCCAGCGGAAGCGAGAAATCTCACCGCGCGCGGCAACCTGATCGGCGTGATCACCAACGGAACCGCCGTGCTAGGCCTGGGCGCGATCGGTCCGCTGGCCGGCAAGCCGGTGATGGAGGGCAAGTCGGTCCTGTTCAAGAAGTTTGCCGGCATCGACTGCTTCGACATCGAAGTCGACGAGCGCGACCCGGACCGCCTGGTCGACATCATCTGCGCGCTCGAGCCCACATTCGGCGGCATCAATCTGGAGGACATCAAGGCGCCCGAATGCTTCTACGTCGAGCGCAAGTGCCGCGAGCGCATGCGCATACCGGTCTTCCACGATGATCAGCACGGCACCGCGATCATCGTGGGTGCGGCCGTGCTCAACGGGCTTCGCGTGGTCGGCAAGCAGATGTCGGCCGTCAAGCTGGTGTGCTCGGGCGCCGGCGCCGCGGCGCTCGCCTGTCTCGACCTGCTGGTCGGCCTCGGTCTCCGGCGGGAAAACATCTGGGTGGCCGACATCGCGGGAGTTGTCTACCAGGGCCGCAAGGAGGAGATGGACGACAACAAAGCCCGTTACGCGCAGCCCACCGATGCGCGCAAGCTTGCCGACATCGTTCCCGGCGCGGACATATTCATCGGTCTGTCTGCGGGGCGCGTCCTCAAGCCCGAGATGTTGCGGCTGATGGCCGATAAGCCGTTGATCATGGCGCTGGCCAATCCCGAGCCGGAGATCATGCCCGACGTCGCGAAAGCCGCGCGCGCCGACGCCGTCATCGCGACCGGCCGATCCGACTTTCCGAACCAGGTCAACAACGTCCTTTGCTTTCCGTTCATTTTCCGCGGAGCGCTGGACGTGGGCGCGACGACGATCAACGAAGCGATGAAGCTCGCCTGCGTGCGCGCTATCGCCGACCTGGCGATGGTCGAGCAGTCGGACATCGTCGCGGCAGCCTACGGGATCGAAGACCTCAGGTTCGGCCCCGAGTACCTGATCCCGAAACCTTTCGACCCAAGGTTGATCGTCATGGTGGCGCCGGCGGTCGCTCGCGCGGCGATGGACTCCGGTGTTGCGACCCGGCCGATCGCCGATTTCGACGCCTACCACGAGCGCTTGCTGCAGCTCGTCTATCACTCCGGCCTGTTGATGAAGCCGATTTTTCAGGCTGCCAAGAGGGCGCCCAAACGCGTCGTCTATGCCGAGGGCGAGGAAGAGCGCGTGTTGCGTGCCGTGCAGGTCGTCGTCGACGAGGGTCTGGCCAAGCCAATCCTTCTCGGTCGGCCGGCAGTGATCGAGGACCGACTGGCGCGATACGGATTACGGATCAAGTCGGGCGTCGACCTGCAGATAATCAACCCCGAGTCCGACTCGCGCTATCGCGCCTACTGGACGGAATACCACCGCCTGACGCAGCGCAAGGGCGTCTCGCAGCAATTCGCCAAGATCGAGATGCGCCGCAGTTTGACGCTGATCGGCGCGATGATGATCCACATGGGTGACGCGGATGGGATGCTGTGCGGTACGTTCGGCGCCCATTCCGCGCACCGGCACTATATCGAGCAGGTCGTCGGACTGCGCGAGGGCGTGACCACATGGGCCGCGATGAACGCCGTGCTTCTGCACGATCGGACCATCTTCATCGCCGACACGTACGTGAATCACGACCCGACGGCCGAACAGATCGCCGAGATCGCGCGACTGGCAGCCGAGGAAGTGCGCCGCTTCGGCATCACCCCCAAAGTCGCGCTGGTGTCGCATTCGAGCTTTGGCTCGAGCTCCGATCCACAGGCCCGCAAAATGCAGGCCGCGCTGCAACTGATCAACGCTCAGGAGCCCGATCTGGAAGTCGAGGGCGAAATGCAGGGCGACGCGGCGCTTTCCGAGCAGATCCGCCGCACGGTGTTTCCCGATGCGCGGCTCAAGGGCGATGCCAACCTGCTGATCATGCCGACCCTCGATGCCGCCAACATCTCGTTCAACCTGCTGAAGGTGGCGGCCGGCAGCGGGCTGACGCTGGGCCCGATCCTGCTGGGCGTCGCCAAGCCGATTCACATCCTGACCTCGTCGGCAACGGTGCGACGCATCGTGAACATGACGGCGCTGGCCGTCGTGGATGCCGGCGTCGACCGACAGCGCGCATTGATCTGACGGTCGGACGCCCTGCCGCGCCGATATTTGCGCGTCGCTGTAAGAATTACACGCCAGAAGAACCGTTCTCGCTGCCTGATGGCACCCGGCATCCGGTGACGCAATGGCCGGCATGATTCCTGCTGCTGCCTCTTCGTTCGCGGCCGGCAATTTCGCCCGCGCCGACATGCGTCAGGAGCGGTCATGAGCAAGCAACCCTTTCTTTCCGACGTTTCGAGCTTGCGCCAGCGCGCGAGGCAGCATATCGAGGAAGGCGCGGTTACCGCCGGCTATGGCGGCGATACCCAGACCGCGATCCGCGTGCTCAACGAAGCGCTTGCAACCGAAATCATCTGTGTTCTCCGTTACAGGAGGCATCACTTCATGGCGCGAGGCATACACGCCGGGCCGGTCGCGGCGGAATTCCTGGAGCACGCCATCGAGGAGCAGGCCCACGCCGACCTGATCGCCGAACGCATCGTGCAGCTCGGCGGTGAGCCCAATTTCTCCCCGGACGGCCTTGCCACCCGCAGTCATTCGGAATATGTCGAAGGGAAGGACTTGATCGACATGATCAAGGAGGACCTGATCGCCGAGCGGATTGCAATCGATAGCTATCGGGAGATCGCGGCCTATTTCGCCCCGTTCGACGCAACATCGCGACGCTTGATGGAGGAGATCCAGGCCAAGGAGGAGGAGCACGCCGACGACCTCGCCGATCTGCTGACGCATCTGCCGGCAAACCTGAAAAACTGAGGCTAGTGTAGGCGTAAGTCCTACAGCCGAGGTTCATAGCGCCGACACCATAAACAGTGGACGACCGATAGAAGTTGTGGGCGACACCCGGCATAGTCGGTTGCATCGATGGGGAGACAAACGATGCTCAGGCAGGCTCGGGATGACAGCACGATCGGGACACCGGACTTGTTCCCCGAAGTCTCCGTCAAGCGGGCGGCGACTGCCCGGTCGCCGATCGTCGGTGCCGAGGGCCTATTAGGCAGTACTGTCGTCGACAGCGAGGGACACCGGGTCGGCGAATTGCTCGACATTCTGGTCGACATGCACGCCGGGCGAGTGGCCTACGGCGTCGTCGTGCTCGACCGTGCGCCGGAGTGGAGCGAACGCCTCATCGCCGTGCCTTGGAACACGATGCGCATGCAAGCCGATGGCGATGGCGTTTGTGTCAATGCGATGCGCGACTGGATTGAGCGCGCACCGTCGATGCGCATCGAGGCGATGAACGAGCTGCTCGATCGCGAGCTTGCCGTATTCATCCACGCATACTTCGGCGCAAGACCGTATTGGGAGCGTGCCGCTCAGCATTGCTAGCGGCACGGGCCAGAGCCGCCGGCCACGAGGCGGAACAGATTTCAAGGAGTACAAATGGACGGATATCTAAAGCCAATGATGGCGATCACGGCTCTTGCTTCCAGCTTGCTGCTTGTGGGTGGCTGCGGGCAACAGGGCTCGAATTCGACGGTCGGCCAGAAAATGGATCGGACCGCCGACAAGGTCGCCAGCGCGACCAGCAATGCGAGTTCCAAGGTCGCGATGGCGGCCGACGACACGGCGATCACGACGAAGGTCAAGGCCGCGCTGGTCGCCGAGCCGGGACTCAAGTCGACCGATATCAACGTCGACACCAAGGATGCAACCGTCACCTTGTCCGGCACGGTCGCATCCAATGAGTTGCGCGACCGCGCCAAGCAAGTCGCATCGTCGACGAGCGGCGTCAAGAATGTCGTGGACAACCTGGTGGTCAAGGCCTGATAACGCCCGGAGCGGAGCAGCTATGAATCGCGATCGGATAGAAGGACGCCTTAAGTCTTTAATCGGGGCGCTCGAACAGAACTGGGGTCGCGTGATCGGCGATCAGACGCTGCAGTTTCGCGGTGAGCGTTCGCGCTCGCTCGGACGTATTCAGTCCGGATACGGCGCGATCCGCGAGCGCCCGCTAGTCGGCCGCGGCCGAAGCGCGGGCTGAAGCCGGCAACTCGCGGGGCGCGCCTTGGGGCGCGCCCCGCCGTGCGCGTTGCCGCGGGCCTCAGGGGTTTTGTTTCGGGATCGTCACCACGATAGTCGTGCCCTCGGCGGTGGAGGAAATCGAAAGATTTCCACCGAAGTGCTGGGCGCGCTCGCGCATGCCGCGCAGGCCGTGCGATGTGGGCTTGCGCAGATCGTCGTCGGCCATCCCGCCCCCATCGTCACGCACGGTGAGCACGTAAGCGCGGTCGGTTTGGGTCAACGTTATCCACACGTTGGCCGCATTGGCGTGCCGGCCCACGTTGGTGATCGTCTCCTGGAAAATGCGGAACAGCGCCAGGCCCCGCTCGCGGTCGATCGTGAGGTTCGGCTCAGGCATCTCGAAGTGCAATCCCAACTTGGTGTGCTTTTCGTATTCCCCGACCTGCCACCGCAGCGCCGCCGCGAGCCCGAGGTCGTCCAGGATGCTGGGCCTCAAATCGGTGACTATCTTTCGCGTCGTAGCGACTGCCGAGTCGACCAGCTGGATCATCGCACTGCGCTTGGACCGCACGTCCGCGAGTCCCGGCGGCAGCTGCGCTTCGAGCGACTCCAGATCCATCTTCAGAACGCTGAGCGTCGCACCGAGCTCGTCGTGAACCTCGCGCGCGATGCGCTGTTTCTCTTCTTCGCGAACCGTCTGGAGGTGCCGCGATAGCTCGCGCAGCTCCTCGCGCGAGCGCTCGAGCTCGATCTGGGCCAGACGGCTCTGCGTGTCGTCGAACACCACGCCGTCCCACAACACCCCGCCGTCGCCGGCCGGACGCGGCCGCGCCCGAATGCTTATCCATCGCTCGGTCGACTCGGGGCGCGGATGGATACGTCCGCTCCAGGTCCAGTTGGACAGTTGTGTCGCGGAGGCTTCGAGCGTGGCCTCGAGATGCGGGCGCTCCTCGGTGGCGATGAGATCGAAAAAGGCCGATCTGTCGGCAGCCAGGGTCGTTTCGTCTATGCCGGTCAATGCCTCGGCTCCCTCGCTGACGTACGGGAACGAAAGCCGGCCCGTAGCATCGCGCAGCAGCTCGAAGACCATGCCGGGGACGTTGGCGGTCATGCCCTGATAGCGCGCCTCGCTTTCCTTGAGCGCGCTCTCCATCGCGCGCCGCGCGGTGTTGTCGTAGCACGCGCACAGATACCCGGCGAACCGCCCGTTCATGTCGTGGTAAGGACGGCCATTGCATATGATGGATCCGAAGCTGCCGTCGGCTCGGCGCAGCCGGAACTCGTATTCGAAGGCCTTCTGCGCGGGAAAGGTATCGCCGATGATTTCGCGCCAGCGCCCGCGATCGTCCGGGTGCACGCCTTCCAGCCAGCCCGCGCCGAATTCGGCATCCTGATTCCTGCCGGTGTAGTCGAGCCACGCCTGATTCAGATAATCGCAGGCGCCCGTCGTGTCGGAGCGCCAGACCAGGTTGGGAAATCCTGAAAACAGTGAAAAATAGAAGTCTCGGGCCCGCTCGGTCTGCTCGCGAAGTTCGAGCCGCATCGTCGCATCCTTGGTGACAACCGAGAAGCCGCGAAGATTGCCGGGCTCGTCCCGGATCGCGGAAATGATGTCGTCACCGCAATATCGGCTGCCGTCCTTGCGCACGTGCCAGCACTCCTCCTCGTACCAGCCACGACGGGCGGCCACCGCCAATTCTTTTTCCGGGGGGTCCTTCCGATCGGGCGGATAGAGCAACGAAAAATGCTTGCCGATGATTTCGCCGCCGGTGTAACCGTTCAATGCCTGCGCCCCGGGATTCCAGCTCGCAACGCGTCCGTTGCTGTCGAGCATATATATCGCGCAGTCCTTGACGGCGTTGATGATCAGACCGGTGCGATTCTCGCTCTCGCGCAATTCCTGTTCGACGTGATAGCGTCGCGCGATATCGCTGACCAGCCGCTCGTTGGTGCGCTTGAGGTCGCGGGCGTTGGCGCGCGCGGTCTGAAACAGGAAAGTCGTGAGCGCCAGCAGCGTCGCCAGCAACGTGCCGAGTGCCAGTGCGGCGATCGGCAGCGGCGAAGTGCCGCTCGCGACGAGCGCCTGCGTCGGCGTGGCGCGCAGCATCCAATGCGCATTCTGCACGACCAGGGGAAGCTCCTGCGACCATTGATCGGCCGCTCGCGGGACGTCGGGCGCAACGGTCCGTACGGTGCGGCCGTTCTGGACGATTTCGATGTAATGCTCGGGAAAGCGCTCATCGATGATCGACTTCGGCCAGCCGCCCCGTCCGAGTGTCGCGGAAATGATCGCGCGCAGCTCGTCGCCCTGGAAAACAGGCACGTACACGACGATACCCTCGCCGCCCGCGACCAGATCGAGAAACGGGCTCAGCGTGCTGTGATGCGTCTTGACGGCGAGGTCGATCACTTCGCGACGCTTCGGATCGAGGTGCCGGTCGAGCCCCACGACGCTCTGCGCACTGGCGGGAACCGCATGGCTGACGACGTAATCGGGGCCGCCCAGCGTCACCGTATCGACGGCCGCCACGCCCTTGAGCAGGCCAGCCGCATCGCGCTTCCACGACTGCGGATCGCTGTATTCGAGCGAACGCTCCGCCAGACGCTCAACGGCATCGATGCGCGCGTACAGGTCGCGTTGCAATTGGCCGCGCGCATCGGCGGCGACCAGCGTCGTGTCGTGCTGGATGAAGCGGGTCTCCTGCGCTGCCAGCGCGCGCCACAGGACGAGCACGCAGGCAAAGACCGCGAGCCAGACAATCACCGGTGCCGAACGCCGCAGCGCGGCTCTTTCGACCCCGCTGGCGAGCATCGAATACACGAGCAGCGTACCGGCGAGCACCGTAAAGATCGCGCCGCTGGTCCGTTCGCCCCCGGTCAGCTGCAGTGACTGGGAGGCGACGGTGCTCCCGCTCCATGCGGCGAACAACATTAACAGGGAGAGCGCCAGCGCGATCGAAGTAAGCACGGCGACGGCGATAGCGCGCCAGGGCTTGCGTCCTTTTCCGGGCCGCGGCAGGAGCAGGGCGGCGCCGATGGCCACCGCGATCAGCGCGGTGAGCAGGCCCATGTCGTTGTAGTCGCCGGCGGCGAGCGGCAGCCACGGATTGGCCAGCATCGGGCGAATCGGGATCGCGTTGGGCGTGATGACCGATGCGGCGAGCCTGAGCGCGCCGAGTCCCAGCACAACCGCTGCGCAGAGGCGAGAGACGCGGCCAAAGCCCACGGCGTGCAGGGCCAGAGCCACGCTGGCGAAGGCGATCGCCCATGCCGAGTCGTACTGAATGCGTTCGTAGCCAGACGCCGTGAACGCGGGTTCGCCCGAATGCCAGCTTACGATCATCAAGCCGGCGAAGACGGCGAGACCCGCGCCGACGGCGAAAAGCAACGCCGGAATCCAGGCGTTCAGGTGTGGAGATCGAGTGTTCGGCATAGGCCAGACGCCGCGAGCACGGGCGCGGAAGACGCGATGTTAGCTGATTGCTCGGCGGCGGGGCGGCGGAACGTGTGCGCGACCGACCGTCCCGCCGTCGAGCTGAAACAGCCTATGCGGTCGAAATGCAGCGTGCATCGCGGCGGAGGCGCGCGCCGTACGCGGATCGAGCATCCGCTGGGAGCAACGAGCAAGATCGAGCGCAAATCCGAAGTGCGCAACGGCTTACCGAAATTCCGGACGCCGCTGTGTCGCGATGATTTCAGCGATGCGTTTTTCCGGGGCGTGGAGGACGCCGCCGTTGCTCGGAGTCGTCGGGTTCGCTGTCGGGTTCGGTTTCGGGCGTGTGTTCGTCGGGATTATCCTCCGGCTCCTCGATCGGAGGGTGCGGCCGCGGCGTATGCGCTTGCGCCGCGTCCGAATCGGCAGGGGCAGAGGGTGGGGACTCGATATTCGCGCGCTCCCTGCGCTTGGTCGGCGCTTCTATCGACTCGTTTTGCGGGCTGCGTGGTTCGCCTTGCATGGATTGCCCCTGTCAGGTCTGTGTAGTCGCGTTAATGAACTCGCAAGCGCCATGCCAAGGCGTCGGGTACTCTCGGAACGCTGGAGCCTCGACGTTTGCGACGTTTCTACAATCGTCTGTCGATTATTTCAATCCGGTTTGCAACTCGTGCCGCGAATCAACAACGCCGGCGATGGTCTTACAGGGAAGACGACGCTGGCACGCCGATTGCGAGTCAACGCGCGCAGGGCGTCGGGGACATTGGGTTCGTTCAGCCCTCCCATGAACCGAGTTCGATACACCCCGGCGCACCTGCTCCACTCTCCGGTCTGCATTGCGACGCACGCCGGCGTGGCGCGATCTGCAGCCGACCGACGCTCCGGCGGCCATGCGGTCCAGACCAAGCCCGTGCGTTCTCGCCGGTGCCTTCGGCATGCCGAGCATTGTAGGACGTGGTCCTACAATGCTCCCCGTTCCACCTACAGCATTTAGAGAGCAAGACCTATACCGGCCGCATTCGGCGTAGGCGAGTATTGGCCCGTCGTCCAATGTCAAGAACAACGGAGAGGGTCATGTTCGGAGAGCTCCAAAGTATCGCTAACCTTGCCAAGTATCCGTCCAGCGCGAACCTGGATGTTCCGCCTCGCGCGATACCTCGCACCCTCGCCGCAAAGCGACTCGAGCGCTTCGGCCTGCTCTACGGCGGGTGCCAGCCGATGCGAGACCTGTTTCGCGGACTCGATCGACTCTCGCGGTCGACGGCACCCGTGATGATTCTGGGCGAAAGTGGATCCGGTAAGGAGCTCGTCGCGACCACGTTGCACCAGCTCTCCGCGCGCAAGGATAAGCCCTTCATCGCGGTCAATTGCGGTGCGATTCCCGAGAATTTGATCGAAAGCGAATTGTTCGGACACGAGCGAGGCAGCTTCACGGGCGCGGCGCGTACCCATCGCGGCTGCTTCGAACGCGCCGACGGCGGTACGTTGTTCCTGGACGAGGTGACAGAGATGCCGGTCGAGATGCAGGTGCGCCTGCTTCGCGTGCTCGAAACCGGCCGCTTTACGCGGGTCGGAGGCGATCAGGAGATCGGCTCGGACGTTCGGGTGCTCGCGGCCAGCAATCGCGATCTGCGCCAGGCGGTCGCATCCGGCAAGCTGCGCGAGGACCTGATGTACCGGCTGTGCGTCATCCCGGTCAATGTGCCCGCACTGCGCGATCGCGTCGACGACGCCGTGCTTCTGGCCGAGATGTTTCTCGCCGAGCTCAACGAAGAGCATGGCGAGCAGAAGGTGCTGAGCGTCGAGGGCCGCCGTCGGATCGCGGAGCACACGTGGCCGGGAAATGTACGCGAGCTGAAGAACGTCGTCCATCGCGCCTTCGTACTGTCGGACGAGGAGGTTCAGATCGACATCAATACCTTCGCAGCGTTGGGTCAGGGCCGCAGCGAAGACGGCACCGGCGGGGCGTCGTCCGCTTCTGCGGTGCCGGCCTCGACGCTGTGCGATCCATCCGTGTTGCGCATCGCGGTCGGCATGTCGCTGGAAGACGTCGAACGGACGCTGATCACGGCCACTCTGCAGGCGGTCGGCGGCAGCAAGACCGAAGCCGCGCGCCTGCTTGGAATCAGCCTCAAGACAATGTACAACCGGCTGCACGCCTACGGCGACGGTTGCATCCGGCGCAAGCCGATACCTTCGTCGAACGGGTACGATGCCTTGGCGGCGTGACCGTCACGGCCCGTCCGGCGCGGATGCCGGATCTATAATGGGAGGGAAGCCGTGATGCGAGAAGGGGGGGAAACCATGGCGCAAAGCGAACGTGCCGCCGTGCCGAGCCGGAAAACGCGCGTCCTGGTCGTCGACGATCATGCGCTCGTGCGCGCCGGATTCAAGCAGCTGCTCGATACGACCGAGGACCTGGAGGCCAGTGGCGAGGCGGGAACGGCCGCCGCCGCGCTGAGCCTAGCCGCGACCGGCCGCTTCGACATCGTGCTTCTCGATATCTCGCTGCCCGATGCCAATGTGCTGGAGACCGTGAGCTCGCTGCGCCGCAAGCAGCCCGAGCTGCCCATCCTGATCGTGAGCATGTATCCCGAAGAGCAGTATGCGGTCAACCTGCTTCGGGCCGGTGTGAGTGGCTTTTTCCCGAAGGCGGGCGAAGCGAAGGACATGTTGCAGGCGCTGCGAACAATCGCCGCCGGCAAGAAATACATCAGCGCCTCGCTTGCCGAGGCGCTCGCGATGGAGGCGGCGGGCGATGCGGCCGAGCCCCTGCATCGGCAGCTGTCGAATCGCGAGTTCCAGATCTTCGTCCAGCTTGCCGCCGGAAAGACCGTGACCGATATCGCAGGAGAACTCTGTCTGAGCGTCAAGACCGTCAGCACCTATCGCACGCGCATTCTCGAAAAGATGAACTTCGCGCGTAATGCGGAGCTCACGGCCTATGCACTTCGGCACAGTTTGATCAGTTGATGCACGCGGCGCTCCAGATGAAAAACGCGCTCCGCGTGTTCGTGGTCGAGGATTCTGCGCTTATTCGCCGACGGATCATCGACAACGTGCAGTCGATGGGCGGTTTCGAGGTCGTCGGCTTCGCCGAGTCCGAGGCGGAGGCGATCGAGGCGATAAGAAATCTTCGACCCGACGTGGTCGTCACCGATATCCGGCTGAAGGAGGGCAACGGCATCGGCGTCGTCCGCCACGTGCGCGCCGACGAAGTGACGCCGCAGCCGAAGATATTCGTGCTGACCAACTTCGCCTATCCGGAATACCAGGCGCAGTGTTCGCTTGCCGGCGCCGATGCGTTTTTCGACAAGTCGTCCCAGTACGACAGCTTCCTGACGCACTTGCGCCAGATCATGTAGGCGGCGGGAATGGCGCAATGTCGGCCATCGCGCCCCCTGCCTCGCCGCACCTGAGTCTCGTCGAAGTAGGACGTTGTCCTCGCCGCTACTGGCATGCGGTTTGCGTATTTGATGCTAGGTGCCCGTTGCGGGCGCGTCGGCGGCGCTTTGCGTCGATTGCGCCCGCGTCCGAGTAACTCTTGCTCTAACCCGAGCAGAAAGGATTGAAAATGTTGCATTACGCCATCGTGTTCTTCGTCATTGCGTTGATCGCTGCGCTGTTCGGTTTCGGCGGCATCGCCGCTGGCGCGGCGGAAATCGCCAAGGTCCTGTTTTTCATTTTCCTCGTTCTGTTCGTCGTATCGCTGGTGGTCGGCCTGTTCCGTCGCGGGGGCGGGTAGTGTCCCCGGTTGCCGCCCCAGAGGGCATGACGCGCAGCATCGGCGTCTCGCTGGCCGCGATGCTTCTCGCCTTGGGTGTCGTCGCCTGCGATCGTACGCCGGACAAGTCAGCGGCGGCGGCCAAACCCGAGCTGACGCCGACGACGCCCGCGATTGGCGCCCCGCCGGCCAACCCGCCGCCTATCATGCCGCCCCCGGCATCGGCGGCGTTGGAGAATTCGGCCGCAAATCCTGCGCCGCAGCCGCCCGGAACGACGCCGGTGGATGCCAGGCCACCGGCCGACCAGACGGCGAACGGGAGCGACCCGAGCGCGAAGCAACCGATGAAGGCCGGGGAGGAGTCGACGGCAATGCCCAAGCCGGCCCAGGCGAACGACCACTCGACGCTCGCCACGGACGGCAAGCAGTGATGTTTTGCTGACACGCGTCGGAGCCGCCGTACGAGCCCTCGGCATCGAATCCCGTCGCGGGCGGAGCATCCGGTCCTCTCCACCAAGCTCTGCCCGTGTTTTTTGATGGTCAATGATTTCAGGAGAATTCCATGGAACTCACCGGAAACAACAATGCGATCGAACGCACCGCAAGCCAGGCGCACCAAGCCGTAGACGATATCGCGCGCAAGGCCACCGACAATGCGGGACCGGCTATCGATCGCGTCGCGCGGGCGGCGCATCAAACCGTCGATAAGGTCGCGCAGGCGGCGCACCCTGCCGCGGAATGGATCGGCGACAGCGCGCAGCGCGTCAAAGAGACGCAGGATCGGGTGATCGAGAGCTCTCGCGACTACATCCGCGAGCGTCCGCTGATGACGCTGGGTATCGCGCTCGCGGCGGGGTATCTCCTCGGACGCCTTGGACGGTGAGCGAATCGACGTTCGAAACGGCGGGCGCGCAGCGCGCCGACCAGGAGCTTTCGCTGAAGGCAGCGGTCGGGCAGTTGCTGGGCACCGGTCGCGAACTGGTGGCAGATGCGGCGGACCTGGTCGCCGCGGAAGCGCACGTCGCACTGCAAGTGCTGACCGCGCTGGTGATCGCGGCGGTTTGTGGGGCCGTGCTCGGCGTCCTGGCGGCTGTCGGGCTCCTCGCTGCAATCGCCATGGGATTGATCGAGCATGGAATCTCGGGCGTGGCTGCGACCGGTGCGGTGGCGCTGTTATGTGCGATCGGCGCCGTCTGGTTCGTACGGCGGCTGCGCTCGCTTGCCCGGCACGCGTTGTTCGTGCGATCCAGGCGGCAGCTTCGCGGTCACGGTTGAGTCGGGACGCCCCATGCTGATCGTCGACGAGGCGGAAGCGCTGCGCGCCGAGCAGCGCCTGCAGCACGATCGAACCGCGCTCGCCGCGGCGGTCTATGCGTTGAAGCAGCAATCTCGCCGAACGCTGACGCGTCCTTCGACGCTGGCGCTCCTGATGGTGGTCGGCGGGCTCGCCGCTACGGGTTCGGGGACACGCGCCGCAAGGCGGGAAAAATGGGGAGTCGGATCGATCTTCGGCCCGATAGTACGGTCGATCTGGTCACCCTTACTGAAGGCGATGACGGCGCTTGCCGTCGATCGTGCGCTGCGCGCTGCACGCGACGCGGACACGGCCCACCGCGGCCGAGATCCGCGGCGGCCCGACGCAGCCTAGCCAACCCGTTGCGGGGCGGTGGCACGGCGATTGCTGCTACCTGCCTAGGTGGCATTGGCCGCCTTGCGCGTCAAATTACAGAGGAGATCGGTCATGTGGAAGAAGATCGTACTGAGCTTTGCCAGCATCGCGGTCGTGTCACTGATCAGTGCCTGCAATACGATGGAGGGCGCTGGCAAGGATGTCTCGGCAGGCGGCAAGAAGGTCCAGGAAGAGGCGAAGGAAGCGAAGCAGAAGATGTAAGCGGGCTTGGCCGTCCCGGCTGGTCGGCCTAGTGCGCCAGTCAGCCGGGATTGTTATAAACACGCCCGCTACCGAGGGAGGCCTGATGGAGGCGGATCGCATCGGCCTCGCGCCCGGCGACACGGTGCGAGCGGCCGGGGATAGACAGCCGACGGTCGAGGCGGTCGAGGTGCCGCTGCCCCCGCCGCGTCCGTCGACCGTGGCGCTGAGCGTGATCGCGCTGATCCTTGGACTTTTCGCAATCCGGATCGGCGCGGCATTTTTCATTCCGCTGCTGCTCAGCCTGTTTCTCAACTACGCGCTTTCACCCGTCGTGAGTCGCCTGGCTCGCTGGGGAGTGCCTCGCGCGATCGGCGCTGCCTTGGTGATCCTCGCCTTTACCGCGGCGATCGCTGGCGCGTTTTACCGGGTCGGCAGCGATGCGGGCGATCTACTGCAGGAGATTCCTTCGGCAGTCCAGCGGTTGCGCGTCGCGTTGACCAATGCCCAGCAGGACCATACGAACGCTCTGGAGCATGTGCAACGGACCGCATCCGAGCTGCAGAAGCTCGCCGAAGCGGCCACTCCGGCACCGGCCCGGCCGAAAGCGCCCGCACCCAGTTCCGGCCCCGACATCAGCTCGATGCTTCTCATCGGCACCAGCAATGTGGCCATCGCGCTGGGGCAACTCGCTTCCGCACTGTTTCTGGCATTTTTTCTGCTGTCGGCGGGCGACCTGTTCCGGCGCAAGTTCATGCGCGCCGTTGGAGGGACCTTCTCCAGACGCAAGACCACGCTGCGTATTCTCGATGGCGTCGATCGGCAGAACCAGCGCTACTTTGCGATCGTGCTGGCGGTCAATGTCGCGGTCGGTCTCGTCATCGGGGTGGGATTCTACGCGATGGGGATGGAGCGCCCCACGGTCTGGGGTATCGCCGCGGCGGTGTTGCACGCGATTCCGTATGTAGGCGCGGCCATGCTCGCCGGGGCGGCCGCGCTAGTCGCCTATGGCCAGTTCGGCACCTTGCAGATGGCGTTGCTCGCGGCGGCGATCCCGATCTTGGCGGCCGCGATTCTGGGCATCGGGCTGCAGACGTGGCTGATGGGTCGCGCGGCACGAATGAACACGCCGGCGGTGTTCGTGTCGCTGCTGTTCTGGGGAATGCTCTGGGGCGGATGGGGTTTGCTGCTCGCCGTGCCGATCATGGTCGCCGTCAAGACGCTTTGCGATCACGTCGAACGGCTGAAACCGTACGGGGACATTCTCGGCCCTTGAGCCGCGTTGCGCGACGCGCGCGGACGGCGTGCGTAGGCGAGCGTCCGACTGCGCTCTATCGCTCGCAGGAAACGCGCATCGATCGACCCGGCAGCATTTACAGCGGGTCCGGGCAATTCTTACCCAAGGCCTGCGTCGGGGGTCGATCGGACACTCGTAAACCAATGATTAAAAATATGAAATTAATTTGGCACGGCGGTTGCTGAAGCAAACATACAGTCGCAACGGCGATTGCGTCAGCGATAGCGGAAGGAAGCGCCCATGAACTGGGATCGTGTTGAAGGCAATTGGAAACAGATGACTGGGAAGGTGAAGGAGCAGTGGGGAAAGCTGACCGACGATGAGGTCGACCAAATCGGCGGTCGACGCGATCAGCTGGTTGGCAAGATCCAGGAGACCTATGGCATCAGCCGTGACGAGGCCGATCGGCAGGTGCAGGACTGGGAAAAAACGCACTAGAGACCCGGCCTCCCGGCCTTCGACGCCACGAACGACCCACGCGGCATCGGACCGGCAAACCAAACCAAGGAGAATACGATGCGTATCGCCATGAGAGAAGTGATCTGCGCCACGGCGCTCGGCGTTTTTGCGATGAGCAGCCATGCCATGGGTACCGACAAGTCGGCTGACAAGACTCAGTACAAGGCGGCCGTCGCCAGTGCCGAAGCCGAATACAAGTCGGCCAAAGCCGCCTGCGACGCGAAGAGCGGCAACGACAAGGACGTATGCGTCAAGGAGGCAAAGGCCAATCTGACCAAGGCGAAGGAAGACGCCAAGGCCAATCGCAAGTCGAAGGACGCGATGGCCTCGGCTTCACACGAGAAAATGGAAGCCAACTACAGCGTCGCGAAGGAAAAATGCGACGCGTTGAGCGGCGACGCCAAGAGCAAGTGCGTGAACGACGCCAAGGCTCGTTATCACCAATAAGCGCGGCTGGCAATCGCGCGTGCCCGGCGGCGATTGGCTGGTGAGGGGGCAACCCTTTACCAGCATCGATCGCCGGCCGGTTGCTCCCGACCGTATCGCGCGGTGCTGAGCGATTCGCGACGTCGCCCGACCGATAACAACAAGGAGGCAAGCCATGACCATAGGCACCATTCTGCTGATCATCCTGATACTCGCACTATTGGGGGCCTTGCCCGCGTGGCCTTACAGCCGCGGCTGGGGTTACGGGCCGAGCGGAATCGCAGGACTGGTCGTCGTCGTTCTGATCGTTTTGCTGCTGATGGGCAGGCTTTAGACGGCCGGCACGAAGTACGTTTTGAATGAGTGCGGCGCCGGCCATGAAAGCCGGCGCCGCGTCACGCGGGCGGTCGAGTGCCCTCGCGTCCGACGCGCGACAAAATCAAGGTGCAGATGAGCAAGTTTCACGTCGATTGCGAGCTCGAATACGAGGTCGCTGCGCAGACGGTCTTCGTATTCAACATCGGGGTTCCCGATGATCAGCGGCAGCGGGTCGTCGAGGAAAGCGTCGAGCTCGACCCCTCGCTCTCGTGGGACGAATTGCGCGAGCCGGAAACGCTCAACCGCTTCATCCGTGTGGACGTTCCGCCGGGAGCCTTTCGCATACGCTATCTGGCGCTCGTCGATGTGACGCCGGTCGAGGCGGACTCGGCGGCGGCCGAGGTGCCCATCACCGCGTTGCCGGTCGATGCATTCGCCTGCCTGCGCGGGAGCCGTTATTGCGAATCCGAGGCCATTTTCAAACTCGCGTGCCGGTTGTTCGGGCAGCTGGCGCCCGGATATTCGAGAGTCGACGCGATCTGCCGCTGGATACGCGCCAACATCGACTACATGATCGGCACGTCGACACCCAGCTACTCGGCGCGTGACGTCCTGGCCCACCGCGTCGGCGTCTGTCGGGATTTCGCGCACCTGGCCATCACGTTTTGTCGCGCGTTGAACATCCCCGCCCGTTTTGTCACCGGCTACGCGCGCTACGCCGAACCGCCGCCCGATTTCCACGCCGTGTTCGAGGCTTTCCTCGGCGGCCGGTGGCAGCTCTTCGACCCCACCGATCTTTCGCCGATGCGCGATCTGGTTCGTATCGGCACCGGACGCGATGCTTCCGAGGTTCCATTTGCCACCTTTTTCGGCGCCGCGCGGCTGCGCCGGCTGAGCGCGCTGATCGAGGCGGCGGACGAGGGGGCCGGTTTGGGGCGGTTGCAGACGCCCACCTCGGGCATTCTTCTCGCGGCCTGACCTCTTCGCAGCCGGCACCCGCTGCCGCCATCAGCCCCAATAAGGCTGAGATCCGTAGTACGCGTGCAGGTGGGACGCCCATTCCGGATCCGCCATCGCGGGCCAGTGGGCCTTGTCGAAGCCGGGTGCGCCCTCGAGCAGCCCTCGCTCGATGTTGAGAATGAAGCGATGGCGATCGGCGTCGAACGTCAGCGCGTTCCACGGAATCGCGAACAGCTTCTCTCCGAGTCCGAGAAATCCGCCAAAGGACAGGACGGCGTAGGCAACACGGCCACACTGCACGTCGAGTACGATGTGCTCGATCTGTCCGAGCGCGTAGCCTTTGGGATTGACGATCGGGTCGCCGATCAGAGCGTGCGCGGGCATCAATTCGCGCGTCGGCGTGAGTCCGGGCGGGCCGCCTCCAAGAATGGCCGTACCGACCGACTGCGGATCCTGCGAAGTGTTGGCCCGGATGTCCGTCATGGCTTCTCTCCCCGTTGTGCGGCGGGCTGGCCAGGATGCGCGGCCGATGCGACCCGGCGCCGCGCCGGACCGAAGCGCAATGGCGCATCGGTTCGCCACGGACCCAAGCAAGCGACATGCCACCACGTCGTGCGGCGGGCGCGTTCACGACGCGGTCGGGCTGCGGCAATTTGCAGGCAATAACTGCAAGCCAATGCATGGCTTGCAAGCCGCGGCGCGAACGCGTTGCGGCGACGATTCCCGCGGCGACTTGATTTCGTCGTCGGGTACCACCACCTCAGGCCCATGGCGCCGCTCGATGGTCATGTTGCACTTCATGCGCACACGGTGCGAGACGACGCGAGCGCCGAGCCATCCTCTGCCGTCGCAGCCAGCCGGCGACGAGCGCAGTCTCCTCGACGCCTACTCGGCCGCCGTGGTCGGTGCGGTGGAGCGCGTGCGTCCCGCGGTCGTCCACATCAGGATCGAGCATCACGGCAGGGGGCGCGCCCAAGCCTCGGGCTCCGGATTCATTATCGCGCCCGATGGATACCTGCTGACCAACAGTCATGTCGCGGGCGCTGCGAGCGCAATCGAGGTAACGCTTCCCGACGGCCGATTGGTCGCGGCCGAGCTGGTCGGCGAGGACGCGGATTCCGATCTGGCCGTCGTCAAGATCGGCGCGCCCGAGCTCGCCTACACGCGGCTCGGCGATTCCTCGCGCGTGCGCGTTGGTCAGATCGCGATCGCCATCGGTAGCCCGTACGGCTTCCAGCATTCGGTCACCGCAGGCATCGTCAGCGCGCTCGGTCGGTCGATGCGCAGCCAGACCGGACGCCTGCTCGACAATATCATCCAGACCGACGCGGCACTGAATCCCGGAAATTCGGGCGGCCCGCTGGTGAGTGCGGCGGGCGATGTGATCGGCGTGAACACGGCGGTGATCATGCCTGCCCAGGGCATCTGTTTTGCCATTGCCGCCAACACCGCCGAGCGCGTCGCCGTGGCGCTCATCCGCGAGGGCCGTGTCCGGCGTGCCTATCTCGGCGTTGGCGGTCACGACACGACAATAGCGCGGCGCATCGTCCGCTATTTCGATCTTGCGTACGAATCCGGCATGCGGATCTCGACGGTCGACAAGGATTCGCCGGCCGCGACGGCGGGGCTGCGCACCGGCGACGTGATCGTCGTCTTCGACGAGCAAGCGGTGACCGGTATCGACGATCTCCAGCGATTGCTCACCGGCCGTCGCATCGGCGACGCCGTGGGCATCGTCGTGTTGCGCCGCGATCAGCGTCTGTTGCTGCAGGCGATCCCGCGGGAGCTCTCGCGCCGCTGAGCCGACGGCGGCGCTGTCGTTGCCGGAGCGCTTTCCAAGTGCGCCGATCTGTGCAAGAATATTTACAACGCGCAGAATTACAGGTGCCGCGATGCTGGACCGTGACGGGTATCGCCCGAACGTTGCCATTGTCGTCGCCAACTCGAAGAATCTGGTCTTCTGGGGCAAGCGGATCCGCGAGCACTCGTGGCAATTTCCTCAGGGGGGGATTAACCCCGGCGAAACGCCCGAGCAGGCGATGTATCGGGAATTGAAGGAAGAGGTCGGACTCGAAGCCGACCATGTCAGAATTCTCGGGCGCACCCGCGACTGGCTGCGCTACGAAGTTCCGCAGCATTGGATCAAGCGTGAATGGCGCGGAAGCTACCGTGGCCAGAAGCAGATCTGGTACTTGCTGCGCCTGACCGGCCGCGACAGCGACGTGAGCCTGCGCGCCAGCCAGCATCCCGAATTCGATGCGTGGCGCTGGCACGACTACTGGATTCCGCTGGAGAACGTCATCGAGTTCAAGCGCGATGTCTATCGGCGCGGTCTTACCGAGCTCGAACGCTTCCTGCACCAGCGGCCGCAAACGCGGCGCGAGCGCCTGTACGGGTGGGCACACAGCGTCGTGCCCTCGCCCTACACCACCCCCACCGGCAAGGCCTAGTCTCCCGCCTGGCGCGGTACGTCCACGCGGCTCAAGGCTCGCCTGCCGGCCGGACGCTCAGCGCATCATGCCGAACTCGTGCCGGCCATCGCCGCGCCGAAAAACGCCGACATCAGCACGCCGCCGAGCACGATCGCCAGAACGATAGCGCAGAGCACGACAACGACCGTATAGCCGATGGCCTTGTCGGGCGGGGATTTCTTCAGCACCGGCACGCCGAGGTAGAACGTGTACCAGGCGTAGATCGCGGCGATCAGTCCGATCACTCCGCCCAGGGTCCCGCCCAGCAGCAGGAATACGCCTGCCACCCAGGGCGCCGTATACGAATACGCGACGAGCTTGAGCGACTGCGTGAAATCCCGGGTCCCGTTGAAGGTCGGTGCCAGCGCGTCGACGATCAGCGCCATCAGATAGGTAATCGCCAGCGCGACCGCGTAGTGTGCGATCGCCACGGCGATGGCGACGCCACCGGTGCGAATCAGCAACGCCAGTGGCGCGATCGCCGCGAGAATGACGATGTAGCCGACGTAGAGCGATTGCGTCGTCGCCGGCTCCTCGGCGATCTTCGGCCATTCGGTGCGGGGAGACAGCAGGATGTTCTTGACGCGGTCGACCAGGTTCATGACTTGCCTCCTCGGTGCCGATCGAAGCGCTGGTCGCTCGCGTGCCGTTTGACAATCGGAGCGCTTCTGGTGCCGCGAGTTTAGGGGAATGCGACGCGCCTGTCGATTTGCGGAGCGGTATCCGCTCCCGCTCCTCTCAAAGCACGACGAGATTGTCGCGATGGATCAGTTCGGGCTCGTCGACATAGCCCAGGATGCTTTCGATTTGCGAGGACGGCCTGCCGAGAATGCGAACCGTTTCCGCCGCGCTGTAGTTGATCAACCCGCGCGCGCGCTCGTGGCCGTCCGCGTCGAAGCAGCCGACCAGCTCGCCGCGCTCGAACTGGCCGGCGCAAGCGGAGACCCCGATCGGCAGCAGGCTCTTGCCGCCGCGAGCAAGCGCGCGCACCGCTCCGGCATCGAGCGTCAGCCGCCCCGCGAGCCGGACGTGATCGGCCAGCCACTGCTTGCGGGCGGCCAAGGTCATCATTTCGGCGGCGATTTCGGTGCCGAGCATCTCGCCGGCGGCCAGCCGGGTCAGCACGCGGTCCTCGCGACCCCCAGCGATTACGGTCGACGCGCCGCTGCGTGACGCGCGCTTCGCCGCCAAGACCTTGGTCAGCATGCCGCCACGCCCGAGCGTGCCCGCACCCCCCGCGATCGCTTCGAGCGCGGGATCGCCGGCGCGTGCCCGGCGCAGCATGGTCGCGCCCGGATCGGACCGCGGATCGGTGCTGTACAGGCCGGACTGATCGGTGAGCAGGATCAACACGTCGGCATCGATCAGATTGGTGACCAGGGCGCCCAGCGTGTCGTTGTCGCCGAGCCGGATTTCATCGGTGGTCACCGTGTCGTTTTCGTTGATGACCGGAATGACGCCGAGGCGCAGCAGGGTCAGCAGGGTCGAGCGCGCATTGAGATACCGCCGACGATCCGCGAGGTCCTCGTGCGTGAGCAGGATCTGCGCCGTATGGAGGCCGAAACGCTGGAACGCGGTCTCGTAGGCCTGCACGAGCCCCATCTGGCCGACAGCCGCGGCTGCCTGCAGCTCGTGGATCGCCACCGGCCGACTCGTCCAGCCCAGCCGCTTCATGCCCTCGGCGATCGCGCCCGAGGACACGAGGACGATCTCCTTGCCGCTGTTCGAGAGCGCCGCGATCTGCTCGGCCCAGCGCGCGACGGCGGCGTGATCGATGCCGCGGCCTTCGTCGGTGACCAGCGTCGATCCGACCTTGATCACCAGCCGCCGCGCGGTCGCGACAATCGATGTCGTGTCCGGCGCCGTCATGGCTCGGCGGCGACCGCTTCGGCGGGATGCGCTTCCAGCCACCGTTGAACGGCGTAGACGAGCTCATCGCAGCCCTCGCCGCTGATCGCGGCAACCGCGAACACGGGACCCTTCCAGCGGTACGCCTTGACGAAGGCGGCGACCCGCGCATCGCGCTCGGCAGCGTCGATCAGATCGATTTTGTTCAGCACCAGCCATCTCGGCTTGTCGTACAGGCTGCGATCGTAGCGCTCGAGTTCCCGGACGATCGCGCGCGCCCCCGCGACCGGATCGGCATCGTCTTGCGGCGCGAGGTCGACGATGTGCAGCAGCAGTCGTGTGCGCTGCAAGTGGCGCAGGAACTGGTGGCCGAGGCCGGCGCCTTCGGCGGCGCCCTCGATCAGCCCGGGCACGTCGGCGACGACGAAGCTCCGATTCTCGTCGACGCGAACCACGCCAAGGTTCGGCGCCAGCGTCGTGAAAGGATAGTCGGCGACCTTGGGTCGCGCTGCCGAAATGGCGCGGATCAGCGTCGATTTGCCGGCGTTCGGCATGCCGAGCAGGCCGACGTCGGCGAGCACCCTGAGCTCGAGCCGCAACAGGCGCTGCTCGCCGCGTTCGCCCGGGGTCGACTGGCGCGGCGCACGATTGGTGCTGGATTTGAAATGCAGATTGCCCAGCCCGCCCTGGCCGCCCTGGGCGAGCAGCGCCGACTGACCATCCACCGCGAGATCGGCGATCGTTTCGCCCGATTCCGCATCGGTGATCACCGTGCCGACGGGCATTCGCAATACGATGTCTTCGGCACCGCGGCCGTATTGATCGGCGCCCCGGCCGTTTTCGCCGCGCTTGGCGCGGTGAATACGCGCGTAGCGATAGTCGATCAGCGTATTGATGTTGCGATCGGCGATAGCGCGAATGCTTCCGCCGCGCCCGCCGTCGCCGCCGTCCGGGCCGCCGCGCGGCACGTACTTTTCACGGCGGAACGAGACGGCGCCGTTGCCGCCGTCGCCGGCGATCACTTCGATCTTCGCTTCGTCGATGAACTTCATCGTCAACCCGCGGGTCGCCGGAACAGAAGGAAGCGTTCCGTGTCGTCGCCGCGGCGGCGGCCTTCCCAGACTTTTTCCCAGGACGAGTCGGGCGGCGTGTCGCTGTCGCCGCGGCCAACCTGCAGCAGCAGCGCCGGGCATGCACTCGCCGCGGCGAGATCGTCGCGCACCGGTACGATGCCGCCGAAATATTCGATGAGCGCCCGCTGCGGCTCGCCGAGGTTGCGGCTTGCCAGGCATGGCGTACCGGCCGGGAGCTGCTGCGCCAGCGATTCGGCGACCGGGCGATAGCTGCGCCGTGAATCCAGGTAAGGGAGCCAGATCGTCATGTAAAGGCCCCACACCAGCGTCATGCCGGTCGCCCAGTTCAGCACGGCACGGCGATTGGAGCGACGTGCCGGCCGAACGAGCACGATCCACAGCAGGCTCAGGAACGCGGATACCAGGACGGCAAACGGCTGCCACGGCGGTCGAAAGCCGGGCTGCGTATCCCGAAACATGCGCGCGATCGGCTCCGGCAGACCGTGCCAGAGCGATTCCAGCCAGAGCGCCCAGACGAGGACTGCCAGCAGACCGAAGGTCAGGATGCCGAACCAGTCGAGTGCGCCCGAGGTCCCGCGCTTGAGGGTGTCGACTTCCGCGGCCCCGAGCAACGACAGGGGCAGCAGTAGAGGCAGAGCGAGCGTCGCGCGCGGTTCGGCGGCGGCAGAGAGCACCGCCAGAAGAACCACGGTCATCGTGGCCGGCAAAAGGATACCGGCTTGCGCCAGCCCGCCCCGGTATCCCCTGGCGCGCAGCCACAGCGTCCACAGCGCTAGGGGCAGCGCAGGCCAGGCGAACCATGGGAGGTTCTGCAGGTAATAAAGCGGTTCGACCGGTGGCGACCCGGGCGTAAGGCCGAAGAATCGCGCGAGGCTCTGGCTTTCCTGCCAGAGGCCAAAAATTGCCGGATCACGCAGGTACAACGCCAGCGGCCAAGCGAGAAGCAGGGGTGCCGCCACCACGGCGGCGACCGCCAGCGTGCCGGCATAGCGGCGCGTGCGCCAGGTCGGAAACAGTGGAAGCACGATCGCGGTCAACGCGATCATCGCGAGCCACGGCGTGCCGCGGACGAGAAATGCCGTGCCGGCGCTTATGCCGAGCAGCGCGCCCGCCGCGAGCGCTCGCCGCGGCGCGAGCGCCAGCGCGTACAGGGCGAGCGCGCAGGCCGGCAGCAAGCCGACCTCGGGCGCCAGCGCATGCGCACGATCCCACAGTCCGATGCAGCCGATGAAAACAAGCACCGGCAGCCAGCGAAAGGGGCGCCCATAGAGCTCGCGACCGGCAAGCGCGAGCAGCCACAACGTCAATGCGAGACACACCGCATTGGCCACGCGCGCCCCGTCGTGCAGCGGAAGCAGCGGCGCGAGCGTCGCCGCGCTCGCGGCCGTCAGCGCATAGAAAAGCGGTGGGCGGTCCGCTGTCGGCGCGCCCGCGAGCTGAGGCGCGAGCCAATCGCCGTTGCTCAATATGTCGTGCGCGATGCCAAACGTCGTCGCGTCATCGGGCTTCCACGGATCGTGGCCGAACAATCCGAGCAGAATCCATGCGGCGCACAGCAGCACGAGTCCCGCCTGTTTGAAGACGCGGTATCTTCCGGACGGCGACAGATCGGACGCCTCGCCCGAAGGAGCGGTGGGATCGGCAAGAGGCATGGGGCGTCGGGAAGAGGAACGGTCGTTGGTTCGGTTCAGAACACTAGTGGTTTATGCGGCGCCGCGCCACTTGCCCGACCAGGCAGCGGCCGCCGCAGTCGCGGGCCAACAAAAAAGGCAGCCGAGGCTGCCTTTGGTTTCATGCTGCGCCAGCGCTTACGCCGATCTTGCGGCGCTCTTGGCCGACGCGGCACCACCTTTGCCCGACGAGCTTTTGGCGCTCTTGGTCGCCGGCGCCGGGGCGGGCTTGACGGCGGCCGGCGCCGCGGGCTTGGCGGCGTAGCGTTGGCGGAATTTCTCCACGCGGCCGGCCGTGTCGACGATCTTTTGCTTGCCCGTGTAGAACGGATGGCAGGCTGAGCAGACTTCAACGTGCAAGGGTTTCTGGACGGTCGAGCGCGTCGTGAATGTATTGCCGCAGCTGCACGTCACCTGGATTTCACTGTATTGCGGGTGAATGGCGGTTTTCATTGAATACCTCGGAGGCGGGCGCCGCAGGCGCGCGCCGGGTTTGGGCAGGCCGTGACCTGCCGTACAACCAAAAATTATGGGCTCTTTGTCGCTGCAGTGCAACAGGAGAGGGAACTTGCATTAAATGGTGGCGTCCATTACCGCTTCAAGGCGTTTTGGATCTCGGACGGCCCGGTTCCCGATGGGGTCCGGATGACCGCGGCGAATCCGGTCATCTTTGGTCCGCTGCCGCGTTATAATCGGAATGTTCCTTTTAAAATCAAAGCAGATGAATCGGTTCGTGGCGTTGTTGGTCGCCCTTCCCGCGCTCGCTTGGGCCGCGTCGGGCAGCCCTCCGGAGGTCACGGCGGCCGCAACCTGGGACGCCCCGCTGGCGGCTTTTGCCGCGGCGGACAGCAAGAACGCGCCGCCACCGGATGGGGTGCTTTTCGTCGGAAGCTCGTCGATCCGCCTGTGGGACGGCCTCGAAACCGATTTCGCGGCCCTGCCGGTGGTCATCAAGCGCGGCTTCGGCGGCTCGACCCTCTCCGACTGCGTGCACTATCTGGACCGCCTGGTGATCGCTTACCGGCCGCGGCTGGTGCTTGTCTATGCTGGCGACAACGACCTGGCCCAGGGCCGGTCCGCCGCCGATGTGCTGCGCCAATTCGAGGCATTCGTGCAGGGGGTCCGGTCGGTGCTTCCTGAAACCCGCATCGCCTTCATCTCGATCAAGCCCAGCCCGGCGCGCGCATCGCTGCTGACGGAAATTCGCCGTGCCAACGCGATGGTCGAGCAATTCGCGGCCTCGCATCCGGGCGTCGCGTACATCGACGTCTACACGCCGATGCTCGCGGCCGACGGCCGGCCGCGCGGCGAGCTTTTCAGACCCGACGCGCTGCACCTGAACGCGACGGGCTATGCGCTATGGAGATCGGTGATTTCGCGCTACGTGAATTGAGGCCCGTCGCGGTGCCCCCGCCCGAGGGGCCCGGAACGGGACGCGAGCTCGACGAATTCCGCAACCGCGTACAGCGCGGCAAACGCGCCCACGATCAGCACGATGTCGACCGCCCAGCTGCGGTGCTCGTAGTGGTCGCCCAAGGTCGCCAGCGCGAGCAGGCAAACGACCAGGTGCGCGCAAAACACCGGCAGCGAGGCCGCACCCAGTCGCGCGAGCCCTGACAGCGGCACGCGTCGAGCGAGCCACGGCCCGAATCGAAGCACGAGCACCAGCAGGGCGAGAAAGTTCACCAGGCGCAGCGGTGCCAGCTGCCATTTATCGAACAGCGCATTGAGCTCATGTCCGCCCGGGCCCGGGAACGGGGTCTGGCCGGCAATGTGCCGCCAGACCAGGCAAACGAGCGCAATGGCCAGCGCGGGCTGGACGGCCCAGCGCGGCGCTGTCAACCCGGCACCCGAATCGGCAGCCTTCAGCGCGCCCAGCCAGAGGCCGCCAACCCAGAGAACCTGCCAGGCAAGCAGCGAAAAGGCACCCGTCTGCGAGACCGGCAGGTCGAGTCCGATCGAGTCGGCTATGGCCTGATATAGCGCGCGTCCCGCGCCGGCCTGCGCCAGCGCCCACAACAGCACACTCAAGGTGAGGACCGGCCACCAGCCGCGCTTGGGCGCAAAGCTCAGCAACAGGGGCGTCGCGGCGAGCAGCACGACGTACATCGGCAGAATGTCCAGAAGCGGCGGGTTGTAGACGAGGGCGAGACCGGCCGTCAACGCGGTCGCCGGGTCCTTGCTGAAAAACGAAATCAGGTCGGTGATCGCCGTTTGACCATGCGCTTGCGCGATGCCGGCCACGATGGTGAGCAGGAACACCAGCAGCGCGACCTGGCAGGTGTAGAGCGCGGCGGCCCGCTGCCACAGCGCGCGCCGCATGCGGGACATGCCGTCGCGCTTGGCACGCTCGCTGTAGATCCAACCGCACATGAACGCGGAAAGGAAGACAAAACCTTCCGCTGAGGAAACGAATCCGAGTGGCTGGCCGAGTGGGGACGCGAAGCGTGTCGGCAGGTGCGTCAGCGTCATCAGCACCAGCATCAGTCCGCGCAATGCATCGATGTCGAGGCGCCGCGTCATTTCTGCCACCCTGGATCGCTAACTCCCTCTAGACTGGGCGCGGCGGATTTGGTTCGAGCCGCCCTGGAACGCCGCATGGCAGCGCAGGGGCCCGCGAACGGGGATACGACGCCGGAGGGCGGAGCAGGTCCGGCGACAAGCGCGGGAATACGACGTCGCAGGGCGGAGGGAACCGTGCAAGCCGCGGGATTGCGGGTTAACGCAAAAAGCTAGTTGCCCCGCCGCATCGAGTCGAAGAATTCCGCGTTGTTCTTCGTCTGCTTGACCTTGTCGACCAGGAACTCGGTCGCTTCGAGTTCGTCCATCGGATAGAGCAGCTTGCGCAGTACCCAGACCTTCTGCAGGACGTCCTGCTTGAGCAGCATCTCCTCCTTGCGGGTCCCGGACCGGTTGACGTTGATCGCCGGATAAATGCGTTTTTCCGCCATGCGGCGATCGAGATGGATCTCCATGTTGCCGGTGCCCTTGAATTCCTCGTAGATCACGTCGTCCATTCGCGATCCGGTGTCGATCAGCGCGGTCGCGATGATCGTCAGCGACCCGCCTTCCTCGATGTTGCGCGCCGCGCCAAAGAAACGCTTCGGCCGCTGCAACGCGTTGGCGTCCACGCCGCCGGTCAGCACCTTGCCCGAAGCGGGGACGACGGTGTTGTAGGCACGGGCGAGCCGCGTGATCGAATCGAGGAGGATGACGACGTCCTTCTTGTGTTCGATCAGGCGCTTGGCCTTTTCGATCACCATCTCGGCCACCTGCACGTGACGTGTCGCCGGCTCGTCGAATGTCGAGGACACGACCTCGCCGCGCACCGAACGCTGCATTTCGGTCACTTCCTCGGGCCGCTCGTCGATCAGCAGCACGATCAGGACAACGTCGGGATAGTTTGCGGCGATCGAGTGCGCCAGGTGCTGCAGCATGACCGTCTTGCCCGATTTCGGCGACGAGACGAGCAGTCCACGCTGCCCCTTGCCGATGGGCGCGACGATGTCGATGATCCGTCCGGTGATGTTTTCCTCGGCCTTGATGTCGCGCTCGAGAATCAGCGGCTCGTCGGGAAACAGCGGCGTCAGGTTTTCGAAGAGTATCTTGCTCTTGGCATTCTCGGGCGGTTCGCCGTTGACCTTGTCGACCTTGACCAGCGCGAAATAGCGTTCGCCGTCTTTCGGGGTGCGTATTTCGCCTTCGATCGTGTCGCCGGTATGCAGATTGAAGCGACGAATCTGCGACGGGGAAATGTAGATGTCGTCGGTGCCGGCGAGGTAGCTCGTATCCGGCGAGCGCAGAAAGCCGAAGCCGTCGGGCAGAACTTCGAGCGTGCCGTCGCCGAATATGCTTTCGCCCTTCTTCGCCTGATTCTTCAGCAGCGCGAAGATGAGGTCGTGCTTGCGCAGGCGATTGGCGCCGTCGATCTCGTTGGTGTTGGCGATCTCGACCAGTTCGGTGACGGGCTTGGACTTGAGGTCGGACAGATGCATGGCGGGGGATGAGTTGCAAGAGGTGGCCGGGCCGGTTCCCGGACAAGCTAAAAGCCGCGAAACGGCTGCAAAAGGGAGGTTGGCGCCGGAGAGGCTTCCGACAGCGCCGGTGACGACGTCCCGCGGCGACTACGCTCAGCGGGGCGCGTGCTTCAATGGGTCAGCAGCGTAGCGTGTTCAGATGTGGCTGTCAATAAAGGCCGTCAGCTGCGACTTGGACAGCGCTCCCACCTTCTGCGCCGCCACTTCCCCGCCCTTGAACAGGATCAGCGTGGGGATGCCGCGTATGCCGTACTTCGCCGGCACGTCCGGATTGGCATCGATATCGAGCTTGGCCACGGTGAGCTTGCCCGCGTAGCTCTTGGCGACATCATCGAGGATCGGCGCGATCATCTTGCACGGCCCGCACCATTCGGCCCAGTAATCGACCAGTACCGGCGTGCCGGCCTTCAGTACGTCGCTGTCGAAAGTGGCGTCGGTAACGTGCTTGATGTGCTCGGTCATCGTGATCCTCGATTGATGCGCTGGCGCGCCGCTGGCCTGCCTGGAGGGCCGCTGCGTCCGCGCCCCAAGGCTTAAGTTAGCCCAAAGGAGGGGCACACGCAAGCCGCGGGGCGCGCCGACCGCCTTATCTTAGTTCGGGCCGATTTGGTAAAATTCAAGACCGGCGGCAGGAGATTACCCAGGCGATGACCTACGTTGTTACCGAAAGCTGCATTCGCTGCAAGTATACCGACTGTGTCGACGTCTGCCCGGTCGATTGCTTTCGCGAAGGGCCGAATTTCCTGGTGATCGATCCTGACGAATGCATCGATTGCACCCTTTGCGTCGCCGAATGCCCGGTCGAGGCGATATTCGCCGAAGACGACGTGCCCGACGATCAGCAGCAGTTCAAGGCGCTCAATGCCGAGTTGGCCAAGGCGTGGAAGCCGATCATCGAGCGCAAGCCTGCCCCGCCCGATGCCGACGAGTGGAAAACCGTCAAGGTCAAGCTGCCGCTGCTGGAGCGCTGAGGACGGCGCGCGCATGCCCGCCGTTTGACCGGCGTTCGTGCGGGCCCGTAAAATGGCGCGGATTTGATCGCCCGCCGCCAGGGGAGTTGTGCCGTTTGCGGCAAATTCGATGAAAGCCCGGTCGATGACCAGACTGTTGTTGCTCGTCGCAGTGACCCTTGCGCTCCCGGCGTCCGCGTTCGCGCAGACACCTGCCGGAGACGCCGCCGCAGGCTCGCAGAAAATCGAGATGTGCGTCGGCTGCCACGGCATCGTCGGCTGGCGCACCGCCTTCCCCGAAGTCTACAAAGTGCCCAAGATCGGCGGACAGCACGAGGCTTACATCGTCCGGGCGCTGCAGGCCTATCGCGCTGGCGAGCGCAGCCATCCATCGATGAAGGCGATCGCGGCGACGCTGTCGGACAAGGACATCGCCGATCTCGCCGCGTACTATTCGCGTTCCCCGCCGAAGACGGCCAGCCAGTGACGACCCAATCGATGATCAGAAACCTCGGGCTCTGGATATTCGCGATAGCGCCGTTCGTTACGGCGCCTGGGGCGCTGGCGGCCGACATCAAGGCTGGCGAAGCCAAGGTCAAGGCGGTCTGCCAGGCATGCCACGGCAGCGACGGCAACAGCGCGAATGCCGATTATCCGAAGCTCGGCGGCCAATATCCCGACTATCTGGCCAAGGCGCTGCGCGACTACAAGTCGGGCGCGCGCAAGAATGCCATCATGGGCGCGTTCGCCGGGACGCTGTCGACTGCGGACATAGAGAACGTCGCCGCGTACTACGCAGCGCAACCGGCCGTTCTGGTCACCCGGCACTAGCGCCCCCGCGTTCCGCAAGGCGCCGCTCGACGCCTTGTTCTGCTTCAGGCGTCGCTCATACCGCCTTCGTCTTGCGCCGGTATTCGCACAGGTCGGCGATTACGCACTGTGGGCAAAGCGGCTTTCTCGCCTGGCAAACGTAGCGTCCGTGCAAGATGAGCCAGTGATGCGCGTCATGCCGGAATTCCTCCGGCGTGAATTTGACCAGCTTCCGCTCGACCTCCTCGGGCGTTCGGCCTGGCGCCAGGCCGGTCCGGTTGGCGACGCGAAAGATGTGCGTATCCACCGCAATGGTCGGCTGTCCGAATGCGACGTTCATCACCACATTGGCGGTTTTGCGCCCCACGCCGGGCAACCGCACGAGCGCATCGTGCTCCGCCGGTACCTCGCCGCCATGTTCATCGATCAGCCGGCGGGATAGCGCGACGACATTCCTGGCCTTGGTGCGGAAGAGTCCAATCGTCTGGATGTAGGGAATGAGCTTGGCCTCGCCCAGCGCGACCATCGCCTGCGGCGTGCGGGCAACCGGGAAGAGCTTCGCCGTCGCCAGGTTGACGCTCTTGTCGGTCGCCTGTGCCGAGAGAACGACCGCGATCAGCAGCTCGAACGGCGTCCGATAGCTCAGTTCGCTGCGAGGGTGCGGATTCTGGGCGCGCAGGCGCTCGTAGATTGCCTGTCGCTTGACGGGGTTCACCTGGTGCCAGCCGACCGGATGGCGGCGCCGCCCCGTTTTGATGACGCGGCCACGGGGCGAAACATTGCCGCGCCGAGCGCGACTCTCATGCGCGGCCGCTCCGTCCGTGGCCCCGCCGCGCGCGGGCGCGGGCCACCGCGGCCGCCACGGTTTGTCGGCGCTGCGCCGGCGTCGCGTCGCGCACGGTCGCCGTTTTGGCACCCGCCGGACGCGACACTCGGCCGGCGACTCGGGCGAGCCGCGCGTTGCGCGCGTCGAAGCGGATGCGTGCCGCTGCCGCATCGACGGGTGTCCACGCTCGCCCTGCCTCCGTCATGACGATGCAATCGACCGGACAGGGCGGCAGACAGAGCCCGCAACCGGTGCAGTGATCGAGCAGCACGGTATGCATTCGCTGCGTCGCGCCGACGATGGCGTCGACCGGACAGGCACGGATGCACAGCGTGCAGCCGATGCAGGCCGCCTCGTCGATGTGCGCGCGCCTCAGCGCCTCGGCCACACCGAATGCGGGGTCGAGGAGGGGCGCCGGGACGTCGAGCAGGGCGGCGAGCCTTGCGATCGTAGCCTGCCCGCCCGGCGCACAGCGGTTGATCGGTGCGGCGCCCTCGGCGATCGCTTCGGCGTAGGGCCGGCACCCCGGGTAGGCGCAACGGCCGCACTGCGTCTGAGGAAGCAGCAAGTCGATGCGCTCGGCGAGGTCCGCTCGGTGGGGCATGCCGCCATTCTACCGGCGCGAAACGTTGCCCGGGATCCGGACCTGGCCGACAATTGCATTGCGCGAGAGAACGCCATGCATTCACATCGACACGCCGCGGGCAGACCGGCCGGCGAGCAAGCGAAGAACGCGGCTGCGCGCGAGCGCCGGGCATTGCGCATCGCGGTCGTCCTGACGATTGGATTTGCGATCGTCGAGGCCGGCGGAGGCTGGTTGGCGGGGTCGCTGGCGCTCCTCGCCGACGCCGGCCACATGGTCACGGACGCCGCCGCGCTCGGCATTGCGCTGGCGGCGCAGCACGTGGCTCGGCTGCCGCCGTCGCATCGCGCCAGCTACGGTTATGCCCGGGCCGAGGTGATCGCGGCATTCATCAATGCGTTATTGATGCTCGCCATCGTCGTGGGGATCTCCGTCGAAGCTGCGCGACGGCTGCTTTCGCCATCTCCGGTGGCGGGAGGGATGGTGATGGCCATCGCCGCCGTCGGGCTGTTGATCAACATGTTCGCGGCGTGGTCCCTATCGCACGGGCGCAGCCTGAACAGCCGGGCGGCGCTGCTGCACGTAAGCGGCGACATGCTCGGGTCGGTCGCGGCGATCGTCGCCGGCGCGGTGGTCGCGTCGACCGGATGGATGCCGATCGATCCGATCCTGTCGCTGCTGGTAGCGGCGCTGGTCCTGCGCTCGACCTGGCTGCTGCTCAAGGCATCGACGCACGTGCTGATGGAAGGCGTTCCTGCGCACCTGTCGTACGACGAAATAGGCCGCGCCCTGACCCGCGTTGCGGGCGTCGCCGCCGTGCACGACCTGCACGTATGGCAAATGACGTCCGACAGGACGGCGCTATCAGCGCATCTGTTGATTCGCGACGCGCAAGCCTGGCCGCAGGTACTGCTGGCGGCACAGCGCCTCCTGGCCGAGCGATACCGTATCGATCACGTGACGCTGCAGCCGGCGTGGCACGAGGCGCCGGCGGACAGACGCGTTATCCCGCTGACGCCGATCGCGGGCGACGACAAGCCTCACCTGCACTGACGCTGATGATCTTAACGCTCAAAGCCAGCGAATCTTCTTGAACCAGAAGTAGAGCGCTACATCGATCACGATCATTGCTCCCACCGAGATCGGATAGCCGAACGCCCAGTCGAGCTCGGGCATGTTCTTGAAGTTCATGCCGTAGACTCCGGCGATCATCGTGGGGACCGCGATGATCGCCGCCCAAGCGGCGAGCTTTTTGGTGACCTCGGTCTCATTCAGACTGATCATACCCAGGTTGACCTGGATCGCCGTCGTCTGCATGTCGCGGATGCCCTCGATCGATGCGTGCAGCCGCTGCAGGTGATCGAACACGTCGCGAAAGTACTCGCCCATCCCGGCGCAGATGCGCGGCACGCGCCCGCCGTAGAGCTTGCCCACGGCCTCCATCAGCGGATCGACCGCGTGCTTGAGCGTCATCAGCCTGCGTTTGAGCGCGTACAGCGACTCGATGTTGGAGCGGGCGGTATTACGGACGAAAATCTGCTCCTCGACCGTCTCCAGTTCGGTCTCCAGCGTCTCGAGGACCGGGAAATAGCGATCGACGACCTTGTCCATCAACGCGTACAGCACGTACGCCGAGCCGTGCATCAACAGGTCGGGCTCGTTTTCGCTTCGCGCCCGCACGTCGGCGAAGCCACGCTCGGTGTCGCGCCGTACCGACAGCACATAGTTCGGTCCGACGAAAATGTCGATCTCGCCGACGTGCAGCTCCTCGCCGCGCATCTCCACCGCGTGCAGCACTGCGAACAGCGAATCTCCGTATTCCTCGATCTTGGGGCGCTGATGGCCGTGCCGCGCGTCCTCGACGGCGAGCCCGGGCAGGTCGAATTCCTCCCGCATCTCTTCCAGTTCAGGCGGCGTCGGATCCTTCAGGCCGACCCACACGAAACAATCGGGACGCTTGACGTAGTCGCTGATCGCTTCCTTCGGGATGTCGGCGAGCTTCTTCCCTTCCTGGTAGGCGACGCAGTTGACCAGCATGATCGTAGTCTTCGCGGTGAATGCGTCGATGATAGCGGCCCACGGCCCCGATTGCCACCGCGAGCCATGCACGGCGACCCGGGCGCCCGGCGGAGATGGATGGCCCGGCCGACAGCGGGTACCATGGCTGCCTTTCCCGACGTCTGCTGAACGCCGCATGATCATCGAGTCGTTGCTCGACACCGACCTGTACAAGTTCACGATGATGCAGGTCGTTTTGCACCATTTTCCCACTGCGCAGGTCGAATACCGGTTCAAATGTCGGACCCCCGGAATCGACCTGACGCCGTACCTTGGCCAGATCGAGCGCGAAATCGTCGGCCTGTGCAGCCTGCGCTTCACACACGAGGAGCTCGAATACCTTCGTCGCTGGCGCTTTCTCAAGAGCGACTTCGTCGATCTGCTCGGGCTGTTCCAGCTCGATCGGCGCTTTATCCGCCTTGCGCCGGCGGCAACGCCGGGCGAGATCGATATCGCGATCAAGGGGCCATGGCTGCACACGATACTGTTCGAAGTCCCGGTGCTCGCAATCGTCAGCGAGATCTATTTTCGCGAGACCCAGCCGCGACCGAACATCGCCGAAGGCCAGCGTCGGCTCGACGCCAAGATCGAGCAGATCAACGCCGTCCCCGATCCGGAGTTCCGCATTGCGGACTACGGCACGCGCCGCCGCTTTTCGCGGCCATGGCAGGACGAGGTCGTGCGCACGCTGAAGGAGGGCATCGGTCCGAAATTCGTCGGTACCAGCAACGTCAAGCTCGCACTCGATCACGGCCTGACGCCCCTGGGCACGATGGCGCACGAGTACATGCAGGCCTGTCAGGCGGTCGGCCCGCGGCTGCGCGATTCGCAGGTCTTCGCGTTCAATACCTGGGCGCGGGAATATCGCGGCGATCTCGGGATCGCGCTGTCCGATGTCTGCGGCATGGACGCCTTCCTGCGCGATTTCGACCTGTTCTTCTGCAAGCTGTTCGATGGCGTGCGGCACGACTCCGGTGACCCGTTCGAATGGGGCGAGAAACTGATCGCGCACTACCAGAAGATGCGCATCGATCCGCGAACCAAGGTGATGGTTTTTTCCGATTCGCTGAACGCGCCGCTGGCGATCCGGCTTTTTGCATACTTCAAGGGGCGCAGCCAGACGGCGTTCGGTGTCGGCACCAACCTGACCAACGACCTGGGTTACGAGGCGCTGCAGATCGTCATCAAGATGACGCGCTGCAACGGCCAGCCGGTCGCCAAGATCAGCGACGAGCCGTCGAAGGCCATGGACTACGATCCGTCCTACGTCGCGTATCTGCGCGAAGTTTTCGAGGTGCCCGAATCGGTTGCGACTGCCGGGGGCGACGGACTCGACGCGGAGTAGCGGGACCGGCCGTCGCGCGGCGAACCGGCAAGGCCTAGTCCGCTTCGTCCAGCACCGTCCGGTAAGCGGTCAAGACCTCGGCGCCGGCGCACGCGAAGACGATACGCTCCAGCGCATCGAGCCGCGCGAATTTGTGGACTGCCGCCACCGCGATCGGCACCGCCAGCTCCAGCGGATAGCCGTACGCACCGCAGCTGATGGCCGGAAACGCCACCGAGACGAGGCCGTGGCCTACCGCGAGCTCGAGCGAGCGCCGATAGCAGGAAGCGAGCAACTGCGGCTCGCCATGAGTGCCGCCGCGCCAGACCGGCCCGACCGTGTGGATGACGTGGCGCGCGGGCAGTCGATAACCGAGCGTGATCTTCGCCTCGCCGGGCGCACAGCCGCCCAGCCGTCGGCATTCGGCCAGCAATCCGGGTCCGGCCGCGCGATGGATCGCGCCATCGACGCCGCCGCCGCCCAGCAGGCTCGAGTTGGCCGCGTTGACGATTGCATCGACTGCGAGGGTCGTTATGTCGGCGGAGAGGGCACTGATGGTCGGCTGCATCGGGCCATTTTCGCATTCGCGGCCAGCGAACGCTCGAGGGCTTGCGTAACGGGTACGGTGTCGCAAGGGCGCGCTTCGGTTTATAGTAGCGCGATGCCTTCGGCCAACCCGATCAAAACGCCGCTCGCGGCCCCAGGCGCGCCTGTGGCCAAGCAGGCGACGCGCACGTCGGACCGGCGCCTGCGTCTGGACGACATCCTGAAGCTCATGGTGGCGGACGGGCTCGTGGCCGCGGCCGACGCGGAGCCGATAGCGCGCTCGCGCACGCAACGCTACGATCACCCGCTGGAGTTGATCGCCGATCAGAAATGGCGCTCGCTGATTCCGCCGCGACGGCCGCTGACCCTCGAGACGCTGGTCGAATGGCTCGCCGGCAAGCTCGGCATTCCCTACCATCACGTCGACCCGTTGAAAATCGACCTGGTTGCAGTATCCGGGACGATGTCGATCGCGTACGCCGAGCGCTACCGTATTCTGCCGGTCGCGGTCAGCAAGGGCGAGCTGACCGTCGCGACGGGCGAACCGTTCGTGCGCGCGTGGGCCGACGAGCTCGAATCGATCCTGCATCTGAAGGTGAAGCTGGTCTTCGCCAACCCGCAGGACATCCGCCGCTACATAGGCGAATTCTTCAATCTCGCGCGCTCGATCAAGAAGGCGGGCGAGACACAGCGCGGCGATACGTCGTTCGCCCGCAACTTCGAGCAGTTGGTCGAGTTGGGCAAGCACGGGCAGCTCGATGCGAACGATCAGCACGTCGTCCACATCGTCGATTGGCTATGGCAGTACGCGTTCGAGCAGCGGGCCTCCGACATTCACGTCGAGCCGCGTCGGGAATCGGGTGTCGTCCGCTTTCGCATCGACGGCGTTCTGCACCAGGTCTACGTGATTCCGAATCCGGTCCTGGTCGCGATGACCAGCCGGATCAAGCTGCTGGCGCGGATGGAAATCGTCGAACGCCGTCGCCCGCAGGACGGCCGCATCAAGACGCTGTCGCCGGACGGCGAGGAAATCGAGCTTCGCATCTCGACCATGCCGACCGCGTTTGGCGAGAAGGTCGTCATGCGGATCTTCACGCCCGACGTTCTGGTGCGCGATTTCCAGGAGCTGGGCTTCACCGGCGAGGATCGCGACCGTTGGGAACGGATGATCAGGGAGCCTTACGGCATCATCCTTGTCACCGGGCCGACGGGATCGGGCAAGACGACGACCCTATACTCGACGATGAGGCTGCTCGCCACGCCCGAGGTGAATGTCTGCTCGATCGAGGACCCGATCGAGATGATCGCGCCCGAGTTCAACCAGATGCAGGTCCAGCCGGCGATCGGTGTCGATTTCGCGAGCGGCGTGCGGACACTCCTGCGGCAGGATCCCGACATCATCATGGTCGGCGAAATCCGCGATCGCGACACCGCCGACATGGCAGTTCAGGCGGCGCTGACCGGTCACCTGGTGCTGTCGACTTTGCACACCAACGATGCGCCGACGGCGATCACCCGGCTGCTCGATCTCGGCGTGCCGCCGTTCCTGATCAGCTCGACCGTGCTCGGGGTGATGGCGCAGCGCCTTGTACGCACGCTGTGCCCGCATTGCAAGACGCCGGCCGAGCCGCTCGATCCCGATACATGGCGCATGCTCACCTCGCCTTTCCGCAGCGACGGCGAGCAGCACGTGCACGCGCCAGTGGGCTGCCTCGAGTGCCGGATGACCGGGTACTACGGCCGCATCGGCCTGTACGAGATCATGACGCTGTCACCGATCATTCGCCGCCTTATTCATACCGACGCCGACGACGCCAAGATTCGCGAGCAGGCATACAAGGAAAACATGAAGCCGCTGCGCGTCTCGGGAGCGGCCAAAATCGCCGCAGGCCTGTCAACCGCCGAGGAAGTCATCAAGGTCGTGCCGCTGGGCTAGCCACTCGCGCAATGAGCGCCGAACTGGCGCGGTTGAGACGGGCGGCTTCGTGATGCTGAATGAACCTGGGACGCACCGCGGCGGTCACATCTTCGAAGCACGCGGCGGCCGACGGATCGGCGCGCCCGACGCGAGGGAGCATCAATCGTCGATGGTTTTGTCTCGTCCGAGCGCCGCGTGTATCCGGTAGCCGGCGCGCGCCTTGACTCTTCGGCGGGCGCTGAAACGAACGCTTAGGCCATGAGCACCCAGGAGCCACTACGCCCGATGCACCTGTCGCTGCGCTTCATCGCGCCGCTGACGGTTGCCCTTGCGCTGCTCGCTTTCCTGCTGGTGCCCCTGGTCGACAAGCTGACCCTTCGCTGGTGGATCAACGATCTTGACACCCGCTCGGAACTGGTCGCCAACACGCTGCAGGACCAGCTGGGTGCATTGATCGAGCAAGGCTCGACAGCAAAGATCGAGCAGGTGTTCATGCGGGCGCTTCAGGACGAACGGCTGTATGCGCTGGCATTCTGCGACGAGCGCGGCAAGCTCCGCTATTCGACGCCGACCTATCCATCGACGCTGGGTTGCCGCCCGCCGCCGGGCGCCGCGGGCGACGCGCACTCGGTGATTCGCCTTCGCCAGGGGCCCCTGCATGTCGTGCAGCGTCCCCTGCTCCAGGGCAACGATCGCATCGGCACGTTGATCCTGGTCCACGATATGAGCTTCGTCGACCGGCGCAGCGCGGACACGCGGCTCTATCTGATCGGCCTTTTTGTCGTGCTCGGCGTCGTCGTCTCGCTGGTCACCGTTTCGATCGCCCATCTGTCCTGGCGCGGCTGGGTCGCCGGGGTGCGCTCGCTTCTGCGCGGGGAAGGGATATTGCAACCCTTCTCGCAGCCGGGGTCATCGCCCGTACACCCGCTGGCGAGCGAGTTGCGGGCGCTCTTGCGCGAGCTCGACCAGAGTCGCCGGGGGCGGGACCAGACCGCGATATGGAGCCCGGAAATGCTGCGCAGCGTCCTGCATGAGCAGCTGCTCGGGGACGAGGTGCTCGTGGTTTCCAACCGGGAGCCATTCATTCATAACCGGGAAGGCAACACGACGACGCTGCTGCGGCCGGCCAGCGGACTCGTCACCGCGCTCGAGCCCGTGATGCGCGCCTGCTCCGGCACGTGGATCGCGCACGGCAGCGGCAGCGCCGACCGCGAGACGGCCGATGCGCGCGGGCGCCTGCGCGTGCCGCCGGAGAGCCCGAGCTACACGCTGCGCCGCGTCTGGTTGAGCAAGGAGGAAGAGGAAGGTTATTACAACGGCTTCGCGAACGAAGGGTTGTGGCCGTTGTGTCATATCGCCCACGTGCGCCCGGTATTCCGCTCCGCCGACTGGGAGCAGTACGTGCGGGTCAATCGCCGGTTTGCCGACGCGGTACGTGACGAGGCACATACCGAGGATCCAGTCATCCTGGTCCAGGACTATCACCTCGCACTGCTGCCGCGGATGATCCGCGAGCGGTTGCCGAAGGCGACGATCATCATGTTCTGGCACATACCGTGGCCGAACCCCGAGTCGTTCAGCATCTGTCCATGGCGCGAGGAGCTACTCGAAGGCATGCTCGGCAGCACGATCCTCGGATTTCACACGCGCTTCCACTGTCAGAATTTCGTGGAGACCGTCGACCGGCATCTCGAAGCGCGTATCGAGCGTGAGTCGTCGACCATCTCCTACGGCGGCCAGCTGACCCGCGTCGAATCCTATCCGATTTCGATCCAGTGGCCGCCTGAGTGGATCGATTCGCAGCTGTCGGTATCGCTCTGCCGCGCCAAGATCCTGCGGGTCGAAAGGCTGCCCGACGACGTCCTGCTCGGGGTTGGCGTTGACCGGATGGATTACACGAAGGGCATCCTCGAACGGTTTCTGGCAGTCGAGCGGCTCCTCGAAGCCCATCCCGAGTTCATCGGCCGCTTCGTCTTCGTGCAGATCGCGGCGCCGTCGCGCTCGTCGCTGGATGAATACCAGAACTTCGAGACTCGGGTTCGCGCGCTGGCGGCGCGCATCAACACCCGGTTCGGCCGCGACGGCTACGAGCCGATCCGGCTCAAGGTCGAGCATCATGGGTCGCAGTCGATCAACGAATACTATCGGGCAGCCAACGTGTGCGTCGTTACGAGCCTGCACGACGGCATGAACCTGGTCGCCAAAGAGTTCGTGGCGTCGCGCGACGACGAGCAAGGCGTCCTGGTGCTCTCGCAATTCACCGGAGCGGCCCGCGAGCTTCCGGATGCCCTGATCGTCAATCCGTACCACATCGAAAATTGCGCGGAGGCACTGTACAAGGCGCTGACGATGCCGGCCGACGAAAAGCGCGTGCGCATGCGCAGCATGCGGCGGCTGGTGCAGGAGTTCAATGTTTACCGGTGGGCCGGCGCGATGTTGCTCGATGCGGCTCGCCTGCGGCAGCGGCAGCGTGTGTCGGCGCGAATCTTCGCGCACCAGCGCCGCGCCGGCGTCGAGGCATGAGATATGCGCTCGGAGCTGCGGCAGTGACGCGACTGCGCAATATTGTGCCCGGGCGGACGATGCTGGCGTTCGACATCGACGGCACCCTGGCGCCGATCGTCGCGGAGCCCTGGCGCGCGCATATCTCGGAGGAGCTGCGGGCATGCCTTCGCTCGCTCGCGGCGAGGACACCGGTCGCGATCATCACCGGTCGCGCGGTCAAGAATGCGCGGCCCCTACTGGGCTTCAGTCCGCACTATCTGGTCGGCAACCACGGTGCGGAGGGGATCCCGGGCTTCGAGGCGCAGAGCAGAGGTTTTGAACGCGTGTGTGCGGCGTGGCTGGCCGAGTTGAGCGCCACGCCTGATGCGCGCGGCTGGCGGGCGATGCCGGGCATCATGCTCGAGGACAAACAGTATTCGCTCTCGTTCCATTACCGCCATGCGGCCCGACCCGCGTTGGCGCGGCAAATGCTCGAGGCGCGCGTCGCGCGCCTGATACCGCTGCCCGACATCGTTCATGGCAAGCGCGTGCTCAATCTGTTGCCGCCCGACGCACCGCACAAGGGCGAGGCGCTGCAAAGCCTGCTCGGCCTCTCTGGTTGCGTGCGGGCGATGTATGTCGGCGACGATGTGACCGATGAAGACGTGTTTCGCATGCGCATGCCCGAGGTGCTGTCGATAAGGGTGGGCCGCAAACGCAAGAGTGCGGCCGACATGTACCTGAAAAACCAGGCAGATGTCACCCGGCTGGTGCGCCGGCTGGTCGCGGTGCTCGACGGGCCCCGCCACTCGTCACGGCCGCGACCATTGAACCTCTTGCCGCGACCGCAATGAGCGAGGCTGCGGGTCGCGTGACGGCAAACCTTTCGCTGGGCGTCATTGGGAACTGTGCGTTCAACGCGCTGGTCGACGAGCGCGGATCGATCGTCTGGTGCTGCCTGCCACGTCCGGACGGAGACCCGGTGTTTCACGCGCTCCTCGGCGGCGAGCGACGCGATGAGTCGGCGCGCGGCGCCTTCGACATCGAAATCGAGCATTTCGCCCGCGCCACGCAGCATTATGTCTCCAACACGGCGATACTCGTGACGGACTTGTTCGACCGGCACGGGCACGGCGTGCGTATTACCGACTTCGCCCCGCGCCTGCGCGATCGCGGCCGCGTCTTCCGTCCGTTGCTGCTGATCCGGCGCATCACGCCACTGTCGGGACGGCCGCGCGTGCGCATCCGCGTCCGGCCGGGTTTCGAATATGGCGCGGCTCAGCCCGAATACACACGCGGCAGCAACCACGTCCGGTACGTGCATCCCTCGCAATCGCTACGCTTGAGTTGCGACATGCCGGTAACCTACATCCTCGACGAGACCTTCCACCTGCTCGACCGGCCGGCCAACCTGATATTCGGCGTCGACGAGACGATCGCGGCCGGCATCGCCGAGACCGCGCGCGATTTCGAGGAGCGCACGGCCGATTACTGGCAGCACTGGTCGCGCTCGCTGGCGGTGCCGCTCGAGTGGCAGGACGCGGTGATACGCGCCGCGATCACGCTGAAGCTGTGCATGTTCGAGGAAACCGGCGCCATCATGGCGGCGATGACCACCAGCATTCCGGAGGCGCCGGGGACCGAGCGCTGCTGGGACTATCGCTACTGCTGGCTGCGCGATGCCTTTTTCGTCGTCCGCGCGCTCAACGGCCTTTCCGAAGTCGCGACGATGGAGAATTACCTGCGTTATCTGTTCAACGTCGCCGATACGGCGGCCATGCAGGGACACCTGCAGCCGCTCTACGGCGTCGGCCTGGAAAGCGAGGCGGTCGAACGGCATATCGACACCTTGCCAGGCTATCGTGGCATGGGACCGGTCCGCATCGGCAATCAGGCCCACGAGCACCGGCAGCACGACGTGTACGGCCACGCCATTCTGGCCGCGACGCAGGCGTTCTTCGATCGCCGGCTGCTGCATCCCGCCGGTCTCGAGGACTTTCTGCGTCTGGAATGGCTCGGAGAGCGCGCTTTTGCGCTGCACGACAAGGCGGACGCCGGGATCTGGGAGCTGCGCACGCGCAGCGGCGTGCATACGTCGTCGACGGTAATGTGCTGGGCCGCGTGTGATCGTCTGGCGAAGATCGCGGTTCACCTCGGCCGATCCGACCGCGCGAGCGAATGGCGCAGCCGGGCCGACGCGATCAAGGCAACGATACTCGAGCTTGCCTGGAATCCGCAGCGGCAGGCGTTCGTCAACGTCTTCCGCGGCGAGCACCTCGATGCCAGCGTCCTGCTGATGAGCGAAGTTGGGCTGATCGGTGCCGACGATCCGCGCTGGCGGGGCACCCTTGCCGCGGTTCGCAGCGAGCTTCAGCGCGGCGGCCACCTGTACCGCTACGCGACCGCCGACGATTTCGGCGTGCCCAAGATGGCTTTCACCGCCTGCACGTTCTGGCTGATCGATGCGCTGGCACGCGCCGGGGCCACCGGCGAGGCGCGTGAGCTTTTCGAAGGTCTGATCGCGGCCAGAAATCCGCTGGGTCTCCTGTCCGAAGACATCGATCCGTCGACCGGCGAGCTGTGGGGGAATTTCCCGCAGACCTACTCGATGGTCGGTATCATCAACGGCGCGACCCGGTTGAGCCGGCGCTGGGAAACGGTGCTCTAGGATCGATTTCGGGAGTAGAAACGTGCCGGCAATCCGCTATTGCATGGTGGCCGCGGCATTGTTGGCCGCCCTTGCCGCCGGCTGCGGCAAATCGAACGAGCAGCGCGAGCACGAACGCGCGGCGCGCGAGGCGGCGTTGCGCCAGGCGCTCAGCGATTCACTGGCCGAAGAGGAGGAAAAGGATCGACGCATGCGCGAAGGCGCCGCGATGCAGGCGCGGGAGCGCCTCGCCGACGAGGCGGCGGAGCACGAGAAGGAGGTGGCGCGCGCCGCGGCCGCGCCGCCCAGCGCCGAGCAGCAGCAGGCCGCGCGCGAGGCGCAGCTCCGCCAGTACGCCGAGACGCTGAAGCACACGGTCAACGACCCGGCATCGATGCAGCTGCGAAACGCGGAGATCAGCCCGAAGCGCAACGGCATGTGCGCCGAGTACAACGCCCGGAACAAGGCCGGCGCATACGCCGGCTACAAGAGAGTCGTCGTCATCGACAGTCGCGTCGCGACCGAGGAAGCGCCGACCCGGGAGACGCTGCCGCAGTTCCTGGCGTTCCAGATCGCCGCGCGCGACAGCGGCTGCTTTCCCGATGTCGAAAACGTCAAGATATTGCAATAAAGGAAAGGCGGCTTGAACACCGACGTCCTGGTCGTTGGCGCGGGACCGACGGGTCTCGTGCTCGCGCTGTGGCTCGCCCGCCTGGGCGTGCGCGTCCGCATCATCGACAAGACCGCCGAAGCGGGAACCACGTCACGTGCCCTGGCTGTGCAGGCGCGCATCCTCGAGCAGTACGATCAGCTGGGCCTCGCAGCTCCCGTCGTTGCCAACGGCCTCAAAATGGCCGCCGTCAATCTCTGGGCGGGCGGCAGGAAGGTGGCTCGCGCGCCGTTCGGCGACCTGGGCTCGGGCCTGAGCCCGTTCCCGTTTGCAGTGATCTATCCCCAGGACGAGCACGAGCGCTTCCTGATCGAAAAGCTCCGTGTCGCCGGCGTCGAGGTCGAGCGGCGCACCGAGCTCCTCGGATTCGACCCGCTTGCCGACCGCGTCCGCGCACGGCTGCGCGATCCGGACGGAAGCGAGCAGTCCTGCGAGGCCGCGTACCTCGCCGGCTGCGACGGCGCGCATTCGCGCGTGCGCGAAGTGCTCGGGACCGGTTTTCCCGGCGGGACCTATGCGCATCTGTTTTATGTCGCCGACGTGGAGGCCGGCGGGCCACCGATGGACCATGAGCTGCACGTCGCGCTGGACGGGGCCGATTTTCTCGCGATTTTTCCGCTCAAGACCGCGGGCCGCGCGCGATTGATCGGTACGGTGCGCGAAGACGCCGTCGGCGCGTCACGCGAGCTAGGCTGGGACGACGTGGGGAAGGGCGTCGTCGAGCGCATGCACATTGCGGTCGCACGGGTCAACTGGTTCTCGACTTACCACGTCCACCATCGCGTGGCCGCCCGCTTCCGCCAGGACCGTGCCTTCCTGCTCGGCGATGCCGCGCACATCCACAGTCCCGTCGGAGGTCAGGGGATGAATACCGGGATCGGCGACGCGATCAACCTGGCGTGGAAGCTGGCCGCCGTGCTGCGCGGCGCCGCCAACGCCAAGCTGCTCGACAGCTACGAGCCGGAGCGCATCGGGTTTGCGCGCAGGCTGGTGGCGACCACCGACCGCATTTTCTCCCTGGTAACGCGCGAGGGAGCGATGGCGCGTTTCGTGCGCCTGCTAGTCGTTCCGCGGGTCGTTCCGGCGGCGTTCGCGCTGCACGCCTCCCGCCGGTTTCTATTCCGCACCGTCTCGCAGCTGGTCGTCAACTATCGCGGCTGCCCGCTGAGCGAAGGAGCGGCCGGGCGCGTCCAGGGAGGTGACCGGCTGCCGTGGGTGCCGCTCGACGCTGACTCGGGCCAACGCCGGGACAACTTCGCTGCACTGGCCGCGTTGGACTGGCAGGTACACGTCTACGGCGTCCCGTCGCCGGACGTGACGCGGCTGTGCGCCCAGCGGGGCATCGCACTGCACACGTTCGGCTGGCGTCACGAAATGCAAACGGCGGGGCTCGCGCGAAACGCGGTTTATCTGATCCGCCCCGACGGGTACGTGGCGCTTGCCGACGGCAGCGGAAGCTACGGGACGCTCGAGTCCTACTTCGACGCGAGGGGGCTGCGGCCGCTTGCGGCGACGCGCGCCGCCGAGAGGCAGACGTGATGGCGGAAGGTGTGAGATTCGAACTCACGGTGCCGTTGCCGACACGCCGGATTTCAAGTCCGGTGCATTCAACCGCTCTGCCAACCTTCCTCGTGCCCGTTCGAAAGCGTGCTCTTGGTCGTCGGGCCGTCGATTGTGCCGCCGTGCCGCGCATTGTACAAAATGGCGGTTGCTTCGACGCGACCGGCGCGGCGTCGGACGAAGCAGATCGTGCCCCTGCGGCGGCGTCTCTGCGAGCGAGCGCAGGCGAAAAACCTTGAAATCAGCGTCGGGGGCCACATATGTTGCCAAGGCTATACGAGGTGCGCAGTTGAAACTTGGGGTATTTCTGCTAGTCTAAGGGCTGTGACGGAAATCCGTCACCACGGAAAAAGGAAATTCGATGGAACCGCAACTGAAGCCAGTCCCGGTCGACCGCGGCCAGCCGCAATGGGGGCAGCCTGTGCCTCCCAGCCAGTCGGGCGCGACGATCGTCACGAGCGACGAGCAAAAGAGCGTCCTGCGCAACACCTACTGGCTGCTTGCGCTGTCCATGCTGCCGACGATCGCCGGCGCGTGGATCGGCATGTCGCTGAACTTCGCCGGAATGTTCAAAACTTCGCCGATCGCGGCGCCGCTTTTGATGTTCGGCGCGATGTTCGGCATGCTGTTCGTCGTTTCGGCGCTGCGCAACAGCAGCTGGGGCGTCGTCGCCATTTTCGGATTCACGTTCGTATCGGGCGTCATGCTGGCGCCGATATTGCAGTTCGCGGCGCAGGTCAGGAACGGCGGTCAGCTGGTCGCGTTGGCTGGCGGTATGACAGCGGCGGTGTTTTTCGTCATGGCGACCATTGCGACCGTTTCCAAGCGCGACTTCAGCTTCCTCGGCAAGTTCCTGTTCGTCGGGCTGATCCTGCTGATCGTCGCATCGCTTGCCAACCTGTTCCTGCACATACCGGCGTTGACGGTGACCGTCTCGGCGATCGCCGTCCTGATCTTCTCGGCCTATCTGCTCCATGACGTGAGCACGATCGTCCGCGGCGGGCAGACCAACTACATCATGGCGACGCTCGCGCTGTTCCTGGACATCTACAACATTTTCATCAACATCCTCAATCTGCTGCTGATCTTCTCCGGGCAGCGCGATTAAGGGCTTGACCGTCCCGAGAAGGGCGCCTTCGGGCGCCCTTTTTCTTGGCGCGTCGATTCAACGCGTGAACAGGGCGATCGACTCGACATGCGCGGTATGCGGGAACAGGTTGACGACGCCGGCCGCTCGCAGCGTGAAGCCGCGCTCGTGCACCAGAACCGCCGCGTCGCGGGCGAGGGTCGCGGGATTGCAGGACACGCAGACGACCCGGCACAGGCGCGCTTCGGGCAATGCCTTCACCAGCGCGATCGCGCCTTCGCGAGGCGGATCGAGCAGCGCTTTGTCGATCGGCCCCAGGGCCTCGATGCTGGCTGCCGTGGCCTCGAACAGATCGGCGGCGACGAAGCGCGCGCGACCGGTCAGCGCATTGGCTTCGGCGTTGGCCTGGGCGCGGCGTACCAGCGGCGCGCTGCCCTCGACACCGACGACTTGCGCGCCACGCCGCGCGACGGGCAAGGTGAAATTGCCGAGCCCGCAAAAGAAGTCGGCCACCCGATCATCCGCAGACGGTCCAAGCAGCCCGATGGCGCGGCGGACCAGCACGCGATTCATCGCCGTGTTGACCTGCGTGAAGTCGGTTGGCGCAAACGCGATGTGCACGCCGAATTCCGGCAAGGCGTAGCCGAGCTTCCGGGCCGGAGGATGAAACGCCTGCACGCTGGCGGGCCCGGCCGGCTGGAGGTAGAGGCGCATGCCGTGGCGTTCGGCAAAGGCGACCAGCGATCGCTCGTCGGCGGCCGTCAGTGCCGCCAGGTTGCGGAGAACCAGCACTTCGTTGCCGGTGCCGTCGGCGTCGTCGTCGCCGACGGCCAGCTCGATCTGGGGCAAGCGGGCGCGCAGCGACAGACCGGCGACCAGTGCACGCAATGCCGGAAGCAGCGACGAAATGTGCGGCGGCAATACCGGGCAGCAGAGCATGTCGGTGACGAAGCTCGACTTTCTCTCGTGGAAACCGACCAGCACGCCGCCCTTTTTGGGCACATCGCGCACCGACAGCCGCGCCCGCTGCCGATAACCCCAGGGCGGCCCGTGAATTGGAGCCAGGAGCTCGTCCGCGCGCACTCGCCCGATGTGCCATAGCGCGTCTTCGAGCACGCGCTGTTTGACCGCAACCTGGGCCGAGGGCTCCAGGTGCTGCAGGCTGCACCCGCCGCATACGCCGAAATGCGGGCAGGGCGGCACAACGCGCGAAGGGCTCGCGCGCACGATGTCGACCGCGCGGGCGCGCTCGTAGTTCGGTTTCCTGCGGTAGACCTCGACGACGACGCGCTCGCCCACGAGGGCGCCATCGACGAACACGGCCTTGCCATCGATGCGCGCGATGCCGCGGCCTTCCTGGTCGAGCGCGGTGATGAGGACGGTTTCCATGGGACTGGCGCGGGCGGACTGCGCGCGCCAGTCATTGTACCGGCGTGTGCAGGCGCGACATCGCTTGGGACGCGACACGGTAAAATGGTCCGATGCGCATCCTCGCCATCGATGCCTCCACGGAAATCTGCGCAATCGCGGTCGGGGGCGACGACATCGACTGGGACGAGCGCGCACTCGTCGCCGGACAAGGCCATTCCGAATTGCTGCTGCCGATGATTCGTGGACTGCTCGGCAAGCACGGCCTGGGGTTGTCGGAGCTCGGCGGCGTGGCGTTCGGCGCCGGTCCCGGCGCGTTTACCGGTCTCCGGATGGCCTGTGGCGTCGCGCAGGGTCTCGCGCTGGGCGCCGGGCTGCCGGTGCTGGGGATCTCGACGCTCGAAGGGCTGGCCGAAACCGCACGGCAGCGGCACCGCTCCGAACGAATCATCGCGGCCCTCGACGCGCGAGCGCAGGAGGTCTATATCGGAGCTTACCGTTACCAAGGCGGAGAGTGGCGGGAAGCCGTCGCCCCCGCGGTCGTCGCGCCGGACGCGGCACCGCTGCCCGAGGATACGGGATGGACCGGGATCGGCAGCGGCTTTGCCGCGTATCCCGCGTTGCGCGAGCGTTGTGGCCCGTCGATGACGTCGTGCGACTCGACGCTGTCGCCGACCGCGACGGCCCTCGGCAGGCTTGCCCTGCCACGGTTCGCTGCAGGCGAAGGCGTTGCCGCGCGCGATGCCGCACCGATTTACCTGCGGCACAAAGTCGCGCTGACCAGCGCCGAGCGCGCCCTCGGACGGCAGCGATGAATTCAGGCGTCGAGGCGCGCATCGACAACGCGGTGACCTGGCGTCCGATGCGCGAGGACGACCTGCCTGCAATCGCGGCGCTCGAGCAGGCGTCGCACGCCGCGCCGTGGACGCAGGGAAATTTCCGCGATGCCTTCAGCGCCGGTTACGGCACACTCGTTGCCGAGATGGACGGCGGCATCGCCGCCTACGGCGTGCTGAGCCTGGCGCCGGGGGAGGCGCAGCTGCTCAACCTGACGGTCGCGGCCGCGGTACGCCGACGGGGTCTCGGCCGCCAGCTCTTGCGGCGGCTGCTCGCCGATGCGGCCGGCGTCGGTGCCGAGCAATGTTTTCTCGAAGTCCGCGAATCGAATCAGGCAGCCATCGCTCTGTATCTGCGCGAAGGCTTCGCGCCGGTCGCGCGCCGGGCTGCATACTACCCTCCCCCGGCCGACGCCAATCGGCGCGAGGATGCGCTGGTCATGCAGCGACGGCTCGGCCGACACTCGAATGGTTGATCGGAACGAGCTTCTGCGCGAGCTGGGCTTGTTGCCCGTCTGGCGCTTGCGCACGCGCGCGCCTGGCGCGCAGGCGCCGCCGATGCTGCTCGATGCCGCCGTCGACCCGATGCCGATCGGTCCGGCGTCGGGTTCGGGCGAGCGCATCGCGCGTATCGCTACGCTTGCGTGGTCCGATTTTGCCAGCGATGTCCGGGCCTGCACCGCGTGCGGGTTGTGCCGTTCCCGCCGCCAGGCCGTGCCTGGGGTCGGCGACGCCGCCGCCGACTGGATGTTCGTCGGCGAAGCGCCCGGTGCCGAGGAAGACGCGAGGGGCGAGCCCTTTGTTGGGCAGGCGGGGCGGCTGCTCGATAACATGCTCGCGGCGCTGGGCATGCAGCGCGAGCGCAACGTCTATATCGCCAACGTGCTCAAATGCCGCCCGCCCGGCAATCGCACGCCCGAGCCCGGCGAGGTCGACGCGTGCCGGCCGTATCTGGATCGACAGATTGCGCTGATACGCCCGAAGCTCATCGTTGCGCTCGGCAGAAGCGCTGCGACGACGCTGCTCGCGATCGACGCGACGATCGCGAGTCTGCGCGGCCGTGTGCATCGCTATCAGGGCGTACCTCTGATCGTGACCTACCATCCTGCCTATCTGCTGCGAAGCTTGCCCGATAAAGCCAAGGCATGGGAAGATCTTTGCCTGGCGCGGGCGACGCTTCGAACGCTCCACGACGCGGGCCCCTTGCAAAGCGCGGCGGTGACCCCAAAATGAACGGCGACGGGTAAATTCGCCCGAGGAACGCATGGCGACTGTGGGAGGGAATGGCATGCGCAAGTATTCCAGCTTGGTCGCGGCAGTCTTCGCCGCTTTGTTTGCGACGCTTCTGTTGTCCGGCTGCGGATACAACGACCTGCAGCGGCAGGACGAGCAGGTGAAGTCGTCGTGGTCGGAAGTGGTCAATCAGTACCAGCGACGCGCCGATCTGGTCCCCAACCTGGTCAACACCGTCAAGGGATATGCCGCCCAGGAACAACAGGTGTTGACGGAGGTCACTAATGCCAGGGCCAGCGTCGGCAGCATCAAGGCGACGCCCGAGCTGCTCAACGATCCTGCGGCCTTTGCCCGGTTCCAGGCGGCGCAGGGCGAACTGCAGTCCGCGCTGTCGCGGCTGCTCGTCGTTTCGGAGAACTACCCCCAATTGAAGTCGGACGCGCTGTTCCGCGACTTGAGCTCGCAGCTCGAGGGAACCGAGAACCGCATCACCGTCGCGCGCAATCGTTTTATCCAGGCGGTGCAGGCGTTCAACACGACGGTGCGCTCGTTCCCGACCAATCTGACGGCGATGCTGTTCAAGATGCAGGTGAAGCCCAACTTCACGGTCGACAACGAAAAGGCGATCAGCGCGCCGCCGAAGGTCGATTTCACCAAGCCGCCCGCGCAGCCGGCCACGGCCCCGGCACCAAAGAGCTGACCACCGCACGCCGCGTGTCGCCTGCGCGGCGGTACGCGGCTTCGCGGCCGCAGCCATGACCCATTCGCGCGTGATCGGTGCCGGTCTGATCGCCCTTCTGGCGTTCGCCCTGGCGTCGTCGGCACGCGGCGCGACGCCGGATGCGCCCAAGGACGGTCTCGTACCCATCCCGCAGCTCACCAGCGCGGTCACCGACTTGACCGGTACGCTCTCGCCGGCCGAGCGCCAGGCGCTCGAATCGAAGCTCCGCGGCTGGGAAGCGCGCACGACCAACCAGCTCGCCGTTCTGGTGCTCCCGACCACGGCGCCGGAAGCGATCGAGCAGTACTCGATCCGACTTGGCGACGCCTGGAAAATCGGCCAGAAGGGCAAGGACAATGGCGCGATCCTGCTGGTCGCCAAGAACGACAAGCGCATACGCATCGAGGTCGGTTACGGCCTCGAGGGCGTACTGACCGACGTCACCTCGCGTCGGATCATCGCCGAGAATATCGCCCCCGAATTCGGCAAAGGCGATTTTGCGGGAGGGATCAACGCGGGCGTCGACCGGATCATGACGGTCGTCGATGCCGGCGAGCCGCTGCCTGCGGCGACGGCGCAGCGCAGAGCTCCATCGCCGCGCCGATTCGACTTCGGCACGCTGCTGATCGTGCTGCTGGTCGCGGCGCCGGTATTGGGCAGCGTGCTGCGCTCGATTTTCGGCAAGCTCGGCGGTTCACTGCTGGGCGGCGGCATCGTCGGAGCGATTGCCTGGTTCGTCGCCAGCTCGCTCCTTATCGCCGGCGCCGCCGCCGTCATCGGCTTCATTGTGATGTTGTTCACCGGCATCGCCGGGCGCGGCGGTCCCGGCATTCTCCTTCCGGGCGGGTTCGGACGCGGCGGTTTCGGCGGCGGCGGCTTCGGTGGCGGTGGCTTTGGTGGCGGGGGCGGGGGCTTCAGCGGCGGCGGAGGCGGCTTCGGCGGCGGCGGGGCGTCGGGCGGATGGTGAGATGACGATGAGCACATCCATACGGCGACCTTACCGGTTCTGGCGGCACCTGGTCAGCGATCATCACAGCGCGCGGCGCGCTTTTCCTCCCGCCGTGCTCGATCGCATCCAGCAGGCCATCGCGGAGGGCGAACGCGCGCATGTCGGCCAGGTCTGCTTCGCGGTCGAGCCGGCCCTGCCGCTGTCGCTGGTGCTCCAGCACGAAAATCCGCGCGCGCGGGCGCTCGAGACGTTCGGGCGGCTGCGGGTCTGGGATACCGAGCACAACAGCGGTGTTCTTGTCTATGTGCTGCTTGCCGACAAGGACGTGGAGATCGTCGCCGACCGCGGGATCCATCGCAAGGTCGGCGAGTCGGCGTGGCGGAAGATCTGCGAGACCATGGAGACGGAGTTTGGTGAGCGCCGCTTCGAGGAGGGCGCGATTGCCGGGATCCAGGCCATCAGCGCGCTGCTCGCCCGCCATTTCCCCCGCGATACGCCCGGTGGAAAAAACGAGATCTCCGACCGGCCGGTGATTGTCTGAGTTCTGGTTAGCGCACTACGCCTTGGTCCCGCGCGTGGCCGCGCCGCCGCGCGGACGGTCGCCTGCGAGCAGGTGCAGCAGATCGCCGGTAGCGACGTTGATCTTGTGTCGCCACATGACCAGCGCCATGGTGCCGGCGACGAACAGACCGAACAGCACGATCACCTCGTTGGTCGACAGGCCGAGGAAAACCAGCATCGCGTAGAACGACAGCATCACGAGGACGCCGATGTTCTCGTTGAAGTTTTGCACCGCGATCGAGTGACCCGCGCCCATCAGCACGTGACCGCGATGTTGCAGAACGGCATTCATCGGCACGACGAAAAATCCCGCCAGGGCGCCGATCAGCGTCATCAGGAGCACCGAGGTCTCGAGCTTCTGGACGAAGATCATGGCGATGACGGCGATTCCCATCAGAACGCCGAGCGGCAGCACCTTCACTGCGTTCTTCAGCGATATGAATCGCGCCGCCGCAACCGCGCCGAGCGCCACCCCGATGGCGACGACGCCCTGCAGATACGAGGCGCGGGAGAGGTTATAGCAAAGATGGGAAGCGGCCCAATCGATGACGATGAACTGCAGTGTCGCGCCGGCGCCCCAGAACAGCGTCGTCGTCGCGAGCGAGATCTGTCCAAGCTTGTCGCGCCACAGCAGCGCGCAGCAATGACTGAATTCTCGGATCAGGAAAATCGGGTTCTTGCTCGGCATCCGGTGATCGACGCCGGTATCCGGAATGTACCAGTTGAAAAGCGCCGCGATCGCGTAGGTCCCCATGATGACCGCGATCGCGGCTTCCGGCGGCGTATCGATGCCGGTATCGATGCGGGGAATGTCGACTGCGAGCAGCGCGCTCGACACCGGGCCGCTGATCAGCGCCCCGCCCAGCAACACGCCAAGGATGATCGACACCACCGTCGTGCCTTCGATCCAGCCGTTGGCGACGACCAGTTGCCGCGGCGGCAGCAGCTCGGTGAGTATCCCGTATTTCGCCGGCGAGTAGGCGGCTGCGCCGAGACCGACGATGGCGTACGCCACCAGCGGATGGGCCATGAACAGCATCAGCGAGCAGCCGACGATCTTGATGCCGTTGGTGATCAGCATCACGCGGCCCTTGGGCATCGAATCGGCCAGCGCTCCGACCAGCGGTGCCAGCAGCACATAGGACACGACAAAGCACTGCTTGAGTGCCGGCGTCATCCACGCGGGCGACTCGAGATCGCGCAACAGCTGGATTGCCGCGACAAGCAGCGCATTGTCGGCAAGCGACGAGAAGAACTGCGCCGCCATTATCGTGTAGAACCCGGCCTTCATCGTCCTCAGTAGGCGACGTGCGCTCTTACATAGGATGCACCGGCGGCGGAAGCCGGGAGGCGCACGCAGCGCTTGTGTATAATAAAAAGAACTGGCCGGCGCTCGCGGCTCGCGCCTTATACCACGTTTTCACTTCTCGGACCAAACCGGCCCGGCAAAATTCGCCAATCGACTGCGCCGTTCGACCGTGACGCGTCCGATCCTCGCACAAGTCAATCTGGCCGCACTCCGCGCCAACCTTCGCGTTGCGCGGGAGCGCGCGCCGGGGGCTCAGGTGCTCGCCGTCGTCAAGGCCAACGCGTACGGACACGGCCTGATGCGGGTGCTGCCCGCGCTGGCCGAAGCCGACGGCCTGGCGCTTCTGGAGCTCGACGCCGCCGTTGCGCTTCGCGAGCATCACTATGCGCGCAGAATCCTGTTGCTCGAAGGTTTTTTCGGCGCCGGTGAGCTGTCCGAGATCGCCGCGCGCCGCCTGGCCGTGGTCGTCCACCACAACGAGCAAGTGCGCATGCTGGAGACCACAAGCCTGGCGCGGCCGCTGGAAGTGTTCATCAAAGTCAATACGGGGATGAACCGGCTGGGATTCAAGCCGGAACAGGTCCACGAGATAGCCGAGCGTCTGTCGCGAGCAAGCAGTGTGGCCGCGCTGCGTCTGCTGACTCATTTCGCTCGAGCCGACGAAGACGATGGCGTGCAGGAGCAGCTGCAGGCGTTCGAGCGTGCGTGCAGCGGTTTGTCGTATCCGCGATCGGTCGCCAATTCCGCGGGTGTTGTCAAATTTGCGACGGTCGGCGGCGACTATGTGCGCCCCGGCATCATGCTCTACGGTTCGTCGCCGTTTCCATACGACACGGCGGAGATGCTGGGATTGAAGGCGGTGATGACCTTGCGCAGCGAGCTGATTGCGGTTCAGGATCTGAAGGCCAACGACAGCGTGGGCTACGGGGGCGGCTATACGGCGGCGCGCGCACACAGAATCGGCGTGATCGCCTGCGGGTATGGCGATGGTTATTCGCGCCACGCACCGAATGGCACGCCGGTGCTCGTCTGCGGCATAAAAGTACGCACGGCCGGACGTGTCTCGATGGACTTGATGACGGTCGATCTGTCCGAGGTGCCCGAGGCCGGCGTCGGCAGCCCGGTGGTGCTTTGGGGCGGCGAATTGTCGGTCGATGATGTCGCGGCGGCGGCCAGCACCGTAGGGTACGAGCTCTTGTGCTCGGTGACGACTCGCGTCCCGTTCGTGACCACCGAAGTCGGCGGTGTCGACATCGAGCTCTGATCGACGATCGAGGATAACGTGTATATCGTCGTCACCGGCGCCGCAGGCTTTATCGGCTCTCATCTGATCAAGGCGCTCAACGCGCGCGGTGAGAGCCGGATCATCGCCGTCGACAACCTGCAGCAGGCCGACAAGTTCCGCAATCTCGTCGACTGTCAGGTCGCCGAATATTTCGACCAGGATGAATTTCCGGTGCGGCTCGCTGAAGGCGAATTCGACGACGATATCGCGGCCATCCTGCACCAGGGCGCATGCTCGGACACGATGGAAACCGACGGACGCTTCATGCTCGCCAACAACTACCGCTATTCGGTCATGCTGTTGCGGCACTGCCAGGACAACGACATTCCGATGATCTACGCCTCGTCGGCCGCCGTATACGGTGCCGGCCCGGTGTTTCGCGAAGATCCGTCCGCCGAGGCTCCGCTCAATGTTTACGGCTATTCGAAGCTGCTGTTCGACCAGCATGTGCGGCGGACGCTGCCCGAGCGAACCGCGCAGATCGCGGGCTTCCGCTATTTCAATGTCTATGGGCCACGCGAGGCGTACAAGGGCCGGATGGCTTCGGTCGTCTGGCACTTCTTCAACCAGTACCGCGACACCGGCAAGGTCCGCCTGTTCGAGGGATCGGGCGGATATGCAGCGGGCGAGCAGCGCCGCGACTTCGTCAGCGTCGAGGACGTGGTGAAGGTCAACCTGTATTTCCTCGACCACCCGCAACGCTCGGGTATCTTCAACGTGGGGACGGGCGGCGCCACCAGCTTCAACGCCGTGGCCGCCGCGACGATCAACGCCTGTCGCGCGGCCGACGGCGCAACGGCTCTGCCGTTCGAACAATTGCACCGTACCGGAGCGATCGAGTACATCGAATTCCCGCCGGGGCTCGCAACGCGCTACCAGAGCTTCACGCAAGCCGATCTCGGCCGTTTGCGCGCGGCGGGGTACGTCGCGCCGATGCTGGACGTCGAACAGGGCGTCGCGAGTTGCGTTCGAGCGCTGCTTGCGCTGGCCGAAGTCAACCCGTAGCATCGCAGAGGCGTTTGAGGACTGCGGGTCGCAGGCGACCCGTCGAACCATGACCATCCAGGGGAAATCCACCATGAAAAGATTCGTGCTGCTGCTGGTGACCGTGCTGTTTTCGGCGTTCGCCTTGGCTGCGGTGAACATCAATACGGCAAGCAAGGCAGAGCTCGAAGCGCTGCCCGAGATCGGTCCGGTCAAGGCGCAGGCCATTATCGACTACCGCGCGGCGAACGGGCCTTTCAAATCACCGGAAGACGTGATGAAGGTCAGCGGCATCAAGGAGGGGACCTACGGGAAGATCAAGGGCCTGATCTCGGTCAGCGGTGCATCGACGCCGTTGCCCGCCGCGGCGACCAAATCGGCGGCACCCGCACCGTCTCCCTCGCCATCGCCTGCTCCGCCGCCTGCGCCGAAAACCGCGACTCCTGCGGCGCCCTCACCCGCCGCGGCGGCGGGTACCGCCGCAGGTGGTAAGGATGACACGAGCAAGATGACCAAGAAGGAAAAAGCCGCGGCCGACAAGGCCGCGAAGGCGAAGGCCAAGGAGGACGCCGCCAAGGCGAAGGACGAAGCGGCCAAGGCCAAGGAGGAAGCGGCCAAGGCCAAAAAGAACGCAGCGAATGCCAAGGACGATGCAGCCAAGGCCAAGGCGGACTCGGCCAAGGCAGGCGCGGCCGGCGCCGACGCCAAGGCGAGCAAGGCCGAGAAGGCCGCTGCTGACAAGGCTGCCAAGGCGAAGGCCAAAGAAGAGAAAGCGGCTGCGGCCAAAGCGAAGAAAGAAGCCGCGGCGGCCGAAGCCAAAGCAAAGAAGGATGCGAAAGCGGCCGACGAGAAGGCGAAGAAGTAAGCGCGCGCGATTCGACCCGCGACGAGCAAACCCCGCCTTCGCGGGGTTTTGCTTTTTCCGGCTTCGGATCGCGGCGTCGAGTGGCCGGTGAGGACTCGCGCGCGTCGGGTAAAATGACACCCATGTACAAAAGCATCGAGGAAACCGTCGGCAATACGCCGCTGGTCCAGCTGCAGCGGATGGCCGCGGCCACGGGCAATACGGTGCTGGCCAAGCTCGAAGGCAACAACCCGGCCGGCTCGGTCAAGGATCGTCCGGCGCTGTCGATGGTCGCGCAAGCCGAAAAGCGTGGCACGATCAAGCGCGGAGATACGCTGATCGAAGCGACCAGTGGCAACACCGGCATCGCGCTGGCGATGGCGGCCGCGATGCGCGGTTACCGGATGATTCTCGTGATGCCCGAGCACTTGTCGCTGGAGCGGCGGCAGACGATGAGCGCGTTCGGCGCCGAAATCGTGCTGACGCCCAAGGCCGGGGGCATGGAGACCGCGCGAGACGTCGCCGAACGGATGCGCGACGAAGGCAAGGGCATCATCCTCGACCAGTTCGCCAACCCGGACAATCCTTTGGCACACTATGAGGCAACGGGGCCGGAAATCTGGCGCGATACCGGCGGACGCATCACCCATTTCGTGTCCAGCATGGGCACGACCGGGACGATCATGGGCGTGTCTCGTTTCCTGAAGGAAAAGAATCCGGGCATCGTCATCATTGGCTGCCAGCCGGATGAAGGCTCGCAAATACCGGGCATACGAAAGTGGCCGGAAGCCTATTTGCCGAAGATCTTCGATCGCAAGCGCGTCGATCGGGTCGAAAACGTCTCGCAGGCCGACGCCGAAGCGACGGCGCGGCGGCTGGCGCGGGAAGAGGGCATCTTCGTCGGCATCTCGTCCGGGGGTGCGTGCGCAGTCGCGTTACGCATTGCCGAAGACACGACGCATGCGACGATCGTGTTCGTCGCCTGCGATCGCGGCGACCGCTACCTCTCGAGCGGCGTCTTTCCCGCCTAGGCCGAACGCCGCGCGCGGCGCGCCGCGTGCGGCAATCCGCCGATGACCCCGATCCTCGTCTTCGACATCGAGACCGTTCCCGACGTCGCAGGGTTGCGGCGGCTGCATCGTCTGCCTCCGGACCTGTCGGACAGCGCCGTCTCGACGTGGGCCGCGCAACAGCGGCGGGCCGCAACCGGAGGCGATTTCCTCCCGCTTCATCTGCAGCGGGTCATCGCCATCGCCTGTGGTCTGCGCGAAGGCACCTCCTTCCGCGTCTGGTCGCTCGGTGAACCGGGCGACGCCGAGCCCGAGTTGATTCGCCGTTTTTTCGACGGGCTCGATCGCTACGTGCCGCAGCTCGTTTCGTGGAACGGCAGTGGTTTCGACCTGCCGGTGCTCAATCATCGCGCGTTGATCCACGGCGTGAGCGCGGCCAGATTCTGGGATTGGGGCGACGACGATCGCGAGTTCAAGTTCAACAACTACCTCGGCCGCTACCACACGCGCCACCTCGACCTGATGGACGTGCTCTCGATGTATCAGCCCCGGGCGAGCGCGGGCCTCGACGCGATCGCACGGCTGTGCGGCTTTCCCGGCAAGCTCGGCATGGACGGCAGCGAAGTCCATGCCGCGTTCGAAGCGGGCAGGATCGACGAGATCCGCCGGTACTGCGAAACCGACGTGATGAACACCTACCTGGTCTATCTGCGCTTCCAGCTGCTGCGCGGAACGCTGTCCGTGACGCAGTACGCGACGGAGATCTCGTTCGCGCGCGACAAGCTCGCCGCGACCGACGGCCCCCATTGGCGCGAGTTCATTGCCGCGTGGGACACGAATTGCTCGTGATGCCCTGGACCACGCTAGGTCCTTAGGATCGGCAGCGGCGCGAACCGGCCGCCGAGCGGGCCATTCGAGGAAACATTCCACCAGCGGTCGAGCGCGGTCGCGTAGACGCTGCGAAAGTCGATGGCGAACCCCGTATTGCCGTCGCCGGAAAGGCGATCGAGCCGTGGCTGCTCGCCGTACAGGCCGCCGAGGACGCGGCCGCCGAAGGCGAAATGCACGCTGGAAGTGCCGTGGTCGGTCCCGTTGGACAGGTTTTCCTTCGGGCGGCGGCCGAACTCGGCATAACTCAGCACGAGTGTGTCGTCCCACCGGTCGAGTTCGTGCAGCGCGCTCTCGAGAGCGACGATGCCTGCGGCGAGCTCGCCCAGAAGTCGCGCCTGCGTCGCCGCCTGGCCGCTGTGCGTGTCGTAGCCGTTCTGCGTGACGCGGACCACTGCCACGCCAGGACGATTGGCGACGACCTGGCAGGCGGTCCGAATCGCCGCGCCGAACGCGCTTTGCGGGAAGGTGGTGTCGAACGCATGGTCCCCCGACAGACGTGCCGCCGCCTGTACGATATCGGATTCGACTTTGAGGATGTGCTGCAGCGCCTTGTTGCGCGTCTGCCCTTCGGCGGAGGCGAGTCGCGCCTGCCGCAGGAACTGCTGGGTATTGGCCAGCGCGACCGCGCGGCTCCCGCCGCCGGAGAGCGGGCCCAGATCGGCCGAGCCGATAATCACGCCGTCGGCCGCGAAATTCGCCGGCGTCGGCGCGAGAGCGAACGTTCGGGTCAGCCATCCGTCCTGCAGGTATTGAGTGCTGCTCGACGCCGTGTCCCAGATCTCGATCGAGCGGAAATGCGACAGGTTCGGTTCCGGATAGCCGACACCCTGCAGCACCGCGAGCTGGCGCTTGCGCCACAGCGGCAGCAGCGGCTCCAGAGCGGGATGCAGTCCCACGGCATCGGAAAGCTGGACGACTCGATCGCGCGCGACGGCGAGCCTGGGACGCAGCGCGTAGTAAGTCGGATCAGCGAACGGGACCAGCGTGTTCAACCCATCGTTGCCGCCCCTGAGCTCGATCAGTATCAGCAGTCGGCGATAGTCGGCCTCGGCCGGCGCGGCGGCGAAAGCGAGATTGCCGGTCAGCGGCGGCACCAGCCCGGCGATCGGCGCGCCGGCGGCGAGCTTCAAGAAACGGCGTCGATCCATGTTGGCTCCTTGGAGCGCAGGCTCATTCGAGCTCGAACGCGGCATCGAGCACGAGCCCGCGCAGCATCGCGAGCGCATCCTCGCCTGCCGCGGGCCGCGCTTGCGGCGGCACGGCAAACAGGAGGCGAACGGCGGCGTCGCTGCGCGCATTCGCATCGCCCGGCACTTTCCATTGCGCGAGCCACGACTTGCTGTCGAACTGGACGCTGCGCAGGCCGCGATCGACGGCGCGCATCGAGCGCAGCTTGCGCGTCTCGTCATTGCCTTCCTCCGGCGAACGATCCAGCCCGGCCGCCGGCATGCTCACCATCGGGTCCGCGGCGGTGGCCGGTGCCATGCGGGGCGATCCCCCGTCGGCACGCAGCAGCCGGTCGAGAAACTGCTTCCGGGCGAGCAGGCTGGCGGTGTTGATCCAGGCTTCCTGCCCGGGCCAGCCTCTGACGTTCGGAGGGGCGAACAGGTTCTGTCCCATGCCGGCCGCCGCGACGGCGAACGGGATTGTATCGGCCGGATGCAGTCCGAATTGTCGGAGTGTGCCGACGACCAGATTGACCGGCGACTTCACCAGCACGCCGCGGTTCGGACGGGCGTAGAAGTCGTCCGATATCAGGAGCGCGTACACCGCCGCCTTGATGTCGTATCCCGACTCGCGAAAACGCCGGGCGATGCGCGTGACTTCGGCGGCGTCGGGCTCGGGCGAGATGAATTCGCGCCACAACTTCCGAGTCACGAATTCCGCTGTCGCCGGCTGCGCAAGCAGGATGTCGATGACGTCGTCGCCGTCGAAATTTCCCGTCCTGCCCAGGACCGTCTTGCTGCCGAAGTCATGCAGGAAGGGGCGGAACCTGAATGCGCCGCTGTCCCGGTCGAGGCTCCATCCGGTAAATGCGCGCGCGGCCTCCTTGACGTCCCGCTCGGTGTAATTGCCCTCGCCCAGCGTGAAGAGCTCCATCAGCTCGCGCGCGAAATTCTCGTTCGGCGCGCCCCTCTTGTTCTGCGCGCTGTCGAGATAGACGACCATCGCCGGGTCACGCGCGATCGCGTGCAGCATGGTGCCGAAGTTCCCGAGCGCCTGGCCTCGCAAGGTCGCGTTTTGCCGATACATCAGCTCGGCGAGCTTCACCTTCCGCTGGCTGGACACGAAGTGGTTGTGCCAGAAGAGCGTCATGCGCTCGGTCAGCGGGGAGGGCGTCGCCAGCATTTCACCGATCCACCAGCCGCGGAGCTCCAGCCCTTCGCGTACTTGTTGCTGGCGGAAGAGCTTGAGCTCCGACTCGGACGCACCTGCTCCGCGACGTGGATAACGCAACGGCATGGCCACAACCGACTGGGGCGGCGGTGTGACCGCGGTGGCGCGCACGGCATCGAGGAGCGCACCGGCAGCCTCCGCGCGAGACATGCCGACGTAATGTTCTATCTCGGCATGCGTCGCGCCGAACCCGGTGCGATTGAGCAAATGCCTTGCGTCTTCGTAGCCGAGCACGGCGCCGGTCGCGGCGCTGGCGGCGGTGTGGTTAAAGGCCAGGACGGCGACGATCGTGGCGAAGCGGAACAGGGCACGCATGCGTGAGGCGAAACGGTGTCCGATCGGCCATCAACGGCCCAGTGCTGTGAGCTGTTGACCTGCCGCGCGCCGGGGTTGTAACAGCCTGTTGCGCTATCCGCACAACGCGCCTCTAGAGCGTTATCGCGCCCAGGCCCAGCTCGATGACCCGGCCCGACACGAAAATGCGTCCCTCGGCATCGACCTCGAGACCCAGACGGCAGGGCCGTCCCGCCGCTTCCCCCTGGTCCACGACCATCGTCTGAGGCCGCATGGCCCCGGTCGCGACCAGCCACCCCCCGAGGTTCGCGCAGGCCGAGCCGGTGCCTGGGTCCTCGACCACACCGCCCTGCTTGGAAAAGAAAAAGCGAGACAGCACCGAGTCCCGGCCGCTGCGCGACCACACGTAGGCCATGGCGCGCACATTGCGGCCGCCTCCGGAAGACCCCGGCGGATCGAGCCTGGCGTGACGCAGAAGCAGCGCGGAATCCGGGGCGCAGCGGACCACCGCCTCGGGGCTTGCCAGCGGAATCACCAGCTGCTCGGTGCCCGTATCGATCCATAGCGGCGTCGTGCCGAGATCGGCCGCCGTCAGCCCGAGCATCGCGGCAAGGACGTCGCGCGAAACCGTGACCTCCCGCGTGCGCGGCGCCTTGGCTTCCAGCGTCCAGCGGTCCCCGACCGCCCCGACCGGAACGATACCGGCGCGCATCTCGAGGCTCAACGCGTCGCCACAGCGCATGCGGTCCCGTACGACGTGCGCGGTCCCCAAGGTCGGATGCCCGGCGAACGGCAGCTCGAACGATGGCGTGAAAATGCGAACGCGCGCGGTCGCGGTGGCCGACGGCAGGATGAACGTCGTCTCCGACAGATTGAACTGGAGCGCCAACGCCTGCATCGTCGCATCGTCCAATCCCCGCGCGTCCTCCAAAACCGCGAGCGGGTTGCCGCTCAAGACGGCCTCGCGGGCGAAGACGTTGAGTATCCGAAACCGGTATTCGGCCATCACCGGCCCATTTCGACTGTGCGGCGCTCGTCGCTTGCCGCGAGCACCTCGGCGGCAAGCGACGCAAATCCGCTCGGCGAGCAATCGCGCAGGTTGAACGCGGCGCTTGGGACGGCAGCCGCGAAATGCCGCGCCAGCGAGCGACCGTACAGCGGATCGTAATGCGTTTCGAGCAATTCGCCGATCAGCGCATCCCACTCGCCGCCCTTCGCCAGCGCTTCCCAGCGCGCGTACGCGGCTCTGCCGTACAGCGCGATCAGCGGCCGCAGGCGCTCGAGCAGCGGCACCGGGCAACGCAGGAAATGCGCGTATTCGGACTTGAGCAGCGCGACCCGCTGCGGCAGCGGAGTATGCACGACGATCGCCGCCCCGGCGCGCATGCGATGCAGCAACGCATCGGGCAACTGGATCGCGCCGATGCGTCTGCTCTCCGATTCGATGTAGACCGGTCGTCGCGCATCCAGCGCGTCGAGCGCCGAGAGGAGCTCGGTTTCGAATTGCTTCTGCGACGGCTGCGTAACGTCGGGAACCTCTCCGAGCAGGGAGCCGCGATGTTGCGCCATGTGCTCGAGGTCCAGAGTCTGCGCGCCGGCGTCGTCGAGGGCGCGCAGCAGCTGGCTTTTTCCGGATCCGGTCAGCCCGCACAGCACGACGAAAAGGTACCTCGCCGGCTCGACGGCGAGTCGCGCGACGACATGGCGGCGGTAGGCCCGGTATCCGCCGTCGAGCTGAACCGCACGCCAGCCGACCTCGTTCAGAACGTGCACCACGGCGCGGCTGCGCTGGCCGCCGCGCCAGCAGTAAACCAGCGGCGACCACTCGCGAGATTGCTCGGCGAATGCGGTCTCCAGCATTTGCGCGATGTTGCGCGCGACCAGCGCCGCCCCGAGCCTCCTTGCTTCGAACGGTGAGACGGCGTGCAGCGCGCCGACCCGCGCGCGCTCGCCGTCATCGAGGACCGGATGATTGCGCGCGCCGGGGATGTGATCCTCGGCGAACTCCGCGGGGCTGCGGACGTCGATTCGGTCGCGATAGACCGATAGCGCGGTAACCTCCGCCCGGCTGGCGGGATAGAGCACGACGCTCATGGGTGCGTCGCCGCGCCAAGCAGCGGCGCGAGCAAGGGCCAGACGTTGTCGAGCATCTTCGTCTGCGCGGCGGCCTGGGGGTGGATGCGATCGGGCTGGAACATCGCGTCGTCTTCGGCAAAACCGTCGAACAGGAACGGTACCAGCGCGGCCTTGCGTGCGCGAGCGACCTCCCCGAACGTGGCGGCAAAGCGTTCGCCGTAAGCGGCACCGTAATTCGGCGGCACGCGTATGCCGATCAGCAGCACACGCGAGCCGGCGCCTTGCGCCGCCGCCGTCATCGCGTCGAGATTGGCGCGCATCGCCTCGACGCTGCCGCCACGCAAGCCGTCGTTTCCGCCGAGCTCGATGATCGTCAGCGCGGGGTGGTATTGCGCGAGCAGTGCGCCGAGGCGCGCCCGCCCGCCGGCGGTGGTGTCGCCGCTGATGCTCGCGTTCACGACGCGGTAGCGCATGTGCCCCGCATCCAGCCGCTGTTGCAGGAGCACCGCCCAGCCGGCCCCATTCGGCAGTCCATAGCCGGCGGAGATGCTGTCGCCGACGAGCAAAATGACCGGCGGCGAGCGTTGCGCCGATGCGGGAAACACTGCGACGAGCAGTGCAAGGCACGCCATGGCAGCAAGGTGGCGGACGAACATCGAGCGGATTTGCGCAAGCACGCCGCATTGTAGGGCCTTGCGCAGGCTGTGCCAAAAAGACGGGCGGTGCCAACGCGGTAGAATGCCCACGACGATCCATGAATTCCACCGGTCTTGTCCTCGCCACTGCAACCTGCCGATCAGCGATCGAAGCGACGCGTCAGCGCACGCCGGCGAGCCGGCTGAACGCGACCGATGGCTGATCCTGCCATTCGCGCGATCGGGCTGTCGAAACAGGTGATGAGTGGCGACGCGCCGCTGGCGATCCTGGATGACGTGAGCTTCGACGTCGCTGCCGGCGAGAGCGTCGCGATCGTCGGCGCATCCGGGTCGGGTAAGACAACCTTGCTCGGATTGCTGGCCGGGCTCGACAGGCCGACCACCGGCGAAGCGTGGCTGGGGAACACCGCGCTGAATGGACTATCCGAGGACGCGCGTGCGGCGCTGCGTCAGCGCTGGGTCGGCTTCGTCTTCCAGTCGTTTCAGCTTCTACCCGCGCTGACCGCGCTCGAAAACGTCATGCTGCCGCTCGAACTCGCTGGCGCGCGCGACGCCGCCCCACGTGCGCGCGAATGGCTCGACCGCGTCGGTCTCGGCAGCCGTGTCGCCCACTATCCGAAACAGCTGTCGGGAGGCGAGCAGCAGCGCGTGGCGATCGCGCGCGCGTTTTCCGGTGAGCCGCAGGTGCTGATGGCGGACGAGCCCACCGGCAATCTGGACGGTGCGACCGGCAACGAAGTTGCCGAACTGATGTTTCGCCTGAACCGGGATCGCAATACGACCTTGCTGCTGGTTACGCACGAAGTGACGCTCGCATCGCGCTGTGGTCGCCGCTTATCGCTGGCGGGCGGCCGCCTGATCGGCGATGAACGCAGCGCCGTGCCCGTAGCGATCCGGCTGTGAACGCGCGAGAAACGGCGCGGCTGGCCTGGCGCCTGCTGGCGCGCGACTGGCGCGCCGGCGAATTGCGCGTCCTGATCGCGGCGCTCGTCCTCGCGGTGGCCAGCGTCGGCACCGTCGGCTTTTTCACCGACCGCGTGAAGGGCGCGCTTACCCGCCAGGCGAATCTCCTGCTCGGCGCCGATCTATTGCTGTCCGGCGATCGTCCCTTGCCCGACGAGTTCATGCGCGAGGCGCGATCGCGTGGGCTCGCCGCGGTACCGGCGCTCAAGTTCAACAGTATGGTGCAGGTCGCGGGCAGCGCAGGCGCTGCCGTGCTGGCCGATGTCAAGGCAGTCACGGCGGGTTATCCGTTGCGCGGCGCGATCCTGCTGTCCGACGCCAGCGATTCCGCCGGCAAGGTTGCGCGGGGCGTGCCGCCACCCGGACAGGTGTGGATCGACAGCCGGCTGGCGGCGCGACTCGGCGCGCAGAAGGGGTCGAGACTCGCGGTCGGAGAATCCACGCTGACCGTCGGTGCAATCGTGCAGCAGGATCCCGAAGTCACCAGCGGGCTGCTCGCGCTCGGTCCGCGGCTGATGATGAATCTGGACGATGTCGCGGCGACGCGGCTGTTGCAACCGGGCAATCGCGCTTCGTATCGTCTGCTGGTGGCGGGCGATTCCGTGAACGCGTTCCGCGACTGGGCGCAGGCGCACCTGCAGCGCGGCCAGCGGCTGGAATCGATTCGCGACCTGCGGCCGGAGGTAAGACAGACGCTGGAACGCGCCGAGCAGTTTCTTGGCCTCGCCGCGCTGGTCGCCGTCATGCTGGCCGCGGTGGCGGTCGCGCTGGCCGCATCGCGTTATTTGCGCCGTCACCTGGATGCCGCGGCGATGATGCGCTGCCTCGGCGCGTCGCAACGGCGGATTCTGTCGCTGTTCACGCTGCAATTCCTCGTGCTGGGCGCCGCTTCCAGTATCGTCGGTTGCGTGCTGGCGCTTGCGGGCCAGCAGCTGCTGATCGTCCTGCTGGGCGGCATCGTCAGCGCGGATTTGCCGGCCCCCGGCGCAGGGCCGGCGCTGGCCGCGGCGGCGAGCGGGCTGGCGCTGCTGTTCGGATTTGCGCTGCCGCCGCTCTTCGCGCTCTCCCGCGTGCCGCCGCTGCGCGTTCTGCGGCGCGACCTCGGTCTGCCGCGCGCGGACGGTTGGCTCGCCTATGCGCTCGGCGCGGCAACGATCGCATTGCTGATCGGATGGCAGGCGCAGGACGTCGAGACCGGAGCGATCATGATCGCAGGTACCGCGGCGCTCCTCGTCGTCGCCGGCGCGGTGGCATGGGCGCTGATCGCGCTTCTTCGGCTCCTGCCGCAACGCGGGTACAGCTGGCGCTACGGACTGGCGAACCTGAGGCGCCGGCCGCTGGCATCGAGCCTTCAGATCGGCGCGCTCGGACTGGGGCTGATGGCGCTCCTGCTGTTGACGCTCGTGCGCGGCGACCTGATGCGCAACTGGCGGGCGAGCCTGCCTGCCGACGCGCCGAACGTTTTTCTGATCAACATCCTGCCCGACCAGGTCGGGGGCATGCACGCGCTGCTCTCGCGCGAACTCGGCGCCGATGTGGCCCTCTATCCGATGGTGCGCGGCCGACTCGTGGCCGTCAACGACGTGCCAGTCGATTCCACGCAGCTTACGGATGCGCGGGCGCGGCGCCTGGCGGAGCGCGAATTCAACCTGTCGTGGATGGAGGACCTGCCGCGTAATAATCGGGTCGTCGCGGGGCAATGGTGGCGCGGCGGCGAGACCGGCGTCATGTCGCTCGAGGAGGGCATCGCGCAGACGCTGGGCGTCAAGCTTGGCGACGTGCTGACCTACGACATCGTCGGCACGCGGATCAGCGCCAGGGTGGAAAGCCTGCGCAAGGTTGATTGGGACAGCTTTCGCGTCAACTTCTTCGCGCTCTATCCCCCGGGGATGCTGGACGGGCTGCCCACAACCTACATCGCTGCGGCGCGTGCACCAGCGGACGATCCCGGCTGGCTCAACGGATTGCTGGCGCAATTTCCGAACGTTCTCGCGATCGATGTCGGCGAGCTGCTGCGTCAGGTCAGGGCGATCGTCGAGCAGGTCGCGCGCGCCGTCGAGTTCGTGTTTTTGTTCACCTTGGCTGGCGGCGTGCTGGTGCTCGAGGCGGCGATCGCCGCGACGCAAGACGAGCGACTCTACGACGCGGCGGTGCTGCGCACGCTGGGCGCGAGCCGGCGCCAGTTGAGGGCGGCGCAGCTTGCGGAGTTTCTCGCCTTGGGGATGCTGTCCGGCCTGGTCGCGTCGGGTGGCGCGACCGCGACCGCCTACGTGCTGGCCGACCGCGTGTTTCACATTCCGTTCGAATGGAACCCGTGGCTCTGGGTGATCGGCGTTGTTGCCGGCGGGTTAGGCGTCGCGGTTGCGGGATGGGCCGGCACGCGCCGGATCTTGCGCCAGCCGCCCCTCGCGCTGCTACGTCAGTTCGGCTAGGGCCTGTTCGCGATCGTAGACATCATGTGAACAGGCCCTAGTCACGAGCGCCGGGAACGAACGGAGCCCCAGGGTATCAAAATGAGAACGATTCGCGTTACCATAGGCGACCAATTGCACCCGAGCGACCTGATGCCGCCCAACGAACATGGGTAATGCCCTATTTATCATCTGGCGCGAATCGGCCGAAGCGATGCTGGTGGTCGGCATCCTTTACGCGTGGCTGCGCAAGCACCCGGATGTCCGGCGCGGCATGCGGTATTTGTGGGGTGGAGTGGCCGCCGGGATTGCGCTCGCACTCGCGCTCGCGGCCGTGATGCTGGGTATCGCGAGGACGCTGTCGGACCGGGGGCTCGAGTACTTCCAGACTGCGATGATGCTGATCGCGGCCGTGCTGATCGTGCAGATGGTCTTCTGGATGCGCCGGCATGGTCGGACCTTTAAGCGCGAGCTCGAGCAGGACATGCAGAAGAGCGCCTCCACGGCGAACTGGTGGGGATTGTTGGTCGTGGTCGCTCTCGCGGTGGGGCGCGAGAGCGCGGAAGCGGTCGTGTTTCTCTACGGGCTGGGTGTGCAATACGCCAGCTTCTGGGGCTTCATTGGCATTCTCGCGCTGGGCCTGGGCGCGGCGCTGGCGACATTCTGGCTGTTGCAACAAGGCGGCCGGATCGTGTCGTGGCGCACTTTTTTCCGGGTCAGCGAAGTCGTGCTGCTGCTGCTCGCCGGCGCACTCCTCGTCGGCGCCGTCGAGAAAACGATCTCGTTCGACCTGCTGCCGCCGCTGGTCGATCCGCTCTGGGATACCTCGGCGATGCTCGACGACGGCAGCCGCATCGGCAGCCTCGTGGCCGCCTTCACCGGCTATCGCGCCCACCCTTCGCTGCTCGCGCTATTGGTCCTGGCCGGTTACTGGGCGGGAATCGCCGTATTGCTTCGTCGTACATCGCGCTGAGCGATCGACTCGCGCACGCTGTCGAGCCGCCGATGAACGAGCGCGCCTCCACGACCGCGAACATTGCGGGCGCCGTCGCCGCAATGGATGCGGGCCCGCTGACCGAGGAGGGCATCGCGCGCTACGTTGCGCCGCTGTTTTCGCGGGTGCTCTCCGGCCGCGCGCGGCCGATCTACCTCGCCAACCATTCGCTGGGGCGTCCGCTCGACGCGACGGCCGCCGACGTCGCCGAAGCGATCGGCCTGTGGCAGGCACAGCTTGGCAATGCGTGGGATGCCTGGCTCGCGGAGATCGCGGCATACCGGGCGAGACTCGCCGCCCTGCTGCATGCGCCACGCGCCGACTGCGTGGTCCCGAAGACCAGCGCTGGCCAGGGCCTGCGCGCGATCCTCAACAGCTACGAACGCGTGCCGCGCGTCGTCGCGACCCGCGGGGAGTTCGATTCGATCGACGTGATACTAAGGCAATATGCGCGTTGCCGACGCATCGATCTTCGATTCGTCGAGGCTCGCGCGAACGGACTGTTCGATGCCGCCGATCTGCTTGCGGCGGTTCGCGATGCCGATCTGGTGGTCGTCTCGCAGGTGATGTTCAACACCGGACAGCTGCTGGCCGAATTGCCCGCGATGATCAAGACGGCGCACGCGGCGGGTGCGCGAGTCCTGGTCGATGTCTATCACTCGGTGGCCGTGCTGCCGGTCGACATCGCCGCGCTCGACGCCGATTTCGCGATCGGCGCCAGCTACAAGTATTTGCGCGGGGGGCCGGGCGCCGGCTACATGTACGTGCAGCCGCGGCATCTCGACGCGGGCTTCACGACGCTGGACATCGGCTGGTTCGCCAAGAAAGGTCCGTTCGACTACCTGCGCCCGGATCCGCCGGAATTCGCCCCCGGCGGCGACGCCCTGATGGAATCGACGCCCCCGGTGCTGACCTACTATCAGGCGCGCGCGGGCCAATTGTTCACGCTGGCGGTTGGCGTCGAGCGCTTGCGCGCGTATTCGCGGGCGCAGCAGCGCAGGCTCGTCGACCTGCTGGACCAACGCGGCGTACGGGCGGAAGGCGGCACCGACGAGCGCGGCGCTTTCGTCGTCGTGCGCGCCGGACAGGCGCGCGCGTGGGCGCGGGAGCTCGAGCGGCGCGGGGTGATCGTCGATTCGCGCGGAGAGATTCTGCGCCTGTGCCCCGACCTGCTGACGACCCAGGACGAGATCGCCGGCGCGGCAGAGCATCTCGGGGACATCGCCGCGGGCCGATAGGAGCGTCGGCCAGGGCCTAGCCCTTGCGGGTGACGAAAGTCACCAGCGCGATCAGCACGCCCACGAATATCGCCGCGCCCAGCAGGCCCGCGATGATCACGTGCACCAGCTTGATCGTCACCATGTCGCGTTCGCCCGCCGCTTTCCTGCGGATCCCGAAAAAACTCCAGAACACCGCGGCGATGACCTGCAAAAATCCGGCGTGGCGGGGAGTGTTCGGGGAGTCGTGGCGGAGCTGAGGCGGCGGGGGGTCCGGCATGATCGTCTAGCAGCCTGATGCAGAACCCCGCGCGGCCGCGGCGCAGGCTTCCCGGGATGAGATGCGCGAAGCGACGCGAAGCCAATGGCAGGCCCCCTTGGCTAGCGGCGCGACAAAGCAGATCGCCCGGGAAGCCGCGTCCCATCCGGGTTTCGCCGCAATGGCCCCATCTGCGTTGTTGCGCGGCTTGCCAATAGGCCGAGCTATTGGCTGCGCCGCGACGCCTAGCATCCGGGGCCATTGCGGCAGAAACGCGGCTCGCGAAGGGTTTTGCATCAGGCTGCCAGCGGCGGACGCGACAACCAAGCCTAACACGGCGGCGAGCGCGGCTGCATCCGGCGGCGCCGCATCCTCGTATATCGACGCTACCAGCGCTTCCCGCGCTGCCAACGACGGTAGAGGAGAGATCAATATGAACGCAGTCCTGCGCAAATCGTGCCTTCCCGCGATGCTGGGGATGGTCCTGCTTCTTTCTGCCTGTCAGAACATGGGCATGATGCCGATGCAGCAGAAATCCCTGTACGAGCGACTGGGCGGCAAGGATGCGATCGTCGCCGTGGTCGACGATTTCGTCGCCAATGTCGCCGCCGACAACCGTATCAATCACTATTTCGCCAAGACCGATATTCCAAGGCTGAAGACCAACCTGGCCGATCAGATCTGCGCCGGCACCGGCGGTCCCTGTACGTACAAAGGCCGCGACATGAAAACCGCCCACGCCGGGATGGGCGTCACCAATGCGGACTTCGACGCGCTGGTCGGTGACCTGGTCAAGACGCTGGATAAATTCAAGGTCCCGGAAAAGGAAAAAGGCGAGTTGCTGGCTATCCTCGGGCCGATGCGCCCGTCGATCGTCGGCCAGTAAGCCGCGACTGGCGCGCCCCGGAGGCGGGCGATCTCGCCCCGGCGGCGCCGGCGCGCAATGTGCGACAAATCAACCGGTTGAGGCTCTCGCGCCGCTTGAAATACCGCTTAGCCCGCCCCATCTCTAGCGTTAGGTTCCCATGCGCGAGAGCGGGCTCATGCGTTTCGACAAATTCACGACCAAACTGCAGCAGGCGCTGGCCGACGCGCAGAGCCTGGCGCTCGGTAACGACAATGGCTTCATCGAGCCGCAGCACCTGCTCGCCAGCTTGCTGAGCCAGGAGGACGGCGGCACCGCGTCGCTGCTCGCCCGCGCCGGGGTCAACGTTCCCGCCCTCAAGGCCGCCGCCGACAAGGCGATCGCCCGGCTGCCGAAGGTCGAAGGGCAGGGCGGCGAGATCAGCGCATCGCGCGAGCTCTCCAATCTGCTCAACCTGACCGACAAGATCGCCAGCAAGCGCGGCGACCAGTTCATCGCCAGCGAGTTGTTTCTGCTCGCGTTGGCCGACGACAAGGGAGAGACCGGCCGGCTGCTCAAAGAGCATGGGTTGACCAGGAAAGCGCTGGAGTCGGCAATCGAGGTCGTGCGCGGCGGTGCCGGCGTCGATTCGCAGGAAGCCGAAGGCCAGCGCGAAGCGCTGAAGAAATACACGATCGACCTGACCGACCGTGCCCGCCAAGGCAAGCTCGATCCCGTCATCGGGCGCGACGACGAGATCCGCCGGACGATCCAGATCCTGCAGCGCCGCACCAAGAATAACCCGGTGCTGATCGGCGAGCCGGGGGTCGGCAAGACCGCGATCGTCGAGGGGCTCGCCCAGCGCATCGTCAACGGCGAGGTGCCCGAGACGCTGAAGAACAAGCGCGTGCTTTCGCTCGACATGGCGCTGCTTCTCGCCGGCGCCAAGTACCGGGGCGAATTCGAGGAGCGGCTCAAGGCCGTGCTGAAGGACATTGCCGCCGACGAGGGCCGCACGATCGTGTTCATCGACGAGCTGCACACGATGGTCGGCGCCGGGAAGGCCGAAGGGGCGATCGACGCCGGCAACATGCTCAAGCCCGCGCTGGCGCGTGGGGAGCTGCATTGCGTCGGCGCGACCACGCTCGACGAATACCGCAAGTACATCGAAAAGGACGCCGCGCTCGAGCGGCGCTTCCAGAAAGTGCTGGTCGACGAGCCGTCGGTCGAGAGCACGATCGCGATCCTGCGCGGCTTGCAGGAGCGCTACGAGATCCACCACGGCGTCGAGATCACCGACCCGGCGATCGTCGCCGCGGCGGAGCTGTCGCACCGCTACATCACCGACCGGTTCCTGCCGGACAAGGCGATCGACCTGATCGACGAGGCGGCGGCCAGGATCAAGATGGAAATCGACTCCAAGCCAGAAGTGATGGACCGGCTCGATCGTCGCCTGATCCAGCTCAAGATCGAACGCGAAGCGGTGAAAAAGGAAAAGGACGAGGCGTCGAAAAAGCGCCTGGCGATGATCGAAGACGAGATCGGGCGGCTCGAGCGCGAGTACGCCGATCTCGACGAGATCTGGCAGGCGGAAAAGGCGCAGGTCGTCGGCACGCAGCACATCAAGGAAGAAATCGACAAGGTGAAGCTGCAGATGGAGGAGGCCAAGCGAAAGGGCGACTGGCAGGCCGTCTCCGAGCTGCAATACGGGAAGCTGCCTCAGTTGACAAATGAGCTAGACGCGCAGCTCAAGAAGGCGGATACCAAGCTTGCCGGCGAGCAGGCGGCGAAGCCGCATCTGCTGCGCACGCAGGTGGGCGCGGAAGAGATCGCCGAAGTGGTATCGCGCTCGACGGGCATCCCGGTGTCCAAAATGCTGCAGGGCGAGCGCGAGAAGCTGTTGCACATGGAAGACGCGCTGCACCGGCGCGTCGTCGGCCAGAACGAGGCGGTACGGCTGGTCTCTGATGCGATCCGCCGCTCGCGTTCGGGGCTGTCCGACCCGAATCGACCGTACGGATCGTTTCTGTTCCTCGGTCCCACCGGCGTCGGCAAGACCGAGCTGTGCAAGGCGCTGGCCGGTTTCCTGTTCGATTCCGAGCAATTCCTGATCCGCGTCGACATGTCGGAATTCATGGAAAAGCACTCGGTCGCGCGGCTCATCGGCGCGCCGCCGGGCTACGTCGGCTACGAGGAAGGCGGCTACCTGACCGAAGCGGTGCGGCGCAAGCCGTATTCAGTGATTCTGCTGGACGAGATCGAGAAAGCGCATCCCGACGTATTCAACGTGCTGTTGCAGGTGCTCGACGACGGCCGCATGACCGATGGGCAAGGACGTACCGTCGACTTCAAGAACACGGTGATCGTCATGACGTCGAACCTGGGTTCGCAGATGATCCAGCAGATGTCGGGCGACGATTACGGCGTCATCAAGCTCGCGGTAATGGCCGAGGTGAAAACGCATTTCCGCCCGGAGTTCGTCAACCGCATCGACGAGATCGTCGTTTTCCACGCGCTGTCCGAGAAGAACATCGAGTCAATCGCCCGTATCCAGCTCCAGTCGGTCGAGTCGCGGCTCGGCAAGATGGACATCAAGCTCGATGTTACGCCCGCGGCGCTGGCCGTCGTCGCCCAGGTCGGATTCGATCCGGTCTACGGCGCCCGGCCGCTGAAGCGCGCGATCCAGCAGGAAATCGAGAATCCTCTGGCAACGCAGATTCTGCGTGGCGACTTCGCGCCCGGCGACACCGTGCACGTCGCAGAAAAGAATGGCAAGTTGAGTTTCGCCAAGCGCTGACGCCGCGGTTGCGCTATCAGTAGTACGGCGACACGCGCACCGCCTGCCGACCGCCCCAGCGCACCGACATCCGGTCCGCGCGTCGGGCGAACCACGCCGCCACGCGGCGTGCCGGCGTCGAGCTCGACAGCAGACGGAAGCGCGAATCCTCTTCGGCCGCGACGACCGTGCGGCCGCTGCGGTCGATCTCGAAGCGCATTCCGGGCAGCAGGACGATGTCGCGCGGGTCGCGCTCCATCGTCACCCAAAGGCAGCCGCTGTCGACTGCGATGGTCGTTCCTTCGGCATTGTCCAGTGTCAGCGACTCGCGCTGGGGCAGACACAGGTGGCGGGCACGTGGGGCAGCAAACGCGTCGTAGGGCATGTCGATCTCCTATCTCATGCGGTACACTCATGCAAATCCGACGTCGCTAACTCGCGATGGGTCGGGCCGCAATCGAAGTATCGGCGCCCGTCGCGCCGCGAACAACCGAATTCGCCGCATGTCATGCATGAACAAACGGAATGCGTGGGTATTCGTCAAGGCGGCGGTCCGGAACGCGCCGGCCCCTGCCGCAGACACGCGGGCCGCCTGCGGCATCCGGGCGCTGATGCATAATGTGCATGCAAAAGTTGCCGACGGCACGCCTGGCCGGCGCCAGCCCGGGAGCGCGGACCGACGCGCCCCTACAAGTGGGCCTCGGCGGCGATGCTTCCATCTGCATGAGGAGTCAGCATGGACAAACCCGCCGCAGCGAGACCGCGCGCGCCCCCGCGCCTGCCATCGCTCGATCTGCTCAAGGGCTTCGAAGCGGCGGCGCGCCAGCTCTCGTTCACCCGCGCCGCCGAGGAGCTCTTCCTGACGCAGTCGGCGCTGTCACGCCAAATGCAGACACTTGAAGAGCAGGTCGGATGCGCACTGTTCGAGCGCAGACATCGCGAGCTGCGACTGACCGATGCCGGACAGATCCTGCAGGCCGCCGCGCGAACGGTGCTCGGCGACGTCGCTCAGGCCGTCGCCAAGATTCGTCGCGAGCAGACGGCGACCCCGCTGACGGTTTCGACCAATCAGCCGTTTGCGTCGGTATGGCTGATACCGCGCCTGGCCCGGTTTCGGGCGCGGCATCCGGCGGTCGATGTCTATATCTCCGCCGACAATCGCATCGTCGACCTGGATCGCGAACGCATCGACCTCGCCGTGCGCTACTGCACCGAGCAGATGGCCCCGCCCGGCTCGGCGCGCCTGTTCGGCGAGCGGCTGCTTCCGGTTTGCAGCCCGGAGCTGGCGTCCGATCGCGCGCGCCCGCTGAAGCGGCCGGAGGATCTGGCGCGGCACGTCCTTCTTCACATCGACGACGAGCGCGGCCGCTTTCCGTGGCTTAACTGGTCGGTGTGGCTGGCCGCGAACGGAATCGACGAAATCATGCCGGCGGGGTCGCTGCGGTTCAATCACTTCGACCAGGTCATACAAGCGGCGCTCGATGGGCAGGGAGTGGGATTGGGTCGCGTCCCGCTGATCGACAGCCTGCTCGCCCAGGGAAGGCTGATCGCTCCGTTTCGCAGTCGCTACGCGACGGCGCGTGCGTACTTCATCGTTCGTGGCACGGCGCCCCTGCGACCCGATGCACAGGCGTTCATCGATTGGCTGATCGAGGAGGCAGCCGCCGAGGCGGCGCTCGACGCCAGCGCCGATGCCGCGCCGGCGCGCAAGCGGCGCCCCAGGCGATGACGGACGCGACGATGCCGGACGCGCCCGACGCGCCGTCTTCATGGATCTCCCGTTTTGCGTCGTTGATTCCGCCCGGAGGCCGAGTGCTCGACCTCGCTTGCGGAAGAGGTCGGCACAGTCGGCTGCTGGCCGCGCGCCTTTGCGACGTCGTCGCGGTCGATCGCGATGTGACCGCGCTGGGCGCGCTTGCCGGTATGCCGCGGATCACGACGATCGCGATCGATCTCGAGCGTGGCGACTGGCCGTTGGCGGGGCAGCGCTTTGACGCCATCGTGGTCGCCAACTATCTGCACCGTCCGCTGTTTCCCAGGCTGCTCGACGCGCTGGCCGACGATGGGCTCTGGTTGTACGAGACGTTCGCGGCCGGCAACGAAGTCTACGGGCGGCCGTCCAATCCGGACTTCCTGCTGGCGGCCGGAGAGCTTCTCGCGCTCCTACGCGAGCGATTGACCATCGTCGCGTTCGAACAGGGCCGCGTGGCGGGCGTGCGTCCCGCCGTCGTGCAGCGAATTGCGGCGGTCGGGCACGGCCGCCGCTGGCCGCCCTTGTTGCCCGCGGACACCGCCGAAGTGCCGGCTGTGCGCTGACGCGACGCGGCGGGCGCGTCTTGCGCACTGGCGATTCGGGTAAAATGGCGCTTTTCTCAGATTGGCCTCGATGCTGACCGGAAGTTTCGTCGCGATCGCGACGCCTATGCAGCCCGGCGGCGCGCTCGATCTGCCGGCTCTGCGCAAACTTATCGATTTCCACGCTGCCAACGGCACGGCAGGCATTGTCGTCGTCGGCACCACCGGCGAATCGCCCACCGTCAGTGTCGACGAGCACTGCCTGCTGATCAAGACCGCGATCGATCACGCCGCCGGGCGGCTGCCGATCATCGCCGGGACCGGCGCTAATTCGACAGCCGAAGCGCTGGCACTCAGCGAATACGCCAAGGCCGCGGGTGCGGCCGCGGGGCTGTCAGTGGTTCCCTATTACAACAAGCCGTCGCAGGAGGGCTTGTACCGGCATTACCGCACCATCGCCGAAAAGGTGGATCTACCGCTGCTGATCTACAATGTGCCGGGTCGAACGGTCGCCGATATCGCCAACGATACGGTCCTTCGCCTGGCGCAGTTGCCGCGCATCATCGGCATCAAGGATGCCACGTCGGACCTCGTGCGCCATGTCGACTTGATCGACCGTCTACCGAAGGACAAATCGTTCTCGCTCCTTTCCGGCAACGACGATACCGCGCTCGCGTATATGCTGCTGGGCGGCCACGGCGTCGTCTCGGTTACGGCGAACGTCGCGCCGCGCGCGCTGGCCGACCTTTGCGCGGCGGCACGCGCGGGAAAGATCAAGGAGGCGCGCGAGATCAACGCACGACTAATGCCGCTCAATACCAAGCTGTTCGTCGAGGCCAACCCCATCCCGGTGAAGTGGGCGCTCGCCGAAATGCAGATGATAGCGCCGGATTTGCGGCTGCCGATGACGCCGCTCGCCACTCAACATCATGACGCCGTCCGCGCCGCGCTCAAGCGCGCGGGTTGCCTGTAGGAGATTTGCATGCACCGTTTTTTCCCGTTACCGCGCCCGTCGCGCCACGCGCTCGGCGGCGCCATCGCTGCCATCCTCGTGGCCGCACTGCTGTCCGGCTGCGAGACTACGCTCGACTGGGGGAAGAAGATCGATTACAAGTCGGCCGGCGCGGGGCCTCCGCTCGAGATTCCACCCGATCTGACGACGCCCAATTACGACGATCGGTATCAGGCAACGACCGCGTCCGGGGCGGCCGCGGCACGCACGGCCCCGCGCCCGAGCGAAGTATTACCGCCCAATCCCGATGCTCAGGTCGCTCGCGCCGGCAGCGAGCGCTGGCTGGTCGTCAAGGGAACGCCCGAAGCGACCTGGTCGGCGTTGCGCGATTTCTGGGCCAAGAACGGGTTCGTTCTGGCCGTCGAGCAGCCGGCGCTCGGCATCATGGAGACGGACTGGACCGAAACCAAGCAGGATCGTCCGCAGGGCATGATGCAGCAATTCGCGAACAAGTACCTCAGCTTCGCGTTCGAAAGCTACAAGCGCGACAAATTCCGCACCCGTATCGAGCGCGGCATCGAGCCCGGTACCGTGGAGATCTACATCAGCCACCGCGGCGCGGAGCAACGGCCGATGAAGATCGGTCAGGGTGGGTCGCCCGAAGACTGGACGTGGGTACCGTCGCCGCCCAATCCTCAGGTCGAAGCGGAATTCCTTGAAAAGCTGATGGTCGCACTGGGCACGCCGGAGCCCTCGGCGACGCAGGCCATTGCCGCGGAAAGCAAGGCGCCCGACCGCGCCCGCATCGACAAGGGCAGCGGCGGCGTGCAGCTCATCGTCGACGACACGTTCGACCGCGCCTGGCGGCGCGTGGGCTTGGCGCTCGATCGCACCGGCTTTACCGTCGTCGACCGCGATCGTTCGAAGGGTCTTTATTTTGTCCGCTATGCCAACCCCGAGCTCGAAAAGAAAAAGCAGGAAGGCTGGCTGGCGGACGCGCTGACCAAGATGCAGTTCTGGAAGTCGACGCCCGTCGACAAACCGGAACAATATCGCGTCGTCGTGACCCAGGCCGATCCTCGCAGCGTCGTCACCGTGCAGGACCCGAACGGCGCGGTCGATCAAACTCCGAACAGCGAGAAAATCCTCGCTCTTCTCAAGGACCAGCTGAAGTAGTGCGTTTCGCCTGTCTCGGCAGCGGCAGTGAAGGGAACGGCCTGCTGGTCGAAGCGGGAGGTACGCGCATCCTGATTGATTGCGGATTCGGCATTCGCGATGCGGTGACGCGTCTCGCCAGGCTCGGCGTCGCTCCGGAAAGTATCACTGCGATCGTCGTCACCCATGAGCACAACGATCATATCGGCGGCGTCGCCGCGTTCGCCGCTCGTTTCGGTACGCCGGTATGGCTGACGTTCGGCACGCTGGCCACGGTCGCCGAGCGCTTTGCCGCACTGCCGGCGGTATTCGGATTCGACAGTCACGATCATTTCGCCATCGATTCGATCGAGATAAGGCCCTTCCCCGTACCCCATGACGCGCGCGAGCCGGTGCAGTTCGTCTGCTCGGACGGCAGGTGGCGCATCGGCCTCCTCACCGACCTTGGTGTGTCCACGGCGCATGTCGAAGCCACCCTTTCCGGCTGCGACGCGCTCCTCCTCGAATGCAACCACGACGTCGAGATGCTTGCCAACGGCGATTATCCCTATCCGCTCAAGCAGCGGATCGCCGGCAGACAGGGTCACCTGGACAACGCCGCCGCCGCGGCGCTGCTGGCGCGCCTCGACAATTCGCGGCTCAAGCACCTGTTCGCCGCGCACTTGAGCCAGCACAACAACCGGCCGGACCTTGCGCAGTCGGCACTGGCCGGCGCCTTGAACTGCGCGCCGGAATGGGTGGGAATCGCCGACCAGCGCGACGGGTTCGCGTGGCGCGAATTCGTCACCTAGTTGTGATTTCTACGACCGTTGTTCAGCGAACTGAAGCAGTTTGCTGAGTGGTGTTTGTTTGGAAAGGCTGGCATGGCCTCGTTCCTCATTGTAAGACTTTATCCAGGCGGGCAGCGCGGCGCGGCGATGTTCGGAAG